>NZ_RDTE01000003.1:6150625-7380750 GCF_004125265.1 Streptomyces lydicus
CTGCTGGCCTCGGCACCCAGCGACCGCCAGGTCAAGTCGATCGTCGACGAGATCGAGGAACGGCTCAACAAGGACCTCGGCGCCAAGCCGGTCCGCCGTGAGGGCGACCGCGAGGCCCGCTGGGTCCTGCTCGACTACGTCGACATCGTGGTGCACGTCCAGCACAGCGAGGAGCGCGTCTTCTACGCGCTCGAGCGCCTGTGGAAGGACTGCCCCGAGATCGACCTCCCCGAGGAGGCCAAGGCCACCCGCGGCAAGGCCGCGGAGCACGCCGAGGCCACGGCCGGCGAGCAGGACGGAGAGCTGCTCTGAACGGCACCAAGGGCGGCCGGGGCCGCCGCATCGTCCTCTGGCGCCACGGCCAGACGGCCTGGAATCTGGAGCGCCGGTTCCAGGGGTCGACGGACATCGAGCTGACCGAGGAGGGCCGCGGCCAGGCGCGCCGCGCCGCCCGCCTGCTCGCCGCCCTCGGGCCGGACGCCATCGTCGCCTCCGACCTGCAGCGGGCCGCGACCACCGCGAGCGAGCTGGCCGCGCTCACCCGCCTGGAGGTCACGCACGACGCGGCCCTGCGGGAGACCTACGCGGGCTCCTGGCAGGGGCTGACGCACGACGAGATCGTCGCGCAGTACCGCGAGCAGTACACCGCATGGAAGCGCGGTGAGCCGGTGCGGCGCGGTGGCGGCGAACTGGAGACCGAGGTCGCCGACCGGGCCGCCCCCGTCGTGCTCGGCCACGCCGACAAGCTGCCCGACGACGGCACCCTGGTCGTCGTCAGCCACGGCGGCACCATCCGCACCACCATCGGGCGGCTGCTCGGCCTGGAGGCCCACCACTGGGAGGGCCTGGGCGGTCTGTCGAACTGCTGCTGGTCGGTGCTGGGCGAGGGCGCGCGCGGCTGGCGCCTGCTGGAGCACAATGCCGGCACCCTGCCGGAGCCCGTGCTCGGCGACGACGACTGAGCCCGCCGGGCGCCCCCGGCAGACCGGATTTCACATCTGGGCAGGTCGCAGGCTAAAGTTCTTCTTGTTCGCGGCGCCGCCGGGGGAAACCCGGGGGAGCGGAACAAGACCCGGGGCTATAGCTCAGTTGGTAGAGCGCCTGCATGGCATGCAGGAGGTCAGGAGTTCAATTCTCCTTAGCTCCACAGCCCGGAAGATCCCGCCTCCAGACGGAGGCGGGATCTCTGCGTTGTGCCGGTTCTCCGCGTGCCCGGTTCTCCGTTTACCCGGTTCTCCGTGTCGTGCGGGATCCCTGCGTTCTGCCGGATCCGCCCGGCCGGGGCCGCGCGGTCAGGGCTCCCTGTGCGCCCGGCCGCTGAGCTGCCACCTCCGCTCCAGTTCCGCGCGGGCCTCGGAAGCGGGCCGCAGATGCTCCGGACAGCCGGTCAGCGGGTCGTGGATGCCACGCAGCACCGCCGTCCGCTCCCGGCTCTCCTCATCGGCCGGGGTGTAGACCACGATCCGGGTCTCCGGGACGCCGCCCACCGACAGGGACGTCGAGACCAGCCGTATCTCACCGACCGAGGCGTGCTGGATCACCTTCATGCGGTCTCCCCGTGGCGAGACGTCCCCGGCCTCCCACAGGCGCGCGAACTCCGCACTGGTCCGGGACAGCCGCCCGATCAGCGATTCCCAGGCCGGCTCGCCGACATGACGGCCGTACGCCGCACGCAACTGCGCGACGAGGGCGGGGAACTCCTCGTCGCGGTTGACGATCGTGCAGCAGCAGGGCGGCATGGTGAACTGCTGCCACAGGAGGTTGCGGGACGGGCCGCGCGCCGGTGCGGTCGTGGGGAAGACGCCTTGGTAGGCCGCGTTGGCGGCCAGGATGTCGTAGCGGGCGTTGTAGACCACCGCGGGCAGCGGCACCAGCGCCTCGATGATGCCTTGCACCTCCGGGTCGGCCGACTGCGCGTCCGCCTCACGGGCGGGGGCGTACGCAACCTCCGCCAGGTGATAGAGATGCTCGCGCTCGGCGTCGTCCAGGCGGAGCGTACGGGCCACGGCGTCCAGTACCTGGCCGCTGGCGTTGATGGGGCGGCCCTGTTCCAGCCAGGTGTACCAGGTCACGCCGACACCGGAGAGCTGGGCGACCTCCTCGCGGCGCAGGCCGGGAGTGCGGCGGCGCAGCCCCGGCGGCATACCGACGTCCTGAGGGGTCACCCGGGCGCGGCGGCCGCGCAGGAACGCCGCCAGTTCGGGACGCCGCCGCTCGGCCGTCCGCCGGGACGCGCTCACCATGCTGCTCACACCCCCATCGTCGGGGCAGGCGCGCGGGCCTGCCAGGTGCTGTCGGTACCAGCATCGGCGGGCTCTCGGGAGAGGCATCCGTCCGCCGACAGGCTCACCGGCATGACGGACAACTTCTCCTCGGGGGCGCCGCCGGCGCCCGTGCTCACGGCACCGACTCCACCGGCCATTAAAGACCCCGGCACTGACAACGGCCGCGCGCCCGGGGCCGAAAGCGCCCGTTCGCGGGGTGCCGGGCGCACCCTGGCGGTGATCCTCACCGGGCAGTTCATGGCCTTGCTCGATGCCTTCATCGTCACCGTCGCGGCCCCGTCGATCGGCGCCGATCTGGGCGCCTCGGGTGCCGCGCTGCAACTGGTGATCGCCGGTTACACGATCACGTACGCGGCGCTGCTGATCACCGGTGCGCGGATCGGCGAACTGCTGGGCCCGCGGCGGACGTTCCTGGCCGGGCTCGCGGTCTTCACCGTGGCCTCGCTGGCCTGCGGACTGGCCGCGGAAGCCGGCCAGTTGATCGCCTTCCGGGCCGTCCAGGGAGCCGGTGCGGCGGTGATGATCCCGCAGGTGCTGGGGATCATCCAGCGCACCCATACGGGTCCGGCGCGCACGCGGGCACTCGGCGCCTACACCGCGGTGATGGCCGTCGGGGCGGCCTTGGGGCAGATCGCGGGCGGCGTCCTGGTCAGCGCGGACCTCTTCGGCGCGGGCTGGCGGCCGGTGTTCCTGGTGAACGTGCCGATCGGGGCGCTGCTGTTGGCGGCCGGTCCACGCCTGATCCCCCGGGACCGGCCGTCCGGTACGGCACGCGGTCTGGACCTGCCCGGCCTGGTCCTGCTCGCGGCGGCGCTGGTACTGGTAACGGTGCCGCTGGTGCTCGGTCAGGAGGCGGGCCGGCCGGCGTGGACGTGGTGGTCGCTTGCCGCCGGTGGGGTGCTGCTGGGGGTGTTCGCGGGGTACGAGGCCCGGCGCGCACGGCGGGGCGGGGCTCCCCTGATCGCGCCGCGGGTGCTCGGCGCGCCGGGGATGCCGCTGTCGGTGATCCGGCTTGCCCTGGTGATGGCGGTCAACGCGGGCTACATGTTCGTACTGACGCTGCACTTCCAGAACACGCTCCACTACAGCGCGCTGCGCACCGGGCTGCTGTTCGTTCCGACGGCTCTCGCGTACGGGGCGGTGGGGCTGTGGTGGCGGCGGCTGCCCGCGCGCGTGCACCCCCTGCTGGTCCCCGGCGGGTTCGTGATGCTGTCCGCGGTGCTGGTGGGGATCGGGCTGGCGCTCAGGGGCGGCGGAGCCGGAGACGGCATCCGGCTGCTTGCGGCGTATGCCGGCGTCGGTGTGGCCCTCGGGTTCGCCCACAGCCCCAATCTTGCCGCCGCGTTGGGAACCGTAAGCACGGAGCACGCGGCGGATGCGAGCGGTCTCGTGGTGACCGTCAACCAGGTCGGACTGCTGCTGGGGACCTCCCTTTTCGGGGCGCTCTTCCTCCACCGGCAGGCGGAGGCGGAGGCGGGAACGGGAGCGGGCGCGGCGTCGCAGGCGCTCTGGGGAACCCTGCTCGCGCTGGCCGGGTCGGCCGCGGTGGGCGCTCTCGCGGGGATGACGAGAAGGCGGACCTGACCCGGCCCGTGGTCCGTGGCAGAATCGGACGGCGCCGGCAGGGGAGGAGAGATCGCGATGCCCACGAGCATCCTCGAGGAGGTCAACGACCTGCTCGACGTGGCCGAGGCGCAGGGTCATGACTGGCTGCCGGAGTATGCGCTCCGCTTCACCTGCCCCGTGGACGCTGCGCTCCCCGCAGCCGGCGGCGATGACGGTTCCGCTCCGCAGTGCTCCTCGTGCGGCGCCTCCCCTGTGGCGCAGGTGCTGGGGGACGACGGCGGCATTTCCTTCGTTTGTACGGCCTGCGGCCGCAGTTGGAGCTGATGGATGGGCGCCCACAGCAGGAAATGCGACTGGTGCGGCAGCGGTACGCCGATCGTCCGCGACATGGAACCGGTCAACGCCGAGTACCAGTACTGGTGCGAGGAATGCGCCCGCGCCCTCGTCATAAAGGGCGACCCCATCGAGACCTACCGGGAGCTCGACGGGGAGCCGATCTACGGACGGCTGCTGGACGAGCACTGCACCCTGAAGCGTTTCTACTCGTTCGCGACGGCCTGAGCGGGGTCCGCCCCGGCGAAGGCGGCGGCAGCCGGGACACGGCGGAACTGCCGGGTCTGCGGGCGGCGTTGGGCAGGGGCCGGTGTTGGGGCGCCGGGGCGTGAGGGCCGCCACGTCATTCCGCCGCGCGGGCGTCCGGTTCATCCACCACCGTCGGAACGGCCGTGCGGGTCACCCACCACCGCGGGCCGCGGCCTGCCGGTTCACCCACCGCCACCGGCACTGGCCGTCCGGGACCCGCTGCCCCTCCCCGGCCGCCTGCCGCGCCGGCACAGCCGGGCCCCGGCCAGTGCCAGCAGCGCAAGACCGGCGAGCGGATAGACGTCGGAGAGCAGCATCTGGACGCCGTTCTGGTGCAGTTCCTCGTGGTGGTGCCAGCGGTGCGGTACCCACCACAGCGCGAAGGAACAGAACAGCAGGCCCAGCCCGGTGGCCGCCGCCCACCAGCGTCGTGCGGCGGTGTGGGCCTGGTGCAGTGCCTCGGAGCCGAGCAGGATCACCATCGGTACGCACCACACCCAGTGGTGGGACCAGGAGATCGGGCTGACCAGGAGTGCGGTCGCCGCGCAGGTGACGGCCGCCCAGTCGCGCCGGCCGCGCAGCAGCGCCGCGGCCGCCAGTGCCAGGCCGAGGGCCGCGGTCAGACCGGCGGCCACCAGCCAGACGAGGCCCGGATCGTGGGTGTGCAGCAGCCGGGCGAGGGCGCCGCGCAGGGACTGGTTCGCGGTGATCTCCACCTCGCCGACCCGGTCGGCGGCGAAGACGGTCTCGGTCCAGAAGCGGTGCGCGTCACGCGGCAGCGCGAGCGCGGAGAGGAGGGCGGTGGCCAGGAAGGTGGCGGTGGCGACGCCGGCCTGCCGCAGCCAGGGGTTGCGGGCGGCGCGCACCCCCGCGCCGGAGCGGAGCAGCTGCCCGGCCCGGACGGCGCCGGCCAGCGCGAGGAGTACGGCGAACAGTGCCGGGGTGAGCTTGAGGCCGGCCGCGATCCCGGTGCCGACACCTGCGAGCCGGTGGGTGTCCCTGCGGGTCAGGTCCCACAGCACGAGCGCGGCGAGCAGCAGGTTGATCTGGCCGTAGCGCAGCGTCGTCCACACCGGCTCGCACCACACCAGCAGCGCCGAGACCGCGAGCGTCGCGGCGGGCCGGGGGAGATGCCGGGGCCGGCCGGCCAGCCGTAGCGAGAGGTGGACGACGGCGAGGAGCAGCGCGAGGTTGCCGGCCGTGGCGAGGGTGCGCATCGCGGGGACGCCGAGGAGGGTGAGCGGGGTGAACAGCAGCGCTGCGAAGGGCGGGTAGGTGTTGGGCAGGTGCGCCGAGGTCGCCACCATGTCGTAGAGGGACCCGCCGTTGCGGACCGTGAAGCCCTCGGCGCGGTAGACCATGAGGTCGAGCATCGTCACGTGGGCGAGGCGCTGCGCGAACCAGAAGAGCGTGAACGAGACCAGGCAGGCGAGGGCCGCCGCACGGGTCGGGTGCCGGCGAAGGAGGCCCCTGCCGGGATGGCCGCCGCGGGGGTCGGTGGACGCTTCCAGCTCCAGCGCGGTCACGGCGTACGGCTCCCCCAGGACGAATCGGACACGGCGTGCCGACAGTACCGCGCGTCGCGCCGAGGGGCCCGGGCGCGACTGCCGGGGGCCCCGGGAAGAGCGGCCGAGGGGCCCCGGGCGGAACGATTTGGCAGAAGCCGGGGAGGTCCGTGTAATGTAGGCGATGCCGCAGCGGGGAACACCGGGGCGGGAAACAGAATACGGGGCTATAGCTCAGTTGGTAGAGCGCCTGCATGGCATGCAGGAGGTCAGGAGTTCAATTCTCCTTAGCTCCACAGAGAGCGAAGCGGGTCGTCCGATGCGGACGGCCCGCTTCGTCGTGTGTGCCCATGGGGCGGGTGTCCCGGCCGCCCCCTGGCCACGGCGGCGATTCCTCCCGGGTTGACCTGATGTCCGGTCAGAGGGGCGTCCGTTATGGCGAGTTGAATGTTCGCTCGGTGTCCATTCGTGGCCAGTCCTTGTCATTCCTTGGTCTCTTCTTGGTGATCGCATGTCCCTGACATGAACAGTTCACCGAAAGAGTGGCGCATCGCGTGAACGTCACATCCCACGCATTCACCGCTTGTGCGGTGCCGCGCACCCGCGTACCGGCGCAGCGCGGCACCCCGCAGCGCACCGCATCGCCACAGCAGGGGGTTACATGAGATCCAGCCGCACCAGATCACTGCGCGCCCGCGCCTCTCTGGCCTGGGCAGCGACGCTGCCGCTGGTCGCCGGCGCGCTCGCGCTCGGTGCGCCCGCCGCCGACGCCGCGGGCCACGACGGCGGACGGCACGCACTGCAGGGCACCAAGCCCCTGTGGGCCACCCGGCAGGCAGACCGGGGCGACACCTCCGCTTCCGCGGGCGTCACCGCCCGCGTCTACCTGGCGGGCCGTGACGCCAAGGGGCTCGCGGACTACGCCAGGGCCGTGTCCGACCCGCACTCCGCCGCGTACGGGAAGTACCTGAGCCCCGGCCAGGTGCGGGCCCGCTTCGGTGCCACGCACGACCAGATAGCCAAGGTGACCGACTGGCTGAAGAAGTCCGGCCTGACGGTCACCGGCACCACCAACCGGTATGTGACGGTCAAGGGCGATGCGGCCGCCGCCGAGCGCGCCTTCGCCACCGACCTGCACAATTACCGCAAGAGCGGCCACACTTACCACGCCCCGTCGACCACCGCCTCCGCGCCCGCCACCCTGGCCGACGCGGTGCTGACGGTCACCGGCCTGGACAACGCACCGCGGATGGCCCGGCACCACTCCGGCGAACTGCCGCCGCCGGAGGGTGTGTTCCGCAACTCCGGCCCGTTCTCCTCGTACTTCGGCTCCACGACGGACAAGAAGCTGCCGTCCGCCTACGGGAACAAGGCGCCGTACGCGATCAAGGGCTACACCGGCAAGCAGCTGCGTGCCGCCTACGGGGCGAAGAAGTGGACCGGCAAGGGCGTCACCGTCGCGATCACCGACGCCTACGCCTCGCCGAGCATCGCCAAGGACGCGGACACCTACGCCGCCCGTAACGGTGACCCCCGCTACCGCCGCGGCCAGCTGTCCCAGGTGCTGCCCAGGGACTACACGCACATCGAGGACTGCGGCGCGGCCGGCTGGTACGGCGAGGAGACCCTCGACGTCGAGGCCGTCCACGCGGTCGCCCCCGACGCCGGCATCGTCTACGTCGGCGGCGCCTCCTGCATGGACGACGACCTGATCGACTCACTCGGCAAGGTCGTCGACGGGCACCTCGCCGACATGGTCTCCAACTCCTGGGGCGACCTGGAGGCGAACGAGACCCCGGATTCGGCGGCCGCCTACGACCAGCTCTTCCAGCAGGGCGCGGTGCAGGGCATCGGCTTCTACTTCTCCTCCGGCGACGACGGTGACGAGGTCGCCAAGACCGGCACCAAGCAGGTCGACAGCCCGGCGAACTCCGCCTGGGTGACCACCGTCGGCGGCACCTCCCTGGCCGTCGGCAAGCACGACTCCTACCAGTGGGAGACCGGCTGGGGCACCCAGAAGGCGCTGCTGTCCAAGGACGGCAACGACTGGACCGGCTTCCCCGGCACCTTCAACGGCGGCGCCGGCGGCGGCACCAGCAAGACCGTGGCGCAGCCCTTCTACCAGCGCGGCGTCGTGCCGGACGGGCTCGCGAAGGCGAACGGCGGCGGCGCGATGCGCACCGTTCCCGACATCGCCGCGGTCGCCGACCCCAACACCGGGTTCCTCGTCGGCCAGACCCAGACCCTGCCGGACGGAAAGCTCGGCTATGACGAGTACCGCATCGGCGGCACCTCGCTGGCCGCACCGGTGATCGCCGGCGTCCAGGCCCTCGCGCAGCAGGCCCGGCACGGCGTCGCCATCGGCTTCGCCAACCCCGCCATCTACCAGCGCTACGGCACCGCCGCCTACCACGACGTCACCGACCACCCGCTGGGCGCCGGCCGTGACCTGGCCGTCGTCCGCGTCGACTACGTCAACGGCACCGACGGCAGCAAGGGCACCACGACCTCGCTGCGCAGCCTGGGCAAGGACAGCTCGCTGCACGCGGGCGTCGGCTACGACGACGTCACCGGCGTGGGCTCGCCGGGCGCCGGCTACGTGAGCTCCTACCGCCCCTGAACCGGGCGCGCAACGGCCGCCGGCCCGCGCCGTCCGTGACCCGGTGGGGCGGCGGCGGGAGTGAGGCGTAACGGGGGCGGGGCCCGTGTTGGGGGAATCCTCAGCGCGGGCCCCGGACGCCCTGCGGTACCCTGACGCCATGCGTGCCGTACGCCTTCTGCTTAGCGGGCCGCGCTGATCAGTACCGACGGATGACAGAACCCGTCGGAATCGGCGCGGCGTCCCCTCCTGTGCGAGGGGTCTTTTTGTTTCCGGCGTGCCGGGATTGTGGCGCGTTTCCGCAGGCAGAGACGATCGATGGAGCTTTGAGGACGATGAGCGAGACGACCACCGCTGCCGAGGTGGCAGCACCGCACCGCTATACGGCAGCGCTGGCCGCCGACATCGAGGCCCGCTGGCAGGACTTCTGGGAGACGGACGGGACCTACGAGGCCCCGAACCCCACCGGGGGTCTGGCCGGTGACGCCGCGGTGGCGGCCCGCCCCAAGAAGTTCATCATGGACATGTTCCCCTACCCGTCGGGTGCGGGCCTGCACGTCGGCCACCCCCTGGGCTTCATCGCCACCGACGTCTACGCCCGCCACCAGCGCATGACGGGCCACAACGTCCTGCACACCCTGGGCTTCGACGCCTTCGGCCTGCCCGCCGAGCAGTACGCCGTCCAGACCGGCACCCACCCGCGGGTCTCCACCGAGGCCAACATCGTGAACATGCGGCGCCAGCTGCGCCGCCTGGGCCTGGGCCACGACCAGCGCCGCTCGGTCGAGACGATCGACCCGGCGTACTACAAGTGGACCCAGTGGATCTTCCTGCAGATCTTCAACTCCTGGTACGACCCGGAGGCGGACGCGGCCCGTCCGGTCGACACCCTGGTCGCCCAGTTCGAGGCCGGCACCCGCCCCACGCCTGACGGCCGGGCCTGGAGCGAGCTGAGCCCCATCGAGCGGGCCAACGTCCTGGGCGAGTACCGCCTGGCGTACGCCTCGGACGCGCCGGTCAACTGGTGCCCCGGCCTGGGCACCGTACTGGCCAACGAGGAGGTCACCGCCGACGGCCGCTCCGAACGCGGCAACTACCCGGTCTTCAAGGCCAAGCTGCGCCAGTGGAACATGCGCATCACCGCCTACGCCGACCGGCTGCTGAACGACCTGGACGCGCTGGACTGGCCGGAGGCCATCAAGTTGCAGCAGCGCAACTGGATCGGCCGCTCCGAGGGCGCCCGGGTCGACTTCCCCGTGGGCGACTCCGACAAGATCACGGTCTTCACCACCCGCCAGGACACCCTGTTCGGCGCGACGTACATGGTGCTGGCGCCCGAGCACCCGCTGGTCGCCGGCTCCGACAACGGCACCGGATCGATCGTCCCGGACGCCTGGCCCGAGGGCACCCACGACGTCTGGACCGGCGGGCACGCCACCCCGGCCGACGCCGTCGCCGCCTACCGCAAGCAGGCCGCCTCCAAGTCGGACGTCGAGCGGCAGGCCGAGGCCAAGGACAAGACCGGCGTCTTCACCGGCGCGTTCGCGACCAACCCGGTCAGCGGCGCGCAGGTCCCGGTCTTCATCGCCGACTACGTCCTGATGGGCTACGGCACCGGCGCGATCATGGCCGTGCCCGCGCACGACAGCCGTGACTTCGCCTTCGCCCGCGCCTTCGAGCTGCCGATGCGCTGTGTGGTCGAGCCGTCGGACGACCGTGGCACCGACCCCTCCACCTGGGACGACGCCTTCGCCTCGTACGACGCCAAGATCGTCAACTCGTCGGGCGCGGCGGTCTCGCTGGACGGTCTGGGAGTGACCGAGGCCAAGGCGAAGATCACCGACTGGCTGGCTGCCGAGGGCATCGGCGAGGGCACCGTCAACTTCCGGCTGCGCGACTGGCTGTTCAGCCGGCAGCGCTACTGGGGCGAGCCGTTCCCGATCGTCTACGACGAGGACGGCGTGGCGCACGCGCTGCCGGCGTCGATGCTGCCGCTGGAGCTGCCCGAGGTCGAGGACTACTCCCCGCGCACCTTCGACCCGGACGACGCCGACACCCAGCCGGAGACCCCGCTGTCCCGCAACGAGGACTGGGTCCACGTCGACCTGGACCTGGGCGACGGCAACGGCATCAAGCGCTACCGCCGCGAGACCAACACCATGCCCAACTGGGCGGGTTCGTGCTGGTACGAGATGCGCTACCTGGACCCCGGCAACGCCGACGCGCTGGTCGACCCGGACATCGAGCAGTACTGGATGGGCCCGCGCGACGGTCAGCCGGCCGGCGGCGTGGACCTCTACGTGGGTGGCGCGGAGCATGCCGTGCTGCACCTGCTGTACGCCCGCTTCTGGTCCAAGGTGCTGCACGACCTGGGCCATGTCTCGTCCTCCGAGCCGTTCCACAAGCTGTACAACCAGGGCATGATCCAGGCCTTCGTCTACCGGGACAGCCGCGGCATCGCCGTCCCGGCCGCCGAGGTCGAGGAGCGCGACGGCGGCTACTACTACCAGGGCGAGAAGGTCAGCCGTGTCCTGGGCAAGATGGGCAAGTCCCTGAAGAACGCCGTCACCCCCGACGAGATCTGCGCGGAGTACGGCGCGGACACCCTGCGCCTGTACGAGATGGCGATGGGACCGCTGGACGTGTCGCGGCCGTGGGACACCCGGGCCGTCGTCGGCCAGTACCGCCTGCTGCAGCGCCTGTGGCGCAATGTCGTCGACGAGGCGACCGGCGAGGTCACCGTCGTCGACACCGAGCCGGACGAGGCCACCCTGCGTGCCCTGCACAAGGCGATCGACGGTGTCGGCCAGGACCTGGCGAACCTGCGCTTCAACACCGCCATCGCCAAGGTGACCGAGCTGAACAACCACCTGACCAAGACGGGCGGCCCCGTTCCGCGCACCGTCGCGGAGCGGCTGGTGCTGCTGATCGCCCCGCTGGCCCCGCACATCGCCGAGGAGCTGTGGCGCAAGCTGGGCCACCCGGACACCGTGGTGCACGCGGACTTCCCGGTGGCCGACCCGGCGTATGTCGTCGACGAGACCGTGACCTGCGTCGTGCAGATCAAGGGCAAGGTCAAGGCCCGCCTGGAGGTCTCCCCGTCGATCTCCGACGCGGACCTGGAGGCGACGGCGCTGGCCGAGCCGGCCGTGGTCGCGGCGCTGAACGGTGCGGGCATCCGGAAGGTCATCGTCCGGGCACCGAAGCTGGTCAACATCGTCCCGGCGTAGGTCGTCGCCGGGCGCCCGGGAGTGGTTCCGGGCGCCCGGGTGGGGGCTTGGGCGTGATGCCCCTTCCGGTGGGCGGGGTGTTCGGTGGGTGGTGCCGCCTCCGGTGTTCGGTGTGTTCGGTGTGTTCGGTGTGTTCGGTGGGTGGTGCCGCTCCGGTGGCCGGGGCTTCCGGTCGTGTGCGGTGTCGTTGCCGCTGCCGCGTCGGCGTCATGGGTGGTTTCCCCTACGGGCAGGTTGGGGGTTCGTTCGGAACCCGTGACCTGCCCGAGCCGTTTACCGTGGAGGGACAAGGGCGCAGGCGAGGAACCGGCGCCGCCGACACGTCTGGGGAGCGCCCATGGAAGCTGCTGTCGCCATCGTCGGGCTGCTCTTCGTGCTGTTCGTCCTGGCAGGCGTGTTCGTCACGGTCAAGGCCGTGACGGCGGCCAAGCGCGGCGTCGACCGCACCGTCGCCCAGGCCCGCAGAACCGTCGAGGACACCAGCCTCCGCGCCCGGCAGTTCGCCCAGCCCGGAGTGGTCGGCGAACTCGCCCAGCTGCGTCTCTCGCTGCGTATGTCCATGCGTGCCACCCAGGAGGCGCTTCGCGGCGGCTCGTCCGACGATGCCTCCCTGAGCGAGGCGATAGGGCTCTTCGAGCGGCTGAGCGCCCATGACCATGAGCTCGACGACGAACTCAAGCGGCTCGAACGCGAGCCCGACCGGGCCACCATCGCCTCGCGCCTCCCGGAGCTCAGGGAACGCACGGAACGGATCACGCACTCCGCGGAGTCGCTGCGCTGGGCCGCCCGGGACCGCGCCCGCAAGTTCGCGGACGACGATCTGGCGGCGCTGAGTGACCAGATCGATGTCGAGGCGGGGGCGCTGCGCCACTGGACCCGGGTCGAGGATGCCGCGGACCCGCTGTGGGAGCCCGGACAGCCGGCTGCGGATGAGTCGTCAGGGGCGCGTGCTGCCGACGGGGCCTCGGACGCCGGCGTCCGGACGGGCCGGCCGTCGGGGTCCGAGGGCGGCCGCTCCGAGGGGCAGGCACCTGAGGGCCCGCAGGCGCTCACCGCCCGTGACCCGCGCACCCAGCCGTCCTACCCATGGGAGAAGGCCCCACGGACACGGACGTCACGGACGTCACGGACGTCACGGGCCTCACGGGCGCCACGGACGGAGGGCACGGCCAACGGAGGGCAGGACCAGGTGAGGCCGTGAGAAGACCTCGGTGAGGTGAGGTGAGGGGTGGGGTGGGCGGGGGCGGGGCGGGGCCCGAGAGGGAGACGGAGAAGAAGCCCGGCCCGGAGCGTCAGCGGCGTCGCGCTTATCGCGGGTCCGGGAACGGGGACGGCATGCTCCGGTGCCCTCTTGGCAGAGCCTTGGGGAAACCTGGAAGATCTTGGGGAGGGGCCCGCACTGTGCGGCGTCCGGATCCCCGGATAACCTCCCATTCATGTCCCGCCATGTCGCGATCGTCACCGATTCCACGGCCTACTTGCCGCGGACGGCTGTCGAGCGTCACCGCATCACGGCCGTTCCGCTGACCGTCGTCCTGGGGGACCAGGCCTTGGAAGAGGGCACCGAGATCTCCGCGAGATCCGTCGCCCAGGCACTCCAGAAGCGCCGGCCGGTGACCACCTCCCGGCCCGCCCCCACGATGTTCGCGGACACCTATCGCAAGGTCGCGGCGGCCGGTGCGAGCGGCATCGTCTCGCTCCATCTGTCCTCGGAGATCTCCGGTACGTACGACGCGGCGGTGCTGGCGGCCAAGGAGGCGCCGGTACCCGTACACGTCGTGGACACCGGCATGGTCGCGATGGCCCTCGGCTTCTGTGCTCTCGCCGCCGCGGAGACGGCGGAGGCGGGCGGGGACATCGACGAAGCGGTGGCCGCCGCTGAGAAGCGTGCCACTGCCACCTCCGCCTACTTCTACGTCGACACCCTCGACTATCTGCGCCGCGGCGGCCGTATCGGTGCCGCTCAGACGCTGCTCGGCTCGGCGCTCGCCGTCAAACCGCTTCTTCAGCTGGCCGACGGGCGGATCGATCTGCTGGAGAAGGTCCGTACGGCGTCCAAGGCGATCGCACGGCTGGAGGAGCTTGCCGCGGAGCGGGCCGGCGAGGGCCAGGTCGATATCGCGGTGCACCATCTCGACGCGGCGGAGCGCGCGGACGCTCTGGCCCAGCGGCTCCGGGAGCGGGTGCCGGGACTCAACGAGCTCCTGGTGAGCGAGGTCGGCGCGGTGATCGGCGCGCATACGGGCCCGGGGTTGTTGGGGGTCGTGGTTTCGTCGCGGTGAGGGGGAGCCGCGGCACCTCCTGTGGGTGACAAAGTTGTCCACAACTCGGGCTTCATCCACCGGAATTGCGGCAGCTCGGCGAGATCTGCGCGATGTGCTTAGCGTCGGTCGGTATGAACTCGTTTCGATCTGCGTGGGCAGCTTCCCCGGCCTCGTCATCTGCTTCCGTGTCTGTTTCCGTCCCGTCGCTTTCGCCGGCCTTGCCGGCCTTGCCGGCCTTGCCGGCCTCGTGGGCCTTGCCGCATCCGGCGTCCTCGGTCGGGTCTTCGGGGTCTTCGGGGTCTTCTGGGCCTTGGGGGTCTTGGGGGCCTTCGGGGCCGTCAGGGCCGGCGTCCTCGGGCTCGGCGTCCTCGGGCTTGACCTCTTCGGGCTTGACCGTTGCCTCCGTTTCCCCGTTCACCGCCGTTGGTCCCCTGGCTCCTTCCGGTGCGTCGGAGCGGCGGGAGCGGGAGCGCGAGCGGGTGCGGGACCGGGTCGCGGCAATCTTCGGTGATGCGGGCGCGGGTGCGGGTGCAGGCGCGGACGCGAGTGCGGGGGCGGCGGGGCCGGGTGCCGGGCCTGGGCCGGGCAGGGCTGGGGTTGCGGTGACCGGGGGTGGCCCGCCGCCTCCCGGGAACGGTCCGCCGCCTCCTGGGGGCGATCCGCCGGGGCCGCGCCGACGGGAGCGGGTGTGGCTTGCCGTACGCGAACGGCTGCCGCTCTGGGTGCAGTTACGGTGCGGCGCCGACCCGAAGATGCTCGCCGCCCTGGTCCTGGTGCTCGTGCTGGCGCTGGGATTGGCCGTACAGCACTTCTGGGCCGGCCGCCCCGAACCGGTACGGGCCCCGGCGGCCGAGCGGCCCGCGGCTTCCGGCCCCGCGCCGCATCCGCCAACGCTGCCGTCGTCGTCCGCCGCAGCGATGGCGCACGGCCCGCCGGGAGGCGCGGGCCGGCAACTGGTCGTCGATGTCACGGGCAAGGTCCGGCACCCGGGCATTCGCCGGATGCCGCCGGGATCGCGGGTGATCGATGCGCTGCAGGCCGCGGGTGGGGTACTGCGGGGAGCGAACACCGGTGGGCTGAACCGGGCACGGCTGCTGACCGACGGCGAACAGATCGTGGTCGGTGCGGCCGGGGGTGCCGCGGGTACAAGGGGCGCTCCCGCGCCCGCCGGACCGGGGGCGTCCGGGCCGGGAAGCGGGTCGCCAGGGGCCGGAGGCGGTCCGGCCGGACCGGTCAGCCTCAGCACGGCGACCGAGCAGCAGCTCGATTCGCTCCCCGGTGTGGGGCCCGTCCTGGCCCGGCACATCGTCGAATTCCGTACCCGGCACGGCGGGTTCACCTCGGTGGACCAGCTCCGTCAGGTGACCGGCATCGGTGACCGCCGCTTCGCCGATCTGCGCCCCCTGGTCCAGCCGTGACCGGTCTCCGCGCCACCGTGCACGCCACGGCGGCGTCCTCGCACGGCGCCTCGGACCCGCATCAAGAGGGCCCTGCCGATCTGCGGCTGGTCGCGCCCGCACTGGCCGCCTGGGCGGGGGCGGTGATCGGCCTGGGAGCCCCGGGCGGGGGAGCGGCGGTGGCCTGCGGTGCGGCCGTGGCGCTCGCGCTGTGCGCGTGGCGGATGGCTGTGGTCCGGCGCAGGGCGGAGGGCGTTCCGGAGCGGGCCGGGCGGCCCTGCGCCGGTCCTGCGCCAGGAGCTGCCCGGCGAGGGCCGGGGCCGCTCGGACGGCGCTCTCCCCGCCCCCGGCCCGCCGGGGCGTTCGTGGCCCTGGCCGCGGTGCTGTTGTGTGGCGCGGCGGGGACCGCGGCCGCGGCACTGCACGCCTCGGATGTGCGGCGCGGACCGCTGCCGGCCCTGGCGGAGCACTACGCGGGACTCACGGCGGAGCTGGAGGTGAGCGGTGATCCACGACTGACCCGCCCCAAGGTGCGGGGCTCCCAACGGACGCCCCCGGTACTGGTGTTCACGGCCGATGCCGTCCGGGTCACGGCACCGGGCGGTGCGGTCACCGCCGTACGTACCCCGGTGCTGGTGGTTGTACAGCAGCGCGGAGGGAGAGACGAAGCGCACGGCCCCGGGGCACGCGAGAGCCTGTCGCCGGCGTGGCGAGGGCTGCTGCCGTCGACACGCATCCGGGTGGTGGCACGCGCCGCCCCACCGCTCTCGCCGGCCGACCAGGTTGCCGCCGTGCTCCGGGTCACCGCCGAGGCGCCACCGGTCAAGGTCGGTGCTCCGTCCCCCCTGCAAAGACTGGCAGGACACCTGCGTGCCGGGCTGCGCGAGGCCACCGACGGGCTGCGCCCCGATGCCCGCGCGCTGCTGCCCGGCCTCGTGGTGGGCGACACCTCACGCGTGCCGCCGGATCTCGACGACGCCTTCCGCGCCACCGACCTCACCCATCTGCTGGCCGTCTCCGGCAGCAATCTGACGATTGTGCTCGCCCTGCTGATCGGGCCGCCGCACCTCGCGACGCGCGCCGAGCGCCGCGGGCTGGCACCGCGCCTGGGACTGTCACTGCGCGGCACCGCCGTCATCGGCGGTGCGCTCGCCCTCGCCTTCGTCGTGGTGTGCCGCCCGGACCCGAGCGTGCTGCGGGCCGCCGCCTGCGGCCTGATCACACTGCTGGCCATCGGCACCGGCCGCCGTCGCTCGCTGCTCCCCGCCCTCGCGGCCGCGGTCCTGTTGCTGCTCCTCTACGACCCTTGGCTCGCCCGTAGCTATGGCTTTCTGCTGTCCGTCCTGGCGACCGGCGCGCTGCTGTTGCTCGCGCCACGCTGGAGTGCCGCGCTTCAACGCCGCCGGGTGCCGCCGCGGATCGCCGAGGTGATCGCCGCCGCGGCCGCTGCCCAGGCGGTCTGTGCACCGGTGGTAGCCGTGCTGGCGGCCCGGGTGGGCCTGGTCGCGGTGCCCTGCAATCTGCTGGCGGAAGTGGCCGTGGCGCCCGCCACGGTGCTGGGCTTCGCGGCCCTCGCCGTCGCCCCGGTCGCGTTGCCGGCCGCCCAGGCGCTGTCGTGGTGCGCGGGTTGGCCGGCCGAGTGGATCGCCGGTGTCGCCCGTACGGGGGCGGCGCTGCCGGGGGCGGAGTTCGACTGGCCGGGCGGCTGGGGTGGTGGATTGGTGCTGGCGGCTGCCCTGGTGGTCCTGGTGCCGGTCGTCCGCAGGGTGCTGCGGCATCCCTGGCTGTGTGTGCTGTGCGTGCTGGCGATGATCTTGGCGGTGTGCCGCCCCGCCCCGTTCACCCGCGTCCTCACCGGATGGCCGCCGCCGGGGTGGCGGGCCGTGGTGTGTGACGTGGGGCAGGGCGACGGCCTGGTGCTGGCAGCCGGGGACGGTACGGCGCTGGTGGTGGACACCGGCCCCGAGCCCCGGGCCATCGACCGCTGCCTCACCGACCTGGGGATCCGCCGTATCCCGCTTCTGGTCCTGACACATTTCCACGCCGACCATGTGGACGGGCTCCCCGGGGCGCTCCGCGGCCGTGCGGTCGGTGCGATCGAGACCACGACGCTGCAAGACCCTCCGGGACAGGCGCAGTTCGTACGCAGCGCGGCAGCGGCGGCACGGGTGCCGGTCATCCGCGCCGTACCGGGGGAGCGGCGCCACCTGGGCCCCCTCACCTGGGAGGTCCTCTGGCCGCCGGCTCCACCCGCTCTCCCGGGCCCCTCTGGCCCCTTTGGCCCCACCGATTCCACCAGCCAACCGGTCGGTGCCGACGACCTCGACGGCCCCAACGACGCCAGCGTCACCCTGCTCGTCCGTACGGGCGGCCTGTCCCTTCTGCTGCTGGGCGACCTCGAACCGCCCGCGCAGCGCGCACTGTTGGCGTCCCACCCGGAGCTGGGCGGCGTCGATGTCCTGAAGGTCGCGCACCACGGCTCCGCCTATCAGGACCCGCCGCTGATGCATCGGCTGGCGCCGCGCCTGGCGCTGATCTCCTGCGGTGCCGGCAACCCGTACGGCCATCCGGCGCCCCGCACCATCGCGGCGCTCCGCGCCCAGGGCGCCCGGGTGCTGCGGACGGACACCGACGGAGCCATCGCAATCCTGGGCACCACGGCCAGACTGTCGGCGACGGTCAACGGCCACCGGATCAAGTCCGGCCCGGTCCCCGGCCGGAGAACCCGTCGCCGCCCGGTATCCGCCCGGAGAGCCCCGGCACGTCCAGCCGGCGGCCGTCCACCCGGTGGCGGCCTGCCCGGCGGTTGTCGCCCCGGTGGCTATCGGCCCGGCGGACGTCCACCCCGTGGCTATCGGTCTGGTGGCCACGAAGCCGTGAGGAGCCGACCCGGCCGTCGCCGCTCACGTCTCCGTCCCTGCGCTCTCCCCGCCGCCAACCGGCGGACCGGACGCCGCCGTCTTCGCTCACACGGCTACCGGGCGGACTCTTGTAAAGGATTCTTTCTAAAGGTATCTTTACTTCATGTCTCCGAGGTCGGAACGGTCCCAGCAGCAGTCCGAGTCGGTGCGGCCGGACGCGGACGGCGAACCCGGGCCGCAGCCCGATCCGTTCGCCGACTGCACACAGCTCTCCGATCCGCGGGCGCTGCGCGCCTATGCCCACCCCACCCGTATGGAGCTGGTCGGGCTGCTGCGCCGCGAAGGCCCGCTCACCGCCACGCGCGCGGCCGAGCTGACGGGGCAGTCTGTCGCCAGCTGCTCGTATCACCTGCGGATGCTCGCGAAGTACGACCTGGTGGAGGAGGCCGAAGGCGGCCGGGGGCGGGAGAAGCCATGGCGGGCGACCGCACAGTTCACGGACTGGCCGGACTACTCCGACGATCCCGAGGTCACCGAGGCTTCCGCGGCCCTGAACGTCGCACTTGCCGAGAACTACTTCAGCAAGATGTCGCACGCCCTGGAGCAGCGCGCCGCCCTGCCCCGTGTATGGCAGCAGGCCGAGCAGTACGGAGATGTCTCGCTCTATCTCACTGCCGACGAGCTCACCGAACTCGGCGAGCGGGTGACGGAGCTGCTCAGCCCCTTTGCGGCACGGTTGCAGGACCCGGCCTCCCGGCCGGCCGATGCGCGGCTGGTGAGCTTCCTGCGGGTCGCTTTCGTCCGTCACACCGAGGCGCGGAGCGGCGGTACGTCCCGCACCGGGGACAACGGCGCAGGTGGCGGCGGGGCTTTATGAATTCGGCGGCCCGAATCCCCGTCCTCTTACGGGAACGGACGTTCCGCCGCTACTGGGCGGCTCAGTCCGTCTCCCTCATCGGCGATCAGATCTCCCTGCTCGCCGTCCCGCTGGTCGCCGTCCTCGTCCTGGGTGCCGGTGCCGCGGAAATGGGTCTGCTCAAGACCGCGGAGCTGCTTCCTGCCCTGCTGCTGAGTCTGCCCGCAGGGGCCTGGATCGACCGGCGGGCCCGGCGCCGCCGGATCATGATCGCGGCCGATCTGCTGCGGGCACTACTGATCCTCTCCCTGCCCGTCGCCTACGCGGTGGGCACGCTCACTCTCGCCCACCTCTACGCGGTCGCCTTCGCGGTGGGTGCGTGCACCGTCCTCTTCGACATCTGCAACGTCACTCTCTTCGTCTCACTCGTTCCCAAGAGCCGTTTCGTCGTGGGAAGTTCCCTGCTCAACGGTAGTCGCGCGATGGCCTACGTCAGCGGGCCCGGAGCGGGCGGTCTGCTCGTCCAGCTGCTCGCTGTGCCCATGACGCTGCTCGTCGATGCGCTGACCTTTCTGTACTCCGCCATACTGCTGGCGCGTATCGCGCCGACCGAACCGCCGCCTGCGCCGCCCGCCAAGGGCTATGCCACCGAGGGAGTGCGCTGGGCGTTGAGGCACCCCACCCTGCGTGCCATGTTCGCCGCCTCGGGGACGGTGCAGTTCTTCAACCTCATGTTCCACACCCTTTTCGTGCTGTACGCCACCACCGAACTCGGCCTGGAAGCCGGGATCCTGGGGGCGGTGCTGGGGATCGGGGCGGTCGGCGGTCTCATCGGCGCGGCGGTCGCCGGCAGAGTGGTACGCGCCATCGGTATCGGTCCGGCCATCCTCCTCGGATACGCCGGATTCACGGTGCCGCTCCTGCTCGTCCCGCTTGCCGGCGGTGACACTCCGCTGGTTACCGCGCTGCTCTTCGTCGCCGAATTCCTGTCCAGTGTCGGCGTGATGCTCGTCGACATTTCCTCCGGTTCCCTGCTTGCCGCACTGATCCCGGACTCCTTGCGCTCGCGCGTCGCCGGTGCGTCCCGCACGCTGAACTACGGCTTCCGTCCCATCGGCGCCATGACCGGTGGCGCGTTCGGCACGGCGCTGGGCCTGCGTCCCACCCTCTGGATCGCCACCGCCGGTGCCACCCTCTGCCTCCTCTGGCTGCTGCCTTCGCCTGTCCCCCGAATACGCGCCCTTCCGGGGACCGCCACGCCTCAGGAGTCTGCGCCCGGGCCGGACCGCGGCCCCTCCGTTCACCTCCCCGAACCCGGTGGCGAAGCCACGTAGGCGGCAGCCCTGGGGCCGGACGGGCGGGCCGACGGCTCGTGCAGCTCAGTGGGACGGAGAAGGCCGTCGGCGGGGCTGTGTGGTGCACGGCGCCATGGGCCGAGCAGGCAGCCCAGGCTCGGCGTAGCACGGATGCTGCTGAAATCGGGATCTGTAGGATCCAGGTCATGAGGATGAGGGTTCACCCCTGATGGATACTGCTGCCGCCGATGCCTATCTCGACCGGATCGGGGCTGTCCGCGCCGCCGCCCCGGACGCCGAGGCGTTGCGCGCGCTGCACCTCTGTCATCTGCGTACCGTCCCCTTCGAAAACCTCTCCATTCACCTCGGCGAAGAGATCGTGCTCGCGGAGCAGCCGCTGCTGGACAAGATCGTCCGTGCCCGGCGGGGCGGCTTCTGCTACGAGCTCAACGGTGCTTTCGCGCTGCTCCTGGGCGCGCTCGGCTATGAGGTCGAGTTGCTTTCCGCCCGGGTGTTCGGCGCCGACGGGCCCGGAATTCCGTACGACCACCTCGCGCTGCGCGTGCAGACGCCGAGCGGGCCATGGCTGGCGGACGTCGGCTTCGGCAGGCACAGCCACTTTCCGCTGCGTTGGGACAGCCGTGCCGAGCAGGCCGATCCCGGTGGGGTGTTCCGGATCGAGGAGACGAGCGAGGGAGACCTCGATGTCCTGAGGGACGGCGATCCGCAGTACCGCATCGAACAACGCCCGCGTGCCTATGCGGACTTCGAGGTCGGCTGCTGGTGGCACCGGACCTCGCCCAAGTCGCACTTCACCCGGTCCCTGGTGTGTTCACGGCTGACCGGGACCGGCCGGGTCACGCTCTCCGGTCGTACGCTCGTGACCACCGGGGCGGATGGTGCACGGGACGAGCGTGAGCTGGGCGAGGGAGAGGTCCTCGCTGCCTACCGGGAGCACTTCGGGATTGTTCTGGAGCGGGAGCCCCGAGCCGGCGCGGTGTGGGTGCCTGGAGGCCCCAGCGGCGCGTAGGCCCACGGCCCCTGGCCTCCACGGCCCCTGGCCTCCACGGCCCCTGGCCTTCACGGGCCCTGGCCTTCACGGGCCCCGGCTTATACACGGCGCCTGGCCCCGCGGGCCCGGCTTACACGGCCCCTGGCTCCCGCGGGCCCGGTTGTTACTCGGCCTCGCGCCAGCCCTCGTACTCGGCAGCGAGGTTGTGCAGCCGCGCCGGGTCGTGGGCGGCGTCCGGGTCCTCGACCACCACCAGCCACTGGGCGTCCTCGGCGTCGTCCTCACCGGCCAGGGCGTCCCGTACGAGCTGGGGCTCCTCGGCGACACCGAAGCGTTCGGTCAGGGCCTCGGCCACCTCCTCCGCGGCATCGCGGTCGGGCAGAACCAGCACGTGCCGGAGGTGTGGTGGGTGTGGGGCAGCATCATTCACCCGGCCATTGTCCGACACGGCGAGGGAGCCGCTGTCAGGCAGGGGCCCAGAGCGGTCCGGCCCGGGCACCGGAGTGGTCAGGACTGGGGCACCGGGCGGTCCGGCCCGGGCACCGGAGCGGGGCGGAGGCCGGGATGTCGGAGCGGTCCGGCGCAGGTACCGGAGGGGGCAGGATCGCGGGTGTCGGCGAGGTCCGGCAGAGGTCACCGGAGCCGGTCAGGGCCGGGGAGCCAGAGCCGTCCGCGCCGGGGTGTCAGTGGGGCGTGGGATGCTGGACGCGATGGCCAGGAAGACAGCTCAAGACGACCCGCTCGCCCCCGTCACGATCGCGGTGGGCCAGGAAGACCTGCTGCTGGATCGCGCGGTGCAGCAGGTGGTGGCGGCTGCCCGGGCAGCCGATGCGGACACCGATGTGCGCGACCTCACTCCCGATCAGCTCCAGCCCGGCACCTTGGCCGAGCTGACCAGCCCCTCGCTCTTCGCCGAGCGCAAGGTCGTCGTGGTGCGCGCCGCCCAGGACCTTTCCGCGGACACCATCAAGGACGTCAAGGCGTATCTCGGCTCGCCCGCCGAGGAGATCACGCTGGTGCTGCTGCACGCCGGCGGCGCCAAGGGGAAGGGCCTGCTGGACGCCGCACGCAAGGCCGGGGCACGCGAAGTGGCCTGCCCCAAGATGACCAAGCCGGCCGACCGGCTGGCCTTTGTGCGGGGCGAGTTCCGTGCGACCGGACGGTCGGCGACGCCCGAGGCCTGCCAGTCGCTGGTCGATGCCATCGGCAGCGATCTGCGTGAGCTGGCCTCTGCCTGTTCGCAGTTGGCCGCCGATGTGGAGGGCACCATCGACGAGGCCGTCGTCGCGCGCTACTACACAGGCCGGGCCGAGGCATCGAGCTTCACCGTCGCGGACCGCGCCGTCGAGGGCCGGGCCGCCGAGGCGTTGGAGGCACTGCGCTGGTCCCTCTCCACCGGCGTCGCCCCCGTCATGATCACCAGCGCGCTCGCTCAGGGCGTCCGCGCCATCGGCAAACTGGCCTCCGCCCCGCGCGGCGCCCGCCCCGGCGACCTCGCCCGCGACCTCGGCATGCCGCCCTGGAAGATCGACCGGGTACGGCAGCAGATGCGCGGTTGGTCGGCGGACGGTGTGGCAACGGCGCTGCGCGCGGTGGCAGCGGCCGACGCGGGGGTGAAGGGCGGCGGCGACGATCCGGCGTACGCCCTGGAGAAGGCCGTCGTGGCAATCGCCCGGGCGGCCCGCTCGCGGTGACACCCGGCTCCTCGCCGTCGGCGCGGGCGTTCAGCGGCGCGGTCAGATCCTGAGATCCTGCACGGCATGGGCATGGGCATGGGCATGGGCATGGGCATCGGCGCCGGCGTTGGTGCCGACGCCGCCGCCAGTGCCAGTGCCGCTGTCGGCATTGGCATCAAGGTTCGGCCGCGGGTATGCCGGACCTCATCGAAGACGTCGGTCGGCGTGATCAGCGCACTGGACGCAGTCGCCTGAGAGTTTCCGTCGCGCTGGTCTTGAGCATCGTGGCCACCTCGGTGGCGGTCGGCTGCTTGTCGCTGCCGCTGCTCGACGCATAGCTCGACCACGTCGACTGGTAGGTCATCCAGCCGTCCCGGACGCCGAGGATCACGTACGAGCTGCTGCTCGTGCTGCTGCCGTCGTCCCTCCGGGTCACCAGGTAGGCCTCGTCGCCGATTCCCGGTACGGCCTCGACCTTGTAGCCGACCGAGGTGTCCTGCTTCTCGTACGAGCGGTAGCCGTCGGCGAACTCCGGCGTCGGGTCGGTCTGCTTGTGCAGCGTGGCGGTGTTGTAGAGCCAGGTGGAGGAGTAGGCGGAGGTGCTTGCGCCGTCCTGCTCGAACGAGATGTTGCACGTCATGGTGTCCAGCGACTTCAGCTGGGCGCCGCTGTGCTGCGGATTGTCGTCCTTCGAGGCCGTTCCGGTGCTCGCCTTGGTCTTGTAGTGGGCGTCCTCGAAGGGCGTCATCGCGGTGTCCGCACACAGATCGCTCGTGTAGGCGTAGCCCGCGAGGTCGGGGCTGGGCTCGGAGGAGAAGCCCCCGGTGGCGAACAACAGCGAGGCCCAGATCGCGGACGCGGCGACCACCCCGCCGACGGCCCAGAGCCAGCCGGACGTGCCACGGCCCGCGCCACTGGGCGCGGCGATGGGCGCCACCGCGGGTGGCCCTGCGGGCGGGGCGGGCACGCCGGGCGCCGGATAGCCGTATCCGCCGGTCAGCCCCGGAGGTATGGCCTGCGGTGGGTAGGGATTCTCCGGTGCGTGGGGGTTCTGCGGTGCGTAGGGATTCTGCTGTGTGGGCACGGGGTTCTGCGGTGTGGGCACCGGATTTTGGGATGCGGGCGCCTGACCGAATGGGTTCGGCTGCGGCTGGGCGTACGGATTGTCGTGTTCCCCCGAAATGGACATGGCCGCAGCGTAGCGGACCCCGGGGAAAGCGAACCCGGCTTTGCGGCACGGAATTTTCCCCATGGTGAGCGGACCGAAATATGGCGCCGTCCGCCCCCACCCGCAAGCTCACGCCACTTTCGCCCCCTGTCGCGAACCGGGAGCTGCCGTCTCAACTGCCCCAAAGCGATATCCCCGCAGCAATGGCCCCACAGCAGGGGCTCGGCGATGGAACACCGCAACACATTCCGTCGTCCACGCTTCTTCGCAACATCGCAACAGAAGCCCACAAGAATCCCCGTAAAGAACCCTCGCGAAGCCTCCTCTGGAAACCTCGAAAGGGAATCCCACATCGACGACCCCAATCGACGACCGTAATCGACGACCCCAAACGAAGCCCCCACGAGAAAGCCCTGCACCAAAAGCCCCACGAAAAAAGAAAGCCCCGCCTCACCCCTGGGGAAGGGGTGAGGCGGGGCCTCCATATCAAGCTGTTGCGGCTTGGTCGGCGCGGTACGCCGAGTGGGCCGGGTGTGCCGCACCCGCGTGGCGAACGCAGGCCGTGTGCGGCACGGTGGTGCATCGGTCAGGGAGCGGAGAGAGGGGCCGCTGGGTCCCTGCCGACAGGGGTACTACGGAGGTGCTGCGGTGGAGGAGGATCGGATTTGGAGCGGTCGATGACCTCCTCCGGAGGAAGGTCAGGCCTTGAGGGCCGCGACCTTCTTCGCCAGCGCCGACTTCTTGTTGGCGGCGGCGTTCTTGTGGATGACACCCTTGCTGACGGCCTTGTCGAGCGTCTTGGCAGCGGCGGCCTGGGCGGTGGTGGCCTTCTGCAGGTCACCGGCCTCGACGGCCTCGCGGGTGCGACGGATCGCGGTCTTCAGAGTGGACTTGACAGCCTTGTTGCGCTGACGAGCCTTCTCGTTGGTCTTGATCCGCTTCATCTGGGACTTGATGTTCGCCACGAAAGAGCCTTTTCAGGTTCGTTGGAGTTTCGAGTGGCGCCTCGTACGAAAGAGGGCACGAAGCGCAGTGGACCAGGCTACCAGCAGGGTCTACGGCCGCCCAAACCGGACCGGCCCCGCTGCCCAAACCGGACGGCCCCCCTGCCCAAACGGGACTGGTCCCCCCCACCCGAACCGGACCGGCCCCTCGCCCGAACCAGCCCGGTCCCCCCGCCCGAACCAGCCCGGTCTCTCCACCCGAACCGGGCCGCTGCCGTCGCCCGAACCGGACCGGGCCCCTCGGTCATGGGACGATGGGGGAGACGTCATTTACCCGAGTCCCGCCTACCCGCGTTCACTGAATGGACCCTGCGTGCCCGCGACCCCTACGAACGTGCCGGAGCCGAGCCGTACCGATCCGGCCCTCCTCCGTAACTTCTGCATCATCGCGCACATCGACCACGGCAAGTCGACGCTCGCCGACCGGATGCTCCAGATCACCGGTGTCGTCGACCAGCGGCAGATGCGCGCGCAGTACCTCGACCGCATGGACATCGAGCGCGAGCGTGGCATCACGATCAAGTCCCAGGCGGTCCGGCTGCCCTGGGACCCCACCGAGGGTGAAGAGGGAAGTGGGACGACCCACATCCTGAACATGATCGACACCCCGGGCCACGTCGACTTCACCTATGAGGTCTCGCGCTCGCTCGCCGCGTGCGAGGGCTGCATCCTCCTCGTCGACGCCGCCCAGGGCATCGAGGCCCAGACCCTCGCCAACCTGTACCTGGCGATGGAGCACGACCTCACGATCATTCCCGTCCTCAACAAGATCGACCTGCCGGCCGCCCAGCCCGAGAAGTTCGCCGCCGAGCTGGCCAACCTGGTCGGCTGTGAGCCCGAGGACGTGCTGCGGGTCTCCGCCAAGACCGGCGTCGGCGTGGCCGAGCTGCTGGACAAGGTCGTCCGCGAGGTGCCGGCCCCGGTCGGCGTCAAGGACGCCCCCGCCCGCGCGATGATCTTCGACTCGGTCTACGACGCCTACCGCGGTGTCGTGACCTACGTGAAGGTCGTCGACGGCACGCTCGGCAAGCGCGAGCGCATCAGGATGATGTCGACCGGCGCCGCTCACGAGCTGCTGGAGATCGGCACGAACTCACCCGAGATGAAGGCGGCCGACGGGCTGTCCGTCGGCGAGGTGGGCTACCTGATCACCGGCGTGAAGGATGTCCGGCAGTCCAAGGTGGGTGACACGATCACCCAGCTCAACAAGGGTGCCGAGGAGCCGCTGGGCGGCTACAAGGACCCCAAGCCGATGGTGTTCTCCGGGCTGTATCCGCTGGACGGCTCCGACTACCCCGAGCTGCGCGACGCCCTCGACAAGCTGCAGCTCAACGACGCCGCGCTGGTCTACGAGCCGGAGACCTCCGCGGCGCTGGGCTTCGGCTTCCGCGTCGGCTTCCTGGGCCTGCTGCACCTGGAGGTCATCCGTGAGCGCCTGGAGCGCGAGTTCAACCTCGAGCTGATCGCCACCGCGCCGAACGTGGTCTACCGCGTCGACATGGAGGACGGGGTCGAGCACGAGGTCACCAACCCGAGCGAGTTCCCGACCGGCAAGATCGACAAGGTGCACGAGCCGGTCGTCCGGGCCACGATCCTGGCGCCCAGCGAGTTCATCGGCGCGATCATGGAGCTGTGCCAGACCCGCCGCGGCAGCCTGCTGGGCATGGACTACCTCTCCGAGGACCGGGTCGAGATCCGCTACACCCTCCCGCTCGCCGAGGTCGTCTTCGACTTCTTCGACCAGCTCAAGTCCAAGACCCGCGGCTACGCCTCGCTGGACTACGAGCCCACCGGCGAGCAGGTCGCCGACCTGGTGAAGGTCGACATCCTGCTGCACGGGGACAAGGTCGACGCGTTCTCCGCGATCTGCCACAAGGACAAGGCGTACGCGTACGGCGTGCGGCTGGTCGCCAAGCTGCGGGAGCTGATCCCGCGGCAGAGCTTCGAGGTGCCGATCCAGGCCGCCATCGGCAGCCGGGTCATCGCCCGTGAGACGGTCCGCGCCATCCGCAAGGACGTTCTCGCCAAGTGCTACGGCGGTGACATCTCCCGTAAGCGGAAGCTGCTGGAGAAGCAGAAGGAAGGCAAGAAGCGGATGAAGATGGTCGGCAGCGTGGAGGTCCCGCAGGAGGCCTTCATCGCGGTGCTGTCCTCGGACTCCGACGGCGACGCGAAGTCCAAGAAGTAGGTCAGAGAAGCAGGCGAAGAAGCAGGAAGCGCGAGCGGAAGAAGGCGGGAGGCAGGGCGCGGGTCCCCGGGGAGGGGGCCGGCGCCCTGTCGGCTTTCCTCCGGATCACGCTGCGTCTTCAAGGATCACGGCTGCCGGCCGGTCCGGTTCCCGGCCCCCGGCAGCCCGCTGCGGACGCGCATCGCAGCCCACTGTCGGACATTGCGCGTGCTACCTACACCTATCGCACTGGTCACATCCTTAACCAGTCGGCCGTAGCCTCTTACGTGTGGGCGCCTCGCGCTCTAGTCTGATCACTGCTCAAAGGTTACTCGCGAGTCACCAGCATCGAAGCGGGCCCCGGAGGACGCCGTGACGGACACCCACACGCTGATCGAAAACCGGCCGCCCTCGGTGGCGCATCTCTTCCTGGAGCGGGTTGCGGACACGCCCGATATCGAGGCCTATCGCTATCCCGTCCCGGCCTCCGGACCGGGACCGGACGACTGGAAGTCGATCAGCTGGGCGCAGGCCGCGGAACGGGTCTACGCCGTGGCCGCCGGGCTGATGGCGCTCGGCATCCTGCCCGAGGAGCGGGTGGCGCTGGCCGCCGCCACCCGCGTCGAGTGGATCCTCGCCGACCTCGGCGTGCTCTGCTCCGGCGCCGCCACCACCACGGTCTACCCCAGCACCAACGCCGAGGAGACCGCCTACATCCTGGCCGACTCCGGTAGCCGGGTGCTGATCGCGGAGGACGCCGGACAGCTCGCCAAGGCGCGCGAGCGGCGCGCCGAGCTGCCCGAGCTGGCGCATGTCGTCGTCATCGACGAGGCGGGCGCGGAGCCCGCCGAGGGCGATCCGGAGGGCTGGGTGCTCACCCTGGCCGAGCTGGAGAAGCGCGGCACCGCCTACCTGGAGGACCACCCGGACTGTGTCAGGGAGCGGGTCGCCGCACTGCGCGCCGACCAGCTGGCCACGCTGATCTACACCTCCGGGACCACCGGCCGCCCCAAGGGCGTTCAGCTCCCGCACGACTGCTGGGCGTACATGGCGCGGGCGATCCCGGCCACCGGCATGGTCACCGAGGAGGACGTGCAGTACCTCTGGCTGCCGCTGGCGCACGTCTTCGGCAAGGTGCTCACTGCGGGCCAGATCTCGGCCGGCCATGTGATCGCGGTGGACGGCCGGGTCGACAAGATCATCGAGAATCTGCCGGTCGTCCGGCCCACGTACATGGCGGCGGTGCCGCGGATCTTCGAGAAGGTCTACAACGGTGTCGCGGCCAAGGCCCGGCAGGGCGGCGGCGCCAAGTACAAGATCTTCCAGTGGGCGGCCGAGGTGGCCCGCGAGTACGCCAAGGTCTCGCAGGACAACTTCCGCCGCACCGGCACCGCCTCGGTGCCGTTCGTGCTCGGTGCCAAGCACCGGATCGCCGATGCCCTCGTCTACGCCAAGCTGCGGGAGGCGTTCGGCGGCCGGCTGCGGGCCGCCGTCTCCGGCTCGGCCGCGCTCTCCCCGGAGATCGGCTACTTCTTCTCCGGCGCCGGTATCCACATCCTGGAGGGCTACGGCCTGACGGAGTCCAGCGCCGCCAGCTTCGTCAACCCCGGCGAGGCCTACCGCACCGGAACGGTCGGCAAGCCGCTGCCCGGCACCGAGGTGCGGATCGCCGAGGACGGCGAGATCCTGCTGCGCGGCCCCGGCATTATGCAGGGCTACCACGGCCTGCCGGACAAGACCGCCGAGGTGCTGGAGGAGGACGGCTGGTTCCACACCGGTGACATCGGCGAGCTCTCCCCGGACGGCTACCTGCGGATCACCGACCGCAAGAAGGACCTGATCAAGACCTCGGGCGGCAAGTACATCGCGCCCGCCGAGGTGGAGGGCCAGTTCAAGGCGGTCTGCCCGTTCGTCTCCAATGTGCTGGTGCACGGCGCCAACCGGAACTTCTGCACCGCCCTGATCGCCCTCGACGAGCCGACGATCATGACCTGGGCCAAGGAACACGGCCTGGAGGGCAAGGCGTACGCCGAGGTCGTCGCGACCGAGCAGGTCCGCGAGCTGGTCGACGGCTATGTCGAGCGGGTCAACGAGGGGCTGCAGCGCTGGCAGCAGATCCGCAAGTTCCGGCTGCTGCCGCGCGACCTGGACATCGAGCACGGTGAGGTGACCCCCAGCCTCAAGGTCAAGCGGCCGGTGGTGGAGCGGGTGTTCAAGGACCTGCTCGACGAGATGTACGCGGGGACGCGCGAGGCGTAGCCGCAAGGACACGGCGGTACGGGGCGGGTCGGCGCGTCCCGTACCGCCGCGCTCGTACGGGCCGGCGCTTCGCGTCGTGTGGCGTCGCGCTCGTACGGGTGAAGACGGCTGCCGTCGGGAACCGTGGCCGCCACCGGGGTTGTCCGTACAGGCCCCCCGGACGCCGCTTGGTGCGCGTCGGCCAACTCCCTCGGCGCGTCAGCCGAATTGGCCGCCGTGACCTCCCACTTCTGTGACTCCGTGCTTATGGCTGCGCTCGTTCTGTCACTCTGTCGTTGGCGCATCCGGCGCCGTAGCGGAGCTGGTCGGGAGTTGCTCAATGCGGACGACAACCTCGTCTCCACGGGACGACGGCGTCACGGCGGCGCGCAGGGCGAGGGCGGCCGGGTCCGGGGGCGGGTCCGCGACGGGACCGGCCGCCGGCGCGGCGACCGCAGCCGCGGCCGCGGCTGCCGAGGGGGCCGCGACCCGTTCCCGGTGTGCCAGCCTGCCCGGTGATCCGCAGGCCGCTGCCGTCGCCCGCCGCTTCGTCCGGGCCGCGTTCGCCGACTGGGCCGACCAGGGGCTGGCCGGCGCGGACAGCCTGACCGGCCGGCTCGCGGACGAAGCGGTGCTGCTGGTCAGCGAGTTGGTGACGAACGCGGTCGTGCACGCGGGCACCACCGTCGAACTGCGCTGCCGCCTGGAGCCGGAGGAGCGACCGGGCGCGGAATCCCCGGGGAGCCGGAGCGGGGAGTCCTGCGGGGGCCGGAGCGGGCAGCCGCACGAGGGGCCGAGCGGGCAGCCGCATCCGGCGCCGCCCGCGTACACCCCTGGCGCGGGTCCCGACGGCGCACCCCGCCCCGGCCCCGAGGGCACGCCCGGCCCCGGCCTCGTGATCGAGGTCTCCGACCACCACCCCGCCCAGCCGGTCCGCGCCCATGAGGACAGCGCCGCCTCCGAGAACGGCGGCCACGGCCTCCAGCTGATCAGCGCCGTCGCCGAATCCTGGGGCATCACCTACCGCCGGGCCATGAAGACCGTCTGGTTCCGGCTGCCGGTCGGCGCCCGGGACGGCGTCGGGCCCGAGCCGGAGCTCGCCTTCGACGGCCGGCTGCTGCAGCGCGGGCTGCGGGCCGCCGAGCTCCTGGCCCCGGCGCCGCGCGGCGCCGCCAGGACCGACCATGAGGCCGACTGGGTCGCCAACGGCGCCCTCTCCTTCCTCGCCGAGGCCTCCGATCTGCTCTCCGGCCAGCTCGACGCCGATCAGGTCGCCTCGCTCGCCGCCCAGTTGATCGTGCCGCGGCTCGCCGAATGGTGCGCGGTGTGGCTCTACGACGGCGATGGCGGCGCGCCCGGCCGTGGCATCGCCGCCGACGGCGAGGAACAGCGGCTCGCCCGCGTCTGGCACACCTCCGAGAGCCGGATCGACGCGCTGCGCACGGCGCTGGAGAAGCAGCCGCCGGAGGTGCCGGACGGTGCCTCGCCCAGCGGCGCGCCCGGCGCGGTCCCCTGGCCCTGGCCGTACGAACCGGGCGGCTACGGGCCGGGCGGCGCCGCGCTCGCCTGCCCCCTGGTCGCGGGCGGCCGCCGCCTCGGCACCCTGCTGCTCGGCCGGGGCGGGCTGCTGCGCTTCCCCGACGAGGTGGTCGGGCTGATCGAGGACCTGGGCCGCCGGGTCGCCCGCGCCGTCGCCACCGCCCGCGCCTACAGCCGCCAGGAGCGCATCAGCCAGGTCCTGCAGCGCCGGCTGCTGCCGCGGGGGCGGGCGCAGGTGCCCGGCGTGGAGTCGGCGGTGGTCTACGAACCGCGCGAGGGCGCCTGGGCGGGCGGCGACTTCTGGGACCTCTTCGACGCGGGGGACGGCCGCTGGTGCTTCGCCCTCGGCGACGTCTGCGGCAGCGGCCCCGAGGCGGCCGCGGTGACCGGGCTGGCCCGCCCGGTGCTGCGGCTGCTGGCCCGGGACGGCTTCGGGGTGGCCGCGGTGCTCGACCGGCTCAACAAGACCATGGCACGGGAGGCCGCCGACTCGGTCGCGGCGGTCGCGGCGGCGGTGGCGGCGGCCGGCGCCGGGGCGGAGGCGCCGGTCGAGATCCGCGACGAGGGCGAACAAGCCCGCTTCCTGTCCCTGCTCTACGGCGAGATCGTCCCGTACCCGGGAGGCTCCGGAGGCGCCCGCTGCACCCTCGCCAGCGCGGGACACCCGCTGCCGCTGGTGCTGGGCACGGACGGCACGGTCCGGGTCGTCGCGGCACCGCAGATGCTGCTGGGAGTGGTGGAGGACGCGGCGTACGTCAGCGAATCGTTCGACCTCTGCCCGGGGGAAACGCTTCTGTGCGTCACCGACGGGGTGACCGAGCGCCGCTCAGGACGGCGGCTCTTCGACGACGAGGACGGTCTGGCCCTCACCCTCGCCGCGGGCGCCGGCCTGGACGCCACCGCCCTCGCCGACCACATCCGCCACACCGTCCACGCCTTCGGCCCGGTCCCGCCCGACGACGACCTGGCCCTGCTGGTCCTCCAGGCGGCCGGGCCGGGGGCGCCGTAGGCCGGGCTTACGCAGGCCGGGGGCGCCGTAAGCCGGGGTGCCGTAGGGCACACCGTGCCCGGACCGGCACCGCCCCGCCATGACGGACAATGGTTCCCATGCCTTCCGCACTGCCCGATGGTGAGCCGATGCCCGAGGACGGGGCGCTGCCCGGTCATACGCCGGCGGCCGCCGCCGGCCGGCCCCTGGGCTTCTATCTGCATGTGCCGTACTGCGCGACCCGCTGCGGCTACTGCGACTTCAACACCTACACCGCGAGCGAGCTGCGCGGCTCCGGTGGCGCCCTGGCCTCCCGCGACAACTACGCCGACACCGTCGTGGACGAGATCCGGCTGGCCCGCAAGGTGCTGGGCGACGACCCGCGCCCCGTCGAGACGGTCTTCGTCGGCGGCGGCACCCCGACCCTGCTGCCCGCGGCGGACCTCGGCCGGATGCTGGCCGCGATCCGCGAGGAGTTCGGCCTGGCGCCGGGCGCGGAGATCACCACCGAGGCCAACCCGGAGTCCGTCGACCCCCGCTACCTCGACGGGCTGCTCGCGGGCGGCTTCAACCGGGTCTCCTTCGGCATGCAGAGCGCCCGGCAGCACGTCCTGAAGATCCTCGACCGTACGCACACCCCCGGCCGCCCCGAGGCCTGTGTCGCCGAGGCCCGCGCGGCCGGCTTCGAGCACGTCAACCTCGACCTGATCTACGGCACCCCCGGCGAGACCGACGACGACTGGCGCGCCTCCCTGGACGCCGCGGTCGGGGCCGGCCCCGACCATGTCTCCGCCTACGCCCTGATCGTCGAGGAGGGCACCCAGCTGGCCCGCCGGATCCGCCGCGGCGAGGTCCCGATGACCGACGACGACGTCCACGCCGACCGCTACCTCATCGCCGACGAACGCCTGGCCGCGGCCGGTTTCACCTGGTACGAGGTCTCCAACTGGGCCACCACCGACGCCGCCCGCTGCCGCCACAACGAGCTGTACTGGACCGGCGCGGACTGGTGGGGCGCGGGCCCCGGCGCCCACAGCCACGTCGGCGGCGTCCGCTGGTGGAACGTCAAACACCCCGGCGCCTACGCCCAGGCCCTCTCCGAAGGCCGCTCCCCGGGCGCCGGCCGCGAACTCCTGACGGACGAGGACCGCCGGGTCGAACGCATCCTCCTGGAACTGCGGCTGGCGGACGGCTGCCCCCTGGACATCCTCGCCCCGGCGGGGGCACGGGCGGCGGCCCGCGCCTTGGAAGACGGCCTGCTGGAGGCCGGTCCGTACGAGGCGGGGCGGGCCGTCCTGACCCTCCGCGGGCGGCTGCTGGCGGACGCGGTGGTGCGGGATCTGGTGGACTGATCACTCGGCCGAGGGATCTCACCCCGAGACCCGGCCCACCCGGCCACCCCGTCCCTAGGCTGCAGGCAATACCCCGGCAGGCAAGGACAGTTGGGCGGTTGGCCGCAGTGCGCGATCAGCACATCGAGGAGTACTTCGCGGCGTTCGAGCCGCCGGAGGGGCTGCGGGCGGAGCTCCTGCGCCGGGAGATCCTGCTGACCGGCGGGACGGATATCGTCCACAACAGGATCGTCAGCGAGGTGATGGGCCAGATTCCGCGCGACCGCTGGCACAGGTTCGCGACGCTGCACGTCTCGTTTCCGGGGGAGCTCAGCAAGCCACAGCCCGATCTCGTGGTGTTGGAGCGCGGAAGAGGTGAGGGTTCCGGATGGCTCGTACCCGCCTCGGACGTCACGCTGCTGCTCGAGGTGGTTTCCCTCCGCAGCGCCGACCGCGACTATGGCCTGAAGCGCTCCATCTATGCCGCCGGGAGCGTCCCCGCGTACCTGATCATCGACCCGTACGACGCCCGCGCCGTACTGCTGACGGAACCGGACGGCGCGGGAGAGGACGCCGACTACGAGGTGCGGCGCACCGTCCCTTTCGGTGCTTCTCTCCGCGTCGACGCCCTCGGCATCACGCTGGACACCGCCCGGTTCGGCACTCTTCCCGCCGTCACCCGCCACCGCCGGCCGTGACGAAGTCGATCAGCTCCTCCACCCGCCCCAGCAGCGCCGGCTCCAGGTCCTTGTAGGAGCGCACGCAGGACAGGATCCGCTGCCAGGCGGCGCCGGTGTTCTCCGGCCAGCCCAGCGCCCGGCACACCCCCGTCTTCCAGTCCTGCCCGTGCGGGACGGACGGCCAGGCCGCGATCCCGACCGAGGACGGCTTCACCGCCTCCCAGACGTCGATGTAGGGGTGGCCCACCACCAGTGTGTGGTCCCCGGTCACCCCGGCCGCGATGCGCGACTCCTTGGAGCCGGGTACGAGATGGTCGACGAGGACGCCGAGACGGGCGTCAGGGCCGGGGGCGAAGCCGCGGACGATCGCGGGCAGGTCGTCGATGCCCTCCAGGTACTCCACGACCACGCCCTCGATGCGCAGGTCGTCGCCCCACACCCGCTCCACCAGCTCGGCGTCGTGCCGGCCCTCCACATAGATGCGCCCGGCGCGGGCGACCCGTGCGCGGGCGCCGGGGACGGCGAGCGAGCCGGAGGCCGTACGGGCCGGAGTGCTCGGCGCCGGGCGGCCCTGGGGGCGTACGAGGGTGACGACCTTGCCCTCCAGGAGGAAGCCGCGCGGGGTCATCGGAAAGACCCGGTGCTTGCCGAAGCGGTCCTCCAGGGTGACCGTCGGGCCCTCGGCCGTCTTCTCGCAGCGGATCACGGCGCCGCAGAAGCCCGAGGTGACCTCCTCGACCACCAGATCGGGCTCGGCCGGCACCTCGGGCGCGGGCCGCTGCTTTTTCCAGGGCGGGGTGAGGTCGGGGCTGTAGCGCCTGTTCTGCATCGGGTGGGGCCTGTTTCTCTGCGGGTGGGTGTCGGTGTTCCGGCTGGGGGTCCGGGGGTCGTCCCCCGGGGGATGCAGTCAGGGCGGGGTGAGGTCGGGGCTGTAGTGCCTGTTCTGCATCGGGTGGGGCCTGTTCCGTGGGGAGGGCGTGCGGTGGGGCAGGAGCGGGGTCAAGCAGGCGCGACGCCGTAGCGGGCCGCCAGGGCGTCGCGCTGGGCACGGACGAAGCGGGCGTCCACCACGGCGCCATGGCCGGGAACGTACCGCGCGTCCTCGCCGCCGAGGGCCAGCAGCCGGTCCAGCGCGCCGGGCCACTGCCGGGGCAGGGCGTCGGGGCCCGCCTGGGGCTCGCCGGACTCCTCCACCAGGTCACCGCAGAAGACGATCTCCGGTTCGCCGCCCCCGCCCGGTACCAGGACGGCCAGATCGTGGGCGGTGTGCCCGGGGCCGACATTGGCGAGCAGCACCTGCCGGTCGCCCAGTTCGACGGTCAGCTGGCCGTGCACATGGTGGTGCGGGGCGACGAGCAGATCGGCGGCCTCCGCGGCGGCCTCCGGCGCGACACCGTGCCGCGTCGCGTCGTGCCGCAGCCCGTCCTGGTCGCGGCGCAGCAGCTCGCCCAGTCCTGCCGCCCCGAACACCTCGACGCCCGCGAAGGCGGCCGTGCCCAGCACATGATCGAAGTGGGGGTGGGTGAGCGCGACATGCGTCACTTCCCGGCCCAGCACCCCGCGGATCGTCCGGCGCAGCTCCGCACCGTCGCGCAGGGTCGCGCCGGTGTCGACGATCATGACCCCGGCGCTCCCCGCGATCACCCCGATCGTCTCGTCCCAGCCCGGCATCCGGCGCCTGGCGACACCGTCACCGAGTCGTTCCCAACCGGCCTCTTCCCAAGAAGTGCGCATACCGAGACGCTAGCGCCATCGCGATAGCGTTGCCCGACAGATCGGCCGATCACGGTCATCGGGCGGGTGCTCCGCGCGCCCGCCCTTGCCGTGCCCGTGCTACCCGGCCGTACACTGGCTCAAGGTCTGGCACTCGGCCCGTGTGAGTGCCAGGGAAAACGAAGCGGCGGACGGCCGGACTGGAGGTGCGCGGGATGCTCAGTGAACGCAGGCTGGAGGTGCTGCGCGCCATCGTCCAGGACTACGTCGGGACGGAGGAGCCGGTCGGCTCCAAGGCGCTCACCGAACGCCACCGGCTCGGGGTCTCCCCGGCCACCGTCCGCAACGACATGGCGGCCCTGGAGGACGAGGGGTTCATCGCCCAGCCGCACACCAGCGCCGGGCGGATCCCGACCGACAAGGGCTACCGCCTGTTCGTCGACAAGCTGGCCGGCGTCAAGCCGCTGTCCAGCCCGGAACGGCGGGCGATCCAGAATTTCCTGGACGGCGCCGTCGACCTCGACGACGTGGTGGGCCGCACGGTCCGGCTGCTGGCGCAGCTGACCCGGCAGGTCGCCGTCGTGCAGTACCCGTCCCTGACCCGGTCCACGGTCCGGCACGTCGAGCTGCTGGCCCTGGCCCCGGCCCGGCTGATGCTCGTACTGATCACGGACACCGGCCGGGTCGAGCAGCGGCTCATCGACTGCCAGGCGCCGTTCGGCGAAGCCTCCCTGGCGGATCTGCGGGCCCGGCTCAACAGCAGGGTCGTCGGCCGCCGGTTCGCGGATGTGCCGCAGTTGGTGCAGGATCTCCCGGAGTCCTTCGAGCAGGACGACCGCGGTACGGTCTCGACAGTGCTGTCGGTGTTGCTGGAAACTCTGGTGGAAGAGACCGAAGAGCGGCTGATGATCGGCGGCACCGCCAATCTCACGCGCTTCGGGCACGATTTCCCCCTGACCATCCGGCCGGTGCTGGAGGCCCTTGAGGAGCATGTGGTGATGCTCAAGCTGCTCGGGGAGGCCAAGGACTCGGGCATGACCGTACGCATCGGGCATGAGAATGCCCATGAAGGCCTGGCGTCCACATCGGTCGTCACGGTCGGCTACGGTTCGGGCGACGAGGCAGTCGCCAAACTCGGCGTGGTCGGACCGACCCGCATGGACTACCCCGGAACGATGGGAGCGGTACGCGCAGTGGCACGTTACGTCGGACAAATCCTCGCGGAGTCGTAAGTGGCCACGGATTACTACTCGGTCCTCGGCATCGGCCGCGACGCCTCGCAGGACCAGATCAAGAAGGCCTTCCGCCGGCTGGCGCGCGAGCTGCACCCGGACGTGAACCCGGATCCGAAGACCCAGGAGCGGTTCAAGGAGATCAACGCCGCTTACGAGGTGCTGTCGGACCCGCAGAAGAAGCAGGTCTACGACCTCGGCGGGGACCCCCTCTCGCAGGCCGGCGGCGGCCAGGGCGCGGGCGGTTTCGGTGCCGGCTTCGGCAACTTCTCCGACATCATGGACGCCTTCTTCGGCACCGCGTCGCAGCGCGGACCGCGCTCGCGCACCCGCCGTGGCCAGGACGCCATGATCCGGCTCGACATCGAGCTGAACGAAGCAGCCTTCGGCACCACCAAGGACATCCAGGTCGACACCGCCGTCGTCTGTACGACCTGCAGCGGTGAGGGCGCGGCCCCCGGCACCTCGGCGCAGACCTGCGACATGTGCCGCGGCCGCGGTGAGGTCTCCCAGGTCACCCGGTCCTTCCTCGGCCAGGTCATGACGTCCAGGCCGTGCCCGCAGTGCCAGGGCTTCGGCACGGTCGTGCCGACACCGTGCCACGAGTGCGCCGGCGACGGCCGGATCCGCTCGCGCCGCACACTCACCGTCAAGATCCCGGCCGGTGTCGACAACGGCACCCGCATCCAGCTCGCGGGCGAGGGCGAGGTCGGTCCCGGCGGCGGCCCCGCCGGTGATCTCTACGTGGAGATCCACGAGGTCGCGCACCCGGTCTTCCAGCGCCGTGGCGACGACCTGCACTGTACGGTCACCATCCCGATGACGGCGGCGGCGCTGGGCACGAAGTGCCCGCTGGAGACGCTGGACGGGGTGGAGGAGATCGACGTCCGACCCGGTACCCAGTCCGGGCAGTCGATCCCGCTGCACCAGCGCGGTGTGACCCACCTGCGCGGCGGCGGCCGGGGCGACCTCATCGTCCACGTCGAGGTGATGACGCCGTCCAAGCTCGACGCCGACCAGGAGGACCTGCTGCGGCGGCTGGCCAAGCTGCGCGGGGAGGAGCGGCCCACGGGGCAGTTCCAGCCGGGGCAGCAGGGTCTCTTCTCGCGTCTGAAGGATGCGTTCAACGGGCGATAGCCCCAGGTGAGCCGGGGGTCGCAGCCGTTTCGGCCGGCGGCACGGCGGCCTCCGCCCCGGTTCGGACCGGCGCGGTGGGCGTGACACGATGTGCTCATGCCCACCGCACTGACCGATCTCTGCCGCCATCCGATCGTGCAGGCCCCGATGGCGGGAGGCGGCTCCGGACCCGAGCTGGCCGCCGCCGTCTGCGGCGCCGGCGGTCTCGGCTTCCTCGCCGCCGGCTACAAGACCGCCGACGGCATGTACCAGGAGATCAAACAGCTGCGGTCGCTGACCGACCGGCCCTTCGGCGTCAACCTCTTCATGCCGCAGCCCTCGCTGGCCGACGGCTCCGTCGTGGAGGTCTACCGCGAACAACTCGCGGGCGAGGCCACCTGGTACGAGACCGAGCTCGGTGACACCGACGGGCCCATCGACGACGGCTACGAGGCCAAGCTCGCGATCCTGCGGGACGACCCGGTGCCGGTGGTGTCCTTCACCTTCGGCTGCCCCTCGCGCGCCGTCCTCGACTCGTTCGCCGCGGTCGGCACGTACACGGTCGTCACGGTCACCACCGCCGCCGAGGCGCAGGCCGCCCAGTGGTCGGGTGCCGACGCGGTGTGTGTGCAGGGCGTGGAGGCCGGCGGCCACCAGGGCACTCACCGGGACGATCCGCATGCGGACGGGACCGGCTCCGGGCTGGGGCTGCTGGCGCTGCTCGGCCAGGTCAGGGAGGCCGTGCAGATCCCGGTGATCGCCGCGGGCGGGCTGATGCGCGGGGCGCAGATCGCGGCGGTGCTGGCCGCCGGGGCGAGCATGGCGCAGCTGGGCACCGCCTTCCTCGCCACCCCCGAATCGGGTGCCAACCCGCTGCACAAGCAGGCGCTGACCAACCCGCTGTTCACACACACGGAGCTGACCCGGGCGTTCTCCGGGCGGCCCGCCCGCGGGCTGGTCAACCGCTTCCTGCGTGAGCACGGCCCGTACGCCCCGGCCGCCTACCCCGCCGTCCACTACCTCACCTCCACGGTGCGCAAGGCCGCGGCCAAGGCGGGCGACGCGCAGGGCATGAACCTGTGGGCGGGGCAGGGGCACCGGCTGGCGCGGGAGCTGCCCGCCGCGCGGCTCGTGGACGTACTGGCGGTCGAACTGGACGCGGCGCGCGCCGCGTTGAGCCGCCCGCGCTCCGGCGGTGCCGCATGACCGCTCCGGTGTTCCTCGTCGATTCGCTCGCGGACGTACGGGCCGGCGGCACGCTGACCCTGGACGGTCCCGAGGGCCGGCACGCGGTGTCGGTGCGCCGGCTGCGGGCCGGTGAGGAGGTCGTCCTGACGGACGGCCACGGCACCGGCGCGCACGGCACGGTCGCCGCCGTCGAGGGCAAGGACCGGCTCACCGTCGCGGTCGCCGAACTGCGCACCGAGGCGTTGCCGGAGCCCACCATCACCGTCGTCCAGGCGCTCCCCAAGGGCGACCGCGGCGAGCTGGCCGTCGAGACGATGACCGAGACCGGTGTGGACGCCATCGTGCCCTGGGCGGCGGCGCGTTGCGTCACCCAGTGGAAGGGCGAGCGGGCCGCCAAATCGCTGGGCAAATGGCGCGCCACGGCCCGTGAGGCGGGCAAGCAGTCACGTCGGCTGACCTTCCCCGAGGTCGCGGACCCGCTGACGACCAAGCAGGTGGCCACCCTGCTCGCCGACGCCGACTTCGCCGCCGTCCTCCACGAGGAGGGCAGCTCCCCGCTCGCCACCGCCGAACTCCCCGCCGAGGGCCGGATCGTGCTCGTCGTCGGGCCGGAGGGCGGCGTCTCCCCGGAGGAACTGACCCTCTTCGCCGAGGCGGGCGCCGGGCCCTACCGCCTGGGGACGACCGTGCTGCGCACCTCCACGGCGGGCACCGCGGCCACGGCGCTGCTGCTGGGGCGCACGGGGCGCTGGAGCTAGGGGGTGTCTCCCCGATCGGCAGGCGCGACCCCCGGGCCGGGCCCTTCAGGGGGACGGGCGCTCCCGTGCGGTGTGCGGCCCGGCAGGCGGGGACCGCGCGGCGTGGGGTGGGGTGGGCACCCGGGTACGGCCCGCCCGGTAGCATCCGAGGCCGTGCGCACCGTGCGCAGGACGGATGACCCGGGAGGAGCCACCGGTGGCGGGAGAACCGCAGGCCGACTGCCTGTTCTGCAAGATCGTGGCGAAGGAGGTTCCGGCGACGATCGTCCGGGAGACCGACACCACCGTCGCGTTCCGCGACATCAACCCCCAGGCGCCCACCCACGTCCTGGTGATCCCCAAGGTGCACTACCCGGACGCGGCGAGCCTGGCCGCCGCCAAACCGCAGATCATCGCCGACATACTGGCCGAGTCCCGCGAGGTCGCCGCCGAGGACAAGGTCGAGGACCGGGGCTACCGGGTCGTCTTCAACACCGGCGCCGGAGCGGGCCAGACCGTCTTCCACGCCCACCTGCACGTGCTCGGCGGCCGCGGCCTGCAGTGGCCCCCCGGATAACGCACCGTGTCCGTACGTGAATTGGTGGTCCTCGGGACCGCGAGCCAGGTCCCCACGCGGCACCGTAACCACAACGGCTATCTGCTGCGCTGGGACGGCCAGGGGCTGCTCTTCGACCCCGGCGAGGGAACGCAGCGGCAGATGCTGCGCGCCGGGGTCGCCGCCCACGACCTCCACCGGATCTGCGTCACGCACTTCCACGGCGACCACTCGCTCGGCCTGGCCGGGGTGATCCAGCGGATCAATCTCGACCGGGTGCCGCACCCGGTCACCGCCCACTACCCGGCGAGCGGCGAGCACTTCTTCGACCGGCTGCGCTATGCCACCGCGTACCGGGAGACGGTCCGGCTGGTCCAGCGGCCGGTGGCCGTGGACGGTGAGCTGGAGCGCTCGGCGGCGTACGTCCTGGAGGCGCGCAAGCTCTCGCACCCGGTCGAGTCGTACGGCTACCGGCTCATCGAACCGGACGCGCGCCGGATGCTGCCGGAGCGGCTGGCGGCGCACGGCATCGCCGGACCGGACGTCGGGCGCCTGCGGCGGCTCGGCGAGCTGAACGGCGTCACCCTCGACGAGGTGAGCGAGCGGCGCCCCGGCCAGCGCTTCGCGTTCGTCATGGACACCCGGCTGTGCGACGGCGTCCATGCGCTCGCCGAGGGGGCGGACATGCTGGTGATCGAGTCGACGTTCCTCGACGAGGACGTCCAGCTGGCCACCGACCACGGGCACCTGACCGCCGGGCAGGCGGCGCGGGTCGCGGCGTCGGCGGGGGTGCGGCACCTCGTGCTGACGCACTTCTCGCAGCGTTACGACGACCCCGCCGAGTTCGAGCGGCAGGCCCGCGCGGCGGGCTTCACGGGCGAGCTGACCATCGCCAAGGACCTGATGCGGGTGCCGGTGCCCAAGCGGCGCTGAACGCCCGGCGGAGGTCCGTCCGCCGGGCGTGCGCCGTGCCGCGGGGGAGCGTGCGCCGCGCCCCGCCGGGCGCACCCCGTGTTTCCACGGGCGTGCCCCGCGCCCCCGCCGGGCGTGCGCCCCTGCCTACGGCAGGAAGTACATCGGGTTCGGCAGCTTGAACGTCCGGTCCCCGGCGCCGCCGTTCAGATCGCTGTACTGGTCACCGAAGTTGGCGACGACGTGGTAGCCCAGGGACTCGATGTGCTTGCGGGTGCCCGACTTGTACTCGACGGTCGTGCAGGTGGCGCCGCAGGGCAGGTAGGCCGGCGGGTGCTCCTTGTTCTTCAGGTAGACGTGCCCGGCGTCCAGCGGCACGTCGTAGCCGACCTTCTTGAGGTTGCGCACGCTCCAGTCGCGCTGCGCCTCCTTGCGGCCGGTCAGGAAGAACACCTCGGCGCCCTTGGCGTGCGCCCAGTTGACGAGCCGGTTCATGCCGAAGACCGGGGCCATGTCGTGGTGGGCCAGGTACGTGTCCTGGCTCTCCTCGGTGTAGTGGAAGCCGACCTGCAGCTCGTAGTTGTAGGTGAGCAGAGTGGTGTCGTCCATGTCGAGGACGATGGCGGGCTTGGGCTGCTTGCCCTGCTTGCCCGTCCGGCCGTGCTGCGCAAGGGCCTTGGACAGGTAGCCGCGGGCCTCGGCCTCGATGCCGCGGACCTGGCGGGCGTAGTTGCTGTGCGGGGAGGCGTGGTGCTCGCCGTCCGCCGTCACCGTGTCGCCGTAGTACGCCTTGATCTTGTCCTGCACCTGCGTGAGGTTGGGGATCTCCTTGTCGGTGCGCGGCACGGAGTGCTCGGCGGTGGCCTGGCCTATGCCGAAGACCGCGGTGCCGGTGACGAGTGCGGCGACCGTCGCGGCGCCGAGCCGGGCTCTCCGGGTGAGGGCGGGGCGGAAACGGGCGGGGCGGGGCATGCGCGGCTCCTTGGGAGACATCAGTGGACTTCGTAGGTCTAACAGAGCCTCAAGTCGGTCTCTACGCGCGAAGATTCAACCCTTGGCAAAGGCTCATGGGAGATCACGGACCCGGCCGTGGTCCTGTGCCCGGTGGCCCGGCACGCGTACGGTGAGGCACGGATCGGTGGCGGTGCGCCACAGTGGTCCCGTACGTGATCTTTGAAAGGGGCTGTCCCGATGGCACAGGAAGTGCGCGGCGTGATTGCGCCGGGGAAGAACGAACCGGTCCGACTGGAGACCATCCTGGTGCCGGATCCGGGCCCCGGCGAGGCCGTGGTGAAGATCCGGACGTGCGGGGTGTGCCACACCGATCTGCACTACAAGCAGGGCGGCATCAACGACGACTTCCCGTTCCTGCTCGGGCACGAGGCCGCCGGCGTGGTGGAGTCGGTCGGCGCCGGGGTCACCGATGTGGCGCCGGGGGACTTCGTCGTCCTGAACTGGCGGGCGGTGTGCGGCCAGTGCCGCGCCTGTCTGCGGGGCCGCCCCCAGTACTGCTTCGACACCCACAACGCCCGTCAGAAGATGACGCTGAAGGACGGCACCGAGCTGACCCCGGCGCTGGGCATCGGCGCCTTCGCCGACAAGACGCTGGTCGCCGCCGGACAGTGCACCAAGGTCGACCCCCGGGTGGCGCCCGAGGCGGCCGGGCTGCTGGGCTGCGGGGTGATGGCGGGCATCGGCGCCGCGATCAACACCGGTGGCGTCGGGCGGGGCGACTCGGTCGCGGTCATCGGCTGCGGCGGCGTCGGCAATGCGGCCGTGGTGGGCGCGCGGCTGGCCGGTGCGGTCACGGTCATCGCCGTGGACATCGACGACCGGAAGCTGGAGACCGCGCGCTCCATGGGCGCCACCCACACGGTCAACTCCCGTACCACCGACCCCGTCGAGGCGATCCGCGAACTGACCGGCGGCTTCGGCGCGGATGTCGTGATCGACGCGGTCGGCCGCCCCGAGACCTACCGGCAGGCGTTCTACGCCCGCGATCTGGCCGGGACCGTCGTCCTGGTCGGCGTCCCCACCCCGGAGATGACCCTGGAACTTCCCCTCCTGGACGTCTTCGGCCGCGGCGGCGCGCTCAAGTCCTCCTGGTACGGCGACTGTCTGCCCTCCCGCGACTTCCCGATGCTGGTCGATCTGCATCTGCAGGGCCGGATCGACCTGGGGGCGTTCGTCACCGAGACCATCGGTATCGAGGACGTGGAGCAGGCCTTCGCGCGGATGGAGTCGGGCGATGTCCTGCGTTCGGTGGTGACGCTCTGATGGCGGCCCGTATCGACCACCTGGTCACCTCCGGAACCTTCTCGCTCGACGGCGGCACCTGGGACGTCGACAACAACGTATGGATCGTCGGCGACGACGACGAGGCGATCGTCATCGACGCCTCCCATGACGCCGACGCCATCCTCGAAGCCCTCGGCGGCCGGACGCTGCGGGCGATCGTCTGCACCCACGGGCACGACGACCACATCGACGCGGCCCCGGCGCTGGCCTCCCGTACCGGTGCCCGGATCCATCTGCACCCCGCCGACCTGCCGTTGTGGAAGATGACCCACGCGGACACCGCGCCGGACGCGGAGCTGGCGGACGGCCAGGTGCTGACCATCGCCGGTACGGACCTGACCGTGCTGCACACCCCGGGCCACGCGCCCGGCGCGGTCTGCCTCTACGCCCCCGACCTGGGCACCGTCTTCACGGGCGACACCCTTTTCCAGGGCGGCCCCGGCGCCACCGGCCGGTCCTTCTCGGACTTCCCGACGATCGTGGCGTCGATCAGGGACCGGCTGCTGACCCTGCCGCCCACGACCCAGGTCCGTACCGGACACGGCGACCCGACGACGATCGGGGCGGAGGCCCCGCACCTGGACGAGTGGATCAAGCGGGGGCACTGAGGGGGCGCGGGGGCACTGGGGCCGGGCGGGGGCGCAGGGGCCATTAGGCGGGGCCATTAAGGGGAGGGGCGGCGGCATCCCGTAAGGGTTGCGGACGCCCCTTGCGGGCCACAACGCGGCGCGGGCGGAGGGTATTCCGGCGGAGCGCGGAGAGCGTTCCGCTCCGGGCCTCCGCCCCCTCACGCCTCCCTGGCCGCCTCCTCACGCCTCCCTGGCCGCCCGTTCCAGGATCCGGGCGGCCACCGCGGGGGAGTCCACCAGCGGATGCAGTGCCAGCGCCCGCAGCGCGGCGTCCCTGTCCTTGTAGACAGCCGCCTCCACCGTCGCCCGCTCCACCGCCTTGACCTGCAACATCAGCCCCAACTGGTCCTCGGGCAGCGGCGCGCACGGCAGCGGCCTGGCACCCTGCGCCGTCACCTCGCACACCGTCTCCACGATCGCGTCCGGCGCCAGCTGCGGCACCGTCGTCCCGTTGCGGACGTTGAGGATCAGCCGGGTCCCGCTGTCGCCCAGGATGGCGTGCATCAACGCCAGCGCCACCCGGTCGTAGCCACCGCCCTCCAGGTCGTGGCTGTCGCGCTGCCAGCCGCCACTGGCCTCCCTGCTGTGCGCCATATACGTCTCCTCGCGCTCCAGCCGGGTGCGCTCCCACAGCTCGTACGCCCCCTCCGGGCCACCGGCCGACCCGGCCCGCTCGAAGAAGCCGCCCTGCTGCCGGTCGAGGAATTCACCGCGGGTCTGGGCGGTGTCCCGTACGGAGCCGAGGGTTTCGCGGCGGAAGTAGTAGTAGTGCAGATACTCGTTGGGCAGCGCGCCCAGGGTCCGCAGCCAGTCGGCGCCGAAGAGCCGGCCCTCCTCGAAGGAGCCCAGCGCGGCGTCGTCGGCGAGCAGCCCCGGCAGCAGCTCGGTGCCGTCCAGCGTCAACGACCGCAGCCAGCCGAGGTGGTTGAGCCCCACGTAGTCGTAGCCGACCCGGCCGGTGACGTCGAAGGCCGCCGGGTCCACACCGGCCGCCCGTGCCGCCCGGCGCACCAGCCCCACCGGCGAATCGCAGATCCCGATGACACGGTCGCCCAGCACCTGGGACATCGCCTCGGTGACCGTGCCCGCCGGGTTGGTGAAGTTGATGACCCACGCCGCCGGGGCGAGGGCCGCGATCCGCTCGGCGATGTGCAGGGCCACCGGGACCGTCCGCAGGCCGTAGAGGACCCCGCCGGCGCCGACCGTCTCCTGGCCGAGCACCCCCTCGGACAGCGGGATCCGCTCGTCGCGGATCCGCCCCGCCGTGCCGCCCACCCGGATCGCCGAGAAGACGAAGCCGGCCCCGGCCAGCGCGTCGTCCAGCCGGTTCTCGACCCGTACGGGCACCGGCGCCGGATGCCCCCGCGCCAGCCGCGCCAGCACCTCGGCGATCACCGCCACCCGGCGCGTATCGGTGTCGTGCAGCACCACCTCGGAGACGGCGTGCGCCGGGTCGTCCAGCAGCGCGCGGTAGACCAGCGGCACCCGGAAGCCGCCCCCGCCCAGAATCGTCAGCCTCATGGGGCGGAACGTACCGCAGCATCAGGCACACTGGCGGCACGTGCCGATACGAGAGGAGCGAGCACGGTGAGCAGCCGACGCGATGACCATTTGCCCGCGGGACCGGCCGCAGTGCCACCGGCCCTCGATCCGCTCGCCGCGGTGCGCGCCGACGGCGATCCGTACACCGACGTCTATCTCACCGGCACCGTCTTCCTGGACATCATCTTCACCGGCCTGGACAGCGCCCCCGTCCGCGGCACCGAATCGTGGGCCCGCGGCATGGGCTCCAGCCCCGGCGGCGTCGCCAACATGGCCACCGCACTGGCCCGGCTCGGCCTGCGCACCTCCCTGGCCGCCGCGTTCGGCGACGACCACTACGGCGAGTACTGCTGGGAAGCGCTCGAACAGGGCGAGGGCATCGACCTGGCGCTGTCCCGCACCGTCCCCGGCTGGCACTCCCCGGTGACCGTCTCCATGGCGTACGAGGGCGAGCGCACGATGGTCTCGCACGGTCACGAGGCGCCGCCGCCCGACTTCGCCTTCGACGGCAAGCACGCCCCGGGCTGCCCGCCGCCGTCCCGCGCCTGCGTCGCCTCGCTGGTGCCGGGCCGCCGGGAGGGCTGGCTGGGCTGCGCGGCCGGCCGCGGCAGCCGCATCTTCGCGGACGTGGGCTGGGACGACACCGGCCGCTGGGACCCGGCCGACCTCGCCGACCTCGAACACTGCGAGGCGTTCCTGCCCAACGCGGAGGAGGCGATGCGCTACACCCGCACCAACTGCCCGCGCGACGCCGCCCACAAGCTCGCCGACCTGGTGCCGCTGGCGGTGGTCACGCTGGGTGCCGAGGGCGCCTACGCGGTGGACGGGCGGACCGGTGAGAGCGCCGAGGTGCCCGCCATCTCGGTGGAGGCGCTGGACCCCACGGGCGCCGGCGATGTCTTCGTCGCCGGCTTCGTCACCGGCACCCTCGCCGACTGGCCGCTCGCCGACCGGCTCTCCTTCGCGGGGCTGAGCGCCGCGCTGTCCGTCCAGGAGTTCGGCGGCTCGCTGTCCGCACCGGGGTGGGCCGAGATCGCCGGCTGGTGGCAGCAGGTGCGCGCTTACGAGGCGGGTGCGCCGGGCGCGCCGGGCGCGCTGCGCCGCCAGTACACCTTCCTCGACGAGGTGCTGCCCGCGGCCTACCGGCCCGCCCCGCTGGCCCGCGCCGTCCCCACGATCGGCTTCCGCCGCCCGGCCTGAGCGGCCCCCGTGCCGGACGCCGGACTCCCACCGGCCGCCCAGCAGCGGAGAGGCCGCCCCGGCAGAGCAGGCGCAGCCTCCCCCGGCAGCCTCCCGGCCACCCCCTCCCCGGCAGGAAAAGGCCTCGGGCTTGTCAGTGCCCCGTCGTACTCTTGTATCCCAAGGAGTCGAGTGCAGGTCATTGCAGGCAGGCACCTCTTACGAGCAAAGGATGGGGGTTGAGCAGGCCACCGAGCCGCCCCATGACGCAGACACCAACGCAACCGCAGGCGCGCGCCCAGTTCACCGTCCCGGCCAAACACCCGATGGTCACGGTCCTGGGATCCGGAGACTCCCTTCTGCGCGTGATCGAAAAAGCCTTCCCGGCGACCGACATCCATGTCCGGGGCAACGAAGTCAGCGCTGTCGGCGACGCCGCCGAGGTCGCCCTCGTCCAGCGCCTCTTCGACGAGATGATGCTGGTGCTCCGCACCGGACAACCGATGACGGAGGACGCAGTGGAACGCTCCATCGCCATGCTGCGCGCGGCGGAGGACGGCGAGGGAGCGGTGAGCGAGACACCCGCCGAGGTGCTCACCCAGAACATCCTGTCCAACCGCGGCCGCACGATCCGGCCCAAGACCCTCAACCAGAAGCGCTATGTCGACGCCATCGACGAGCACACCGTGGTCTTCGGCATCGGCCCGGCCGGCACCGGCAAGACCTACCTCGCGATGGCGAAGGCCGTACAGGCGCTGCAGGCCAAGCAGGTCAACCGCATCATCCTGACCCGCCCCGCGGTCGAGGCCGGCGAACGCCTCGGCTTCCTGCCCGGCACCCTCTACGAGAAGATCGACCCCTATCTGCGCCCGCTCTACGACGCGCTGCACGACATGCTCGACCCCGACTCCATCCCGCGCCTGATGGCCGCGGGCACGATCGAGGTCGCTCCGCTGGCATATATGCGCGGCCGGACGCTCAATGACGCGTTCATCATCCTCGACGAGGCGCAGAACACGAACCCTGAGCAGATGAAGATGTTCCTCACCCGCCTCGGCTTCGACTCGAAGATCGTCATCACCGGCGATGTCACCCAGGTCGACCTCCCCGGCGGCACCAAGAGCGGTCTGCGCCAGGTCCGGGACATCCTGGACGGCGTCGACGATGTGCATTTCTCCCTGCTCACCAGTAAGGACGTGGTCCGCCACAAGCTGGTCGGCCGTATCGTCGACGCCTACGAGAAGTACGACAGCCGCAACGGCAAGTGAGTGCGGGCCGGCCGGGACCACCGGCCGGCCCGTGCCCGGCACACAGAAGTGAGAACCAACTCCCCCATGTCCATCGACGTCAACAACGAGTCCGGCACGGCCGTCGACGAGCAGGCCATCCTGGATGTCGCCCGCTACGCCGTCGCCCGGATGCGTATCCACCCGCTCTCCGAGCTGTCCGTGATCGTCGTGGACGCCGAGGCCATGGAACAGCTCCATCTCCAGTGGATGGACCTGCCGGGCCCGACCGATGTGATGTCCTTCCCGATGGACGAGCTGCGTCCGCCGGCGAAGGACGACGAGGAGCCCCCGCAGGGGCTGCTCGGCGACATCGTGCTGTGCCCCGAGGTCGCCAAGAAGCAGGGCGAGGAGGCCCCGACCGGGCACAGCATGGACGAAGAGCTCCAGCTGCTCACCGTCCACGGCGTGCTCCACCTCCTCGGCTACGACCACGAAGAGCCGGACGAGAAGGCCGAGATGTTCGGCCTGCAGGCGGCGATCATCGACGGCTGGCGGACCGAGCAGGGCCTGACCGGCCCCTCGCCGGCCCCCACCGTGACCTGACGGGACGCCGTGATGACCACCCAGCTGATCGCGGTCGCGGTCCTGCTCGTCGTGATCGCCTGGCTCGCCGCCTGCGCGGAGGCCGGTCTGGCCCGGACGACCAGCTTCCGGGCCGAGGAAGCCGTCCGCTCAGGGCGACGCGGCAGCGCCAAGCTCGCCGCGGTCGCCGCCGACCCCACCCGCTACCTCAATGTCGCCCTGCTGGTGCGGGTCGGCTGCGAGATGGCCGCCGGTGTCCTGGTCACCTACGCCTGCCTGCGCTCCTTCGACAAGACGTGGCAGGCGCTGACCGTCGCCATCGCCGTGATGGTGCTGGTCTCCTATGTCGCCGTCGGCGTCTCGCCGCGGACCATCGGCCGCCAGCATCCGCTGAACACCGCGACCGCCGCCGCCTATGTGCTGCTGCCGCTGGCCCGCATCATGGGCCCCGTCCCGCAGCTGCTGATCCTCCTCGGCAACGCCCTCACCCCGGGCAAGGGCTTCCGCAAGGGCCCGTTCGCCTCCGAGGCCGAGCTGCGCTCGCTGGTCGACCTCGCGGAGAAGGAGTCGCTGATCGAGGACGAGGAGCGCCGGATGGTGCACTCCGTCTTCCAGCTCGGTGACACCCTCGTCCGTGAGGTGATGGTGCCGCGCACGGACCTGGTCGCCGTCGAGCGCTTCAAGACCATCCGCCAGGCGCTCACCCTGGCCCTGCGGTCCGGTTTCTCACGCATCCCGGTGACCGGCGAGAACGAGGACGATGTCGTCGGCGTGGTCTACCTCAAGGACCTCGCTCGCAAGGTCCACATCAGCCGCGACGCCGAGAACGAGCTGGTCTCCACCGCCATGCGCCCCGCCGTCTTCGTCCCCGACACCAAGAATGCCGGTGATCTGCTGCGCGAAATGCAGCAGGACCGCAATCATGTCGCGGTGGTCATCGACGAATACGGCGGCACCGCCGGCATTGTCACCATCGAGGACATCCTGGAAGAGATCGTCGGCGAGATCACCGACGAATACGACCGGGAACTGCCGCCCGTCGAAGATCTCGGCGACGGCCGCTATCGCGTCACCGCCCGGCTGGACATCGGCGACCTCGGCGAGCTGTACGGGCTGGCCGAGCTGGACGACGAGGACGTCGAAACGGTCGGCGGACTGCTCGCCAAGCTCCTCGGCCGGGTGCCCATCGCCGGCGCCACCGCCGAGGTCGACCTCTCCGAGGACGCGTCCGACCCGGGCCTGAAGGCGCTCCGGCTGACCGCGGAGTCCCCTGGCGGCCGCCGCAACAAGATCATCACGGTGGTCTGCGAGCCGGTGCGCAGCGAGAGTGCGAGCGCGTCCGAGGAGCCCTGGGCGGGCGGCCGCTCGGCCGGCTGAACGGATAAGGAATTCACCGCGTAATTCTTTGTGGTGGCGGGAATGACCTTCGCCACCGAACTCCACAAGGTTACTTATCTCCAGTGCACCGGAAATGTTCTTGAAATCATTTCCGGTGGGGCTGGATTATGCCGTGTGCCGCATGGAAAGATCTTCTGGCGGTCGCCGGTAGGGCGGCCGCCGTGCGTGAGAGAAATCGTCACAGAGATCTTCCCGCGCAGGCTGCCCCGGAGCGGGGGACCGGGGCAGCCACCCTTCTCGTCCGCCGCGGCGCCGCGCACACCTCGTCCGCGGCGCCGGACCGGCCGCCCCCTTTCCCGCCGCCGTCCGCGGCCCCGCATATGCTCGCCCGTATGAGCGAAGCCGCACCGCTGGACCCGGAAGACCGCAAGATCATCACGCTTGCCCGCTCCGCGCGGGCCCGTAACGGCGTGCCCGAGGGCGCCGCCGTCCGCGACGAGACCGGCCGCACCTATGTCGCCGGCACCGTCGCCCTGGACTCGCTGCAGCTCAGCGCGCTGCAGACGGCCGTGGCGATGGCCGTCGCCAGCGGGGCCACGTCCCTGGAGGCCGCGGCCGTGGTCACCGACGCCGAGCGCGCCGCCGACGCGGACCGCGCGGCCGTACGGGACCTCGGCGGGCCCGCGACGCCCGTCCTGGTCGCCGGCCCGGACGGCGCCCTGCGCAGCACCGTGCCGGCGGGCGACGCAACGGCCTGAGCGCGGGGGCCGTACGGACGGACGGCCGGACGGTGCACGGGTGTCGTACGGACGGCGTGCGGACGGTCCACGGGTGTCATACGCACGGCGTGCGGACGGCGTGCGGGGGTGGCCCACCGGCTGCGGCTCACCGGCCGCAGCGGGCCACCGCGTACCGGCCGCCGCGGCCGTTTGGTCGGAGTCGCGCCCGGCATCGGGGAGAATGGGCGCCATGAGCGTTCGTACAGAGTCCTCCGCCGCGCACCGCGCCGGCTTCGCCTGCTTCGTCGGCCGCCCCAACGCGGGCAAGTCCACCCTCACGAACGCTCTCGTCGGCACGAAGGTGGCCATCACCTCCAACCGCCCGCAGACCACCCGCCACACGGTCCGCGGCATCGTGCACCGCCCCGAGGCGCAGCTGGTCCTGGTCGACACCCCCGGTCTGCACAAGCCGCGCACGCTGCTCGGCGAGCGGCTGAACGACGTCGTGCGGACCACCTGGTCCGAGGTGGACGTGATCGGCTTCTGCCTGCCCGCCGACCAGAAGATCGGCCCCGGCGACCGCTATATCGCGGCGGAGCTGGCCGGCATCAAGAAGACCCCCAAGGTCGCCATCGTCACCAAGACCGACCTCGTCGACTCCAAGACGCTGGCCGCCCAGCTGATCGCCATCGACCAGCTCGGCAAGGAACTGGGCATCGAGTGGGCCGAGATCATCCCGGTCTCGGCGGTCGCATTGGAAGAGGCGGGGCGCAGCCCCTCGGACAAGGGCGGTGACGGGCGAGGGGCCGGCCAGGTGGCGCTCCTCGCGGACCTGCTCGTGCCGATGCTCCCGGAGAGCCCGCCGCTCTACCCCGAGGGTGATCTCACCGACGAGCCCGAGCAGGTCATGGTCGCCGAGCTGATCCGCGAGGCCGCGCTGGAGGGCGTCCGCGACGAACTGCCGCACTCCATCGCGGTGGTCGTCGAGGAGATGCTGCCGCGCGAGGACCGCCCCGCCGACAAGCCCCTCCTCGACATCCACGCGAATGTCTACATCGAGCGCCCCAGCCAGAAGGGGATCATCATCGGCCCCAAGGGCAAGCGCCTGAAGGAGGTCGGCATGAAGTCCCGCAAGCACATCGAGGCGCTGCTCGGCACGCCGGTCTTCCTGGATCTGCACGTCAAGGTCGCCAAGGACTGGCAGCGCGACCCGAAGCAGCTGCGCAAACTGGGCTTCTGAGCCCGGCCGGCCAGGGTGTAGCCGAGACGGGGTCCGGGTCCGAGACCGGGTCCGGGTCCGGGTCCACGAGGGTGTCGTCGGACCTGCCGACCGGCGTTTTTCTGTGTGGTCCCGCCGCTGCCTTCCACGCCATAGGCGCGCGGGCGCGCCGTCCCCTGCCGAGTGCCGGTGAACACGCACCCCGGGATGCCGCGCAGTCTCCCTTCGACGCCGGGTCCGCAGGCCCTTTCCGCGGGGCGCCGGCCTCTAGGCCACGCCCCGTATCCGCCGTACCAGCAGCGCCCCCACCAGCCCGACCGCCGCCGCGACCGCGTACAACATCCGGTAGCCGCCGAGGTGATGGACGATCGGCGCGGCCAGCGCGGGGGCGGCCACCTGTGGCAGTGCGTTGGCGATATTGATGACGCCCATGTCCTTGCCGCGGTGCGCGGCGGCCGGCAGCACCTGTGTCATCAGTGCGAAGTCGACGGAGGTGAAGACGCCGAACCCCACCCCGAGCAGTGCTGCGGCGCACAGCGCGCCCGGCCAGGTCTGCCACCCGGCCAGCAGCCCGGTCGCCACCGTCATGATCACCCCGGACCACAGCACGAACGGCTGCCGCCGCCTGACCCGGTCCGACCAGAAGCCGCCGACGACGACCGTGCCCAGCAGGGTCACGCCGTTGACCGCGGTCAGTATCAGCACCCCGCCGCCAGGGTCGGGGTGGTGCAGCACATCGCGCAGGTAATACAGCAGGTACAGCAGGGCCAGTGCGTTGCCCAGGTTGATCAGGAAGCGGGTCAGCCAGGCCCACCCCAGATCGGGATGGCGGCGCGGACTGATCCAGAACCCGGCGGCCAGCGCCCGCAGGTTCAGCGCCGGGCGCCGCCCGGCCGGCAGCACCGGGTCCCGGTGCCACAGCACATAGGGCAGGGTGCCCAGCACCACGAAACCGGCACAGGCCAGATAGCCCGCGGACACTCCTCCCGTGGCCACCCCTCCCGCTGTCACGCCCTCCGCGACCGCGCCTCCGGCGTCCGCCCCTCCCGCCGCCACGCCCCCTGCCACCGTCGCCAGGCCCGTCCCGGCCACCACGCCCAGGATCTGCGCGGCACCCAGCCAGCCGCCCACCGCCCCGCGCTGCCGCCGCGGGACCCGGTCGGGCACCGCCGCGGTGATCGCCGCGAAGGCCGCATTGAGGGTGAGCTGCACCAGACACCACCCCAGCACCATCACCGCCACCGAGCGCGCCCCGGCCAGCAGGGCGAGCGCGCCGGCGCCGCCCGCGACCCCCGCGGCGATCCACGGCGTACGCCGCCCGAACCGCGAGGCCGTACGGTCCGACAGCGCCCCGAACAGCGGGTTGGCCACCATCGAGACGACGGCCCCCGCCCCCGTCACCCACGCCAGCACCGATTCCTTCGGCGTCCCCGGCGGCGCGAGCTCGGCGGCCTGCAGTGCCAGCAGGATCTGCAGCGGCCCGTACCACCCGACCCAGATCGCCCCGTTGGCCAGCGACAGCGCGGCGGTCCACGCCCGCCCGGCCCGCTGCGACGGCTCCGCAAGCGCCTCGGGAGCCGGGCCGCTCATCCCCGGGCCTGCTCCCGCAGCACGCCTTGCAGCCAGCGGTACGAGGCCTTGGGCGTCCGCTCCAGCGTCGCGTAGTCCACGTGCACCAGCCCGAACCGCCGGGCGTACCCCTCCGCCCACTCGAAGTTGTCCATCAGTGACCACACGAAGTAGCCCCGCACGTCCACCCCGGCCGCCATCGCGGCATGCAGCGCTCGCAGATGCCCGTCCAGGAACGCGATCCGCTCCCGGTCCTCGGTCCCCTCGTACGAGCACCCGTTCTCGGTGATCACTACGGGCGGCAGCCGGTCCCCGTACCGCTCCCGGAACGACACCAGCAGCTCGGTCAGCGCCTCCGGTACCACCGGCCAGCCGAAGTCGGTGCGCGGATACCCCTCGATCTCCCGGGGAGCGAAGGGCAGTTCGGGCGGCAGCCGGATCCCGCCGAAGTCGGTCCCCGCGGCGTCTTCCGCCCCCGTAGCCTCAGCTGCCTCCGCGGCCTCCTCCGTCCTCGCGGCTCCCTCCGTCCCCATGGCTCCTTCCGCCCCCGCGGCTGCCTCCGTCCCCGGGGCGCCCACCAGCGTCGGCTGGTAGTAGTTGATCCCGTACCAGTCCACCGGCTCCGCGATGACCTTCAGGTCCTCCGCGACCGGCCCCGGCAACAGCGCCGCCAGCTCCTCGTCCGGGTACCGCCCCAGGAGCACCGGCTCCGCGAACAGCCGGTTGAGCAGCAGGTCGTAGAGGCCGGCCGCCGCGGTGTCCGCCTCCGACGCGCTCGCCGTCCAGGTCGGCCCGTGGGAATTGGCGATCCCGATGCTCCGCGCCCCGCGGGCCCGCAGCGCCTGTACGGCCAGCCCGTGGCCCAGCAGTTGATGGTGCGCGGCCGGCAGCGCGTCGAACAGCAGCTGCCGCCCCGGCGCATGCTGTCCCAGCCCGTACCCCAGCAAGGTCACCTCGGCCGGCTCGTTGAGCGTGATCCACCGCTCCACCCGGTCCCCGAGCCGCGTCGCCACCGCGTCCGCATACGCCGCGAAGCGCTCGGCGGTCTCCCGCCGGAGCCAGCCGCCGCGCTCTTCGAGGGCCTGCGGGGTGTCCCAGTGGAAGAGCGTCGGCACCGGTGCGACGCCCGCCGCCAGCAACGCGTCCACCAGCCGGTCGTAGAAGTCCAGCCCCGCGCCGTTGACCGCCCCGTCCCCGTCCGGCACCACCCGTGGCCAGGCCACCGAGAACCGGTACGCCCCGACCCCGAGCTCCCGGAGCAGCCCCACGTCCTCGCGGTACCGGTGGTAGTGGTCGGTCGCCACCCGGGCGTCCGACCCGTCCTTGATCCGCCCGGCCCGCGCCGCGAAGACATCCCAGACGGAGCGCCCGCGCCCGTCTTCCTCCACCGCCCCCTCGATCTGCGCGGCGGATGTGGACACCCCCCACACGAAGTCACGGGGGAAGCGGGGCAGCGGGGCGGGCACCGGTTCGGTCGTCATGCGCCGGATCTTTGTAACCGGCGGTAACGGTGTCAAGGGGTGGGCGGCGACGGGAAGTTGGAGCGCCGCACCGGCCCGCCCCGATAGGAAGTCGGGACGCCGCACCGGCCGTCCCCGGCAGGAAGCCGGGACGCCGCACAGACCGCCCCCCGGCAGGTGGCGGCGCCCCCGGCCGCTAAGCCCCTTCCTTCATCACCTTGGTGATCAGCTTGCGCTGGTCGTCCGTGAGCCGGGGGTCGGAGCAGTAGACCGTCCGGCCGTCGACCGTGATCTGGTAGCTGAAGCCGTCCGGCACGCCGACGGGGGGCTCGGTGCGGCCGGTGGCGACGGCGTCCTTGGCCAGGGCCTGCCAGTCCTCGGCGTCCGCGCGGCCCGAGGTGTCGACCTCGGCGCGGCGGTCGACGCCCGCAAAACCGCCGGTGCGATGAACGTGAATGCGCATAACGACTCCTCCGACGTTCTCCGACGGACTTCTACCCCGTACGGCCACGCTAACCGTGCGCGGGGCGGGCGCGCCTGCCGGCGACGCCCGCCCCGCGGACCTCGTGGCGCCGCTACTTCGGGGTCACACCGACCTGTGTCCAGGCCTTGACCACGGCCTCGTGCTCGTCGCCGGCCCCGAAGCGGGCCTGGGCGGCCTTGACGGTGAGGGCGGCGAAGTCGGCGAACTGCGCGTCGGCGGAGAGCTTGCCGCCGGTCAGGACGTCGTACCAGACCTGCCCCGCCCGCTCCCAGGCCTTGCCGCCGAGGGCGGTGGCGACCAGGTAGAAGGCGTGGTTGGGGATACCGGAGTTGATGTGGACGCCGCCGTTGTCGTCGGTGGTGCGGACATAGCCCTTCATCGTGGCGGGCTGCGGGTCCTTGCCCAGGACGTCGTCGTCGTAGGCGGTGCCCGGGGCCTTCATCGAGCGCAGCGCGGTGCCGGTGACGTTCGGGCCGAGCAGGTCGGCGCCGATCAGCCAGTCGGCCTGGTCGGCGGTCTGGCCGAGGGCGTACTGCTTGATCAGCACGCCGAAGACATCCGAGACGGACTCGTTGAGGGCACCGGGCTGGCCCTCGTAGGTGAGGTTGGCGGTGTACTGGGTGACGCCGTGGGTGAGCTCGTGGCCGATGACGTCGACGGGGATGGTGAAGTCCTTGAACAGGTCGTTGTCGCCGTCGCCGAAGACCATCCGCTCGCCGTCCCAGAAGGCGTTGTCGTACTTCTGGCCATAGTGGACGGTGGCGTTGAGCGGCAGGCCCGCGCCGTCGATGGACTTCCGGCCGTAGATCTTGAGGTAGAGCTCGAAGGTGGCGCCGAGGCCGGCGTGGGCGCGGTTGACGGAGGCGTCCTTGGCGGGGCCGTCCTTCTCCGCGTGCACCTTGTGACCGGGCAGGTTCTCCGTGTGCCGGGCGTCGTAGACGGTGCGGTTCGGCTTGTCGGGGGAGGCGCCGGGCGCTCCCGGGGTCAGCCCGCCGCGGGCGGCGAGTTCGCGGCGCTCGGTGCGCCGTGCGTGGTCGTGCTCCAGGGTGCGGCGGGCGGGCTCGTGCCGCTCCGGGTCGTCGGACTGCGCCAGGTTGTCGAGGATGTGCGGCGGGATGATCGTGCAGAAGACGGGGGTGTGGCCGGTGGCGGGATCTGACTGTGCGTCGTTGAGGTCCATGGACAAACGGTGGCACTGTGTGATGCGGCTGTCACTCCCCGCGTCCAAGATTCCCGAAAAAGTGTGGTTGGTCGCATTTGGGGAACAAAGTCCGCCCGGTCCCGCATACTGATACGCGACCGCCCTCCAGGGCCGACCTCGGCTAAGGTGCTGTGCATCATGCGTTTCGGGCTGCTTCTCCTTAGCTGCCGCGGTGAGGGCCTGTAGTCGTAGGCCGACCCCCTCCCCGCGGAGTTCGGTGTTGCGATCTTTTCGCCCCGTCGGCCCTCCCTGACTCCCCAGGAGCAGGGGGAACCCCAGCGGACACACGAGGAGCCCCACGCACCATGACGAATCCGTCGAGCCCCGCAGGCCATCCCGTCGGCCGGCCCACCCCGGTCACCAACGCGACGCAGCTGCAGCGGCCCTCCGGTATGCCGGTCCACAAGTACGGCCGCTACGAGGCCGTGGACATCCCCGACCGCACCTGGCCCGACAAGCGCATCACCGCCGCGCCCCGCTGGCTGTCGACCGACCTGCGGGACGGCAACCAGGCGCTGATCGACCCGATGTCGCCGGCCCGCAAGCGCGAGATGTTCGACCTGCTGGTACGCATGGGCTACAAGGAGATCGAGGTCGGCTTCCCGTCGTCCGGCGAGACCGACTTCGCCTTCGTCCGCTCGATCATCGAAGAGGGCGCGATCCCCGAGGACGTGACGATCTCCGTCCTGACGCAGGCCCGCGAGGAGCTGATCGAGCGCACCGTGGAGTCGCTGCGCGGCGCCCACCGGGCCACCGTGCACCTCTACAACGCCACCGCGCCCACCTTCCGCCGGGTCGTCTTCCGCGGCTCGAAGGAGCAGGTCAAGCAGATCGCCGTGGACGGCACCCGGCTGGTCATGGAGTACGCCGACAAGATCCTGGGCGACGAGACGATCTTCGGCTACCAGTACAGCCCGGAGATCTTCACCGACACCGAGCTGGACTTCGCGCTGGAGGTCTGCGAGGCGGTCTGTGACGTCTGGCAGCCCGAAGAGGGCCGCGAGATCATTCTGAACCTGCCCGCCACCGTGGAGCGTTCGACGCCGTCCACCCACGCCGACCGCTTCGAGTGGATGGCGCGCCACCTGTCCCGGCGTGAGCACGTCTGCCTGTCCGTGCACCCGCACAACGACCGGGGCACCGCCGTCGCCGCCGCCGAGCTGGCCCTCATGGCGGGCGCCGACCGCATCGAGGGCTGCCTGTTCGGCCAGGGCGAGCGCACCGGCAATGTCGACCTGGTGACGCTGGGCATGAACCTGTTCTCCCAGGGCGTCGACCCGCAGATCGACTTCTCGCAGATCGACGAGATCCGTCGCACCAGCGAGTACTGCAACCAGATGGAGATCCACCCGCGCCACCCCTACGCGGGCGATCTGGTCTACACCGCCTTCTCCGGCTCCCACCAGGACGCCATCAAGAAGGGCTTCGACGCCATGGAGGCCGAGGCCACCGCCGCCGGCAAGACCGTGGACGACATCGAGTGGGCGGTCCCGTACCTGCCCATCGACCCCAAGGACGTCGGCCGCTCCTACGAGGCGGTCATCCGCGTCAACTCGCAGTCCGGCAAGGGCGGTATCGCCTACGTCCTGAAGAACGACCACCACCTGGACCTGCCGCGCCGGATGCAGATCGAGTTCTCCCGGATCATCCAGGACAAGACCGACACCGAGGGCGGCGAGGTCACCCCCACCGCCATCTGGTCCGCCTTCCAGGACGAGTACCTGCCCAACCCGCACAACCCGTGGGGCCGCATCCAGGTCAGGAACGGCCAGACCACCACCGACAAGGACGGCATCGACACCCTCACCGTCGAAGCCGAGGTGGACGGCGCGGAGACCGTGCTGGTCGGCACCGGCAACGGCCCGATCTCCGCGTTCTTCGACGCGCTGCAGGGCATGGACATCGACGCGCGGCTGCTCGACTACCAGGAGCACACCATGAGCGAGGGCGCCTCCTCGCTGGCCGCCTCGTACATCGAGTGCGCGATCGGCGACAAGGTGCTGTGGGGCATCGGCATCGACGCGAACACCACGCGTGCCTCGCTGAAGGCCGTGGTCTCCGCCGTGAACCGCGCGGGCCGCTGACCGCACCCGGCAGTCGCACCGTCCCGCACGCGCCCCCGTCGCTCTCTCCGAGCGGCGGGGGCGCCGTTGTGCGACCCCGCCACCTGAAGGTGGGGTTTGAACCCCCGCCGTGTCACGTTCAGTAAACGCGTCAGTACTTTTGGTGACCGGCGCTCGTCGGACAGGCCACGACGCCGGACACCAAGGACGTGCAGATGAGCAGACACGGCATGCCCGCACTCTCCCGGCTCCTCGTGGCGGCGGCCGCCTCGCTGGCCGTGGTGGCCTCCGCCTTCGCCCCGGCGGCCTCGGGCGCACCGGCCCGCGCGGCGGCGGACCGGCCGGAGTATGTGGCGCTCGGCGACTCCTACAGCGCCGGGGTGTTCGTCCGCCCCTGGGAGGAGGGCGACGGCTGCGGCCGCTCCGCGCGCAACTACCCGCACCAGGTCGCCCGTCAGCTGGGGTTCCACCTGACGGATGCGACCTGCGGGGCCGCCGAGGTGGTCGACGGGGTCCTGGGGCCCCAGCCGGCCGCCAAGATCTACGGACCGCCGTCGGTCCCGCCCCCGGGCGGCTGGTCCGACCTGCCCCCGCAGGTGGAGGCGCTGTCCCCCGGCACCGACTACGTCACCGTCGGCATCGGCGGCAACTCCCTCGGCTTCGGGTCCATCGTCAGCACCTGCCTCGAACTGGGCATCACCAAGCCCCTGCAGACCAAGCCCTGCACCGACCACTACACCGGCGGAGCGGGGGCGAGCTGGCTGGAGGAGCGGTTCGCGCAGCTCGACGCCGACTTCGACCGCATGATGACGGTGATCCACCGGCGCGCACCGCAGGCGAGGATCGCCGTCGTCGGCTACCCCGCCATCGTCCCGGACGGCACTGGCTGTTCGTTCCTGCACTGGAACCAGCTCGGCAGCGTCAAGAAGGGCGACATGCCCTGGCTGGACGGCCTCGAAAAGCGACTGAACGGACTGCTCCACCGGCACGCCGAGGAGCACGCCGCGCTCTACGTCGACACCTACGGGCCCAGCGTGAACCACGGGGTGTGCAAGAGCGGCGACGCGAAGTGGATGTACGGCGTCCGGGACAACCTCACCGGTGACGGCGACCAGACCGACACCCCGTCGGAACTGTGCAAGACCATCCCCGGCTCCGGCGAGGCCTGCACCTTCGTCCACCCCAACGCCCGCGGCCTGGACAACCAGGCGCACCAGGTGACCCGCGCCCTGATGACCTCGATGGGGTGACGGGGAACCCGGTGGGATCCCGCCGTACCCTCACCGTTTCGGCCAAGCCCGGCCCGCGGCGCCACCAGGACCCGCGACCGCCTCATCCGCCGCCCGCCTCCTGACGGCCACGCAGTTCACAGCGCCCTCAGGCCTCTGCCCCTCCCGTGCAAGGGGGCAGAGGCCTCCGTCATCCGGCCAGTTGTCCGGCCGGTTGTCCGGTACGAGGTGCTGACGCCGCATCACGTATGTGGCTAACATCACGTCCCATACGGCGAGGGCGCCATGGGGTACTCCCCGGGGACCCCACCCGTACCCGGAGGGCTACGGGGGAGTTACGGAGGGCTGACGTGAGGCACAAGGTGTGTGTGATGGGTGTGCGCACGTCCTGGCGCACCGTCGCCGATGGCGAGTTCTTCTGTCCGGACTGCGGCGGGGACCGCAACTACCTCCGCCGGACCGGCCACCGCCGCCTCACCGTCCTCGGCGTCCCGCTCGTGCCCCGCGGCGCCACCGGCCCGGTCCTGGAGTGCTCGGCCTGCCACGGCCGCTTCGGCCCGGACGCCCTCGACCACCCCACCACCGTCCGCTTCTCCGCGATGCTCAGGGACGCCGTCCACACCGTCACCCTCGCCCTGCTGGCCGCCGGGGGCACGTCCTCCCGCGCCGTCCGTGACACCGCCGTCGACACGGTCCGCGCGGCCGGCTTCGCGGACTGCTCCGAGGACGAACTGCTGACCCTGCTCGCCGCCCTCGCCGCCGACACCGGCCGCCTCACCGGCACCTACGACGCGGTGACCGGCGGCCACTGCGCACCCCAGGGGCTGGACCCGTGCGGCACCGCGCTGGCCATAGAGCTCCACGAGGCGCTGGAACCGCTCGCCCCGCACCTCGCCCCCGCCGGCCGCGAAGCGATCCTCCTCCAGGGTGCCCGTATCGCGCTCGCGGACGGCTCCTACACGCCCGCGGAGCGCGAGGTGCTGAGCACCGTCGGCAGCGCCCTGACGCTCCGCCCCGCCGACACCAACCGGCTGCTGGCGGCGGCGCGCACCCCGTCCTGAGGGGCGGGACGGCCGGCCCTACGTGACCGGCCCGCGGCGCGACGGCCGCACGGGAACCGGAACGACCCCGCCACCACAGCAGGGCGACGGGGTCGGGGTGACCGGCAGCGGCCGGGCGGTTCAGGCCGGCGTCAGACGCACCGGCAGGCTGCGCAGACCGCCCGAGATGAAGCCGTCCGTCGGCGCCAACTCCTCGGGTGGCACGGCAAGTTGAAGCCCGGGGAAGCGGGCGAAGAGGGCCGGCAGCGCGATCCGCGCCTCCATACGGGCCAGCGGGGCACCCAGACAGTGGTGGACGCCGTGGCCGAACGCCAGGTGCTCCTGGCGGGTGCGCCGGACGTCGAAGCCGTCGGCCCCCTCGCCGTGGAACGCGGCGTCCCGCCCGGCCGCCGCGTACGCCGGGAGGATCGCCTCGCCCTTGCGGATGGTGGGGCCGTCCGGGATCTCGATGTCCGCCACGGCGAAGCGCAGCGGGAGCGCGGCGATGCTGGGGGCCCAGCGCAGCGTCTCCTCGATCACCTCGTTCCAGCCGACCTCGCCCGACAGCACCAGCTGGAGCTGTCCGGGGTGGGTGAGCAGCGCGTGCACGGCGTTGCCGAGGAGGTCGACAGTGGTCTCGTGACCGGCGCCGATGACGAGCAGGAGGGTGTCGAGCAGTTCCTGCTCGGTCATCCGCTCGCCCTCGTCGTCCCGCGCGGAGACCAGCAGGCTCGTCAGGTCGTCGGCCGGGTGCTCGCGCTTGGCGGCGACCAGGCCCGACAGCAGCGCATGGACGGCCGCGCCGGTGGCGGCGGCCTGCTCCGGGGTGGCCGTGGTGTCCATGATGGCCGAGACGAGGCGGGCGAGTTCGGCGCGCTGCTCGCCCTCAGGGAAGCCGAACAGCTCGCAGATCACCTGCATCGGCAGCGGATGGCTGAAGCGGGCGCGCAGGTCCACGGGCTCGCCCACGGGGTGCGCGGCCAGGTCGTCCAGGAGGGCCGCGGTGATGGCCTCCACGCGCGGGAGCATGGCGTCGGTGCGGCGGGCGGTGAACGCCGGGGCGATCAGCTTGCGCAGCCGCCGGTGGTCGGCGCCGTACGCGGTGAACATGTTCGTGACGCCGATCCACGACTGCAGCCAGCTGCCGCGGATGTCGTCGCGCTGCCACAGCGGCCAGTGCTCCCGGGGGTTCTTGGAGACCCGGTCGTCGGTCAGCAACTGCTTGAGCAGGGTGTGGCTGGTGACCGACCAGGCCTCGATGCCGCCGGGGAGCTCGGTGCGCGCCAGCGGGCCTAGCGCGCGGAGACGGGCGGCCTCTCCGTGGATGTCGCTTCCGACCGGGTCGATGACGTAGGGCTGCTGTCCCTGTTGTGCCATGGAGTGGCTCCTGCCTGGTCGGGGGTGATCGGGGTGAAGCGGGCCGGGAGCGCGGCCAGGGCCCGGTGGAACGCGCCGTTGCGCCACTGCAACTCGCTCGCGTCCACGGCGAGTTCGATGTCCGAGAGCCAGGCGGTCAGCCGCTCGATCGCGGTGGTGGCGATCAGCAGCGCATGCCGCTTCACGGGGCAGGCGTGCGGTCCTGCCGCCCAGGACAGGTGCGAGCCGCCGCCCGCACCGGGGCCCGCCTGCGCGGTGGTGTCGAACTGGCTGTTGGCGGCCGCGTACGACACCATCACCAGCTGCCCCTTGCGCACCCAGGTGCCGTGGAAGAAGACGTCACGGACCGGGAAGTGCGCGGAGTAGTTGGTCAGCGGCGGGTCGTTCCACAGCACCTCGTTGATGGCGTCGTGCGCGGTCAGCGCGCCGCCGGAGAGGGTGTGGTAGTAGCGGTCGTCGGAGAGCATCCGCGACAGCGCGTTGCCGATGAGGTTGGCGAGCGGTTCGTGGCCCGCGCCCATCGTGAGGAGGATGTTGTGGATCAGTTCCTCGTCGTTGAGCGCGTTGGGGTGGTCCATGAACCAGGAGGTCAGGTCCGGCCCGCGCTCGGCCTTCTTCCTGCCGACCAGCTCCATGATGTAGCTGGTGTAGGCCTCGTTGGCGGCCGCGGCCTCCTCGGGGGAGTTGCCGTCCAGCATGCCCCCGATCGCCGAGATGAGCCGGTCGCTGTACGAATCCGGCATCCCGAAGAGGGTGTTGAACATCAGCAGCGGGATCAGCCGCGCGTAGTCGGCGATCAGATCGACCTCGCCGTGCGCGCCGAAGCGCCGGATCAGGGAGTCCGCCGCGTGGTGGACGCGGGCGCGCAGCTCGTGCGGCTCGACGAGCTTGAAGCTGTCGACGACCACGTCCCGGTAGCGGACGTGCGCAGGACCGTCGGCGTAGAAGAGGTTGGGGCGCCACATCAGCATCGGCATGACCGGCGAGTCCGGCGGGACCGTGGTCATCCACTCGCGGGAGTCCTTGGACCAGGTGGCGTCGTCGTGCAGCAGGTCGAGGGCGGCCCGGTAGTCGGTGACCAGCATCGCGGTCACCTCCGGCGCGATCTCGACCGGCGCCAGCGCACCGAACTGGCGCAACCGGTCGTAGACGCGGTGCGGATCGGCGGCGAAGTCCGGTCCGTAGAGCTTCACCGGGGTGTGGGCGTCGGGCCGGCCCGGCGCCTGCTGGTACGGGGCGGCGGCGTGCGCCGGGCAGCCCGGTGGCGGTGCGGCTCCCGGCTGGTGCGGGGAAGTCACGGGTTCGGGTTCTCCTCGGGGGTGTGGGCCAGGACGTGCCCGACCAGCGAGATCAGCGCGTCGACGGACTGCTCCCGGTCGCGGGCGTCGCACATCACCAGCGGCGTCTCGGGGTGCAGATCGAGCGCCTCGCGGAGCTTTTCGACGCTGTACTGGGGCGCGTCGGGGAAGGTGTTGACCGCCACCGCGTAGCGCAGCCCGGCCTCCTCGACGATGTCCATCACCTCGAAGGAGTCCGCCAGGCGGCGGGTGTCGGCGAGGACGAGGGCGCCCAGCGCGCCCCGGGCGATGTCCTCCCACAGCGGGCGGAACCGTTTCTGCCCGGGGGTGCCGAACAGGTACAGCACCATGTCGCCGGGCAGCGTCAGCCGCCCGAAGTCGATGGCGACGGTGGTGGTGGTCTTCTCCCGGACGCCGGCGAGCTCGTCGACGATCGCACCGGTCTGGGTCATGACCTCCTCGGTGTGCAGCGGCGGGGTTTCGGACAACGCGCGGATGAGCGTGGTCTTGCCGACCCCGAACGGCCCCGCCACCAGGAGTTTGACCAGGGTCTGGTGCTCGCCGGAGAGGTACATGCTGCCGGTGCTCGCGTCGGCGTGGGCGCTAGGACTTGAGAGAGCGGAGTCCATCGAGAACCCTCTCCAGGATCTGTCGGTCGAATTGCTCGGCTTCGGGAATGGGGACGCGGGCGTGCAGCCGCCCGGCGTCGACGAGGTCGGCCACCAGCACCTTCACCACGCTCACCGGCAGGTGAAGGTGGGCGGCGACCTCGGCCAGAGACAGCGCCCCGGGCTGCAGCAGCTCCAGGATGCGGTGCTCCTCCGGGCGTACCTCGCTGGTGATCGGCATCCCGACGCTGTGCAGCAGGGTGAGCCGGTCCAGGGTGTTGCGGCTGGGACGGGCGCGTCCGCCGGTGGCCAGATAGGCCGGCACGAGGCGCCTGCCGCTGCTCTGGCGCGGGGTCATACGGGGTTACCCGTATCCCGGGCCGGGCTGTTCATGACCTTGTTGCCCAGGGTCGTCACCTGGATCTGCATGTGGTGGGCGACGACGCCCATGTTCACCTCCGGACCGGCGAAGACGGCGAGGCAGGTGTTCTCGCCGGCGGGTATCGCGAAGACGAAGCCCTCGTCGGACTCGATGACCGTCTGCCGCAGCCGGGTGTCGTCCTTCCCGGCGAACGCCGCGGTCACGGCACGGCCCGCGCCCTGGAGCGCGGACATCATCGCGGCGACACCCTCGCCGGAGTCACGCTGCAGGCCCGGCGAGGCCCCCTCGATGAAACCGTCACCGGAGATCACCGCTGCGTGGATCACATGCGGCAACTCCATGAGGGGCGCCAGCACCCAGGACTTGTCCTCGGCGACGCGGCGGCGGGTGGGGCTGTTCATGGTTAAGCGTTCCCTTCGGGACTGCGAGGGGGTTCTGACTGGGCGGCTGCCCGGCCGGTTTCGGTACCGCGCTGGAGTGCGGCCCAACGGGATCCGGTCTCTTCCGGGGAGCGCGGGGGAGGCGGTGCGGTGCGCTCGGCACTCTCGTCGAGTTCGGAGACGGGCTTGCGGCGGCGCCGGCGCGGCAGCTCGCCCTCGGCCTGCGGGGCGGGCGCCTCGTACGAGGCCGCGGACGGCGCGGCGGGCGCGGCGGCTGCCGGGGACGGCGTCGTGGCGCCGGTCGGCAGCGCGGAGCCGGCCCGGTCCGGCACCCCGGAACGGTCCGGCATCCCGGAACGGTGCGGCAGAGGAGCCATCACGGACATCGGCTGGGCGCTCTCGTCGAGGACGGTGAGGAGGGGGTCACCCGGGAGGTACACGACCGCCCGCACACCGCCGTACGGCGACGGCTCGACGTGCACCCCGAAGCCGTACTGACGCACCAGCTGACCGGCCGCCGCGAACCCGGACCGCGGCGGGTCGCCGAGCTGGGTGAGCAGGAAGCTGTCGTCACCCGACAGCAGCTCCATCGCGGCCTTGATCTCGTCGTCGTGCATGCCGACGCCGTAGTCGTCGACGATGACCGACGCACCGCGGTTGCCCTGCTGCAGTGTGATGGTGACGGGAAGTTCACGGTGCGAGTGGTGCAGCGCGTTGGCCAGCAGCTCGGTCACCACGATCGCGACCGGCTCCACGGCCCGCGCCACCACGGCGACCGGGTCGCGCAACTGGTTGCTGACCTGCACCCGTTCGTAGCCGCGCAGCCGGGAGGTGGCGCCGACGACCAGCTCGGCGAGGTAGGAGTCCTCGCGGGTCAGGCCCGGCCAGGCGCCGCAGACGACACCGGTGGCCTGGATGCGCCGCAGCGCCTGCTCGTTGAGGAAGTCGGCGTTCAGCAGGTCCTGGGCGACGTTCGGGTCGTCGTAGCGGTGCTGCATCTCCTGCAGCGCCGACTGGAGCTGGTAGAGCAGCGCCTGGATGGTGGTGGTGGCGCCGCGCAGGGTGGACTGGGCGGCCGCGTCCACGCGCGCCCGCTCCTTGGTGATCGCGTCGCTGACCTGCTCCAGTACGGCGTTCAGCGCCTGGTCCGTCTCCGTCCCGGTGAACCGCGCGTCCAGCAGCCCCGGTACGGGCACATGCGGGTGGGCCAGCGCCAGCGTCAGGTCGGGGAGCCTGGTGCCGGACAGGTGCCGGATCTCGGCCTCGGTGGCGCGCAGCCGGGCCGACAGCTCCGTATTGCTGTGGAGCGTGGCGCTGTTCTGTTCCTCAGCGGCGGACAGGCGCGATCTCAGACCGGCGCGCTGTCCGCGCGCGCGGATCGAGAGCGCCGCCAGGACCACGGCGGCGGCCGTACCTGCGCTGAGGCACCACAACAGCGCCTCCGGTATGGATGTCATCGAGATCCTCAATTGGGGTACTGACGGGGTCGGCCGGCCATCACGGCGTTGTGCTGCCGATCATCACGGGATGCTACCGGGCTGTTGACGTGCCGTGAGGGCCACTTCCCTAGGGGGACGGAGAAGTGCGGAAGGTCGCCTTCCGCCCGCGATGCCCCGGACGATAACGTGATGTGGCCCCGTCATCCAGTGGGATGGCGGGGCCTTTGTGTGACTGGTGTGAACGCCTGGTGAAAGACTGTCAGGAGGCGTCGAGTTGCCCGGCTTTGACGGCGTCGACGAAGGCGGTCCAGCGGGTGGCCGGGATGGTGAGCGCCGGGCCGTGGGGGGTTTTGCTGTCGCGGACGGGGACTACGCCGGGGTGACTGTCGGAGACCTCAAGGCAATTGCCGCCGTCCCCGTCGCTGTAGCTACTCTTGCGCCAGGAGGCAGCGCCGGGGAAGTCGTGAGCGACCTCGACGCAGTTGCCGCCGTTGTCATCGCTGTAGCTGCTCTTGCGCCACTGGGCGGTGCTCAGGTCGAACTCGCGCATCGTCTGTAGTCCTCCGCCGCCGATTCGATCAGAGTCAGGGACGCCTCCGGCGACAGCGCGGCGGCCCTGAACAGATCGTAAGCCTCCTGTGCTCGCTTCACCACGGCAGGATCGTCCAGCAAATTCCCCGAATACGCGCCTTCTGTATAGGCGGTTGGCGGGGCGTCGTCGAACTCCATGAGCCGCAACGACTTGCCCATGACCGGATACGCCCCCGCAGTGAACGGGAGGACCTGCAGCAGAATCTTTCGCTCGCGGGCAAGCTGCGCGATGCGCTCCAGCTCCTCGGCCATGACGGCCGGGCCGCCCACTGGTACGCGAAGCACGGCCTCGTGCAGTACCGCCCAATACACAGGGCGCGTAGCGTCCTTGAGGATGACCGCTCGGTCGAGCCGGGCGCGTACCTTGTCCTCGATGTACTCCTCTGCCGCGAACGGGTTGCCCGCGAGCATGAATGCCCGTGTGTACGCCGCTGTCTGCAGCAGCCCTGGCACGATCATGGGCTCAAACTCGCAGATCTTGTTCGCCAGCCCCTCCAGGTCCGCCGCTGCCGCGAAATAATCCGCGTACCGCTGGTCGTCGATCAGCTGTCGCCAGGTCCGCTCGAAAAAACCATCGGTTTGTAGAACCCCGTCGATCCGCACCGCCACATCCAGCTGCGGCTTGCGGAACGCCTGCTCGAACTGGCTGATGTAGCCGCCGGATACGAAGACCAGCCGCCCCAGGGCCTCCTGGGTTAAATGGGCCTCCTCCCGACGTCGCTTGAGTTCTGCACCCCAGAATTCCCAGGCCGCTTGTCGCGAGGCATTGGCCATGGCCTAACTCCTTTCAGTTTCACGGCAGTTGTATTGCCGTCCTCCTTGCCCAGCCTAGTTCCGCACCGTCACGCTCTGAATGCGAACAGTGAAACCCCTCACGGAAAGTGCGGACGATCATGACTCAGCCCAAGGAAGTGGAAACCGTGACGACGGAGCTGCGGGAATCCCTCGCCCGCGTCGGCGTCGTGCTGCCTTCCCTGCGCCCCGACCCCGTCTCGTACGAGCACCGGTATCTGCCGCCGCTCGTGGAACTGGGGCGCTGCACGATGGACGTCGCCCGGCGGCTGGCCGGTGCGCTCGACGGGGCCCCGCCGTGTCCCGCCGAGCCCGCACCGCACCCGCGGGACACCGTCGCCGAGCGGCTGAGCGTCGCCACCGCCTACGTCAACGCACGCAGCCGGGGCGAACGGGCCTGAGGGCCCGCCCGGACCGGTCCGCTTCCCCCATGCGCGAGAATGGCGCCATGAGTCTGTTCCGCGACGACGGCATCGTGCTGCGCACCCAGAAGCTGGGTGAGGCGGACCGGATCATCACGCTGCTCACCCGGAGCCACGGCCGGGTCCGTGCGGTGGCGCGTGGGGTGCGGCGGACGAAGTCGAAGTTCGGGGCGCGGCTGGAGCCGTTCTCGCATGTCGATGTGCAGTTCTATGCGCGCGGCAGCGAGCTGATCGGGCGCGGGCTGCCGCTGTGCACGCAGAGCGAGACGATCGCGGCGTACGGCGGCGGGATCGTCACGGACTACGCCCGCTACACGGCCGGCACGGCCATGCTGGAGACCGCCGAGCGCTTCACCGACCACGAGGGCGAGCCCGCCGTACAGCAGTACCTGCTGCTGGTCGGCGGGCTGCGGACGCTGGCCCGCGGCGAGCACGAGCCGCATCTGGTGCTGGACGCCTTCCTGCTGCGCTCGCTCGCCGTCAACGGCTATGCGCCGAGTTTCGACAGCTGCGCACGGTGCGGGCTGCCCGGCCCCAACCGGTTCTTCTCGGTGGGGGCGGGCGGGGTGACCTGCGGTGACTGCCGGGTTCCGGGGAGCGTCGTACCCTCCTCTGAGGCCATCGGGCTCCTCAGCGCGCTGCTGACCGGCGACTGGGAGACCGCGGACGCCTGCGAGGCCCGTCACGCCCGGGAGGGCAGCGGCCTCGTCACGGCGTATCTGCACTGGCATCTGGAGCGGGGCCTGCGTTCCCTCCGGTACGTAGAGAAATAGCGAAGACCACCTCAAGACACATACGCCCCTCAAGGCAAAAACGCCCTCAAGATACATAGGAGACGTGGGCCGCATGGCACGACGCGGGATTCTGGGCCGTAATCGACGTGAGTACGTGACGCCCGAGCTGCACCCTTCCGGTGCGCGGCCGCCGAAGATCCCCGGTGAGCTCGTCCCGAACCATGTGGCGGTCGTCATGGACGGCAACGGCCGGTGGGCCAAGGAGCGCGGGCTGCCGCGTACCGAGGGGCACAAGGTCGGCGAGGGCGTCGTCATGGACGTCCTCAAGGGCTGCATCGAAATGGGCGTGAAGAATCTTTCGCTGTACGCCTTCTCGACGGAGAACTGGAAGCGGTCGCCCGACGAGGTGAAGTTCCTGATGAACTTCAACCGCGATGTGATCCGGCGCCGCCGGGACGAAATGGACGCGCTCGGTATTCGTATCCGCTGGGTCGGGCGGATGCCGAAGCTGTGGAAGTCGGTCGTGCAGGAGCTCCAGATCGCCCAGGAGCAGACCAAGAACAATGACGCCATGACGCTGTATTTCTGCGTGAATTACGGCGGGCGGGCCGAGATCGCCGATGCGGCGGCGGCCATCGCGGCGGATGTGCGGGCCGGAAAGCTGGACCCGTCGAAGGTGAATGAGAAGACCGTCGCTAAGTACATGTACTACCCGGACATGCCGGATGTGGATCTCTTTGTGCGGCCGTCCGGTGAGCAGCGGACCTCGAATTACCTGATCTGGCAGAGCGCGTACGCCGAGATGGTTTTCCAGGACATTCTGTGGCCGGATTTCGACCGCCGGAACCTGTGGCAGGCCTGCCTGGAGTACGCGAAGCGGGACCGCAGGTTCGGCGGCGCGCAGCTGGCGGAGGGCGAGACCGCGACCTGACGGCGGCGCCTGCGGGCAGACGCGTGAAGGGCCGCCTCCGGTCGTCGGAGGCGGCCCTTCACGCTGTCGTCCGTACGGGCGCTACTGCTTCCCGTCGGCCCGCGCGGCGCACTCCCCGCAGGTTCCGAAGATCTCGATGGTGTGCGCGACATCCCGGAAGCCGTGCTCCGCGGCGATCTGGTCGGCCCACTTCTCCACCGCGGGGCCCTCGACCTCGACGGCCTTGCCGCAGGCCCGGCACACCAGATGGTGGTGGTGATCGTCGGTGCTGCACCGGCGGTAGACCGCCTCGCCCTCGCTGGTGCGCAGCACATCGACCTCACCGGCATCGGCGAGGGACTGCAGCGTCCGGTAGACGGTGGTCAGCCCGACCGAGTCGCCCTTGTGCTTGAGCATGTCGTGCAGCTCCTGCGCACTGCGGAACTCGTCGACCTCGTCGAGTGCGGCCGACACCGCGGTCCGCTGCCGCGTCGACCGGCCGCGTACCGGAGATCCCGCGCTCGTCGCCACCGTTGCCTCCCTAGGACGTCAGGGCTTCCCCCTGCACGTGCGTCCCGCCATTGTGCCAGGTGATGACCGGACCACCGGGGGAACGCTTACGCGTACGCAGCTGTGTTCACGGTACCCGCCGGCACCTTCCTGCCCGCGCTCATCCGGCCACGCTCACATCGTCCGGGGCGGCGCGGCCGCCGGGTACCTCCAGGGTGCACCCCTCGGAGCCCTCCGCGGCAGCCCTGGCGCGCTTTTTCGCGAGCGGCGCGGCGAGCGCCGTGAAGAGCACGAACAGTCCGATGGCGAGCAGCACGATGGTGGCGCCGGAGGGCACGTCGACGTAGTACGAGGTGGCGGTGCCCGTAAGGGTGACCGCGACACCGATCGCGACGGCCACCGCGAAGGTGAGCGCGAAGCTGCGGCTGATCTGCTGGGCGGCCGCGACCGGGATCACCATCAGGGCGCTGACCAGCAGCAGTCCGACGACCCGCATGGCGACGGTGACGGTGACCGCGGCGGTGACGGCGACCAGCAGATTGAGCAGCCGCACCGGCAGGCCGGTCACCCGGGCGAACTCCTCGTCCTGGCAGACGGCGAACAGCTGGCGGCGCAGGCCGATCGTGATCGCCAGTACCAGGGCGGCCAGGACGTAGATCGTCGTCATGTCCTGGGGCGAGACGGTGGTGATCGAGCCGAAGAGGTAGGTGCCGAGGTTGGCGTTGGAGCCGGCGTCGGAGAGGTTCATCAGCATCACGCCGCCCGCCATACCGCCGTAGAACAGCATGGCCAGCGCCAGGTCACCGCGGGTCTTGCCGTACCAGCGGATCAGCTCCATGACGACGGAGCCGGCGATGGCGACGGCAGTGGCGACCCACACCGGGCTGGTGTTGAGCAGGAAGCCGAGGCCGACGCCGGTGAGCGCGACATGGCCGATGCCGTCGCCCATCAGGGCCTGGCGGCGCTGGACGAGGTAGATGCCGATGGCGGGGGCGGTGACGCCGACGATCAGGGCGGCGATCAGGGCCCGCTGCATGAAGGCGTAGTTCAGGATTTCCATGTCGCTCCACCTCGCGAACGAGCGCCGGTGCTCGGGTGTCGGCTGGGGGTGCGGGGGTCGTCCCCCGAAGATCGCAGCATCAGCTCAGCAGCCCCGTCCGGATCGGTTCCGCCGCCGCGTCGGCGTGCGGGTGGACATGGTCATGGCCGGGCAGCGCATGCTGGCCCACGGCCTCGGGCGGCGGGCCGTCGTGGACCACACAGCCGTCGCGCAGCACCACCGCACGGTCGATCAGCGGCTCCAGCGGGCCCAGCTCGTGCAGCACGAGCAGGACGGTGGTGGAGCGGCCGACCTGTTCGCGCAGTGCGGAGGCGAGCACTTCCTGGCTGGCCAGGTCGACGCCGGCCATCGGCTCGTCCATGATCAGCAGGTCCGGTTCGCCGGCCAGTGCGCGGGCGATCAGCACCCGCTGGTGCTGGCCGCCGGAGAGCGCGTTGACGGAGTCCTTGGCGCGGTCCGCCATGCCCACCAGCTCCAGGGCGTGGTGCACCGCGGCCCGGTCGGCCTTGCGCAGGATCCCCAGCTTCGTACGGGCGAGCCGGCCGGCCGTGACGACCTCGCCGACGGTGGCGGGGACGCCGCCGGCCGCGGTGGTGCGCTGCGGCACGTACCCGATCCGGGCCCAGTCCCGAAAGCGCCGGAACGGCGTGCCGAAGAGGGTCAGCTCGCCGCCGCTGAGCGGGACCTGGCCGATCACCGAGCGGACGGCGGTGGACTTGCCGGAGCCGTTGGCGCCGAGCAGTGCGACGACCTCGCCGGTGTGCACCGTCAGGTCGACGCCGCGCAGCACGGGCCGGGCGCCCAGGGAGGCGGTGGCCCCGCGCAGGTCGATGACCGGCTGGCCGGGCGACTGGTTCATGGTGACCTCCGTCACGTGTGGTGCGGTCTCCGTCACTTGCGGGTGTCCGTCACTTGTCCGGTGCGCGTCGATCGTCCGGTGTCCGTCGATCGTCCGGTGCCCGTCGCCTGTCCGGTGTCCGCCGCTTGTCCGGTGTCCGTCACTTGCTGCCGAGCGCCTTCTGGAGCGCGGCGAGGTTGGCGCGCTGCACTCCGAAGTAGTCCCTGCCGCGGGACTTGCCGTTGATCCCCTCCAGAGGGTCGAGGACGTCGGTCTTCAGGTGCAGGTCGCCGGCCAGGGACTTGGCGGTGGCCGGGTTGGCGATGGTTTCGAAGAAGACGGTCGAGACGTGGTGCGCGGCCGCGAGGGTGTGCAGGTCCTTGATGCGGTGGGCGCTGGGCTCGGACTCGGGGTCGAGGCCGCTGATGGCCTCCTCGGTCAGGCCGTAGCGCTCGGCGAGGTAGCCGAAGGCCGCATGGGTGGTGAGGAAGGTGTCCGAGGACCGCTTCTTCAGCCCGTCCCGGAACTCCTTGTCCAGCCGGTCCAGCTTCTTCACCAGCGCATCGGTGTTCTTCTGGTAGGCGGCCCGGTGGTGCGGGTCGGCCTTGGCGAGGGTCTTGTTCACGCCCTTGGCGACCTCGGCGTACTTCACGGGGTCGAGCCAGATGTGCGGGTCGTTGCCGCCCTCGGCCTCGGAGTGCGAGTGGTTGTCGCCGGTGGTGTGGTGGTGGCCGTCGACCTCGGTGCCGTGCTTTTCGAGGGAGGTCAGCGCGGCGGCGTCGGCGACGTGCTTGTTCCCGGACTGCGCGACCGCGTCGTCCACGGCGGGCTGCAGGCCCTTGAGGTAGACGATCGCGCCGGAGTCGCCGAGCTGGCCGGTCTGCCGCGGGGTGAGCTCCAGGTCATGGGGCTCGGCGCCCGGCTTGGTGAGGTCGGTCACCTCGACGTACTTCCCGCCGATCTGCCGGGCGAGGAATGACATGGGGTAGAAGGACGCTGTCACCCGCAGCCTGCCGTCCTCGGTGCGGGCCCCGCCGGCGGGGGAGCAGGCGGTAAGGGCCAGCAGGCCGATCACCGAGACTCCGGCGAGGGCCGCGGTGGATATGTGACGGCGTATGTTCATGACACTCATTTTCAACAATGTTGGAAACGATTGTCAACAACAGGTGAGTGGGTGTGAGCGGGGCGACAACGGGGCCGGAACCGATTTGATCCAGAGGGTATGGCCGCCGGTACCCTGAACTATTCGCCCACCCGTCTCCCCACCACCCCCCATCGAGGCGTTCGGGCGCCGCCCATCCATCGTTCGTCGTCGTAATGAAGAGAGCACCGTGGCCGCCGACAAGATCGATACCATCGTCAGCCTGAGCAAGCGCCGTGGCTTCGTCTACCCCTGCAGTGAGATCTACGGCGGCTCCCGCGCTGCCTGGGACTACGGTCCGCTGGGCGTCGAGCTCAAGGAGAACATCAAGCGTCAGTGGTGGCGCGCCATGGTCACCTCCCGCGAAGACGTGGTCGGTATCGACTCGTCGGTGATCCTGGCCCCCGAGGTGTGGCAGGCGTCCGGCCACGTCGCCACCTTCACCGACCCGCTCACCGAGTGCACCTCCTGCCACAAGCGCTTCCGCGCCGACCACCTGGAAGAGGCGTACGAGGCCAAGCACGGCAAGCTCCCGGCGAACGGCCTCGCCGACCTGAACTGCCCGCACTGCGGCAACAAGGGCAGCTTCACCGAGCCCAAGCAGTTCTCCGGCCTGCTCTCCACCCACCTCGGCCCCTCGCAGGACACCGCCTCGGTCGCCTACCTGCGTCCCGAGACCGCGCAGGGCATCTTCACCAACTTCGCCCAGGTGCAGCAGACGTCCCGCAAGAAGCCGCCGTTCGGCATCGCGCAGATGGGCAAGTCCTTCCGCAACGAGATCACGCCCGGCAACTTCATCTTCCGGACCCGTGAGTTCGAGCAGATGGAGATGGAGTTCTTCGTCAAGCCGGGCGAGGACGAGAAGTGGCAGGAGTACTGGATGGCCGAGCGGTGGAACTGGTACCGCGACCTCGGCATCCGCGAGGAGAACATCCGCTGGTACGACCACCCGGCCGAGAAGCTCTCGCACTACTCCAAGCGCACCGCCGACATCGAGTACCGCTTCAACTTCGGCGGCACCGAGTTCTCCGAGCTGGAGGGCGTGGCCAACCGCACCGACTACGACCTGTCGGCGCACGCCAAGGCCTCCGGCCAGGACCTCTCCTACTTCGACCAGGAGGCCGGCGAGCGCTGGACTCCGTACGTCATCGAGCCGGCGGCCGGTGTGAACCGCGCGATGCTCGCCTTCATGCTCGACGCGTACATCGAGGACGAGGCGCCCAACGCCAAGGGCAAGATGGAGAAGCGCACCGTCATGCAGCTCGACCCGCGCCTGGCGCCGGTCAAGGTCGCGGTGCTGCCGCTCTCCCGTAACCCGCAGCTGTCGCCGAAGGCGAAGGGCCTGGCCACGGACCTGCGCAAGAACTGGAACATCGAGTTCGACGACGCGGGCGCGATCGGCCGCCGCTACCGCCGCCAGGACGAGATCGGCACGCCGTTCTGCGTCACGGTCGACTTCGACACCCTCGACGACAACGCGGTGACCGTGCGCGAGCGCGACACCATGAAGCAGGAGCGGGTCAGCCTGGACCAGATCCAGGCCTACCTGGGCGCGCGGCTGCTCGGCTGCTAGTCCTCCGCGGGGCGGCGCCGGTCCCTTTGCGGGGCGGCGTCGGTCCTTTCGCGGGGCGGCGCCTGCCTGTGACGTCAGGTGTGGCCTGGGGGCACTTCAGGTGTGACGTTGGGCGTGCCTTACGTCAGGTGTGACCTCGGGCGCGACCTCAAGCGCCGGCCGGGCTCGGATTTCTCCGGGGCCGGCCGGCGCTTTTGTCTCGGGAATGCCTCCCCGCGCTCTCGCGTTGTGGCCCGCAGGGGGCCTTCGCACCCCTTACGGGATGTGTTCGCCCGCCCCCTAGGTCCGCCGACTGCGCCGATTACCAGGGCCCGCCCCTTAGACCGCCCCCCTGGGCCCATCCCTTAGGTCGATCCCCTGGGCCGATTCCCTGGGCCCCCCGGCCTCTCACGTCCGCCGTGACGCAAGCCAGGCGCACAGGCCCGTCAGGGGTAATTCCGCCCCGACGGCCATGGCGAGGGCGGTGGCCAGCTCCGTGCCGGGGGCGGCGGTGGCCAGGTCGAGGCAGGCGTCGGCGAGGAGCAGGGCCGCCGCGGCGGCCGCGGGCGCGCGCAGGCGCGAGTCGCCGTGCAGCAGCCGGGTGCCCGCGGTGAGGAGGGCGGCAGCCTCCAGGGCGTCCAGGACGACCCAGGCCGCGGCCTCGGCGGGCGGCAGGGTGCCGGCGAGGTAGCCGAGCCACGGGAGGAGGGCGAGCCCGGCGCCGGCCAGGATCCTGCCCTGCAGCCGGCGCGCCGCGGTGAGCCGTACGGTTTCGCGGGCGCCGCGGGAGACAGGGCAACTGCCGCTCTTGAACGGGGCGTTGAAGGCGGTCAGAGTCATGGAAAGGGTCTCTCTCGGAGTCGTGAACCCGGCCCTCGGGCTCGTCGTCAACACTCCGGTTTTCGCAGGCCACCGTCAGTAACGTCGCTGTCCGACTTGGGGTGGCACCAGCTACACCCTCACTGCGGACACTGCTGTCATGGCCGCCGCGTGACCCTGCCTCCTACGGTTGGCTCATGACCGTCCCGCCCCGGCTGCGCCGGGCTCTCGTCCGTATGCGGCGTGACATCGCCTTCATAGCCGCCGGGATGACGCTGCATCTCCTCCCGCTGGCGCTGCACTTCTGGGTGGTGGTGCTGTCGCTCGGCACCGCGCTCGACCCGGACCCCGAAACGCCGGTGATGCTGGCGTTCACGCTTCCCCTGCTGGTCGTCGCGGGCTGGGGGCTGACCGGGCCGCAGCGCTGGCGGTTCCGGGCGCTGTGCGGGGTGGAGCTGCCGCGGCTGGGGTTCACGGAGGCCAAGCGGCAGTTCGGCTACAACCTGCTGCTCGGCCCGCTGCTCGGCGTACTGGAATTCCTGCTGCTGGCCCTGCTCTTGGCGGCACTGGCGGCGTCGTCGGTCCTGGTGTGGATCTGGGCGGCGCCGTGGCAGTGGCGGGCCGGTCACCCCGGCTACACCACCACGGCCTCCTACCTCACCGTGCTGGGGTTGGTGGCGCTCGCCGCGGTGCCGGTACTGGCCACCGGACTCGTCCGGCTGGAGATCCTGGCCGGGCAGGCGCTGCTGGGAGTGAGCCGGTCCGATCAGCTGGCGCGCCGGGTCGAGGACCTGACCGAGAGCCGGGCCGGTGCCGTGGACGCCGCGGATGCCGAACGGCGGCGTATCGAGCGGGATCTGCACGACGGCGCGCAGCAGCGGCTGGTCTCGCTGGCGTTGAATCTGGGGCTGGCCAAGGCCACGCTCACGGATCTGCCCCCGGAGGCGCGGGAGGTCATCGACGCCGCGCACCGCGAGGCGAAGGACGCGATCGAGGAGCTCAACAACCTGGTGCGCGGGCTGCATCCGGCCGTTCTGGACGAGCTGGGGCTGGACGCCGCGCTGTCCGGACTCGCGGCCCGCGCCCCGCTGCCCGTCCGGCTGCGGGTGGAGCTGCCGCCCGGCCTGCCGCAGCGTGCGGCACCGGCCGTCGAGACGGTCGCCTACTTCGTCGTCTCCGAGGCGCTGACGAATATCGCCAAGCACGCACGGGAGGCGACCCGGGCGGACGTGACGGTCACCCGGCTCGGCGGGATACTGCGGGTGGTGATCGCCGACGACGGTGTGGGCGGCGCCGATCCGGCCGAGGGGAGCGGTCTGAAGGGGCTCGCCCAACGTGTGCGGTCCGTGGACGGAACCTTCCGGATGAGCAGCCCCGTAGGGGGCCCGACCGTGATGAACGTGGAGCTGCCGTGCCCGATGTGAGGCGTGCCGTGATCGCCGAGGACTCCGTGCTGCTGCGGATCGGGCTGGTCAAGGTGGTGGAGATGGCCGGGTTCGAGGTGGCGGCCGAGGCGGGGGACGGGCAGGAGCTGCTGGCGGCGGTCGAGGAGCACCGGCCCGGCCTCGCGGTGGTGGACGTCCGGATGCCGCCCGGCTTCACCGACGAGGGCGTGCGCGCCGCGCTGTCGATACGTCAGAAGTATCCGGAAACCGCTGTGTTGATGCTCTCCCAGTACGTCGAGGAGCGCTATGCGGCCGACCTCCTCGCGACGAACACCAGCGGCGTCGGCTATCTGCTCAAACAACGGGTCGCGGATGTCGAGGAGTTCATCGAGGCGCTGCGGAGGGTGGCGGCCGGCGGGACGGCGCTGGACCCGCAGGTCGTCGCCCAGCTTCTGGTGCGCCGCTCCAGCGATCCGCTGGAGCGGCTGACGGCCCGCGAACGGGATGTGCTCGCCCTGATGGCCGAGGGCCGCTCCAACGCGGGCATCGCCGCACAGCTCGTGGTGAGCGAGAGCGCGGTCGCCAAGCACATCAACAACATCCTCGCCAAACTGGACCTGCCCAGGGCGGACGCCGATCACCGCCGGGTGCTGGCGGTGCTGCGCTTCCTCGGGGTGGGCGGTTAGCGGGCATCCCCTGGGGGCGGTGGAACGTCCAGTGGTTGAGTGCGGTGGAGCATCTAGTAGTGGAGTGCGGCGAACCAGTCGCCCCGGCCCTGGCGGGTGAGGTCCAGCAGATGCCATACCGGGCTGAGCAGGTCGATGCCTCGCTGGTCGATGTCGTCGGACATCCGTGGGTGCACCGAGTAGACATGGCGTACCGACCCGTTGTCGTCGCGGGTGAACACGGACACCGTCGAGTCCTGGTTGCCCTCGGCGTCCTCGCCGCCCAGGCCGTATTTGAAGGTTCCGGACCCGGCGCTGAGCAGGCGCAGATTCGTCCACTTCCGGTCCCGGGCGTGCGCCCGGAGCGCGGGCAGGCCGGCCGCGGCGACGATCGCGAGGTCGACGTTCTGCGCGACGTGGCGGGCCACGCCGTTGAATCCGTCGAGCCACATCGTGCACATGGGGCACGGCTCGGTCTGCTTCTTGCCGTACATGAGGTGGTAGACGACCAGGTCACGACCGGGCCGGGTGAAGAGCTCACTCAGCCGCACGGTCCGTGCCGGCGCGTCACCGGCCTCCAGGTCGGCCGGGCCCTCCTCGAACGCGTAGTCATCGACGGCAGGGCCCAGCGGCAGCCGCCGACGCAGGCCGGCGACGCGTTCGCGATGGCGCATCAGCTCGATCTCGGCTTGCCGCAGCTCCTCACGGGCGCTGACGTAGTCGGCCGGCTCCCCGGTGAGATTGGTCTGACGCATCGCTACCCCTGGCTCAGCGGCTGTCTGCTTCTGGCGGGCGCCCTCTGCTCTGGCACCTCTGGCCCACCAAACGTATGTCTGCGCACCGGTTCACCAGGCTGCGAAACGACAAGGACCGGGTCGGTGCACTCCTACGGATCAACCGAACTCCAGCGGACGCGGCCTTGCTGCGGACGGGCGGACGGACGGGCGGACGGGCGGACGGGCGCTGCGCCTCGCGGGTGAGCGCGGTCCGGCCCTGGGCGGTGGGTGTTCGGCCCCGGGCGGTAGCTGTCCGCGGCGGCCATTGCCTCGACCCGTCGTGCTCACTATCGAGCCCAGACGAAACGGCTCATTTCACCGGCCCCGGCTTCCGCGGCACTCCACGATGCGGGCTCTCGGCCATGGTGAGTTTCAGACTCGCCTGCCACAAGCGCCGTCGGGCTTCGCTGTCGTATGCCTGGGAATGGGCGCGTGTGTCGCGGGTGCGGTTGTAGAAGCGTCCGGTGGTACCGGCGAGTTCCGGATCGGTGACGAGCCGGTGAGTGGCGGTCACTCCTTGGTCCAGCGTGTCGATGCTGTGTCCGACCTCGGCAAGGACGATTTTGGTCGGCATGTAGGTGGCGGGGTGCAGGCTGTTGACTGTGACCTCGTCGGTGTTCAGGCGTGCGGCGAGTTCGAAGCCGGACATGATCTGGGCGAGTTTGCTCTGGCCGTAGGCTCGGGTGCCGTCGTAGTCGCGCTCCAGCATCAGATTGTCGAAGTCGAGCGGGTGCTGGCCGATGGAGGCGACGTGGACGACGCGAGCCGGTGCTGACGCGCGCAGCAACGGCAGGAGTTCGAGGGTGAGCAGGAAGCCGGCGAGGTAGTTCACGGCGAAGCGCAGCTCATGGCCGTCCGTGCTGGTGCGGCGGGTACGGCCGTCAGGTTGCCCGCTGCCGATTCCGGCGTTGTTCACCAGGGCGTCAAGCCGGTCCACCGATGTGCGAATCTCAGCGGCCATGCGGCGGACCTGGGCGAGGTCGGCCAGGTCCGCGGTCACGGTCCGGGGTCTGAATGCGCTGCGGCCCGCGAACTCGTCTGCGACGCGGTCGAGTTTGGCCTGGTTGCGGCCGTGCAGGATCAGGTTGGCGCCCTCGGCTGCCAGGCGTTCGGCCAGGGCCAGGCCGAGGCCGTCGGTGGCGCCGGTGATGAGGATGGTGCGGGAAAGGGTCATTGCTGGTCTCCCAGGTCGATCGCCGTGTTGATCGGGGGTGGTGCAGCCTGTGCGAGGGCGGCCGTGAGGTCCTCGACCAGGTCGTCGCCCATGGGCCGGCGTGTGGCCAGGAGGCGGTACCACAAGGTGCCGAACACGACGTCCATGACGGTGGACGCGGCAGGACGGGGCGGCAGGTCGCCCCGTGTCCGGGCTCGATCGAGGACGACCTGGAGCGCGTCGCGCCGCCGCTGCAGAAAAGTGCTGCGGAAGAGCCGGCCGAACTCCTCATTGATCTGGGCCTCCGCCATCAGCACGCGCAGGATGTCGACGACGCGCTGCCGGCCGCCGAGCCGGAACGTGTCCTCCAGGAAGGCCCGTAGATCGTCGGCGTAGGAGCCGTGGTCGACGTTCGTGATGTACAGGTCGGCTTTCACCGCGAGCGCTTCGAGGAGAACGTGGGCCTTGGAGGGCCACCAGCGGTAGATCGTCTGTTTGCCGCATCCGGCGCGGTTGGCGATTCCTTCGATCGTCAGGCCCGCGTAGCCGACCTCGCCGACCAGTTCGAACGCCGCGACCAGGAGTGCCATCCGGCTCTCCTCGCTGCGCTTGCGTCCCGGGCGTGACTCCGAAGGCAGTTGCTTGTCCATGACTACGGAGGCTAGCTTAATTCGAGACGCAACGGTTCGAAATGAGGAGACGTCATGTTTGAGCGCACTGCCCTCGTGGCCGGGGGAACGTCCGGTATCGGGCTCGCAACGGCCCGTCTGCTGCGGGCGCGTGGCGCCACGGTGCACATCGCCGGCCGCAGCAAGGAGCGCCTTGACGCCCTTGCCGCCACCGACGCCGAATTCATCGGGCACCGGGCCGACGCCGGGAGTCCTGACGAGATGAGGGCCCTCGCCGAGGCGATCGGCAGCATCGATTGGCTGGTCCTGGCGGCCGGAGGAAGCGAAGGGCCGGGGCCGTTAGCCGATCTTGACCTGACGATGCTGCGACGCGCGTTCGAGGCCAAGTTCTGGCCGCATGTCACGACGATCCAGGCGGTCCTGCCGCACCTGACACCGGACGGGTCGATCACCCTGCTCAGCGCCATCACCGCGCGGACCGGTATGCCCGGCACCGCCGGCATCGCCGCCCTCAACGGTGCCGTCGAGGCCCTGGTCAGGCCGCTGGCCGCGGAACTCGCACCGATACGAGTGAACGCCGTCTCTCCCGGGCTCGTCGACACGCCCTGGTGGAACGGCCTGCCGGAAGACACCAAGCGCGAGTACTTCGCGCAAACCGCCGCCACTCTGCCGGTCCGCCACATCGCCTCGGCGCAGGAGATTGCCGAGGTGGTGGCCCTGGCCGCCATCAACGCCAACCTCACCGGCACCATCATCGAGGCCGACGGGGGCGCGCGGTTGGTCTCGATCGCCTGATCTGCTGGACGTCCAGACGAGACCACCTGCGTTGTGTCTCTCCGATCACGCTGGTTGTCCCGTGGCTCCGCCACCGCGACGGGCCCTGGAGGCATCGGCTCCAGGGCCCTGGGGGATCATCGCGGTGAGTGCTCCGGACTCGTTTTCCTGAACCGGGGTGTGTTCGCCCCCGAGGCTTGGTCCTGGCTGATCACATGAGCCGGGGCCCGGGGACGGGCGAGGTGAACCGAGGAGTGCGGCTGTGGCTCGCTTGCCGTCGTACGTCTCGCTCGTGAAAGTGCGCCGCCGGGGCCTGTGAAAGTGCGTGGCCCGGTCCCCATGAAAATGCGTTGCCCGGGTGTGGGGCGGCGGGGGAGGCTTCCTGCATGTCTGAGCATGAGTCGAGGGGGTCACAGGGGGTGGCCTCTCTCTTTTCCCGGGGGCGGCTCACGGCGATTCCGCGGAAGGCGGCCCGCCGTGAGCAGTTGCTCGTGCATCTTGCGGAGACGCTGTTCGAGCGGGACCGGGAATACAGCGAGCGTGAGGTCAACGAGGCGCTGCTGACGGTGCACGAAGACTGCTCGGCGCTGCGGCGCTACCTCGTGGTGGCGGGCTTGCTGGCCCGGCCGAAGGACGGCAGCAGTTACCGGAGGACCGGGTAGCGCCTCTTCCGCCGGGCCGGGTGTTCCCGGGGTGGCGCCCACCGTTGCGCCCCGGGGCTTTGCCGACAGGCCCTCGCGGGCTCCGAAGTGGCGGCCGGCGTCGATAGGTTCGTTCCACGCACGGACACGGAGGAGCCATGAGAGCCCTGCAGACCGTCACGCTCCTGGTCGCGACCCTCGGCGCGGGCCTGATGGCCGGCCTGTTCGCCGCCTTCGCCTATGCCGTGATGCCCGGCCTCGGCCGGTCCGCCGACCGGACCTTTGTGCAGGCCATGCAGAACATCAACCGGGCGATCGTCAACGGCTGGTTCCTGCTTCCCTTTCTGCTGCCGGTCCCTCTGCTCGTCCTCGCCACGGTCCTGGCCTGGAGCGGGCCAGGGCAGGTGGCCCTGCCCTGGATCCTCGCGGCGCTGGCGTTGTACCTGGCAGGCTTCTTCGTGACCGGCGGTGTCAACGTCCCGCTCAACAACGCCCTCGACAAGGCGCTCGGCAACGCCGCATGGGATGACGGTCGCACCGGCCGCGGCAGCCCCGGAAGCCCCGGTCTCCCGGCCGACCGTCCAGATGCGATCAAGGCCGCGCGGGGGAGCTTCGAGGGGCGTTGGGTCACCTGGAACATAGTGCGCGCGCTCGCCCACACCGCCGCCTTCGGCGCACTTGCCTGGGCCCTCTTCCTGCACGGCACGGCGGGCACGAGCTGAGGGAGCCGCCCGAGGCCGGTGCCCGAGCCGACGACCACTGGCAGGCGGGCAGGCCCTCTTGGCGGCGCAGACCCAGTCGTTGCCGGGTCGTTGCGTGCCGCGTGCCGCGTGCCGCGTGCCGCTTAGCGCAGACGCATGCCGTTGCCGCCGGGCGCCCGGACGGAGGAGTTCTGCCGGGCAGGGTCCCCGCACGCCGGGTGTGTGTTAAACAGGGAGTAATCAAAGGGGTACTTTGCAGCAGCTCAAGCTCGGAATCATGTCGCAGACCCGTAAAGAGAACGAGCACCGTCTGCCAATCCACCCAGCGCACTTCGGACGCATCGACGCCGACCTCCAGTCCAGCATCTATCTGCAGACCGGTTACGGAGAGTACTTCGGCGTCCCGGACAGCCGGCTCGCACCGTTGGTCGCGGGTTTCCGCTCACGCCAGGAACTGATCGCCGAGTGTGATGTCATCCTGCTCGCCAAGCCGCTGCACGAGGATCTGGCGGAGCTGCGGGACGGGCAGGTGCTGTGGGGGTGGCCGCACTGCGTGCAGGACGAGAAGGTCACGCAGGCCGCCATCGACCGCAGGCTCACCGTGATCGCCTTCGAGGCGATGCACCACTGGACCCAGGAGGGTTCGTTCAACCTGCACGTCTTCCACAAGAACAATGAGCTGGCCGGCTACTCATCGGTGCTGCACGCCATGCAGTTGACCGGTGCGACCGGTGACTACGGCCGCCGGCTGCGTGCGGTGGTGATCGGCTTCGGTGCCACCGCACGCGGCGCGGTCACCGCGCTCAGCGCGCTGGGCGTTCACGACGTGGACGTGCTGACCGCCCGCGGTGTCACTGCCGTCAGCTCACCGATCCACTCGGCGCGGATCGTGCACTTCGACCACGACGAGGCTGACGACACCCTCGACCCGCGGCGCAGTATCGCGCTCACCGAGGACGGCCCGGAGCCGCTGGCCGATTTCCTCGCCCGGCACGACATCATCGTCAACTGCGTGCTCCAGGACACCGCGGCGCCGCTGATGTTCCTGATCAAGGAGGACCTGCCGAAGCTCGCGCCCGGCACCCTCGTCATCGACGTTTCCTGCGACGAGGGCATGGGCTTCGCCTGGGCCCGGCCAACCACCTTCAACGCCCCGATGTTCACCGTCGGCGACCACGTCCGCTACTACGGCGTGGACCACAGCCCCTCCTACCTGTGGGACGCGGCCACCTGGGAGAACAGCGAGGCGCTGATCCCGTTCCTGCGGTCGGTCCTCGAAGGACCGGCGGGCTGGGACGGTGACGGCACGATCCGCCGGGCGATCGAGATCCGCGGCGGCACCGTCCAGAACCCCGCGGTCCTGGCCTTCCAGCACCGTGCCGAGCAGTATCCGCACATGCTGCTCTGAGCCGGCGCCGCCCGGCCGGCGGCGTACCAGCACCTGGTACGCCGCCGGCCGGGCGCTCGCTTCGGTCGCCGGGACCGGCACGGGTCAGCACCCAGGCAGGTCACGCCGTGCCCCTTGCACGGGAACCCGGTGAATGTACGGGGGCACCGCGCTGGTTCCAGGGTGTTCCAGGCCTCTCCTTGAACGCCGCGAGGCAGAAGGAGCTTTGACGACAGCCCTTAGCCGCGCAGGCCTCGGAGGACCAGGTCGCGGACGGCCTCGAAGTCGGCGGTGATCTCGGGGCGGGACCACTCGGGGGCGTAGCACGGGTCGTGGAAGCGGCCGGTGGCGTCGAAGACGGCGCGGGCGGTGGTGGCGGGGGAGGGGGTGTGGAATGTGCCCTGGCTGACGCCGGCTTCGATGATGGTGGTGAGCTGGGCTTCCAGATCGGTGACGTGCCGGTCGACCACTCCGCCGCTCTCGCCGATCAACGTCATATAGGTGGCGAAGAGTTCGGGATCGTCACCGGCCTTGTGCCGCTTGGCCTCGAACAGGGCGGTCAGCCAGCGGTCCAGACGCTCCGGAGCCGGCCCTTCCGTCGCGACGATGACCGAGAGCTCCTCGCTCGTACGGTCCAGCCAGCGCTCCGTGACCGCCTCCCGCAGCGCCGCCTTCGTGCGGAAGTGGCGGTAGACGCTGCCGTGGCTGACGCCCAGGGCGCGCGCCACGTCCACGACCGTGGCCTTGGCCGGGCCGTAGCGGCGCAGTACCTCCTCGGTGGCTTCGAGGATGCGCTCAGGGGTCAACGTCTCGGGCGGCATGGGGCGGTCGGCCTTTCGGGAGGGGCGGGGCGGGGAGGGGCTGGGTCTGCGAGCGGTGCCGGTGGCACACCAGGTGGGTGTGCCGGCACCGGCACGGGCATGGGCGCCGGTCCGTAGGTGCGTGGGTACACCGGATTCGTGCGCTGGATTCGTGCGCCGGATTCGTGCACCGGGTTCGTGTGCCGGATCCGTGCGCTGGGTCCGTATGGACGGTACCTGTCCCTGTTCCCATCCCTGCCCCGTACCCGCTCCTTCGGTCACGCCGCCCCCGGGGTCAGTGCTCGCTGTCCAGGTGGGCCATCTGGTCGGTGGGGTAGCGGGCACCGGCGGCGGCGCCGGCGGGGACGGCGCGCTCGATGGCGGCCAGGTCGTCGCCGTCGAGGGTGATCTCCAGGGCGCCGAGTGCCTCGGTCAGGCGGTCGCGGCGGCGGGCGCCGACCAGCGGAACGATGTCCTCGCCGCGGGAGAGCACCCAGGCAATGGCGGTCTGCGCGACCGAGATGCCCTTCTGCTCGGCGATCTTGCGCAGTGCGTCCACCAGGTCGAGGTTGCGGTCGAGGTTCTCGCCCTGGAAGCGCGGGCTCCTGCCGCGGAAGTCGTTCGCGGCGAGCTTGCGGTCCTGGCTGAAGTGGCCGCTGATCAGACCGCGGGACAGGACGCCGTACGCGGTGATGCCGATGCCCAGTTCGCGGGCGGTCGGCAGGATCGCCTCCTCGATGCCGCGGGAGATGAGGGAGTACTCGATCTGGAGATCCGAGATCGGGGCGACGGCGGCGGCCCGGCGCAGGGTCTCCGCGCCGACCTCGGAGAGGCCGATGTGCCGGACGTGTCCGGCCGCGACCAGCTCGGCGATGGCGCCGACGGTCTCCTCGACCGGGACGTCCGGATCGATCCGGGCGATCCGGTAGATGTCGATGTGGTCGGTGCCCAGGCGCTGGAGGGAGTACGCGGCGAAGTTCTTCACCGCGTCCGGCCGGCCGTCATAGCCGGTGAAGCCGCCTTCGACCGTGCGCAGGGCACCGAATTTGACGCTGATCTGCGCCTTTTCGCGGGCCGCCGCGGGGGCGGTGCGCAGGGCTTCGTTGATCAGCAGTTCGTTGTGACCCATGCCGTAGAAATCGCCGGTGTCGAGCAGGGTGATGCCCGCGTCGAGGGCGGCGTGAAGGGTGGCGATGGACTCGCTGCGGTCGCTGTCGCCGTAGAGGGCGGACATGCCCATGCAGCCGAGTCCGAGGGCGGAGGTCCGTGGGCCGGTGGTGCCCAGGGTGCGGGTCTGCACTGCGTGCTCCTGGAGGACGGGAGGGACGAGGGGGAGGGGGAGGGGAGAGAAAGGAGAAGGGGGTCAAGGGGGGAGGGATGAGGGCGGGGCTGCTGCCCTGCCACTGCTCCGTCCTCACTATGACATGACGACTGACAGATTTCAATAATTGTCAGCCGTCATGTGTAAGTCGCGCCCGGTCTCCCGTCGTTTCCCGCCCGCGTCCGTCCGCGTCCGCCCAGGTCAGCGCACCTGGCGGGGCAGGCGCAGTGCGAGCAGTGTCGTGCCCGCGACGATCGCCAGTTGCGTCAGCAGGGCGGCGAGCATCGCGTCGCGGATGCCGAGGGACGGCATCAGGGCGAGGAAGAGCGTGCCGAGGGTGGCCACGCCCAGCGCGAGGCCGGACTGCTGGGTGGTGACCATGACGCCCCCGCCCACACCCGCCTGCGCCACCGGAAGTTCGCTCAGCACGATGCGCATCAGCACCGGCAGCACCAGGCCCTGCCCGAGGCCCAGCACGGCCATGCTCGACGTGAGTGAGGCCACCGATATCCCGGGCCAGCCCGTGTGCACGGTCAGCGCCAGGGCGATCAGGCCGGTGCCCTGGATCAGCGAACCGGCGATCACCACCCGCCGCCCGAACCGCATCACCAGCCGCGGACCGGCCAGCGAGGCGAAGAAGAAGGTGACACACAGCGGCGCCAGGGACAGCCCGGCCGCGAGCGGGCCGTAGTGCAGCCCGTTCTGGAGGGCGACGGCGACGACGAACATAAAGCCGCCGAAGCCCAGCGTGAACGGGATGATCATGGTGAGTCCGCTGTTCACGGAGGGGATGCGCAGCAGCGAGGGCGGGACGAGCGGGGTGCGGCCGGCGCGTTCGGCCCGGCGCTCGACGAGCAGGAAAGCGGCGGCGGCGAAGGGGAACACGGCCAGCAGGACCCAGGACCACACGGGCCAGCCGGCCGCCCGGCCCTCGGTCAGCGGCAGCAGCAGGGTGATCAGGGTGGCGGCGAGCAGCACGGTACCGGGGCCGTCCACCCGGCTCGGGTGCGGCGACCGGGTCTCGGGCACCGTACGGGCGGCCAGCAGCCAGGCCGCGGCGGCGATCGGGACGTTCACCAGGAAGACCGCGCGCCAGCCGGTGCCCGCCAGGTCGGCGGAGACCAGCAGGCCGCCGAGCACCTGGCCGACGGCGCTGGCGACACCGGCCGTGCCCCCGTACAGGCTGACGGCCTTGGCACGCCGCTGGCCCGTGGTCGTGGCCTGGATGGTGGCCAGCACCTGCGGCAGCAGCAGCGCGGCCGCCGCGCCCTGGGCGACCCGGGCGGCCACCAGCGTCCCGGCGTCCGGCGCGAGACCGCAGGCGAGCGAGGTGAGGCCGAAGGCGGCCAGGCCCCACAGGAACAGCCGTCGGCGGCCGATCATGTCGCCGAGCCGGCCGCCGAGCACCAGCAGCATGGCGTAGGCGACGCCGTAACCGGCCACCACCATCTCCAGCATCGCGGGCCCCGCGTGCAGGTCGTGGTCGATGGTCGGCAGCGCGACATTGACGATAAAGAAGTCGATCATGGGTAGGGCCGCGCCCAGCAGCACGGTCAGCAGGCCGAGCGGGGTCAGCACGGTCGCGGCCGGCTGCCGCTGCGCGGCGGGGCCGGTCGCGGCCGGTACCGCCGGGATCTCCCGGGTATCCGAGGCGGTCGGTGCCATCCGTGCCGTCGGTGTCATCGGTGCGGCCGGGATCCCCGGGGCCTCCGGGATCGCGGCATCCGCGAGGGCGGCCGGGGCGCCAGGGGGTGCGGCCGGGGCTTCCGTAGTGGTCGTCAGTGCTCGGGTATCGCTCACGGAACCGACGATCGTCGACCGCTCAGGCTGGTACCAGAGTGTCCTTATCCTGGTACCGGTGCTACCTGGCAACCGGCTGCGGACTGCGGCACCCTGGAGCCATGACCGTGGACACGCCCTCGACGCAGACTGCCACAGGCCCTGATGGCGCCACTGCCGCACGGCATGCCGTCGGACCGCGGCCCGCCACCACCCCGCGCGACGATGCCGCCCGCCGGGCCGAGCTGGCCGCTTTCCTGCGCAGCCGGCGGGAGCGGATCACACCCGAGCAGGTCGGGCTGCCACGGGGCACCCGCCGTCGCACCCCCGGACTGCGCCGCGAAGAGGTCGCGCACCTGGGCGCCGTCGGGGTCACCTGGTACACCTGGCTCGAACAGGCCCGGGACATCCACGTCTCGCCGCAGGTCCTGGACGCGGTCGCCCGTGCGCTGCTGCTCGACCGCGCCGAACGCAGTCATCTGTTCGCGCTGGCCGGAGCGATCGACCCGACGTCGGGCACGGAGTGCACCGGGATCACGCGCGAACTGCGGCAGATGCTGCGCCAGTTGGAGCCGTTCCCGGCCGTCCTCCAGAACAGCCGCTTCGACATCCGCGCCTACAACGCCACATACGGCCGTCTGATGTGCGACCTCGACGCGCTGCCCGAGGAGGACCGCAACTGCATGTGGCTGGCGTTCACCCACCCCGAGTGGCGGGCGAGCGTGGTCGACCTGGACGCCACGATGCGGGTGATGGCCGCCAAGTTCCGGGCGTCGATGGCCGAGCATGTCGCGGAGCCGGCCTGGAAGGCGCTGGTCGCACGGCTGACGGAGGCGTCGTCCGAATTCCGGGAGATCTGGGCACAGCATGAGGTCATCCGCCCGATGAGCTCCCTCAAGCTCTTCCGGCATCCCCGGGTGGGCACGCTGCAGCTGTCCGCAACGAGCCTGTGGACGGGGCCCAACCCCGGCCCCAAGCTGCTGTTCTACACGCCGGTCGACGAGGTGACCCGGGAGCGGCTGGAACTGCTGGCGGCGGAGGCTGCATGGTCGGCGCGGTCGGCGGAGCCCCCGGCACTCGTCACGGCCTGAGGGGCACCCGGAGAGACCCAGAGACCCAGACCCAGAGGCCCCCGGCTCCGGCCCCCGGCCCTCCGTCCTCGGCACCCCGACCATCCGCCCCGACGACTAGGACCGCGCGTCCGCCGCCTGCTGCCCCCGTGCCCCGTCGTCGAACAGCATCGCCGTGCGGTCGGCCGTCGCCCTCGCCCACCGGCCCGTGGTCAGGGCCCCGAGCAGCAGCACGGCCGCGCCGCAGCCGGCGATGATCCACCACGCCGGGCGGCCGGCCGCGACAAAGGCGTCCGCGGAGGCGGCGGCGTGCGCCCCGCCCGCCAGTACGGCGCCGATCACCGCGACGCCGAGCGACTGCCCGACCTGCCTGCTGGTGGAGGCGACGGCGGCGGCCACCCCTGCCTGGGCACGCGGCATACCGGACACCGCGGTGTTGGTGATCGGGGCGTTGACCAGGCCGAATCCGATGCCGAACAGGACATAGCCGGTGAACAGCAACGCATTCGTGGACTGTGCGTCGAAGGCCGCGAAGAGCAGCCCGCTCGCCCCCATCGCCGTACCGGCGAGGAGCAGCGGGAGCCGGGGCCCCCGGTTGCCGACCAGCCGCCCCGACACCGGCGCGAAGATCAGCGTCATCCCGGCCATGGGGAGCATGTAGAGACCGGCGTCCAAAGCGGACAGGCCACGGATGTTCTGCAGATACAGCGTGTTGATGAAGAGGAAGCCGGCCAGCGCGGCAAAGGCGCACACCGCCACGACCGTGGCGCCGCTGAACGGCACGCTGTGGAAGAACCGCAGATCGATCAGGGGTTCACTACGGCGCCGCTCGTAGGCGATCAGACCGGCCAGGGACACCACCGCCACCAGCACCAACACCAGGATCTCGGGGGACGTCCAGCCGGCGTCCGGGGCCTCGATGATCGCGTACGTCAGCGAGCCGAGCAGCGCGATTACCAGCAACTGGCCGACCGGGTCGACGCGGCGCGGCTTGGGAGCGCGGGATTCCGGGACGTAGCGCAGGGTCAGGAAGAACGCCAGCGCCCCGATCGGGACGTTGATCCAGAAGATCGAGCGCCAGCCGACGCTCTGCACCAGCAGCCCGCCGATCACCGGCCCGGCCGCCATGCTGATGCCGACGACCCCGCCCCACACCCCGATCGCGCGGGCCCGCTCCCGGGGGTCGGTGAAGGTGTTGGTGATGATCGACATGGCGACGGGGTTGAGCATCGAGCCGCCGACCGCCTGCACCATCCGGAAGACCACCAGCCACTCCAGCCCCGGCGCCAGGCTGCACAGCAGCGAGCCGGCCGCGAAGACCACCAGCCCCACCAGGAAGATCCGGCGCCGGCCGAGCCGGTCGGCGGTGGAACCGGACAGCATCAGCAGCGCCGCCAGGACCAGGGTGTAGGCGTCGATCGTCCACTGCATACCGGCGACCGAGGCGTGCAGCTCGTGCTGAATGGACGGCAGGAGGATGGTGTTGTCGAGGCTGACGATCAGCAGGCTCATGCAGCAGACCGCCAGCACCAGGAGACGCCGTCGGCGGCTGAGATCAGGCATGGTTGAACGCTACAACGATCCCGGGTGCCCGGTCCTGGCAGGGCCACTCCCGGGGTGCGGGACAATGGGAGATCGCGGTGGCCGGACCGCCCGTACGGCCGCGGCTCGCCCGTCCCGCCGAAGGAAGCCGAAGAAAGCCGAAGGTATCGCCGTCATGACTCTGCTGCAGATCGGTCCGCATACGGTGCAGCCGCCCGTGGTGCTCGCGCCCATGGCCGGGATCACCAATGCCCCGTTCCGGACGCTGTGCCGGGAGTTCAGCGGCGGCAAGGGCCTCTTCGTCAGCGAGATGATCACGACGCGGGCGCTGGTCGAGCGCAACGAGAAGACCATGCAGCTGATCCACTTCGATGAGACCGAGAAGCCGCGTTCGATCCAGCTGTACGGCGTCGACCCGGACACCGTCGGCAAGGCCGCCCGCATGATCGCGGAAGAGGACCTCGCCGATCACATCGACCTGAACTTCGGCTGCCCGGTCCCCAAGGTGACCCGTAAGGGCGGCGGCTCGGCGCTGCCGTACAAGCGGAACCTGCTGCGCTCGATCCTGCGCGAGGCGGTGGCGAACGCGGGGGCCCTGCCGGTCACGATGAAGATGCGCAAGGGCATCGACGACGACCACATCACCTTCCTCGACGCGGGGCGGATCGCCGCCGAGGAGGGCATCACGGCGATCGCCCTGCACGGGCGGACCGCGGCCCAGCACTACGGCGGCACCGCCGACTGGGACGCCATCGCGCGCCTGAAGGAGCATGTCCCGGAGATCCCGGTGCTCGGCAACGGCGACATCTGGTCGGCCGACGACGCGCAGCGGATGATGCGGGAGACCGGCTGCGACGGGGTGGTCGTCGGGCGCGGGTGCCTGGGACGGCCCTGGCTGTTCGGCGATCTGGTCGCCGCCTTCGAGGGCACGGGTGCCGGGGGCGACGCCTCCCAGGGGTACGCGCAGCCCACGCTCAAGGAGGTCGCGGCGGTGATGCTGCGGCACGCCACCCTGCTCGGCGAGTGGATCGGCGACGAGAAGCGCGGAGTGATCGACTTCCGTAAGCATGTCGCCTGGTACACCAAGGGCTTCTCGATCGGCTCCGAGATGCGCCGCGGCCTGGCGGTGACCTCCTCGCTCGACGAGCTGGACGCGCTGCTGTCGGAGCTGGACCTGGACCAGCCGTGGCCGGTGGGCGCGGACGGCCCGCGCGGCCGCACCTCCGGCCGCAACCGCGTCGTCCTGCCGGACGGCTGGCTGGACGACCCCTACGACTGCGCGGGCGTGGACGCCGACGCGGAGCTGGACACGTCGGGCGGCTGACGCCGGCCCCTGGTGCACGGCCCGGCATCTCCCCCCCGTGTGGCGGAGGTGCCGGGCCCGCTTTCGTACCGAAGCCGAGGTGCGCCCACTCGGAGGCACGCCTCAGGTGTGCGGGGCGTGTCGGCGGGCGGACGATCCTCACCCGCCGCTACCGTTTGAGTCCATTTTGAGGCCATATAGGCACTGGGTGTCACCTGCCGGGTGCATGCGGGCGCCGGGCACCTACGGACCGGGCGGAAGCGGGGGGAGCTGTTGTGGTGAGCGGGCGCCGTTCCCTCGCGGATACGGAGAAGGCGGTCCAGGCCAGACTCGGTGAGACCCCCGTCCCCGTCTGTCATGAGCGGATGGCCGCGGTCGCGAGCCTCTACCGTGCCGCGGCCGCCGTACGGCAGTACTTCGAGAACTCCGTATTGCGCGACGCCGAGCTGTCCTGGACCTCCTTCGTCGTGCTGTGGGTGGTCTGGATCTGGGGCGAGCGGGAGACGTGGCGGGTCGCCGAGGACGCGGGCATCTCCAAGGGCACGCTCACCGGCGTCGCCCGCACGCTCCAGGGCCGCGGCCTGCTGGAGCGCAGGACCCATCCGGCCGACGGGCGGCTCGCCCTGCTGTCCCTTACCCCCGAGGGCGAGCGGCTGATGATCAGGGTCTTCCCGGAGTTTCACACCGAGGAAGCCTTTGTCACCGAGGCCCTGAGCGACGACGAGGCGCTGGACCTCGCGGATCTGCTGGGCCGGATCGTGCTGCAGGTCGAGACCCGGGGCGCGGAGCGGCGCCTGGAGCTGCTGGACGGCCAGGACCCCCGGCCGCGACGGAGCGGACGCCGGGCCAAGGGGTGAGAGGGGCCAGGGGAGGCGAGGGAGGCGAGGGGCGGTCGATAGCCGTGGGGCGAGAACTTGGCCCGATGGCGACGCCCGGATCCGCCGGCCGCAGGGGACCGGGTGCGTGTCCCGGTCGATGTCTTCCGTGAACGGGTCGTCGAGCGAGAGGCTGAAGAGGTCCAAATGATGGGACCCGGTCACACATGAGCGCGTGATTCTCGCCACCCCTGATAGGGGTTGCGCTCAGATGAGCGCTACCGATGGGGCTCCATCTCTCCAATGGTGGCACCGGGTGCCATGCGTCATGTGTTCGAAGGATTACGCCATCCGTTGCTCTGAGTAGCATACAAAGCTGTTTTGACTGCGTAGCGGAGTGATGCATTCAGGTAATGAAGTTACGCCCGAATGCATGATCACTTTCGATCCAGTGGCGGACGGCTGGTTACGCACGTATGTCGACCAAGTGGACGTACCCATGCGCCTTCGATCTGGGTATGTTCCTCGCCGTCAGGGCAGCCCGTCGGCGAGGAGTCAGTGCCGTGCCGGAAACGCAAGATCCCCACGTAACCCAGCCTTCGTCCGTGAAGTTCGTCTACGACTTCACCGAGGGCAACAAGGAGCTCAAGGACCTCCTCGGTGGCAAGGGTGCGAACCTCGCCGAGATGACCAACCTGGGACTTCCGGTCCCTCCCGGCTTCACGATCACCACCGAGGCCTGCAAGGTCTACCTCGACAGCGGCACCGAGCCCGCGGCACTGCGTGCCGAGGTCTCCGAGCACCTGGACGCCCTTGAGCAGCAGATGGGCAAGAAGCTCGGCCAGGCCGACGACCCGCTGCTCGTATCGGTCCGTTCCGGGGCGAAGTTCTCCATGCCCGGCATGATGGACACCGTCCTCAACATCGGCCTCTCCGATGCATCGGTTTCCGGCCTCGCCGCACAGGCCGGTGACGAGCGGTTCGCCTGGGACTCCTACCGCCGCCTGATCCAGATGTTCGGCAAGACCGTGCTGGGCGTGGACGGCGAGCTCTTCGAGGAGGCGCTGGAGGAGGCCAAGCAGGCCAAGGGCGTCCGCGTCGACATCGAGCTCGACGCCGCCGACCTCAAGAGCCTGGTCGCGCACTTCAAGGGCATCGTGTCCAAGGAGACCGGCCGGGACTTCCCGCAGGAGCCCCGCGAGCAGATGGACCTCGCGGTGCGCGCGGTCTTCGACTCGTGGAACACCGACCGCGCCAAGCTCTACCGGCGCCAGGAGCGCATCCCCGGCGACCTCGGCACCGCGGTCAACGTCTGCTCCATGGTCTTCGGCAACCTGGGCCCCGACTCCGGCACCGGCGTCGCCTTCACCCGCGACCCCGCCAGCGGCCACCAGGGCGTCTACGGCGACTACCTGCAGAACGCGCAGGGCGAGGACGTCGTCGCCGGTATCCGCAACACCGTGCCGCTCGCCGACCTCGAGAACATCGACAAGGCGTCGTACGACGAGCTGATGCAGATCATGGAAACGCTCGAAACGCACTACAAGGACCTGTGCGACATCGAGTTCACCATCGAGCGCGGCAAGCTGTGGATGCTGCAGACCCGGGTCGGCAAGCGCACCGCCGGTGCCGCCTTCCGGATCGCCACCCAGCTCGTCGACCAGGGCCTGATCGACGAGGCCGAGGCCCTGCAGCGGGTCAACGGCGCGCAGCTGGCGCAGCTGATGTTCCCCCGCTTCGACCTCGGCGCGAAGTCCGAGACGATCGGCCGCGGCATCGCCGCCTCCCCGGGCGCGGCGGTCGGCAAGGCCGTCTTCGACTCGTACACCGCCGTCAAGTGGTCGCGCTCCGGCGAGAAGGTCATCCTGATCCGCCGCGAGACCAACCCCGACGACCTCAACGGCATGATCGCCGCCGAGGGCATCCTCACCTCCCGCGGCGGCAAGACCTCGCACGCCGCCGTCGTCGCCCGCGGCATGGGCAAGACCTGTGTCTGCGGCGCCGAGGAGCTGGAGGTCGACACCAAGGCCCGCCGGATGACGACCAGCAGCGGCACCGTCATCGAGGAGGGTGACGTCGTCTCCATCGACGGCTCCACCGGCAAGGTCTACGCCGGCGAGGTGCCGGTCGTGCCGTCCCCGGTCGTGGAGTACTTCGAGGGCCGGATGCACGCCGGTGCCGAGGACGCCGACGAGCTGGTCAAGGCCGTTCACCGGATCATGGCCTACGCGGACCGGGTACGCCGGCTGCGCGTACGGGCCAACGCCGACAACGCCGAGGACGCCGCCCGCGCCCGCCGGTTCGGTGCCCAGGGCATCGGCCTGTGCCGCACCGAGCACATGTTCCTCGGTGAGCGCCGCGAGATGGTCGAGCGCCTCATCCTGGCCGACACCGAGACCGACCGGGACGCCGCGCTCAGCCAGCTGCTGCCGCTCCAGAAGGCCGACTTCATCGAGCTGTTCGAGTCGATGGACGGACTGCCGGTAACCGTCCGGCTGCTGGACCCGCCGCTGCACGAGTTCCTGCCCGACATCACCGAGCTGTCGGTCCGGGTCGCGCTCGCCGAGGCCCGCAAGGACGCCAACGAGAACGACCTGCGGCTCCTCCAGGCGGTGCACAAGCTGCACGAGCAGAACCCGATGCTGGGCCTGCGCGGTGTGCGCCTCGGGCTCGTCATCCCCGGTCTGTTCGCCATGCAGGTACGGGCGATCGCCGAGGCCGCGGCCGAGCGCAAGAACGCCAAGGGCGACCCGCGTGCGGAGATCATGATTCCGCTGGTGGGCACCGTCCAGGAGCTGGAGATCGTCCGCGAGGAGGCCGAAGGGGTCATCGCCGAGGTCGAGAAGGCCCACGGCGTCAGCCTCAAGCTCACCCTCGGCACGATGATCGAGCTGCCCCGCGCCGCCCTCACGGCCGGACAGATCGCCGAGTCGGCCGACTTCTTCTCCTTCGGTACGAACGACCTCACGCAGACGGTCTGGGGCTTCAGCCGCGACGACGTCGAGGCCAGCTTCTTCACCGCGTACCTGGAGAAGGGCATCTTCGGCGTCAGCCCGTTCGAGACCATCGACAAGGACGGCGTGGGCTCCCTGGTCCGCAACGCCGCCGCGGCCGGCCGGGCCACCCGCCCGGACCTCAAGCTCGGCGTCTGCGGCGAGCACGGCGGTGACCCGGAGTCCGTCCACTTCTTCCACGAGGCCGGACTGGACTACGTCTCCTGCTCCCCGTTCCGCATCCCGGTCGCACGGCTGGAGGCGGGCCGCGCGGCCGCCGAGTCCAAGGGCAGCGACAGCCGCTGACCGCACCGGGGGCGGTGAGCGCCACTGCCCCCACCGGTCACCAGGGGCGCCGAGTGCGCCCGCGGTGGCATGAAAGACCCACCGGAGCCCGGCAGTACGGGCCCTACCCTCAGCCGCCCGGCTGTCGGCTCCGGCACCCCAAGAGGGCGGCACCTGTGCGGAGGTGCCGCCCTCGGTCTTTGGTCCGCGGACGCGCGTCCGCGGTGGACCGGTGTCTCCGCGGTGCGGCGGTGACGCAACGCCCGTGCACCGCCGGGCAGTTGAAGAAGGGGCGAAGCCGGTCGCGGGCCGACCGGGCGGTCCCGTTGGTTAGATCACAGAAAAACCTGCGGCAAAGAGGGCAACTGCCGGGTATTGCCCCGATTTACCCGCCGGGGGCGAGGGTGGGAGTACTCGTACCAAGCAATTTTTTCGTTGCCCTTAGGCCTTATATCGGTCATAAGATCCCAGGCATCCCGCACGCCTGAGCGCTCTGCCCACGCGGCGGATTCCCTTCTCTTTGACCAGGAATAAGGTCTCCAGTGAACCTTCGCCGTACCCTCGCGACCGCAGCCGTCGCCGCTGTGACCGCGCCTGTGGTCCTGCTCTCCGCGGGCTCCGCCTTCGCCGACACCAAGGCCCCGGCGCAGACGCAGCAGAAGCCGACCTACGCGGAACTGAAGAAGGCCGCCGACGACGCGAACAAGGCGTACGAGGACGCGGTCGCCGCCGAGAAGGCCGGCCGCGAGAAGATCAAGACCACCATGGAAGCCCTGGACCAGGACTCCCACCCGCTCAAGGCGGCCTACCTCGCCGCGGACAAGGCGGCCAAGGCTGCCGACGCCGACAAGACCGCCGCCGACAAGGCCGTCGAGGACGCCAAGGCCGCGCTGGGCGCAGCCCAGGACGAGGCAGGGAAGGCCAAGGCCCAGGAGGTGCTGAGCGCCGCCGAGGCCGAAGCCAAGACCGCCGCCGATGCCAAGGCGGACGCGGACGCCAAGCGCAAGGCGGCCAGGGACGCATGGGACGACGCCCAGGTCGCGGCGTTCCGGGAGTGGAACAAGGTCCTGACCGCCTCGGCCGAGGCCCGCAAGGCCAAGGACGCGGCCGACCAGGCGCTCGCCGCTGCCGGCGCCTGCGTACGCGTGCCGGGCCTGACCGTCCTCGCGAACCGCCTGCCCGCGAAGGTCGTCGCCGGGACCACGGTCGACTTCTCGTTCACCGTGGCCAACGCCACCGACCGCACGCTGGACGTGGACCCGCTGGTGTTCTTCCGCCTGGACGCCAAGGACCAGGAGCAGCACTTCATGAAGGTGCAGTGGGCCGACGGCTCCGGCTGGCGCGAGCTGGACTCGACGGAGGGTCCCTCCCACATTGCCTCCGTCAAGGGCATGAAGCCCGGCGCCCGCACCGAGGTGAAGATGCGGATGACGCTCGAAAAGAAGGCCCCGGCCATCGATGCCTTCGCCCTCCTCGCGGGTGACGCCTCCGACGCGTACAACCCGTGTGTCCACGGCCCCATGAACCGCTACGTCTTCAAGGTGCTGCCGGCCGGCAGCAAGCCCGGCACGGTCGGCGCGGCGAAGCCCGGCAAGGTCGAGGACAAGGACCGCCCGAAGCCGAAGTCGAAGCCGGGCGCGCGGAACGGTTCCCCGGCCTCCGCCGGCTCCACCGCCTCCGCCCAGCCGGCGTCGGCCGCCACCGGCGGCAGCCTCGCCGCGACGGGTACGTCGCCCGACGTGCCGCGGCTCGGCCTCGTCGGCGGCGCCGCCGTGCTGCTCGGCGGCGGGGCGGTCTTCGCCGTGCGCCGTCACCGCGGTGCCCGGGGCACCAACTGACGCCCGGCACCGACTGACGCCCGGCACCGACTGACTCCGGGCGCCAGCCGGCCGCAGGCTCCCACTGACCCCAGGCACCGAACAGGGCCCGCATCCGAGTGCTGGATGCGGGCCCGTGCCAGATCCTGTCTGTGTGGCATCTTCGCAGGTCAGAATGGCGAGGGCGGCACCTGTGCGGAGGTGCCGCCCTCGCTTTTTCCGGACTCCCCCCTCGGGAGCTGCCGTCACCCCGGTCGGCGCGGGGTGCGGCCTTCAGCGGGGCCGGCGAGCGGCCGGGTGGTTGCCCATCACCCCCCACGGGATCGAGCAATCCGGTCCGTTCGCACCGCCGCTGAATTGAGTACAAGCTTTCCTCCACCCGGCCCGGTGGCGCGACCACTTTCAAGTCTGGCCAAAAGGGCATGGTGACCGCACGTGTTGGCGTGCATACTCAGGCGTGCCGGGGGCCGACTGAGGAAACCAGAGGTGGGGGTTTCGGTGTTACGCGTCCATTTCAGTGGACTCGATCTGGCCCGTGTGCGCATTGCGGCACGCCCGGACGCACTGTGGGAGACCGTCCTGAGCTTTCACCGGCTGCGCGACCGACGGGACGATTCGGCGTTCGGCAAATGGCGATCGGAAACGCGCGGAAGGTTGAATGGCGAAGCGCGACTGCTGGCGCCGCTCGTGCCCACCCGCGGGTATTTTCCCGATTTCCTGACGCCCGCCGAAGGGCTCCTCGGCATGACCGACGCGCTCGCCGCGCTGCGCGAGACGCCGTCCGCCCGGCTGCACGAGGAACTGTCCCGGCTCTCCACGGCCACCCGCCCGTTCCCTTCGTGGATACGGGCGATGGCCGAGGGCGACACCCGTGCCCTCGGCCGGCTCGCCGGGATCCTCCAGCGCTATTACGAGGCGGCCGTCGCCCCGTACTGGCCGCGCGTCCAGTGCCGTATCGAGGCCGACCGGGCCGCCCGCGGCAGGGCACTGCTCGACGGCGGCGCGGACCGGCTGCTCGCCTCGCTCCCGCCGATGATGCGCTGGCGCCCGCCCGTACTGGAGGCCGACTATCCGGTCGACCGCGATCTCCACCTCGGCGGCCGGGGGCTGTTGCTGCTGCCGTCGTACTTCTGCCGCCGCACCCCGGTCACCTTCCACAACACGGAGCTGACGCCGGTGCTGGTCTACCCCGTGGAACACCCGGCGCCGCGGCTCACCCCGCCGGTGCCGCCGGAACGTTCCCTCGGCCGGCTCGTCGGCCAGACCCGTTCCGCGATACTCCAGGGCGTCGGCGTCGGCTGCACCACCAGCGAACTCGCCCGCCGCGCCGATGTCTCGCTGGCCTCCGCCAGCCAGCATGCGACGGTGCTCCGCGATGCCGGCCTGCTGGTCACCCTGCGGCAGGGCAACGCGGTACTGCACACCCTCACCCCGCTGGGGGCGGCCCTGCTGCGCGGTGCGCGTCCGGCGGAAGCGGCGGCGTACGAACGGCTGGGGTGAGCGGCGCCGGGCACGCTTCCGGGCGCGTGGGGCACGTCGTGCCGGGCGCCGGGGGCGCCCTGCGGCAAGTCGGGCTCCGGGTGCGGCAAGTCGGGCTCCGGCTGCCGCGAGTCCGGCTCCGGCTGCCGCCCCTCAGGTGCCTCCTGGCGGGCGGCGGATACGCCGGGCCCGCGATCAGTAGGGGCGGTCGCCCGCGATGGCGACCCGTTCGGCGACCCGGCGATGCATTCCGTAGTCGTTCACCGCGTAGTGCTGGGTGGCACGGTTGTCCCAGAACGCGAGGTCCCCCGCCTGCCAGCGCCACCGCACCTGAAACTCCGGCACCTGCGCCTGCTGGAACAACACGCGCAACAGCCGGTCGCTCTCCGCCTCCTCCAGGCCCACGATCCGGGTGGTGAAGGAGGCGTTGACGAACAGCATCCGCCGCCCGGTCTCCGGGTGCCGGCGCACCACCGGATGCTCGACCGGAGGGAACTGCTCCTGAAATGGCGCCAGTTGAAAGGCGGAGTAGAAGCGCGCGAAACCCGGGAGATAGTCGTGCACCGCCCGCGCCTCATTGACCCGTGCCCGGATTTCCGGCGGCAAATTGTCGTATGCCGCGGCCATATCGGCCCACAGGGTGTCCCCGCCCGCGGGCGGCACCTCCCGCAGTTGCAACACCGCACCCAGCGCCGGGCGTTCGCGGAACGTGACATCCGTGTGCCATACGTTCTCGAACGTCGGGACCCCGCCGGCCGCCTTGTCGAAGCGCACCACATCCTTCGAATCGCCCCACGCCAGCAACGGGTTGCTCTCCAGCTCGCCCCAATTGCGCGCGAATTCGCGCTGGGCCGCGGAGCTCAGATGCTGCCCGCGGAAGAACAGCACCTTCCACTCCAGCAACGCCCGGTTCAGCTCCGCGCGCAGGCCGCCGGAGAGCGGACGGGACAGGTCCAGCCCGCGGATTTCGGCCCCGATGGTGGCCGCTTGCGGCACGACCTCGAAGCGCTCGTACGGCCGGTCCTCCCAGTCGTCGGGGGTGCGGCGCAGGACGCGGTGCCCTTCGTGCAGGCCGTCGGCGGGGATGCGGTGGGGGCGCAGGGCGGGGGTGGGCACGGGAGCGGGGGAAGCCGTGGAACCGGCGAGCGTCGTCAACTGGTCCTCCTGGTCGGGGAGAGAGGGAGGTGGCGGGTGGGACGGAGGGGAGGGGCGTCGTGTGCCTGGCCGGGGGATCGCGGTGCGGCCACGGCGGACGCGGTCGTCGGACGGACCGCTGCCCGCCGCAGTTCCGGGCAAGAACCCGTCAGTGCAGGTGGCCGTCAGCCCGTGAACCCGTCAGCGCAGGAAGCCGGCAGCGCCTGAAGCTGCCGGCGCGGGAAGCCGTCACCGCAGGAAGCCGTCAGGCCGTACAGGAACAACCGGCCGGGGGAGATCCCACCCGGCCGCGGCGGCGCAGAAAGCTCAGGCCGCGGGGTGCGCACTCGCCGCGGGGGCCGCTCTCGCGCGGTGCCACCTCACGGAGGGTCGGGTGCGTGCTCATGCCACGCACCGTACTCCCTCCCGGCGGGTGGGCTCAATGCCTCAGTCGTCGATCCCGCTGCGTTCCACTCCCGCCACGATGTACCGCTGGAGCAGCAGGAAGACCACCACCAACGGGGCGATCGAGACCGCCGCGGCCACGAACAGCTCGTGCAGATTGAGGTTCTGCGCGGTGGTGAACGTCGACAGCGCCACCTGCACCGTCCAGGCCTCCTGGTCCTGCCCGATCACCAGCGGCCACAGGAACGCGTTCCAGGCACCGATGAAGACGATGGTGGCGACGGCGGCGAAGACCGGCCGGGCGTTGGGCACCACGATGCGCCAGTACGTCCGCCAGTAGCCGAGCCCGTCGACCCGTGCCGCGTCCTCCAGCTCTCTGGGGAAGCCCAGGAAGTACTGCCGGAAGATGAAGCAGGCGAACGCGCTGAACAGCGTCGGAATGACCAGACCCCGCAGGGAGGAGATCCATCCGAGCGACGACACCAGCACAAAGCTCGGTACGAACGTCACGGCCGCCGGGACCATCAGCGTCCCCAGGACCGCGTAGAAGACGACAGGGGCGTGCCGGTAGGGGATCCGGGCCAGGCCGTACCCCGCGAGCGAGGCCAGCACGACCGTTCCGAGGGTCGTCGAGACCGCGATCAGCGTGGAGTTGAGCAGTGCCCGGCCCAGGGGGAGGTCCGGATCCCGGAAGACCTCGGTGAGATGTGACCACTGCAGCTCGTGCGGGAAGAACGTCCAGCCGGGGGCCGTGATCTCCCGTTCGGTGGCCAGCCCGTTGCGCACCAGCAGATAGAAGGGGATGAGGAACAGCAGCGCGAGGGTGATCACGGTGACGACCCGCAGCGCCCGCCCGGCTCTGGTCAGCGCGTCATGCATCGGTGCTCACTCCTCCTTGCGGCCGAGGCCGAACCAGCGGGCCTGGACGACCGTCGCCACCGCGATGATCAGCGCCAGGATCACCGCGCCCGCGCTGCCCAGCCCGAGATTCTGGTCCTGTCCGAGTGCCGTGTAATAGAGGTAGACCAACGGTGGCCGGGCGTAGGGCGGATAGCCGCGCGCATCGCTCAGCAGGTTGTAGAACTCGTCGAACGCCTGGAAGGCATTGATCACCAACAGCAGCACCACCGCCACGGACGTGGCGCGCAACTGCGGAAAGGTGATGTGCCGGAAGACCTGCCAGCCCGGCCGCGCCCCGTCCATCGCCGCCGCCTCGTACAACTGCGGTGAGATCCGCTGCAGTCCGGCCAGAAACAGGATCATGTAGAACCCGGCCTGCAGCCACAGCCGTACGGTCACGATGACCAGCCAGTACCAGGGCGGATGGGTCGTCGACAGCCAGGCGGTCTGGTCCGTGCCGAACCAGCCCAGCACGGTGTTGGCCAGTCCGAACCGCACCCCGTTGAAGACCGACAGCTTCCAGATCACCGATGCGACGACATAGGAGCAGGCGGTCGGCAGGAAGAACACCGACCGGAAGAACGCCTGGGCGAAGCGCAGCCGGTTCACCATCAGCGCCAGGGCGAGCGACAGCGCATAGGTCGCGGGCACGATGAACACCGTGAACAGCGCAAACGTGCCCAGGCTGCCGAGGAATGCCGGATCGCTCAGCATCGCGGTGTAGTTGCCCAGCCCGACGAAATCCGAGCCGGACGGACTGACGGTGTTGTGGGCGTCGAAGAAGCTCAGGTAGACGCTCCACACCAACGGCACGTACGTGAACAGCCCCAGCCCGATCGCGAACGGCCCGACGAAGACCCAGAACCAGAGATTCCGCCGCTGCGGGCCGAGCCACCGGGTGCCGGGCGAGCGGGGGGCGGCTTCCGGCCCCGCCGCGGCACGCGGGGCCGGTACGTCTGTGACCGCTTCTTCGGTCCCGCCGGTGGTCACTTCTTCTTGACCCGCTGGAGCTCGGCATTGACCTTGCGCACCACGCTTTTCAGCTCGCTCTCCGGGTTGGCGCCGTCCTTGATGATCCGGCTCAGCGCGTCCTGATAGGCGGTACGGTCCGCGGTCGTCCACAACAGCGGCTCGGCATAGCCGTGATCGGCCGAGAACCGGACCGCGTCCGCCGCCGGGCCGGACCGCAGCTGCCGGGCCTTCTTCGCCAGTGAGATCCGCGCCGGGATATGGAATCCGTACGACAGCGCGAAGTCCTGCTGGTAGTCGGTGCGGTCCACCCACAGCCACTTCGCGAAGGCCTTGGCCTCTGCTTTGCGCGAGCTCCGCGCGCTGACCGCGGAGCCATAGGCGCCGACCTGAACGGAGGGTTTCCCTCCGCTTCCGTCCTTCGGGAACGGCAGCACCCCGAAGTCGTCCCCCAGCGCCTTTTTGATCTGCGGCAGCGCCCACAGGCCCGACCACTGCATGGCGGTCAGCCCCTGGATGAAGGCGGCCGGATCGGACCAGTCCGTGGGCGCACCCAGCAGCAACGACTTGTCCGCGTACAGCTGCCGGATCTTGCCGAGGGTGCGCGCCGCGGCCGGATCGTCGAACCCGACCTTGCCGTCCGCCGTGATCAGGCTCAGCCCGGCGGCGAACAGCGGCGTCCCGCCGAGCACGCCCACTCCGCCGTCGTTCCCCAGAAACAGCCCCTTGGACTTCTTGCCGCTGAGCTTCTTCGCGCCGTCCACCAGCTCGTCGAGCGTTTGCGGTGGCCGCACCCCGGCCTTCTTCAGCAGGCTCTTGCGGTAGTACAGCAGCTGCATGTCGACGACCTGCGGGATGCCCCAGATCTTGTCCTGCCAGATCTTCGGTGCCAGCACGGCCTGATGGAAGTCGTCCTTCACCGGCTCGACCTCGGCGGTCAGATCGACCACCTGACCGCCCTGGATCTGGTCCAGCAGCGGCCCGTTGGCCTCGAAGACGTCCGGCCCCGAGTCGGTGAGCAGCGCGGCCGCCGTCTGCCGGTCGTAGTCACCCGGCCGCCACTGCACCGAGACGTTCGCCTTGCGGTACGCGGCGGCGTACCGCTTCACGGCCTGCTGGGCCCCGGGCTCCCCGTACTGGTGGTACCACTGGCTGAGCGCGGGCCCCGAACCACCGCTGCCCCGACCGGTGTTGGACCCGCATGCGGTCGCCAGTCCCGCGGCGAGGGCCGCCCCGCCGCCGGCCGCCAACAGCCGCCGCCTGTTGATCTCCGTCATGGCACGTCGCCCCCTGCGCTCGTAACCTACCGGTGACCGACGATCACCGGCGGTGCGACCGTCCACTCTGCCGCACGACTGTGCAGCGCGCATGGCATCTGCACGAAACGGGGCCGCGGGGCGGGGTGCCGGCGCGCGCCGACGCGCGACAGGGGCCGGCATCCGGATGTCGCGGCCTGGTGGTCGGTGCCGGACGGCTACCGGGACATGCTCGCTGTCGTCGTCGACGGTGAGTCCGTTCCGCTATGCATCGGACTGACGCTGCTTGCGATACAGCTCGATGGCCGCCTCGGTGGGGAAGTTGGGCACGGTGACGGTTTCGCCGGTGTCCTTGGCGACGATGATCTTTGACCCGCCGGGCGGGGCCGGCTGCGGGGGGCCGGATGCGTCCGGAGTGCGGGGAGAGGCGGCGTACACGAGGTAGCCGATGTCGAATTCATGGACGTGCAGGGGGGCGGGGGAGCCGTCCGGCAGCTTGGGTCCGGCATAGCGGCTGCGGACGATGGCGAGTGCTTCCTCGGGGGTGGTGGGGGGCGTGTGCTGGTCCTGCGGACTGGTCATTTTCTGCTCCTGTTGCGCACCGTCTCGCCTGAGAACCGGTGGTGTCATGAAACTCATGCCGGGGGACTTTGATCATTTTGCTGCTGCCGCTTTCTCTCCGACTTTCTCTCCCACTGCCTCTCTCAGGAGGGCGGGCGCCTGTAGTGGCGGTGATAGAGCTCCACCGCACGCTCGGGAGGGAAGTTGGGCAGGAAAGACACCTCGCCGTCGATCTTGGAGATGACGACGTGGCTGCCGCCGGGGTCCGGGGGAGGTGGGGGAGGCAGGCCGGGAGTGCTGCCCGGCGGCCGGTCGGGCTCGGTCATGGGGCGCTCTCCTCGGGTGGGTTGGTTCGGGTGGGCTGGTGCCTGTGGGCGAGGTCAACTTAATCCACGTGCCGGCGGCCTGATGGGTTCGTCTCCGGGGTGGGCCGGGGTGGGCCGGGACGGGGTGAGCGGGGTGAGGTGGCGTGAGGTGAGTGGGGTGCGGTGAGTGGGGCGCCGGGCGATACCCCGGTCCTCAGCCGAACAGCACGCGTGCCAGCCAGAACTCCAGCAGGTCCGCGTCGCCGGTGATCTCGAAGGTGGTGCCGTCGGAGGGGGTACGGCCGTAGATGAGGAGCAGGAGGTCGATCAGCGGGGCGCGGACGGAGACGGCGGCCGGTTCCTGGGCGCGGCGCCAGGCGAGGGTGCCGCCGGTGAGGTCGACGAGCCAGTCGGCGGCGGCTTCCGGTGGGGTGTCCGTGGCGTGGAAGTGGAGGGTGCGGCCGGGGCCGAGGAGTTCGCGTCGGTCGGGGTGGAAGTCGAACATCTCGGGGAGGGAGCCGAGTTCCATCCATTCGTCGAGGGTGTCGAGGGCGAGGCGCTGGTCGACGGTGAAGTCGCTGCCGAGCGCCAGCGTGACATCGGCCCGGTGCATGACCGTCTCGTGAGCCATGCGGCGGGCGAAGAAGCGTGGGGAGCCGGAGGGGAGCGGCGTCCAGATCCGGACATCGGGGCCCGTGGAGCGGAGCGTGTCGGCAAGGCGGCGGGCGCCCTCGAGGAGCCAGGCGGCGGCCTCGGCAGGGGACTGGGTGGTGTCGCGGGGCAGGACGCGGAGGGCGGTCTCGGGCGGGGGCTCGGTCGCCCGGGTCCGTACCAGGTCCTCGACCCAGCGATGGGCCTCGCCCAGATGCCGGAGCAGCTGGGCGAGGTTCCAGTCCGGGCAGGAGGGGACGGTGGTCGTCAGGTCGGCGTCCCGCTCCTTGAGGCAGGACGCCAGCAGTGCGGCCTGGTCGACGATGGCGGCGCAGTGACCGTCGTAATCCCTAGCCATGGCGGGGTGTGCGGAGTTCATGACCTCACGGTAGGACGCACCACTGACAACGGAGCGTTACGAGGAGCGGGCCGTGTCGTCACGAGTAGTGATTAGTGAGCAGTGAGCAGTGAGCAGTGAGCAGTGAGCAGTCAGCGGTGAGTGGTTTCCCCTCACGAGTCGTTCCGGATCACGAGTCGATCCCCCGCCACGAGCCGTCCCCCGCCCGCTCAGTCCGGCGTCACGAGCGGGCGCCCTGCGGCTCCAGGCGGAACCGCAGCCGGCAGATGACCGCGTCCGTGTCCCGGCGCACCGCGCGGGCGACGACCGCGCCGCGCTGGTTCTGCAGCAGGCGCTGCCAGAGGTGGGCGGGTTCGGCCTCCGGGATCAGGACGGTGACGCGGGTGGTGGGGCGTCGTGCCGCCAGGCCGGTGACGTAGGCGGCGATGGGACGGCCGAGGGAGCGGGCGGCGGAGGGCAGTTCGAGGAGTTCCACGCCGGGGTTCCACAGTTCCCAGTCGCGGCGCAGGGCCTCGGCGGCCGGGCGGTCCTCGGGGGCGTCGTGGGTGACGGTGACCGCCACCACCTCATCGCCCAGGGACACCGCCGCGTTCAGGGCCTCGCAGGTCAGCCGGGAGAGATGCGAGACGGGGACGATGACGAGGGAGGGGGCCCGGTGCGGGGGTTCGGGGACGCGGCCCAGGCCGAGGCGTTCGCCGATACGGGCATAGGCGCGGTGTACGGCTTCGAAGGTGAGGACCAGCAGCGGCAGGGCGATGACGAGGAGCCAGGCGCCCTCGGTGAATTTGGTGGCGGTGACGACGAGCGCGGAGACGCCGGTGAGCAGGGCGCCGAAACCGTTCAGCAGGGCCTTGCCGCGCCACCCGGCGGAGCGGTTGCGGCGCCAGTGCCTGACCATGCCGATCTGGCAGAGCGTGAAGCCGACGAAGACTCCGATGGCGAACAGCGGGACGAGGGTGTTGACCTCGCCGCCGGAGACGAGCAGCAGCGCCGCGGCCACGGCGGCGAGGGCCAGCACGCCGTGACGGTGGACCTGACGGTCCGCCTTGAGGCCGAAGACGTGCGGCAGGTAGTTGTCCCGGGCGAGCAGGCCCGTCAGGACGGGCAGCCCGCCGAAGGAGGTGTTGGCGGCGAGGGCCAGCAGCACCATGGTGGCGAACTGGACCACGTAGAAGGCCCCGTTGTGGCCCAGGGAGGCGTCCGCGAGCTGGGCGAGGACGGTCACGCCCGCGACCGGCTGGAGGTGGAAGCGGCCGATCAGGACGGACAGCCCGATCAGCATCACGCCGAGCAGGGCGCCGAGCGCGACCTCGGTGCGCTGGGCACGCCTGGCCGCCGGAGCCCGGAAGGACGGCACCGCGTTGGCCACCGCCTCGACGCCCGTCAGCGCCGAGCACCCGGACGCGAAGGCCTTGAGCAGGAGCAGGGCGCCGACCGTGGTGGCGGGGTGGGCGAGGCCGGAGGCGTGACCGTCTGTGGTGACGGCCGAGGCGGGGGCGTCGCGGAGGAGGCCGGCGACGATCATCGTCAGGATGGCGCCGATGAAGACGGCGGTGGGGACGAGGAACGCCTTCGCCGAGTCGACGATGCCGCGCAGGTTGATGCCGGTGATCAGCAGCAGCACCGCCAGGCAGATCGCCGTCCGGTCGTCGTAGAGCGCGGGGAACGCCGAGGTCAGGGCCGCTACACCGGCCGTCACGGAGACCGCGACATTGAGGACGTAGTCGAGGAGGAGGGAGGCGGCGGCCACCAGGGCGGCCCGGCGGCCGAGGTGCGTCTTGGCCACCGCGTACGAGCCGCCGCCGTCGGGGAAGGCGGCGATCACCTGGCGGTACGAGGCGACCAGGACGGCCAGCAGCGCGGCGATGGCGAGGGTGACGGGGAGCGTGAAACCCAGGCCGTAGCTGCCTGCCGCGGCCAGGACCAGCACGATCGACTCGGGGCCGTAGGCGACGGACGCCATGGCATCGAGGGAGAGGGCGGCCAGGCCCTGGAGTGTGGTGAGCCGGTGGCGGGAATCGGACTCGGCGGCCGGCTCGCTTATGGGTTCACCAGACGGCTCGCCGCTTCGTTCACCAGTCGGCGCATGAGCGGGTTCGACAGCGCCGGCTTGGGCGCTGCCGGTGCCGGTACTCGTGCCGGTACCCGTGCCGGTGCGGGGGGTGGTATCCGGCGGTTCCTCGGGTCGGCCATCGGGCCGGGACACCATCGGCATTGTGCGTCGTACCTCCGTGCGGCACCGTATGGGACCAGGCCAGCGTGCGGGGCCGGGCGACTGGCGCCCACCGGCTTTGGCGGCCCCTTGGCGGGCAACGGGGTGTTCTTCACGGGGTCTTGACGCGGGTGGCGCGGCCTGCAGCCCGCGCGGACGAGCGGGAACGGCCGGCACGGGAACGGCTAGTACAGGGGCGGGCCGGCCGGCACGGGGAACGGCCAATACAGGGAACGGCGGCACGGGAACGGCCCGTACAGGCACCGGCCGACCGTGCCGTACCGGTCGGTCAGAATGCCGCGGCCGGCCGCGAGAAGTCGTAGTGGACGCCGGTGAGCTCTTCCGACGCGGCCCACAGGCGCTCGCCGTCGGCGTTCTTCTTGGTCCAGGGGGCGCGGAAGGACTGGGCGGGGGCGCCGCGCAGCCCGTTGCGCGGACCGATGAAGGAGTCCGGCCGCATATGGGGCGCGGTGGCCGCGCAGAGGGTGCCCAGGGCGCCGCCGTCCGGGGACTGGCCGATGAGGCCGGTTCCGAAGTCGATGATCCGCTCGGCGGAGGTGCGGCCCTCCATGCGGACGCCCGCGGTCATGAGGTTGGTGGAGGCGTATCCGGGGTGCGCGGCGGCCGCGACGACCTGGGAGCCGGCCGCGGCCAGCCGCCGGGTCAGTTCGTGGGTGAAGAGCAGGTTGGCGCTCTTGGAACGGCTGTACGCGATCCAGCGGCGGTAGGAGCGCGCGCTGTTGAGGTCGGTGTAGTCGAGGTCGGCGAGGGCGTGCAGCATGCTGGAGACGGTGACGACCCGGGCGCCGGGTGTGGCGAGGAGCTTGGGCAGCAGCAGCCCGGTCAGCGCGAAGTGGCCGAGGTGGTTGGTGCCGAACTGCATCTCGAAGCCGTCGGCGGTGGTCCGGTACGGCAGTGCCATCACGCCGGCGTTGTTGATGAGCAGGTCGAGGCGGTCACCGTCGAAGTCGTCGAGGGCGGCGGCGAAGTCCCGGACGGAGGAGAGATCGGCCAGGTCGAGGGGCCGGAACTCGGCTTCGGCGGTGGGTACGTCGGACCGCAGCCGGTCCAGGGCGGCCATGCCCCGCGCCTCGTTGCGGCAGGCCAGCAGTACGCGGGCGCCGTGCCGGGCCAGTTCACGTGCCGTGGCGTAGCCGAGTCCGCTGTTGGCGCCGGTGACGACCGCCGAGCGGCCGGTCTGGTCGGCGATGTGGCTGGTGTTCCACCGGGTCACGCCTGTGCTCCTCCGTACGGGGGCGACCAGAGTACGTGGGAGTAGGCGGGAGGGGCGGGCGGGGCTGGAGAGGGCCGGAGGAGAGCCGACGAGAGCCGACGAGAGCCGACGGAGGGCGGGGCGGAGGGCCTTCCGCCCGCCTTCGCACGCCCTCCGTCGTCCTCCGCGCTCCGTCCGCGCTCCGTCCGCCCTTTGCCCGGGCTGCCCCAGGCGTCGCGCCCGTGCTCACTCCTCCTCGGCGAGGCGCTTGATCGCCGAGAGACGGGTGTCCCAGGCGGCGGCCACCCGGTCCATCCACCGGGCGGTGACTCCCAGTCGCTCCGGTATGACGTGGTAGCGCGCCTCCCTGCCCTCCCGGTGTCCTGCGACCAGACCGGCGCGGTCCAGGATCCCCAGGTGTTTGACGATGGCCTGGCGGCTGACCGGCAATTCGGCCGCCAGGACCGTGGCGGTCGCCTCGCCGTGCGCGGCGAGGGCGTCGAGTATCCGGCGGCGGGTCGGGTCCGCCAGCGCGGAGAAGACCTCCGCCACGGCGTCCGAGCCCGCGCCCGGACCCGAGCCCGAACCTGACCCCTGGCCGGCACCCGGCGCCGCCCCCGAGCCCCGGCCGACGCCCGAGCCTTGACCGCCGCCCCCGACTGGCCCCCCGCCCGCTTCTCCAGCCCTCGTCATGCCGCGAGCTGCTCCGTGTACCGCCGGATGTTCTCCACCTGGCCGGACCAGCCCGCGGAGTGGCTTTCGTACCCGGCGGTCTTCTGCCGGTCCGCCGGGATGTGGAGGCCGGCGAATCCGCTCTCCACCACGCGCAGGTGGGTGCCGTCGCCCTCCTCGGTGAGGGTGAATTCGACGAGGGTGGAGTTGCCCTCGACCGCCACCTCGCCGGGGTGCGCACTGGCCCAGCGGTACGAGAAGTGGTGCGGCGGGTCCACCTTCACGATCTTGGTCAGGAACTGGCCGTACTCACCGTGGTCGAGCTCCATGATCCCGCCCGGCCGCAGGTCGACCGGCGCCGGTTCGCCCTGGCCGAACCATGAGCCGACGTGCTCCGGCTCGGTGAGCACGGCCCAGACGCGCTCCACGGGTGCGGCGATGCTGATCTCCCGCTCGATGCGGTCGTGGGCGCCGCCCGCCCCGCTGTCCTTGTGCTGATTGCTGCCGGTGCTCATGGGGTGCTCCTCCTGTCGTGCCTTCCGATGCTTACGTGCTACCCGATGGTTGCACGTAACGACAGGAGCTGCAACCGATGGGTTGCGCTCAATCCTCCGGGAGCTATGGGTGAGGGAGGGGCGGGGCAGGGGCGGGGCGGGGGCGGCCTCAGGAGTCGCGCTCCCCGCCCCGCGTCCGTACGGGATAGGCCGCCACCGCGACCTCCGGGTCGTCCAGGCAGTCCCCGGACGCCAGGTCGAAACGCTGCTTGAGCAGCGGCGATGCCACGAACGCCCGGCCGTCGGCCGAGCCGGTCAGGCCGCGGGAGAGGACCTGGGCGCCGGTGAACGGATCGCGGTTGGCGATCGCATACGTCTGCCCGGCGCGGTTGGCGAAGAGCGCGGCCTGGGTGCCGTCCGGGAGGAGGGCGGCGACCCCGCGCCCCGGGGTGAGGTCGTCCGTCGTACACACCGCGACCCAGCCCTGGGGGCAACGGATCTCGACCGTGGCGGCAGTGGCAGTGGCAGTGGCAGTGGCAGTGGCGGAGGTGGTGGCAGTGGCGGAGGTGGTGGCAGTGGCCGTGACGCCGGTGGCGGGACGGGCGAGGGAGGTGAGCGAGTCGACAGGGGTGAGCGCGGTAGCCATCAGACAGAAGTCCCTTCCAGCGTGCGAACGGGCAGAGTGGGGCCGGCCAGCAGCGTCAGATCCGGCTTGACCTGGTCGCGCTCCGGTACGAAGCGCACGGACGGATCGGGTGCGCCGGGCGCGTTGACGAAGGACACGAAGCGGGCCAGCCGTTCGGGATCGGCGAGGGTTTCGGCCCACTCGTCGCGGTAGTGGGTGACATGGGCGGCCATCAGGGCCTCCAGCTCCTCGCCCAGCCCCAGGGAGTCGTGCACGACGACGTCCCGTACGTGGTCGAGGCCGCCCCCGATCCGCTCCAGCCAGGCCGAGGTGCGCTCCAGACGGTCGGCGGTGCGGATGTAGAACATCAGGAAGCGGTCGATCAGGCGGATCAGCCCGGCGTCGTCCAGGTCCTGGGCGAGCAGGTCGGCATGGCGCGGGTCGGCGCCCCCGTTGCCGCCCACGTACAGGTTCCAGCCCTGGGAGGTGGCGATGACACCGAAGTCCTTGCCGCGGGCCTCCGCGCACTCCCTCGCGCACCCGGAGACCGCGGACTTCAGCTTGTGCGGGGAGCGCAGGCCCCGGTAGCGCAGCTCCAGTTCGATGGCCATACGGACCGAGTCCTGCACGCCGTAGCGGCACCAGGTCTGGCCGACGCACGACTTCACGGTGCGCAGCGCCTTGCCGTACGCGTGCCCCGACTCGAAGCCGGCCGCCACCAGCCGGGCCCACACCTGCGGGAGCTGGTCGACCCGGGCGCCGAACAGATCGATCCGCTGGCCACCGGTGATCTTGGTGTAGAGGCCGAAGTCGCGGGCCACCTCGCCGATCACGATCAGCTTCTCCGGAGTGATCTCCCCGCCGGGGATGCGCGGCACGATGGAGTACGAGCCGTTGCGCTGGAGGTTGGCGAGGAAGTGGTCGTTGGTGTCCTGGAGGGCGGCCTGCTCCCCGTCGAGGACATAGCCGTCGGCGCCCACGCTGGGCGCGAGGGAGGCGATGATCGAACCGACGGCGGGCTTGCAGATCTCGCAGCCTTCGCCGTTCCTGGCCCCAGGGCGGCCGTGCGAGTCCAGCAGCGCGGCGAAGCTCGTCAGCCGCAGTGTCCGCACGATCTCGTAGAGCTCGGCGCGGGTGTGCGGGAAGCAGCCGCACAGACCGGTGTCGACGGTGACGCCGGACGCGGCCAGTTCGTCGTTCATCACGGCGGTCAGCGACTTCACGCAACTGCCGCAGCCGGTACCGGCCTTGGTGCACTTCTTGATCTCGGGAAGGGTGCCGCAGGAGTGCTCGGTGACCGCCGCCCGCACCGTCCCCTTGGTCACGTTGTGGCAGTTGCACAGCACCGCGTCGTCCGGCAGCGCGGACGGGCCGAGCGCGCCGCTGTCCCCGGCCGCGGCCCCGGCGGGCAGCACCAGCTGCTCGGGCGCCAGCGGGGGAACGGTGCCGGTCAGCGGCCGCAGCATCCCGTACGCCTCGGCGTCGCCGACCAGCACACCGCCCAGCAGCTCGCCCGCGGCGCCGATCACCAGCTTCTTGTAGACGCCGCTGCGGGAGTCGGCGTAGACCACGTCCAGGCAGCCTTCGGTGGTGCCCTGCGCATCGCCGAAGGACGCGACGTCCACGCCGAGCAGCTTCAGCTTGGTGGACAGGTCAGCGCCGGTGAAGCCGGTGGGCTCCCCGGTGCCGCCGCCGAGCTGCCCTTCGAGGGTGGCGGCCGCCACCCGGGCCATGTCGTAGCCCGGGGCGACCAGCCCGTAGACCCGGCCGTCCGCGGCCAGCGCGCACTCGCCGATCGCGTACACGGCGGGGTCGTCGGTGCGGCACTGCGCGTCGACGACGATGCCGCCCCGCTCGCCGACCGGCAGCCCGCAGTCCCTGGCGAGCTGGTCGCGGGGGCGGACACCGGCCGAGAAGACCACCAGATCCGTCTCGATACGGGAGTCGTCGGACAGGCCCATGGCGGTGACCGCGCCCGCCCCGTCCGCGACGATCTCCTTGCCGCCGACGCCGGTGTGCACCTCCAGCCCCATCCCCTCGACGGTACGGCGCAGCGCCCGGCCGCCGCCCTCGTCGACCTGGAGGGCCATCAGCCGCGGGCTGAACTCCACGATGTGGGTACGCAGTCCGAGCCCCTTGAGCGCCCCGGCCGCCTCCAGGCCGAGCAGTCCGCCGCCGACCACCACACCGGTGCGGGCGTTCTTGGCGTACTCCTCGATGGCGAGCAGGTCTTCGAGGGTGCGGTAGACGAAACAGCCCGTGCTGTCCCTTCCCGGCACCGGCGGCACGAACGGGTACGAGCCGGTGGCCAGCACCAGGGCGTCGTAGCGGACGGTCAGGCCGGAGCGGGCGGTGACCGTACGGGTGGTGCGGTCGACGGCCGTGGCCGGGTCGCCGAGGTGGAGTTCGATGCCGTGCCGGGCCATGAAGTCCGGACCGGCCAGGCTCAGGTCCTCCGGGGTGCGGCCGGCGAAGTACGACGTCAGCTGGACGCGGTCGTAGGCCGGGCGGGGCTCCTCGCACAGCACGACCACCCGTGTCCGCGCGGTGACACCGCGGTCGGCCAGCTCCTCCAGGAAGCGCTGGCCGACCATGCCGTGGCCGATGAGGACGAGGGTGGGGGAGCCGGGGGCAGGGCCCGGCCTGGCATCGGGGTGCGGCGGCATCGAGGTCATGCCGTCAGCCTGCGGCGCGGCTGTTACCCGCCCGCATCTGCACTGTTTCCCGGGCGGAACGCTGCCCTCAGTGGCGGGGCCGTGGCCGTGTGAGGGGCGTCCGTGCGGGGCCGCGGCCGTGTAAGGGCGGCGGCCCCGAAGGCCGACCGGCGGCCCCGAAGGCCGACCGGCGGTTCACCCCGCCAGCCGGTCAGTCCTTCAGCCGTTCAACTGCGCCGGGCACAGCCGCCGCGGCTGCTGGTCCCCCGCCGGCTTGGCGTCCACACAGCCGCCCGGCAGCCCGTTCACGGCCTTGCTGCCGAAGTTGGCGGTCACGGTCAGCTTGCCGTTGCCGAAGACCGTGCGCTGGACCGTACGGTCGCCGGTCAGCCACCGGAACGAGGTCAGCTGCTCGGTACCCGCGGCGCGGTGCAGCGGCGAGAAGTACTTCTGCAGCGCGGCCAGTTCGGGCCCGTTCCGCTCGAGCGCCGGGCCGTCGAGGACATAGTTGAGCGGGGTGTTGTAGAGCATCGCCAGCAGCGCCCTGGTGGTCTTCTGAGCCGGCAGTTTCTCGTACGACAGCTCCCAGCGCTCCGCATTCACCAGCGAACCGTGCAGTGCGGTCTCGTAGAGCGGCGCGCGGTACTTCGGGTCGTACATGGCGGTGGCCATCTTGCCGGGCAGCCGCACCGGCTTGAAGAAGGCGGTGGGGGCCTTCTCCGGGTAGTAGCCGCCCCACGTCTGCCGGTCCTTCTCCAGCTTCCACAGGCCGTCGTCGACCGGGGTACCCGAGCCGTGGTCGTAGGCCACCACCTTGTTGGCCCATGCCTGCGCGCTCTCCGAGCCGAGGACGAGGTTCTTCGACAGCCGCTGCATCCGGGCCAGGCGGCTCGCGCGGTCCCCGGCCTTGGTCATCTCATGCCCCTTGCCGTGGTCACGGAACAGCTCTCCCGTCGCGTCCACGTCGAGGAAGTAGCTGTCCGCGCCGTTGGCGACCATCGTGCGGGTGCGGTCGGCGAGGTAGTGCTCGGCCGGCTCGGCCTTCTCGAAGGCGCGCGAGCTGAGGTAGCAGCCGCGGTTGCCGAAGCCGGTCTCCGGGGTGCCGTCGGCCTTGCGGACGCAGAAGTCGGGATAGACCCGGTCCGGCCAGACGGAGGTGGGGCTGTCGGCGGTCTTCGGGTCCTGGCCGTTGGCGAAGGTGTCGTACGGGCCGACGAGGTAGCCCGCCTGCTTGGCGGCCCGCACCGCCTGCGCCTTCATCGGGTCGGGTCCGGCGTCGTAACCGAGCCACATCCGGTCCACGCCCAGCTTCTTCAGCTTGTCCACCCCCGCGGCGGTGCGCGCATCGCCCCACACATAGGCGTGGAACGCGCCCAGCAGCTTGGCGTTGGCCGGGTTCTGCTCGATCTTCTTGCGCAGGCTGCCGAGTTGGCCGTGCTGCGCGAGGTAGGAGCGGTAGTCGGCGGCGGAGGCGACCGGGTTGCCGTCGGTGAGGGCGAAGGAGACCTCGTAGTCGCGGGTGCCCTCACCGGCGTCGAAGGCGTGCTCGGCGGTGGTGCGCAGCCGGCCGCCGGTGGAGGCGAACTTGAGTGAGGTGCCGAGGTCGGTGGGGGTGAGGTAGCTGACGCCGCGCCCGCCCTTGCCGCCCGCCCCGCCCATGGAGTAGCCCCACAGGGGCAGGGACAGGGCCTCGCCCATGTCGACGGTGCTGCCGGCCAGCCCGCCCTTCTCGGGGCCGGCGTTCCAGAAGGCGTCCTTCACGGGGATGTCCAGCCCCTCGCCGCGCGGGACCTGCACGGCGGAGGCGGCCTGGTCGGTGCCGGTCACCGGCCAGCTCACCGACCCGTCGCGGTCCGCCCGCAGCCTGATCCGCAGCCGCCCGCGCTCCGAACTCGCCGTCACCTGGAGCCCCTTGTCGGGGTAGCTCCAGCGCGCCCCGTCGGCCGTACGGGTCACCGGCCCCGGCCTGCCGAGCCCACCGCCGGCCGGCGCCGACAGCACCAGCTGCCGCCCGTCCTCGGTGTGCGCGTTCACGGCCAGCGAGGCGGTGTCGACGACCGCCGTGCCGCCGGAGACGGGCAGCGAGAGGCGGCTGCCCTCCAGGGTGCCGGCGGACGCGCTGTCACATCCGGCGACTCCGAGGGTGGTCGCGGTGAGCGCGAGGGAGGCGGCCAGCACCCGGGTGGTACGGCTGGTGCGGGTGGGACGGGGACGTCGCACCGTGGCCGTGGCGAGGTGGGATTTCATACGTCAGTGAATAGTCAGCGGGATTAAGAGAGTTCTAAGAGGGCGTCGATGCCGCTCGGGCTCGTGCGCGTCGGCCGATCTCGCGCGGGCGGTGCCACGGCCGCCTCGCTGCCTCTCCGGAACGCGGCTGCGCCGGCCGATGCCGCGCACCTCCTTCGGATCACCTCACCGACCGGGCGAGCGCGATGCCGCCGACCCAGGAGTCAGGAACTCGCCGTGTTGCTGCCGAGTTCCCTGTCCCTCCTTGCCGGGAGGGATATCCGGCCAGTGAGATGATCCAGAGAGAAGGCGCTAGCTGACGACGAGGCAACTGGCCTTGTTGTCGAAGGCGTTGTTGCTGAAGTCGGAATCGGTGCTTTCCTTGCGGGCGTTGTAATGCCTACCCGTGCAGTCGCCGTCCTGATAGAGCCCCACGGCCACGCCCATGTTGTTGATCATTGAGCTGGCGTTGTCGCCCACCGTGACGCCATTGTCGAACTCGCGATATCCCAGATGCCTGGTGGTCTTGTGGAACACGGCTCGCCCGCCCAGGAAGTTGTCGTGCTCGAACAGACAGAAACTGTTCTTGGGGCACGCGCCGTTGTCAGCGTGAGCGACCGGACCGAAGCCGATCAGCGCCATGACGCTCAGTGACATGGCACCGGCGCTCAGAATCGCCTTGCGCATCATCCGCATTGTTCCTCTCGTGAGCGCGGGGCCGTTCCCCGCTATAGGCTCGATTCAAGAGGCAGCCATGGATGCATGGAAGGCCATTCGATGAGGTTCGAATGGGCGTGACGTGAGACGCGTGACGTGTTCACGTGGGATGTGTGACGCGTGAACCGTGATGCGCGAACTGTGACGTAGGGCGTGTGTCGTGGCGCATCGCATGGATTTACGGGGGAGTTGCCGGTGATCCGGATGAAATTGAGTGCACGGGCTCTGGAATCGATCCGCTTTGCGGTATCACCCATGATGGAGACCGTGACGGCGATTCAGCACAGGTGGTTCGCGCCGCACACCATGCCGGGAGAGCCGCCATGGGCCCGGACGGCCCGTGACCCGCGGCTGTGGAAGCGGCAGGACGAGGCGAAGGTCAGGTGCCTGGCCCTCTCCCTGTCGTCGTCCACCACGGCCCGGCCCCGTGCCCGGGCGCTGGTGGCCCTCCAGGAGGCAGCGGTGCGAGGGGACGACAGACTCACCCAGCAGTTCGTGGAAGAGACCGAGCGGTTCTTCCGGCTCTGTCTGGAGCCCCACTGGCCGGCGATTGAGGAACAGGCAGGGGAGGACATCCTCTGTCGCGCGGGCGTCATCGCCAAGCGGGGGCTGGCCCATTGCCTCGCCTCGCTCCACCCCTCGGTCTCGTACCGCGACGGCATCCTGTGCGTCGCCAACGACACCGAGCTGAACTCCGCGTACGACCGGGAGATCGTCCTCGTCCCGTCCACTTTGGCCACCCGGTGTTTCATGGCGCTGGACCACCGTGCGGGCTACCGCCTCTGCCTTGTCTATCCGGCCCTGCGGACGGCCGGCAGCGGCAGGACCCGGACTCCACAGCGAGCGGGCGAGGTACTGAGCGAAGTTCTCGGCCATACACGGCTGATGCTGCTGTCCAGCCTGGACCGGCCGTCCACCACCACCCGCCTCGCCGCGGTGCACCACCTCAGCCCGTCCACGGTCTCGTACCACCTCACCCGTCTGTACCGGGCGGGCCTGCTCACCCGGCTGCGGGACGGCAGCAGTGTCCGCTACCAGCGCACCGGCGAGGCGGACCGGCTGCTCGCGCATGCCATGTGACCACCGGACCATCAAGGTCCATGGCAAGGGCCAGTTGATGTATTCCACCGGCGGATCTCCTTCGACGGCCGCGATGTCGAGTGAGACGCAGTCGGTCAAGACGGACGGCACGAAGTCGACCTTCTGTACGCCTGAGGTGGGTGGCAAGAAGGTGGACTGGTCGGGCAGCTTCCAGGGCTCGACGCACTGCACCACTCCGGACAGCCGCATCGAAATCGGCGATGCCACGACGCCTGTCGTCAAGGTGAAGGTTCCGTAGGGAATTGCTGACGCCCCGGTCCTGCGGCTGTCCGACGACGGCCGGGGCCGGGGCGTTTTTGCTGCCCCCACGTCCGGGCCGGGTAAAAAGATCGGCGTGATCACCGCCTACTGCAAGGGCATGCAGAAGTGCCCGAATGGGATAAATCAGTGACAGACGAGTACGAAGAGATCGTGGAGCAGCAGGCCGACATCACGGACCTGCTGCTCCATCATGTTTACGCGCCTCTCATCGAGGACCAACACGTACGGGGCGTCCTCCCGGCGCCTCCCACGACGGACGCCGTGCGCGTGGTCCTCGGCGACAAGGGCGAGTACGCCACCGACCGGCTCACCGCCTACGAGATCCCTCTACGCGTGGACGATGAGCTGCGCACACCCCACGACGTCGCCGCCCTCCTGCGCACCGTCCACACGGGTACCCACATCTATCCCGGCGACCGTGTCAGCTCCGTCATGGGAATGCCCCTGTTCACCGTGGACCCCACGACCGTGGAGCCGGCTCCCTTCAGCAACGACGACTGGACGCTCACGCTCCTGCGCTGCCTGACCTCCTCCTCCACCGAGGAAAGGCCTCGGGCGCGCCTGTGCGGCTTCGTGTTCCTGGCCCCGGATCGCCTCCGCCTCTACCTCGATGCCGACGAGGAGGCCCTTCCCGGGATGACCGCCGCCGATGTCCGCCCCGGTGGCGCCCTCACCGCGCTGCTGGCGTCCCTGCCGTCGCTGCTCGACGAAGAGTGGCTCACCACCACCGACGCCGGCGACCCGCACTGCTCACGTGTCGTCGACCTCACCGACCGCTGACCGCCGGCCGGTCGGCCGAACGGGCGGAAGACGACGCCGTGACCGCGGCCGGACCTCCCAGGGGCGGATGCTGGGCGGCGCCCGCCCTCTCCCTTCCCGGCTCAATCGAGCCACCGGGAAGCCAGCCCGGCGAGATAGGAGAGGGACAGCGCCGTCGCGGTGATCTGGAATCCGGTGGTTCCTCCGGCCCAGTGGGCGAGCGGGGCCATGGCGGAAGCCACCCAGATGCTGGAACACCAGCTGCAGCTGACCAGATAGGCGGGTTTGGAATCGTCGCCGAAGCGGCCGGCCACCCAGGAGCGGAAACCCGCCGCGAGCGAGTCCTTCGTCAGGAATCTGGTGATGCGGCACGTCGCGCCGAGGGAAAGGAGAAATGCCACAAGGCTCATGAGATCTACCCCGTCACCGTGAAGGCAGCCGGCCGGTCGCTACTGATTGAGGACGAGGATGGTGCCGATGCCGCCCGCGCGCTGGTTGGCCGCGTCGGCCTCCTGCCAGGTGTAGTACTGGCGCACGGTGCCGTCGGGCAGGTTCAGCTGGTAGATGATGACGGTCGGGCGGGCACCGCCGCCGCAATTGCAGCCCATGTTCCGCTCCTTCTGTTCGTTCTGTGACGTCTTGCCATGCGGGTCGGCGGCCCCTCGGCCGGCCGGCGTACCGCCGTGCCGCGGGGCCTATCCTTGGGATCCAGCGGCCGTCCCCCGTACTTGCACTACGGGGGACGGCCGTTTTTGCCGGGTCGCTCATCAACTCCCTTGCCGGTCATGCCGGTTCAGGTGAGTCGCGATACAGCGTTCCGGCCGCGGTAGGTGAGCCGGGCCAGGGCCGGGGCCGGGTGTCAGATGGTGCAGACGGACAGGGTGTTGGACGAGGAGGCGCTGCCGCTGGTCGCGGTGTAGCTGGAGAGCAGCACCTGCCCGACGTTGAGGGTGGCCGTGCAGGTGGCGTTGCCGCTCGCGTTGGCCACGGCGGTGCACGCCACGGGGCCGGCGGGGCCGCCCAGGTGGAAGGTGACCGTCGCGCCCGGAGTCGCGCCACTCGCGCTGAACGTGGCAGTGGCGAAGGCCCAGGGCAGCGGGGGGACATTGAGCGTGTAGCAGGCAGGGTGCGCGGTGAGCGCCGCCGCCCCGCCCACGGCCACGGTTCCGGTCCCGGAGGACCCGGCGCAGTTGCAGGTGCTGCCGGTGGCGGTGAGCACGGTGGCGGTGACGACGTTGGCCCCGGTGGGCAGTGTGCTGGTGGTGACGGTGGCCTGGCCGGAGGCGTTGGTGAGGCCGACGCCGAGCGGGCCGCTGGTGGCGCTGAACAGCACGGTCGCGCCCGGGACCGGGACGCCGCCGCAGGTGACGGTCGCCGTGAGGGTCACCGGCTGGCCGACGGCCGGGCGGGCCGGGCTGGACGTCACCGTGACGGCGCAGCTCTGCGCGGCTCCGACGTTCACGGTCGCCGTCGTGGCAACGCCGACGCAGGTGCAGGTGGTGGTGCCGGCCAGCACGGTGGCGGTGACGACGGTGGCCCCGGTGGGCAGTGTGCTGGTGGTGACGGTGGCCTGGCCGGAGGCGTTGGTGACGCCGACGCCGACGCCGAGCGAGCCGCTGGTGGTGCTGAACAGCACGGACGCCCCGGCCACGGGTGCGCCCCCGCAGGTGACGGTGGCGGTGAGGGTCACCGGCTGGCCCGCGGTCGGGCTTGCGGGGCTGGAGGTCAGGGTGACGGCGCAGCTCTGCGCGGCTCCGACGTTCACGGTCGCCGTCGTGGCAACGCCGACGCAGGTGCAGGTGGTGGTGCCGGCCAGCACGGTGGCGGTGACGACGGTGGCCCCGGTGGGCAGTGTGCTGGTGGTGACGGTGGCCTGGCCGGAGGCGTTGGTGACGCCGACGCCGAGCGAGCCGCTGGTGGTGCTGAACAGCACGGACGCCCCGACCACGGGTGCGCCCCCGCAGGTGACGGTGGCGGTGAGGGTCACCGGCTGGCCTGCGGTCGGGCTTGCGGGGCTGGAGGTCAGGGTGACGGTGCAGCTCTGCGCGGCTCCGACGTTCACGGTCGCCGTGGCGGCGATGCCGATGCAGGTGCAGGTGGTGGTGCCCGCGATCACGGTGGCGGTGACGACGTTGGCCCCGGCGGGCAGCCCGCTGGTGGTGAGGGTTGCTTGGCCGCCGGCCGTGGTGACGCCGACGCCCAGGGAGCCGCTGGTGGTGGCGAAGAGCACGGTTGCGCCGGAGACGGGTGCGCCGCCGCAGGTGACGGTGGCGGTGAGGGTCACGGGCTGGCCCGCGGTCGGGTTGGCGGGCGTGGAGGTCAGTGTGACCACGCAGTTCGGCGGCGCGGTGACGTTCACGGTCGCCGTGGCGGCGATGCCGATGCAGGTGCAGGTGGTGGTGCCCGCGATCACGGTGGCGGTGACGACGTTGGCCCCGGCGGGCAGCCCGCTGGTGGTGAGGGTGGCTTGGCCCGCGGCGGTCGTGACGCCGACGCCCAGGGAGCCGCTGGTGGTGGCGAAGAGCACGGTTGCGCCGGAGACGGGTGCGCCCCCGCAGGTGACGGAGGCGGTGAGGGTCACGGGCTGGCCCGCGGTCGGATTGGGCGGCGTGGAGGTCAGTGTGACCACGCAGTTCGGCGGCGCGCTGACGGTGACGCTGGCCGTGGCGGCGATGCCGATGCAGGTGCAGGTGGTGGTGGCCGCGGTCACGGTGGCCGTGATGACGTTGACGCCGACCGGTAGCAGGCTGGTGGTGAGGGTTGCTTGGCCGGCGGCCGTCGTGACGCCGACTCCCAGGGAGCCGCTGGTCGTGGCGAAGAGTACGGTCGCTCCCTCCACCGGAGCCCCGTTGCAGGTGACGCTGGCGGTCAGGGTCACCGGCTGTCCGGCCGCCGGGTTGGCGGGCGTCGAGGTCAGCGTGACCACGCAGTTCGACGGCGCGGCGACGGTGACGTTGACCGATGCGCTGATGCCGATGCAGACGCAGGTGGTGGTGGCGGCGGCCACGGTGGCCGTGACGACGTTGAGCCCGAGCGGCAGCAGGCTGGTGGTGAGGGTGGCCTGCCCCAAGGCGGTCGTGACGCCGACGCCCAGCGACCCGCTGGCCGTGGCGAAGGCCACGGTCGCGCCTTCGACGGGGGTGCCGTTGCAGGTGACGGTGGCGGTGAAGGTGACCGGCTGTCCGGTGGTCGGGTTGGCGGGTGTGGAGGTCAGCGTGACCGCACAGTTCGACGGCGCGGCGACGGTGACGTTGACCGATGCGCTGATGCCGATGCAGACGCAGGTGGTGGTGGCGGCGATCACGGTGGCCGTGACGACGTTGAGCCCGAGCGGCAGCAGGCTGGTGGTGAGGGTGGCCTGCCCCAAGGCGGTCGTGACGCCGACGCCCAGCGACCCGCTGGCCGTGGCGAAGACGACGGTCGCGCCCTCGACGGGTGTGCCGTCGCAGGTGACGGTGGCGGTGAAGGTGACCGGCTGTCCGGTGGTCGGGTTGGCGGGTGTGGAGGTCAGCGTGACCGCACAGTTGACCGCCGCCGTGACGGTCACGGTTGCGGTGGCGGCTCCACTGGTGGCACCGGCGGCCGTCACCACGCCCGTCGTGGTCCCTGTGAACGTGACGCTGGCATTGCCGGAGAGGTCGGCGACCGCGGTCTGCGGGGTTGCCACGCCGTACGTGAAGGTGATCAGCTCTCCCGCTACGGCACCGCTGACAGCGGCTTGGAAGGTCTGGCCCGTCGTGACCGAGGACGGAGTGAGAGTGAGAGCGAGTGCCATGGTGGACAGCCCCTTTCGAAGGCTCCGTGAAGGAGGCGGGGAGCTGCTGCACGCCGGAGGGCAGGGAACCGCCCGAGCGCGCTCACCTGTCAGGGGTGCCCTCAAGAACACGACGAAGCCACATCACACCGGCAGCTGTTCATGGTCCCCCGACAGGGGATGGGCACCCCACCGTCAGTAGCACCGATTGAAGGGAACGGCGGGACACCGCGCTACGGTTGGCGACCGGTTTAGCCCGTATGGCGCAGCGCGCGTCAGCGGCGCGTACCGCCCCCGGTCACATGCCGACAGGACGACGGCCCCCGCCGGGCAGCGGGGGCCGTCGTCCTGCAGAGGTGCTGCCGGGACTCAGCCGGCGAACTCACCGCCCTTGACCGCGGTGACGAACGACGACCAGCCGCCGGCGGGGAAGACGAGCGCCGGACCGTCCGGGTTCTTGGAGTCACGGACGGGGACGAGGCCGTGGGTCTCGGTGAGGGCGCGGGAGAATTCGATGCATTCCCCGCCGTTGGCGTCGCTGTAGGACGACTTGGTCCACGTGAAATCGCGGGAGAACTCGACGCAGTCCCCGCCGTTGCCCTCGCTGTAGGACGACTTGACCCACGTGGCGACAGCGAGATCCAAGTCGGGGCTCATGCTCGGTACTCCTTCAGCAGAGACTTGATCAGGGGCAATGACTCATCCGGGGACAACGCATTCGCCCTGAGCAAATCATAGTCGTCCAGGGCCGCATCGACTGCTTGTTCGGAGTCATGCATCCGGGCTCCTGCCCGGGTCTCCGTGTACAACACCGTGCGGGAAGTCGGAAAGCGCAACACGATGAAGGGCATCGTGGATGTGGCCGGGATACCCGCGGAGAAGGGCATGACCTGGAGCTCGACACGTGGTGAGGTGCCCACCGTCAGCAGGTAGTCGAGCTGTCCGGTCATGACCTCGGCGCCACCGACCATGGTTCGCAGGCATGCCTCATGAAGGATGACCCACAGGCGCGGCGGAGCGTCCCGCTCGAACACCTCGCGCCGTCGTAGTCGCGCGGCGACCTTGTCCTCGATCGCCTCCGCACTCGCATGAGGGTTGGATACGCGGAAGACGGACCGTGCATAGCCCTCTGTCTGGACCATGCCTGCCACGAGGTTGGTCTGATAGGTCAGAATCCGCGAAGCCTTACGCTCCAGATTGAGATACGGCACGAACCAACTCGGGTGCTCCCCGTCGTCGATCCTCTCTAACATCCCCGAGAACAAATCTCCCGTCCCGAAGGTGAAATCGCACCCCTTGGCGAACTTCTGACTGGGTCTGGGGAGCAGCGTGCCGGACTCGACCTTGCTGACGTATCCCTCGGAGTAGCCCGTGGCCTTGCCCAGCTGTTTCTGGGTGAGCTTGCGGGCCAGCCGGACCTGTCTGATGTCACGGCCGAATCGCTCCAGCGGATTCAAGTGCTCGGGCGGCGTCGTCTCGTCCAACGCGGTGACCTCTCGTCCTGTGCGTGCATACCGGCATCGCGGCAGGTCGCTGACTTGAGCGAGGCCGGTTCAAGCGCCCCCATTCTATTGCCTGTTGCGTTGTCACGGTGACCATTTGACTACACCCGGTATCCGGCCGGGTGGTCGAGTCACCGCCATGCGCAAGCCCGTAGTTACGGAGTGGACAACATGACCGACGCCATCGCGCGCCTCCTGCCGTGGACCGGCCCGGAGGGCAAGCCGTGCTTTCTCGTCAGTGACGGGACGGGGTATGTGTCCCGTGTCGCCGACGCCATGGAGGCGGCGCAGATGGCGCTGGCCGCCGAACTCCTCACGGAGGCACGGCGCGTCCTCGCGGGACGGGCCTGGACCTCCGGTGAACTGCACCTGCTGACGGCCGAGTTGAGCGAATCCCTCGCCGAGGTGCGCCGCGTCGCGGAGAGCCGCGGCGCTCGGCTGGCCGCGCTCGGTGGCGAGGACTGAACAGACCCGCGGCTTGTGCCGGGAGGCGTTCGGGATGACGTACGCGCCCAGCAGGGAGCGGGCTCCGGAAGCCGCGGTTCTTAAACCCCGGTCAGCCGACCCTCAAGGCTGCCTTAAGGATCCGTGGAAAGGGGCTTGACCTGCTCTTTCCGGAGTCCGGGCAGCCGTATTTTCGACGCCGTGACGATCCAGGCCGACCTCAGCGACGGGTGCGCACCGGGCGGCGCGCCCGGTCCTGGTGCCCCGACTCCGGGCCCCGCCGACCCACCGCCCACCCACCCGCTGTACTCGCGACTCGCCCCCCGGCATCTGCCGCCCCGGCCGGTCCGCGCGCCGCGCAGGGCGCCGGGCAGGGCACAGCGGAGGGCGCAGCGCAGGGCGCAGCGCCTGGCACCGGTGCCCGCGCCGCCGCTGCGCCTGACCCCGGCGGCGCTGCGGCGGGTGCTGGCCGGCGGTGCGGTGCTGGTCGTCGGCCTGTGGCTGGTGCAGGCCGAGCCCTCGGTGCGGCTCGATGCGCTGTTCGCCACCCTGGCCCACCTCAGCGGGCTGCTCGCGGGCTACGGAATCCTGGTGCTGCTGCTGCTGATGGCCCGGGTCCCGGCCGTCGAACACGGCGTCGGCGCCGACCGGCTGGCCCGCTGGCACGCACTCGGCGGCCGCCACGTCCTGACCCTGTGCCTCGCCCACACCGTCTTCGCGCTGTGCGGCTACGCCGCCCACACCGGTACCGACGTCCTTGACGCCGCCGTCGGCCTGATGGGCTATCCGGGCCTGGCCGCGGCCGCCGTCGGTACCGTGCTGCTTGCCGGCGTCGGCGTCACCTCGGCCCGTACGGCTCGCAGGCGGCTGCGTCATGAGACGTGGCGCGCCGTCCATCTGCTGACCTACGTGAGCGCCGCCCTCGCCTTCGCCCATCAGCTGTCCGGCCCGGATCTGGCCGGTGGCCCGGTCGCCGTCTGGCTGTGGACCCTGCTGCACACCACGGTCGGCACCCTGCTGGTCTGGTACCGCCTGGTCGTACCGGTACGCCAGGCGCTGCGGCACGGCCTGCGGGTCACCGAGGTGCGCACCGAGGGGCCGGATGTGGTCTCGGTCGTCATGCGGGGCGTGGGCCTGGACGCGCTGCGGGCCGAGCCGGGGCAGTTCTTCCGCTGGCGGTTCCTGAGCCGGCGGTTGTGGCGGACGGCCCTGCCCTTCTCGCTGTCCGCGCCGGTGCGCGATGACACCCTCCGGATCACCGTGAAGGCGTGCGGCGACCACACCCGCCGGATTCGCCGGCTGCGGCCGGGCGTACGGGTGCTGGCCACCGGCCCGTTCGGCGCGCTGACCGCACACCTGCGGACCCGGCGCAAGGTGCTGCTGCTCGCCGGCGGTGTCGGGATCACCCCGATGCGCGCGCTCTTCGAGACCCTGCCGGGCGGCCCGGGTGACCTCACTCTCCTCTACCGGGCGGGCAACGCCGCCCAGTTGGTGCTGCGCGAGGAGTTGGAGGGGATCGCCGCCGCCAGGGGCGCGGCGCTGCACTACCTCCTCGGCCCGTCCGACGGCCCCTTCGACCCGCTGGCGCCCCGGGCCCTGCGCAACCTCGTCCCTGACCTGGTGGAACACGACGTCTATCTGTGCGGCCCGCCCGGTATGTCCAGTGCCGCGGCCGCCGCCCTGGAACGGGCCGGGGTGCCGGCCGGCCGCATCCACTCCGAGGATTTCACCTTCTGAGGGCGGTGGGGCGGCCCGCCTTCCGAGGGCCGTCAGGCGCCCCGCCCGTTGCACCACGCCGCGCTCGCCCAGCAGCCGCCGCTCGTCCCACCGTCCCTGTTCGTCGCACCGTCCCTGCTCGTCCCACCGTCCCTGCTCGCCCCGCCCGCCCCTTCTCATCCCGCAGTCCCCGTTCGCCCCCTCGTAAGGAGACCGCCCCCATGGCACGACACCGCAAACCGCACACCGTCCCGACCGTCACCGTCCGGGCCCGCCGCCGGCTCGCCGCCTGTCTGCTGGGGGCGAGCGCGCTCACCGCCACCCTGGTGTCCCGGTCGGTCACTCCGGCCGCTCCGCCCGCCCCCGACCGGGCACCGGCCGGGTACAGCCTCCCGGACCGCGGTGGCGCCGTGGAACTGGTCGGGGTGGAGCGATGAGGACCGTAGGCGCCGCCTCCTCCCGCCCCGGCGTCTTTGCGGCGTGGCTACGCCAGGCGTCTTTGCGACGTGGCTACGCCGGGAGTCTTTGGCGCGTGGCTATGCCAAGGCGTCCAACTGGGCCATATCCCCGTCCGTGAGGGCGATACCGGCCGCCGCCAGGTTCTCGTCGAGGTGGGCCGGTGAGCCCGTACCGGGGGTGGGGAGCAGGACGGGGGAGCGGTGCAGCAGCCAGGCCAAGGCGATCTGGCCGGGGGTCGCGCCGTGCCGGGCGGCGACCGCGGCGACCGTGGCGAGCGCCGTGCCCGCGTCCTCGACCAGCGCGCCGTTGCCCAGCGGGGACCACGGCAGGAACGCCGTGCCCCGCTTCTCGCACAGCTCCAGGACGTCTTCCGCGGCGCGGTCCAGCAGGTTGTAGCGGTTCTGCACCGAGGCGATCGGGGCGAGCTGCTGGGCCTGTGTCAGCTCTGCCGCGCTGACGGAGTCCAGGCCGATGTGCCGGATCTTTCCCGCCTGTTGGAGCTCGGTCAGCGTGCCCAACTGGTCGGCCATCGGCACCTGCGGGTCCAGCCGGTGCAGCTGGTAGAGGTCGAGTGTGTCGGTGCGCAGCCGCCGCAGGCTCGCCTCGCACATGGCGCGCAGGTCGTCGGGGCGTCCGGCGATGTGCCAGAGGTCCGGGCCGGTACGGACCACGCCGCCCTTGGTCGCGATCACCAGACCGTCCGGATACGGATGCAGGGCGCGCGCCACCAGCTCCTCGGCCACGTCCGGGCCGTAGTTGTCGGCGGTGTCGATCAGTGTGACCCCGCGCTCGACGGCCCGGCGCAGCAGGGCGACGGAGCGCTGCGGATCGTCGTGCCGCGGCCCCCAGTAGCCGGGGCCGGCGAGCCCGCCGGTCCCGAACCCCAGCCGCCGGACAGACAGTTCCCCACCGATCGCGAAGATGTTTCCCATGGTCGCAGCCCCCTCGCCGTCGTCATCCCTCTCGCCATCGGTATCAGTATCAGCATCCGTGAGTGCCCTGCATGGGGGCCTAAGGGCTGTCCCGCGCCGTTCTTATATCCCTCTTATGACTGCACGGCACGATCGGCTTCATGGTGACCAAGCGCATTGCTGTCGGTGTCGGAGTGCTCGTGACGGTAACCCTGGCGGGTGCAGCCTGGACGGCCTCCGGGGCTCCCGCTCCGCTGTCCGACAAGGCGTCTGCATCGGCATCCGGCAACAAGGAGACGAAGAACTACCTGTACTCATCCATGGGGGATTTCGATGCACAGGTGAAACCCCTGATCGATCGCCCCGACATAGCCGGCGTGCAGTTGGTGGTGCCGTGGAAGATGATCGAGCGGAAGAAGAACCAGTACGACTTCTCGGAGATCGACCGCGTGCTGGGTGACTTGCAGTCACGCCACAAGAAGCTTTTCCTCCAGATCCAGGACCGGTTCTTCACGGCGCCCACCAGGCTCCCGGACTACCTGTTGAGCGATCCGGAGTACCGGGGTGGTGCGGCTGTGACATCGAACGAGAACGGCCTTGGGGCCGGTGAGCCCGGAGCGGTCGCAGCCCAATGGAACCCGCAGGTGCGCGGCCGTTTCCAGCAACTGCTGAAGGCGCTGGCGCAGCGGTTCGACGGTCGCCTGGCCGGGGTGAACCTTCCGGAAACCGCTACCGAGGTGGACACCAAGAAGGATCGCACTGGATACAGCGACGATTCCTACTTCAAGGCAGAACTCGCCAACATGGCCTACGGCAAGAAGGTCTTCACCAAGACGCCGTTCATCCAGTACGTAAACTTCTGGCCGGGTGAATGGAACAACAGCCGCAACTACATGAAGCGCACCTTCGAGTTCGCCAAGTCGCACGGAATCGGCCTCGGCGGACCTGACATCCTGCCGAACCGCCCGGCGCAGATGGAGAACTCGTACCCGTTCTTCAAGAAATACCGAGGGCAGCTCCCGATCGTTGCCATGGCCGTACAGGAACCCGACTTCCAGTACAAGAACCCGGAGACGAAGAAGCCGTACACCCGGCAAGAGTTCGCCGATTTCGGTACGAACACCCTGGGGGCCGACGCCATCTTCTGGGCCACCAGCGCGCCCTGGCTCCACCAGCCGGCGACTCGGTAGGCAAGGGCTCTCAGGAGTCCGGAGCGTCCGGGTGGTTCGCCATGCGAGCCGGTTCCGGGCGCGGCTACCGCCGGGGCTCCCGACGCGGCTCCCGGGCGGGAAGTCACAGCCCGGGGCAGGACGCGGTCCATAAGATCACCCGGTGCCTCCTGACATATCGCTGTTCACCGTGACCCTGCTCTGTCTGGCCGCCCTCGCGGCGGGCTGGATCGACGCCGTGGTGGGCGGCGGCGGACTGCTGCTGCTCCCCGCACTGCTGGTCGGTCTGCCGCACACGCCCACCGCGTACGTTCTCGGGACCAACAAGTCCACCGCCATCGTGGGCACCACCGCGGCCGCGGTCACCTACGTCCGCAAGACCCCGATCGATGTGCGCAACGCGCTGCGGATCGGGCTCGCCGCGATGGCCGGTTCGCTGGCCGGGGCGTTCTTCGCGGCGGGTATCCACAGCGAGGTGCTGCGCCCGCTGATCATGGCCGTGCTGCTGGGGGTGCTCGCCTTCGTCCTCTTCCGCCCGGCCTTCGGGACCGCGCCCGCGCCCTCGGGGCCGGTCTCGCGCCGACGCGTCGTGGCGGCCGTCCTCGTCGCCGGCCTGGGCATCGGCTTCTACGACGGCCTGATCGGGCCCGGGACCGGCGCGTTCCTCGTCGTCGCGCTCACCGCGATCCTGCACATGGACCTGGTCGGCTCGTCGGCCACCGCCAAGGTCGTCAATGTCTGCACCAATGTCGGCGCGCTGACGATGTTCGCGATCCAGGGCACCGTGCTGTGGCAACTCGGCGCACTGATGGCGTTGTTCAACCTCGTCGGCGGCATGGTGGGTGCCCGGATGGCCCTCAAGCGCGGCGCCGGCTTCGTACGGGGCGTCCTGGTGGTGGTCGTCGTCGCCCTGCTGTGCAAGCTGGCCTACGACCAGTGGCTGGCGGCCTGAGCCCGGCACCGGGCGCCGACGCGGTCACGGCACCGGGTGCCGGCGCGGTCCCGCGACCAGGGGCCGGCATGGTTTCGCCATCCGCCACCGCATGCCCCGGGTGGCCACCGCGCCCCACCCCGGGGTCGCCGCGCCCCCACCCCGAGGCCGCCGCGCCCTACCCCGAGGTCGCCGCGCCCTCATCCCGGGTCGCCGCGGCCCTATCCCGGGGCCCCCGCCGCGGCCGCCGTGCGGCGCTCGCTCAGCGGCACTCCCGTGACGGCCGTCAGCACCACGGCCGCGTTCTCCAGTGCCAGCAGCCCGTGCCGTTCGCGCGGGAGCATGGCGACCTGACCGGCCTTCAGCTCCGGACCGCCGCCGGGGCCGGTCAGCCGGACCCGCCCGTACAGGACGTGCAGGCTCGCTGCCGGGGGAGTGTTGTGCTCGTCCAGCTCGGTGCCCGCGGTCAGGGCGATCACGGCCTGCCGCAGCGGGCCGTCGTGCAGGAAGAGGTGTGCGCTGCGACCGTGCGCGGAGGTCCTGGCCTCGTCGAGCAGGTGACGGGCGAGTGCATCGAGATCGTCCATGAGGCCGGCCTTTCGCGTGCGGACGCGGCGGAGCTTCCTTTCCATCGTTGCCGGTGCGCCCCGGGACGCAACCGGGGGAGCGTGCCCACGGGCCGGGAGCCGCCCGGAAATGGTCGGGAGCAGCCAGGAAACCTTCGGGAGCCGCCCGGAAACCGTCGGGGGAGCCCGCCGCGGAGGGGGCGGCGTCCGGGTGCATACCGCTTCCGGGCGGGCCGGTCCCTTCCGGGATGATCATCTCGGTCCGTACGATGCGGAGCGGTTCCGTGGCCGTCGGGCGAGCCGGCTCGGCGGCGGCGCGGGGCTGCCGTCCCGTCTGTCCCGATCCTCCCGACCCCCACCGCGAAGGATGCACCTGTGGCCGACCCGACCGACCCGACCGAAGCGACCCGACCACCCGGATCCGCCCCGCAGCCGGACGCCCGGTTCCTGACCGTCATGACGACCGTCGACAGCGAGGCCAAGGCCGCGGACCTGGCCCGCGGCGCGATCGAGCAGCGAGTCGCCGCCTGTGCGCAGATCAGTGCGCCGGTGACCTCGGTGTACCGCTGGGACGACGCGATCGAGACCGGCCAGGAATGGCAGGTGCTGTTCAAGACGGCCCAGGCGCGCTACGAAGCCCTGGAGGCCTACCTCCTGCGGGCGCACGACTACGACACCCCCGAGATCATCGCCACACCGGTCACCCACGGTGGCGCCGGCTATCTGTCCTGGGTCGCGAAGGAGACGAGCTGACGTGGAACGCAACACCACTGGGCGCGGTGCGACGACGCGGCACGCGCAGAAGCGGCCGGTCCGGCGGCGCTGGATCGCGGCCGGGACCGCGGTGGCCGGCGTGGCGGCGTGCCTGACCCTCACCTCTGTGGGCCATGCCGCCCAGGACGCCCCGCACCCGGCGGCGCACGGCGACGGGTCGAGCCCCAGCCCCCGCCCCGGTGCCACCTGGTCCAGCCGGGACGCCGCCGCCTATTGGACGCCGGACCGGATGGCGGCCGCCGCACCGGCCGACCCCGGGCGCGGCACCTCGGACCGGGCCGCCCACGCCCGGTCGGCGCCCGCCACCAAGGCCGCCCCCGCCGCCAAGTCGGCCGCCACCGCGCGGCACTTCGACGGCGTGCCGTCCGTCGGCGTGCTGTTCTCCGTGGACGGGGACTCCCGCGCGCACCACTGCACCGCCAGCGTGGTGCACAGCCCGCACCGCAATCTGATCCTCACCGCCGGGCACTGCAATCCGGGCACCAAGGCGGCTTTTGTCCCGCAGTATCGTTCCGGCGCGGACAGGCAGCCGTACGGGGTGTGGGCGATCGAGGACACCTTCGCCTACCCGGGCCGTGGCACCACCGGCGCCGGGGCGGACCTCGACTTCGCCTTCGCCACCGTCGCCCCCGACGAGGACGGGCAGCCCGTCGAGGACGCCACCGGCGGCAACACCCTCTCCCCGACGCCCGGTTACACCAATGACGTCACCGTCGTCGGCTACCCGAACGTCCGTAACGACCCCCAGGACAGGGCCGTACGCTGCGCCACCCGCACCAGCCGGCTGTCCGGCACCCATGAACTGCGGATGGACTGCGGCGGGTTCTACGGCGGCACCTCCGGCAGCCCCTGGCTGGCCGACTTCGACGAGGACAGCGGGACCGGCCGGGTCATCGGCGTGATCGGCGGCCTCAACGGCGGCGGCCCCACGGGCCCGGACAGCGACCGCATCTCCTACAGCCCGTACTTCGGCGAGAAGGTCCTCAGCCTCTACGCCCGGGCGTCGCAGGCGTGATCGTGGTCTATCTGACCGTGGACTACGTGATCGTGGTCTAGGTGTGTGGTCCGGGGTGGCGGAGGGGCTGACGCAGCGCCTCCGCCACCCCCTTCTCGTGCGGCCCGAGGAAGTGCGGATCGGGCCGCAGCAGTGCGTCCGCCGCCGCCTTACCGGCCGCGAAGATCTCCCGGACACCGCCGTACGCCCAGGTCACATCGTGCTTCGCGGCCACCCCGACGCCGTACGAGTCGACCCCGGCCGCCGTACACAGCGCCAGCGCGCGCCGGATGTGGAAGCCCTGGCTGACCAGCACCGCCCGGTCGACGCCGAAGACCCGGTGCGCACGGCTGCAGGAATCCCAGGTGTCGAAGCCCGCGTAGTCGCTGACGATCTTGCGGGCCGGGACGCCGTGCCGCAGCAGATAGGCGCGCATCGCATCCGGCTCGTCGTAGTCGTCCCGGCTGTTGTCGCCGGTGACCAGGACCGCGCGGACCGTGCCCCGGTCGTACAGCGCGGCGGCCGCGTCCAGCCGGTGGGCGAGGTACGGCGACGGCGCGCCGTTCCACAGCCCCGCGCCGAAGACGATGGCGACGGGCGCGGCGGGCGCGTCCGCGACACTGCGCACCCGGGGGCCCGCCGATGCGTTCATCCAGGTCGCGGGCGCCAGCGCCAGCACGGTCAGGGCGACGACGGCCTGATAGGCGCGGCGCCGGCCACGCCGGGTCCGCGGCAGGCGTATCCGGCGTACCCGGCGTATTCCGCTCTCTGCGCGCTGCCGTACGCGTCGCCATGGGCGCCGCCCTGCGCGCCGCACCGGCCCTGCTTCCTGCCCCCGCATCCGTGCCCCCGTCTCCGATCACGCCGGTCTCCGACCACGCCGGTTTCCGACCACGCCGGTTTCCGACCACGCCCGTCGTGATCGATCTCGCAGGCTGCGACGCCTGCCGCGCCGTGTTGGTTGCGCCGGCGGCCTGGCATCGTGGCAGAGGGAGCAGGGAGCAGGGAGCAGGGAGCAGGGAGCAGGGAGCAGGGAGCACCCCGGCCCGGAGAGGAAGCACCGCCATGACCACCGAGCCCGAGCGGCTGCCGTTCTTCGTCTACGGAACGCTGCGCCCCGGCGAGGCCAACCACGCCTGGGCCCTGCGCGGCCGGACCACGGCCGAGGAACCGGCCCACATCGGTGGCGCGCTGCTCTACGACGGCCCCGGATACCCGTACGCGACGGCCGGACCCGCCGGCGCGGTGGTCCACGGCGACCTCGTCCTGCCCCGCGACACCGACTACGACGAGGTGCGCGCCACCCTGGACCGGCTGGAGGACTACGCCCCCGGCGACCCGGCGAACCTGTACGAGCGGGTGCGCACCGATGCCGTGTGCGCGGACGGCAGGACCGTACGGGCCTGGGTCTACCTGGCCGCCGACCGCCTCGCCGCCCGGCTGCGCGCCACCGGCACCCCCATCGAGGGCGGCGACTGGCCGGCGTCGAGAGCGGCGGCCGGCTGACGGCTCGGCGGCCTTCGGCGCCGGGGGTCGCCGTCCGGACGCAACCGGCGCGCGGGCAGCCAGGGCGCCGCCGCGGCACCGGTCACCGGCCCGGATAACCTGGCGACTCCTCGCCGGACGGGCCTCTTCCGGTCACCGGCCGGGACCTTGTAACCGCTGACCGCAACCTCTCCCCTACCACTACGACTTCCCGAACCGCAGAACACTTCGGAACCGCAGAACACTTCCGAACCGCAGACGAATCGCAGAACAGGTGTGACCCGCGTGGCTTCCTCCCCGTCCTCCCCGTCCTCCCCCTCCGCCGCAACCGCCCCCGCGCCGCTGCCCAAGGCCGAGCTGCATCTGCACATCGAGGGCACCCTGGAGCCCGAGCTGGCCTTCGCGCTCGCCGAGCGCAACGGCGTCGCCCTGCCGTACGCCACCGAGGACGAGCTCCGCCGCGCCTACTCCTTCGACGATCTGCAGTCGTTCCTGAACCTCTACTACGCGCTGATGGCCGTGCTGCGCACCGAGGACGACTTCGCCGACCTCGCCCACGCCTATCTCGCCCGCGCCCGGGAACAGGGCGTACGGCACGCCGAGATCTTCTTCGACCCGCAGGCGCACACCGCGCGCGGCGTCCCGATCGCGACCGTCATCAACGGCCTGGCCCGCGCGCTCGACAGCGCCCAGGAGACCTACGGCATCAGCACCCGCCTGATCATGTGCTTCCTGCGCGACGAGAGCGCCGAATCCGCCCTGGCGACCTTCGAGGCGGCCCGCCCCTTCTTCGACAAGCTCACCGCCGTCGGCCTGGACTCCGCCGAGGTGGGGCACCCGCCGTCGAAGTTCAAGGAGGTCTTCGCGCTGGCCCGGGAGGCCGGACTCAAGTGCGTGGCGCACGCGGGGGAGGAGGGGCCCCCGGCCTATGTGTGGGAGGCCCTGGACGTCCTCGGCGTGGACCGGATCGACCACGGGGTGCGCTCCCTGGAGGACGAGCGGCTGGTGGCCCGCCTGGCGGCCGAGCAGGTGCCGCTCACCGTCTGCCCGCTGTCCAACGTCCGGCTGCGGGTCATCGACGACCTCGCCGACCACCCGCTGCCCGCGATGCTGGACGCCGGGCTGCTGGTGACCGTCAACTCCGACGACCCGGCCTACTTCGGCGGCTACGCGGGCGACAACTTCACCGCCGTACGCGACGCCCTCGGCCTCGACGCCGAGACGCTGCGCACCCTCGCCCGCAACTCCTTCCGGGCCTCCTTCCTCGACGAGGCGGACCGCGCGGCGTATCTGCGCGAGGTCGACGCGCACGGGGCGTAGCAGGTCGCAGACGGGCGGCGGGGACCTGAGAGTGGGCCTGCCGCCCGTCCTCGCACCAGGGCGAGGGCCGTCGGCAGCCGGAGGGAACACGGATTTCGCCGCGGGGAAACGGCACCGCAACGCGCGCCTGCCACGCTCACGGCATGACGGCGCCGATACCGCACCCGCCCTCCGCGTTCCCCGGCCCCCTCGGCGCGGGAGACCTCGCCGCCGAGATCAGTGCACAGCTCGGCACCCGCCTCGGCCGGGTCCGGCTGCACGGCTTCCACCGCCCGGCGCCGCCGCCCCCCACCCTCGTCGCCGTGGCGCACGGCAGCCGCGACCCGCGCGCCCTGCCCACCGTCCGGGCACTGCTCGACCGGGTCCGTGCGCTGCGCCCCGGGCTGCCCGTACGGCTCGGGCACATCGAGCTGAACCGTCCGCTGCTCGCCGATACCCTCGACGAGCTGGACGGCGTGGCCGTCCTCGTCCCGCTGCTCTTCGGCCGGGGCCACCACGTCACCCACGACCTGCCCGCCGCGCTGACCGCCGCACCCCACCTGACCGGCCGGGTCGCCGCGCCCCTGGGGCCGCACACCCTCCTCGCCGAGGCGCTGCACGGCCGCCTCCTGGAGGCCGGATTCCCCGAACGCCGCTGCCCGCGCGGCGCCGTGGTCCTGGCCGCCGCCGGCTCCCGTGCCCCGCGGTCCGCCCAGGACACCGAGCGCACCGCCCGGCTGCTCTCGGCCCGCCTCGGCGGCACCCCCGTACTTCCCGCCTATGCCTCGGCCCTCCCGTCGCCCGCCACCGCCCCAGCCCGAGACGCTTCGCGTCGCCCCCCTGAGATTGCCCCCACCGTCCCCGACGCGGTCGCTGAGCTGACCGCCCGCGGCCACGACCGGATCGCCGTCGCCTCCTGCTTCACCGCCCCCGGACGCTTCGCCACCCAGTGCGCGGCCGCCGCCCCCCAGGCCGCCTCCGCACCCCTGGGCGACCACCCCGCACTGGCCCGTCTCGTCCTGCACCGCTACGACCAGGCGCTCCTCGCGCGTACCGGATCCGGCCCGGAGAGCAGCAAGGCGGCTACCGTCGCTGTATGACCGGCACCCCGACGGGCACCTCACCGAACCTCCCCGGCTACACCGCGGCCGATACCGAGCGCTGGGTTTCCGAGCCCGACAAGCGGCCGGGACGCACCGCCTTCCAGCGCGACCGCGCCCGGGTGCTGCACTCCGCCGCGCTGCGCCGGCTGGCCGGCAAGACCCAGGTCGTCACCCCCGGCGCCCACACCCCCGCCTGGGACGCCAGCCCGCGCACCCGGCTGACCCACTCCCTGGAGTGCGCCCAGGTCGGCCGGGAGCTCGGCGCCGCCCTCGGCTGCGATCCCGACCTCGTCGAGACCGCCTGCCTGGCGCACGATCTCGGCCACCCGCCCTTCGGGCACAACGGCGAGCAGACGCTCAACGAAGTCGCCGCGCCCTGCGGCGGTTTCGAGGGCAACGCCCAGTCGCTGCGGCTGCTGGCCCGTCTGGAGCCCAAGCGGTTCGTGCCCGCCGCGGACGGCTCGACGGTCAGCGTCGGGCTGAACCTCAGCCGCGCCGCCCTCGACGCGGCCACCAAGTACCCCTGGCCGCGCGGCGCCCACCCCACCGACCCCGCGTCCCCGAAATTCGGCGTCTACGAGGACGACCTGCCGGTCTTCGAGTGGTTCCGGAGGGACACACCCGCCGGTGCGCAGAGCTTCGAGGCGCAGGTCATGGACTGGTCCGACGATGTGGCCTACTCGGTGCACGACGTCGAGGACGGTCTGCACGCCGGGCACCTCGACCCCAACCTCCTGCTCGCGGACGCCGAACGCACCGAGATCTTCGCGGTCGCCGGTGAGCGCTATGCGCCCGGCGCCGGATCCGCGGAGCTGGCCGCGGCGCTGGACCGGCTGCTGGAGCAGGAGTGGTGGCCGCACGGCTACGACGGCTCCGCGCTGGCCCAGGCCCGTCTCAAGGACGCCACCAGTCAGCTGATCGGCCGCTTCTGCCTCGCCGCCGAGGCCGCGACCCGGGCCAGGTGGGGGACAGGGCGGCTCACCCGTTACGGGGCCGAACTGGTGGTTCCGGCCGAAACGCGGTGGGAATGCGCCGTTTTGAAAGCCGTCGCCGACCGGTACGTCATGCAGCGCCCCGACCAGGAAGCGCTCCGTGCCGAGCAGCGCATCGTCATCGCCGAACTGGCCGAGGTGCTGCTCGCCCGGGCCCCCGACGGCCTTGATCCGCAGTTCCGTTCACTGTTCGACGCGGCCTCCGACGACACCGCACGGATGCGCGCCGTCATCGACCAGATCGCGGCCCTGACCGACACCTCGGCCCGCTCCCTGCACGCCCGCCTCACCCGTCACCCTGGTCACGCGCCGGGCAACCGAGGGTGACCCTAGGGGGAAGCCCCTCATGCCCCGCATGCTCTTCCCCCCTCACGCTCCGTGCGGGACGCTCGAACCCGACCGCTTTCGAACGGAGCACCCTGACAACAGTGAACAGAGAACCCTGACCCACGGCGAACGGAACCCCGGCGGCACCCAGCACATCAAGAGGGAGAGCGACCGGGGGCACACAGGGGGGCGTTTACGGACGCGGACGCGGACGTACGGCACCGCAACGAGGAGGAAAACAAGTGGTCGACGCACACCAGACGTTCGTCATCGTCGGGGGTGGCCTGGCCGGCGCAAAGGCCGCGGAGACTCTCCGCGCGGAGGGATTCACCGGCCGGGTGATCCTCATCTGTGACGAGCGCGACCACCCGTACGAGCGCCCCCCGCTCTCCAAGGGGTTCCTGCTCGGCAAGGAAGAGCGCGACAGCGTGTTCGTCCACGAGCCCGCCTGGTACGCCCAGGCCCACATCGAGCTGCACCTGGGCCAGCCCGCCATCCGCCTAGACCCCGGGTCCAAAACGGTTCGCCTCGGCGACGGCACCCTGATCGCCTACGACAAGCTGCTGCTGGCCACCGGCGCCGAACCCCGCCGCCTGGACATCCCCGGCACCGGCCTGGCCGGCGTGCACCACCTGCGCCGCCTCGCCCACGCCGAACGGCTGCGCGGCGTCCTTGCCTCCCTCGGCCGGGACAACGGCCATCTGGTCATCGCCGGGGCCGGCTGGATCGGCCTGGAGGTCGCCGCCGCGGCCCGTTCCTACGGCGCCGAGGTGACCATCGTCGAGGCCGCCCCGACCCCGCTGCACGGCATCCTGGGCCCCGAACTCGGCGGCCTGTTCACCGATCTGCACCGCGAACACGGCGTCCGCTTCCACTTCGGCGCCCGCTTCACCGAGATCGTCGGGCAGGACGGCGTGGTGCTCGCGGTGCGCACCGACGACGGCGAGGAGCATCCCGCCCACGACGTGCTCGCCGCGATCGGCGCCGCCCCGCGCACCGCGCTCGCCGAACAGGCCGGGCTGGACCTCGCCGACCCGGAGGCCGGCGGCGGGGTGGCCGTCGACGCGGCGCTGCGCACCTCCGACCCGTTCATCTACGCCGCCGGGGACGTCGCCGCCGCCGATCACCCCCTGCTGGACACCCGGTTGCGGGTCGAACACTGGGCCAACGCCCTCAACGGCGGCCCGGCCGCCGCGCGCGCCATGCTCGGCCAGGACATCAGCTACGACCGCATCCCGTACTTCTTCTCCGACCAGTACGACATCGGCATGGAGTACTCCGGCTACGCCCCGCCCGGCTCCTACGAGCAGGTCGTCTGCCGCGGCGACGTCGCCAAGCGGGAGTTCATCGCCTTCTGGCTCGGCGCGGACGGCCGGCTGCTCGCGGGGATGAACGTCAACGTCTGGGACGTCGCCGAAACCATCCAGCAACTGATCCGCGGCGGGGCGCGGTTGCGGCCCGAGGCGCTGGCCGATCCGGAGGTTCCGCTGGCCTCGCTGCTCCCGTAGCGTGCGCGTATGACGCAGAACCACCACGGTTTCACCGGCTCCGGCGCTGTCCCTGACCCGGGCTCGGGTCCCGGCTCGGGCTCCGGCGCTGCCCCTGGCTCCGGCCCGGGCTCTGACCACGGCAGCTCCGGCAGTCCCAGCAGCTCCGGCGTCCCGGCCGTCACCTTCGACGACGTCCGGGACGCCGCCCGGCGGCTGGCCGGCGTGGCCCACCGCACACCGGTCCTGCGCTCCCGCACCCTGGACGCGCTGACCGGCGCCGAGGTCCACCTCAAGTGCGAGAACTTCCAGCGGGCCGGCGCCTTCAAGTTCCGCGGCGCCTACAACGCCCTCTCCCGGCTCTCCCCGCAGCAACTGGCCCGCGGGGTCGCCGCCTACTCCTCCGGCAACCACGCGCAGGCCGTCGCCCTCGCCGCCCGGGAGCTGGGCAGCCACGCCGTCATCGTGATGCCCGAGGACTCCCCGAGGTCCAAACAGGACGCCACCGCCGGATACGGCGCCGAGATCGTCACCTACGACCGGTACACCGAGGACCGCATCGCCCTCGGCCGCAAGATCGCCGAAGAGCGCGACCTCGTCCTGATCCCGCCGTACGAGCATCCGCACATCATCGCGGGCCAGGGCACCACCGCCCTGGAACTGATCGAGGAGACCGGCCCGCTCGACGCCCTGCTCGTCCCGGTCGGCGGGGGCGGCCTGATGGCCGGCGCCGCCACCGCCGCGACCGCCCTGGTCCCCGGCATCCGGATGATCGGCGTGGAGCCGGAGGCCGGCGACGACACCCGGCGCTCACTGGCCGCCGGCCACCGCGTCACCGTGCCCGTCCCGCGCACCATCGCCGACGGCCAGGCCGTCGAAACCCCCGGCGAGCTGACCTTCTCCGTCAACCGGTGGCTGCTCGACTCGGTCGCCCTGGTCAGCGACGACGAGATCCGCGCGGCCATGAAGCTGGCCTTCGAACGCCTCAAGATCGTCACCGAGCCCAGCGGCGCCACCGCCCTGGCCGCCCTGCTCGCCGGGCGCATCGACCTTCCCCCGGCGCCTGAACGGCCGGGACGGCCCGGCCGGTCCCCCCGCCCGCCCCGCGTCGGCGTGATCATCTCGGGCGGCAACGTGAGCGTCGAACGGTTCCTGGAACTACTGGGGTGAGCGGAAGCCTCCCGGCCACCCGCAGACGCATCCGGGCTACCCACGGAAGCATCCCGGCCACCCGCGGCAGCCTCCCGGCCACCCGCCGACGCCCCTCCCGACGCCTCCGGGCCAGGAGTGTCCGACCCCGGCCGTAGAATTCACGCGTGGCAGGCAGGATCAACGATGACGATGTGAAGGCGGTGCGGGACGCGGTCCCGATCGACGCCGTCGTGTCCGAATACCTCCAGCTCCGCAACGCCGGCGGCGGCAACCTGAAGGGCCTGTGCCCCTTCCACGACGAGAAGTCCCCGTCCTTCCACGTCAGCCCGGCCAAGGGGCTCTACCACTGCTTCGGCTGCCAGGAGGGCGGCGACACCGTCGACTTCATCATGAAGCTCGACCACCTCTCCTTCGCCGAGACCATCGAGCGGCTGGCCTCCCAGGCCGGTATCACCCTGCGCTACGAGGAAGGCGGCTACACCCCCGGCCGCCAGCAGGGCGAGCGCACCCGCCTGGTGGAGGCCCACAAGGCCGCCGCCCAGTTCTACGTCGAGCAGCTGGACGGCCCCGAGGCCGAGATCGCCCGCAAGTTCCTCGCCGAGCGCGGCTTCGACCAGGCCGCCGCCCAGCACTTCGGCGTCGGCTACAGCCCGGCCGGCTGGGACCACCTCACCCGCTTCCTGCGCGGCCGCCGCTTCAGCGACCAGGAGCTGGTGCTCTCCGGCCTCTCCCAGGAGGGCCGCCGCGGCCCCATCGACCGCTTCCGCGGCCGCCTGATGTGGCCGATCCGCGATATCGCCGGCGAGGTCGTCGGCTTCGGCGCCCGCAAGCTCCGCGACGACGACAACGGCCCCAAGTACCTCAACACCCCCGAGACCCCTCTCTACCGCAAGTCCCAGGTCCTCTACGGCATCGACCTCTCCAAGAAGGAGATCGCCAAGACCAACCGCGCGGTCGTCGTCGAGGGCTACACCGACGTCATGGCCTGCCATCTGGCCGGTGTCACCACCGCCATCGCCACCTGCGGCACGTCCTTCGGCGAGGGCCACATCAAGATCCTCCGCCGCCTCCTGATGGACAACGCCGGCTCCGAGGTCGTCTTCACCTTCGACGGTGACGCCGCGGGCCAGAAGGCCGCCCTGCGCGCCTTCGAGGACGACCAGAAGTTCGCCGCCGAGACCTCCATCGCCATCACCCCCGGCGGGATGGACCCCTGCGACCTGCGGCTCGCCAAGGGCGATGCGGCCGTCGCCGACCTCGTCGAGGCGCGCACCCCGCTCTTCGAGTTCGCGCTGCGCCATGTCGTCTCCCGGCACAACCTCGACACCACCGTCGGCCGCGCCGCCGCCCTCGACGAGGCCGCCCCCATCGTCGCGAACATCAAGAACAGCTCCATCCAGCACGAGTCCGCCGTCCAGCTCGCCGGCATGCTCGGCATCCTGGACACCCAGTTCGTGGTCAAGCGCGTCAGCCAGCTCGCCCGCTGGGCCCGTGAGCGCGGCCGCGAAGGCGGCCCCGACCAGGGCCGTCAGCAGCGCCGCGGCCAGCCCCCGGCCGCCGAGCAGGCCCGCCCCGCGCCCGGTCCGCGTGGCCCGGCGCTCAACCTCCGCAGCCCCGCCCACCGCGTCGAGCGCGAGCTGCTCAAGCTCGCGCTGCAGCGCCCCGACCTGGTCTCCCCGGCCTTCGACGCCTACGGCGCCGACGAGTTCACCGCCCCGCCTTACGCCGTGGTCCGCGAGTGCATCGAGGCCGCCGGCGGCGCCGCGGCCGGCGCCGCCGACAGCGCGTACGTCCCCCGGGTGCGGGAGGCCGCCCCCGACGACACCGTCCGCGCCATGGTCACCGAGCTCACCGTCGAACCGCTGCACACCCGCCGCGACCCCGACGAGGCCTACGCCGGCGTCCAGTTGGTCGCCGTCCGCCTCGCCGCCGTCAATCAGCGCGTGACCGAAATCCGCGGCACCCTCCAGCGCCTCGGCCCCCGCGCCGACCCCGAACACCTCGCCGCCGTACAGAACGAACTCTGGGTCCTCCAGCAGTACGGCCAGTCCCTGCGCGAACGCGGCTACGCCGCCTTGTAGGACGTCCTGTCGGGGGGCGTGCCGGGGCGTCCGGGGCGCTCGGTGTGCGTCTGGCGTCTTGGGGTGTCTGGGACGCCTGGGGCGCCCCGCAAGGCACCCTGCGGGCCTCCTCACACCCCCAAACACTCCCCGCGGTAGCCGTCCGGTCACGGACCGGACTCAAAAAGTGGTCGCACGCCCCTCGTGGCGGGAGTGTGTCGTACTCCACACTGAGAAGCGGTGCCTGAGTCCTCGGAGCGCGGCGGGCCCGGTCGCACCGCGCCGGAATCCCCCGCGCAACCGCTTGTGACGTACGGGACGGACAGCGGCCCGGCCGCAACCGTGCCCGACCTTTCTGCCGCCTCAGCAGCGATCACCCTGGAGGTCGCCCCCGTGCAGACCCGGACCCTCGCCGACGCGCCGCCCGCCACACCGCCGGTCACGGAACCGGACGCGGAACGGGATGCGGAACCCGACGCCGAACCGTACGCGGAATCGCCCCAGGAACCGCCCCGGGAGCCGTCCCCGGAACAGGTCCCGGAACCGCTCACCGTGCCCCAGCAGGCCGAACCGCCCGCCGCCGAAATGATCATCGAGGAGATCGTCCGGGAGCCGGCACCGCGCCCCGAGGCCGCCAGCCCGTCCGCCGATCTCTTCCGCCAGTACCTCCGCGAGATCGGCCGGATCCCGCTGCTCACCGCCGCCGAGGAGGTCGAGCTGGCCCGCCGCGTCGAGGCCGGCCTCTTCGCCGAGGAGAAGCTCACCACCACCCCCGACCTCTCCTCCCAACTCGCCCACGACCTCGACCGGTTGGTGGTGCGGGGCCGGATGGCCAAGCGCCGCCTGATCGAGGCCAACCTGCGTCTGGTGGTCTCCGTCGCCAAGCGCTATGTCGGCCGCGGGCTGACCATGCTCGACCTCGTCCAGGAGGGAAACCTCGGACTGATCCGCGCCGTCGAGAAATTCGACTACGCCCGCGGCTACAAGTTCTCCACCTACGCCACCTGGTGGATCCGCCAGGCGATGTCCCGCGCGCTGGCCGACCAGGCCCGGACCATCCGCGTCCCGGTCCATGTCGTCGAGCTGATCAACCGCGTGGTGCGGGTGCAGCGCCGGATGCTGCAGGAACGCGGCTACGAGCCCACCCCCGAGGAGGTCGCCGCCCACCTCGACCTGACCGGGGAACGCGTCAGCGAGGTGCTGAGGCTGGCCCAGGAACCGGTCTCGCTGCACGCCCCCGTCGGCGAGGAGGAGGACGTCGCGCTCGGCGACCTCATCGAGGACGGCGACGCCGCCTCACCCGTCGAATCCGCCGCGTTCCTGCTGCTCCGCGAACACCTCGACGCGGTCCTGTCCACCCTCGGCGAACGCGAACGCAAGGTCGTCCAGCTCCGCTACGGCCTCGCCGACGGCCGCCCCCGCACCCTGGAGGAGATCGGCCGGATCTTCGGCGTCACCCGCGAACGCATACGGCAGATCGAGTCCAAGACCCTCAACAAACTCCGCGACCACGCCTTCGCCGACCAACTCCGCGGCTACCTCGACTGAGGCAACACGGGCTGTGGGGCTGTGACGCCGTGGGGTCGTGGGGCTGTGGGGTCGTGGCGCCGCGAGACCGCCGGTCTGCGGGAGCACCGGGCCGCTGGGGAGCACCCGGCCGCCGGGCCGCGGGAGCACCCGACCGCTGGGCCGCAAAAGCACCGGCCGCAGGGCCACGAGCCCCCGCCCGCCGGGCCGCCAGCGCACCGCGCTGCTTGACACCCGAGGCCCGGACTACGGGACTCCCGGACTACAGGACTGCCGACTACTGGACTGCCGGACTCTCGGACTGCCGACTAGTGGACTGCCGGACCACTGGGCCCCGATCCCTGCCTTGGTCCCCCGGTCCCCCCGACTCACGCCGACCGCTGAAACGCCCCCGGATGGGCCTCATCACGCACCGTCGTGTACTGCTGGCGCACCGCCTGCCCGACCGCCAGCTCCTCACCGGGCTCGAAGACCTGGCTCGCGGCGGCCGGCCACTGCGGCGGATCGACCCATGCGGACCCGCCGCCCGCGCCCGCCTCCGCACCGGGCGCCGGGGTGAGTGTGCCGTGCGCCACCCCCCACGCCCAGGCCGCCTGCCGCGCCGCGCCCAGCGCCGCGTAGTCGGCCGGCTGCGGCACCACGACCGGCACCCCGAACAGCCCCGGCGCCACCGCCTGCACGGCACCCAGCTCGGCGGCCGCGCCCAGCAGGAACACCCGGCGCACCGCCACGCCCCGCCCGCGCAGCACATCCAGCGCGTCCGCCAGCCCGCAGAGCATGCCCTCCACGGCCGCCCGCGCCATGTGCTCCGGCTTCATGCTCTCCCGGCGCATCCCGTGCAACGACCCGGCGGTATGCGGCAGATGCGGCGTCCGCTCGCCCTCCAGATACGGCAGCAGCACCATCCCGTACGCACCGGGCGACGACTTCAGCGCCAGCTCGGACACGCCCTCCAGATCCGTCCCCAGCATCTCCGCCGCACCGCGCAGCACCCGTACGGCGTTGCTGGTGTGCACGACGGGCAGATGCCGGCCGGTCGCGTCCGCGAACGAGCTGATCGTCCCGGTCGGGTCGGCCAGCGCCTCGTGATGGATCCCGAACACCGACCCCGAGGCGCCCAGCGACACCACGGCGTCGCCCTCACCGACCCCGAGCCCGAAGGCCGCCGCCATCGTCTCGCCCGTACCCGCCGAGATCAGCAGCCCCTCCGGGGTGAACCCGGCCGTCCCCGACGGGCTCAGCACCTCCGGCAGCCGCACCTGATGGCCCAGCGCCAGCTCCACCAGATCCGGCCGGTAGGTCTCGGTCGCCGCCGACCAGAAGCCCGTCGCCGAGGCCCCGCCGCGGTCCGTCGTTCGCCGGGCGGGACGCCCCAGCAGCTGCCACGCCAGCCAGTCGTGCGGCTGCATGATCTCTGCGATCCGGGCCGCATGCGCCGGCTCCGTACGCGCCAGCCAGCGCATCTTCGTCACCGCATGCGTCGCCTGCGGCACCGCCCCGACGGCCTGCGCCCAAGCGCTGCGCCCGCCCAGCGCGTCGATCAGGTCCGCGGCCGCGCTCTGCGCCCGCTTGTCATTGCCCACCAGCGCGGGGCGTACGAGGTTGCCCTCGACGTCCAGCGGGACCAGACCGTGCGGCTGCGCGGAGACACCGATCGCCTGCACCCCTTCGAGCAGTCCCCGGCCCGCCGCCTCGCCGAGTGAGATCAGCCACGCCTGCGGATCGGCCTCGGGCCCCTTCTCGACGGGGTGCGGCGCATACCCCTGCCTGATGACGGCACCTGTGTCCGCATCGCAGACGACGATCCGTGTGCTCTCGGACGAACTGTCCAATCCGGCGACTATCCCCATGCACCCAGATGATGCCCCATACGACGCATAGGAGCAGCGTCAGGGTTTGCCGCCGGGGGACCCGGCTCAGGTATTGCTCGTGCCCCAGTCGTCCTCGTCGGGGGAACGCTGCTCACGCAGCGAGCGGACCCGCGCGCCGACCGAGCCCGGCAGCCGGTCGCCGACCTTGGCCGACACCGTCCCGAACGCCTTCGACGCCGCGTCGCGCCCGGTCAGCGCGGCGGACTCCGCGGTGTTCCTGACCGCCGGATTCTGCGTGACCCGCTGGGCGGCCTTGCGGAGCTGCTCGTACCGTTCCCGGCCGGCCCGTGCGCCGAGCACATACCCCGTGGCCAGTCCCGCGATGAACGTGAGCCGGTAGCGCATTGCTCCACCCTTCCTCTCGTCGGACCCCTCCGGTGCCGGTGCGCACCCGAGCGTCTGGCTGTGACGCGCGCCTACCCTCCGGGGCCGGAGATCACCCGAGGTGACCTGAGGCGATACCGATTGGCGGAGCACCCCCCTGCTTGCGCTAATGTATGTGTCGCAGCGAACGCGCGCCGTCCGGAGCCCCGGACTGCGGTGCATTCGAGGCACACAGAGCAATCCCCTGTAGCTCAATTGGCAGAGCAGCCGGCTGTTAACCGGCAGGTTACTGGTTCGAGTCCAGTCGGGGGAGCTCGGTCCCCTGTAGCTCAATTGGCAGAGCATTCGGCTGTTAACCGGAGGGTTACTGGTTCGAGTCCAGTCGGGGGAGCAGAGGGAAGAGGGCCCCGCAAGGGGTCCTTTTTCTTGTGCCATGGAACCGAACGACCCGTGATCGAAGTCCTCTTGGGCGTGCGTGGTCGCGCGATGGCAGCCCTCACGGGCAACAGATCGTATGAGCGGCTATGCTGCGGCAGACGGCGCGCACAAATGTGCGCGACGCGCCGTGGGGGGCGGTAGCTCAGCCGGTTAGAGCAGCGGACTCATAATCCGTCGGCCGTGGGTTCGAGTCCCACCCGCCCCACCGCAGCACCCAGGGCGAAGCCCCTTTCTACCTGGGGAAACGTCAGAACGGGGGCCACCGCCACAGCGCGGTGGCCCCCGTTCAGCCGTTCAGACCAAGATCCAGTGGACGCGCAGGGGTCACGTGGGGCCCAGGGGCCGTCGGGTCGCACAGAGGTCCGGTTCCGCATTCCCTCACCCGTTGGGGAGTTGGGAGAGCGCGCTCCCACGCGGCGGTTGCCCGGCCTGCTGACGGCTCCGTAAAGATCGCCCGCCGGTGCCGCCCAGGGCCGTTGGCCCGGGCGAGGAGGAAGCGGAGCAGAGCGAAGTGCTCGAAGTGCTCCCGTCGGGCTTCGGGTGCCTGTCGGCCGTTCAGATCCTCGCCGCGCAGGGCCTCCCGGCCCCGACTGGCGCAATGGCCGCGTATCCGCGTGAGGGCCGAGCCGGCCGCGTGCTGCTGGCCCCGGCGTCCTGTGCGCCCCCGGGCACCGGGCCGTCCGGGCGTGATTGCGCTCCGGTAGCCCAGGCGGATCCGCTGTGGCGAGCGCTGACCGCGAGGATCGCTGCCACATCGGCTCGGCGTGCGTCATCGGTGATGCCGAGTGCATGGTCCATGCCGTACGTCACCTCGCAGGGGATGTGGGGCGGAGCGGTTCGGCTTCTGTGCGGGCCGTCCCTGACGGCACGTGGGTGTAGGTGTCCGACGGAATGCGCCGGAAGGGTGCCGCGGACGTTCGGGACCAACCCCAGCGGGGCGGAGGCGATCAGCATCGTCCCGGAGCGGGACCAGCCCCGCATGCGCGGGGACCACACCTGGGACGAGCTCCGCGCGCCGCTCGCGCAGGAATCAAACCCGCACGCGCGGGCACCACTTGCGACATCGGCCCCTCCTTCGCCCGTGTCGCCTTGATCGCGGCCTCGCGCGTGGTCAGCACGTTCGCCGCGGCATCTCCCGCGTCTTCGCCTGGAGCGCTTCGACGGCTCGAACCCGCCGCCGCAGCTCTGCCGCGCTCACCGATGCTGTGCTCACCCCAGTCCCCAGTCCCCAGTCCCCAGTCGCCGCCCTGCCCGGAATCGCTGCTCATCGCGCGCACCGTAGGTGGGCACAGGTCCGCGGACGTCTCGAACCGTGGAAGACGCCGGTCTCCGGCGAGGGACGACGGCACGAGCGCCGATGTCCTGAGACTGTTCACGGCCGTGGCGGGACCAGTCCCTGCAGCAGCAGGGTGAGGGTGAAGGCGAACCGGTCGTGTCCGGTACCCGAGGTGAGCTCCCGCGCATGGGTGACGGTATGGGGGAACAGGTCGGGCGGCAGCATCCGGAGCCGCTCCTCGATCTCGGCGCGGTCGATCACACGGCCGTCGGCGTCCGCGCTCTGCCGCCGGGCGGCGGATGCCTCCAGGCAGTAGCCCGTGATGTAGAGGAAGGCCGCGTCGCTGGCCCAGGCCGCCTGTCGGGCGGGCGCGCCACTGGCGAGCAGGATCGCGAGCATCCCCTCGCCGACCCGCAGAGCTGACAGATCGGCGGGCGCCACCGTAAGAGCGGCCTGTGCGATGCCGGGGTAGCGCAGAAACTGATCGCGCAGCTGTGTGCACACGTCCATGAACTGGTCCCGCCAGCATGCGGGGTCCGGTGCGGGGAGAGTGACCTGGGAGCACAGCCTGCCGATGAGCAGGTCGCCGAGCTCCGCCCTGTTGCGCACGTGCGCGTACAACGATGCGGGGCCGGTCCCGAGCCTCGTCGCGACCATGCGCATCGTCAGGTCCTCGAAGCCGCCCGCCTCGACGGCCTGGAGAGCTGCGTCGATGATGCGCTCCACCGTGATGGGAGTCTTCTCCCGGCCGGCGGCCCGGCGCGCTCCGGTTTCCGAGGCGGTGTTCTTGGCCGAGATCAGCGCCGCCCACTGGTCCCGGGAGATTGCGTCACGCGCTGCCCGTCGTCCTGCCATGACGCCACCCTACCCGTTGACGAACAATGATCGCTGATAGAACAATGTTCGTCACAAGGTGGGAAGCGAACCACCGCGAAAGGAATCACCGTGACGACCTCGGTCTCGATCATCGGCGCCGGCCTCGGCGGACTCACACTCGCCCGGATCCTGCACCTCCACAACATCCCCGCCACCGTCTACGAGGCGGAGAAGTCCGCAGGCGTCCGCACCCAGGGAGGGCAGCTCGACCTCCACGAAGAAGACGGCCAGCTCGCCCTGGAGATGGCCGGCCTCACCGAGGAGTACCGCTCGGTCATCCACCGAGGCGGCGGAGCGCGACGTGTCGTCAACGAGCAGGGGCGTGTTGTCGTCGACCGGCCGGACGACGGCTCCCTGGCACGGCCGGAAACACTGCGCGGTGACATCCGTCGGATTCTGCTCGCATCACTGCCGCCCGGCACGGTGCGATGGGACAAGAAGCTCGTCTCGGCGACCCCCATCGGAAACGGACGGCACCAGGTGTCGTTCGTGGACGGCTCGTCGGCCGTGTCCGACGTCCTCGTGGGCGCCGACGGGGTCTGGTCCAAGGTCCGGGCGCTCCTGTCGGACGAGCGGCCGGTGTACTCAGGCATGAGCTACGTCGACACCTACCTTCACGACGTCGACACGGCCCACCCGCGCGTGGCCGGCCTCGTCGGGAACGGCGCCCTGTACGCCCTGGTCCCGGGCAAAGGGTTCCTCGCCCACCGTGAACCCGGTGACGTCGTCCACACCTACGTCGTGCTGCACCGTCCTGTGGAGTGGTTCGATGCGATCGACTTCACCGATGCCCCGGCGGCGACGGCACGGGTGGCGGCAGAGTTCGACGGCTGGGCGCCGGAACTGCTGGCCTTGCTCACCGACGGCGCGTCCGCACCCGTCCTGCGCAGCATCTACGAGCTGCCGGACGACCACCGCTGGGACCGGGTCCCCGGCGTCACACTTCTCGGCGACGCGGCACACGCGACCGTCCCCGGAGGAGACGGAGCCAATCTCGCGATGCTCGACGGCGCCGAACTCGGCACGGCGATCGCAGCCCACCCCGACGACATCGAGCAGGCCCTCGCCGACTACGAGAGCAGAATGTTCCCCCGGAGCCAGAAGGCGGCTGCCGCCGCCCACCGCACCATCGACTTCATCTTCGGCGCCAACGCCCCCGCCGGGGTCATCAGCCTGTTCTCGGAGGACGTAAGCACCTCCGCCTGAGCCGGTGCGGCACCGCCCAGCCCGTCATCTGCCGCCTTCGACGGCGCTTGCGCCCGGGCCCGCCCCCCCCGCGGGCGGCATCGGCCGTCTCCTGCCGGGGCCGTGCTTGCCGTCCGCTCACGGCGCCGGCCCCAGGTCAGTGACCTGGGGCCGGTGTGTTCTCGGCCGAGGAGGTGGCCGGGGGTGGTGAGGTCTCCTCTTTACCGGTGCGGGGCTCGCGAGCTGCACCGGGTCGGCAGGTCCTTGTCCCGGGTCGGCAGGTCCTCGTCCGGGGTCGGGCCGTTCACGGAACGCCGGTGGTCGCAGGGCTCCGCGCCAACTGGACTAGCTGGGGCTGGTGTTGCCGCAGCGGCTGGTGCGCTCTTCGTCGGTCATGGGGCGGGACTGGATCCTGAGGATCTTGTAGGTGATGTCGCCCTCGACATCGGTGAAGTCGTGGGGACCCCGGCGGTTGTGCTCGTTCACGGAAGCGAAGGGGTTCGACTGGTCGATGCCGTTGAGGTGCCAGTTGCCCTTGGCCTTCCGGGTGACCGACACCTCGTCGACCCAGCCGATCTCGCCGGGCTTCAGAGCGCCCGTGGTGTCGCTGCTCGACGTGTTCTGCTTGAGCCAGGTGTGCTCGATCTTCGGCAGCACCGAGACGGGGTTCGCGCCGACCGACATGCCGATGACCGTCGATTCGCTGGTGGTCTCCGCCTCGCCCTGCTTGAAGTCGGCTCGGTGGTGCAGTTGTCGCGGTAGTCCCCCACCACCGTCGGTGTGCCCTCGGTCGGCTCCCCGACCCATGCGGTGGGGGTGAAGGTGCAGTCCCCGCCGCAGTCGGAGAGGAACTCCGCGACCCCCTCGGGGGTGCTCCAGCCGCCGCCACCGCCCTCGGAAGCGGGGCCCCGCCTCCCCCGATCGCGGTAGGTGGCGCCGTAGTGGCCCCGGCGTTACTGGTCGTCGCCCCAGCGGCCCTGGATCACGGGGCCGCTGGGTGATGGAGGCAACGAGGACGGGAACCTCGCAGCGGACCGAGCGTGTGTCGTACCTGGTGGCCACGGCTCGATGTCCCTTGAGGCGATGGGCGCCGCACCTGACCGAGTGCCGGGCCCTCCCGAGAGGCCCCGGCTCCTTGCGCAGTCGTCCGGCGCGGATTCCGCCCTGCGGGGCACGGGCGCACGACTCGTCAGTGGCCGTACGGCATCGTCAGCCCGCGGCGGGACGCGACCGGTAGCGGCCGCCCGCGAAGTGCCGCAGTGCGGTATCGAGGCCGTAAAGGCGGGCGCCCGTCTCGTTCCTCGCGGGGGAGACGAGCGTGCACTTCAGCACACCCGTCCCGGCGTGGAGCGGGGAGGGGACCTGGGTGCCCGTTCCTTCTTCGAGGGCCGCCGTCAGGGTGATGCTGCGCCTGTTCCACTTCCGGGTGAGCGTGACGGAGGAGATGTCCCGCCAGGGCACCGTGAGCGTGGACGGGCCGTGCCGCACATAGAGCCCGTCTGCGCCGACCCGCAGTGTCCTGGGGCTGAGGAGCGGCAACGAAACTTTCAACCCGTAGAGCAGATGCAGCAGCATGAGGAAGAGCGTCAACGCCAACGCGGCCTCGGACCCATGGATCATCACTCCGACCAAGTTCAGGAAGCCTGCGATCGTCAACGCCGAAACGGCCGGCCATCGGATGCGGCGCAAGACCGCCGCGAGGCCCCATTTCTCGACGGTGAACGCGGGGAGCGTGGCCGGCGGTTCGGCAACCGGCCGATGCCCGCGCGGCGCCACCGTGGGTGCCTCAGGTGCCTCAGGTGCCGCGGATGCCACAGGCTCCGCGGGTGCCTTGGGCGGCCCGGTCGTGGCCGTTGAGCTCGCGGGCTGCGGTCCGGTGGCCGCCAGGGCATCCGCGTCGGAAACGGTCTCCGCCACGGGCCTCGGCGCGATGCGCGGGTCGGGGACCGTCGCCCGCGGTACGCCCGCGAGACGTGTGAGGAGCGCGTCGGCGGTGGGGCGGCCCTCTGGAGACTTGTGCAGACAGTCCTGCACCAGCCCCCGCAGGCCGTCCGGCACGGCGCTGAGATCGGGTGCCTCGTACACCACCCGGAACAGCAGCGCGTGGGAGGACCCGTCGCCGAAGGGTCCGGCGCCGGTGACCGCGTAGACGAGCAGGGAGCCGAGCGAGAAGACATCCGAGGGCGGGCCCACCGGCTGCCCCAGCGCCTGCTCCGGCGACATGAAGCCAGGCGTGCCCAGGACGGTCCCGGCCTTGGTCAGATCGGTACCGCCGGTGGTCTCCAGGGCCTTGGAGATGCCGAAGTCGATGACCCTCGGACCGTCGTCGACGAGCAGGACGTTGGAGGGCTTGAGGTCGCGGTGGACAAGGCCGCCCCGGTGGAACGAGGCGATGGCCTCGGCCAGACCCGTGCCGAGCCTGCGCACCTCGGGCTCGTCCAACGGGCCCTGCTGGATGACGTGCTCGTCGAGCGAGGGGCCTTCGACGTACTGGCTTGCGATCCACGGCATGGTGGCGTCCGGGTCCGCGTCGACGACCGGCGCGGTCCAGAATCCGCCCGCCCGCATCGCGAGCTTGGCCTCGCGCCGGAACCTGTCGCGAAAACCGGGCGTGGCCGCCAGATCCTCCCGTACGAGCTTCACGGCAACCCGCCGTCCCGTCACGGATTCTCCGACGAACACCCGGCCCATCCCGCCCGAGCCCAGACGTCCCAGCAGCTGATACGGCCCGGCGGCCCGTGGGTCCGCAGCTTCCAACGGCTCCATCAAGCTCCCCATTCACCGCACCCGGATTTTCCGAGGTCTCACCCTAGGGGGTGTCTTCCCGACCATCGAGCGGAGGTCCTTTCGTGAGGGACGGGGAGATTTCTGACGTGGCCCGGACGGTGATCGCGCCGCTGCTGCCGCCTGCGGGACGGGCTCGTGGCCGGTGGCGGGACCACTGCCGGGTCCTTGAAGGCTACGGACGCTTCCGTCACGGCGGCGGTGGAGCCGCCCCGCCGGAGGTGGCTCCACCGCCGCAGTCGGGCGGGCGGGCGCTTACGCGTGGGCGCTGATCACGCCGCCGTTGCTGAGCACGATGTAGATGCCGTTGGCGTTGAGCCCGACGTCGTGCCCCTTTGTCTCCAGGGTGGCTGCCACGCCGTCGTGGCCGATGATCTGCGCGCGGTAGCGCAGCTCGCCGACCTTCGTGACCTTGGCCGTCCAGTCGCCCGCGAGCTTGAAGGTGCCCGGTCCCTGGTGTCCGCCGCCCATCCAGGAGTGGACCTGGCCGTCCAGCGTGAGCGTGACGAACATGTCGTTGGCGTCGAGCCCGTCGTCGTGCCCCTTCGTCTCCAGCGTGGCCAGGACCGAACCGCGGGCGACGATCTTGGCGCGGTAGTGCTGGTCGCCGAGCTTGTAGATCTCGGCCTTGCTGACGCCGTCCGCCAGGCGCTGGGTGCGGGCCGGGGATCCCGTCTTTCCGCCGTCGGTGGTGTGCGCGCCGCCCGACTGCTTGTCCGCGCCGCCCGTCTTGGTGTCGGCCTTGGCGCCGGAGCCCGTCCGGTCATCGGAGCCCTGCGCTCCGGTAGAGGAGCCCTTGCCGCTGGACTCGGCGGACGAGCCCGCGCCGCTGGATTCGACGGCGGTTGCGCCCGCATCAGCACGGCCCGCGGACTTCGTGCCGCCGGCATCCGCGCCGGAGCAGGCGGTCAGGGTAAGGCCGGCCGCTGCGACCAGGGCCGCAGCGGCAACGCGGAGGGTGCGGCGACGAGCGGCGCGGACAGTGGTGCTGGAGCTCATTTCGGGGTCCCCCCGGACAGTGGGTTTGGTGCTCTCCTCGGTACGTCACCCACTCTGCTCGGCGCCCCTATCGCCGGCCTGCCGCGGCACTAACGTCCGGCTAACACCGTTGTGAGCAGCGGAAGAACGCCCAGGGGGAACCCGAATGACCTGTCTGTGGCGTCTGGTTGGAGACGCCAAACTGCCTGCCGGAACCGGGGCAGCACCGGAACCAGGGCAGCAGCCGTCAGGTCGTCGTCGTCATGGCAACGCAGCTCAGGCCTTGCTCAAGCGATCACCCAGCAGGGACGGCAGGCGACTTGCGTCTTGTCAGGGGATCTGAGCCTCGACCGGCGACCGGCAACAGGTAGCAGGGGACTGGTGGGCAGGCTCTCGGGCGACCGCTTGACGCCCTCACCTCTGCTGGAAGCCCCGGCCGGCCGCACGACTGGCGCCACGGCTGGATGCACGGCCGGCGCCACGACTGGACGTCACGACCGGATGCCACAAGAAGACGGCGCATCCCACAGGCCCCGGTCGTCACCGCCTTACGAGTCAGGGAGTCAGTGGCACGAGTTGCCGGCAGATCAGTTCGTGGGCGAGGCGTGCCGTCGCCAGCAGGTCCTCGTTGGGTGTGCCGAGGTTGGCTCGTACGGACAGGCCGTGGACGACGGACTGGACGACTCCGGTCAGGGCCGTTGCGTCGGTCCCGGCGACGAGTTCCCCGCCCTGGGCCGCTCGCTCAATGCGTGCGTGGAGGGCCCGCTCGTTCCAGGCGTGCAGTTCGGCGTAGTGGGCGCTGGTGTCGAGCGTGCTCGTGCTGTCGGTCATCGCGGCGCTGCTGAGAAGGCAGCCTGGATGTGCGTCACTTGGCCGGGTGAACTCGTGGACCGAGTTGATGAGGACCTGATGGATGACGGCCCGGAGGTCCTGCTCGGTGACGGCCTGCCGGTAGATCTCCCGGTAGCGCTCGGCGTAGGTCCGCACCGCTTCCTCGAACAGTCCGGCTTTGCTGCCGAAGGCGGCGTAGAGGCTGGAGGTGGAGAGTCCGAGGGCGGCGGTGAGGTCGCGGGTCGACGTCCCGGAGTAGCCGCGTCGCCAGAAGAGGCGGGCGGCGTCGAGGATCGCGCGGTCGCGGTCGAAGGCTCGTGGTCGTCCACGGGTTGGCTGGGGCACCCTTGCATTGTAGAGCGTTTGCTCCATAATGAATTTATGGAGCAAACGATTCAGAAAAGTCTGCCGGTCGGTGGGGGGAGTTGGGTCACGGTCGAGGTCTACGGGGAGCCTGATGCTCCTGGTCTCGTCGTCGTCCCGGGTGCGATGAGTGACGCGCGCGGGTGGCGTCATGTCGCGGCCGCCGTCGACGCCTGGCCGTCGGTGACGGTCGTCAACCGTCGGGGCCGTACCCCCTCGGGGCCGTTGACCAGCGCGTACTCGCTGCAAGCGGAGGTCGAGGACCTCGGCGTGATCCTCGACGAGTGCAAAGGCACGCAGGCGCTCTTCGGCTGGAGCTACGGCGGCTTGATCGCGCTACTGGCCGCCAACGATCGTCCACTGCGCCAGCTGATTGCCTACGAGCCGGTGATGCGGCCGTTCGGCCGTCACATACTGCCGGATCTACGGACCGCTGAGGAGGCGGCGGACTGGGATGCCACCGTCGAGATCGTGAACCGGCAGCTCGCCGGACTCGACACGGCGCAGGTCGAGGCACTGCGGTCCGACCGTCAAGGATGGGAGGAAATGCAGCACTTGAGCAGACCGGCGTACGCGGAGCTCGCCGCGCTCAACTCGGCGCCGCCACCGGATGAGATGGCCCGACGGGCGGATCGTGTCGACCTGATCATCGGGCAGTGCAATCACGGAACGGCCCCCTACGGAACGTCGTTCGACGATGTCCGGCAGCGCGTCACCCGTGCCGACGTCCATGTGCTTCCCGGTCAGGGGCACCTGGCCCACATCCAGGCGCCGACGGAGCTCGGCCACCTGCTCAACGGCCTCGCCGCTGCCTGATGAGCAATCACGCCAACGTCGTGGCCTCGTTCATCTGAGCTTCGTGCCACTGGCTCTCGTACCGCTGAGTCTCGTGCCACTGGGACTCGTACCACTGGGTCTCGTACTGCTTCTCGTGATGCTGAGTCTCGTACTGCTCGGTTCTGCCTCTCCGGTCCCGACCGGAGAGGCAGAACCGAACCCGGGCTGTGGCGGGGGTTCTTCGGGTTCTCCTGGGCGTTCTTCCGCTGCTCACGCCCGTGCTAGCCGGACGTTAGTGCCGCGGCAGGCCGACGGTAGCGGCCCCGAGCAGAGTGGGTGACGTACCGAGGGAATCAAGAAAACCCACGACACCGACTGCCCCGGGGGACCCGTCATGAACTCCAGCGCCACCGTCCGCACCGCTCGCCGCCGCACCCTGCGCCTTGCCGCCGCGGCTCTGACCGCAGCCGCCGGTCTCACCCTGACCGCCTGCTCCGGATCGGACGACGCCGGCGCGAAGCCCGCCGGCCGCACGGACGCGGGTGCGGCGGCCGTCGACGCCGGCGGGGCGGCCTTCGCCACCGGCGGCGACGCGGTCCCGGACCCGGACGCGGGCGGCGCGACGACCACCAGCATCGTCCTGACCAACAAGGGCGGCAGTGCCTGCAAGATCGGCGGCTTCCCGGGCGTGGACCTCAAGTCCGAGAACGGCGGCGAGCGCTGGTCGCTGGCCCGCTCGTCGAAGAAGTTCAGCTCGATCACCCTGCAGCCCGGGGACAGCACCGACTTCACGATCAACGTCGCCATGACCAAGGAAGAGACGGGCTTCTACCAGCCCGCCTTCGCGGACGTCACCCCGCCCAACGAGACCACCTCGCTGACCGTGGAATGGCCCTGGGGCACGCTCGTCGACCAGCGGAGCGCCACCCACCCGGCCACCTTCGTCAACCCCATCGGCTGACCGCCCGGCACCTTCACCCCGGACACAAGCCACCACACCTCTGGGCCCGACCAGCCCAGAGCGCCCCACGCACTTCTGGGCCCGACCAGCCCAGAGCGCCAAAGGCGGGAAGAGACAAACAAGAGACAAACAAGCTAGGAGACCACCATGAAGGCATGGCGTACCCGAATCGGCATGGGACTCGCTGTCAGTGCCGCAGCAGTCGCCATCCCCCTGACCGCCACCACCGCCTTCGCCGCCCCGCCCCCCGGCGACGGCTGGGTCCCCATCGGTGCCGAGCGGTACCCCTCGAAGGCGGCGTGCGAAGCGTCGGAACTCCCGAATGCCCAGGCGAACGGATACCACGAGGTGTGGTGCGACGACAGCAAGGCCATCATGCCCATCTTCAACCGCTGACCGCCGCCCCCTCGACCGTTCACTGCTGATCGCTCTCCACCCGGCGAGGACTACTTCCCGCCGACGCTGAGCCACGAAAGTCCGCTGCCCCGGTGCGACACACCGGGGCAGCGGACTTTCCGCTTCCCGGCCCCGGCCCCGGGGTGTCGCAGGTTTTCGCGGACCTTGCCGGAGTCGCGCGGAGCGCGGAGCAGGTGCGACACAGCCAAGGCCGCCAAGGCCGCCAAGGCCCGGCAATGTCACCAAGGCTGCCAAGGCCTGCACGAGGAGACGCCGCCAAAGCCGGCGAGCCGGTCAGGAGCAGGTGGCCGGCTCCGGACGTCCGGTCCGACCCGTCAGAGCGCTATGTCACCTTTACGTAGATATTCTGTGAAGTGTGATCGAGCCTGAACGGCCGCGGCTGCGTCGTCGCCACGGCCGGGGGAGCCTGGTGCGGCTGTCGCCGGTGATTCTGACCGTCGTCATCGCCAGCCTGGCATATGCCACACCCCCGGAAATGGCCTTCAGCCGCCTCCTGCCTGCGGCACCGGCCCTCGCCGCCGCCATGTGGCCGGTGCTCCCCACCGTCCTGCTGGGGACGGTCTGCCTGTTTCTGATGATCGGCCTCAGCATCGTCTTCCCCGGTCTGGGGACGTGGTGGACGGCCGCGGGGATCATCGCGGTCACCGTGGCGGCCGCATACGGAAGCCATGTCCGGCTCCAGCGGGAGCGGACCCTCTTCCAGGTGCGGCTCGTCGCCGACGCGGCGCAGCAGGTGGTGCTGAGCCCGATGCCGCGCCGCTTCGGGAGCGTCGAGATCGAGTCGCTGTATCTCGCGGCCGCGGCGGAGGCCCGTATCGGCGGGGACTTCTACGAGGTGGTCGACACGCGGTACGGGGTCAGGCTGCTTATCGGCGACGTGCGGGGCAAGGGCCTGCCGGCAGTGGGGGCGGCTGCGGCGATCGTCAATTCCTTCCGGGAGGCGGCCTACGGCGAGGCCGACATGGTCAGCGTCGCGCGCCGGCTGGATGCGAGCAGCACCCGTTACAACGCCGCCTTTCCTCCCGAGGGGCCGATGGAGCGCTTCGCCACCGCCCTTCTTGTCGAGATCCCGCACGATGGCGGGCGCATCGATATCCTCAACTGCGGGCACCCTCCGCCACTGCTCCGGAACCGCGGGGAACTCCGTGCCCTGGAGCCCACCACCCCCTCGCCGCTGCTCAACCTCGCGGAGCTGATCGGCGATCACTACACCATCGACACCTTCGACTTCGCCCCCGGCGACCTGCTGCTTCTCTACACCGACGGGATCGCCGAGGCCCGCGCCCGCGACGGCGGCTTCTTCCCGCTGGCGTCCTGGATGCGCCGACAGCCCCCGACACCACCCCACGAGCTGCTCGCGGCCCTCCACCGCGACCTCCTCCACTACAGCAGAGGCCGCCTGGACGACGACATCGCCGCCCTCGCGGTACGCCTGCGGGAACCGTCGGAGTGAGCCCGACCCGATCACGATCCTGACCGCGGCCCGGATCGAGGCCAGGTGATGCCGCCGTCCGGTGTGTTGCTGGTGCCTCCCGCGGGCGACCTCGACCTCGATGTCGATGCCCTGTCGATCCCTACCGAGGGCCCGGCTGATTCCGTTGGGCGGGCGGCGGCCTCTTCCTTCCGCAGCCTTCAGCCGAGCTGTTCAGCCAGTCCGACGATGATGCCTTCGGGCGGCGGAGGTCACAGCACCGATAGGTGTCCTTGTCAGTGTGGGGCCGGCCCCACATGCGCGGGAGCCACACCTCCGGTGGGCCGCGGGTGAGGTAGGGCGCCGGGTCAGGGACGGGCAGGCCTCCTCCACTGCAGGAGGGACGCACGTCAGCCGGGTACCCCCATGCGCTGTGTGCCGACGACGGACAGCAGCCGTAGGGCCTCTTCCGAGGGGGTGCCGGGGGGTGCGGTGTAGATGAGGAGTTGTTGGTCGCGGTCGGCGATGTCGAGGACGTCGCAGTTGACGCTGACGGGGCCGACGAGGGGGTGTGCGAAGGTCTTGCAGGGGGTGGGGCGGGCGGTGATGTCATGGGCTGCCCAGATGTGGGCGAACTCGGCGCTGCCGTCCAGGAGTTCCTGGACCAGGACGGTCACCTCCGGGTCGGTGGGGTAGCGCGCCGCGGCGGCGCGCAGGTGCTGGGCCGAGGTCCGGGTGAAGGCGTCCGCGTCCGAGACGCCGTACAGGCGCCGGCCGTGCCGGTACGGGCCGAGGAAGGCGCGGCGGAGGAGATTCCGGTCCCGGCGCGACAGGGCGGAGAAGTCCTCCATCAGGGCGGCGGCCAGGTCGTTCCAGGCGATGACCTCGTACGTCGCCGAGATCACGATCGCCGCGGCGCCCGGCAGCCGGTGCAGCAGGTCGATGATGCTCTGCCGCACCTCACGCGAAGGTCCCGGCGGAGGCAGGGGCGGGGCGCCGGCGAGGTGGTGGAGGTGGCCGCGCTCGGGGTCCGACAGGCGTAGCGCGCGGGCAAGTTGGGTCAGCACCTCGCTGGAGGGGTGGAGGGCGCGGGCCTGCTCCAGCCGCGTGTAGTACTCGGTCGAGATGAAGGCCAGCTGTGCCACCTCCTCGCGCCGCAGTCCCGGGGTACGGCGGCGCGGCCCGGCGGGCAGCCCCACGTCCGCGGGGGTGGTGCGTTCGCGCCTGCTGCGCAGGAAGTCACCCAGCTCTCGTCGTACTCGTTGATTCACCTGCCCAGTGTGCGGGGTGCCGAGGTGCCCAGCCAGGTACTCCTGGGGCCTGGATGAGCGGGGTGGCCGGACACAGGCTCGTCGGTATGGACAACACACCGATCACGCCGATCACACCGATCACGTCCGTCGTGCCGAGCACGTCGAGCACGTCGAGCACGTCGAGCACGTCGAGCACACCGGGCACACCGGGCGCACCGAGCACGTCACGCACGCCGATCACCTCAAGCACCACCTCGGGTCTGCTCGCCGGCAAGGTCGCCTTCATCACCGGTGCCGGTCGCGGCATCGGTGCGGCTGCGGCGCGGCTGTTCGCCCGGGAGGGGGCCAGGGTGCTCCTCGCGGCCCGCACGGAGGACCAGCTCAAGACGGTGACCGAGGAGATCAGGGCGGCCGGCGGCACCGCGGACCATGTGGTGTGCGATCTGGCCGACGGGGCGAGCATCCGTGCCGCCGTCGACCGGGCCGTGGAGCTGTACGGCCGGCTCGACGTGGCCTTCAACAACGGTGCGACGGGGCAGCCGCCCGGCCCGATGGACCAGTTGCCGGAGGCCGATTTCGACCGCGTCTGCGCCGTCAACCTCAAGGGCTCGTGGCTGGCCATGAACGCCGAGATCGCCGCGATACGCGCCACGGCGAAGCGCGGGGCCATCGTCAACACCTCCAGCGTCGGCAGCCTGATGGGCAACCCCGAGCTGCCCGCGTACGGCGCGACGAAGGGGGCGCTCAACAGCCTCACCGCGTCGGCAGCCGTCACCTACGGCCCGGAGGGGATCCGCGTCAACGCCGTCGCGCCCGGCACCACGCTCACCGAGATGCTGGAGGACTGGGAGGAGGAGTCCCCGGGCACCATCGCGCAGCTCAACGCCCTGACCCCGCTGGGCCGCGTCGCCGACCCGGACGAGATCGCCCAGGCCGCAGCCTGGCTCCTCAGCGACCGTGCCTCCTATGTCACCGGGACGGTCCTGCGCGTCGACGGCGGCATGCGGGCCTGAAGCCGAGCAGCCCGCTGCTGGTGCATGAGCTGGACGGCAGTCTGTGGCGGGCCCGTAGGAAAGGGCGTGGCGGGGCCCGCAGGAAAGGGCGTGGCGGGTCCCGGACGAAGGGGTGTGGCGGGTCCCGTACGAAGGGGTGTGGCGGGTCCCGTACGAGGTGCCGGCACTGTGCGGCCTTGGGTTGGCCGGGTGGTGTTGGTGCGTCCAGGCAGGGGTGTTGCGGGGAGGCGGCACGCCGTTGCGCCCCCGCGTGGCCATCATGGGCATCCGGTCCGCCCGGCCGTCAGGAGTGCCGGGCGGGAAGGGAAGGTGATGACGGTGGAGTTGTTCCCGCCGATCCCGTTCGCCGAGTGGCGGGACACCAAAGAGACGCTGCATCGCTTCGCTCAGATCGTGGGGAAGGTCCGGCTGGCCGCCGCTCCGCGGCGCAACCACTGGTGGAACGTGCCGTTCCATCTCACCGGACGCGGAATCACCAGCCGCCCGATGGGGCAGGTCGACGGGAACCCGGTCTTCACAGTCGATTTTGACTTCGTCGGTCATCAGCTGGTCGTCGCGGTGTTGGACGGCCGGTCGGTCTCCTTCCCGCTCGTCGGTCACTCCGTGGCGTCCTTTTACGCCGCGGTCATGGAGTCGCTGGCCACGCTGGGCGTCCGGGTGGAGCTCGACATCCCCCGGCCGTTCGACCTGCCCGACGCCGGCCGTCCGTTCGCCGAGGACACCGAGCACGCGACCTACGACGCCGGGCATGCCACCCGCTACTGGCAGGTCCTCAGCCAGGTGGCGTCGGTGCTGGAGGAGTTCGCCGCGGGCTATTCGGGGAAGGTCAGCCCGGTGCATCACTTCTGGCACACCTTCGACATCGCCCACACCCGGTTCTCCGACCGGCGTATCGACCAGCCCGGACAGGTCGACCCGGTGACCCGGGAGGCGTACTCCCGGGAGGTCATCAGCTTCGGCTTCTGGTTCGGCGACGACTCCTTCGCCGCGCCCGCGTTCTACTCCTACACCGCTCCGGAGCCCGCCGGCCTGGCCGAGGAGCCACTGGAGCCCGCGGCGGCGCAGTGGGCCGACCGCGGCGGCAGCCACTTGGCGGTGCTGCCGTACGACGAGGCCCGCATCGCGGCCGATCCCCGTGCTGCCGTGCTCGGTTTCTACGAGAGCGCGTATCGGGCCGGGGCCCGCCGTGCCGGATGGGACCGTGAACGGCTCGCCTGCCCGGGCGGGGTGACGGACCCGTATCTGCGGAGGGAGGGGGTGGCTCCCTGATGGGGATGGCCCCTTAGATGACCGGGGGGCGGCCCAGCTTCGTCATGCGCCAGACCGTGCGCCAGCGCATCGGCCGCCGCCGTCCGCACGGGGTCCGTACCCCCTCGGCGAAACCCGCGGCCCAGGCGCGCAGGCCTGCCGCCGAGCGGGTGCGGACGGCTGTCAGTGCGGCCCATACGCCGAGGTAGAGCGGCACCAGGAGCGCGGGGAGGTGCCGCTTGGCCAGCCAGACGCGGTTTCTGGCGACCATGCGGTGGTAGACGGCGTGCCGGGTGGGCGAGGTGTACGGGTGCTGGAGCACCAGTTCCGGCGCGTAGCGGATGTGCCAGCCGTCGTCCAGGGCCCGCCAGGCCAGGTCGGTCTCCTCGTGCGCGTAGAAGAACTCGTCCGGCCAGCCGCCGATTCTGTCCAGCATCGGGACGGACAGCGAGTGCCCGCCGCCGAGGAACGTGGTGACCAGACCGCCGTGTGCCGGGTCGCCGACGCGCAGACGGGGGACGTGCCGGCGCTGGGTGCGGCCCCGCTCGTCGGCGACGCGGAAGCTCACGACCCCCAACTTCGGGTCGCCGGTGTGCAGTTCCGCCAGCCGGCTGAACACATCCGGGCTGATCAGCAGGCCGTCGTCGTCCAGATCGACCACCAGGTCGAGGTCCCCGAGCTTGCGCAGCTCGTCCAGGGCGACGTTCCGGCCGCCGGAGATGCCCAGGTTGTCGCTCAGCTCGATGCCCACGGCGCCGTGCGGCAGCGGGGGGAGCGGCGAGCCGTTCCCGATGACCACGATGTGGGCCGGCGGGAGGTCCTGCTTGGCGACCGAATCCAGCAGCGCCTGCAGTTCGGCGGGACGGTTTCCCATGGTCAAGATGGCGACGCCTACGCGCAGATGACGCACAGAAGAATGCTCCGTTCTTGGCGGTCCTTTCGCGATGCTAGCCGCCGGGGGAGGCGACTGCGTGCTACGGCACCTCCCCGGCGACATCCCGTCGGACGGCCGTGGCGGGGCTCTGTGGAGATGTTCCGGCGGCCCGCCAGGCCCCGGTGGCCGGGTGTTCCGGTACGGCGCACCATGGAACGACAGGGGGGTGTGCCCGGATGGCCGGACTGGCCGGTTGACCAGGCGGCCGGATCACCAGGGGGACGGACGGAGGAAGCCCTCATGATGGAAGTCAAGACGGTCGACAAGCCGGATGAACGGCGCGACTTTCCCCGGGGCCACCTCGAAGCCCTGCACCTCACCGGACTGGACTTTGCCGTGGCCACCTTCGAGCCCGGCTGGCACTGGACGGAGTCGATAGGGCCGATCGTCGGGACCAAAAGCTGCGAGGTACACCACAACTGCTACATGGTCCAGGGCCGGATGCGTCTGCGGATGAACGACGGCGCGGAGTCCGAAGTGGGCCCCGGCGACGTGTTCGTCTGTCCGCCCGGTCACGATGCCTGGGTCGTGGGGGACGAGCAGGTGATCCTGTACGACTTCGCGGGCGGTATGGCGACCGACTACGCCAAGGCGAAGAGCTAGGGGGCCACTAAGGGGCCGCTAGGGGGCCGGGAGTCTCGGGGGTGTTTCCCCTGGGGGTGAGGGTGCGCTTCGGGGGAGTCGCGGGGGCCGTGGTGGAGCCCGCTGGGTGGCGTGGCGTTTCCCACGTGAATCGCGATGTCTAGGAACGCGATCGTTGGGCAGGGGTGCGGAACGGTCCGGCGTGCGGAATACGTCACGGGTTGTGCCCGTTACCGCAGCCGGAGACCGATTGGCAATCGTCGACAGACCGGAAGCAGGGAAACACGCATGAGCACCATCGAGCTCACCAAGGACAACTTCGACGAAATCGTGTCCGGCAACGATTTCGTCCTCATCGACTTCTGGGCCGAGTGGTGCGGGCCGTGCAAGCAGTTCGGCCCGGTCTTCGAGAAGTCGTCCGAGACGCATGACGACCTGGTCTTCGCCAAGGTCGACACGGAGGCGCAGCCCGAGCTGGCCCAGGCCCTCCAGATCCAGTCCATCCCGACCGTGATGATCGTCCGCGAGAACATCGCGGTCTTCGCCCAGCCGGGCGCACTGCCCGCCGAGGCCCTGGAGGACGTCATCGGCCAGGCCCGCGCACTGGACATGGACGAGGTCCGCGCCTCGGTCACCGAGGCCCAGCAGAACGAGCAGGCCGAGGCCGCCGAGCAGGGGCAGCAGGCGCAGGGCTCGTGAGCGACCTCCTTCTGGTCCGGCACGGCGAGACCGAGTGGAGCCGGGACGGCAGGCACACCAGCTGGACCGATCTGCCGCTGACCGCGGTCGGTGAGGAGCAGGCCCGCGCACTGCGGCCGCTGCTGTCGGACCGGAAGATCGGGCAGGTGTACGCCAGCCCGATGAAGCGGGCGCTGCGCACCGCCGAACTGGCGGGCCTCGCCCGCCCGCAGACCGACGCCGACCTGCGGGAATGGGACTACGGCGGCTACGAGGGCATCGCCACCGCCGAGATCCACCGCAGCCGTCCCGGCTGGTATCTGTTCACCGACGGTGTCCCCGAGGGGCCCGACGGGCACCCCGGGGAGTCACCCGAGCAGGTCGGGGCGCGTGCGGACCGGGTGCTGGCGCGGATCGTGCCGCAGCTGGCCGCCGATGAGGGGGATGTGGCGCTGGTGGCGCACGCCCACTTCCTGCGGGTGCTGGCCGCCCGCAGGCTCGGACTGCCGCCCGGCGCCGGCGGGCTGTTCACGTTCGAGACCGGGGCGGTGGGCGTCCTGGGCACGGAGCACGACCGCCCCGCCGTGGTCGCCTGGAACGCCCGGAGTCTGTAGCTGCCCGGGGCCTGTAGGCCTGTAGGTTCCGGTAGTGGGTGGGCTGCCCGGCCAGGGAGCCTGTAGTGCCCAATTGGCCGGCCCGGCCCGGCCCCACGGCCCGCCCGGCCCGGCCCCACGGCCCGCCCGGCCCCGCCCCACGGCCCGCCCGGCCCCGCCCCACGACCCGGTGCGGCCCGGCCCCGCCCGGCGCGTGCCCGCCCCTACGGGTCCATCGGATCGAGGTGCAGGGGTTGCACCTTGCCCTCGATCATGGCGCCGAGCCCCATGACGGCACAGATGTCGGGGCGGTCCGCGGTGTGCACCGGCATGGTCGTGGCCTGATGGATCATCGGCTCCAGTCCGGGGATCAGCGCACTGCCGCCGGCGAGCACGATGCCGCGCTCCCCGAGGTCGGCCACCAGATCCGGCGGGCAGCGGCGCAGCACCGACCCGATGCCGTCGAGGATCGCGGTCAGCGGGGTGGTGATGGCGTCCCGTACCCGCTCGGTGTCGACGTGCACGGAGCGCGCCATCCCGCTGACCACATCCCGGCCGTGCACCTCGGTGGAGCCGGGTGTCAGGCCGTCGCCGCCGGAGAGGATCAGCTGCAGCGGACGTACCGCCTGGCCCGCCAGCATCAGCTCGTGGTGCAGCCGCAGGTGCTGGATCACTGCGTGGTCGATGGCGTTTCCGCCCACCGGAACGTTCTCCGCCGCCACGATCGAACCGAGCGAGAGCACCGCGACCTGCGTGGTTCCCGCACCACACACCACGATCATGGTGGCCTCCGGCTGCTCCACCGGCAGTCCGGAGCCCACCGCGGCGGCGACCAGGGTGTCGACCAGCTCCACCCGCCGTGCCCCCAGCCCCGTCAGCGTCTCCACGGCCGCCCGCTGGGCCAGCGGCTCGCTGCCGTACGGGAGGCAGACCGCGGCCCGCGTCGTGGGGCGGCGCCGCCAGGTCTTGCGCAGCCGCTCGCCGACCAGGGTGCGCAGCAGCCGCTGGGCCATGTCGATGTCGACGATGGTGCCGTTGGAGACCGGGCGCACCACCCGGATGTAGTCGGGGGTGCGCCCGTCCATCACCTCGGCCTGGGCGCCCACGGCCAGCAGTGCCCCGGTACGGGTGTTGATGGCGGCGACGGTCGGTTCATCGACGACCAGCCCCTGGTTTTTCACATACACCCTGGTCCGGGCCGCTCCGAGGTCGACGGCGGCCGAGCACCGCCGCAATTGGGCGAGGCTGATGGTCATGGATGATTCCTCCCCGACGGGCCGGTATGGACGAAAGCGCTGGTGCGGCCTGTTCGCAGGGACCGCTCGTGCGCCATCCTCCGGTCGCGCGCGGCCGCCCGCCCGCTGGAAAGGTCCGCTCGGGGGACGGGCGCAGGACGGGCCGGGGGCGGTTACGGCGAAGGAGTGAGGCCGGGGCCGTCGGCCGGTGTGGCGGGGGCCGAACCGGTCAGCCGCTGGTACAGCCCCCAGGTGAATTCCGCGACGATGTCCCGGGGGGTGCCGTCGGGACCGGGGGCGGTGCAGGCCAGCTGCCAGCGGGTGGGGGCGCTGCCCTCTCGCGGGCGGGCCGGTGCGAAGGCCCGGGCGACCTCGTCGACCGTGCACGACCAGGGCGTCAGATCCTCGGTCGTCCGCAGGTCAGGGGCCCTGGCGCCGGGTGCCCGGACGAGCCAGGCGTTCCAGACGGCGCCCCGGGTGCCGGTCAGGACCTCGAAACGCAGCTCGGGCCAGAGCGGAACGGCCCAGGCCAGGGCCTCGCAGGTCAGGTCGCCGATACGGCGGGTGGTGACGCTCTCGGGGGTGCCGAGCAGCGCACGATACGGCTGGACGCCGCCGCGCGCTCGCGGGGCGTGCATCCGTGCCTGCCAGCGGCGGTTGGCCTCGCGCATGTCGGCACGGGAGGCCCGCAGCGTGCGCAGGGCGTCCTCGACCAGGCCGGGGTGGTGGTCGGCCATCCGGCGCAGCAGGACGAGCTGGAAGGCGACCGGTCCCGGCAGGCCGGACGGGGCTCCGGAGCCGGCGGGCGGGTCGGTGTCAGCGGTGCCGTTCATGACAGACATGGTCGTGGATGGGGCGGGATCCGGGGGGCTGGGGAGGGGGCAGGGACCCGGATCCGGGAGTCGGGGACCGGGGGGCGGGGTCCGAGGGGCGGGGGCTGCGGAGGTTGCGGGGCCCGGGGCGGGAGCCGGGCGGGGCGCTCAGCCGGCGCCGTCGATACCACCGGCGCCGTCGGTGTCACCGGCCCCCGTCGCCGACCGCCCGACGAGCGTTTCCATCCCGTCCAGCAGCCGGGCCAGCCCGAACTCGAAGAGCGAGTCCTGATTCACCACGTCCTCACCTATCGCCGAGGCCCCCGCGTACATGGGGTAGGAGCCCAAGGTGAGGATCCCCTCGAACGTCGGCTCCATCGTGGCCATCCACTGCGCCTGGTCCATGCCGGTCTCCTGCTCGGCCTCCAGATCGTCCTCGAAGCCGGCGGCGGTGGCCAGCACGAAGCTCAGCAGCGTCAGCGCCATGTGGATCAGCGTCACCGGGTCCATCCCCCGGACCCGCGCCATGGTCCACTCGACCAGCGCCATCGCCCGTGGCATCGGCTGCGGCCGGGTGATCGACAGATACTGCGCCAGCCAGGGGTGCCGCCGGTAGAGCTCCCACTGCAGCCGTGCGCCCGCCTCCATCCGTGCGCGCCAGCCGTCCGGCGCCGGTTCGGGCAGCTCGACGTCGAGGAACGCGGCGTCCGCCATCAGCAGCACCAGCTCGTCCTTGCCGGCCACATGACGGTAGAGCGCCATCGAGGACACCCCGAACTCGGCGGCGACCCGGCGCATCGACAGCGCCCGCAGCCCCTCGGCATCGGCGACCTTGATCCCGGCCCGTACGACGCTCTCGCGGCTCAGCCCGCTGTCCGTCTCGCGCGGCCGCCGCTCCCGCGCGGGCCCGCCGCTGCGGGCGGTCCGCTGCGGCTCGGCCACGACCGTGCCCACCCCCGGTACGACCCGTACGAGTCCTTCCTGACGCAGCGTCATCAGCACCTTGGTGGCGGTCGCCATCGCCACCCCCCACTCCTGGGTGATCCGCCGGGTCGAGGGCACCCGGTCGCCCGGTGTCAGCTCGCCGGTGGCGATACGGCCCCGGATCGCGTCGGCGATCTTGCGGTAGGGCGGTGGGGACGACTGCTCCACAGGAGACCTCCGTACTAGTGCACCAGAAGAACGCAGGGTAGCCCTGCGAGGCGTGAGGGCGGTAAAGCGCACTTCAGCGCGTACACCAACGCAGGGCAGTGCACCAGGGCTACAGGGCTGGTGCACTAGTGTGACGCATCGCCAACTCCCTTGTCAGGACTATTGTTTGCACCGTAAGCGCAACCTGCTTACCGTGTCATCCATGTCGTTTACACCGTACGCATCCAAGCCGGTAGCCGGCCGCCGGGAGTGGACCGCCCTGGGCGTCCTCCTGCTGCCCTGCCTGCTCGTCTCGATGGACGTCTCGGTGCTCTACTTCGCGGTGCCGTTCCTGACCGCGGAGCTGAAGCCCAGCAGCGTCCAGCAACTGTGGATCCTCGACGTCTACGGGTTCGTCCTGGCCGGCCTGCTGATCACCATGGGCGCGCTGGGCGACCGCATCGGCCGCCGCAAGCTGCTGCTGTCCGGCGCTCTCCTCTTCGGACTCGCCTCCGGGGTGGCCGCCTACGCGCGCAGCGCCGAAATGCTCATCGCCGCACGGGTGTTGCTCGGCATCGGCGGTGCGACGCTGATGCCGTCCACCCTCGCGCTGATCCGCAACCTCTTCCACGACGCCAAGCAGCGCGGCAAGGCGGTTGCGATCTGGTCGGCCGCGGTGACCGGCGGCATCGCGGTCGGCCCGGTGCTCAGCGGGGCGCTGCTGGAGCACTTCTGGTGGGGCTCGGTGTTCCTGGTCAACGCCCCGGCGATGGTGCTGCTGCTGGTCTGCGGGCCGCTGCTGCTGCCGGAGTTCAAGAACCCGGCGGCCGGGCGCTTCGATCTGCCCGGCTCGCTGCTCTCCCTGCTCGCCATGCTGCCGGTGGTCTACGGCGTCAAGGAGATCGCCCGCGACGGCCTGGCGGCGCTGCCCGTCCTCGCCCTGGTGACCGGCTTGATCGCCGCCGCGGCCTTCGTCCACCGGCAGCGCACCGCCCGTCATCCGATGCTCGATCTGGAGCTCTTCCGGCACCGCGGGTTCAGCGTCTCGGTGCTGATGAACCTGCTGGCGATGTTCGCGATCGTCGGCTGTGCGGTGTTCTTCACCCAGTACCTGCAGTCCGTACGGGGCATGAGCCCCATGGAGGCGGCGCTGTGGAATCTGCTGCCGACCCTCGCGGTGGGCGGGATGGCGCCGGCCGCCACCGCGCTCGCCCAGCGGATGGACCGGGCCTATGTCCTCGCCCTGGGGTGCGGCATCGCGGCCGGCGGTTTCGTCTGGCTGTCCTGGCTGGAGCCGGGCTCGGCCCTGTGGTTCGTCCTGGTGGCCTCGGCGGTCTACGCCTCGGGCCTGGTGGTGGTGATGTCGCTCGGCAACGAACTGGCCATCGGCCTCGCGCCGCCCGAACGGGCGGGCTCCGCCTCGGCCGTACTGGAGTCCGGCACCGAACTGGGCGGCGCGCTGGGCATGGCGGTCCTGGGCAGCGTCGGGAGCGCGATCTACCGCGGTGACATCGGTGACGCGCTGCCCTCGAGCCTTCCGGCGGACGCGTCGGACGCGGCACGGGAGACGCTGGCGGGCGCCGTGGCGGTGGCCGGTCAACTCCCCGGCCGGGCCGGGGAGATGCTGCTGACCGCGGCCCGGGCGGCGTTCGCCGACGGGCTACGGACGGCGGTGCTGGGCGCCGCGGGCATCATGGTCTTTGCCGCGGTGCTGGCGCTGACGCTGCTGCGGGGGCTGCGGACGGCGGACGTTGCGGGGGAGCCGGGTGCTTCCGGGGTGGCCGGTGCGCAGCAGGGCGCGGAAGTTGAGGCAGGGGCTGGGGCAGGGGGAGGCGAGGGGGCGGAGTCAGCGCCGGAGGCGGGAGTGGGCGCGGCCGGTGCGCCTGCGCCCTGACTGCCCTCGCCGTCCGGCTGCGGACCTCATCGACCGGACAAGTCCTGGGCCACCGGCTCACTTGACCGGCGGGCAATATCCGGTCTTCTCGCCGATGGTGTTGATCTCGGCGTTGGACCGGGTGTCGCCGGCGTAGTTGATCTGGTCGGTGCAGCTGGTTCCGGGCTTCTTGGGGGTGCCCTTCGGCTTGTCGCCCTTCTCCGGCGCCGGGCAGTGCCCGGTGTCCTCGCCGATGGTGTTGATCTCGGCGTTGGAGCGGGAGTCGCCCGCGTAGTTGATCTGGTCGGTGCACTTCGTCCCGGACTTCGCGGGGGTGCTCTTCGACGCGTCGCCGGCGGAGTCCCGGGCGGTCTTGGCCTTGGGGGAAGAGGACTGGGTGGCCTGGGTGGAGGCGGTGGACGAGGCGGCGTCGGTGCCTCCGTCCTGGCAGGCGGTGAGCCCGAATGCGGCGACAGTGATCACCATGGCGGCGGCGGCCTTGCGGGCGAGGTGGAGCGTGGTGTGCGACATGGTCTTCTCGTTCTCTCCAGGTAGCGCTTCGGGTTCGTGAGCAAGACTGCCGCCCGCCGTTGATGATCTACCGACGTCCGGCTAACGCCCCGCTAACGCCCGAGGCGACCGTCGCACCCGCTGGGCCGTGCCGGTTCACTCGGGGGCGACGCCCAGCATGCGCTGGAGCAACTCCTTCAGCAGCGTCCGCTCGGCGACCGTCAGGCGGCCGAGGGGTTCGCGGGCGAAGTGGAGCGAGGTGCGCAGTGCCTCGGTCGTACGAGCGCCCTCGGCGGTCGGGGCGGCGAGCTTGACACGGCGGTCGGACGGATCGGGGCGGCGTTCGACCAGGCCGCGGGACTCCAGGCGGTCCACGATGCCGGTGACGTTCGACGGCTCGCACTTCAGGCGCTCGGCGACCTTGCGCATGGGCAGCGGCTCGAGGCTGAGCAGGCTGAGCACCCTGGCCTGGGCGCCGGTGAGGGAGTGCTCGGCCGCGGCGAGCTCGTACTCCTCGTAGTAGCGGGCGACGACGGTGCCGATGAGATCGACGACCTCGACGGTCAGGGAGTCTGCGCGGGGGGTCATACACACGAGGATACCCATTTACTTGACAACATGAAATATCGAGGAGCATGGTTGTTTCAGTACCTGAAGCTTTAGGAGGACCGCGCTTATGTCCGCACTGCCCACGACCGGTCGCGAATGGCACCTCGTCGCCCGCCCCCACGGCTGGCCCACCCCGGAGGACTTCGCCCTGCGCGAGGCCGCGGTGCCCGAGCTCGGCGAGGGCCAGATCCTCGTCCGTACGCAGCACTTCTCCGTCGACCCGTACATGCGCGGCCGGATGAACGACGTGAAGTCCTACGTCCCGCCCTTCCAGCTCGACCAGCCGATGGACGGCGGCGCGGTCGGCGAGGTCATCGCCTCGCGCGACGATTCCCTCGCCGTCGGTGACCATGTGCTGCACGGTCTCGGCTGGCGTGAGTACGCGGTGCTGGACGCCAAGCGCGCCGCCAAGGTGGACCCGTCGCTGGCTCCGCTCACCGCCTACCTCGGTGTGCTGGGCATGCCGGGCCTGACCGCCTACGCGGGCCTGCTGGAGGTCGCGTCCTTCAAGGAGGGCGACGCCGTCTTCGTCTCCGGCGCGGCCGGTGCGGTGGGCAGCGAGGTCGGCCAGATCGCCAAGCTCAAGGGCGCCTCCCGGGTCATCGGCTCGGCCGGTTCCGACGACAAGGTCAAGCTCCTGGTCGAGGAGTACGGCTTCGACGCCGCCTTCAACTACAAGAACGGTGATGTCGCCAAGCAGCTCAAGGAGGCCGCGCCGGACGGCATCGACGTCTACTTCGACAACGTCGGCGGCGACCACCTCGAAGCGGCCATCAGCTCCCTCAACGTCCACGGCCGCGCCGCCATCTGCGGCATGATCTCGATGTACAACGCCACGGAGCCGAGCCCCGCCCCGCGCAACCTCGCGATGGTGATCGGCAAGCGGCTGCGCCTCCAGGGTCTGCTGGTCAGCGACCACGCCGCGCTGCAGCCGCAGTTCGTCGAGGAGGTCTCCGCCTGGATCCGTTCCGGCGAGCTCAAGTACAGCGAGACCAAGGTGGCCGGCATCGAGAACGGCGTCGAGGCCTTCCTGGGCCTGCTGCGCGGCGAGAACACCGGAAAGATGATCGTGAGCCTCGACAGCTGACGACGGCTCGACGACGACCTGGGGGCGGGGGTGGGGTGGGGCGGGGGAAGCCCCAGGATCATCCGACTCACCCCCAACCCGCCGCACCTCCCCGCCCCTTGCCCCGCCCGTTAGGCTCGGCGGCACGCCGTCGTGATCCGTGGGCGCGAGTCGCGGCGAACCACAGGAGGATTTGGTATGTCCATCCAGTCCGTCGATGTCGTCTACACCGCCGTCGCCACCGCTGAGAACGGCCGTGACGGCCGCGTAGCCAGTGATGACGGCAAGCTCGACGTCATCGTCAACCCGCCCGAGGAGCAGGGTGGCAGCGGTGCGGGAACCAACCCCGAGCAGCTGTTCGCGGCCGGCTACAGCGCCTGCTTCCAGGGTGCGCTCAGCGTTGTCGCCCGCCGGGAGAACGCCGATGTCTCCGGTTCCCGGGTGACCGCCAAGGTCGGCATCGGCAAGACCCCGGACGGCGGCTTCGGCCTCACGGTCGAGATCTCCGCCGCGATCCCGAACGTCGACGCGGCCACCGCCCGTGACCTCGTGGAGAAGGCGCACCAGGTGTGCCCGTACTCCCACGCCACCCGCGGCAACATCGAGGTCACGCTGACCGTCGTCTGACGCATGGCGCCCGGCGCCCGGCCCCCAATGTCCGATGCCCGGCGCCCGGCCCCCAATGTCCGATGCCCGGCGCCCGGCCTCCTTGATGTCCGATGCCCGACGCCGGAGGCCGCGATGTCGGAGATCGAGGGCGTCGCAGGTCGAGGGCGCCGGAGGTCGAGAGCGCGAAGGCTGCGGGCGCCGGAGGCTGCGGCCTTCGGAAAAGTGAGCCAGGAGAAGTAAGGCCAGGGGCCGCATCCCGTGAACCGGGTGCGGCCCCTGGCGCGTCTGCCGGTTCCCGCCGACGCGGCGTCAACTCGCGTTATTCTGGCGGGGCTTCACCACGTTCCTCCCCACAGCTCCGCCGGCGGCCGGCCGGCGGGGGCCCTGGTCTCCGGGGCCTGTCCGGAGGAGCGAGGAGGAGCGATGGACGATCAGGACACGGAGCAGGAGAGCGACCGGTGGGCGCCGTCTGACAGATGGCAGGTGGTCATCGGGGTGCTGGGCCTGCTGGTGGCGATCGTCGCGTGTGTGGGGCAGTTCGCCCGGTAGGTGCCGGAGGGCCCCGTGGGTCCGGACACGGCCGGTGCCCGCCGTCGGGGCGGGACGGCCAACGGGGGAGTGCCCGGGCTCGACAGCCCCGTGCCCTCCCGCACCGCGATGTGACGCAGGACTGTGACGCATGACCGCGACGTACGGCGTGACGTACGACCTGACGCACGGCGCGACGCATGACCGCGACGTACGGCGTGACACACGACCTGGCCCATGACGCGGCGCATGGTGTGACGCAGCCAACATTCACCCCATCTTGACGCGCGCCCCGTGTAATCGATTTCGTAGCCCCCGCGAATCCCTCACGAAATCGATTACACATCGATCATGCGAAGCCGCTCCCCGCACCGGAAGCGCTCGCACGGACAGAAACGGCAATGGCGCCATGGCGAACATCAAGGATGTGGCAGAACGGGCAGGGGTCTCCGTCGCCACGGTCTCCCGGGTTCTCAACGGGCACAGCCCGGTCGCGGAGACCCGCGAGCGGGTGCTCGCCGCCGTACAGGAGCTGGGCTACCGCCCCAACAACGTCGCCCGCGCGCTGCGCACCGCACGGACCGGCGCGCTCGGTCTGATCATCAGCGACCTCACCAACCCCTTCTTCACCGAGCTGGCCGACGCCGTCGAGGACGAGGCCCGCAGCCTCGGCTACAGCCTGGTGATCGGCAACGCCGGCGAGCGGCCCGCACAGCAGGACGACTACATCCGCACCCTGCTCGACCGCCGGATCGACGGCCTGCTGGTCAGCTCGGCCGGCACCGGCTCGGCGATGCTCCGCGAGGTCGTCGCCTCCGGCACCCCGCTGGTGCTGCTGGACCGCGCCGTGCCCGGCATCGACGCCCCCTGCGTACGCGCCGACGGCCGCGCCGCGCTCACCGAGCTCGCCGCCCACCTCGCCGCCCTCGGCCGCCGCCGCCCGGCGATCATCGTCGCCCCGGCCGGCACCCCGACCGGTGACGAGCGCCTCGCCCTCTTCCGTACGGCGCTGGGCGGATACGGCCTCACCCTGCCCGACGAGCGGGTCGGCGCCACCCCCGACCTCCAGCACACCGGCGGCCGGCAGGTGATGAGCGCCTTCCTCGACCTCCCCGAACCACCGGACGCGGTGCTGGCCACCGACAACCTGATGGCGCTGGGCGCGATGGACGAACTCCGCGCCCGCGGGCTGCGGGTCCCCGACGATGTGGCGCTGGTGGTCTACGACGACGTGCCGTGGTTCACCCACACCGATCCGCCGCTGACCGCCATCGCCCAGCCCACCCGCGGACTCGGGCACGCCGCCGTCCACACCCTGCTGGAGCGCATCGAGGGGCGGCCCGCCGACTCGGTGCTGCTGCCCGCCCGGCTGGTCACCCGCCGCTCCTGCGGCGAGGCGCCCGCCTCCTGAGCAGGCCCGCCCGGCGCCCGGGACCGTCACTCCGGTCCCGGCTCCCCCGGCCGGGCGGGCCACCCGAGTCAGTAACCGCACAACCCACCCGAGGAAGAGAGGGGCAGCGCATGACCGGCGTCAACGACGACGAACCGGGCGGCCGCGAACTGCTGCGCGTGGAGGGGGTGACGAAGTCGTTCCCCGGCGTCCGCGCGCTGGACGGTGTGGACCTGACCCTGCGCACCGGTGAGGTGCACGTCCTGCTCGGTGAGAACGGCGCGGGCAAGAGCACCCTCATCAAGATGCTCTCCGGCGCCCACCGCCCCGACGAGGGCCGCATCCTCGTGGACGGCGCCGAGGCCACCATCCGCTCGGCGCAGGACGCCGAACGGCACGGCATCGCCACCATCTACCAGGAGTTCAACCTCGTCCCCGGGCTGACCGTCGCCGAGAACATCTTCCTGGGCCGTCAGCCGCGCACCGCGCTCGGCCTGGTTGACCGGAAGACGATGCGGGCCCGGGCCGCCGAGCTGCTGCGGCGCGTACGGCTCGACGTCTCCCCGAACACCCCGGTCGCCGAACTGGGCATCGCCCGCCTCCAGATGGTCGAGATCGCCAAGGCGCTCAGTCTGGACGCCCGCGTCCTGATCATGGACGAGCCGACCGCGGTCCTGACCTCCGGGGAGGTCGAAACCCTCTTCGAGATCGTCCGTGAGCTGCGCGACGGCGGCGTCGGCATCATCTTCATCACCCACCACCTCGACGAGATCGGCGCACTCGGCGACCGGGTCACCGTCCTGCGTGACGGCCGCTCCGTCGAGGAGGTGCCGGCCTCGACGGACGAGGACGAGCTGATCCGTCTCATGGTGGGCCGGGACATCGCCGAGCAGTACCCCCGGCAGCGCCCCGAGGTACCGGGCGCGCCCCTTCTGCGCGTCCGCGGTCTGACCCGCAACGGCACGGTGGCCGGGCCGGTCTTCGAGGGCATCGACTTCGAGGTGCGGGCCGGTGAGGTCGTGGGTCTGGCCGGGCTGGTCGGCGCGGGCCGCACCGAGGTGGTCCGGGCGATCTTCGGCGTGGACCGCTATGACGCCGGGACGGTCGAGATCGACGGCAAGGAGCTGGCCCGCGGCGATGTCCGCGCCGCCATGCGCGCCGGGCTCGGCCTCGTACCGGAGGACCGCAAGGGCCAGGGCCTGGTCCTGGACGCCTCCCTCCAGGACAACCTGACCCTTGCCCGCCTCGACCGCGACACCCGCGGCGGACTGGTGGACCGGGGCGCGCAGCGGCGCGAAGCGGCCACCGTCGCCGGGCAGTTGAAGGTCCGGATGAGCGGGCTGGGGCAGAGCGCCCGCACCCTCTCCGGCGGCAACCAGCAGAAGATCGTCATCGGCAAGTGGCTGCTGGCGGACACCAGGCTGCTGATCCTCGACGAGCCGACGCGCGGGATCGACGTCGGGGCCAAGGTCGAGATCTACCAGCTCATCAACGAACTGACCGCGTCCGGCCGCGCGGTGCTGATGATCTCCAGCGATCTGCCCGAGGTGCTCGGTATGAGCGACCGGGTGCTGGTGATGTCGCAGGGCCGGCTGGCCGGAGAGCTGTCGGCCGACGAGGCCACCCAGGACGCCGTGATGGAGCTGGCCCTCCAGTCCCCGCACGGCACGAGCACCAGCACGAGTACGAGCACGAGCACGAGCACCAAGCACAACGACAAGAGCGCGATGGAGGGCTCCGATGTCCACTGAGGTGAAGACGGGAGCCGCCGCCGAGGCGGTGGGACGGGCCCCGGACCGGGACGGCGCGGGAGCGTGGTTCTCCCGGGCGGTGCTCAGAAACGGCCCGCTCGGCGGACTGATCGCCCTGGTCGTGGTGATGGCGGTGCTGTCCAAGGACTTCCTCAACGGCCAGAACCTCCTCAATGTCGGCGTCCAGGCGTCGGTCACCGCGATCCTCGCCTTCGGCGTCACCTTCGTGATCGTCTCGGCCGGCATCGACCTCTCCGTCGGCTCGGTCGCAGGTCTCGCCGCCACCGTCGTCGCCTGGGCGGCCACCAACGAGGGCCTGCCCGTCTGGATGGCGGTCCTGCTCGGCCTGGCGGTCGGTGCGGGGGCCGGTCTGGTCTCCGGCGCGCTGGTCGCCTACGGCAAACTGCCCGCCTTCATCGCCACGCTGGCGATGCTCTCGGTCGGCCGCGGTCTGGCCCTGGTCATCTCCGGCGGTACGCCGATCGCCTTCCCCGGCTCGGTCGGTGCGCTCGGTGACACCCTCGGCGGCTGGCTGCCGGTGCCGGTCCTCGTCATGATCGCCATGGGGCTGATCGCCGCGCTGGTCCTGGCCCGTACATACACCGGCCGGGCGATGTTCGCGATCGGCGGCAACGAGGAGGCGGCCCGGCTCTCCGGCATCCACGTCAAGCGCCGCAAGCTCGTCATCTACGCGCTGTCCGGGCTGTTCGCCGCGGTCGCCGGCATCGTGCTCGCGGCCCGGCTCACCTCCGCCCAGCCGCAGGCCGCCACCGGCTACGAGCTGGACGCGATCGCCGCCGTCGTCATCGGCGGGGCCAGCCTCTCCGGCGGCTCCGGCAAGGCCTCAGGCACCCTCATCGGCGCGCTGATCCTCGCCGTCCTGCGCAACGGCCTGAACCTGCTGAGCGTGTCGGCGTTCTGGCAGCAGGTGGCCACCGGACTGGTCATCGCGCTGGCGGTGCTCCTGGACACGCTGCGCCGCCGGAGCGCGCGATGAGCGCCCGGAGGGCCGTGGGGCGGACCGGGGGAAGGGCCGTGGGACGGGCCGTGGGACGGGCCGTGGGACGGACCGAGGGAAGGGCCGTGGGACGGGCCGTGGGACGGACCGAGGGAAGGACCGCCAGGATGACCGCGCGCAGGACCGCCCGGCTCCGGATTCCGCTGGCGGCCGGGCTGGCCGCGACCGTCGCCCTGGGGCTGGCCGGCTGCGACCGCGGAGGCAACACCGACCTGGGGCTGGCGCTGTCCACGATGAACAACCCGTTCTTCGTCGGCATCAAGAAGGGCGCCCAGGCCGAGGCGGACGCCCGCCATCTGCACCTCAACATCACCGACGCGCAGAACGACCCCACCCAGCAGATCAACCAGATGGAGACGTTCACCAGCCAGAACGTCAAGGCGGCCATCATCAACCCGGTCGACTCGGACGCCGCCGTCCCGGCCGTCGGCGTCGCCAACCGGGCGAAGGTGCCGGTGATCTCCATCGACCGCGGTGTCAACGGCGGCAAGGTCGGCTCGACCATCGCCTCCGACAATGTCGCGGGCGGCCGGCTCGCCGCGAAGACGCTGGCCGAATCGCTCGGCGGCAAGGGCAAGGTGGCCTTCCTGGAGGGCCAGGCCGGCACCTCCGCCGCCCGCGAGCGCGGTCAGGGCTTCGAGGAAGGCATCAAGAAATACCCCGGCATCCAGGTCGTCGCCCGGCAGCCCGCGGACTTCGACCGCACCAAGGGCATGGACGTGATGACCAACATGCTGCAGGCGCACCGCGACATCGGCGGGGTGTTCGCCGCCAACGACGAGATGGCGCTGGGCGCGTCCAAGGCGCTGGGCGGCCGCTCGGGCAAGGACGTGAAGGTGGTGGCGTTCGACGGCACACCGGACGGCGTCACGGCGGTCCGCAAGGGCACGCTGACCGCCACCGTCGCCCAGCAGCCGGAACTCCTCGGCAAGCAGGCCGTGGACTGGGCGCTCAAGGCCTCCCGCGGTGAGAAGCTGCCGCAGTCGGTCCGCGTGCCGGTGGTGCTGGTGACGGCGAAGAACGCCGCGAAGTTCGACGGCTGAGAGTGCGGCCCGGCGGGTCGCCGGGCCACGACGGAGGAGAGAAATGGGAGAGCGGCGCATGTACGACGTCCTGGTGGTCGGCTCGGCCAACGCGGACCTGACGGTACGGGTCGGGCGCCGGCCCGGCGCGGGCGAGACCGTGACCGGCACGGATCTGGTCGAGTCGGCCGGCGGCAAGGGCGCCAACCAGGCGTCCGCCGCGGCCCGGATCGGCGGACGCACCGCGCTGCTGGCGCGGGTCGGCGGCGATGCCTACGGCGAACTGCTGCTCGGCGCCCAGCGCGACGCGGGCACCGATGTCACGCCGGTGATCGTGGACGACGCGGCCCGCACCGGCACCGCCATGATCCTCGTCGACCCGGACGGCGACAACAGCATCGTGGTCTCGCCCGGCGCCAACGCCGCCCTCACCCCGCAGGACGTGGCGGCGGCGAAGGACACCATCGCCGCCGCCTCGGTGGTCTCCCTCCAGCTGGAGATCCCGATGGAGTCCGTACGGGCCGCCGCCACGGCCGCCGGGCAGGCCGGCACCCGCGTCGTCCTCAACCCCTCCCCGGCACCCGAGGCGGCCGCGCTGACCCCCGAACTCCTCGCGGCGGCCGACCCGTTGGTGGTCAACGAGCACGAGGCGCGGCAGCTCTCCGGGCTCGCCGACGGCACCCCCGCCGCGTGGGCGCAGGCGCTGCGCGAGCGGGGCGCCCGCTCCGTCGTGGTCACCCTCGGCGGCGACGGCGCGCTGGTCCTGGACGCCTCGGGGACCACGGACGTCCCCGGCGTACGGGTCAAGGCCGTGGACACCACCGGCGCCGGCGACGCCTTCACGGGCGCCCTCGCCACCCGCCTGGCGCGGGGCGACTCGCTGCCCGAGGCGGCGCGCTTCGCCGTACGGGTGGGCGCCGCGGCCGTCACCAAGCCGGGCGCCCAGCCGTCCTACCCCACCCTGGCCGAGCTGGACGTGCTGGCGCCCGAGGCGGCACAGGGCTGAGGCCGGGCCCCGGCCGGCCGGACGCGGGCCGGCCGGGCAGACCGGGCAGGCGCGAGGCCGGCCGGGCAGACCCGGGCAGACAAGGGGGCCGGTCCGGGGAACGCTGGTCCGGGGGAGTGCCGGACGGGAGCGCCGTACGGGAGATGCGCTGGTCCGGGAGCCGGTCCGTTGCTTACTGCCGGTTTACGGGTCCTTTGGGCAGGATGGGTGCTGTGGGGCAACTGTCGTGTGCCTTACGGGATCTGAGGAAGGACCAGCAGTGCGCCCAACCCCCGTCCCGGTACCGGTCGCCGTGCCCGCTTCTCCGGGTCTGCGGGGCTGATGACCGTGACCGTCTCCGTACCGCCGTCCCCGTCCTCTTCGTCGTCCCCGCCGTCCGCGCCGGTGGCCGCACCACCGCAGCCCATCCGGGCTCCCCGGCCGCCGGACCACCGTCCGGCACCGTGGCTGCGGCCGACCATCCGGATACGGCTCGCCCTGCTCTACGGCGGCATGTTCCTGATGGCGGGGGTCGTGCTGCTCGTCCTCATCTACTTTCTGGCGGCCAGGACCCTCAAGGAGGGCACCCCGGAGTTCAGGGTGTTCGGCAGCAACGTCAGGCTGGGCAACATCAGCTGTCCCGACCTGCCGCCGGTCGGGACGCTCGACGAGATCAACTCGGCGATCGGCCGCTGCCTCCGCAACCAGCGCGAACAGGCCCTGCACACCTTTCTGAACAGCTCCGTGCTGGCTTTGCTGGGTTTGACGGTGGTGGCGTTCGCTTTTGGTTATGCGATGGCGGGTCGGGTGTTGTCGCCGTTGGGGCGGATTACGCGGACTGCTCAGCGGGTGGCGGGTTCGGATCTGCATCGGCGGATCGAGCTGGGGGGTCCGGATGACGAGCTGAAGGAGCTCGCGGACACGTTTGACGAGATGTTGGACCGGTTGGACCGGGCGTTCGAGTCGCAGCGGCGGTTTGTGTCGAATGCTTCGCACGAGTTGCGGACGCCGTTGGCGATCAACCGGACGTTGCTGGAGGTGCAGCTGGCGGATCCGGGGGCGTCGGCGGAGCTGGTGCAGCTGGGGAAGACGCTGTTGGCGACCAATGAGCGCAGTGAGCAGTTGGTGGAGGGGTTGTTGCTGCTGGCGCGCAGTGAGAACAAGGTCGTGGACAAGAAGCCGGTGGATGTGTCGGAGGTGGCTTCGCAGGCGGTGGAGCAGACGCGTGAGGAGGCGCAGTCCAAGGGGGTGGAGTTGCGGGGGGTGCGTGAGCAGGTGTTTGTGCAGGGCAATGGGGTGTTGTTGGAGCGGATTGCGCTGAATCTGGTGCAGAACGCGGTGCGGTACAACGTGCCGGAGGAGGGGTGGGTGGAGGTGACGACCGAGCCGCAGCCGGGGTGTGCGGTGCTGGTGGTCTCCAATACGGGTCCGGTGGTGCCTGCCTATGAGGTGGAGAACCTTTTCGAGCCGTTCCGGCGGTTGCGTACGGAGCGGACCGGTAGTGACAAGGGGGTGGGGCTGGGGCTGTCCATCGTGCGTTCGGTGGTGCGGGCGCACGACGGGACGATCACGGCCCGGCCCCGCGAGGGCGGTGGCCTGACGATGCGGGTCGTCCTGCCGCTGTAGGCCCGGGCGGCGGGCGTCAGCTTCGTCCGGCGCTTCGTCCGGCGCTTCGTCCGGGCTTTGTCCGGTGCTTCGTCCGGTGCTTCGTCCGGTGCCGGGCCCGGACGGGGAAGCCGCGAGGCCGGAAGCCGGGAAGCGGGAAGCCGGGAAGCGGGAAGCCGGGAAGCGGGAAGCCGGAAGTCAGGAATCCAGAAGTCAGGAAGCCGACGAGCCTCGTCCACGCCGTAGTTCCGGCAGTGCCGACAAGGCCTGCAGCCCCTTGAGGAAGCCGGCGCGGTCGGCTTCCGGCAGCTGGGCGAGCAGCCGCTCCTCGCCTTGCTGGATCGCGGACTGCGCCGCATCCCGCAGCCGCCGCCCCTCGGGGGTGAGCGACAGCAGACGCACCCGACGGTCCTTGGGGTCGGGCTGCCGGCGGATCAACTCCCGTTCCTCCAGGTTGTCGAGGACGGCGATGATGCGGGTCTTGTCCGCCCGGATGGCCTCGGCCAGCGCCGCTTGGGTGCGGATCGGTGTCTCGTCGAGGTGCAGCAGGACCGAGTACGCCCACATCGTCAGACCGTATGCGTCCAGGACCGGCTGCTCGGCGGCCATGAGTGCACGCCCCAGGGGCACGACCATCGCTGCCAGATCGGGACGGGCCGGCCGCCCCTCGGCTGCGGTGCTGCCGTCGGCTGCGTTCTCGGCTGCGTTCTGGGCGGTGTTCTCGCCTGTGTTCTGGACTTCGTCTTCGGCTGCGCTCTCGGCCATGGTCAAGAAAATACCCGTTGACAAATTATGTGCTCATGCAGATCGTAGGTGCATGCGTATGAATAGCGAGATCGAGGATGCGCCCGCACCGCATGCGGACTTCGCAGGGCTCCGGCGCCTGGACGCCAGGGCGGTCCGGGACAGCGTGGCGCTGATGAGCCGGACGACCCCCGGCGACCTCCGCAGACCGACCCCCTGCTCGGCATGGACGCTGGCCGATCTGCTCGCCCATATGACGGCCCAGCACAATGGGTTCGCGGCGGCAGCGCTCGGGCACGGACAGGACCTGTCGCACTGGTCGGTCGGACCGCTCGACGAGGACCCCGTCGCGCAGTACCGCGCCGCGGCCGAACGGGCCATCGCCGCCTTCGCGACCGTGGAAAGCCCCGACCGTGTGTTCACCCTCCCGGAATTCAGCCGCGCCCAGACGTTCCCCGCCGCCCGCGCGATCGGCTTCCACCTCATCGACTATGTGGTGCACAGCTGGGATGTCGCCCGCACCCTGGGCCTCACGTACACACCCGATGCCGAACTCCTGCAGGCCGCGGAGCCGATCGCCCACGCCGTCCCGGACGACGACTTCCGGCTGGCCCCGGGCAGCGCCTTCGGCCCGGCGCTGTCCGGGGAGCACGGCACGGGCCCACTGGAGAACATCCTGGCGGCTCTCGGCCGTTCGCCGGACTGGTGCGCCCCCTCTTGATGATCAGCACGCCGGAGCAGGTGCGGGCTGCGCGGACCTCAGCGCTCGGCACCCAGCGCTCGGCGCCCAGCGCTCGGCGCCCAGCGCTCGGCATCACCGCCGCTTACAGGGCGCTTGAACCGTGAGGGTTGGCGTCCGCGCCCTCGGTGTTGAGCAGTACGACCGTGTCGGTGCTGTGCTCCGCCAGTGCCGCGCGGCGTTCGGCGGCGGAGGTCAGTGCGGCCCGGGCGCCGGCCAGCGAGGCGGCGCCGCAGGGTCCGGAGGAGAGTCCGAGCGCTTGCAGGTCGCGGGCCGCGCGGGCGCTTTCGGCGTCGGTGACGGCGACAGCGGCGTCCAGCCCGTCGCGCAGCAGGGGCCAGGCGGCGCTGGAGGGCGTGCCGCAGTTGAGCCCGGCCATGATGGTGGTGCCGGTGGAAACGGTGGTCGGGCGGCCGGTGGTGAGGGACGTCAGGACGCATGCGGCGGTGTCCGGTTCGACGCTCAGCAACGACGGCGGCGGGGTGTCCCGCGGGGCGCGGTAGTGGCTGACGGCGGCCTGCGCCAGTGAGCCGACGCCGGCGGGGACGGCCACCAGCCCGGCGGGTCCGGCGCCCAGCGCGCGCAGTTGCGCATCGGTCTCGTCGAACAGTGTGGCGTAGCCCTCGATGATCCACCCGGGTATCCGGGTGTAGCCGGGCAGGGCGGTGTCCTGGACGAGGACGGCGCCGGGTGCGCGCGCGGCGGCGTCGGCGGCCCGGTGTACGGCGTCGTCGTACGACCCGTCGACCCGTCTCACGCGGGCGCCCTCATGCGCGATGGCGGCGGCCGCTGCCGGATGCACCGCGGTGGGCAGGAAGACCTCGGCGGCCAGGCCGAGCAGCCGGGCGGTACGGGCCACGGCGCGACCGTGGTTGCCGTCGGTGGCGGTGACCAGCCGTTCGCCGGGCGTCTCGGCCAGGGCCCGGTGGATCGCCCAGGACGCCCCCAGGATCTTGAAAGCGGGCAGGCCGAGCCGGGCCGACTCGTCCTTGACGAACACCCGGTGGACTCCCAACTCCTCGGCCAGCGGCGGTATTTCGCGCAACGGTGTCGGAGCGTAACCGGGCAGGGTGGCGTGGAATCCGATCGCCTCACGCGGCGCGGGCGGACAGGTCCAGGAGCGGGCGGAGGGGCGTGCGTACCAGTCAGTGGTGGGCATGGGGAGCACGCTGCCGTACCGCCGCCCCACGGTCCAGCACATCTTTTCGAGCGGCAATCGCCGGAAAACCCGAACGGATGCGAAACGAGGGAAGGGCGCTGGACCGGAGATGCTCGATCTCCACCGGCTGCGGCTGCGGCTGTGGCTGCGGCTGTTGTGCGAGCTCAAGCACCGCGCATTCTCACCGCCGTCACGGCGGCCCCTTTCGTACAGTCCTTCCTCGGTCTCGCAGCAGCTCTCGGTGCTGGAGGCCGAGGTGGGTGTGGTGCTGCTGGAGCCGGTGGGGCGGTGGGTACGGCTGACCGAGCAGGCCGAGATCCTGGTGGCCCACACGGAAGTTCTGCTGGAGCGCCTGGAGCGCCTGGAGCGGGCCGAGGCCGATATCGCCGCCTCGCCGGCCGCCGTCACCGGCACCCTGCGGGTCGCCGCCTTCCGGACGGCCGTGCCGGCGCTCGTCCCGCCGGCGCTCACCCTGCTGCGCGAGGAACACCCGGGACTGCGTGTCCACGTCGTACAGGCGGAGCCGGAGGCGGCGCTGCCCGCCTGCCCGCCCTGCTCGCGCGGGATGTGGACCTGGTCGTGGCGGAGGAGTACCCGGGGCACGCGGTCGCCCGCCCCGCCGAGGTGGACGCGGTGGAGCTGTGCGGCGACGAGATGCGGCTCGCCCTGCCGCCCGACAGCGCCTACCCGGCGGACGACCCGGCGGCGGCGCTGCGCGCGCTCAACGGCCGGCCGTGGGTCATGGAACCGACGGGCACCGCGTCCCGGCGGTGGGCGACGGCCGTGTGCCGCCAGGCCGGTTCGAGCCCGACGTGCGGTTCGAGTCGCCCGATCTGCTGGTACAGCTGCGGCTGGTGGAGCAGGGGCACGCGGCGGCGCTCCTGCCTCACCTGCTGTGGGGCGGGAGCGCGCCGACCGTGCCGCCGCTGCCGCTGCCGGGCGGCGGCAGCACCCGGCGGCTCTTCACGGCCGTACGGCACGGCAGCGAAGGTCACCCGGCGGCCCGGGCCTGCCGTGCGGCGCTGCGACGCGCCGTCGTACGTGCCCGCTGCCTGCCCTGAGCGCCTGGCGGGCCCGGCCGCCGCCCCCCGGAACCGGTGACAGGAGTACTACCTCCGCGCGCCCCGCGCCGCGGCCGTCTCCGAGGCTGCCGCCGTCTCCGAGGCCGCCACCGTCTCCGAGGCCGCCACCGTCAGGATCGCCCGTACCTGCTCGGTGATCGCGATGCGGTGGTGGACGAAGTCCGGGTCGGTGACCTGGCCGTGCGCCGGGTCCGTGTTGCCGGGGCCGAACTCCAGCACCGGGGTGTGCAGATGCCCGCCCGGGAGCGCCGGGCGCACCGCGTCCCGCAACAGGGTCGCCCGGTAGGCGATCTCGTTGGACAGATAGTCACCGCCGCCCCCGGCACGGGCCGTCGACCCGGGCGTGGGGCCGTCCGGCCGGTCGACCGGCCCGGTGCCGCCCGCCGGGATCTCCGTGACCTCGGTGTGGTCGACCACGGGGAAGGGCCCGGTCCGGGCCGCCACGATCCGCGCGTAGGGCAGGCTGGTGGTCGTCCACTGCGGCTGCGGCCGCACGGTCGGCACCCCTGCCGGAATCGGCACGGTCTCCGTACGGGATTCCCGCGCGTTGTCCGGATAGCCGCCCCGCCAGGCCCCGTTGGTCCGCTCGATGTCGAACCGGCCGGGCCGCCCCTGGCTGATCGTCGTGAACAGATCGGCCTGCCGCGGCCCGCTCCGGAAGTGCGGGAGCAGGGTGCGCTCCACCGTGCCGTCCGCGAAGTCGGCCCAGCGTACGGGGAAGACCGCGGTCTCGATCCGGGCCGGCTCCCCGGAGGCGGTACGTACCGTCGTCCCGTCCAGCGCGAGCGCCGCCGCCCCCGACGGATTGCTGCGCCGTGCGTCGGCGTCCAGCTGGAACGGGTCGAATCCGGTCACCACGATCCGCAGGACGTCCGGGTCCGCGGGCAGTTCGACCGAGTCCTGACCGCGCGAGCCCCGCTCCAGCGACCCGAGGAGGGCTCCGCGCTCGGACGCCGTCAGTCCGAAGTCCGGCTGCCACTGCCGTAGTTGCCTGGTCATTCCCAGCCGCGCCCAGTACAGCGGCCGGTCGTCGTCCCGGCTCAGATCCCCGCCGTCGGGCCCACGCCCCTGCGCCCGATCCACGGCCCGCCGCCACAGCGCCCGTCCCTCGCCGGCGACATAGCGCCGGGCTTCGCCGTAGCCGGTCACCCGCGCCAGCCCGTGCCCGAACTCCCGCTCCACCGCGTCGAATCCGCTGCGCCGCAGGATCTCCTGCGGCGCGGTCTGCGTCAGCCGCCCCTCCTCCACCGTGACATCCGCCGGGGCGGCCGCGGTGGCCGGCGCCGTCAGGCACAGCGGGGTGGCGGCGGCCAGCAGCGCGACAACGAGCGCGCCCCTCCTGGTACGTATGCGTCTCATGGGGGCGAGTAAAGCGGTGTGCGCCGCGGGGCGGTAGAGGGAGGGGCTGCGGTGGCCGGCGCCCGGGCGTGCCCTGGCCCTTGCCCCGCCGCGCGCGGAGTAGGACCAGCGCGCCGACGGGGAGTTGATCGCTGACATCCAATACGGCGGGGACGAGGCGGGGGCAAGGCGGGGACAAGGTGACGATGTCCTGCCTCGCACCCGCCCGGTAGGGATGAAGGGGGCGCCGGGGGCACCGGACGCAGGGGCGCCGGGACGCGGGGGCGCGGAGGCGCAGGGGCGCCGGGGCGCCGGGCCGCCGGGGCTCGGAGGATCAGCCCCCGCCCAGCTCCCCGCCGGACCCTGCTCCGGGCCCCGCTCCCGGCTGGTCGCCGGGCCCCGCTCCCCGCCCGTCCTCGCCGGACCCGCCGCCGTGACCCTCGCCCGCCCCGAGCAGCGCCAGGAAGTCCCGGAACGCCGTCGGCATGTCCACCTCCTCCGGGTCCAGCAGCCACTGCAGTTGCAGGCCGTCCATCACGGCGGCCAGCAGCGGCGCCGCCCGCTCGGCGGACAGGCCGCCGGGCAGCGCGTCGCCGTACTCGGCCCGCAGCACCTCGGCCATCGAGGCCCGCACGGCGCGGAAGCGGGATTCGAAGAAGGCGCGGGCGGGGTGGTCCTCGGTGACGCTGTCGGCGGACAGCACCGTGTAGGTCTGGACGATGCCGGAGCGGGTGGCGTTGTAGTCGACGAGCTGGGCGAGGGCGTCGGTGCGCAAGGTGCCGGACGCCACGGCGGCCGAGGCCAGGTCCCAGCGGTCGCGCGCCTCCAGCACGCCGACCAGCAGCAGCTGCTTCGTCGGGAAGTGGTGCAGCAGCCCCTGCTGGGTCAGTCCGGCCCGCTCGGCGACGGCGGCGAGTGAGGTACGGCGGTAGCCGCGCTCGGCGATGAGCTCCATGGCGGCCTGCAGGATGGCCTCCCGCCGCTCCGCGCTCCGGGCCTCCCGCCCGCCACCGCCGCGCCGGGTGCCCGCCCCGCCACCGTGGGATCTGTCCTGGTCTGGTGCAGTCACCGGCCGAGCGTAACTCCCGCGTGGAGATCCCGTACGGCTGGTGTATCGGAAAAGTAACGACGCCTACCGGTTGGGAGGTGGGACAGCAAGAATCGCGGCAAGGGGGGCCGCACGTCCATTCAGGGAGCACCGGAGAGCCGCATGACCGACGACACCCAGCCCCACCACCCCACCGAAGCCGACCACCGCGCCCGCGGCGAGCCGCACGTCTACGGCGAGGCGCACGACTGCGGCGAGGCGCACGTCTACGGCGAGGCGCACGACTGCGGCGAGGCGCAGGACTACACCGCAGTGGTGGAGTGGGCGCTCGCCGCGCTCGACCTCGACACCAAGGTCCGGCTGCTGTCCGGCCAGGACATGTGGACCCTCCCGGCCGTGCCGGCGATCGGACTGCGGTCACTGGTGATGTCGGACGGCCCGGTCGGTGTGCGGGGCCGGGAGTGGAACGCCGAGGACCCCTCGGTCACGCTGCCCAGCCCCACGGCGCTGGCCGCCACCTGGGACCCCGCGCTCGCCCGCCGGGCCGGCCACCTCCTCGCCCAGGAAGCCCGCCGCAAGGGCGTGCACGTCCTCCTCGCGCCGACCGTCAACCTGCACCGATCACCCCTGGGCGGCCGCCACTTCGAGTGTTATGCGGAGGACCCGCTGCTCACCGGCGCGATCGGCGCCGGGTATGTGCGCGGTGTGCAGGAAGGCGGCGTCGGCACGACGGTCAAGCACTTCGTCGGCAACGACGCCGAGACCGACCGTTTCACCGTCGACAACCGCATCGCCCCGCGCCCGCTGCGCGAGCTCTATCTCGCGCCCTTCGAGCACATCGTCGAACACGCCCGCCCCTGGGGCGTCATGACCGCCTATAACCGGGTCAACGGCACGACCATGACCGAACACCGGGCGCTGGTCCAGGACGTGCTGCGCGGCGAATGGGGCTTCGACGGCGTCAATGTCTCCGACTGGACGGCCGCCCGCAACACCGTGCGCGCCCTGCGCGGCGGCCTGGACGTGGCGATGCCCGGGCCCCGTACGGTCTACGGCGCGCCCCTCGCCGAGGTCGTCCGTGCGGGTGAGGTGGCAGAGTCGGAGGTGGACGAAGCGGTGCGCAGGGTGCTGCTGCTCGCCGCCCGCACCGGATGCCTGGACGGGGTGCCGGCCGCGGTCGGCCCGGCCGGTGTCCCGCAGGGCATCGACGGCCGGGCGGTGGCCCGCGAGATCGCCCGGCGGGGGTGTGTCCTGCTGCGCAACGAGCCGGTGGGCGGGGCGCGGCGGGCCCTGCCGCTGGACGCCGCGGCCCTGGGCAGGGTCGCCGTCATCGGGGCGGCCGCGCGCGAGGCCCGGGTTCTCGGCGGCGGCTCCGCGACCGTCTTCCCCGACGCGGTCGTCTCCCCGCTGGAGGGGCTGCGTGCCGCGCTCCCCGACGACGTCGAGGTGACCTTCGCCGTCGGCGCCGATCCGCACACCCGGGTCCCGCACGCCCGCGACGGCTTCACGCTGCGCGCCCGCTACCTGGCCGCCAACGGCCGGGTGCTGGCGGAGACGCCGCAGGCGGACGGCAAGGTGCAGGTGACCGGCCGCCTGCCCGAGGGCGTCACCCGGCAGGACCTGAGCGCCGTCGAGCTGACCGGGAGCTACCTCCCGCGGCTCACCGGCAGCCACTCCCTCGCGGTCTCCGGCACCGGCGAGCTGCGGCTGACCGTCGGCGGTGCGGTCCTCTTCGACGGCCGCCTCGCGTCCGAGGGCAGCGACCCCTTCGAGGCGTACCTGCGCCCCGCCCAGCGGTGCATGACGGCGGAGCTGACGGCGGGCGAGAGCGTCGAGATCTCCCTGCGGTGCGCGGCGGACGGTCCGCAGCCGGACGGCAGCCCGGCCTCGCCGGCCTTCGCCCTCGGCCACCGCGAACCGCAGCCGGACGCCGATGCGGAGATCGCGGAGGCGGTCCGCGCCGCGGCCGGCGCCGATGTCGCGCTCGTGGTCGTCGCCACCACCGAGGAGACCGAGTCCGAGGGCTTCGACCGCACCGATCTGCGGCTGCCCGGCCGTCAGGACGAGCTGGTCACCCGGGTCGCCGCCGCCAACCCGCACACGGTCGTGGTCGTCAACTCCGGTTCCCCGGTGGAGCTTCCGTGGCGCGCCGAGGTCCCCGCCGTGCTGCTGAGCTGGTTCCCCGGCCAGGAGGCCGGCGCGGCGCTGGCCGACGTCCTGCTCGGTGCCCATGAGCCGGGTGGCCGGCTCCCCACCACCTGGCCGGCCCGGCTCGCCGACGCCCCGGTCACCACCGTGACCCCCGACGACGGTCAACTCGTCTACTCCGAAGGGGTGCACATCGGCTACCGCGGTCGGCCGCGCTCCGCACCCGCGCCCGCCTACCCCTTCGGCCACGGACTCGGCTACACCGACTGGGAGTACGAGTCGCTGGACACCACCCCCGACTCGGTGCGGGTGCGGATCCGCAATGCGGGCGACCGGCCCGGCCGCGAGGTCGTCCAGATCTATCTGGCGCCCACTGCGGACGCCGCCCCTGACGCTCCGGAGCGCCCGGCCCGCTGGCTGGCCGGCTTCGCGGTCGTCGAGGCCGGTCCCGGGGAGAGCGCGGAGGCCGAAATCCCGCTGCCGGACCGGGCCTTCGCGGTCTGGGAAGCGGGCGACGGCGGAGAAGCGACGGATGGCGGGGGAGCGACGGGTGGCGGGCAAGCGGCCGACGGCGGCTGGCGCCGGATCAAGGGCGTCTACCGCGTGGAGGCGGCGCACAGCGTGGCGGACCGCAGGCTGACGGCGGAGGTCACCGTCGGCTGACCGGGCCGGGGACGGGGGCGCTCCTGCCCGGGAACGCCCCCGGCGGTTCCCCCTCATGAGGTCACCACGGACACATCACCGCCGCTCGTCCGTGCCGTCACCTTGTGCGGGGAGCCGTCGTCCGCCGGGACGGAGACCTTGCGGGTGCCGCCGCTGGTCGAGGCGTCCACGGCGTAGGAGCCGCCCTTCGGCAGGCGGATGGTGACGCTGCCCCCGCTGGTGCGGCCCGTCACCTCGTCGGGTGCCGTGGACAGCGCGAGGTCCACGTCCCCGCCGCTGGTCTTCGCCTTCGCCGTGCGGGCCGCCGAGTCGGTGACGGTGATATCGCCGCCGCTGGTCTCCGCGGCGATGCCGCCCGAGGCGCCGCGGACGATGATGTCCCCGCCGCTGGTCTGCAGGTCGACCGAGGCGTTGCGCGGCAGCAGAACCCGGTAGTTCACCGCGCACTTGCGCCGCATACCGCATTCCTCGGCCTTGAGCGTCAGCCGGCCGTTCTTGACCCCGTGCTCGGGGGACGGCTTCTGCTCGGTGTACTCGTACTTCTCCGTCACCTTGACCGACCCGCCGGCGTCGATGGGCACCACCTCGATGTCCCCGCCGTGGGTCGTCGCCGAGAGCGCGGTGACCTTGCCCTGCACGGCGTACGTCCGCTCAGCCTCCTTCGTCGGACCGAAACCCGACAGCGAGCAGCCGGTCACCAGCGCGGTTAACGCCGCACAGGACAGTACGAGATGGGGAACGCGAAGGCGGGCCATGGCGAGAGATCTCCCGGGGCAGACGGCGGACGAAGGGACCGGAGCTCCGGTCGCTTCTCATCGTTCCCGCTCCGCCGCCCCACCGCGTCAGCGCACAGGATGACCTTCTCCGGCCCCCGCCCTTAAGGGTTTCCCGCACCCCTGGGGCCCGAGGACAGGCCTGCGGACAGGCCCCAGGACACGCCCGAGAGGCCGTCTGCCCTCAGACCCGAGGCCGCACCGAAAACGCGTAAACGGTCTGCGAGCGGTAGGTCTCGCCGGGCCGCAGCACCGTGCCGGGGAAGTCCGGGCGGTTCGGCGAGTCCGGGAAGTGCTGGGTTTCCAGGGCCAGACCGGCCGCCGGTCCGTAGGGGACGCCCGAGGTGCCGGTCAGGGTGCCGTCGAGGTGATCCGCGGTGTAGAGCTGCAGACCGGGCTCGGTGGTGGCCAGTTCCAGGACGCGGCCCGAGCGCCGGTCGTACAGCTCCGCGACCGTACGCGGCACGGCGCACACACCGCCGTCCAGCACGAAGTTGTGGTCGTAGGAACCCGCCACCACACGCGCCGCCCGGAAGTCGAAGCGGGTGCCGGTGACGTCGGCGGGCGCACCGGGCACCGGTATGCCGGTGCCGTCGACGGGCGTGTACCGGGACGCCGCAAGCCGCAGCTCGTGGCCGGTGGCGCTGCCGCTGCCGTCGCCGCCCAGATTGAGGTAGCTGTGGTTCGTGAGGTTGACGACGGTCGGTGCGTCGGTCGTCGCCTGCGAGACGATGCGCAGCGCGCCGCCCGAGAGGGTGTACGTCACGCGGACGTCCAGGGCGCCGGGGAAGCCTTCCTCACCCGCCGGGCTGACCCGGTGCAACTGCACACCCCCGTCGACCTGACGGGCCTCCCACACCACCCGGGAGAATCCCAACGGCCCGCCGTGCAGGCTGTGCCGCCCGTCGTTCGGCGTCAGCGTGCGGACCTCGCCGTCGAGCGTGAAGGACGCCCCGGCGATCCGGTTGGCGTACCGCCCGACCAGCGCGCCGAAGTACGACCCGCCGTGCGCGGCATACGACGCGAGGCCGGCGAAGCCCAGTGCCAACTGCCCCCGCGCCCCGTCCCGGTCCGGCGCCTCCACCGTCTGGACGATCCCGCCGTAGGTGAGGATGCGGACCCGCAGCCCGCCCGGCCCCGACTCCAGGGTCCAGCGGTCCACGCGGGTGCCGTCGTCCAGCGTGCCGAAGGATTCCCTGCTGACCTGCGTCGTCATACCCGTGAGCCTATGCCCGGCCGCTACGGCTGCGCCCGGGTGATCACCCGGAACGCCAGTGCCGCCAGCTCCTTCTGGCCGCGGGTGCCCGGGTGGAACCAGTCCCAGGTGCTCAACTGGCGCCCGGTGAAACGGTAGTCGAAGACCGACTTGTCGAAGCGGCACAGCGGATCCTTGCCGCACACCCCGGCCAGTGCCGAGTTGTAGGCCATCACCCGTTCCCGCACCGTCGCCCGGCGGTCCTGCCCGGCCTTCGTCAGATCGTCCGGATCGCGCAGCATGGACCCGCAGATGCCCAGCTTCCACACCTGCTTGCCGAGCGGGTTCTTGCGCCCCTCGGACCACAGCCGCAGCAGGTCGGGGACCGCCGCGACATAGACCTGGGTGTGCGGCAGGGCGCGCCGCAGCCGCTTCATGGAGCGCGCGAAGTCGGCGCGGAAGGCGGCCGTCGGGGTCATCGCCCCGACGTCGCGCCGGCAGGCGTCATTGGCGCCGATCAGGACCGTGACCAACTCCGGTTTGCGGTGGACGGCCGCGGTGATCTGGTCCGGCAGATCACTCATCAGCGCACCGGTCCTGGCGAAGTTCCAGCTGTGGGCGGCGGGGTGTTTGACGAGCCGTCGGGCGAGGCTGCCGACCTTGGGGTCGGTGCCGGTGGCCCAGGAGACCCGGGGGCATTCGGAGAGCAGCGTGCAGGCGTCGAAACCGACCGTGATCGAGTCCCCGAGCGCCGCGATCGAGCCGGGGTCGGTGTGCCATACGGGCGTCGGCTTGGGGTGCGGCTTCCCGGGGTGCCCGCCGCCGCTGCAGGCGGTGAGGGCGATCACCAGGGCGGAAGCGGCGGCGACGGTGCGTGAGGAGCGGCCGCCGAAGGAGCTGCGCCGGGGGCGAACAGGTCGATCGTTCTGCTTCATCCCCTGTCCCCTCCGGCGTGCGAGTGATATCTCTTCGGGTACCGACGGTACGTCACTCCCGGGCCGCCACCGCGCGGTAGCTTTGCCCCGTGCCTGGCGGGCGGTGACCCAAGGTGGCTGGTGCAGTCGGCACAGACCAAATTACATCACGTCATTTCCTGTCCCTTTTGCGGCAAATTCCGCCTAATGGTGTTTACTGTAGGTCACCAGCATGCTGGTGCCGAAGTGGTCACTGGGGCAGAATGGCAACTGTCCCGGCCGCAACCGGAACGGGCACGAGGCCGCTGGGGAAGGCGAACCTCGAACCGCACTGGAGGTCCCGGTGACGACACGTGGAGTTCTGTACGTCCACTCCGCTCCGCGCGCGCTGTGCCCGCATGTCGAATGGGCCGTCGCGGGCGTCCTCGGTGTGCGCGTCAATCTCGACTGGATCCGCCAGCCGGCGTCCCCGGGCACCTGGAGAGCCGAGTTCTCGTGGCAGGGCGAGGCCGGCACGGCCTCCAAGCTGGCCTCCGCGCTGCGCGGCTGGCATCTGCTGCGCTTCGAGGTGACCGCGGAGCCCTGCTCCACCGCCGAGGGCGAGCGCTACAGCTCCACCCCCGACCTGGGCATCTTCCATGCCGTCACGGGCATCCACGGCGACATCCTGATCCCCGAGGACCGGCTGCGCGCCGCGGTCGCCCGCTCGGCGCGCGGCGAGACCGAACTCGCCGCCGAGGTCGACAAGCTCCTCGGCAAGCCCTGGGACGACGAACTGGAGCCCTTCCGGTACGCGGGCGAGGGCGCCCCGGTCCGCTGGCTCCACCAGGTCGTCTAGGGCCTGTCCGCAAAGCCCCGCCTGCCTCGTGGCGCTTCCCCCCCCCGGGCCGCAATGGAGCCGTCCCGACACGCGGCAGCAGTTGCCCTGGAGCGCGCTCCACGGCCTAGCGTGCCGTCATGGCCGACAACAACTCTTCCGACGCCCCGTCAGTAGCGGTGCTCGGCACCGGAATCATGGGCGCGGCGATGGCCCGCAACCTCGCCAGGGCCGGTCTGGACGTCCGGGTCTGGAACCGTACGCGCGCCAGGGCCGAACCGCTGGCCTCCGACGGGGCCCGCGTCACCGGCACTCCCGCCGAGGCGGTCGACGGCGCCGATGTGGTCCTCACGATGCTCCTGGACGGGGAGGCCGTCCTGCAGGCGATGCGGCAGGCCGCCGACGCGCTGCCCGCCGGTGCCCTGTGGCTCCAGACGAGCACGGTGGGCACCGAAGCCCACCCGTCGCTCGCCCGCTTCGCCGACCAGCACCGCCTGCGGTTCGTGGACGCCCCCGTACTGGGCACCAAGGCGCCTGCGGAGAAGGGGGAGTTGACGATCCTGGCGGCAGGACCGCAGGACGTCAGGGAGCGCGCCGAGCGTCTTTTCGGCATCGTCGGGAGCCGGACCCTGTGGGTCGGCGAGGACGGGGCGAGCGGGGCGGCGAGTCATCTCAAGCTCGTCGTCAACAACTGGGTGCTGACGGTCATCAACGGTACGGGTGAGTCTCTGGCGCTCGCCAGGGCGCTCGGCGTGGACCCGCGCGACTTCCTCGGCGCGGTCGCCGGCGGCGCGCTCGACATGCCGTATCTGCGGCTGAAATCCGAGCTGATCCTGTCCGGGAACTACCCGCCGAGCTTCACGGTGTCCGCGGCCCGCAAGGATGCCCGGCTGATCCTGGAGGCCGCCGGGGAGGGCGGTGTGCGCATGGATCTGGCCCAGGCCTGTGCCGAACGCTTCCGGAGGGCCGAGGAGCAGGGCCACGGCGGAGAGGACGGCGCGGCCGCCTACTTCGCGAGCTTCGGGAGCTGAGCGGCCCGCGGGAGAAACGCCGGGGGCCCGTCCGGTGAAGTCCTCACCGGACGGGCCCCCGGCAGGTGTGTCAGACCGTCCGGAAGGCCAGGACCACGTTGTGGCCGCCGAAGCCGAACGAGTCGTTCAGGGCCGCGATCCGGCCCTCGGCGGGCAGCTTGCGGGGCTCGCCGCGGACGATGTCCGCGTCGACCTCCGGGTCGAGCTGCTCGATGTTGATCGTCGGCGGGGCGATCCGGTTCTTGAGCGCGAGGACCGTGGCCACCGTCTCGATGCCGCCCGCGCCGCCCAGGAGGTGGCCGGTCATCGACTTCGTGCTGGTGATGGCCATGTGGTCGACGTCGTCGCCGAACGCCTTGCGCAGCGCCCGGAGCTCGCCGACGTCACCGGCGGGCGTCGAGGTCGCGTGCGCGTTGACGTGCGCGATCTCGGCGGGGTCGAGGCCGGTGTTGTCGAGCAGGTTCTGCAGCGCCGCGGCGATGCCGTTGCCGGACGGCTCGGGCTGCGTGATGTGGTGGGCGTCGGCCGAGATGCCCTGGCCGACGGCCTCCGCGTAGACGCGTGCGCCGCGGGCCTTGGCGTGCTCCTCGGACTCCAGGACGATCACGCCCGCGCCCTCGCCGAGCACGAAGCCGTTGCGGTCGACGTCCCAGGGGCGGGAGGCGCCCTGCGGGTCGTCGTTGTTCTTGGACATCGCCATCATGTTGCCGAATGCCACGATCGGCAGCGGGTGGATGGCGGCCTCGGTGCCACCGGCGACGACGACATCGGCGCGGCCCGAGCGGATCATCTCGATCGCGTAGCCGATGGCCTCGGCGCCCGACGCACACGCCGAGACCGGCGTGTGCACACCGGCGCGGGCGTTGAACTCGATGCCGACGTTGGCGGACGGCGAGTTCGGCATCAGCATCGGCACGGTGTGCGGGGAGACGCGGCGTACGCCCTTCTCCTTGAGCACGTCGTACTGGTCGAGCAGGGTCGTCACACCGCCGATGCCGGAGGCGATGACGGCGCCCAGCCGGTCGGGGTTGACCGCCGTGTCCTCGCCGGCCTTGGCGGTGAAGCCCGCGTCCTTCCAGGCCTCCTGGGCCGCGACGAGCGCGAACTGCGCCGAGCGGTCCAGCTTGCGGGCCTGCGGACGGGGAATGATCTCGGACGGCTCGACGGCGATCTGCCCGGCGATACGGACGGGCAGATCGGTGGCCCAGTCCTGTTCGAGGGTGCTGACACCGGAACGTCCGGCGAGCAGGGCCTCCCAGGACGAAGCGCTGTCGCCACCCAGCGGTGTGGTTGCGCCGATACCGGTGACGACCACGGTGCGATTGGTCGCGTTCACGGGAATTCTTACTCCACGGGTAGAGGGGTCTGAATCGACGGCGCCACCGCGGGGTGGCGACATGCGCGGGAGCTGGATCAGCTCTGGTGCTTGAGGATGTACTCGGTCGCGTCGCCGACCGTCTTGAGGTTCTTGACGTCGTCGTCCGGGATCTTCACGTCGAAGCGCTCTTCGGCGGCGACGACGACCTCGACCATGGACAGCGAGTCGACGTCCAGGTCGTCGGTGAAGGACTTGTCCACCTGGACGTCCTCGGTGGGGATCCCGGCGATCTCGTTCACGATCTCGGCGAGACCGGCGACGATCTCTTCCTGAGTGGCGGCCATGATGGCGCTCCTTCGGTCATTTTATGGGGAAACTGCGTTACTTGCGGTGAGGATCCGTGCGACGGCCGACACGTCCGGGGACGTACGGCCCTGCGCAGATCTGCCTAGGGGAGGGTAACGACCGTCGCGGCGTAGACGAGACCCGCCCCGAAGCCGATGACCAGCGCGGTGTCGCCGCTCTTGGCCTGCCCGGTCGCCAACAGCCGCTCCATGGCGAGCGGGATGGAGGCGGCCGAGGTGTTGCCGGTGGTCTCCACATCGCGGGCGACCGTCACGCTCTCCGGCAGCTTCAGAGTCTTCACCATCGAGTCGATGATCCGCATGTTGGCCTGGTGCGGGATGAAGACGTCCAGGTCGTCCGGGCTGACGCCGGCCGCGTCCAGCGCCTGCTGGGCGACCTTCGCCATCTCGAACACCGCCCACCGGAAGACCGACTGGCCCTCTTGTGTGATGGCGGGGTACCGGATCTCCTCCGGAGCCGGGCGGCCCTCGGGGGCGTCCCCTCCGGGGAGAGGGGTGGGGCGGTAGACGTCCCAGCCGAGGGTCTGCTTGATGGTCTCGGACTTGTCGCCCTCCGAGCCCCAGACGGTCGGGCCGATCTCCGGCTCGTTGGCCGGGCCGACGATCACCGCGCCGGCGCCGTCACCGAAGAGGAAGGCCGTCGCGCGGTCCTCCAGGTCGGTGAGGTCGGAAAGCCGCTCGACGCCGAGGACCAGGACGTACTCCGCCGAGCCCTCGGTCACCAGGCCCTTGGCCAGGGTCAGGCCGTAGCCGAAGCCCGCACAGCCCGCGGAGATGTCGAACGCGGCCGGCTTGCCGGCACCGATGCGGTGCGCGATCTCGGTCGCGATGGCCGGAGTCTGCTTGAAGTGCGAGACGGTGGAGACGATCACGGCGCCGATCTGCCCGGGCGTGATGCCCGCGTCGGCGATCGCCTTGCCCGACGCCTCGACCGACATGGTCGCGACGGTCTCGTCCGGACCCGCCCAGTGGCGGGTCGCGATACCGGACCGCGAGCGGATCCACTCGTCGGACGAGTCGATGTGCTGGAGGATCTCCTCGTTGGGCACGACACGGGTCGGGCGGTAGCCGCCGACACCCATGATCCGCGCGTACGGGGCGCCCTTCGAGGGCTTGATCTTCGAGGTCATGCGCTTCGGACTCCTATTCGGCCGGTGCAGCGTTGTCGGCGTGTCCGGCGATCAGCGTGCGGGCCGCGTCGAGGTCGTCGGGCGTCTTGAGGGCGAGGGTGCGCACGCCGGGCAGCGCGCGCTTGGCCAGACCGGTGAGCGTGCCGCCGGGAGCCGCCTCGATGAGCGTGGTGACCCCGAGCTCCTTGAAGGTCTCCATGCACTGGTCCCAGCGCACGGGGTTGGCCACCTGGCCCACCAGCCGCTGCACCAGTTCCCGGCCGTCGGAGACCAGCCGCCCGTCCTTGTTGGAGACGTAGCGCGTGTGCGGATCGGCGACCGACACCTGGGTGGTCGCCGATTCCAGAGCCGAGACAGCGGGTGCCATGTGGTGAGTATGGAACGCGCCGGCCACCTTCAGCGGTACGACCCGGCGAGTGCCCTCCGGCTTGTTCTCGACCAGTGCGGCGATCTGCTCGGTGGTGCCCGCGGCGACGATCTGTCCGGCGCCGTTCACATTCGCCGGGGTCAGGCCCAACTGCTCCAGATGCGGGATGACGACGGCCTCGTCGCCGCCCAGCAGTGCGGCCATACCGGTCTCGGTGACGGCGGCGGCCTCGGCCATCGCCTGGCCGCGCCGGCGCACCAGCATCATCGCGGCCTCGTCACAGATCGCGCCGGTCAGCGCGGCGGCGGCGAGCTCACCGACGCTGTGGCCGGCCGCCGCGCCGACCTGCGCGGCGACGTCGTCGGCCGTCGCGAACAGCTGCCGGGCGGAGACCAGGGCGGAGGCCACCAGCAGCGGCTGCGCCACCGCGGTGTCGCGGATCTCCTCCTCGTCCGCCTTGGTGCCGTAGTGGACCAGGTCCAGGTCGATGGCGTCCGACCAGGCACGGAGCCGGTCCTCGACACCGGGGAGGTCGAGCCAGGGAGTCAGGAAGCCGGGCGTCTGAGCGCCTTGGCCGGGAGCGACGAGTACGAGCACCCTCACACTCTCTCTTGTGGGTGGTTCCGCCCGCCCGTGGGGACAAGGACGAAGAACCATCGGGGGAATTGTTGGTGTCCGACAAAAGTCTAGGGTTGGGCCTCACCGTCAGCCAGGCGCCCCAGAATCAACGCGATACGGAGGGTGAACGCCGAGCGCACATCGGAGGGTGACCATCCGGTGACGTCCGTCACACGTCGCAGCCGATAGCGCACGGTGTTGGGGTGCACGAACAGCATCCGGGCGGCGCCCTCCAGGCTGCTCGCCTGCTCCAGATAGACGCTCAGTGTCTCCAGGAGTGCCGAGCCCGCTTCCTCCAGCGGTCTGTAGATCTCCTCCACCAGCTGGTCGCGGGCGACCGGGTCCGAGGCCATCGCGCGCTCCGGCAGCAGATCGTCGGCGAGTACCGGCCGCGGCGCGTCGGGCCAGGCGGCGCACGCCCGCAGGCCGGCCGCCGCGGCCTGCGCCGAGCGGGTCGCGGCCAGCAGGTCGGAGACCACCGGACCGGCCACCACGGCACCTGCGGCATACGGGCCGATCAGCGCCTTCGCAGCCTTCAGCGGGTTGTCCGAGCCGCCCGCGATCACCACCAGGCGGGAGCCCAGCACACCGGTCAGCACCTGGAGCTTGGCGTGCCGGGCGGCCCGCCGGATCGCTTCCACGGTCAGTTCGCTGTCCCCGTCGGGGGCGGTGCCCAGCACCACGCACACATGCTCGGGGGAGTTCCAGCCCAGCGCCGCGGCGCGGGAGACCGCGCCCTCGTCCGCCTCGCCCGACAGCACCGCGTTGACCACCAGCGACTCCAGCCGGGCGTCCCACGCGCCGCGGGCCTCGGCGGCCTGGGCGTAGACCTGGGCGGTGGCGAAGGCGATCTCCCGGGCGTAGACCAGCAGCGCCTCGCGCAGCACGGACTCGTCGCCCGGGGCCGCGACCTCGTCGATCGCGGATTCCATGACCTCGATGGTGGTCCGCACCATCTCCACGGTCTGCCGCAGGGTGATCGCCCGGGTCAGCTCGCGCGGCGCCGTGCCGAAGACATCGGTGCTGATCGCCTGGGGGGTCTCCGGATGCCGGAACCACTCGGTGAACGCGGCGATACCGGCCTGTGCCACCAGGCCGATCCAGGAGCGGTTCTCCGGGGGCATCGCGCGGTACCACGGCAGGGTGGCGTCCATGCGGGCGATGGCCGCGGCCGCCAGTTTGCCGGAGGAATTCTCCAGGCGCCGGAGGGTGGCGGAGTGCGGGTGCGCGTCGCGCGATGCGGGTTCAGACACGGGACAAGCCTGCACTATCGGGGCGGGAGGGTGCGGGGGCGGGGCTACGGTGGGCCCATGATTCAGGTGCGCAGAGGCCATGAACGGTATCCGGGCGGGGACGCGGAGGCCGGGATCGAGTCGCTGCACGCGTTCTCCTTCGGGCCCCATTTCGACCCGGACAATCTGCGCTTCGGCGCGCTGATCGCCTGCAACGAGGAGCGGCTGGCGCCGGGCGCCGGATTCGACGAGCACCCGCACCGCGACACGGAGATCGTGACCTGGGTGGTCGAGGGCGAGCTGACCCACCGCGACTCGGCCGGCCACGAGACCACCGTACGCCCCGGTGATCTCCAGCGGCTCAGCTCGGCCGGCGGCGTACGGCATGTGGAGCGCAACGACGGCGCGCGGCCGCTGCGCTTCGTCCAGATGTGGCTGGCGCCGCGGGAATTCGGCGGCGAGCCGTCGTACGAGGTGGTGCGCGGTATCGCCGACGGCACCCCGTACGCCGTCCCGCGGGCCGGGGCCCTGCTGCATCTGCGCCGCCTCGCCGAGGGCGAGCGCACCGCGGTCCCGGATGCCGCACGGGCGTATGTGCAGGTGGTGCGCGGCGCCGTACGGGCCGGTGCGGAGTGCCTGGAGGCCGGCGACGCGGCGCGGATCACCGACGGGGCGGGCGTGGAGCTGCGGGGGCTGACGGCGGCGGAGTGCCTGGTGTGGGAGATGGGGGAGGAGCCGGCGTACGGGTGAGGGCGGCGGCTTTGCCCGGAGTCGGTGGCGGGCCTGGAGTCGGCGGTGGGACCGGAGCCGGTGGCGCGTCACGTCGGTGTGTCGCGCCGTCCGTGACCGGGCGTCCTGTCCGCCCCGTACCGGGCCGTGCCGCCCGCGCCGCCCTGTCAGGCGGTCTGCGCCAGCTCGGCCAGCACCGCGTCGGTCAGCGGCGGCCAGGCCTCGACGGCCCACGGCCCGAAGGCCCGGTCGGCCAGCGCCACACACGCCGCGCGCGCGTCCGGGTCCACCCACAGGAACGTCCCGGCCTGGCCGAAATGCCCGAAGGTGCGGGGCGAGGACGCGCTGCCCGTCCAGTGCGGTGACTTGCCGTCGCGGATCTCGAAGCCCAGTCCCCAGTCATTGGGCTTCTGGTGGCCGTAGCCCGGCAGCACCCCCGTCAGGCCGGGGAAGGCCACCTGCGTCGCCTCCGCGAGCGTCTGCGGGGCGAGCAGCCGCGGCGCCTGCAGCTCGGCGGCGAACCGGGCCAGGTCGGCGACGGTGGAGACGCCGTCCTTGGCGGGCGAGCCGGGCAGTTCCGTCGCGGTCATCCCGAGCGGTGCGAGCACCGCCTCGTGCAGATACTGCGGGAAGGGGATGTCCGTCGCCTTGGCGATGTGGTCGCCCAGCGCCTCGAAACCCGCGTTGGAGTAGAGCCGGCGGGTGCCCGGCTCGGCCATCGTGCGCTGCTCGTCGAAGGCCAGCCCCGAGGTGTGGGCGAGGAGATGACGGACCGTGGACCCCTCGGGTCCGGCCGGTTCGTCCAGCTCGACGGCGCCCTCCTCGACGGCCAGCAGAGCGGCGTACGCGGCCAGCGGCTTGGTGACGGACGCCAGCGGGAAGCGGTGCTCCTGGGGGCCGTGGGATCCGGCCACCGACCCATCGGCTCGTACGACGGCGGCCGCGGCGGTGGGCACCGGCCAGTTCTCGATCATCCGCAGGCTCTGCATGCCCACGAGCCTAGGCGGTGTCCCCTCCGCCCTGTCCGGGAGGTCCCCGCGTCCTCAAATCCCGGTCAAGTCTGCCGGTGATCCGCACTTGCCTGGAGTGCACTCGAAGTCTCTAGCGTTGAGGACGTCGAGAGGCATCCGGCGAAAGGGCCGGAGACAACCGGCGATCCAGGGGAGACGGGGCATGACGGTAACGCAGAGCGAACCGGTCACGAGCGGGGCCACGGCCGGGAGGCTGCCGGCGAGGCCGCGCAAGTGCGCCCCGACGTCCACCCACCCGCGGCCCGCCGGCCGGGACCGGTACACGATCAGCGAGGTGGCGGCACACACCGGCCTCAGCGCGCACACCCTGCGCTGGTACGAGCGCATCGGCCTGATGCCGCATGTGGACCGCACCCACACCGGGCAGCGGCGCTTCACCAACCGCGATCTGGACTGGCTGAGCCTGGTGGGCCGGCTGCGGCTGACCGGCATGCCGGTCGCGGACATGGTCCGCTACGCCGAGCTGGTGCGGGCCGGGGAGTGCACCTTCGCCGAGCGCGAGGAGCTGCTGACGGCGCACCGCGAGGACGTACGACAGCGGATAGCCGAGCTGCAGAGCACGCTGGACGTCCTCGACCACAAGATCGACATCTACGCCGACGCCCGCCGGGCGTCCGAGAGGTTCTGAGGGCTTCATGGGTAGCAACAAGATCGAGACGGTCGAGCTGGGCACCGGCGGACCGCGGGTCGGGGTACAGGGCCTCGGCTGCATGGGCATGAGCTTCGCCTACGGCCCGACGGACGCCGACGAGGCGCGGGCCACGCTGGAGCGGGCCCTGGAGCTGGGCGTGACGCTCTTCGACACGGCCGACATGTACGGCCTGGGGGAGAACGAGAAGTTCATCGCCCCGTTCATCCAGGCGCACCGCGACGAGGTCGTGGTGGCCACCAAGTTCGCGATAGCCGCCGACCCGGATCATCCGGACGACCGGTCCAAGCGCGTCATCCGCAACGACCGGCCATACATCCGCCAGGCCGTCGAGGGCAGCCTGAAACGCCTGGGCATCGACGAAATCGACCTGTATTACATGCACCGGCGCACGGCGGACGTCCCCCTGGAGGAGTCGGTCGGCGCGATGGCCGAGCTGGTGGCCGAAGGCAAGGTCAAGCACCTGGGGCTGAGCGAGGTGACCGCCTCCGAGCTGCGCGCGGCGCAGGCCGTGCACCCGATCGCGGCCCTGCAGTCCGAGTGGTCGCTGTTCAGCCGGGACATCGAGGACGGCGTGGTGCAGGCCGCGGCCGAGCTCGGGGTCGCCGTCGTCCCGTACTCGCCGCTCGGCCGGGGCTTCCTCACCGGTGCGTTCGTCAGCGCCGACAAGGAGCTGACCAAGGACGACTTCCGGCGGACCCAGCCGCGCTTCACCGGCGACAACGCCACCGCCAACGCCGCGCTGCTGGAGCCGGTCCGCACGATCGCCGACGCCCATGGCGCAACGCCCGGCCAGATCGCGCTGGCCTGGGTGCAGCACCAGGCCACGGCCCGCCAGATCGCCGTCGTGCCGATCCCCGGCACCCGTAAGCGCAGCCGCATCGAGGAGAACACCGGGGCCACCCGGATCACGCTGACCGAGCAGGACCTGGCGCTGCTGGAGCCGATCGCCGGACAGGTCGCGGGGGCGCGGTACGCCGACATGTCGCACACCCCGGAGGGACGGTCGTAAGGCCCGCGGGGCAGACGTAAGGCCCGCGGGGCGGGGCCGGCGGTGCGGTTCTCCGTACTCCGGGCCCGCCGCCCGGCCGAATGCTCAGGCCAGCCCCAGGGCAAAGGCGGCGAACCCGGCGGCCAGGAGCGCCGCGGCAGCCCGGCGGGCCCGGGTGACACCGGTCCACGGCGCCTCGAAGCGGCGGGTGGTGCGCCCGATGAGGAGCAGTGCCACGCCGAACACCGGCAGCCAGGCCAGCCGGACGAGGATCCAGCCGGGGGTGTCGGGCGGCGTGGTCAGTCCGGGGATCTCGCCCAGGAAGGACGCGGGAACGGCCGCCGAGAGCATCGCCGTCTGATGCCAGCACAGGACCGTCATCGCCGAGAGGTTGACGAGGGTGACCGGCGCCCACAGGGCAGGCCGGCGCAGGAGACGGGCGAGCCGGTCACGGAGCAGCACGGCGGCGCCGGACTGGGCCGCCGCCAGCGCCAGGACCAGCAGCGACGGCGGGTGGGAGTTCGTACGGTCCTGACCGGGGACGCCGACCATGCTCAGCGGGTAGTGGAAGAACAGCAGCAGCGCGGCGAACAGTGCGGTGCCCCCGAGCAGCAGCGACCAGGCGGTGCGCCCGCCGAGCCGCCGCTCGCCCCAGGACACCCCGAGCTGATAGGCGAACAGCCAGCCGGGCAGGAGATTGAGCAGGCAGAGCCAGCCCGGCATGACCTCGGCAAGGGGCCCGTAGCGCAGGAAGTCCACCGTTGCCACGACGGCCGCCAGGGGTGCCGCGGCCCAGGCGCCCCACCGCCGGGCGGCCCGCAGGCAGTACGGCGTGAGCGCGGTGACCGCCGCATACACGCCCACGAACCAGAGCGGCTGGATCACCAGCGTCGCCCCGGTCCGCAGCGTCGCCTCCGGCACCCCCAGGCCGTACAGGACGGGGAGCAGCACCGCCCACACGGCCGTCACTCCGAGCACCGGGCGGCCCAGCCGGAGGATCCGGCCGCGCAGCCAGGCGCCGGCAAACTCGCCCCGCCCGGTGGCGCGCCGCAGGGAGCGCACCGACGCATGGCCGCCGACCAGGAAGAAGATGCCCAGCATCTGCAGCACCCAACTGGCGGGCGCGAGCGCGCCGAAGGTGGTCAGCGGGCTGGTGTTGTGCAGTGCGCCGTCGGCGTCGCGGGTGAATCCCCCGAGCAGCCAGTGGCCGAGGGGTACGGCGAGCAGGGCCAGCGCGCGCAGCCCGTCGAGGGTGCGGTCGCGGTCCGCCGGTGTGCGGTCCTCGATGGTGCGGACCGTTTGGGAGGCGGCGTCTCTGAGAGGTGTGAGCAGGGTGAGGGGCATGAGGCGTCCTTGAGTGGTGGGGCCGAAGGGTTGAGGTGCGGCGGAGCGCGGGCGCCAGGCGGGCCGGTGAGTTGGCGCTCCGGCGGTCCGGGCGCCAGGCGGCCGGTGGTACGGGCGCCCCGGCGTCAGCGCACCGCGCCGTAGTGGCCCAGCACGATGGCCGCGAAGTTCCGCAGGGAGTCCGTACCGGGGGCGAGATAGCCGGTGTGCCCCACGGCCCGCACGGCGGAGACCCGGCGGGCGCCGAAGGCCGGGTCGGTGGGGTCGGTGCCGTGGCCCAGGCCGAACAGTTCGACGTTCGGGACGTCGCCGATCCAGTCGGACGTGTCCCGCGCCGCCCAGACCCCGGCCGAGGTGTGCAGCTGCGCCACGTTGTCCCGGCGGATGCCGGGGGAGCCGAAGAACACCAGGTCGGCGATGTTGCCGTGGGCCGGCCGCGAGGCGGCTCGCCCGCAGACCACCGAGCCGTAGCTGTGGCACAGCACGGCCGGGGCCGGGGCCCCCACGGCGGCCAGCCCGGACAGCAACCGGGCCAGTCGCGGCGCTCCGGCATCGGCGAGCCGGCCGGTCATGGCGTCCGGGCCGATGCCGACCGGCGTGGTGTACCCGGCCCAGGCGATGACCGCGGTACGGGTCCGGGGTGCGTCGGCGGCCAGCCGGGCCCGCAGCGACCTGGCCATGCCCGCCGGTGTGCCGTACGGATCGTGGTCGCGGTCGAAGGAGGCCAGGTCGATGTCCGAGCCCGGCACGATCACGGCGGTGCGCGCGGCGGTGGCCAAGTCGCCGTACACCTCGGCCACTTGCCCTCTGCCGCGCGGATCGTAGGCGAGGATGTGACGGCCGGGGGAGAGCAGCGAGGCGCAGCGGGCGGCCGCCTTCCTGGCCTGCCGGTGCTCCTGGAGGGTGCCGGCCGGATCGGTGGCGCGGGCCAGTTGGCGGTCCCGTTCCGCCCTCAGTGCACGGGAGTTGGCCGCGTACCGCACGGCGGGGGGTATCCCGTCGAGATTGCCGGCGGTGAGCGGGTGCCGGGCCACCAGGGCCTGCCGCCGGCCGCCGGTCAGCGAGGCGAAGAAGCGGGTGACCTCGGCGGGCCGCGCGGTCGCCGGGTCCGGCAGCCGGACGCCGAGGGAGCGGTCGGCACGCCAGGCGGCGGCGCCGGGCGCCGGGCCCGTGACGGCGCTCTGTGCGGTGCCGGCCGCCCAGCCGCCGGTGCCGGCGGCCACGGCCAGCGCGAGCGCGGCGCCGAGGAGCGTGCGCCGGCCGCGTCGAGTGACGGTTCGCAGCCTGGACATGGTGGTGTCTCCCTCTCCCGTTGGTGTGGCGGAGGGAAACGTAGGAAGAGGGCGTATGACGCGGCGTCATACCGCGGAGCCAACTGCCGGGTGATACCCCGGTAGGGGGGAGGGGTGCCCCCTCGTCCTCAAGGAGGGGGCGGCACGGAAGGGCACGCCCGGGAACCCTCCCCGGCCGCCGCTGCTCCCGGCCCCGCTACTGCTCCCCGGGCGTGACCAGCCCCGACTCGTACGCGAAGATCACGGCCTGGGCGCGGTCCCGCAGCGCCAACTTGGCGAGCACCCGGCTGACATGGGTCTTCACGGTCTGCTCGGCGACGATCAGCGCGGCGGCGATCTCCTGGTTCGACAGACCGCGGGCGATCAGCTCCAGGACCTCCGTCTCGCGCGGGGTGAGGCCCTTCAGCTGCAGCGCCGCCCGGCCCTTGCGCGGCGCGGGCCGCCGGCGGGCGAAATCGGCTATCAGCCGCCGGGTCACGGACGGGGCGAGAAGAGCCTCTCCGGCCGCCACGACCCGGACCGCGGAGATCAGATCACCCGGCGGCGCGTCCTTGAGCAGGAAGCCGGACGCCCCCGCCCGCAGTGCCTCGTAGACGTAGTCGTCGACATCGAAGGTGGTCAGCATCAGCACCTTCGGGCGGTGCAGCACACCGGGGGGCGGACCGAGCAGCTGCCGGGCCGCCTCCAGGCCGTCCATCTCCGGCATCCGGACATCCATCAGCACCACATCGGGGTGCGTCCGGCGGCTCAGCTCCACTCCCTGTACACCGTCCGGCGCATCGCCCACCACCTCGATACCGTTCTGCGCGGCGAGCAGCGCGGCGAAGCCCGCACGCACCATGGCCTGGTCGTCGACGATGATCACGCGGGTGGTCATAGGGAGCCGGAATCCTTTGGTGAAAGAGGTACCGCCGGGGCGGGCGGCGGCGAAAGGGGGAGCTGCGCGGCCACCCGGAACCCGCCGTCGGGCAGCGGCCCGGTGTCGAGCGAACCGTCCACCAGCCGCACCCGCTCCCGCATGCCGATGAGGCCGTGGCCGGTGCCGTCGGACTCCAGCGGCGCGGCGGACGCGGACGGCGCGGGCGGCGGGGAGTTGACGACGAGAACGGTCAGCCGGGAGCCGTCCGCCGTCGTCGTCACCGACACCCGGGTCGGTGCGCCCGGGGCGTGCCGTACGACATTGGCCAGCGCTTCCTGCACGATGCGGTAGGCCGACAGATCCACCGCCGGCTCCAGCGGTATTCGGTCCCCGGGCAGCGACAACTCCACCGGCACACCGGCCCGTACGGTCCCCTCGACCAGCTTCGGCAGCATGCCGATACCGGGCTGCGGGGTCTTCTCCGGGCCGCCGTGCCGCTCCGCCTCCTCGCTGCGCAGCACCCCGAGCAGCCGGCGCATCTCCACCAGGGACTCCCGTGCGGTCGCTGCGATCGACCCGAACTCCTCCTCGGCCTCCCGGGGTATCCCACTGATGCGGTACGGGGCGCTGTCGGCCTGGACCGTGATCACCGACATGTGGTGGGCGACGACATCGTGCAGCTCGCGGGCGATACGGGTGCGCTCCTCCAGCAGCGTCCGCCGGGCCCGCTCGGCCTCGCTGATGGTCTCCTGCTCGATCAACTTCCGCCGGGCGTCGCCGCGTTCCCGCAGCGTGGCACCCATCATCAGCACCACTCCGGTCAGCACGAACAGCAGCACCCAGGTGTTGGTGATCCGGCCCGGGGCGTCCGGAGTGACCGGGGTGACCGGGGTGACCGCTTCGGAGAGGATGCCCGCCAGGCCGGTCGTCAGCCAGACGGCTATCAGGGTGCGGCCGCGCTCGCGCAGCGACAGCGCCACCATCAGCGCGAGATAGCCGACGATCGCCGTGGGCGGCCAGGGCCAGGAACGGTCCGCGACGCCGTCCGCGTGGATGAGCGCCAGGGCGCAGGCGATGTCCGCCGCGAAGATCACCCACCAGGCCTGCAGCGGTCGGGTCACCGCGAGCAGCAGCGGCGCGACCTGCGCGGTGGCCAGTGCGCCGGACAGTCCGCCGTCCAGGCCGTAGTCGTGGCTGAGGAGGGTGATGGTCGTCGGCAGCAGGGACACCGCGAACACGAACGCGACCGCATACGGCAGCCGGCGCAGCCAGGCACTCTTCACGCCGCCGAACAGCGGGGTGCGGGGTTCGGTCGGTGTGCCGAGCTCGACGGCGAGGAGGCGCAGTGCCTGCCGTACGGCGCGCAGCACCCCTCGACGGGCGGGCCCGGGTGCGGGGAGGAAAGAGGGTCGGATCATCGCGCCCTCCATCCAAGCGGAGCACGGCGGCCGTGGCGTCATACCAGGGGCCGGACTTCCACCCCCTACCACGGTATGAGCCACCGGATGCCGCCTCAGGGTCCGGCCCCTGAGGCGCACCCCGGGCCGCGCGGGGGCGCCCGCGAGCACCCGGAGCTTCTGAACCCCTGGAGTCCCCCGGAGCCACTGCAGCAGCCCTTGAACCCGCGGCCCCCGGAGCCGCTACAACTCCGCCAGCAGCTCGGCCTTCTTCGTGCTGAACTCGTCGTCGGTGAGCAGGCCGGCCCCGTGGAGCTCGCCGAGGTGCCGTATCCGGTCCGCGATGTCTGCGGGGTCCCGGCGCGCGTCCCCGGTCCGGCGGCGCGGTTCGCTCTCCGCCGTCTCCGACGACGGCTCGGCGGCGCGTACGGCCTGCAGCACCGAGGCCGCGAACGGCAGCGACTCGTGAACGGGGCCGTACCCCAGCCCGAACACCACCGCGGCCGGATCCTGGTCCGGCTCGCCCGTTCCCGGCTCACGGGCACCGCGCTCCAGCAGACGCAGATAGCCGTTGAGGATCTCCGGCGACCGCCACTCCACGCCGGCCAGTTCGCCGACCGGGAAGGTCTGGTCGCCGCACTTCCACTTCGCCGAGGACGCACCGGTCCAGAACCACCGGAAGGCGACCGAACGGCCGTCGAAGGACGCCTTGCCGTCGTACGCCTTGAAGTGCAGCGGCGGCTCCGGGGCGGCCACCAGGTGGCGGTCGGCGGGCTCCTTCGCATCGGGGCCGAGCACCGTGCGCAGCTCGTCGGCGTAGTACTCGGCCAGCGTCTCCCGCTCGGCCGGCAGCACCAGCCGGTACGGATCGGCGTCCTCCTTGAGCTGTCCGTCCGCCGCCTCCATCAACGGATCGGCGCCGGTCCGGGGCACGGCGTGCAGCACCACCGTGCCGCGTCTGCCTCCGGTCACCTCGACGGAGCTCAGCGCCTCGTACGGAATGCGTCGCTCGCCGAGCGCCTGGAACAGCTTCGGCCTGCGGATCCCCCGTTCGAAGCGGATGAGTACGGAGTCCGTGTCGAACTCCCAGACGGCATGAAAACCGGCCAGCACATCACCCATGTGGCTCATCGTATGCGGGCGGTTGCCCGCCCGTCCCCCTTCCGGACACCTCGGGGGCGTCTGCCGAAGCTACGCGCGTCACTCCGGCCACCCGCTGCGTCGTTTTCTGTACTGGTGGACGTCCCCGGCGCCGGGTGCGGTTCCCGCGGGCACGGCCCGTCCCCGGGCGCCGGGCCGTGCCCGCGGAACCAGTCGTGAGGGCCGACGGCCCTCAGGCCAGCCCCGAACTGCAGTGCGGGTCATCGGCGGCGCAGGAGACGGTGCTGGTCGCGCCCACCCCGACCAGGGCGAAGTTGCGCAGGCTGCGGGTGCCGGGCGCGAAGTAGCCGGCGTGCCCGACGGCGCCGTCGGCCGACAGGACCCGGGAGCCGAAGGACGGATCGACGGGGTCGGCGCCGTGGCCGAGCCCGCCGACCTCCAGGTTGGGCACGTCCGCGATCCAGTCGTCGGCGTCCCGCATGGCCCAGACGCGGGCGTGGGTGCCCAGCCCGGAGAGGTTGCCGGCCCGCATGCCGGGGCTGCCGGCCACCGCGATGTCCTCGACGTTGGACGGCAGTTCACGGGCCGCGACGCCGCACACCACGGACCCGTAGCTGTGGCAGAACAGCGAGACGGCATCGGAGGAGGGCAGCGCGTCCACCAGTGCGCGCAGCCGGACCGCGCCGTCCGCGGCGAGCTTCCCGGTGGCGGCCTCGACGCCCATCCCGGGCGGCGAGGTGTAGTCGGCCCAGGCGATCACGGCGGTACGGGTGCTCGGCCGGGCTTCGCGCTCGGCGCCGTAGAGGGACCGCGCCATGCCGACGGGGGCGGTGTTGGCCCGCGCGGTGCGCTCGAAGGTCGACAGGTTGGTGTCCACACCGGGTACCACGATCGAGACCCGCTGCGCCGCCGGGAGGTTGCCGAAGACCTCGGCGGCCCGGCCGTCGCCGGCCGGATCGAAGGCCAGGATCTGCCGGGCGGGGCTCATCATCGACTCGAAGCGGTGCATCAGCCGGCCCGCTTCCTGGCGGCCGACGGGGGTGAGCCGGCGGTCGCCCATCCGCTGTTTCTCGATGCCGCGGGCATCGTCGAGGGCCATCCGGTTGGCGCGGTAACGCAGCGGTACGGGGGCGCCGTTCATATTGCCCACGACCAGCGGAAAGCGGTCGGCGAGCTGCTGCTTCTCGGCACCGGTGAGCCCCGCGAAGAAGCCCCGGAGCGTGGCCGGCGAACCGTCGGCGTCGGGCAGCGGGCGGCCGTGGAAGGTGGCGTGCTGCCAGGCGGCCTTGGCGGTGGCCAGCGGATGGGCGTCTTCCTTGGTGCCTCTGACGGCCGTCCAGCCGGTGAGGGCAAGCATCACGAACACCACCGCCAGGGCGAGCGCGGCACGCAAGGCGGAGGACTGCAGGAAGCTGGAGGAGGGGCCGAGGCCCGGGAAGGAAGTCACCGCGTGCCACCCTAGGAGACGCGGAAGGGTGCTTGCTGTGACCGTGAGTGAGATCACGTTTCACGGTGGGTATTTCGACCAAACCGGACACTTGTCATCCGTTTTCGGTGCTCAGTCGTGCAGACGCGGTCTCATGGGGCGTGCGGAGTGATCGCGTAAAGGTGGATTTCCGTTACGGGGAGTAGCGGATGGTGTGCGGGTCGCGGCCCACCCGATCCGCGCCCGCCCCGGCCGGCCGTGGTACCGGCGAGCTCACCGCGCCCGCCAGTCGCCCTCCATCGCCGGCCCGATGTGGTCCAGATAGGACTGGGTGAGCTCGCGGATGGATGCCACGCTGCAGTCCTGCCCCTCGCCCCACACCTTGCCGGCCACCCGCATCACCCCGCTCAATGCGGCAACCAGCACCCGCGGCCGCGGATCCGTGTCCACGTCCAGCCCCTCGCGCCGGGCGATCAACCGCGCGATCTGCTCCTCCAGTTCGGAGGAGCGCCGCAGGTGCGCGGCGACCAGCGCGGGTGTCGACTCGATCATCTGGTACGAGCGCATGTGCAGCTCCACCGGGATCACCGACTCGATGGCGCTGCCGATGTCGTCCCAGGCCACCATCACGGCGGTGCGCAGGGCGGTGAGCGGCGCCTCGGTCGCGGGCCGTGCGCTCAGCTCTTCGAGGAAGCGGGCCTCGACCATCTCCTGGACGGCGAAGGCGACGTCCTCCTTGTTGGCGAAGTAGCGGAAGTAGGTCCGCTGGGAGACATCCACCGCCTCCGCGATCTCGTCGATCGTCGTGGCCTCGTACCCCTGCTCCGTGAAGAGTTCGAGCGCCGCGCGGATCAGCGCGTCGCGGGTGCGCTGCTTCTTGCGTTCCCGCAGGCCCGTGGGTGCCGTATGCGGCGTCGGGTCCGCCATCCTGAGCCGCCTTTCCGTGGTGTTCTCGCTGCTCAGGTTACCTGTGAGCGAAATGACAGTTACCGACTCATGATTTGCTTTGTCAACTGTCAGCGGCTGACATTAGCCTCGTCGTATGAGTTCTCAGACTCCGGTCGCCGTCGCTGCGCCGGACCTTCCCGCACCAGAGCCCTCGAAGGGGCTGCGCGGCCATCCGTGGCTGACCCTCTTCTCCGTCGCGATCGGCGTCATGATGGTCGCCCTGGACGGCACGATCGTCGCCATCGCCAATCCGGCCATCAAGAAAGACCTCGGTGCATCGCTCGCCGACGTGCAGTGGATCACCAACGGCTACATGCTCGCGCTGGCCGTCTCGCTGATCACGGCCGGCAAGCTCGGCGACCGCTTCGGCCACCGCCAGACCTTCCTCATCGGCATCCTCGGCTTCGCCGCCGCCTCCGGTGCCATCGGGTTCTCCCACGAGGTCTCGCTGGTCATCACCTTCCGTGTGCTGCAGGGCCTGTTCGGCGCCCTGCTCATGCCCGCCGCGCTGGGGCTGCTGCGCGCCACCTTCCCGGCCGAGAAGCTCAACATGGCGATCGGCATCTGGGGCATGGTCATCGGCGCCTCCACCGCCGGCGGGCCGATAGTCGGCGGACTGCTGGTCGAGCACGTCAACTGGCAGTCCGTGTTCTTCATCAACGTCCCGGTCGGTGTGCTGGCGCTGGTCCTCGGCCTGGTGATCCTCAAGGACCACCGTGCGGTGAACGCCCCGCGCTCGTTCGACATCCCGGGCATCGTGCTGCTCTCCGGCGCGATGTTCTGCCTCATCTGGCCGCTGATCAAGGCGTCGGAATGGGGCTGGGGCGACATGAAGACCTGGGGCTTCCTGATCGCCGCGGTGGTCCTGTTCGCGCTGTTCTCCGTCCTGGAGACCAAGGTCCGTGAACCGCTCATCCCGCTGCGGATGTTCCGCTCCCTTCCGCTGACCGCCGGCACGGTCCTGATGGTGCTGATGGCCTTCGCCTTCATGGGCGGCCTGTTCTTCGTGACGTTCTATCTGCAGAACGTCCACGGCATGAGCCCCGTGGACAGCGGTCTGCACCTCCTCCCGCTCACGGGCATGATGATCGTCGGCTCGCCGCTCGCCGGGGCCCTGATCACCAAGCTCGGCCCGCGCATCCCGCTGGTCGGCGGCATGGTCCTCACCGCCGTCGCCATGTACGGCATGTCCGGTCTCGACGCGGACAGCACCACCGGCCCGATGTCCCTCTGGTTCGCGCTGCTCGGCCTGGGCCTCGCGCCCGTCATGGTCGGCGCCACCGAGGTCATCGTCGGCAACGCCCCGCTGGAGCTCTCCGGCGTCGCCGGCGGTCTCCAGCAGGCCGCGATGCAGGTCGGCGGCAGCCTCGGCACGGCCGTGCTCGGCGCGGTGATGGCCTCCCGCGTCGACAACGAACTCCCGGACAACTGGAAGGCCGCCCACCTCCCGCCCGTCCCGCCCGCGCAGGCGTCCCAGCTCTCCGACGCGGTCTCGGCCGGTATCGCCCCGGTCCCGAAGGGCACCCCGCCGGCATTCGCCGAGAAGATCGTTTCCGTCGCGCACGACACCTTCGTGTCCGGCATGGGCCTGGCCTTCACCGTCGCCTGTGGTGTGGCGGTCGTCGCCGCCCTCGTCGCCGTCTTCACCAAGCGCGGCGCGAACGCCGAGGCGGGCGCCGGGGTCGGCCACATCTGACCGGGCACCGGCCGCAGGGCGAAGCCACCGCGGCTTCCGGCTCCGACGCCCGACGCCCGACGCCCGACGCCCGGCGTCTGACGCCCTGTCGCCCTGACGCCCGGCATCGGCGCGCGGCCGGTACGAGGCCCGTCCTCGTCCGGCCGCGCGCCGATGCGTGCCGCCTGTGCGGTGTCCGCGCGCTGCCGTCAACGGCGGACGTCAACCGGCCGCCCCGGCGCACGCCCGGTCCCTCCCGCCATGTGCCGGGCGGGAGTTGGCCCCTGCCGGAGGGCCGAATCCCTCATCCGGATGAGCCGGCCGGGGAACCGAACCGGTCACCGGCCTCCTCCGGGACGCCAGCTGCCTCCCGGACCCCGGCAGGCCACGGGGCGAACGGTTTCCGCGCCCTCCTCGCCGGGACTTCTCACGTCAACGCGGTGCACCGGACGCCCCACGCCGGGCCGTTCCGGCTGTCCACATCCCTGATCCGGGTGGCCGTGCCGCCGAGGCCTTGGCAACCGCGCCGCACCCTCGCGAAGCTCGACACCGCAGCACCCGCCGTGGGCAACCCGCCCAGGGCGGAACGCCATCGTCGTACTTCACGGGGGAGAGATTCCTATGCGTCTGCGTCTGCGTACGCCCCACACCACCGCGCTCCTCACCGGCCTGGCCGCGCTCACCGCGGCCCTCGCCGTCCCGCCGGCCCTCGGCACCCCGGCTGCGCACGCGGCCCCCGGCGGCCGGGCCGGTGCCGCCCCGGGCCCGTGCGCGGCGGGAGCGCTGTGCCTGTGGCCGAAGGCGGACTTCGGCGGCACCCGGCGGACCTACGAGCTGTCCGACACCGGCATCGAGAGCTGCACCCCGCTGCCCAAGGGGACCACCGCCGCCGCACTCGCCAACCGGACCGGCCGGCCGGTGACCACCTACCAGAGCGCGGAATGCGCCGAGACCGCCGAGTTCGACACCTACCCGGGCGGCGGCAGCTGGGTGCCCCGGTCCCCTTACCAGGTACGGGCGTTCAAGGTATGGGAGCGCTGAACGGGCCGCGCCGCCGCACCCGCCCTGCGCACCGGTACCCCGCACCACAGCGCCCCCCGACCGGCGAGGAACGCTGGTCGGGGGGCGCGGCGGAAGCGGTGCGGCCATTGGCCGCGGAGAGGTCAGGCGTCGCCGCCGGCCTCCCCGGCCTCGGCGGCCGTGACGTCCAGGAGCTGGTAGCGGTCGATCGCCTGCTTCAGCAGCGACCGGTCGACCTTGCCCTCCTTGGCGAGCTCGGTGAGCACGCCGAGGACGATGGACTGCACGTCGATGTGGAAGAAGCGACGGGCCGCGCCACGGGTGTCCGCGAAGCCGAAGCCGTCGGCGCCCAGCGACTGGTACGTGCCGGGAACCCAGCGCGCGATCTGGTCGGGCACCGCCCGCATCCAGTCCGAGACCGCGATCGTCGGACCCTCGGAGCCCTGGAGCTTCTGCGTCACGTACGGGACGCGCTGCTCCTCCTCCGGGTGCAGAAGGTTGTGCTCCTCGATCTCCACCGCGTCGCGGCGCAGCTCGTTCCAGGAGGTCGCCGACCAGACGTCGGCCTTGACGTTCCACTCGTCCGCGAGGATCTGCTGGGCCTCGACGGCCCACGGCACGGCGACACCCGAGGCGAGGATCCGGGCCGCGTGCTCGCCCTTCTCGCCCGCCTTGATGCGGTGCAGACCCTTGAGGATGCCCTCGACGTCGACGTCGGACGGCTCCGCCGGGTGCTGGATCGGCTCGTTGTAGACGGTCAGGTAGTAGAAGATGTCCTCGGCGTTCTCGCCGTACATCCGCCGCAGACCGTCCTTGACGATGTGCGCGATCTCGTAGCCGTAGGCCGGGTCGTAGGAGACACAGGCCGGGTTGGTCGAGGCCAGCAGCTGGGAGTGGCCGTCGGCGTGCTGCAGACCCTCGCCGGTCAGCGTCGTCCGGCCCGCGGTCGCACCGAGCACAAAGCCGCGCGCGAGCTGGTCGGCCATCTGCCAGAACTGGTCACCGGTGCGCTGGAACCCGAACATCGAGTAGAAGACATAGACCGGGATCAGCGGCTCGCCGTGCGTCGCATAGGCGGAGCCCGCCGCGATCAGGGAAGCGGTGCAGCCCGCCTCGGTGATGCCGTCGTGCAGCATCTGTCCGGTCGGCGACTCCTTGTACGCGAGGAGCAGTTCGCGGTCGACCGACTCGTACTGCTGGCCCAGCGGGTTGTAGATCTTGGCCGACGGGAAGAACGCGTCCATACCGAAGGTGCGGTACTCGTCGGGCGCGATCGGCACGAAGCGCTTGCCGATCTCCTTGTCCCGCATGAGGTCCTTCAGGACACGGACGAACGCCATGGTCGTGGCGATCTTCTGCTGCCCCGAGCCCTTCTTGGCACCCGCGTAGGCCTTGTCGTCCGGCAGCTTCAGCGGCTCGGCGCGCACGACACGGGTGGGTACATAGCCCCCCAGCCCCTTGCGGCGGTCGTGCATGTACTGGATCTCTTCGGAGTTCCGGCCCGGGTGGTAGTACGGCGGGAGGCCGTCCTCCAGGTCCTTGTCCGGGATCGGCAGGTGCAGCCGGTCACGGAAGCCCTTGAGGTCCGCGACCGTGAGCTTCTTCATCTGGTGGGTCGCGTTGCGGCCCTCGAAGTTCGGGCCGAGCGTCCAGCCCTTGACGGTCTGCGCGAGGATCACCGTCGGCTGGCCCTTGTGGGCCTTGGCCGCCGCATACGCCGCGTAGATCTTCTTGTGGTCGTGACCGCCGCGGCCCAGGTGCAGGATCTGGTCGTCGGTCATGTTCTCGACCATGGCGCGCAGCCGCTGGTCGTCGCCGAAGAAGTGCTCGCGGATGTACGCACCGGTCTCGGTGGCGTACGTCTGGAACTGACCGTCGGGCGTGCTGTTGAGCTTGTTGACCAGGATGCCGTCGCGGTCCTGCGCGAGCAGCGGGTCCCAGCTGCGGTCCCAGACCAGCTTGATGACGTTCCAGCCGGCGCCGCGGAACTGCGACTCCAGCTCCTGCATGATCTTGCCGTTGCCGCGGACCGGGCCGTCGAGGCGCTGCAGGTTGCAGTTGACGACGAAGGTGAGGTTGTCCAGGCCCTCACGGGCGGCGATGGACAGCTGGCCGAGCGACTCGGGCTCGTCCATCTCGCCGTCGCCGAGGTAGGCCCAGACGTGCGACTTGGAGGTGTCGGCGATGCCGCGCGCCTCCATGTAGCGGTTCATCCGTGCCTGGTAGATCGCGCCGAGCGGGCCGAGGCCCATCGAGACGGTCGGGAACTCCCAGAAGTCCGGCATCAGCCGCGGGTGCGGGTAGCTGGACAGGCCGTTGGGGGCCTTGGACTTCTCCTGCCGGAAGGCGTCGAGCTGGGCCTCGGACAGCCGGTCCAGGAGGAAGGCGCGGGCGTAGACACCGGGCGAGGCGTGGCCCTGGAAGAAGATCTGGTCGCCGCCGTCGCCCTCGTCCTTGCCCCGGAAGAAGTGGTTGAAGCCCACGTCGTAGAGGGAGGCGGAGGAGGCGAAGGTGGCGATGTGCCCGCCGACGCCGATGCCCGGGCGCTGGGCGCGCGAGACCATGACCGCGGCGTTCCACCGGGTCGCGTTGAGGACCTTGCGCTCGATCTCCTCATTGCCGGGGAAGAACGGCTCGTCCTTGGTCGCGATGGTGTTCACGTAGTCCGAGCTGCGCATCTCGGGCACGGCCACCCGCTTCTCACGCGCGCGCTCGATCAGGCGGAGCATGAGGTAGCGGGCACGTTCCCGGCCCCGCTCGTCGACGGCCGCGTCGAGCGAGTCGAGCCACTCCTGGGTCTCTTCGGGATCGAAGTCCGGGACCTGGCTGGGAAGGCCGCCAATGATGATCGGGTTTCGATCGGATCCGGAAGCCACGCTGTTCCTTCGTGTTCGGTTCGTTTCGTGCTCTGCAAGTGATTGCTGCGGTGCACGGGACGAATGCTGTCGCTGCCTTGGTGTCGCGCCGTCTTCCATCGTGTACCGAGCCACTGGGATACGTCACCTCTACCGATGGGTAACCCATCCGTAGAGAGATGGCGCTGAAAAGGCCGATTTCTCGGGTCGGCCAAATCGCAACCATACGCCCATGTCGAAAGTGCTTCGCGTACGGACGTGCGGGCCCCGAAACCGGGGCCGGGGCCGGCCGCCGCCCCCCGAAGGGACCAGTCCCGCGCAAGTACCCGATAAACTTCACAGAAAGCTGTGGTGTGAATCACTACAGCCTGGCCTGCGGGGGTCGTGCTTGCGGCGAGACGCCTCGAAACGTCACCGTTTCGGCGGTCTGGACCGCCGGGTACTTGCGCGATCCGCCCGGCCCGTGTGGACTACGCCCAATGCTCCGCGCACGCGCGGGGTCCCCGAGCATTTCCGAAACATGACAGGAGGCAATCCGTGAGCGCGACCGCGGACCACGCGGAGGAGCGGACCAACCCTGCCGCCAGGCTGGGGTTCGAGCCCGGACAGGTGGTCCAGGAGATCGGTTACGACGACGACGTCGATCAGGATCTCCGCGAAGGCATTGAGACCGTGATCGGCCAGGATCTCGTCGACGAGGACTACGACGACGTGTGTGACGTCGTCCTGCTGTGGTTCCGGGACGAGGACGGCGACCTCACGGACGCGCTGGTGGACGCCATCGGGCTGATCGACGAGGGCGGGCAGATCTGGCTGCTGACCCCGAAGACCGGCCGTGACGGCTACGTCGAGCCGAGCGACATCAATGAGGCCGCGCAGACCGCGGGTCTGTCCCAGACCAAGAGCATCAACGCGGGCAAGGACTGGGCAGGCAGCCGACTGGTCACGCCCAAGGCCGGCAAGCGCTGAGCCGTACGGTCTCACCATTCGCCACCGAGCCCCCTCCGCCTGTTCCGGAGGGGGCTCGGCCCCGTTCAGGACGGGTTCCCCGGTCGTGCACCGCGGCGCGTAGGGTTGGCCGCGTCCTGTTGAGCGTGAGCGGAAGGGAACCACCCCATGGCGATCGAGGTCGGCACGAAGGCTCCGGATTTCGAGCTGAAGAACCAGCACGGCGAGCTGGTCAAGCTCTCCGACTTCCGCGGCGAGAAGGCCGTCGTCCTCCTCTTCTACCCCTTCGCCTTCACCGGCGTCTGCACCGGCGAGCTCTGCGCGCTCCGTGACGAGCTCCCGAAGTTCGTCAACGACGACGTCCAGCTGCTGGCCGTCTCCAACGACTCCCCGTTCTCGCTGCGCGTCTTCGCCGAGCAGGAGGGGCTGGAGTACCCGCTGCTGTCGGACTTCTGGCCGCACGGCGAGGCCTCGCGGGCGTACGGCGTCTTCGACGAGGAGAAGGGCTGCGCGGTGCGCGGCACCTTCATCATCGACAAGGAGGGCGTGGTGCGCTGGACGGTCGTCAACGGCCTGCCCGACGCCCGTGACCTGAACGAGTACGTCAAGGCGCTCGACACCCTCTGAGGCGGCGCACTCTCCCAGGCGCCCCCTCGCGCTGCGCCCACCGGGCCGAATCCGCACTGATCCAGGTGCGATACCTGCAATCGGTGGGAACCGGTCACTAGGATCAATTCGTTGATCCGATGCCATGCACGATGGGGGCGCAAATCTTTACGTACCCCTCGAATCTATGGGAGGACTCGTGGGAGTCAGCCTCAGCAAGGGCGGCAACGTCTCGCTGACGAAGGAAGCCCCCAATCTGACCGCCGTCGTCGTCGGTCTGGGCTGGGACGCGCGTACGACCACCGGTACGGACTTCGACCTGGACGCCAGCGCCCTGCTGACGAACGACCAGGGCAAGGTGGCCAACGACCAGAACTTCGTGTTCTTCAACAACCTGAAGAGCCCGGACGGTTCGGTCGAGCACACCGGTGACAACATCACCGGTGAGGGCGAGGGCGACGACGAGCAGATCAAGGTGAACCTGGCCGCGGTGCCGGCCGATGTCTCCAAGATCGTCTTCCCGGTGTCGATCTACGACGCGGAGACCCGCCAGCAGAGCTTCGGCCAGGTCCGCAACGCCTTCATCCGCGTGGTCAACCAGGCCGACGACAACGAGCTGGCGCGCTACGACCTCAGCGAGGACGCCTCCACCGAGACCGCCATGGTCTTCGGCGAGCTGTACCGCAACGGCGCCGAGTGGAAGTTCCGGGCCATCGGCCAGGGCTACGCCTCCGGTCTGCGCGGCATCGCGCAGGATTTCGGCGTCAACGTCTGATCCGGCGGGGGCCTGAGGAATCCGAGGGGATCCGAGGAGATCCGAGGGAATCAGCCATCTGATCGTCGGCCTCGGGGCCGGACGGCTGCCGCGGCGGCTGCCGGTCCGAGAGCGACGGCGTCCGGCGCCGTACGCCCCCGACCGGGGACGTGCGGCGCCGGACGCGCATCGAGGGACACGGGCCGCGCCGGACACGGCCCGCACGGACACAGGGGAGGAAGCGCACGATGACCGTCACGCTCGCCAAGGGGGGAAACGTCTCCCTTTCCAAGGCCGCTCCGGATCTCACGCAGATCATGGTCGGCCTCGGCTGGGACGCACGGTCCACGACCGGAGCGCCCTTCGACCTCGACGCCAGCGCGCTGCTGTGCCGGTCGGGCCGGGTGCTGGGGGACGAGTACTTCGTCTTCTACAACAACCTCAAGAGCCCCGAGGGCTCCGTCGAGCACACCGGTGACAACCTCACCGGCGAGGGGGAGGGCGACGACGAGTCGGTCCTCGTCGATCTCTCGCAGGTGCCCGAACAGGTCGACAAGATCGTTTTTCCGGTCTCCATCCACGACGCCGAGGCGCGCGGCCAGAGCTTCGGCCAGGTCAGCAATGCCTTTATCCGGATCGTCAATCAGGCCGACGGCAGCGAACTCGCCCGTTACGACCTCAGCGAGGACGCCTCCGCCGAAACCGCAATGATCTTCGGCGAGGTGTACCGCCACAACGGCGAATGGAAGTTCCGGGCGGTGGGGCAGGGGTACGCGTCGGGTCTGCGGGGCATCGCTCTAGACTTCGGGGTCAACGTTTCGTAAAGCGCCGCGCGCTGCGCGCGGGGGACCCCATACAGCGAGGGATTGGGTAGGCAGTGCTCCTGAAAACCTTTGGCTGGTCGTTCGCCATCACGGTGATAGGCCTCGCCTTGGCGGGCGTGCTCTGGGGGTGGCAGGGGCTCGCGATCGTCGGGATCCTGTCCGTCCTGGAGATCTCGCTCTCGTTCGACAATGCCGTGATCAACGCAGGCATCCTGCGCAAGATGAACGCCTTCTGGCAGAAGATCTTCCTCACCGTCGGCATCCTCATCGCGGTGTTCGGCATGCGGCTGGTGTTCCCGGTCGTCATTGTCGCGATCACCGCGAAGCTGGGACCGATCGAGGCGGTCAACCTCGCCATCAATGACAAGGCGCATTACCAGGAACTGGTCACCAGCGCGCACCCGGCCATCGCGGCCTTCGGCGGAATCTTCCTGCTGATGATCTTCCTCGACTTCATATTCGAGGAGCGCGACTACAAGTGGCTGTCCTGGATCGAGAAGCCCATGGCCAAGATGGGCAAACTCGACATGCTGTCGGTCATCATCGGGCTGGTCGTCCTGCTGGTGAGCGCGATGACCGTGGCCACCGCCGCCGCGCACGGCGCCGGTGACAAGAGCGCCACGGTCCTGCTGTCCGGCGTCGCGGGCATGATCACGTATCTCGTCGTCGGCGGCGTCTCCGGCTACTTCGAGGACAAGCTAGAGGAGGACGAAGAGGGCGAGGAGGGCGAAGAGGCCGCGGCGGCCCCCGTGAAGAAGGGCACCGGCGCGGCCGTGGGCCTGGCCGGCAAGGCCGCGTTCTTCATGTTCCTCTACCTCGAGGTCATCGACGCGTCCTTCTCCTTCGACGGCGTCATCAGTTCCTTCGCCATCACCAACGACATCTTCATGATGGCGCTGGGCCTGGGCATCGGGGCGATGTACATCCGCTCGCTGACCGTCTTCCTGGTCCGCAAGGGGACCCTGGACGACTATGTCTACCTGGAGCACGGCGCCCACTACGCGATCGGCGCGCTGGCCGTCATCCTGCTCGCCACGATCAAGTACGAGATCCCCGAGGTCGTCACCGGCCTGGTGGGCGTCGCACTGATCGGCCTCTCCTTCGCCTCGTCCCTGATCCGGAACCGGCGCGAGGGCAGGCCGGGAGATTCCTCCGAGGCGCAGTCGGAAGTCGCGCACCGAGTGTGACGCGGCGCTGATTGCGGAACGCTCTCTGCGGGGCGGCTATGAGGTGCGGACCTCGGGCCGCCCCGCAGTGATGTGGGGCCGAGCAATGGGGTGGGCAGAGTGTCGTTCCTGGGGAATCTGTGGCGCGGTGGCGCCGCGAAGTTCGACTTCGACAGCGGCGGAGCGTCGTACGTCGTCGAGCTGACGAAACGCAATCCGGCCGTCTCCCTGACCAAGCAGGGGGCGGCCACCGGGCATCTGCGGGTCAATCTGCACTGGCAGATGCGGCCCTCGGACCTGCACGAGCGGAGCGGGCGGGGCAGGGGCGGTCTGCTGCGGCATCCGGGCAAACTGTTCAAGCCCGAGATAGTGCAGGCGCAGGGGCCGGCCGTGGTCAATGTCGACCTGGACCTGGCCTGTCTGTACGAGCTCACGGACGGTACCCGGGGCGTGGTGCAGCCGCTGGGCAACTTTCTGGGCGACATCAACGGGGCGCCCTTCGTCAAGCTCAGTGGCGACGACCGCTTCGGTTCGGGGTCCGGCGAGACGCTGTACATCAACCTGGACCACCGCGACGAGATCAAGCGCATGCTGATCTTCGTCTACATCTACGACGGCACACCGGCCTTCGACCGTACGCACGCGGTCGTGACGCTCTATCCGAGCAGCGGACCGCGGGTGGAGGTCAAGCTGGACGAGCGGGCGCCACAGGCGCGCTCCTGCGCCGTCTTCATGCTCGAGAACGTCAAGGGCGAGCTGACGGTGCGCCGCGAGGTGAAGTACGTCTACGGCTTCCAGGCGGAGCTCGACCGGCTGTACGGCTGGGGGCTGCAGTGGGGGCGGGGCTACAAGACGAACGCCTGAGCCGGGCACGCTGCGGCCCGCCGCCGGTGCGGCGCGCCGCTCGTTCCGCCTCCCGCGGCCGCGGCCGCCGGTCCGTGCCGTGCCCCCGCGTCCGTCCGTCCGTGCCGTGCCCCCGCCGCCTTACGTCCGAGCCGCGCCCACGCCGCCGCCGGGGGCATCCGCCCGATGTCCCTAACGGCGCTGGAACTGCGGTCCCTGGGGCGGCAGGACGAAGGACGGGTCCGGCACGAAGGGCTGCTGCAGCGGATAGCCGTACGTCGAGGCCGGCGGTTGCTGCGTCGGCTGCGGAGGGCCGTACGGGGACGGCGGCGGCTGCTGGGGCTGGTACTGGGGCGGCGGTCCCGGGTAGCCGTAGGCGGGCTGGGCCGGGGGCTGCGTCGGCGGTGGCGGAACGTTCTGCGGATAGCCGTAGCCGCCGCCCGTGGGCGCCGCTACCGGCGGCTGGGGCGCCACGGTGGGGGGCGGGGGCAGCGGTGCGGACGACAGAGGCTCCGGCATGGCGTCCGCTACATGCTGGGTGACCGCCTCCGGGTCCGACGCCGAAGAGGCCTGGTGCTCCACCGCGGACGGGGGGCCAAAGGCCTCCTCGGGCCAGGTGCTGGGCGGCGGGGTCGCGGCGGTGGCGTCGGGGCCGGTCACCGCCGGGCCGGGCGCGGCCGGGGCGGGGACGGTCGGGTCGCCGGACGGGCCGGTCTCGCTCCCGGGGGCCGGGGCGGCGGTTGCCGCCGGGCCGGGGGGTGCCGACACCGGGGCCTGCGAGGCCGGCGGACCGTCGGCGGCGGCTTCGTTCTCGTCCACCGAGATCCCGAACTCGGTCGCCAGGCCGACCAGACCGCTCTCGTACCCCTGTCCCAGGGCGCGGAATTTCCAGCTGTCGGCGCGCCGGTACAACTCCCCGCAGATCAGGGCCGTTTCCTCGCCCGTCTCGGGAACCACGTCGAAGACCGCGAGCGGCTCGCCGTCGCTCTGCGCCGCGTCGTACAGCACGACCCGCAGATCCGAGACGCCCGCGAACGGGCCACCGTCCGAGGACGCGGCCAGCACGACCCGGTCCACCGACGCGTCCAGCGCCGACAGATCCGCCTCGATGGTGTCGGTCAGACCCTCCGCGAGCTGCGCCTTGGGCAGGTGCCGCACCAGGCCACTGGGGTGCCGCGGTTGGTTGTAGAAGACGAAGTCCTCGTCGGAGTTCACACGCCCCTCGGGTCCCACCAACAGGGCCGAGGCATCGACATCGGGGACACCGGCACCGGGGGTCCAGCGCAGGACGGCCCGGACCGCCGTGGCATCGAGGGGTACGTTCGACCCTTTCAGCATCGCGTGCGTCATGCCGCAATCCTGCCTTCCCGGAGGTCGCAGCGACAACGCGGGGGGCCGCGAGCCGTTCCCGGGGCGCGGCCGCGGACGCCCGGGCGCCTCGTGGGGGTTACGTGATTTTCCTGCGCGCGGGAACTAACCGTGCCCCCACACACGTACGATTACCGGCTGGATCCAGACAGCGAGACGCAGCGGGGGTGCCGGATCCCGCAGGTAGACGGGGAGTTGTATGCGGCATTTTGGGTACCTTCCGCCCGACATCCGGAAGACACTGTTCCATCAGGAGCCGGTGGAGTTCACCGCCGGCTCTCCGGCCCGCACGCTCGCGGTCGTTCTGGGGGCGACGCTCTACAGCCCCGCCACCCGCCCGCGACTCGCCGCCGATGTCCTCAAGCAGGCCGCGCGTGGCGTGACCTCCATGGTCCTGTGCCTCGAGGACTCCATAGGTGACGGGGATGTCGAGGCCGGCGAGGAGAACCTGGTGCGGCAGCTCGGCCTTCTCGACGAGGCGGCCACTGCGGGCGCGGATCTCCCCCTGCTCTTCATCCGCGTCCGCACACCCGGCCAAATACCGGATCTGGTCCGCCGGATGGGCGCTGCCGTGCACAGGCTGTCCGGATTTGTACTTCCGAAGTTCACCGAGGAGCGGGGCATCCCGTTCCTCGAGGCGCTGAACGCGGCCGAGGGCGAGGGCGCCCGGCGGCTGTTCGTGATGCCGGTACTGGAATCGCCGGAGCTGCTGCATCTGGAGAGCCGCGCCGAGACTCTTGCGGGCATCGCCCGGACCGTGGACAAATACCGGGACCGGGTGCTTGCCCTGCGGCTCGGCGTCACGGACTTCTGCTCCGCCTATGGACTGCGCAGAGCCCCCGACATGACGGCCTACGACGTCCAGATCGTCGCCTCCGTGATCGCCGACGTGGTGAATGTGCTGGGGCGGGCGGACGGCACGGGCTTCACGGTCACCGGCCCGGTGTGGGAGTACTTCCGGCTGCAGGAGCGGATGTTCAAGCCGCAGCTGCGCCGCAGTCCCTTCCTCGGACGCGCCGAGGAGTTGCGCACGGCCCTGATCGAGCACGACATGGACGGCCTGCTGCGGGAGATCGAACTCGACCGCGCGAACGGTCTGCAGGGCAAGACCTGCATTCACCCCTCGCATGTCGCGCCGGTGCACGCCCTCTCGGTCGTCAGCCACGAGGAGTTCAGCGACGCGGTCGACATCCTGCGGCCCGAACGGGGCGACGGCGGGGTGCTGCGCTCCGCCTATACGAACAAGATGAACGAGGTGAAGCCGCATCGCGCCTGGGCCGAGCGGACCCTGCTGCGCGCCGAGGCGTTCGGGGTGGCCCGGGAAGGCATCGGGTTCGTGGAGCTGCTGACGGCGAGCCTGCCGCAGACATGAGCAGAGCAGAGCCGAGCAGGCGCGGGCAAGAGCGAGCAGACGTGAGCGCGCGTGAGCAGAGCTGAGCAGGCATGACGTGAGCAGATGTGACCTGCGGGACAACAGATGAACGGTACGACGGAGGAGACGGAACACGTGGTCTGGACGGGAGAATGGGTCGCCGGCCGGCTCGGGGTCTCGCTGAGCGGCGGGGACGAGCTGCCGGGACTGCTGGGGCTGGCGCTGCGGCGTAACCCCAAGCGGGCCCATTTGCTCGTGTCGAACGTGCTTGGCAAGCATGTGCCCCAGCGGCCGGATGTGGTTCATGGCGCCGGCGTCGGGCTGGGGCGGCGGGTGCGGAAGCTGCTGGGCGACGAGGCCGCTGCCCGCTCCGTCGTCCTCGGCTACGCCGAAACCGCCACCGGCCTGGGGCATTCGGTGGCCGACGGCCTGGCACTCGCGCCGTATCTGCACTCCACCCGCCGGCCGGTCACGGGCGTGGCGCAGGTGGGCGGATTCGAGGAGGAGCACAGCCACGCCACCTCGCATCTGCTGCTCCCGGAAGACCGTGCACTCCTCGCCGGGGACGGGCCGCTGGTCCTCGTCGACGACGAGTTCTCCACCGGCCGGACCGTCCTGAACACGATCACCGCGCTGCATGCGCACTTCCCGCGCGAGCGGTACGTGGTCGTCGCCCTGGTCGATATGCGCTCCGACGCGGACCGCAGCCACCTGGAGAAGTTCGCGGCGGAACTGGGCGCCCGCGTCGACCTCGTGACACTGGCCGCGGGCGGCGTACACCTGCCCGCGGACGTCCTGACCCGCGGACAGGAACTCGTCGCCGCGCAGGAGGGCCTTGCGGCGCGGACGGCCGCAGACGTCCCGGCGGCGCCCGGCGCGGACGTCGTACGGGTCGGTCTCGACTGGCCAGCCGGGCTGCCGGACGGCGGTCGGCACGGCTTCACACCGGCGCACCGCGCCCGGCTGGAGGCCGCTCTGCCCCACATGGCGACCCGGATCGCCCGGCAACTGGACGGCGCCCGCCGCATCCTCGTCCTCGGCAACGAGGAACTGATGTACGCGCCGCTGCGGATGGCCCAGGCCCTGGACACCCTCCTGGCCGAGGAGGCGAGCGGTGCCGAGCCGGTGCCGCAGGTCTTCTTCTCCACCACCACCCGGTCGCCGGTGCTCGCCGTCGACGACCCCGGTTACGCGATCCGGACCCGGCTGTCCTTCCCCGCCCACGACAGGCCGGCCGACGGTCCGGGGGAGCGGTACGCGTACAACGTGGCGGCCGGCGCCGACCCGGAACGCGGCTTCGACGCCATCGTGGCCGTCGTGGACTCCCACGGGGACCGCCCGGAGCTGCACACCACCGGCGGTCTGCTGCACCGGCTCGCCGAGCACACCGGCCGGCTGCTGCTCGCCGTCATCCCCTCGTACGCCCCGCAGCCGCAGCCGCAGCCGCAGCAGGGGCCCAACCCTCATCACGCACCGCAGGCCCGGTCCCTGTCCCTCCCCGAGCCGCTGCGCGGCCCCGCCTTCTCCTCCTACACCGCCGACGAGGTCGGCTGGCTGCTGCAGGATCTCTCCGACGTCACCCTGGAAGCGCCGACCGAGGAACGCGAGGAGGCGATTCAGCGCGGTGGCGCCCACTACGCCGAGTCGCTGCCGGTCGAATACCAGCCGAGTGAGCAGTACCAGGAGCTGTTCCACAGCGCGCTGCGGACCTCCGCGAGCCGGATTGCCCGGGCCGTCGGGACCGTCACCGAGACCGTGCTCGCCGAACGCGGCCCACGCCCCGTGCTGGTGTCGCTGGCACGGGCCGGTACCCCCGTCGGGGTGCTGATGCGCCGCTGGGCGTTGCACGCCCACGGTCTGGAGCTGCCGCACTTCACCCTCTCGATCGTCCGCGGCCGGGGCATCGACACCACCGCACTGCGCTGGCTGGCCGACCGTCACGATCCGGCGGATGTCGTCTTCGTGGACGGCTGGACCGGCAAGGGCGCCATCACCCGCGAACTCGCCCAGGCCCTGGCGGACTTCCCGGGCTTCGACCCGCGGATCGCCGTGCTCGCCGACCCCGGCGGCTGTGTCGAGACCTTTGGCACCCGGGACGACTTCCTCATCCCGTCCGCCTGCCTCAACTCCACCGTCTCCGGCCTCATATCCCGCACCGTGCTGCGCGACGACCTCGTCGGGCCGGACGACTTCCACGGCGCGAAGTTCTACCGCGACCTGGCGGCGGACGATGTGTCGCACGCGTTCCTGGACGCGGTCACCGCCCGCTTCGACGACGTGGCCGAGGAGGTCGCGGCGGAGGTGAAGGAACTGGCCGCCGCCGACCGGGCGCCCACCTGGAAGGGCTGGGCGGCCGTCGAACGGATCAGTGAGGAGTACGGCATCCACGACGTCAATCTCGTGAAGCCCGGTGTCGGCGAGACCACACGCGTCCTGCTGCGCCGGGTCCCCTGGAAGATCCTCGCGCGGCAGGGGGCCGGGGCCGATCTCGATCATGTGCGCCTCCTGGCGGAACAACGGGGCGTGCCCGTCGAAGAGGTCGGCGAACTGCCCTATACCTGTGTCGGGTTGATCCACCCCCGCTACACCCGCGGGGCCACGGGCGCCGACGGCAAGGCGGTGACCTCCTGATGAGCGGCCGACCCCTCGCCCACCACCCTTCCCCGGAAGCGCTGCGCGCTGCCCCTCTTTTGGTCGCCAGCGACCTCGACCGCACCCTGATCTATTCGGCCGCCGCCCTGGGCCTCGCCATGCCGGACGCCGAGGCTCCCCGGCTCCTGTGCGTCGAGACCTATGAGCGCAAACCGCTGTCCTATATGACGGAGACGGCCGCCGCCCTGCTCGCCGAACTGGCCGGCACCACCACCTTCGTCCCGGCCACCACCCGCACCCGCGAGCAGTACTGCCGTATCCACCTCCCCGGGCCCGTCCCCGAGTTCGCGGTCTGCGCCAACGGCGGCCATCTGCTCGTACGGGGCGAGTCCGACCCGGACTGGCAGCGCACCGTCGCCGGGCGGCTCGCCTCGCAGTGCGCACCCCTGGACGAGATCCGCGCGCACCTGGTCCGCACCGCCGACCCGGCCTGGCTGCGCAAGGAACGCGTGGCCGAGGACCTTTTCGCCTATCTCGTCGTGGAGCGGCACCTGCTGCCGGACACCTGGGTGAAGGACCTGACCGGCTGGGCGGACGAACGCGGCTGGACCGTGTCCCTGCAGGGCCGCAAGATCTACGCCGTGCCGCGGCCGCTCACCAAGAGCGCAGCCGTGGCGGAAGTGGCCCGCCGCACCGGGGCGTCCGAGATCCTCGCGGCCGGTGACTCCCTTCTCGACGCCGATCTGCTGCTGGCTGCGGACCGCGCATGGCGGCCCGGACACGGCGAACTGGCGGACTCCGGCTGGCACGCCCCTCATGTCACGGCACTCGACGAACGGGGTGTCGCCGCGGGCGAGGAAATCGTGCGGGCCTTCCTTCGCGGGTGAGGCCGGGGAGACAAGGGAGGCACAAGGGGAGGGAGCGACCGGAAAGCGGTCGGTGAAGGGGGTGGCTCGGTTAGTCTCGCCGAGGCGGTTGGCCGCATCGTCCGGTGAGCGCCCGAGACCGCGATCCTTGACCCAGGGGAGAGCCAGTGACCGAGTCCAAGAGCACGCCGATCACGGCGGAGATGTACGACTACGTCCTTGCCCACAACCCACCGTTGAACGCCGCGCAGCGGGACAGCGTGGAGCTCACCCGCCAGCAGTTCCCCGAGGCGGCGGGGATGCAGTCGGCGGAGGAACAGGGGCCCCTGCTGGCGTTCCTGGTGCGGCTGATCGGGGCCCGGCACGTCGTCGAGGTGGGGACGTTCACCGGGTTTTCGGCGCTGTCCATGGCCCAGGCGCTGCCCGCGGACGGCAGGCTGATCGCCTGCGATGTCTCCGAGGAGTGGACGGCGTACGGCCGCGAGGCATGGGAGAAGGCCGGTGTCGGGGACCGCGTCGAGCTGCGGATCGCGCCCGCGCTGGAAACGCTGCGGGCGATGCCGGCCGAACCGCATATCGACCTCGCCTACCTCGACGCGGACAAGGGCGGCTACATCGCGTACTGGGAAGAGCTGGTGCCCCGGATGCGGCCGGGCGGCCTGATCGTGGCGGACAACGTCCTCTACCACGGGGAGGTCGCCGACCCGGCGGCGACCGGGTCGGCGCTGGCGATCAGGGCTTTCAACGACCACGTCGTGGAGGACTCACGTATGGAGGCGGTCATGCTCACGGTGGCCGACGGTGTGACCCTGGCACGCAAGAAATAGCGGCCGGGGCCCCGCCTCCGGAGCTGCCCTCCGTACTAGCCGCAGCAGCCGCCCCCGCAGCAGCCGCCGCCCCCGCCCTGTGGGGCGGCTGCGGTCGCGGAGCCGCCGACGGCGACCGCGGAGAGGAGCTTCACGGTGTCCTCGTGGCCCTCGGGACACACGGCCGGGGCGGAGGACTCGGCCATCGGCCGGTTCAGCTCGAAGGTGGAGCCGCAGGGGCGGCACCGGTATTCGTAACGAGGCATGGGCACAGGTTAGCCGGGTCGCCGCTCAGCGGACGACGGTGCCGGGCGGCGCGCCCAGCATGCCCAGCTCCGCACGGGTCGGCGCGCCCTCCCAGTCGCCGGGGGAAGCGACCGCGAACGCTCCCGTGGTGACGGCCCGCTCCAGGCGTGCGGCCGGTCCCTCACCGTCCAGCAGCGCCGACAGATAGCCCGCCACGAAGGCATCGCCGGCGCCCACCGCGTCGACGGCCCGTACGGCCTTGGCGGACCGGTGCAGGGAGCCTTCGTGGGTGAAGGCCGTTGCGCCCTCCGCGCCGAGTTTGACCACGATCTCGCCGACGCCCCGCTCCCTCAGCCGCTTGGCCTGCGACGCGATGCCGGAGGCGGAGGCGATGTCGGCGTCCCGGGGTGGCAGGCACAGCGGAAGCTCGTCATCGGAGGCGGTCAGGAGATCCACATAGGGGATCCACTCGCCCAGGACCACGGAGGCCTCCTCGGCCGTCCACAGCCGGGCGCGGAAGTTGACATCGAGGCAGACCAAGGAGCCGTGTTCGCGGGCCAGTCGGAGGGAGTGCAGAGCTGCCGAGCGAGCCGTGGGGCTCAGGGCCGGGGTGATGCCCGTCAGGTGCAGGACACGGGGCGGGGCGGCGCGGAAGGCGCGCTCGATCACGTCCGGCGTGAGCCGCGAGCCGGCCGATCCCGCACGGTAGTAGTGCACCCGGGTGACGTCGGGCAGCCGCGGCTCGAAGAGGAGCAGCCCGGTCGCGGCACCCGGATCGGCCGAGGCGCCGGACACCTCGACGCCCTCGGCGCGCAGCGTACGCAGCACCAGTTCCCCGGCCTCGTCCTCACCGACCGCACCCGCCCAGCGGACCTCGTGCCCGAGCCGGGCCAGCCCGATCGCGACATTGCTCTCCGCTCCGGCGATGGAGACCTGCATCGTGCCGCCGAGCTTCAGCGGGCCGCTGCCGCGTAGCGCGACCATGGTCTCGCCGAAGGTGAAGACGTCCGGACGGCCCGCTTGCCGGGGAGCCGGCGGGCGGGCCGGCGCGGTCCCGGGGCGGGCAGCGGCGCCGTCGTGCTCCGCGTCCGCGTCCTCGTGCCCGTGATCGTCGTGCCCGTGACCGTGGCTGTCCCGCTGCGCTTCGCCGCCCCCGGCAGCCGACTGCCCCGTCACGGTGCGCACACCGCCCTGAACTCCGCCGCGCGCTTGCGCAGCCCGTCCAGGTCACCGCCGTCCGCCGCGTCCCCGACCAGCGGCGAGCCGACACCCACCGCCACCGCGCCGGCCGCGAAGTACGCCTGCGCGGCGGCTGCGTCCACGCCTCCGACCGGCACGAACGGCAGCTCGGGGAAGGGCGCCCGCAGCGCCTGCAGATACGCCGGTCCGCCGGCCGATGCCGGGAACAGCTTCAGGGCCGAGACCCCCAGCGCGTCTGCCGCGATCACCTCGGACGGCGTCATCACCCCGGCGAGCGTCGGCAGACCCTGGCGTACGGACTCCTCCAGACCGGCCCCGAGGCCGGGGGTGACGATGAGATTCGCCCCGGCTTCGGCGGCGCGCCGGGCGTCCTGTGCAGTCAGGACGGTGCCGGCGCCGAGCCACGCCGCGTCGCCCAGCTCGGCGCGCGCCCGTCGGATCACGGTGAGGGCGTCCTTCCCGCTGAGCGAGATCTCGATCAGCAAAAGGCCCGCCTCCACAAGCGCCATGACGGTACGGAAGGACGCCTCCGCCTCTCTGCCCCGGATGATGGCGACCAGCCGCTCGGTCCGGAGCGCTGTGCTGAGGTCCATGGCGTTTCCTGCTTTCTCCTGCACCCCGCCGCGTGGGTGACTGCGCGGCTGGGTCGTTCGGGCGCGCGGGTGACACCCTCGATTATTCCGGGCCGCACCGACAGGTGTACCGGGCGTGCCGGGTGCGCCGGATGCACCGGGTGTGGCGGATGTGCTGTGCGTGCTGGCGGCGGGGTGCCTCCCCTCACCATTCGGCGAACGACCCGTCCTCATGGCGCCACACGGGGTTGCGCCAGGCGTGGCCCCGCTCGTCCGCCGCCCGCACCGCGGCCTCGTCCACCTCCACACCGAGCCCGGGACGGTCGGTCCGCAGCAGTGACCCCCCGTGGAAGCGGAACGGCTCCGGATCCACCACGTAGTCCAGCAGCTCGGCGCCCCGGTGGTAGTGGATCCCGAGGGACTGCTCCTGGATGAGGAAGTTCGGGGTGGTGAAGGCGACTTGGAGGCAGGCGGCGAGTGCGACCGGGCCGAGCGGGCAGTGCGGGGCGAGCTGCGCCCCGTAGACCTCCGCGAGTGCGGCGATCCGGCGCAGTTCGGAGATGCCGCCCGCATGCGAGATGTCGGGCTGGAGGATCGCGACGCCGGCTTGGAGGGGAGCCAGGAACTCTCGCCGGGTGAAGAGACGTTCACCGAGTGCGAGGGGGATGTTGGAGGCGTTGACGAGGTCGGGGAGGGCTTGCAGGTGGTCGGGGAGCACAGGTTCCTCGACGAACATCGGTGCGTAGCCGGCCAGCAGGGGGAGGAGCCTGCGGGCGTTGGCGGGCGAGACCCGGCCGTGGAAGTCCAGGCCGAAGTCCCGTGCGTCGCCGAGGACTTCGCGTGCCGTCTCGGCGCGCAGCAGGCATTCCCGTACCTCGGCGCGGGTGGCCACGGGCGTCATCCGGCCGCAGCCGTTCATCTTGACGGCGGTGAAGCCCGCCTCGATCTGCGCGGTGACCGCGTCGCGGACGGCCTGCGGCTCGTCACCGCCCACCCAGGCGTAGGCGCGGATCTTCTCGCGGACCGGTCCGCCCAGCAGCTGGTGGACGGGGACACCGAGCCGCTTCCCCTTGATGTCCCACAACGCCTGGTCCAGGCCGGCGACGGCGGACGAGAGGACGGGCCCGCCGCGGTAGAAGCCGCCTTTGGTCATGACCTGCCAGTGGTCCTCGATGCGCGCCGGATCCCGGCCCAGAAGGTACTCGGACAGCACCTCTACCGCCGCCCGTACCGGCTCGGCCCGCCCTTCGACCACCGGCTCACCCCAGCCGACGACGCCCTCATCGGTCTCCACCCGGACGAACAGCCAGCGCGGTGGCGCGAGGAACGTCTCGATGCGGCTGATCTTCATGGACCGGCTCCGTCCTGTCGGGCGCGGGGCGGCCCGCCGCCCACGGGCGGAGTCCGCTCTACCGGACCGACGACTTCCCGCCCCGGCCTCCATGGATGCTCCTGCCAAGCCCGTACGGGGGCTCCCCCCAACCCCAAGGGGTGCTTCCCCAACCCCAAGGGGTGCTCCCTCAGCCCCTGGGGATGCTCCCGCCGGCCCCTACGGATGCTCCCGCCGGCCCCTACGGATGTTCCCGCGCCGAGAGATCGAGCAGTTCGAGCATCGCCATATAGGCCCCGTCGACGTCCCGGCTCCGTACGGCCTCGACCACCGCGGCGTGGGCCGCATGAAGATGTGCGAACGCGCCGTCCGCGGCGAGCACGGCCCGGTCGCGCTGGACGAGCACCGGCACGATCACCTGGTGCATCTGCGCGTAGAAGCGATTGTTCGAGGCGATCAGGATCGCCGTGTGGAACGTCGCGTCGGCGCGTATGCGCAGTGCCGGATCGGTGTCGGTCGTGGCCATCGCACCTAGCGCGGTGTCCAGTGCCGCCAGATCCTCATCCGTACGGCGCTCCGCGGCGAGCGCGGCCGCCGCGGGTTCGATGGAACGGCGCAGTTCGAGCACATCGGCGAAGAAATCGGACGAGACACCGGCCGCGAGCTTCCAGCGCAGCACGTCCGGATCCAGCAGGTTCCAGTCCGCCCGGGGGCGGACGAACGTGCCTCGCTCCTTGTCGGCATCGAGGAGGCCCTTCAGGGTCAGCACCTTGACGGCCTCACGCAGCACGGTCTGGGTCACGTCCAGCTGCGCCATCACGTCCGGCATGACGAGGCTGTCGCCCTCACCGTAAGTGCCCTTGATGATCCGCCCGGCGAGCGTTTCGACCGCCTCGTGGTGCACCCCGTGCCCGCCGGCGGAGGAGTCGGTGTGCTCCGATCGGCTCATCGTGTGCTCCCTGCTCTCCCTGCTCTCCCCGTGTTCGCCGACCTGCCGCCCCTCCCACCCGCGGTGCCGCTCCTCCCGGCCCACGCCGTGCCGCCCGGCCGCCGCACCGGCCCGCAGACTCCTGCCCCGGCCACCGCCGCCTTCCCCTGCCCGCCTGCCCGCCTGCCCGCTTGCCCACCGCTCGGCGGTGGCACCGCGCCTGCCCTGTCGTACGGCGGCATTCGCCGATGTCGTCCCTCCCCGGTCCTGCAGTCCCGGTCATGCGCACCGGTCAGGCGGCCCCCGTGCCTGCCATCCGCCCCCGTGATCCGGTTCCCGTGATCGGATCCCTGCCATCCGCCCCCGTGATCCGGTCCCCGTCATCAGCCGTCGCCGTCATCAGCCGTCAGGGCGTACCGAGCACCCCATTCCCACCTCGGTACGCCCTGACGTCTCTCCTCGCCCCGGCTCAGGTCCTCTTGCCGGCGGTACCGGCGTCCGTGCCGGTGCCGCCGCCGGAGCTCGTGCCGGTGCCGGAGCCCGCACCCACACCCCTGGCACCGGAGGAGGCAGTACCCGTTCCCGTTCCCGTTCCCGTACCCACGCCCCTGCGGGATCTGCTCCCACTGGTGCCGGCGCCGAACGAACCGCGCCCGGCATGCGAGGCGCCCTGGACGTTGACCCGCGCCGCCTGCCGTGCGGCGGTCATGCCGGAGACGGGATGCAGCTGGCCGCGGTCGAACCGTTCCGCTTCCTCCGGGTGCCGGGCGCGCCAGTACGGATTGTCGTGCGAGAGGCCGCCGCTGACCCGTCCGTACATCCCGAAGACCAGCAGCATCAGTCCGACCACAAAGCTGAAGAGGACGTTCTGGAGCCGGAAGGCGAGGAAGTTCGCGCCGGTGTCCAGCAGTGCCAGGTTCACAAAGCCGCTCAGGAGGAAGAGGACGCCGAACACGATGTTGAGGGTCGAGGCGAAGTTCCCGCCGATCACCATGCCGGCGAAGAGGATCGCGCCGACGACGATGGACAGGATGCTCAGGGAGCCGTTGGTGTTCAGCCCGGCCACGGTGTCGCCGCCGGTGTCGAAGAAGCCGATGTGGTGGGTCAGCCCGAGGATGCCGAAGGCGATCAGCACCAAGCCCATCAGCCCCGCGCCGATGCGGTAGACCTTGCTGAGCCGGTGGTCCATGGGCAGGTGCTCATCGAGCCGGGTGTGATGCGTCTTCGTCCGGTGAAAGGGGTTCGAGGGCCCGTGCAGGGTCTGGCCAGTAGCCCCAGTAGCCATCTCCGGCCTCCTTTGCGCAGGTGTGCCGCCTGGGCCGTGCTTCCCTCCAGGATCCGCCCACGTGCGACATCACGCCATTGCACCCAGGGTGACGGGCCAGGCGGTCGCGGTGACGAGCACATAAGCGACGAAGAACCCATGGGCGGTGACGAGCCCAAGGGCGGCACCCGGGCTCGGGACCGCCCGCCGGCCCACCTCCGCCGGCTGCACCTCCACCGGCTGCACCTCCGCCGACCCGCCGGAGCCTTAGCCGTCGCCCGGAGCCTCAGCCCCCCGGAGCCTCAGCCGCGCTGGAGCCTCGGCGCTTCCGGAGCCTCGGCGCCTCCACAGCCTCGGTGCCTCCGGAGCCTCAGCCGCCCCCTGCACCACCCCTGGCCCCCCGGATCTCCTGCACCACCCGGGCCGCCGTCTCCCGTACCGCCTCGGTCTCCGTCAGGAAGTGCCACCAGTCCGGATGCCGCCCCTCCAGGCCCGCGACCGCACGGTCCAGCCGCGCCACCGCCTCGTCCAGGGGACCGGCATGCCGCGGATCAGGGGTGCTGCGCCCGGCCATCGCCAGCCGCTGCGCATCCCGGACCGCGAAGCGCGTCCGTTCGACCTCCTTCTGCCGGTCGAACGACACCGCGTCGAGCCGCTGCAGCCGGTCACCGGCCGCCGAGACCGCCTCGTCGGTGCCGTCCAGCAGCGCCCGTACGGTCGCCAGCAGGCTCGTGGCATCCGCCCAGCGCTGCTCGTCCCGCGCCTGCTGCGACTCCCGCAGTTTGACCTCGGCCTGCTGGACGGACTGCGCGGCCTGTTCCGGTACCTGCTGCAGGTCCTGCCAGCACGCCGCGCTGTACCGCCGCCGCAGCTCGCTGAGGACCGGGTCGACCTTCCCGGCACGCGTCGTGATCGCCTGCGCCCGGGTCCGCAGCGACACCAGCCGCTTGTCGATCTCCGCCGCCTTCGCCGGCAGCCGCTCGGCCTCGGTCCGTACGCCCTCGGCCTTGCGCAGCACGTCGTCGGCGCGCCGGATCGTCTCCTGTACGCCATGCTGGCCGGCACCCTGATTGAGCTTGGTCAGCTCAGGCCCGAGCGCCGCCAGCCGGGTCGCGAGATCATCGGCCCGCAGCCCCTGCGCACGGACCGCGTCCAGCGCATTGCTCGCCGCCAGCAGCGCCTGCCGCGCCCGCTCCACGGCCGGAGCCAGCCGCGCCAGCTGTGTCTCGGCGGTCTGCAGCAACGGCCCGAGCCCTTGCGCGAACCGCTCCAGCTCGCTCCGGACGCGATCCAGCTCCTCCTTGGCCCGCGTCAGATCCGCTCGCGCCCGCGCCACCGCGGCACCGTCCAGATCGTCACGGTCCAGATCGTGGGAGTCGACCGCGGTGATGTACTGCTGACTCACCTCGTCGATCCGCCGGCCGAAGCCCTCGTAGTCCTCCGCGGCCTTCCGCGCGGCTGGCGAATTGTCGACCGCGGTGATCGTCTCTATGGAGATCCGCAGGTCACGGTGTGCGGTGTCCAGCTCGTAGAACGCTGCCGCCGCGGCGTCCTTCGCGGCCTGCGCATCGGCCCGCTGACCCTCCCCGCGCCCGAACCAGCGACGGGTCCCTCCACCCGCGAACGACATCGGCACCATCGCCACCAACAACGGCAACGGCAGCAACACCAGCCCCACCACATCCCGGAGCGGACCCCCACGGACGCGACGGCGTTCTCGCTGCTCATGCGGCTGCGTCTCTGTCGCCGTCACTTCCCTCTCCCGATCGGATCGCCCCAGGACCGAATGTCATTCTCCCACTCACCGGAAACGAACACACCGGCCGGTAAGTTCGGACTTCGAGTACGGGTTTGCCGTTCAGCCCCAAAGGCAAGGTAGTCTGTCGGCTCGGCCAGGGCGCATAGCTCAGCGGTAGAGCGCTGCTCTTACAAAGCAGATGTCACAGGTTCGAATCCTGTTGTGCCCACCAGCGAAAAGACCCCCTACTGATCATGGTAGGGGGTCTTTGACATCCGGGTTTGACATCAACGGGAGCGTTCAGCGACGACGTCGCCCGAGCATCCGGTCCATGTGCGCCACGGCTTCCCGCTTCAGGGTGTCGGGGACGTGGGTGTAGATGTCCATGGTCACGCTGATCTTGCTATGGCCAAGGATTTCCATCGCGACCCGGGGATGGATGTTGCCGGCCGCGAGCAGGGTCGCCGCTCCGTGCCGGGCATCGTGGACCCGGATGCGGGGGATCTCCGCCTTGGCGGTCAGCCGGTGGAACGACCGAAGAACATTGCTCCCCTCGATCGCCCGGCCCGTGCGTGTGGTGAAGACAAGATCGCTCTTGTGCCAGTCGGCGCCCGCACTGACGCGCATGGCTTCCTGCCGCAGCCGTTGCCAGCGAAGCGGTGCCACGCAGAGCAGGGGCAGCGGCAGCGTCCGCTTGCGGCGGTTCTTCGTGTCGTCCTCGTAGTACTCACCGCGGACCCGCTGACGCTGCTTGCGGATCTGGACCGTACGGCTGTCGAGGTCGATGTCCTGCCACCGCAACCCGACGATCTCACCCCGCCGCAGACCGAGGCCCACAGCGAGCATGAAGCCCGCATACAGGGGGTCACGCCTGGCGACAAGGGTGAAGGCGAGAGTCTGCTCCAGCGTCCACAGTTGACCTTCGTACGTGTCGACCTTCGGAGCCTCCACCAGCTTGGCCACGTTGCGGGTGATCAGCTCTTCCCGGCACGCGGCCGACAGGCCGGAACGAAGAACCCGGTGCGATTCCTTCGCCGTCGCAGACGTGCCGGCCTTGGCGATCCTGGCGAGAGCCATACGTACATCCCGCGCACTCAGCTTTTCCAGGCTCTTCTTGCCGAGCTCCGGCACGAGGTAGAGGCGGATATGGGTCTCGTACTTCGCCGCCGTTGTGCGCTTGCGCCGGGGCTTGATGATCTCCTCCAGCCAGTACGGCAGCCACTCAGCGAGCTTGGCGGAACGAGTGGGCACGGGAATGCCGTCGTCGACCTTGGCGAGAAGTTCGCGGCGCTTGGCATCGCATTCGGCCCAGGTCTTGCCGTAGGCGAACTTGCGGGCGCGGGTGCCGTCGGGCTGGGGGACGTAGACGGCGGCTTGGTAACGGCCGTCCTTGCGCTTGGTGATGGTGCCGGCGCCGTTGGGGTTGCGCTTGCGCTGCTGTGTCATCAGGCGGCCTCCTCGATCCGGTCGCGGATGTAGTCGTGCAGCGCGGTCTCGGGGATGCGGCGGGCGCGGCCCTCGGTGATGGAGATGAGGCGCTTGGAGCGGATCAGGTCGTAGACCTTGGAGCGGCCGAACTTGAGCTGCGCCATCACCTCGGGCACGGTTAGCAGTTGGCTGGTGGCGGTGGTCATGTCCAGTCGTCTCCTTCTTCGGCTTCGAGTTCGGCGCGGGCTTGGCGTGCGGTGTCGCGGTTGGTCTGGATGTCGCGGGCGATGGTGGCGGCGAGGGCGGATTCGCCGGGGGTGTGGCCGTGGCCGGCGTACTGCCAGTCGTTCAGGACCAGGACGGTGCCCGGCTCCGGGGGTTCGAGGCCGAGGGCTTCGCGTTCCTGGGCGGCGCGGAAGTCGGCGCGGGCCGCCCGGAGCTCTCCGAGGGTGGTTGAGTAGCGGCGGGACTTGGAGGAGAAGTGGCCGCGGAAGCCGAGCATGTGGGCCCAGGCCCAGAGGCGACGGTCCGGGTAGAGCGGATCCAGGGTTTTGCACGCGGTGATCAGGCGGCGGGTGTGTTCGGGGACCTGGTGGTGGTCCAGCTCGGTGAGTTCGCCGATACGGCGGTCGAGGGTGCCGGTGGTCTCGGCGGCCTTGGTCGCGTACTTCGCCACGTAGGAGGCCACGGCCTGTTCGGTGATGTCGGAGCCGTCGTCGAACGCCTTGACCGGCCGGACGTCCAGTTGCGTGCCCCAGCGGAAGGTCCGGGCGGGCTGGTCGCCGGCAGCCGGGGCCGTGACCGAGGTGTAGGAGTGTGCGGCGGCGGCGCGGATCGCATCGGTCAGCAGGTCGACGCTCGCCCAGGACGGCGGCGGTGTTCCGGGGCCGTCCGGTCCGTCGACGCGGATCACCGCGTGGAAGTGGAGGGCACCGCGCTTCTGGAATTCGGCGACCTTGCCGTAGGAGAGACGGGCCGAGTCTTTGAGGTCGCGTTGGGTGAGGCCGGCGCGGGCGGCCAGTTCGCGGCGGAGTCGGGTGGTGAAGCGTTGCCAGAGGTCGCCCGCGTAGTTGTTGAACAGGACGGCTGCGGCGTAGTCGTACGTCTCGGGGTCCAGGGCGGTGCCGAGCGCCGGATGTTCCGTGTGGTGCTGTGCGCCGCAGCGGCAGACGCCCCGGTCGGGCTGGTTGTGCACCGGGCCGAAGGAGGGCGCGGTGAGGGTGGTGAAGACGCGGGGGTGGTCCCGGACGGCGGCGGGGATGTCGCGGCGGTCGTCTCCGGCCAGGCCGGCGCGGATGAGGCGGTAGGTGTCGCCGGCGTAGGTCCAGGCGCAGGCGGGGCAGCGGGAGGCGCGGCGGTTGCCGCAGGCGAGGCGGAGGCGTCCGCCGGGTTCGGTGGCGGTCGAGTAGTGGTGCAGGGTCTCGCCCGAGGTGCGGTCCTTGGTGAGGGTCCAGCCGGTGAGGTGGATCGGGTCGGAGCAGCCGCCGGTGCGGTGGATCTGGTCGGCCCAGCGGTCGTAGTCGGGGGCCGAGGCCACCCTCAGCAGGTCGCCGAGGGTGGTTGGGTCGAGGAGCGCGTCAGGCACGGGCGACCTCCCGCGTATGCGGGTGTGGTCGGTCATGATGGGGGTTCCTTCCGGATCTGTGGTTCGGGCAGGAGGACGGCTCTCGGGCGGCGGAGACTTGGCGGTTGAGGCCGCCCGGGAGCCGGTCAGCGGTGCGTGCGCCCGGATGTGAGCAGCGAGCGGAGGACGACCGCGCAGACGGCGACGGACACCCCGCTGATGGCGACCGCCAGGAGCATCGAGACCAGGACGGCGCCGACGATCAGGACCACGGCCGTGCCGCCGCAGGCGAGGGCGACTGCGGTGCCGGGAGTGAGTTGAACCGCGGGGCGGGCCGAGGGCTGGGCGACCGGGGCCGGTAGCGGGGTGTGCCGCACGGTGGCGGTCGGTTCGACGGAGGACGGGATGACGATTCCGGTGGGCATCGGGTTGGTCGGGACCTTGGGGCGGAACATGGTGGATCTCCTTTCTGCGGGCGTTACTTGACGACCGTGTCGATGGCGGAGGCCAGGAAGCTGTCGGCGAGAAGGAAGCCGCCGAGGAGGAACACGGCCACGAGCCACCAGGGCGGGCGGATGAGCTTGATGCCGAGGTAGCCGACGGCGATCAGGGCGAGCCAGAGCGGGACGTGCACGGGGGTCTCCTCAGCCAGTCAGCGGACGGTGCAGCGGTGGGTGCGGGCGGCGAGCTGGGCGGCCGAGCGGCTGGAGAAGTCGGCGGACCAGCCGCAGCGGTCAGCGGTGCAGACGGCGGCGTGCTTGGTGCGGCCGTAGCGGTCGCGGTAGGTGCCGATCTGTACGGGGCCGATCCGCATGACGGAGTGGAAGTGATCGCGGGCGGGCATGGTGGTTCTCCTTGCTGGTCAGGTGAGTTGGGCGGCGATGGAGTCGGCGAGCTGAGACGGGACGCCGAGGCGGGCCCGCAGGGTGTCGGTGTCGATCTGTTCTCCGGTCCGGGCGTGGTGCTCGTCGGCGACCTTGCGGGCGTGGGCGACGAGCGCGGCCGGGACGGGCGCAGGTGCGGGGGCAGGCCGGGGCGATTCGCCGGGTAGTTCGGCTGCGGGGAGGTCGGAGGCGTCTTCTTCGGGCGGGTCGGCCGGAGGCTCAGGTGTCGGGACCGGAGCGCGTACGGGAGCGGGCGCCGGAGCTACGTCGGCTGGCGGGGCTGGATCGGCGGCTTCGGCGACAGTCCGCGTATGAGCCAGCAGGGTCCCGCCGAGGAAAGCGAGCGCAGGCCATCCGGCGATGCCGAAGCGGAGCCAGGCGGGCGGGTGCCGAAGGTCGAGGAACCCGGCGGTCACGACGTTGGCACCGAGCGAAGCCACCAGAGCGATCACGAACCAGCACCAGGCAAGCCGGGACGAGTCGTCGTTGCGGAGTCGCCGCCAGGCCGCGACCAGCAGCAGGTCGACGCTGATCGGGTAGGCCCACGCCTTCCAGCCGTCCTGTCCGGCAGCGGCGGCCAAGTCGTGGAGGTGGGCGAAGGAGAGCGCTCCGGCGATGACGGCTTGTACGAGAACGGGGTCCGGGCGAATGCGTCCCATGACGGTTCTCCTTCCGGGATCTGGCATGGAGGGGGTAGGGACTTGGCGCGTCGAGGTGGCGCCGACCTAGGAGCGGGAGGGTCAGGCAGTCGTGGTGGACGCCTTGGTGAGCGATACGGCGGTGGAGGCCGGCGGGGCGACGGCGGGCCGGAAGGGCGCGAGCGCGGGCAGGTCCGGCGTGCGGTCGGCGTACTTGTTGCAGAGGTTGACTGCCTCGCGCAGTGAGGTGTGCGGTGCCCGGATGCGGGACCAGCCGCCGGTCGAGTCACCGACGATGGCGATGCCGGGGGCGTCTGCGGGTATCTGGATGGCGGCCAGTACGGCATCAGGGGAGATGTCGCCGAAGGCCATGTTGGCGCTGGCCTCGTCGTTGACCCGATGCGCGGTCCGGCCGGTGAGCTGGGCCCGGAGCATGGTGATGCCCTTGCCAAGTTCGGAGCCGAAGCGCTGGCCGCAGATCTCCAGGTAGATGCCCGCGGCGCGGCCGAGCTGAGCCAGGCGGACGAGCGCGGTGATGATCCGGTCCCGGCGCCTCTCCTCCTCCTTGGAGGCGAAGAGCGCGAGTTCGGCCACCTCGTCGACCAGGACCACGACGGGCGTGGGACGCAGGTCCTCGGCCAGATCCCAGATGTCGGCGGCGATCTCCGCGTCGGGGACATTCACGCTGATGCGCTGCTGTTCGCGGACGAGTTGATAGACGGACTCCATATGCGAGACCAGGGCTTCGAGCAGATCGAGAGCGGTGTCCTGGTCGTCGGCGAGCGCGGAGAAGCGGCGGGCCAGCGGGAACAGCTCAACGCCCTGCTTGCAGTCGATACCGACAAGCGCGACGTCCTGAGCGGCGAGACCCGCCACCAGGTTGCGCTGGTAGACAGACTTGCCCGACTCGGTGGCCCCGAGAGTGAGCCCGTGCGGAACGGTCCGGTAGTCGCGGTAGTGGACTGATCCATCTTCGCGCAGTGCGACGGGTACGCGCATCGGAGCGCGGTCGATCTTGGCGGGCATCTGCACACGCCTGAGCACGTCGTAGCCCGTCATCCGCAGTTCGACGACCCCGGAGCGGATCTCCCGGGCAGTGACGCTGTACATCCCGAAGGAGTGCCGCAGCCGATCGGTGGCGGCGGAGACGTCGAAAACGTCCTGGCCGGGACGGAGCTTGAGCCGCAGGACGAGCCCGGTACGGGTCGGCCGGAGACGGAGGATGCGTGAGGCACGTGACTCGGGGGCCGGGCGGTCTACCATGTGGGCGAGCGCGAGCCGCCAGCGCGGCGGTGGGACCGTCAGGCCGCAGGCATCCATGACCGAGGCGTACCGGACTAAGACCCGCAGCGCGGCGAGGACGACTCCGAAGCTCATCCAGTACCAGGCGGGGCGCCGCCACCGCAGTACGAGAGCGGTGGCGACGACCAGCAGCAGTACGACCGAGAAGCGGGCCATGATCAGGCCGCCTCGGCTTGCGAGCCACCGGCGGCGAGCGAGGTGACCGCCACGGCGCGGAAGGCGATGCCGTGCCGCTTCTGCCCGTTGAACTCGTTCTCCCACGGCCGGGCGATCAGGCCGGTCAGCGCCACCGGAGTGCCCATGCCCAGCTCACCGGAGACCCCGCTCTCGGGGACGGTGACGGACAGGATCTCCACCGCGTCGTTGGCGGCGAACATCACGTCCACGGTCATCAGCTTCGCCCCGGTCTCGACGTCGAGGGCGACCTCACCGGTACGGCGGTCCTTGACCTTGATCTGCGGCTGCTTCGCGACCATCACGGTCGCGGCGGAGGTGTCGACGGGGATCTGGCGCACTACGGATCACTCCTCTATAGATGCTGAACTCCGTCACTCATGTACATGAGTGACATGAAGAAGAGTGCCCGACTCCTGTACATGAGTCAACCCGCCTCGACGAAGAAGTCGGGGCGGGCTAAGGAGAGTTGAGCGGGCGTCAGTCCGTAGCGGGGATGCGATAGCTGAAAACGAACTGGTCAGCGGCCATGAGGGTGTCGCAGACCTCCACCACGCGACCTTCGGTCGTCAGCGCCTCACGGACGAGATGCACGACGGGAGCACCAGGGCTGAGCGCCAGCTCGGACGCTTCGGCCTTGGTGGCCGACCGGGCCTGCAAGGTCTCAACGAACTCCGCGAACTCATGCCCGTGGTCTTCGAGTCGGGCGTAGATACCGCCACCGCCGGGGTTCTCGGCGAAGAGCTCAGGGATGTCCTTCACGACGTCCCACGGCAGGTACGAGCTGGCCGTCTCGACCGGAGTGCCGTTACGGAAGTACAGCCGCCGGCGGGCAAGGACCTGAGAGCCCGGCTCGACCCCGAGACGGTCGGCCACGTCCTCCGGGACCTCCATGGGGCCGATGTACAGAACGCTGACCTTGGCCGTGGCCCCCGACTGCGCGGACTCAGCCAGATACGCAGCCTTACCACCTTGCCGGTGCGAGCGTCGGAAGCGGTCGGAAGAGCGGTGCCGTACCGGCGGCCGGTCCTTCACGATCGAGCCCTTGCCGTGGCGGGTCTCCACCAGGCCGCTCGCACGGACCTCCACCATCGCCTTACGGATCGTGCCGCCCGAGACGCCGTAGCGCTCGACCAGCTCGGATTCACTCGGCACCATCTCGCCGGGCTTGAGGACCCCAGCCCTGATCTGCTGCACGATGTCGTCGGCGATCTGCACGTATCGAGGTACGGCCCTGCCCCCTCCTACCGCGGTTCCCATAGCTCTTCCCATCCTCCTATGCTCCTGTACATGAGTAACAGCGCCTCGGAAGCCCAGTCAACGCCACTGCATTCCGTGTCCGTGGCCGGAGTGGTGGTCCGCGAGGACGGCAAGCTTCTAACGATCCGGCGGGCCGACAACGGCGCTTGGGAACTCCCGGGCGGGGTGCTCGAACTCGACGAGGCCCCGGAGGCCGGCGTACGGCGTGAGGTCTGGGAAGAGACGGGCATCCACATCGAGGTGGACGAGCTCACCGGGGTCTACAAGAACACGACGCGAGGCATTGTGGCCCTGGTCTTCCGCTGCAAGCCGGTAGGCGGCGAGGAGCGCACCTCCAGCGAGTCGACAGCGGTCACCTGGCTCACGCCCGACGAGGTGGCGGAGTCCATGTCCGAGGTCTACGCGGTCCGGTTCCTCGATGCCTTGGACGGGGCAGGCCCTCACGTGCGAAGCCACGACGGCAAGCGGCTGACACCAGCGCGATAGAACTTTCCCTACTTCATCAAGGCTCGCTGCGCTCGCTACCCGGCCCCGCGGTAGGGGCAGTTCAGGAGCACACCGCACGTTGGCGCAGGAGCGCTGACGTTCCCGGCCTCCTGGAACTGCAAGCAGTCAGATCACAGATCAGAGGTGCCGCGCACAGCGCGGCGGCGCCGGCCGTCGCCGCCGCACGGCTCCCTCCTCGTCTCCGCCGCCGGGGCCGCGCGGCGTCGACGCCCGCGCCCACAAGGGGCGAAAGACCAGGCCGGGGGTGGGTCGGTCGGCTCCACGGCTTTACCCACCTCCCCGGTTCGGGTCCCGCGTCGAGCAAGACCAGGGGGCCACTCGTTCAAATTCCGGGCAGCTCACAAGCCTGCCCGAGTTGCCGGCCAGCGTACGGCCCCCTGATCATGCTCGACCCCAAACCGGGCAGGACACCGGCCAAAGCCGCTCCACCGACCTCACGCATGTGTCACAGAACCCGTTGAGCGTGCGCCGCAATTTCGACCTGGTGGGGTTGTCCGGGAGTCGCACCACGCCGCTGAATCTGTTGCGCGCTTGCCCACACCAAGTCGCGGTGTCCGGAATTTAGCAGAAGCCGAAGTTCACGCTCCTGATCCCCATTGGGGACAAGTTCATAAATGTCCGCAACGAGTATTTCCAAGGAGTCCGCATAGGGGCTATATCGAATCTTATCAACGTCACGGCGTACATAATTATGCAAAATGTGAGGGAAGTTTGCTGGTGTGAGTATGCCCGTAGCCACCAACTCTTCTTGAAATTCCCGCCAGGGAGAATCCTCTCTACCTTCCCGGGAGTCGAACCAATTAAAGAACTGGGCAATTTTACCCCCCGGCACCCTCACGCGTAGATCTCCTGTGCTGGCGGGGTCCAATGGGATCAGGTCATCGCTTGCCACTCCCATCGAAGACAATTTCGAGCTACCTTGCGGGGAGAGTTTGTGAACGCCTCCGACCGGCTGGAATTGAGGGAAGCGCTTCCCGCGTATGAGAAGGTACTTGTCGTCCAGCTTAACCCGAAACAAGTATGCCGTGGAGACTCGAATCGTTCGATTCCGGTACCTAGCGGAATACCATATGTGTCGGAGCTGCTGCCGATTTTTTCCAATCTCGTCTAGCAAAGGAATGAACATGCCCACACTGAACCCTGCAACCAAATTTACTGCAGTCGGGTTAGGGATGTAGAAACTCGCGGCGCCGGCAATCATGGCGGCCAGTAGATAGGATAGAAGACGAAACATCGATGTCCTTAACTAGCGAGGCAACGGCACAGCCGGATCCGTCAAAAGGTAGCGACACACCCAAGCCAGTTCAGAATCAGAGGAAGCCAGTCGCCGCAAAAGATCCGTCGAGACTGACCGAGCTTCGTACATTGCAACGAGCAGCGCACGTCGAACGCTGGTATTGGCCTCGTTCTCGTATTGGCGCCGCAAGAGCTGCCCGTCAGCTGGCGAGCTGAAGCGACCGATATATCGCGCAGCAAATTCTCGGGGCAAGTTCGACTTGTTCTTGTTCTGCAGGATGGCCCATGCGAAATCTTTAATTCTCCGCGATCTTATCTTCTGGCGAGTGGCTGACTGCAGTATGCGCTGTTCGAGATGATCGTAACCCTTCTCGGCCACCCGGCCGAGCGTGGAAGAGAGAGCGCGCCCAATTGGCAGTCGGCGATTCGGGAAGCATTCAAGGTAGTCGAGTAGCTTGTTGGCCAAGTGATGGCTATCGATCAGGTTATCCATTACCCACGGAATGGCCCGGTCATCCTTCTCCCACTCACCCATCCGGTAGAGAGAAAACTTAATGTCGCGATCTCTCTGAGGGGGTACAGTGGCCTCCGTAAACAACTTGTACAAACGCTCTCCGGCCCCGACTTCGCCGATCTTCAGGCCGTAATTGATGGCATCCTTCTCCAGATCTTCAAGCTGCGTTACTGAATCCGAATGTTCGTAGATGTTGGTCTTTGCCGAAGACATGGATAGTCGACGGGAACGCAAAATTGAGTTTATCTCCAACAAGATGCTGCGCAGGGAAGACCAGTCGGTATCGAACAACATCATATCGTCCGAATATCGCAAGTATTTAACTCCAGCCCGATGGATGAATTCATCGACTGGCAGTAGGTACATGTTGGCGAGGATCCCTGAGGCATCAGGGCCTTGCGGGATTCCCCAAGCATGGCTTGAAGACTGAAACATGAGCAAATACTTTTGCAGACGCTCCAGGACTCTCGGATTGGCCTCCAGTGCCTGGAGGTCGAGAGAAAGCGTACTCACGTCGATGTGTTCATAGAAGGAGACCACGTCGGTTCGGGCCAGTTGAAACGGTGCAGAATTGATAATTTCTACACCTTTTTTCTGCATCGACACCCATGAGTTGACGGGGGTCCAGAATTCCTTTCCTCCATTGTTCCATCGTGCGCTATAAACCGTATCTCTAATTTGTTGGTCAATTAGATCGCCGATGGCGAATACCAGAGTGTCGTAGACGAGCCTGTCATGAACTGATAGTCGCGCTATGGGGCGTACGCTTACTGGGTTCTTCGGCAGGTCAATTATTTCTACGTAGTCAGGCCCAACCTGCCCGCTCCTCAAGCTGCTTAGCACTTCGGATCGAAAAAGTGGCCAGCTCGATTTTATGTCTTCCAGGTTTATGACATCCGGGATCTCTGATTGCCCATGTCCGCCGTAGAGCCTTGCCCAGGCCTTGTCCAAAAAGAGAGCGCGCACGCGAGCCATAGTGTTTGTGTGGGCTCCTGTCTCCATGCCCCGGAGAGAGGTCCTTCCGGGTAAGCGTCAGCGCACCTAGAGTATCCAACTGGGGCATCCAGCTTCAGCAGTTGGCAGATCTCAGGGGGCAGTAGATGCTGCGCGCGCAGACATTGGCCTACACCGCGCCACTCCGCGCCGTAGCCCGGCTCGCTGCCGGCCGTTGATCAAAGTTGCAATGCGATGGTCACTCGCTCCGCTGCCGGACACCGCCGACTGCGATGACGGACCCACACTCTTGGTCAACGAAGATCATGAAGACCCATGGTCGTGGGAAGCGTCAATGCGGCCGAGTCGAACGGGTTCATTACGTTGACGGAGTAGCTGCACTGCTGCTTCAACCTCAGCGCCTCGCTCCGAAGGCTCCTCGAAGTCAGCGTTCATAGGCCTGGGCGATGGAATCAGCAAGGGGGGCGCAGGGCTCCACCGCCGCCAGCAAGGGCATCGCATGGCCTGGTCTCGGCCAACGGAACGAGTGCGTCAGCCTGCACTCCGGCACCCTCCAACGTGAACAACGACGACTTGCCCTCGCCGCCGACCTGATCTGTACATCCCGGTACGGGGTCGGAGGGGAAGGCCCGCTCCTCCTGTGCGGCCAGTGCCCTGCGAAGGCGATCTGCTCGCTGACCCGGGTGAGGATGTTTGCGGAAGCCCTGTACGTGCGGCGCTCGCCCCAAAGCTTCGGGGCCGCGGGTGTACCGCTATCGAATGTTGATGCAAAGTCAGGTCCGGGGGAATTGCTTTGGGCGGGAGCTGCGACGAACGGCAGGGGAGCCCCAGATTGAGAATGGGGCTCCCCTGCCGTTCGATGTGTTGCTGCTAGCCGAAGGCCGCCGCCGGCAGCCGAGGGCCCTCGTCGCCGCCTTCGCCAGTGGGAGGATCCGAGATCGGCAGGCGGTGGCCGCGACTGATCGCTACACGACGCACGTCACGCAGGGCTTCAGTCATATCCACCGCCAGGAGCCGGACCTCGTTCGGCTCCGCCTCCCCGTCGCCTAGCACTTCGAGCGCGCGCTCCAGGAGTTCGCCAGCCATCTCCAACTGCACCGCTTCGGTGTTGTCAGCCAGGCGGGACAGGAATCCGCTGCCCTCGGTGCTCAGATAGCAGGGGTTGCCCTCGGGGCCTGACCACGGGAGGAGCCGTAGTTCGTTGTGGGTTGTCATCCTCCGTTTGTCCTCTCGTCGGTCATGCGGTGGGTGATGAAGAAGGCCTCGGTGCGGTCGCCGGGTAGCACCAGGAGCGCCGCCTCGACCACACGTCCCGTGTGGTCGGTCGCCACGCGTGTGATCGCGAGCACTGCCAGCGCTGAGCTGATTCGAAGGGTCGCCGCTTCCTGTGGTGTCGGAGGACGGGCGCAGACTCGTTCCCGTACCTCGGCCAGGGGCGGGCGGAGCTCTGCCAGCTTTGCCTCAACGCTCTTGCAGCAGTGGGATTCGGCGGGAACGTCAGCCGGCGACAGATCGCGAGGGACGTAGATGCGAGCGAGACTGTGAGGTGACTTCCCCTCGTGGCTGAGGCAGAGGAATTCGGTGAGGGGGCTGCTTGCCGACACCCCCAGCAGGCCAATGAGTTGACCATTCGCCTGGAGGTTGGTGGTGCGGATGCTGACGCGTAACGCTGACTCGGGCCGGGGCTCTGTCCTGAGTGTGCAAGCACCGCCGACGTACGTGATTCTGCGGCGGGGGTAGCGGACGAAGTTGCCCTTGCCGTGGATCTTCTCGACGAGTCCTTCACTCTGGAGGACTGCGAGGGCGCTTCTCAGCGTTGGTGTGCTGACCGCGTAGCGGGAAGCGAGCTGGGCCTCGGAAGGGAGACGTTCGCCGGTCTTGATCCGGCCGGTCGAGATCTTGGTCCGGATGTCATCGGCGATGACGTGGCGGCGAGAGGGCACGGGCTGCATCACCACCTTCTCAGCGTTCGCAGGGCCACGAGCCGAGTGCGCGAGTGCATGGTGAGCAGTTCGCCCGACTCGAAGCTCAGGCGCTTCGCTCCACCGGAAAGCTGGAGGAGGTCGGTCACGCGACACGGTTGACCGCCGATCTGGATGATGTCGCCGCGCTGCACGCTCGCCGAGGTGATGTCGACAGGGCCGGCCATTGCATCGCCCGGTGTCCAGCCTTTCACTGGGGCGCCTCCGTCCGGCCATTGCGGTTGGCGGCCACCGTGTGGCAGGCGCAACTGCACGCCTCGTAGACGACGGGGACGCCGATCGGTGCGGTAGCGGGGGAAGACTGCGCGCACTCGTAGTGCGTACCGATCCGGCAGGAACTCGATCGGTAGGGAACGGCCTTCGTGTGGGCCCCGCGGCGCTGCTGGCGAGGAGGCATCAAAGGGCCTCCGCCATCGCGAGCCAGGTGTGCGCAATGCGTTCGCGAGGCGCGATGGGCGGCCCCACGGGCACCGGGAAACGGCGGCGCCGGCTCATCGGGACGCACCGCTCATCGGTGGGCGAGACGGCACGGCGAATACGGTTGAACACGCTGATCAGCTCCTATCGCTGATGGCCAGGCCCCCGGACATCGCCCGTCGCGGGGGCCGTTGTGCGTACGGCGGCCCATAAGGCGCGGCTGTTCAAGCTGTTGGCGAGGAGCCCGAATCGGTCAGCCTCCGCCACTGCTTCCAAGACCTCCCGCCACGAGTCGGCGGAGAGCGATTCCGGTACCTCCGCTTCGATCGATGTGAGTTGGGCGTGCTGTTCCACGCGCGGGGTGAGGCCGGCGGCGGACAACCGGGCTGCGATGTCTTCGGCTCTTAATTCCGAAGCAGGCACAGGGCAGCCTCCGTCACTGGCGATCACTTGGAGTGAAGCTAGTTAACTAGATTAGAGCTAGTGGACTAGATTTTCCATATGCCTGAGCAGCCGCCGTATCTACGCATCGCTGACGAGCTCCGGCGACGCATCGCGGAGCATGAGTGGGCGCCGGGGGACCGGCTCCCGTCGCGCGCCCAGATCGCCCAGGAAAGCGGCGTCGGTGAGAACGTGATCCGCCGGGCCCAAGAGCTGCTGATCTCTCAGGGAGTGCTGGAAGGGCACGCCGGATCAGGCACGTACGTTGCCGCTCCTCGTCAGCGCGTACGCATGGTCCGCTCCTCGGCGCGCGAGCAGCCCAACGGCTCCCCGTTCCGCGCGGACATGAAGGCCCTGGGCAAGCAAGGGGATTGGGAGAGTCGGACCGAGGCGAAGGTGCCGGCGCCGGCGGAGATCGCGTCGCGCCTCGGTGTCGACGAGGGCGACCTGTGTGTTCGTACCGTGTACGAGTTCCTGGCCGACGGGAAGCCGGTGCAGCTGTCGACGAGCTGGGAGCCGTACGACCTCACGGGCGGCACGCTCGTCGTTCTCCCGGAGGGTGGGCCACACGCCGGGGCCGGCGTGGTGAACCGCATGGCCGAGATCGGCATCACGATCAGCCACGCCGTGGAGCAGCCGGAGCCGCGGCAAGCGAATGCCGAGGAAGCCTCACTCCTTGGCATCCAGAAGGCCAGCCTGGTCACGCACATTCGGCGGACGTACTACAGCGACCAGGGGCGGCCCGTGGAGACGGCGGACATCATCGTCCCCGCCGCGCTCTGCGAGATCGTCTACGAGATTCCCATCGGTCGTTAGTGGGGCGGGGTGCTTGCAGCGGCGATGGCGTCGCGCGGCTAGAGCACCAGAAGGGCACCCGTTGCAGCGGAGAGCAACGATCAACAGTGGTTCTATCTGAGGTTCGCAGCAGCGCCGAGGTGGGCAAGGGGGGCTCGTGCAGGATTGGGATGACGATGCTGAGTACCACGCGGCGGTAAGCCGTTCCTGGCTCATGGTCGTCATCGCGTTGGTGTGCGTCGTGGCTCTGACCGCTGTCGTGCTCGTTGTCGTGTTCGGTGTCTTCGGAGTGTCTGAGGTGTTGTCGATCGTCTCCGCCTGACATCCGTAGCTGACATCAACGGCGGCGGACGGCGGGAGACCTGAGCGGTTCACCGTGGCCCCGGGGCGGTACAGCGGGCTGGCCCCCGTAGTCGGCCGAGCGAACTTACAAAGCAGATGTCACAGGTTCAAATCCTGTTGTGCCCACAGAGAAATAGCAGGTCAGAGGGCCCTTCGCGTCGACACGCGGAGGGCCCTCCGCCTGGCGGTACACATTCGGTGCACCCCGGCCGGTACGCCTCGGCGCGATCAGGCCGCCGCTTCCATCGCAGATTCCTGCTCCGGCTCCTGTCCGGCTCCTGTTCAGCTCCGGCTCGGTGAGCGTCTTGGCTGTCTTGCGCGTGCTTCTCGGGGCTTGTCCGGGGCTTCACCAGGCTGCTGGAGACGGGCGGCCTGTCACTGATCTTGCAAAAGAATCACGCCGCGAGGGCTTGGTGCACGTGAAGAGAGGCGGGTGGCTGCATGCAGCCACCCGCCTCTTCGCTTTCTCCGGCGGCTATCGACCCTTGGCGCAGGCGCGCGTCCAGTCGATCAACTTCTGCAACACCTCGATCATGACCCGCTGCTTCCGTTCCGGCATGAAGGGCCAGCAAATCCATGCCGGCGCCGACAGCAAGACGAACAGCAGCAGGGGCAGGAGCGAGAGCGCAGGGAGAAAGATCCTCAACACACCAGGAGTGGGCACGACGTGTCCTTTTACTCGAAGGATTCGAAGTGCGACACCGCGGCCCACCCCTTACCAACTACCTTGCCGCAGTGCCATTTTAGCGCTCTGATCAGGGGGGCACTACGAACTCGGTGTAATTGCAAGCGGGTTGGAGGCGGCAGGGCTGACAGTGAAAAGTCTCTGCAGGCGCTCGGGTCCTGGCCGACCGCCTCCGATGCCGACCACGGCCGCGTCGAAGGTGGCCTCGGTGACCGAAGCCCAGGAGTAACTGCGCTGACGCTCCTCCCGGGTACGCGGCGTGGCCGTTGGCGTGCCAGTCGGCGTCCGGTCCGAGCAACGCGATCAGCCCGTTGGTGAGGGCGTCGGCCACAGGGTGCATCGGGCCGCCGTCACTCCAGTAGGCGAGACTGCGGATGAGCGTGGCGGCTGTCCAGGGCGACAGCTCGTCCGGGGGCCTCAGGCTCCAGAGCCGGAAAGTGGCCGGAAAACGGCCGGATACCGGCCCAAGGGCTCTGGGCAGGGGTGGAGCCGGTGGGGTAGATCAGGAGTGGGGGGGGCACGGTGGCCCCGGCGGTGTCGTGGCAGGAGATCGGAGAGCAGGCTGCATGTCCGTACGACGTCTGAACCACGCGGTGCTTTACGTCCGTGATGTGGCGCGGTCGGTGGCGTTCTACACCGAGGCGCTGGGGCTCACGGTGGGGATGGAGGTGCCGGGACAGGCCGCTTTCCTCAGTGCTCCCGGCTCACTCAATGATCATGATCTGGCGCTGTTCGCGGTGGGAGCACAGGCACCGGGGCCCGAGGCAGGGCGGGTCGGGCTCTACCACCTGGCCTGGGAGATCGGCACGCTCGGTGAGCTGGTCGCGGCCCATGCACAGCTCGTCGAGCGGGGCGCGTTGGTGGGGCTGAGTGATCACCTCGTCGCCAAGTCGCTGTACGCCAAGGACCCGGACGGCAACGAGTTCGAGGTGATGTGGCGGGTCCCGCGGGAGGACTGGCCGGGACCGGATCAGCCGGAGCGGCTGCGGCCACTCGACCTGGCGGAGGCGCTGCAGCGCTGGGGACCGGATCTGGCGACCGGGGCGGCGGCCGGTTCGGCCACCTGAGGGGGCGGTGTCCCGGCGCCACTACGGGCGCCGGGGACGTATGCGGAGTGCGGGGACGTATACGGGGTGTGGGGCGCGGGGAAGTCTGCGGGGCGTGGGGCCCACGCGCCTCAGGAGTCCGGTGTGGCGGGCTCGGCCGAGCCCGTCTGCTCCGTCGGTGTGGTGCGCTCTGGCTGCTCCGCGCGCTCCGTACATGCTGCCCGCTCCGCCCAGCGCCTTTCGACGCCGGCCAGTCGCCAGTACGCCAGCGCTGCGGCCCACACCACCACGAACAGGCCGACGATGAGGAAGCCGACATTGTCGAGGTCGAGGCCGGAAATCCAGCCGGTCAGCGGGTCGTTGAGGGCAAGCTTCTCGTGCAGCACGGTCACCAGCTCGATCGTGCCGATGAAGAAGGCGACGGCGATCGACAGGCCGGTGATGGTGAGGTTGTAGTAGACCTTGCGTACCGGGTTGGAGAACGCCCACTGGTAGGCGAAGTTCATGAAGGTGCCGTCGAGGGTGTCGAACAGGCTCATGCCGGCGGCGAAGAGCAGCGGCAGGCACAGCACGGCGTACCAGGGCAGGCCGGCCGCGGCGCCGCTGCCCGCCATCACCATCAGCGTCACTTCGGTCGCGGTGTCGAAGCCGAGCCCGAAGAGGAAACCGAGCGGGAACATCTGACCGGGACGGGAGATCGAGCGGGTGAACCGTCCCAGGAAACGGTTCATGAAACCGCGCGAGTCGAGGCGCTGCTCCAGCTCGGCCTCGTCGTAGTGGCCGTTGCGCATGCCGCGGAAGACCCGCCAGATTCCGGCCAGCGCGATCAGGTTGAGGGCGGCGATGAGGTAGAGGAAGCTCCCCGAGATCGTGGTGCCGATCGTGCCGAGGATCTGGTGCGTACGGGACTCGTCGTTGAGCAGGGTGCCCGCGAGCTGGGCGCCGCCCGCCACCAGGGCCGCCATCGCGACGACCACGCTGGAGTGGCCCAGGGCGAACCAGAAGCCGACCGAGACCGGCCGCTTGCCGTCGGCCATCAGTTTGCGGGTGGTGTTGTCGATGGCGGCGATGTGGTCGGCGTCGAAGGCGTGCCGCATACCGAGGGTGTAGGCGGTGACACCGAGCCCCACGCCGAAAACCTGGCTGCCCACGGCGTAGTGATACGGCACCACGAGCAGGAAGAGCACGCCGAAGGCGATGACGTGCAGACCGGCTATGACGGCCATCAGGCCCGCGGTGCGGACGGTGTCCTGCCGGCGCCAGCGGAACGCCGCGGAGGCAGGGGTGGTACGGGTATCGGTGGACAGGGCCATCCGGCGGTCACGCTCCAGCACCTCGTGGATCACTTCGTGAGATGCCGTGGCCGGTCTCCTGGCTTACGGGTGCACGCGTCCGCCCCGCCTTCCCGGCCGCGGGTCGCGGTCAGTGGCGCCGCAGGCGCGCCGTGCGCCTGCGGAAGGGGCAAAAACTCCCCGATCACAGTGGCGAGGGCCGCTCCGGTCTGGGACCCCAAGGTCCGTCACCGGCTTCCCGAACACCACGGCCCGGTCACTCTAGCTGCCATGGGGTGGTCGCTGCCGCCCCGGTCGCTCTTTGTGCCGGCGGTCCCGGGGAGGGGCCGCGGTCTGCGGCGGCGCAGTAGTCCGCAGTAAGCCCGCAGCAGTCCTCAGTGGTCCCCAGTAGACCGCAAGCGGCCCTGAGCAGTCCTCAGCAGCCCTCAGTAGTCCAGGGACGAGAGGAAGGCGTGGAGTTCGCGGTCGAAGAGTGCGGTGTTCTCCAGATTGACCATGTGCGCCGCGCCCGGTATCCGGACTCTTCGGGCGCCGGGAACGGCCAGCGTGATCGCATGGGCGTTGGCGGAGATGTCCCTGCTGTCGAGGTCGCCGTCGAACACGACGGTGGGTACCCGTATCTCGCCCAGGCGGTCGGCGGCACCGGCTTCGAGGGGGATACCGGCGCCCGCACCCTCGGCATGTACCTCCACATTGGCCTCGGCCGAGGCGCGCATCCGCTCACGGAATCCCGGGTGCACCGCAAAGGGCTCGCGGTGCGGTCCGTCCACCCACATCCGCAGGAAGTGTTCGACATAGCGTTCCGCGCCTTCCGGTGCGCCGATCGCCGCCACCTGCGCCTTGATGTGTTCCAGGAGGAAGGGGTCGGTGAAGGCGCGGCCGCTGACGCCGGGGGAGGCGAGCGCGAGGGCCGTCACCCGCTCCGGGCGGGCTATGGCGGTGTCGAGAGCGACCCGCGCGCCATGGGAGAGGCCGACGAGGACGGCGTCGGGAACATCGAGGGCGTCGAGCAGGGCGCACAGGTCGTCGTGGTTCGCGTAGTCCCCGGTGACGGTGGAGGACAGGCCGTGGCCACGGAAGTCGTAACGGATCGCGCGCAGACCGGAGTTCACCAGCCAGGCGAACTGCTCGTCCCACATGTGCTGGTCGAGCATGCCGCCGTGGAGCAGCACCACCGCGGGGCCCGAGCCGGCCGTCTCGTAGAACAGCTCACCGTCGTCGACCGGTACGAGCCCGTTGTCGATCTCGGACCAGTCGGTGATTCCTCGGGTCATCTTGCGGGCCGTCCTTTGTGTACCGGATGCGATGAGGTGGGCGTGATGCCATTGTCGTCGCTCTTGCCGCTGCTGCCGCAACTGCCGGTTTCCTCCGGTGTCACGCGCGAGCCGTCCGCCAGCTGCCGGAACTCCTCGCCGAGCCGGTCCAGTACGTGCAGCGCGGTACGGATGTCCTCGGCGGACAGGTCGGCCAGCCGCTGCCTCAGCTCCGCCGCCTCGGATTCCCGGACGCCGCGTATCGCCGCCGTGCCGTCGTCGGTGAGATGGATCAGGGACGAGCGGCGGTGCGCGGGATTCGGGGCGCTCACGACCAGTCCCAGCTCGATGGCGTGGTTCACCCAGCGCTGCACCGGCTGTCGGTCGAGCCCCATTCCGCGCGCCAGCTGCGGAACGGTGCGCGGGCCTTCGGCGCGCAGCGCGTCCAGCAGCGCGTGTTCGCCGGCGGTCATGCCCGTGCCTGCCAGCTCTTGTTCCACCGCGCGGACGACCGTGCGATGCAGTGGCCACAGGCGTCGGAGGATGCCGTCCAGCAGCTCTTCGGTGGGCGACGACTCTCCGCCGTCGGTGTCTTTCGCGTCTTCGGCGTGGTTCTCGTTGACACTCATGATGTCATGATGACATCGATGATGTCGTTTGAGAAGGGGGCTTCGCGGAAAGGAATGGAGGCGGAAAGGATTGGAGAAGGCGGCGGGTGCGACGGGGCTGGTGCGGCCGGCCGACGGGGAAGGGCGAGAGCAGTTGACGCGAACGGTCGACGAGGGCAGTCGCTGAGAAGCGACGGGAGGAAACGAGAGAAGACGAGGGAAGGCGGAGGAAGACGAGAGAAGGGGACGGTGGATGAAGGTCGGTCTGTTGCGTGCGGTCGGGGTGGCCACGGCCGTGTACGGGGTGGCGGTGGCGGCGCTGCCCGATCTGCTGGCACGGCCCTCCGGGCTGGCCGACGCCCGAGGGCGGACCGCGCCGGCGACCCGCACCGCACTGCGGCCGCTGGCCTGGCGGGACGCGGCGAGCGGGCTGGCGATGACGCTGGCTCCGGAAGGGCCGGCTCTGCGCACCGCCGCCTACGTGCGGATCGCGGCGGACTTCGGGGACGCGGTCCTGCTCGGTGCGACGCTGCCGGGGCGCGGCCGGAAGCTGTCAGCGGTGGCGGTGTCCGTCGGGTGGGGTGCGCTGTCGGTGGCCGGGTTGCTCGCCGGCCGGCGGCGGTGGGGGAGCGGGGTCATGCGCTCGGTGGAGGTGGGGCCTCTTCGGGTGCGAAGGTGATGACGAGATCGGCGCGGTCGCGGGTGGCCGCCACCAAGCGGGCGTTGGCCTCGTCCGAGGTGTGTACGAACCGCTCGGCGTCGGCGCGCGGACGCCCGAACCGTTCGTGCCGGCCGACCAGCCGCCGGATCCGTTCAGAGGTCTCCAGCTCTACGTACCAGACCTCGTCGAGCAACGCCCGGACCCGTGGCCACGGGGCGGAGTCGAGGAGGAGGTAGTTGCCCTCGGTGACGATGAGGGGAATGTGGGGCGCCACGGGGATGCTGCCGGCCACCGGCTCCTCGATACGGCGGTCGAACGCCGGGGCGTAGACGGCGGTGTCCGGCTCCGGGGAGCGCAGACGTGCCAGCAGTGCGGCGTAGCCGGCCGGGTCGAAGGTGTCCGGCGCGCCCTTGCGGTCCGTACGGCCCAGGCGGCGGAGCTCCGCCTCGGCGAGATGGAAACCGTCCATCGGGACGAGCGCCGCCTGACCGTCCAGCTCCGCCACGAGGTGGGCGGCAAGGGTGGACTTGCCGGCGCCGGGCGGGCCGGTGATGCCGAGCAGCCGCCGTCGGCCGGGGGCTGCGGAGGCGGCGAGCCGACGGGCGCGGGAGAGGAGGAGCCGGGGATCCATGGTGCGTCCATCGTGCCTGACGGGGTGCGGAGCCGGTGGCTGACGGGGTGTGTGCCGGGTGTCTGACGGGGTCTACAGGTGCCTCACTGCGGGGGCGTTAAAGCGGCTCTCTTCCCCTCCCTGCGCTCGGAACGCGCGACCCCGCCAGACGTCCTCAGGCCGGACGTCCTCAGGCCGGACGTCCTCAGGGAGTGCCGGACGCACCCCGGTCCGCGGTGCTCAGGCGCCACAGGGAGGTGACCTCGGCCGCGCGGGCCACGTGGAGCGGGTCGGAGGTGCCGCGGGCGCGCGGATGGCGCGGGGTGATGTCGTGCCGGTCCAGGACCGTCAGGCCGGCCTTGGCGAAGGCGTCCAGCAGCTCGTCGTGCGTGCGCAGACCGAGGTGTTCCGCCAGGTCGGAGAGGATCAGCCAGCCCTCGCCGGCCGGTGTCAGATGGTCCGCCAGACCGCTCAGGAAGCCGTACAGCATCCGGTTTCCCGGGTCGTACACCGCGTACTCGACGGGTGAGGTCGGCTTCGCGGGCACCCACGGGGGGTTGCAGACGATCAGCGGGGCGCGGCCGGCCGGGAAGAGATCGGCCTCGACCACGTCCACCTGCCCGGCGACGCCCAGCCGTTCGGTGTTCTCACGGGCACAGGCCAGCGCACGCGGGTCCTGGTCGGTGGCCACGACCCGGCGGACGCCGCGCCGCGCGAGGACCGAGGCCAGTACGCCGGTGCCGGTGCCGATGTCGAACGCCAGCTCCTCGCCGGGCAGCGGAGCCTCGGCCACCAGGTCGACGTACTCGCCGCGGGCGGGGGAGAAGACGCCGTAGTGCGGATGGATACGGTCACCGCCGAGCGCCGGGATCTCGACGCCCTTCCTGCGCCATTCGTTGGCGCCGATGAGACCGAGGAGTTCGCGCAGCGAGACGAGCGAGGTGGTCGGATCCGTGCCCCCGGCGGCGGTTGCGGTGGTGCCCGCGGTGGCCTCGGTCTCCCCGGCGGCTTCTCCCCCGGCCTCCCCGGCGGTCTCCGCGGTGGCGGTCCCCCCGGTGGCGGACTCCACGGGGCCGTACGCCCTGGTGCAGGCCTCGCGGACGTCGGGGGCGCGGTGCAGCGGGACGGCGAGGGTCGCATCGAGCGGGACCAGCAGCATGCCCAGGATGCGGGCGCGGTGATTCTGCGCGGCGCGGTGCACATGGAACGCCTGGGTGACATCGGCGGGCGGCGCCTTGCGGGGGCGGCGGTCGATGCGGCGGGCCAGCGCCGTCAGCAGCTGGCGGGCGTTGTGGAAGTCGCCGCGCCACAGCAGCGCGGTGCCCTCGCAGGCGGACCTGTAGGCGTCGTCGGCCTTCGTCCGGTCGTCCGCGATGACGACACGGCGGGGTGGCGGGGTGCCGTTCTCGGAGCGCCAACGGGCGGAACGGGGCTCGTCGGCCTCGGTCCATTCGACGACCGGCGGTTGGTTCACCGAAATGTGCCTCTGTGTGCGGTTCGGGCCCGTCCCAGGGGTGCCGCTGGTGCGGCGCCGGGCCGGCGCCGGAGGAGCGGACAGGCGCTCGCGGGAGACGGTGGGCGGGGTGGTGGACGGTCGACTTTACTCCGTATCGGCCCCGGACCCTGGCCGGGGCCGGGGTCAGGTGATGCCGAACGCCACGGCGTAGCGCACCGTGCCGCGCGGGGGCGGGGAGCCGTCCAGGGGCAGCGCCATGAAGGCCTCGTCCGGCCAGGACCGCGGCGGCAGGATGCCGAAGCGGGTGGCGGCCGGCGCGAATCCGAAGCGTGGGTAATACGGCGGATGGCCGAGCACGATCGCGATCCGCTCGCCGGCTTCCCGCGCCGCCTGGAGGAGCGCCCTGATGGCCGCGCCGCCCGCGCCGCACTTTTGATATCCGGGCAGCACCGCGCACGGGGCGAGTGCCACGGCTGGGACGCCGTCGACATGACAGCGCGTCAGCAGCGCATGGGCGACGGGGGTGCCGTCCGGTGCCTCGGCCACGTAGGACAGCCCCGGCAGCCAGGCCGCCGGGTCGCGGCGCAGCGCGTCGACGAGGTCAGCCTCACCGGCGGTCTCGAAGGCGGCGAGGTTGATCCGGCGGACGGCTGGTATGTCGCGGGCGACTTCGGGGCGGGGATGCCAGGTGCCGGGGGCCGGGGCGCCGGGGGCCAGGGCACGAGGGGTGGCGGCGCCGGGGGAGGCGCCGCCGGGGAGGGGTGAGCCGTCGCTGTCGTGGGTGCCGCTCATGTGCTTCATCGTCGCACCGGGGTCTGACAGCGGGCCAAGGATTTCCGCTCCGGTAGCTGCCGGCCGGTGGGGCGGTGGGCGGTGACCGGCGGGCGGCGCCTGGCGCGCGGCGCTCGGCGGTCAGCCCAGACCCCTCCCGGCCTCCCGACCACCCGCTCTGCCGGCCGTGCCTCGTCCCGTCAGTCCGAGGCCCCGTGCTCCGGACGGCGTATCAGGAAGGCGGCCGCGGACCCGGCGGCGAAGAGGGCCATCACGGAGAGGGCGGTGCCCGCCCAGGACGTGCCGAGCCATTGCCCGCCGAAGTAGCCGAGGCTGACGCTGTAGGCGGCCCAGGCGAGGGAGGCCAGCGCGGACCAGGGAAGGAACTCGCGGACCGTACGGTGCGCAACGCCGGCCCCGAGGCTGACCACGGAGCGCCCGGCGGGTGCGAAGCGGGCCAGGACGACGATGCCGCCGCCGCCTCGCGTCAGCGCCGTGCCGAGTCGTTTCTGCGCCGCCGTCAGGCGGCGGGAGCGGCCGATGGCGCGGTCGAAGCGGTCACCGCCGCGCCAGGCGAGCCGGTAGGCGGCCATGTCGCCGAGCACCGAGGCGGTGGCCGCGCACAGGATCAGGGAGAACATCTCGGCCGGGTGTGTACCGGTGTGGACGGAGGAGGTGACATCGACACCGCTCACCGCCTCCGCCGCGGTGCCGGTGCCGGCGGCCGCGGTGGCCGCGGCGATCACCAGGACTCCGCTGGGCAGGATCGGCACGAACACATCGAGCACGATCGAGAGACTGACGATCACATACACCCAAGGGGTGCCGCTGAGGGACCCCAGCTTTTCCACCAACGCCCTGCTCCCGGTCCGAACCCCGCCGCGACGTCGCTCGATGCGGCAGGGGCGGCCCTTCAGCTATACAGCGTACGCCTGGGCTTCGCGGGCGCCGGCCGGGGGTGGACGGTGCCCCTCCGCACGGCCCGTACGGTGCCGATGCCGCACCGCCCGTAGGGCGAGATGCCGCACGGCCCGTACAGCGGCGATGCCGTACGGGCCGTGCGAAGGGGCGGGGCCGGGGTGCGCCGGGGCCCGCCGGTGTGTGCGTCAGGCGGCGGAAGGCTCCTGGCGGGCGGCCGGAGCCTGCTCCTGCCGGTCCTCGCCGCCGAAGAAGACCCGGTCGAGTGCCCACGTTCCGGGGCCGGAGAAGAAGATCAGCAGGAAGGCCCAGCAGAACATCGCGGCGGCCTCGCCGCCGTTCTGTATCGGCCACAGTGCGGAGCCCTGGTGCATGGAGAAGTACGCGTACGCCATCGAGCCGGAGCTGATGAAGGCCGCGGGGCGGGTGCCCAGGCCGAGCATCACGAGGATGCCGCCCGCCAGCTGGATCACGGCGGCGTACCAGCCCGGCCAGGTGCCGGTGGGGATGGTGCCGCCCTGACCCATGGCGCCCCCGAGGACGCCGAAGAGGGAGGAGGCTCCGTGGCAGGCGAAGAGCAGGCCGACGACGATGCGGAAGAGCGCGTGCACGTGCGGGGCTGATCTCTGGATGAGCGCGGACACGGGTGCGGACATGTGGGGACTCCTACGGTTTCTGGGGACGAGGTAACCGCCGGAGACAGAGGTTAGGGACACCTAAGCAGTACTTGCAAGTTCAACTTCTGGCCGAATCCGACCTTCGGCCGGAAACCGCCGGGCCGGAAACCGCCGAGCCGGCCACCCTGACCGCGCCCGTGACCACGCCCGTCCCTGCCTCCGTCCCCGTGCCCGTCCCTGTTCCCGCCCCCGTCATCGCCGCCCGCAGCGCCGCCCGGGCCACGGCGTCCGTGTCCGCCAACGTGACCGACCCCACTCCGGGACGGGCGCCCGCCGCCGTCACCCAGTGCACGCCCTCCGTGGGCACCCCGACCGCGAAGCGCCGCGGGTGGCGCGCGCCGTCGGCTCCGACGAGGTGGTACGGGCTCGGCGACACATCGAGGCCGCCCGTTTTGTAGCCGTCCGCGGTGTGCGGCCGGCAGCCGCCCTCGGCCAGCAGCCGGGCCAGCAGCGGGTCCGCGGTGTGCCGCAGATCCGGTTCCGGCAGCCGCGCCTCGATCAGCGCCGTCGCCGTCACCTCCGAGCCCGCGACGTCCGGCGAATGGGCCGTGAAACCGGGCCCGCGGCCGTCGGCGCCGCCGAGCCGGACGGCCATCCGGGGGCCGATCACCTCCAGCACCCCCGCCTCGATCAGCGCGGTCATCTCCTCGATCCGGCGCCGCGGCGGTCCGATGGACAAGAAGGCGTTGAGCGGGGTGTACCAGCGGTCCAGGTGACGGTGGCGGGAGGCGCCGGCCAGCCCGCCGTGGTCGACGATCTGCCGCAGCTCGTTGCGCAGATCCCGCAGCACGTCCAGGGCCGCCTTGAGCGGGCCGGACACATTGTCCTGCCGGGCATGTGCGACGTCCTGGCGCAGATGCCCCAGCAGCCACTCCCGGAACGCGGCCCGGTCGGCGAACGACCGCTCCGCGTGCGGCCGGGCGATCCGGTCCCAGTCCCAGCGTTCGGCCGGTGCGATCCCGAACGCGTCCAGGACGGCCCTCTCGTCGGCGCCCCGGTGTGCGCTGCTCAGGAAGCGCTCCCGGAAGCGGCGGCGCGGCTCACCGCCCGCACCGCGCCGCCTCAGCAGTGCCTCGTAGTAGACCGCTTCCACCTCCTTGGCCACCAGGGGCCAGACCTCCGTCAGGAAGTCGGGCGGATCGCCGGAGTCCGTGCGCTTGCGGAAGGCCGCTATCACGTCCGGGGTGAGCAGCAGCGGCAGATGGCGGCCGTGCGCGCCCTTCGCGTTGTCGCCGCGGGCGTGGTACGGGATGCCACGGCGGGAGCCCGCGTACAGCCGGGGCTCGCGGCCGGACGGCAGATAGGTCAGCGCGCCGTCCGCGCCGTCGACGAACCGGCCTCCGCGGGCCGTGGTCAGCAGCGCCATGTGATCGAAGAAGTTGAGACCGAGACCGCGCAGCAGTACCGGGCGGCCCGGGGCCAGTGCGTCCAGAGGGGCGGAGAGGTCGGCGGGGTTGGCGGGCGGGAGGTAGTGCAGGCCGTGCTCGGCGGCGTAGTCGGCCAGGTGCCGTTGCTCCGGGCCCGCCACGGCCGGCAGATGGCCCTGGGCGAGCACCACCGCCCCCAGCCCGTGCAGCGTCCGCCCGTCGTCGAGGGTGAGCGACTGCGAGCCGTCGGGGGCCTCGGCCAGGTGCACCGCGCGGGCCCGGTGCACCACCACAGTCACCTCTTGGGGAGCGGTGCGCACGGTACGGCCGAAGACCCACTCCAGATAGCGGCCGTACAGCGCACGCCCCGGATAGTCGTCCGGGCCGACCTCACAGCCCTCCCAGGCGTACAGGCTCGGCCCGGTACGTATCGGCCCCGCGCACTCGACGCTGTCGTCCGTGAACAGCGTGACCTGCGAGGCCACGGTGTTCATCAGCAGCTCGGGGGGCTGGGCGGTGCGCCACACCTGGCCGGCGCCGGGCGGGGCGGGGTCGACGACATGGACGGTCAGCCGGGCACCCGGGGCCAGTTCGGCGGCCGAGGCGCAGATCCGTTCCAGCACGCTCGTCCCGCGCGGCCCCGCACCGACGAGGGCGAGAGCGGGCCGGGGCTGGCGGTCGGCGAGATGGTCGGCGGCCAAAAGGGGCTCTCCCTGGGGCGGCGGACGGCCGGCGCGCGGGCGCGGCCGCCCGAGAGTGCGGGCGACGGGCAAAGGTGCGCCCCATCATCACCGCCCGATCCGCCGTTGCAGCACCCGGGGGTGGGCAAAAAATACGCGGGACTCCCGGCTCGGTTGCCCGGCCGCCCGCCCTGCCGGACCCCTGCCGGACAGTTACCGGAACCGGAGCGTCCGGATCATCCGGTCTTCGGCCGTCGGGTCCCCGGGGCACGCCCGCCCGCACCACCCGATGTCCCGCCGGCCCGCGCATCGGACAGCGCCGCCCGCCAGACCGTGACGAGCCGGACGCCGCCCCGCTTCTCCCGGCGGGTCTGGTCCAGGGCGAGGCGTGCCGTCCGGCCCGCCAGGGTCAGCGTCATCAGCTGGTTGCCGAACCACGGGCCGCCCGTACGCCGCCACTTCACCGCCGGGCGGGTCAGCCGCCCGTGCCGGGCCAGCAGCTTCCCCAGCCAGCGGCCCGACCGGCTCCAGCCGAAGCGGAAGCCGGCCTGCAGCGAGCCGGGGATGCTGTTGTGAACGGGGGAGCAGGTCAGTTGCAGCACCCGGCTCGTGGGGTGCGGCCCGGCGCCGCGCCAGTGCGGCTCGGCCACATAGGCGTGGTGTACATCCCCGGACAGCACACAGACCGTCGCCGGGGCGTCCGCGCCACCAGCGGCCTCGGCGATCAGTTCGGTGAGCGCGGTGAACGAACCGGGGAAGGCCGCCCAGTGCTCCAAGTCGGCGCGCTGGCGCAGGAACTCGCTTCTGCGGGCCCAGCGAGGGCCGCGCTCGCCGGCGCACAGCGCCGCGTTCCAGCCCTCCGCGGCGTGGATGAGATGCGGCAGCAGCCAGGGCAGCGAACTGCCCAGCAGCAGATGGTCGTAGCCGCCGCGCCCCTCCAGCACCGCCTGCCGCAGCCATTCGCCCTCGGTCTTGTCGAGCATCGCGCGATTGCTCTCGTCCAGCACGCGGGTGGCCCGGGTGTCGATCATGACCAGCCGCACCCGGCCGAAGTCGCGGCGGTAGCTCCAGCGGGCGCAGGCCGGATCGGCATCCGCGCCGGCCGCGAACTCCCGCACCGCCTCCGTCGCGTCCGGCAGCGCCCGCACCCGCGCGTACAGCGCGTCGGCGGCCAGCTCGGCGGGCGAGAGATTGCCCAGGTGCTGGTGGACCCAGTACGACATCAGGCCGCCGAGTATCCGCTCCCGCCACCAGGGGGTCGCCCGCATCCGGGCCACCCAGGCCGCCGAGGTGTTCCAGTCGTCGATCACATCGTGGTCGTCGAAGATCATGCAGCTGGGGACCGTGGACAGCAGCCAGCGGACCTCCGGGTCGAGCCAGGACTCGTAGTAGAGGTGGGTGTACTCCTCGAAGTCCGCGACCTGTTTCCAGGGCGGTTCGCCGAGGTCGCGGCGGCCGGCCAGCACGCGGGCGGTCGCCGCGGAGGTCTGGTCGGCGTAGACCTGGTCGCCCAGCAGGAGCAGTACGTCGGGGCGCGGCCGGCCGGGATCGGCGGCCAGTGTGGCGGCGAGGGTGTCCAGGGCGTCCGGGCCCACCGGGTCGTGCGCCGCGTTGGAGGGCGTCGCCGACCAGCGGCAGGAACCGAAGGCGAAACGCAGCGGCTCGTCGGGGGAGGCGGGCAGCGTACGGATGGTGCTCGCCGGGAAGCGGCTGCCGGGCGGCGGCCAGACCTGCCCCCGGGCACCGCCGGGGGACGCCCCCGGCTCTTCCAGCAGGACCTGGTAGGGCGTCTCGGTGCCGGGCGTGAGGCCGGTCACCGGGACCAGCGCATAGTGGTGCCCGGCCACCTGCCAGGTCCGTTCCGTGCCTGCCGCCCCGTCGTCGCAGCGGATGTGCACCACGCACGGCTCATCGGTCTCCACCCACACCGTCGCGCTGTGTGCGTCGACGTAGCGCAGCAGCGGCCCCAAGCGCAGTCCGGCCATCGGTGTCTCCCCACTCGTCGTGGTCAGAGGATAGGAGCACGACGGGCGCTGCGGGGGGCCGGGGCGCGGCGCGCCCGCCGGCCGGTGGCTGCGGACGGCGGGCGCGCAGGACCGGTCCCGCGGGCAGCCGCGGGACCGGGTCGCTCAGCAGCCGTCCAGGATCTTCTTCAGCGCGGCCTTCTCCGCCGAGTCCGCGGTCATGCCGTACTCATGCTTGACCGACACCCACATCCGGGCGTACTCGCAGTGGTAGGAGGCCTTCGGCGGCAGCCACTTCGCCGGGTCCTTGTCGCCCTTCTCCTGGTTGAGGTTGTCGGTGACGGCGATCAGCTGGGAGTGGGTGAGGTCGTTGGCGAGCTCCTGGCGGCGCGCGGTGGTCCACTGCGCCGCGCCCGACTTCCAGGCCTCCGAGAGCGGTACGACGTGGTCGATGTCCAGGTCGGCCGGGTTGGTCCAGGTCGCGCCGTCGTAGGCGGAGACCCACTTGCCGCTGGTCGCCTTGCAGCTGTCGTCCTGCTTCACGTCCGTGCCGTCGCGCTTGAGCACCACTTCGCGGGTGTCGCAGTTCTTGCCCTGGTCGATCCAGTGCGGGAACTTGTCGCGGCTGTAGCCGTCCTGCGGGCCCTCGGGCTGTTCCTTGATCTGGCTGAGGTACGTCCGTGCGGTGGCCGCGTCCGGCGGGCTGGGCGGTGCCGCCTGGGCGGTCTGACCGCTGAGCGCCAGCGTGCAGACCAGCGCCGCCGCCGATCCCGCGGCGAGGGACACTCGACGCGCGTAGACCTTGTTCATCGAAACTCCCGGATTGTGGGGGGAAGTTACTGTGCGGTGCCGCCCCATCGTGGCGATGTGGGGTTTCCACGAGATGGGCACCAGGTAACAGAGTGGCGACATGCTCACGTCACTTCAAGGGGATCTGACGGAGCACCACAAATGCATCACGGCACTCCGGTTGACCCGCTCCCGCGTGTGCGCCCCGCCGCCGCCCTACAGTGAGCCGCGTGCTGCTGCCGGTCAACGTCACCCTCGGGGTCGTCCTCGCCGTCCTGCTGGCCGCCGCGGTGGCCGTCGCCGCGCTGGCGCGCCTCGGCCATGCCCGGGCCATCGCCGTCGCCGGACTGCGCGCCGCCGCCCAGCTCGCCGCCGTCTCCTACCTCATCGGCTGGGTGGTGCACGCCCTCCCCTGGCTGCTGAGCTTCCTCGCGCTGATGTTCGCGGTGGCGGTACGGACCGCGGGCCGCCGGATCACCCGGAACCGCACCTGGTGGTGGGCCGCCGCACCGATCGCCGCCGGGGTCGTCCCGGTCGTCGCCCTGCTGCTGCTCACCGGCCTGGTGCCGCCGCGCGGCCTGACCCTGATCCCCGTCGCGGGCATCCTGATCGGCGGCGCGCTGACCGCCACCGTCCTGGGCGGGCGGCGGGCGCTGGACGAGCTGGCGACGCGGCACGGCGAGTTCGAGGCGGGCCTCGCGCTGGGGCTGGTGGACCGCGACGCCCGGATGGAGGTCGCCCGCCCGGCCGCCTCGGACGCCCTGCTGCCGGGGCTCGACCAGACCCGGACCGTGGGATTGGTCACGCTGCCCGGCGCCTTCGTCGGGATGCTGCTGGGCGGGGCCTCCCCCGTACAGGCGGGCGCGGTGCAGCTGTTCGTGCTGGTCGCGCTGCTGGCGGTGCAGGCGGCTGCCTGTGCGACGGTGCTGGAGCTGGTCGCGCGCGGACGGCTGCACCGCGTACCCTTGACGGCAGCAGAAGGGGAGTAGCTCTCTGCCGGACCGTCGACATACTGCCCTCCCGTTGACAGCCGCCATTCGTGGTGGAGCGCGTGACATACGCGGTGACAACGGGGGAGCCGGCGCCCGGAGCCCGGTGCGTACGCGTACCTGGCCAGCGAGACCTTCGGCCGCAGTGTCTGACGCTGCCGTGCCGAAGCGACCCCTCTTCCGGGCCCCTTTGGCGCGGCCCGACCGATCGAGGTATCCCACCCCGTGTTCAGCCTTACCGTCGCCGCAGTCGTCTTCGGCGTCGTCTTCCTCGCCGAACTGCCCGACAAGACCGCCCTCGCCGGCCTGATGCTCGGCACCCGCTACCGCGCCTCGTACGTCTTCGCCGGTGTCGCCGCGGCCTTCCTGGTGCATGTGGCGCTCGCCATCGCCGCGGGCAGCGTGCTGACGCTGCTCCCGCACCGCTGGGTCCAGGGTGTGGTCGGTGTCCTCTTCCTGGCGGGCGCCGCCGTGCTGCTGTTCAGGAAGGACGACGACGAGGAAGAAGTGAAGAAGCCCGCCGACCAGAGCTTCTGGAAGGTCTCCGGGGCGGGTTTCATGATGATCCTGGTCGCCGAGTTCGGTGATCTGACGCAGATCATGACCGCCAACCTCGCGGCCCGTTACGACGACCCGCTCTCGGTCGGCACCGGCGCCGTCCTGGCCCTGTGGGCGGTGGCCGGCCTGGGCATCCTGGGCGGCCGGACGCTCATGAAGTACGTGCCGCTGAAGCTCATCACCAAGATCGCGGCGGGGGTGATGCTGGTGCTGGCCGGCTTCAGCCTGTACGAGGCGGTCTCCGGCTGAGTTGTGCGCGGGGCGGGGCGGGGCGCGCGGGGGCTCCCTCCTCGCCCCGCGCTGCTGCTCGCTCCTCGCCCGCGTCCCTCGCTCCTCGCTCCGTGCTCGGTGCGGGGGCTCAGTCCGTGAGATGCACCGCGATCATGCCGTCCGCCAGCGCCTCGACGCGGACGCCGGTGAGGTCGCGCACCTGCGCGGTGGGGGCGAAGGCCGCGGCCCGGTCGCCGACGCCGACCACCCGCATACCGGCCGCCCGGCCCGCCTCGATGCCCGCCTCGGAGTCCTCGAAGACCAGGCAGTCCCCGGGCGCGTAACCCAGCTCGGCCGCGCCCTTGAGGAAGCCCTCCGGGTCGGGCTTGCTGGCGCTCACGCTCTCCGCCGTGATCCGCACGGCGGGCATCGGCAGCCCCGCCGCGCCCATCCGGGCGTCGGAGAGCGGGATGTCGGCGGAGGTCACCAGGGCGTGCGGGACGGTGGCGAGGGCGGCCATGAAGGCGGGCGCGCCGGGCACCGGCACCACACCGTCCGTGTCGGAGGTCTCCTGCGCCAGCATCCGGCGGTTGTCGGCCAGGTTGAGTTCCATGGGACGGTCCGGCAGCAGTGCGGCCATGGTGGCCCAGCCCTGCCTGCCGTGGACGACCTTGAGGACCTCGTCCGCGTCCAGCCCCTGCTCGCCGGCCCAGCGGCGCCAGCAGCGCTCCACGACCGCCTCGGAATTCACGATCGTGCTGTCCATGTCCAGCAGCAGGGCGCGGGCGGTGAGCGTGGTGGTGGCCGGCATCGGCGGGCTCCTGGGCGCTACGGGCGTACACACGGACGGTGCCGCGGTATGCGGACGGTCATACGGATGGTGCTGCCGTGTCCGGACGGTGCTGCCGTGTCCGGACGGTGCTGCTGTATCCGGACGGCCGTGCGGACGGTGCGGATCTGCGGATCGCAGAGGGAGCGCGGATCGCACGGGGAACACAAGAGTGGTTCCGCCCGCCGGTCAGGGAGTGCGGGCGGAACCACTTTGTTTCTTCACGATACAAAACGTTTCCGGGTGCCGACAACCGGGCCTGGTCAGCGCCCCGCGCCGGGGCCGGTCCGGCGGGTCAGGACGGGCCGTCCGCCGGGGCAGGAGGAGCCGTGCGCCGGGTCAGGACGGGCTGTCCGCCGGCTCGCGGGTGCGGGGCTCCAGGGATGCCCGGGGCGGCGCGCTGGGGGGCGCTGCCTGCGGGGGAGCGCGCCGGGGGAGTACGCCGGAGAGCGGGTGACGCCGCCGGTGTCGTCGTCCGCGCCGCCGGCCAGTGACACGTACGGCCGAATGCACAGCGGATCGAAGCCGCTCCCTGGAGGCATCGAACCGGCAGCGATTGTCCGAAGGGCACACCCGTTCGCGCAGGCGCTCGAAGGCATCCGCACCGCCTACCCGGGAGTCCCCCGAACGGCCCCGGATGCCGGACGCCGTCCGGCGGGCCAGATCCGCCCGGGCCGCCCAGGATGGGAGGAGCCCGAAGGGCGCTCCGCGACGGAAAGGGCGGCCCGGCGGAACAGAGGGAGACGCTCATGGCGCAGGACACCGGCGCTCCTGCCGTCCCCCGCGAGGTGGGGGCACGGCGGACGGTCCTGGTCGCGATCGGCGCGCTGCTGCTCGGCCTGCTCATCGCGGCGCTCGACCAGACCATCGTCGCCACCGCGCTGCCCACGATCGTCAGCGAGCTCGGCGGCCTCGACCACCTCTCCTGGGTGGTCACCGCCTACCTCCTGGCCTCGACGGCCGCGACTCCCCTGTGGGGCAAGCTCGGTGACCTGTACGGCCGCAAGAAACTGTTCCAGACCGCCATCGTGATCTTCCTGATCGGCTCCGTACTGTGCGGTATCGCGCAGAACATGGGCCAGCTGATCGCCTTCCGGGCCCTCCAGGGGCTGGGCGGCGGGGGCCTGATCGTGCTGTCGATGGCGATCGTCGGCGATATCGTGCCGCCCCGCGAACGCGGCAAGTACCAGGGCCTGTTCGGCGCCGTCTTCGGCGGTACGAGTGTCCTCGGACCGCTGCTCGGCGGGCTGTTCGTGGACCACCTCAGCTGGCGCTGGGTGTTCTACATCAACGTCCCCGTCGGCATCGTCGCCCTCGCCGTCATCGCCGCCGTGCTGCACATCCCGCGCCGCCGCACCCCGCACCGGATCGACTACCCGGGCACCGCCGTGATCGCCGCGGTCGCCGCCTGCTTCGTCCTGATGACCTCGCTCGGCGGTGTCACCTACCCCTGGGCCTCCTGGCAGATCGTGGGATGCGGCGTCCTGGGTGTCGTACTGCTGGGCGCGTTCCTCGTCATCGAGCGCCGGGCCGCCGAACCCGTCCTGCCGCTGCGCCTGTTCCGCAGCCGGACCTTCACCCTGACCGCCGCCATCGGCTTTGTCGTCGGCTTCGCGATGTTCGGCTCGATGACGTATCTGCCGACGTTCCTGCAGGTCGTGCAGGGAGTGACGCCGACCATGTCCGGGGTGCACATGCTGCCGATGGTGGGCGGCATGCTGCTCGCCTCGACCGGCTCCGGGCAGCTCGTCAGCCACACCGGTCACTACAAGGTCTTCCCGATCGCCGGCACCGGTGTCACGGCGCTCGGACTGCTGCTCCTGCACGGGCTCGAACCGTCCAGCGGCGTCGCGGGGATGAGCGCCCGCCTCTTCGTCTTCGGCTTCGGACTCGGCTTGGTCATGCAGGTGCTGGTGCTCATCGCACAGAACGCCGTCCCCTACCGGGACCTGGGCGTCGCCACCTCCGGCGCCACGTTCTTCCGCTCCATCGGCGCCTCGTTCGGGGTGTCCCTCTTCGGCACGCTCTTCACCAGCCGGCTCCGGCCGCGGATCGCCGACGCCGTCGCCGGAGGGCACCTGCCGCCGGGCGTCGGCCCGTCCCGGATCGCCGAGGATCCGCGGACCGTCGCCCGGCTGCCGTCCGCGCAGGCCGCCGGGGTCCTCAACGCCTACTCCGTCTCGATCACCGACGTCTTCCTCTACGCCGTCCCGGTCGTCCTGGCCGCGTTCGTGCTGGCCTGGTTCCTCAAGGAGGAGCCACTGCGCGGCAGCGTCACCGCCCCCGACACCAGCGAGGTGCTCTCCTCCAACCCCGTCGAGCGGTCCTCACACGACGAATGCGCCCGCGCCCTGTCCAAACTCGGCAGCAGGGAAGGCCGTAAGCGCATCTACGAGAGGATCACCGCTCGGGCCGGGCTGGACCTCGGGCCGGCGGCCGGCTGGCTGATCCTGCGCATCCACCGCCACGGCGCGGTGGAACCGGCACTGCTCGCAGAGCGCAGCACCGTCCCGATGGCAGTGCTCTCCGAGAGCACCCGCCAGATCGAGGAACGCGGACTCGCCGGCCGTGACGGGCAGTTCCTGCGGCTCACCGACAGCGGACGGGAGGCCGCCGACCGGCTCGCGGCGGCCCGCCGGCAGTCGCTCGCGGAGTTGCTGGGCGACTGGTGGACCCAGGACCGGCCCACCGATCTCACCGCACTCGTCCGGGAGCTGACGGCGGAGCTGTGCGGCTCGGACGCGGAAGAGCCCCGCCACGGCGCCGCCCGCCGGCCGCCGCCCCGCACTCCTCGGCATCCGCCTCCTCCGCCCCCTCCGCCCCCTCCGCATCCGCCACAGCCGCCTGACCTGGCGAAGTGAGTGCAGCCGGAGGCGGGTTGACGGCCCCGTCCGCCGACTCGGCGTTGGCGCCGTACCGGCCCCGGATCCTCCCGGCCGGTCAACAGCTCCCGTCCAGCCGCTTCTCGAAGAAGATCTCCGCGTAAGGGTCCTCGTGATACGGATCGATCTCCACGAAGCCGTGCCGCCGGTAGAGCGCGACGGCCTCCACCAGATCCCGCCGGGTGTCCAGCCGGATCCGCTCGGCGCCCAGCCGCGCCGCGGCCCGTTCGGCGGCCGTGAGCAGCATTCCCGCACCGCCCCGGCCGCGCCGGGCGGCCCGTACGAACATCTGCTTGAGCTCCGCGGTCCGTGCGTCCAGCATCCGCACGCCGACGCAGCCCGCCGCCACCTCACCCTGGCGGGCCACCAGCAGCGTGCCGTGCGGCGGCGTCAGATCGGTGCTGGGGTACTCCGCCACGCCCTCGTCGATCTCCTGCGGAGTCGAGCGGCGGCCCTCGTGCAGGGCGAAGTAGCGGTCCGCCACCTCGGTGTAGTACTCGCGCAACAGCGTCTCGGCATCCGGCGAGCCGGCCGGCTCCGCGGAGACGGCCCAGGGAAGGCGGAGGGCGGCGACATCACTCATGCCGTCATTGTGGCGGCCGGTGCGGCACGTGGCGCAACGGTTTTCCGAGTGACGCCGCCGAGGGCGCTCAGCCCTGTTTCCGGCCGGTCGGTCAGCCCTGCTTCGGGCCGGTCTGCTGCACCACCTCGAAGGACCACAGAGTGGACCCGGACGCGGCGGGCTTGGGCCGCTCGCCGCCCCCGTCGCCGCCCTGCTGGTGCGCGGCCTTCATGGGCCCCTCCATCCACGCCTGGAACGACTCCTCGTCCCGCCACCGGGTGTAGACGAGGTACTGCTCGGTGCCCTCCACGGGGCGCAGCAGCTCGAACCACTCGAAGCCGTCCGAGGAATCCACCGTTCCGGCGCGGGAGGCGAAGCGCTTCTCCAACACCTCGCGCTGCTCGGCGGGCACGGTCAGTACATTGATCTTGACTACGCTCATGGCTCCATCTTGCCGCACGGCCGCCCCGCGGCAACGAGCGAGGCGCGCCGCCTGCGCGACAGCGATTCCACGGGCAACTTCCGCGGCTCGGAGGAAGGGCCGTATCAAGTACGCGGGATTCCCGATATCGGGATTCCCGATATCAAGACGTCGAAGGCCCCAAGGACAGCGCAAGAGCTACTACCGTGCGATGTCCCACGGAGGGTTCTCGCTTGCTTCCCAGGAGGATCGGCCTCCCGAAGCAGCCGACTTGCGGCGTTCCGCGCGCCTCGTGGAGCTGCCGCTCGACGGCCGGCCGCTGGAGGGCGAACCGGCCCCGGTTGCAAAGTGCGTGGCGCACCGGATCTACAGCGGAGCCGGCCGCGGACGCGGAACAACCGGTCGGCTGCGGACCTCGGCGGACTCCTTGCGTCGGCGGGCTCGTTGATGCCGCGTGGCTGGAACGGAACCCAGGGCCAGGGCCCGGGGCAGAGCCCGCGGGGGTGGTCGTTCAGCCGTGCAGTTTCAGGCCCTTGGTGATTTTGTCGATGATGCCGCGCGGTCCGTGGACGGCGAGTCCCACCAGGTCGAGGTCGGCGACGGCCACCGCGCGCACCGCGGCCCGGTTGTCGTCGTCGTTCCCCGTGCGGAACATGTCGGCGGTGTACAGGGCGGTCGGTACGCCGCGGCTGAGTGCGCGGGCGTGGGTACGGGTCAGTCCTCGGGCATCGGCGGTGTAGCACAGCACGGGCTCGCGGAGGAGTGCCAAGTAGTCCTGCCCGGAGGCGTCCTCGTAGGGCTTGCCCATGATGTCGTCACGGGCGTGCGCGATACCGCTGGCGAGGAAGGCGGTGACGTTCAGCTTCTGCCAGACGGCGAGGTCGTCCCGGACGATCACGGCGATCTTGGTGTCGAAGCGGGGCGCGGCGGGTGCCGTGCCGGGGGATGTGGTCGGGGCCGTGTCGTCGGATGCGGCCGGGGTCGTGTCGGCAGGTGCGGTCGGTGCGGTCGGTGCAGTCGTCATACGGGGAGTGTCGTCCGGCATCCGGACGGCCGTCTTGAACGCTGGTGCGGCGCGGCAGACTGGAGTGATGAGCAGGCAGCACGGCGGGGACTGGGCGCGCTACTGGCGCGACCCCGAGCGGCCCCTGGAAGCGATGCACGCGCACTTCGTCCGCCATGTCTTCCACCCGCACAGTCATGACGCCTACTCGTTCGCCGTGACGGAGACCGGCGCCCAGCGCTTCACCTGCCGCGGTGCGGGCCACACCAGCGCGGCCGGCATGGTGATGGCGTTCAATCCGGACGACCCGCACGACGGGGAGTCCGCCGTCGAACTCGGCTTCACCTACCGGATCATGCATATCGGCCCGGACGTGGTCCGCGACGTCCTCGACGATGTCACCGACGGCCGGGGCGCCATGCCGCTGTTCGCCCGTCCGGTCGTCGACGACCCGGTGCTGGCCCGCGCCCTGCGCCGGCTGCACCCGGCACTGGTCGGCGGCGCGGACCCGTTGGTGCGGGAGGAACGGCTCACCGCGGCCGTCGAGGCCATGGTGCGGCGCAACGCGTCCCGCGGCGCCACGCCCGCCGGACCGCGCGAACTGCCCCCGGGCGCGCAGGCACCGGCGGCCCGGCGCGTCCGCGAGCTGCTGACGGCGGCCTACGACCAGCCGCTGTCCGCCCAGGATCTCGCCGATGCGGCGGGCTGCAGCCGCTTTGCGCTCTACCGGGCGTTCCGGGCCGAGTACGGCATGGCGCCCAGTGATTTCCAGCGGCTGCTGCGGCTGCGCCGCGCCCGCACGCTCCTCGTCGACGGCCGGCCGACCGCCGAGGCGGCCACCGAGGCCGGCTTCGCCGACCAGGCCCACTTCCACCGCTGGTTCGTGCGCTGCTTCGGTGTCACGCCGGGTGCCTTCCGTGGGGCCGGCGCGCAGACATGAGGCGCCAGGCGTGAGGCCGCAGGCGTGAGCCGTGAAAGCCGTAGGTGTGAGCCGTACACGTGAGGCCGCAGGCGTGAGCCTTACACGTGAGGCAGCGGACCTGAGGCAGCGGACCTGAGGCCCTACACAGCACTCCGCCCCACACGCACTCCGCCCCGCCGGTCGGACCGGCGGGGCGGAATGAAGCGGCAGTGGTGAAGGACCCGATCGGGCCGTCGTCTGCCAGGGCGCGCGGTGCTGCGCTGTGTGCGGTCAGGCTGCCGATCCGGCCGTGGCCGCGCTGCGGACCTCGCGGGCCTCCGCCTCGGTCTCGACCGCCGGCGGGGAGCCGGGCAGCGGCTTGCGGGCGCTCTCCGACATCAGCAGGACGGCGATGCCGCCGATCACGGCCGCCGCCATCATGTAGTAGGCGGGCATCATCTTGTTGCCGGTCGCGCCGATCAGGGCGGTGACCACCAGCGGCGTCGTCCCGCCGAAGAGCGACACGGACACGTTGAAGCCGATCGACAGCGAGCCGTAGCGCACCTTGGTCGGGAAGAGCGCGGGCAGCGTGGACGGCATGGCCGCGGTGAAGGTGACCAGCAGCAGGCCGAGGGCGGCCATGCCCAGCGCGATGGCGGCCAGCGAACCCTGCCGGATCAGCAGCAGGGCCGGCACGGACAGCACCAGGAAGCCGATGCAGCCCGCGCCGATGACCGGACGGCGGCCGAAGCGGTCGGTGAGCCGGCCCGCGAACGGCTGGACGCCCATCATCAGGACCATCACCGCGAGCACGACCAGCAGTCCGTGCGTCTCGTCGTACTTGAGCTCCGAGGTCAGGTAGCTGGGCATGTACGACAGCAGCATGTAGTCCGTGACGTTGAAGACCAGGACCAGCCCGACGCAGAGCAGCATCGACCGCCACTGACCGAAGATCATCTCGCGGATGCCGATCCGCTTCTCGGCCTCGCGGCGCGCCTTCTCCTTGGTCCGCGCCTCCTTCTCCAACTGGGCGAAGGCCGGGGTCTCTTCCAGCCGCATCCGCAGGTAGAGGCCGATGATGCCCATCGGTCCGGCGATCAGGAACGGGATGCGCCAGCCCCAGGAGGTCAGGGCGTCGGTGGACAGCAGCGCGGTCATCAGCGTGACCAGGCCGGCGCCGCCGACGTAACCGGCCAGGGTGCCGAACTCCAGCCAGCTGCCGAGGAATCCGCGCTTCTTGTCGGGCGCGTACTCGGCGATGAAGGTGGAGGCGCCGCCGTATTCGCCGCCGGTGGAGAAGCCCTGTACCAGGCGGGCGACGAGCAGCAGGATGGGCGCCCCGACGCCGATGGAGGCGTAGGACGGGATCAGGCCGATGGAGAAGGTGCCCGCGGCCATCATGATCATGGTGATCGCGAGGATCTTCTGCCGGCCGATCTTGTCACCGAGCGGCCCGAAGACCATGCCGCCGATGGGGCGGACCAGGAACGCTGCTGCGAACGCCCCGAACGTCGACAGCAACTGCGCGGTCGGATTCCCGGACGGGAAGAAGACGTGTCCGAGGGTGACCGCGATGTAGCTGTACACGCCGAAGTCGAACCACTCCATCGCATTGCCGAGCGCGGCCGCCGACACGGCGCGTTTGACCATCGCCGGATCGACGACGGTCACCTCGTCCGATGGCTGCTGTGCCGGATCTCCGGCCCGCCCCTGCGGGTCGGATGCGGTATCGGCACGGCTGCCGACGGGGTTACGGGGCCCGGGGGCGACGGTGGAATGCGTCGGCACGTGCTCGCTCGCCTGCGCTCTCTTTGGACGACAACATGACTCCGCCCGCCACGGGGTGGCGGGCCAAAGCCCGCCGTGGAGCGGCGGGCAAAGGTCGACCATAGGGGCAGACCGGATCATCACGGACAGTGCGCGGACGACCGCGCAGGTGGCCGTATACCCGCTCCTTGCTGGGTAAACGCCCTCTCGCGCAGCAATCCACGGCACTTATGTCTGTGATCCATATCGCGGTGATCCGCTGCAACCTTCGGTGAATTGTGAGGTGGGCCACGCGTGGGGTGTGCCGTGTATGGCGCTGCGCATAGGCCTGCATGGGTGTGCCACGTATGCGGGGGAGGGGGTGGAGGGGACGGAGGGGGTGGCCCCGGACGACGGGGTGCCGCGGCGGGCAGGGAGGCGGCGTGGCCGGCGCGGAAACGGTGCGGGCGACATGGGAGCGGCGCGGCCGACACGGAAGCGGCGCGGCGGCACACTTCCGACCGCCGCGCCGAGGTGGATCGTCGCGTTCCCTCAAGGATCGGCCATGACCGCCGGCCCCGCCACTCGGGCGCGGGCCCGGCCGGTCGCCATGGCGCGCCGCCGGGCCTGCCCGGAATCCAGACCCTCCTGGCGGCGCAGGTACCGGCGTCCGCGCCTCACGGCAGCCGCGCTTCGCGCCGTCCGCTTCACGGCAGCCGCGCTTCACCGCAGCCACGCTTCACCGCAGCCGCGCTTCACCGCAGCCGCGCTTCACCGCATCCACGCCTCACGGCATCCACGCCTCACGGCATCCACGCCTCGTACGACATGACCTCCCCCGCCTTGATCTTGAACTCCGGCGCGTCCTTGGTGAAGGTGATCTCCAGCCCCAGGAGTTCGCCGGTGCGCGGATCGAAGATCACCATCTGGCGGGTGGAGTTCGCGGCGCCGTCGGGTCCGTCGTATACATACGCCTGCCCGCGCCGGCCCAGCCGGTCGGTGACCACGCCCGCCTGCCGCAGCCCGCCCGCGTCGGCCAGCATCCGGACGATGGCGGCCGTCTCGCGCGGGCCCGGGGTCCACTCCTGGCGGAAGGAGGAGAGCGCCGACAGGAGCTCCGGAGTCGTACGGGTGTTGCCGGGACCGCCGTACAGCCACGACAGCTGTTCGCGCAGTGCCGCGGGGTCGGTCGACGGCCTCGTACGGGAGGCGAGGCCGCTGTGCTGTGCCTCCGAGCCCGCCGGATAGGTCTTGCGGTGCAGCACCTTGCCGTCGCTGACCGTCTGCCAGTGGCCGTCGTTGTCGTGGATCACCGGGCGGCCCGGGTGCCGCGGGTCGGTGGCCACGACGAGTTCCGAGCCGCTGCCGTCGTCGTGCCAGCGGGTGATGCGCTCCTCGGGCACGGTGACGGGCGGATCGGCGTCGGGGCCCGACTCCATGCTCATGTACCAGCTCTGCAGATGGCTGCCCCGGCTCGGCCCGTCCGCGGCACCGGCCGCCCGTGCCCTGGCCTCCGCCCGGCGGGCGAGGACGTCCAGCGGGACGGACGGCGCATCGGCGTGCAGGGCGAGGGCGACGGGCGCCGCGACGGCGGGGCCGCTGCCGGCACCGGAAAAGGTGAGGACGAGGGCGGCGACGACGGCCGAGGACACGGCGGTCAGGCCCAGCACCAGACGGCGGCGGCGGACGGGTCGCGGACGGCCGCGGGTGCTCGCGCTCGCACTCGCGCCGGCCGTCAACGCCTGCAGGCGGGCCTCGGCCGATGCGGTCAGCGGGCGGTCGCGCCAGGGCCCCTCATCGGCGGAGACGGGGTCGGCCTGCCGCAGCAGCTCCAGTTCCTCAGTCATGGCGGCGGCCTCCGGCTCGGGTCGGTACGGGGTGGTGGGTCACTCTGGGCGGTGTGGCTGGTGAGGGGAGCTGCGCGGCTGGTGAGGGGGGCTGCGCAGGGGGTGACGATGGCTGGGCAGGGGGCGCGTCGGGCCGTGGCGGGCGCGCGTCGGGCCGGGCGGCGCCTCTCTGCCGCATCCGCTCGATCTGCGTACGGAGCCGGCCGCGCGCCCGGTGCAGCCGCATGGCCGCCGCGCTCCGGCCGCAGCCGAGGGTCACCGCCAGCTCCTCGACGGTCAGTTCCTCCCAGGCCGTCAGGCGCAGCACCTCCCGGTCGGCGGGGGAGAGCCGGGCCAGCGCCTCGTGCACCCAGGAGCCGGGCCGCTCCACGTCCGGGCTCTCCACGGTCTGCCGCTGGTGCGCCGCCTCGTGGTTGCCGAGCCGGTGCAGCAGCCGCCGGTAACGGCCCAGCCCCCGCACCGTATTGGCCAGACAGTTCCGGGCCACCCCGTACAGCCAGGGCAGTGGCGCGTCGGGGAGTTCGGTGCGGCGTCTCCAGGCTATGGAGAAGACCTCCGCCACCACTTCCTCGACCTCGTGTGCCTGCCCGTCCAGCCGTCGCGCGACAAAGCGGCTGACCGCCCAGTAGTGCGCGCGATAGGCCTCGGCGAAGGCGTCGTCCGTGCTCATGAACCCTTGGTGTCCGGCATGGCCCTGATCGTCACACCTCCCGGGGTGAGACTTGCCACCGGCTGTCGGGGCCCGTCGTTCCTCGCCCCCTGTGACGTCCGCGGCGGGTGCGGACACCTACGGGGCATGAGATCTCCCGTGAAGTGGCTGACGACCACTGACCACAAGACGATCGGCACGCTCTATCTGGTCACCGCCTTCGCGTTCTTCTGCGTCGGCGGAGTGATGGCGCTGCTGATGCGCGCCGAGCTCGCCCGTCCGGGCCACCAGCTTCTGTCGAACGAGCAGTTCAACCAGGCGTTCACGATGCACGGCACGGTCATGCTGCTGATGTTCGCGACGCCGCTGTTCGCCGGCTTCGCGAACTGGGTTATGCCGCTGCAGATCGGCGCGCCCGATGTCGCCTTTCCCCGGCTGAACATGTTCGCCTACTGGCTCTATCTTTTCGGTTCGCTGATCGCGGTCGGGGGATTTCTGACCCCTCAAGGGGCGGCGGACTTCGGCTGGTTCGCGTATGCGCCGCTCTCCGACGCCGTGCATTCCCCGGGTATCGGCGGCGATATGTGGATCATGGGTCTGGCCTTCTCGGGCTTCGGTACGATCCTCGGTTCGGTCAACTTCATCACGACGATCATCTGCATGCGGGCTCCCGGCATGACGATGTTCCGGATGCCGATCTTCACCTGGAATGTGCTGCTGACCGGTGTGCTGGTCCTGCTGGCCTTCCCGGTGCTGGCGGCGGCGCTGTTCGCGCTGGAGGCGGACCGTAAATTCGGGGCGCATGTCTTCGATGCCGCGAATGGCGGGGCGTTGCTCTGGCAGCATCTTTTCTGGTTCTTCGGTCATCCAGAGGTGTACATCATCGCTTTGCCGTTCTTCGGCATCATTTCCGAGGTCATTCCGGTGTTCTCCCGGAAGCCGATGTTCGGTTACATGGGTCTGATTGCGGCGACGGTGTCGATTGCCGGTCTGTCGGTCACGGTGTGGGCGCACCACATGTATGTGACGGGCGGTGTGCTGTTGCCGTTCTTCTCGTTCATGACGTTCCTGATCGCGGTGCCGACCGGTGTGAAGTTCTTCAACTGGATCGGCACGATGTGGAAGGGCTCGCTGTCCTTCGAGACGCCGATGCTGTGGACGATCGGCTTCCTGATCACCTTCACCTTCGGTGGTCTGACCGGTGTCATCCTGGCGTCGCCGCCGATGGACTTCCATGTCTCGGACTCGTACTTCGTGGTGGCGCACTTCCACTACGTGGTGTTCGGTACGGTCGTCTTCGCGATGTTCGCGGGCTTCCACTTCTGGTGGCCGAAGTTCACCGGCAAGATGCTGGACGAGCGGCTGGGCAAGATCACCTTCTGGACGTTGTTCGTGGGCTTCCACGGCACCTTCCTCGTCCAGCACTGGCTGGGCGCCGAGGGCATGGTGCGGCGTATCCCCGACTATCTCGCCGCGGACGGATTCACCGCCCTGAACACCGTCTCCAGCATCTTCTCCTTCCTCCTCGGGCTCTCCCTGCTGCCGTTCTTCTACAACGTCTGGAAGACGGCGAAGTACGGCGAGAAGGTCGAGGCCGACGACCCGTGGGGCTACGGCCGCTCGCTGGAGTGGGCGACGTCCTGCCCGCCGCCGCGGCACAACTTCCTCACCCTGCCGCGCATTCGCTCCGAATCCCCGGCGTTCGATCTGCACCACCCGGAGATCGCAGGGGGCGGAAAGGCCCTGGCGGATGCCGCCGGGAAAACGCCTGCCGCCGGCATCGGGGCACGCACATGAGCGAGGGAACGCGGAGGAGCGAGGGAATTCAGTGGGGCGAGGAAATGCAGTGGGACCAGGCCATCAACGAGATCGAGGGATTTCTCCTCTGGGAGGCGGAGAAGGACCGGACCCGCGTCCGCGCGCAGGCCTTCTGTGCCGGCCTGCCCTGGCTCACCGACTCCCAGCGGCGGGAAGTGGAATGGCGCTACTGCCAGGACCAGCGCGATACCTCACGTGCCTATCTGGAGCGCATCGCGATTCGCAGCACCGCTCTGCGGACCGAATACGAAGGCGTCTACCGGGCCCTGCGGCGACGGCTGATCACGGGGCTGCTGAGCGGCACGGTGGCCGTGGCGGCGCTGGTCACCGTCGCGGCCGCCGGCCTGGCCGTACGGTGAGAGCGACGCGACGGCCGACTGTGCGGCAGGAACGGGGACGTTCCCCCGAGGGCGGGTGCGGGCGCGGGTGACGCCCGCTTACAACGGCCCGTCACCCGTCACCCGTCACCCGTGCCCCGTCCGCCGCTCAGCCCGTGACGGTGATCTGGGACGCGGGGGCGGTGGTGTCACCGACCTTGTAGAGGGCGTTGAACGTCGAGGTGGTCGCGCTGGTCGGGCAGCCGAAACCGCCCGTCACCTTCACCGGCACCTGTGCGTTGGTGAAGCCGAGAGTGGAGGGCGCGCCGTTGGTCCAGGTGCCGTTCACCGTGGCCGCCGAGGTGGGGGCCGCGGTCACCGTGCAGGACGCCAGACCGCTGGTCTTGAGCACGAAACCGCCGACGGGGATGGTCAGTCCGGCGGTCACCGGCGCCCCGTTCTGCATGGCCACGCCCCAGGTGCCGCTGGTGGTGACGCTCGCGCTGACGCCCGGCATGCTCGTCGTGCAGGAGCTGTAGGTGGCCGGAGTGGTGGAGCTGCTGACCGGGCCCGCCGGGTTGTGGTTGCCGGGCGCGGCCGGAACCTGCCCGCTGGAGGAGGAGACCGTGCAGGTGACGGTCACCGAACCGGCCTTGAAGGTGGCCTTGCCGCTGAGCGTGGCGGTGAAGCTGTGGCCTGCGGGGCTCACGGTCGTGGACGCTGCCGCGGCGGACGGTGCCCCGGCGGGCTGTGCCGTCGCCGAGCCCGTCATGGCGAGCGACAAACCGAGGGCCGCGACGACTCCGGTGCCGGCGGTGAGTAAGGCGCGCTGACGGGGTGTGTGCCGGGCGGGCTGCGTCATGGTCATCGTGGGTCTCCTTCGAGGGGTGGGTGCCGGAGGGAGCGGGTGGGTGCCGGACGGCGCGGTGCGGCGGGTGGTGCGGGCCGGGCTCCGGTTCCGTACGCGGGCAGGTGTGGGGGTGTACGTACGGGGGTGCGTGTACGGGCCGACGCCGGCCGACGCCGGCCGACGGCGGGCTTACGGTTCGCTGGGGGCGGGCCGCGCGCTGCTGCCGGGCTCGGCACGGGCACCGGGTTCGGCAACGGTCCCGGGCTCGGGAACGGCCCCGGGAGCAGCGGTGGTTGCGGCGGGTGCGGGTGCGGGTGCGGGTGCGGATGGGGTGGCGGTGGCGGTTTCGGCTTCCGCAGGGGCGACCGGCTGCCAGGCAAAGATCATCGAGCCGCCGAGAATCCCGATGATGGTGCCGATCAGGAAGCCGCCGAGGTTGGACATCACCAGCGCGGCCGCCGCGCACAGCACGGTGAGCACGCCCGCGAGGCCCCGGTAGTGCGGCGCGAACCACGCCGAGAGCCCCATCACGATCATCACCAGCCCCATCAGCACCGACGGGATACCCGCGATGCCCTGTTGCAGCATGATCTTCAGCGGTGCCAGCGGGATGGCGCAGATCTCGGCGCCGGCGAGGACGGCCGACAGACCGCCCCAGAAGGGCCGCCCCCTCCGCCAGCGCCGCCAGGTCAGAAGCATTCCTTCTTGCCCTTGGAGATCTTCATATTGAGGCCGGACAGCTTGAAGGTCCCCGCGTTGGTGGCCCAGGCGGTCTGCCGGAGGCTGCTGATGTTGATGTCATCGGCCTGCTGGGCGAAGAGGTCCTGCATGCCCTGGGCGCTGTCCGGCCCCTTGTCCAGGGTGGAGGCGTCCCGGCCGATCTCGATCTGGTGGAAGGTCGCATTGCCGGAGAGCTGGGTGGCGTCCACGAAGAGATTGGTCGCCTCGACGGGCTTGCCGCCCGTACCGGCGCTGAGGTTGAGCGAGATATCGCCGATGACCGGCAGATGGGTGACGACCGACTGGCACAGGTGGTTCATCTGGGCCGACTTGATGGCGGTGACAGCGACCGGCAGGAGATCTCCCCTGGCGTTTGCGTCCACACCGCCGTACTGGGCGAACCCCTCGCCCGTGAGGCTGTCGGCGGAGACCTTGAACTGCTGCCCCGAGACGGCGAATGACGCCGCCAGCGCCCCATTGGCCAGGGCGATGCCCAGGGCGGCGGTGCCGGCGAGGGCCGGAACGGACAGCACGGCGAACTTCCGCCAGCTGATACGTCCCGTGACGGGTCTGCCGTGTGCGTCCTTCATGATGGTATGTCCCCTTCGAAGAGCGGTGGAGCGCACTGTCGAACGTGTGGGGTGCGGATGCGCAAAGTGCGGGTGTGCAAGGTGCGGGTGTGCAAGGTGCGGGTGGTGCTGAAGTCGCGCGGGGAGCCGGCCTGTGCATCCACGGGGGAAGTTGTGCGGCTCGGGGGTGCGCGGTGTCGAGCGGTGCGCGAAAATGCCGAACTACCAATTGTTACCGGCGAGTTGAATGTAAGTCTGCCCATGGCGGCTGGCAAGGGTTGAGGGTGGAACCGTTTTCGGACATACCGCCGGTCCGGCTTTCCCTGCTCGGTGCTCGCCGCTCGCCGCTCGCCGCTCCGTGCTCGCCGTCGGCCGTTGCGCCGGTCGGCTCAGCCGTAGTGAACCTGAAGTTCCTTGACCCCGTTGAGCCAGGCTGAGCGGAGCCGGCGCGGGTCGCCCGCCAGGCTGATGTCAGGCATGGCGTCGGCGAGCGCGTTGAAGATCAGGTTGATCTCCAGGACCGCAAGGGACTTCCCGAGGCAGAAGTGCGGTCCGCCGCCGCCGAACCCCAGGTGGGGGTTGGGGTCGCGGGTGATGTCGAAGACCTCGGGACGGTCGAAGACCTCCGGATCGTGGTTGGCGGAGGAGTAGAAGATCCCCACCCGCTGCCCCTTCTTGATCTTCGCCCCGCCCAGTTCGGTGTCCTGGGTGGCGGTGCGCTGGAAGGAGACCACCGGCGTTGCCCAGCGCACGATCTCCTCGGCCGCCGTCCCGGGGCGCTCGCGCTTGTAGAGCTCCCATTGGTCGGGGTGGGTGAGGAAGGCGTGCATCCCATGGGTGATGGCGTTGCGCGTCGTCTCGTTGCCGGCCACCGCCAGCAGCAGCACGAAGAAGCCGAACTCGTCCGAGCCGAGATTCCCCTCGTGCTCAGCCGCCACCAGCCGGCTGACGATGTCCTGGGCCGGGCACTCCTTGCGCGCCGCGGCGAGGTTCATGGCGTACGAGATCAGCTCCATGGCCGCGTTGACGCCGACCTCTTCGGTGATGGCCAGTTCGGGATCGTCGTACCCGATCATCTTGTTCGACCAGTCGAAGATCCGGGCCCGGTCGTCCTGGGGAATGCCGATGAGTTCCGCGATGGCCTGGAGGGGGAGTTCGCAGGCGATATCGGTGACGAAGTCGCCGGAGCCCTTCCGGCGTGCCTCGGTGACGATGTGCGCCGCCCGGTCGCGCAGTGCGTCCTCCAGGGCGCGGATGGCGCGCGGGGTGAAGCCGCGCTGCACGATCTGGCGGACCCGGGTGTGCTCGGGCGGGTCCATGTTGAGCATGATCAGCTTCTGGACGTCGATCTGGTCGCGGGTCATGGACTCCTGGAAGCGGATGATCGCGGTGTTGAGGTTCGCGGAGAAGATCTCCGGCTTGGTGGACACCTCCTTGACGTCCTGGTGACGGGTCACCACCCAGTAGCCGTCGTCACCGAAGCCGGCGACGCCGTGCGGCTGGGCGTTCCACCACACGGGCGCGGTCTGCCGCAGCTGCGCGAGCTCCGGGAGCGGAACGCGGGACTGGTAGACGTCGGGGTCGGTGAAGTCGAACCCTTCGGGCAACGCGGGGCATGGCATCGGCGACTCCTGGTCCATCCGGCGGCCGGCGTCTGGCGTGTGGCGTCTGGTATGTGACGTCTGGTGTGCGGTGTGCGGTGTGCGGTGTGCGGCGATGTCTGACGGTGCATCAGATATGGGTCGCGGTGAAGGTAGTGACGAGTTCTGCAACTAGCAAGGGCCGTGGCGACTCCCTTTCCGGCCAACAGCGTTGCATGCCCCTTGCGCCCCGGGGGAGGGCTCATAAGACTGTGGCAGAACTAGAACGCGTACTAGTTCTTCTTCCGTGGGTGCCGGGACGCCCCGCGGACGCGAGGAGAGGACGAGTCAGTCATGGCCGCGGAACCCGTCATCGTCGAAGCAGTACGCACCCCGATCGGCAAGCGCCAAGGCGCGCTCGCCAACCTGCACCCCGCCTATCTCCTGGGCGAGACCTACCGCGAACTCCTCGCCCGTACGGGCATCCAGCCCGACTGCGTCGAACAGATCGTCGGCGGCACCGTCACCCACGCCGGTGAACAGTCCATGAACCCGGCACGCAACGCCTGGCTGGCGATGGGCCTCCCGTACGAGACCGCCGCGACCACGGTGGACTGTCAGTGCGGCTCCTCCCAGCAGGCCAACCACATGGTCGCCAACATGATCGCGGCCGGGGTCATCGACATCGGCATCGGCTGCGGCGTCGAGGCGATGTCCCGGGTGCCGCTGGGCAGCGGCTCCAAACACGGCCCCGGCAAGCCCTGGCCCGACGAGTGGAACGTCGACCTGCCCAACCAGTTCGAGGCGGCCGAACGGATCGCCCGCAAGCGGGGGCTGACCCGCGGGGACGTCGACGCGCTCGGCCTGCGCTCCCAGGAGCGGGCGGCCGCCGCCTGGGCCGAGGAACGCTTCAAACGGGAGACGTTCGCCGTCCAGGTCCCCACCACCGAGGACGAACAGGCCGCGGGCCAGGGCATGTGGCGGCTGGTCGACCGGGACGAAGGGCTGCGTGACACCGGCCTGGAGGCCCTGGGCGGCCTCAAGCCGGTGATGCCGACCGCCGTCCATACGGCGGGCAACTCCTCGCAGATCTCCGACGGTGCCGCGGCGGTGATGTGGGCCTCCAAGCGCATGGCACGCGCCCTCAAGCTCAAGCCGCGGGCCCGCATCGTGGCCCAGGCGCTGGTCGGCTCCGATCCGCACTTCCACCTGGACGGCCCCATCGACGCCACCCGGGCCGTGCTCGGCAAGGCCGGGATGTCCCTCAAGGACATCGACATCGTCGAGATCAACGAAGCCTTCGCCTCCGTGGTGCTGTCCTGGGCGCAGGTCTTCGAGCAGGACCTGGAGAAGGTGAATGTGAACGGCGGCGCGATCGCCCTGGGCCACCCGGTCGGCGCCACCGGCGCCCGGCTCCTCACCACCGCACTCCACGAACTGGAACGCCGGGACAAGGAGTTCGCCCTGATCACCATGTGCGCGGGCGGGGCGCTGGCGACGGGGACGATCATCCAGCGGCTTTAGGGACTGGCGGAGCGGGTGGCGGAGGGTGCTGCCGCGAGGGGAGGACGGTTGCCGCCGCCGCGAGGGGGAGCACGGTTGCCGGGGCCGGGTCAGGGCCGGGGTCAGGGTCGGTTGACCTGCGTTGTGGGTGCGGAGCCTCAGGGGTGCGTCCTCACTCAACCTGGGGGAAACCCCAGGTGAGTTGGGGGGAAACCCGCATTCCGCGGGGTGCGCGATCTCCGTAGCGTCGACGACATGACGAAGAACGCCTCGCAGCAACAGCATCTACCTCCCGCCGCGTCCGGTGTGCCGGCCGGGTCGGGGGCATTACGCGGACAACGGCGCGTGCCGCGTGCACTGGCCGCGGGAGCCGCTCTCCTGCTGGCTGTGCTGACGACGGCCCCGGCCGCGCTGGCGGCACCGTCACACCCGACTCCGGGGGCCGCACAGGGGGCTTCCGCCGCCGCACGGACGACCACCGACTCCGCGCCGACAGCGGACCGGAAGCGCGGGAGGCTTGTCTCCCTCACGCCCCTCGGCCGGCAGAACCGCGCCGAGGTCGTGGCCCGGGCGCGGAAGCAAGGTCTGGAGGCCGGCACCGCCCGGCACGGCGTCCGCGCATACCGCCTGATCTACCGCACGATCACTGCCGACGGCCGCCCCACTACCGCATCCGGCCTGCTGGCCCTCCCGGTCGGCAGCGGCCATCGAGCTCTCCCGCCCGTCGTCCACGGTCACGGCACCCTCGCCTACCGGGGCGACGCCCCGTCGGTGGCGGAAGGTCTCGACCGCGCGGTGTCGGTGCTGTACGCCTCGGCCGGTCGCGCCGCCCTCGCCCCCGACTACCTCGGCCTCGGCGCCGGCCCGGGGCACCACCCCTACATGGACGCCCGGTCCGCCGCCTCGGCCTCCCTCGACATGCTCCGGGCAGCGCGTTCCGCCGCTCCCGAACTCGGCGTCGTTCTCGGCCGCACGGTGTCACTGACCGGCTTCTCGCAGGGCGGGCAGGCCACCATGGAGTTGGGCCGTGAGCTCGCCCGCGGCGCCGATCCCCGGTTCCGGCCGGGGATGCTGGCCCCGGTCGGCGGGGCGTACGACCTCGACGGCAGCGAACTCCCCGGAATTTTCGACGGTCGTATCGCCCCCGGGGCCGCCGTCTACTACCTCTCCTACTTCCTCACCGCACAGAACCGTCTGCACCCCCTCTACCGCGATCCGGGCGAAGTGTTCCGTGCGCCCTACGCCCACCGTGTCGAGGACCTTTTCGACGGCAGCCACTCGGAGGAGGACATCGTCGGAAAGCTCCCCGATCGCGTCGAAGACCTGCTCACCCAGACCTGGTACAAGAAGCTCCAGCACCCTTCCGGGGCCCTGCTGGAAGCCGTCCGTGCCAACGACCGTACCTGTGACTGGAAGCCGGGCCGAGACGTGCGGATCACCCTCTACACCGCCACCGGTGACCGCGAAGTACCCATAGCCAACGCCCGTAGCTGCGTAAAGGAGCTGGCCCGCCACGGCACCCGGGCCACGGTCACCGACCAGGGCACTGACGCCGACCACCACACCTCGTTCCTGCGCTCGCAGCCGTCCATAGCCCGCGCCCTGCCCGTCGCCCGCTGACACCGTCACGGGGCGGTGCTGTCTCTGGCGGGCTCGGAAGGGCCGGAAGGGAGGGAGCTGGAAGAGGAGGAGCCGGAAGGGGAAGAGCCGGAAGAGAAGGAGACGGGGACATCGAAGGCTGCCCGGCGGGTGGCGCGGCGCAGGGCCTTGAGGACGGTGCCGCCCAGCGTGCAGGTGAGGAGCACGGTGACCAGGGCCCGGGGGACGTCCCAGCCGAGGGAGGTGGCGAGGCAGTAGGCGAGGTAGCGGGCGAGGTTCTGGTCGAGCCCGTCCCCGGGGACGAAGGAGACCCCCGAGGCCATGCCGCCGATATAGGGCCAGCCCTGAAGGTTCATGACCAGGCCGTAGAGGAGGGCGGAGACGGCTCCGTAGGCGGCGAGCACGGCCAGTTCACGGCGGCCGCGGAGCCGGTCGGGTCCCGGCAGCAGGCCGGCGCCCATCGACACCCACCCCATCGACAGCATCTGGAACGGCATCCACGGGCCGACACCGCCGGTCAGCAGCGCGGACGCGAACATCGCCACCGACCCCAGCACGAACCCGAAGCCGGGCCCGAGCACCCGCCCCGACAGCACCATCAGGAAGAACATCGGCTCGATACCGGCCGTCCCCGCGCCCAGCGGGCGCATCGCGGCCCCGGCCGCGGCCAGGACGCCGAGCATCGCGATGGCCTTGGCGTCCAGACCGGTGTCGGCGATGGTCGCCACGACCACGGCGAGCAGCATCGGCAGCAGCGCGGCGAACAGCCAGGGCGCATCCCGGGAATGGGCGAGCCCGGAGGCGGAGTCGGCGAGCAGCGGCCACCCGAAGGCCATCACGCCGATGGCCGAGACGAGGACCAGCGCGGCGATGGAGCGGGGACCGAGCCGTACGGCACGGGCCTGATGGCCGGTCCCGGTGCGCGTCGCGTCGCCCTCCTCCGGCCGGTGCGGGGGTGCGCTCATGCGGCGGCCTCCAGGGCGATTGCTCGTACAGGGCCTTCGGGGCGTGTGTTCACGCGGCGGCCTCCGGGGCGTGGGTTCACACCGCGGCCTCCGGGGCGTGTGCTCACGTGGTGGCCTCCAGGGCGTGTGCCACCTGGGGAACGGTCAGCCAGGGCAGCGGGGAGAGCACCTTGGCGACCTGCGGTGCGAAGGAGGGAGAGGAGACCACGACCTCATCGGTGGGACCATCCGCGACGATCTCGCCGTCGGCCAGGAGGACGACCCGGTGGGCGAGTTCGGCGGCGAGTTCCACGTCATGGGTGGCCAGGACGATGGCGTGGCCCTCGGCGGCCAGTGTCCGCAGCACCTCGATCAGACGGGCCTTGGCGGCGTAGTCCAGGCCACGGGTGGGCTCGTCGAGGAGGAGCAGCGGAGGACGGGAGGTCAGCACGATGGCCAGTGCCAGGGCGAGACGCTGTCCCTCGGACAGGTCGCGGGGATGGACGGAGTCGGGGACGTCCGGCAGCAGCCGGGTGACCAGGGCCCGGCAGCTGCCCGGGGCGGCGTCCGAGTCCTGGTCGGCCGCGGTGCACTCGGCCGCGACGGTGTCGGCGTACAGGAGGTCACGCGGTTCCTGGGGGACGAGGCCGGCATGCCGCAGGAGGGCCCGCGGGCTGGTGCGGTGCGGGGTGATGCCACCGACCCGCACCGTTCCGGAGGACGGTGCGTGCATACCGACGAGGGTGGTGAGCAGGGTGGACTTCCCCGCGCCGTTCCGCCCCATCAGGGCCAGCATCTCGCCGCCCCGCACGGTCAGATCCACCTGGTGCAGGGCCTCGGTCCGCCCCCGGCGGACACTGAGCCCGCAGACGACCGCGGCGGCACCGGCGGGGGAGCCCGCAGCGGCCGGTGTGGCCCCGACGCCCCCGCCCGTACCTGTGCCCCCGCCTGGACCCGTACCCGTACCCGTACCCGTCTCCCGTGCCGGCGGCCTGACTCCTGCCAGCCGCTCGCGCAGGGGTGCGGCCTTCCGGCGGGCGTCGCGTACGGACAGCGGGAGCGGCGACCAGCGGGCCAGGCGGCCCAGAGCCACCACCGGGGGGTGGACGGGCGAGACCGCCATGATGTCGGCGGGGGTGCCGATGACCGGGGGTGCGCCGGGGGACGGGAGCAGGATGACCTGGTCGGCGTACTGGACCACCCGCTCCAGGCGGTGTTCGGCGAGCAGGACCGTGGTGCCGAGGTCGTGGACCAGGCGCTGGAGGACGGCAAGGACCTCTTCGGCGGCGGCGGGGTCGAGTGCCGACGTCGGTTCGTCGAGGACCAGGACCTTGGGGTGGGTGGTGAGGACCGAGCCGATCGCCACCCGCTGCATCTGGCCGCCCGAGAGGGTGGTGAGGGCGCGGTCGCGCAGCTCGGCCAGGCCCAGCAGGTCCAGGGTCTCCTCGACACGGCGGCGCATCACATCGGGTGCGAGGCCCAGCGACTCCATCCCGTAGGCGAGTTCGTCCTCGACGGTGTCGGTGACGAAGTGCGCCCGCGGGTCCTGGCCCACGGTGCCGACGACATCGGCCAGTTCACGCGGTTTATGGGTGCGGGTGTCCCGTCCGTCGACGCTGACCCGGCCGCGCAGGGTGCCGCCGGTGAAGTGCGGGACCAGGCCGCACACGGCGTTCAGGACGGTGGACTTGCCGACGCCGGAAGGGCCGACCAGGAGACAGAGTTCGCCCTCGGGGACGGTCAGGTCGATGCCCTGGACGGCGGGCGCTGCGGCGTCCCCGTAGGTGACCGAGACCTGCTCGAACCGGATCACTGGGTGGGCTCCTTCGCGTGCGGATCGCCATCGGGGGCACGGCCACGGCCACGGGACGCGGCCCCGGCTGCCCTGCTTGCCTTGCTTGCTCTGCTCGTGCCGTCGGTTCGGTCCGCCCCCTCGGCCCGGTCCGCCCCGTCGGTTTGGTCGGCCCGTTCCGCCCTGCCGGTTCGGTCCACCCCGTCCGCCCTGCCGGTTCGGTCCGCCCGTTCCGCCCGGCCCGTGCCCGGCGGGAGCGGGGCGACGAACGCGGGCAGCAGCCCCACGAGAACGGAGGCGGCCGGCCAGAGGGGGAGGACGGGGGCGCTGAGCGGGACGGCAGGCGGGTGCAGGGCGCCGGCCGCGTAGTCGTTCGCCCAGATCAGCAGGGCCGCGACGGCGATACCCGAGCCCGCGACCAGCCAGGCGCGGGCGCCCCACCGGTCGGGCCGGTAGCGGCTGCGCACCGACCGGCGGCCGCCGAGCCACAGCCCGCCGAGCGCCGCCGCCAGCCCGGCCAGCAGCAACGGCAGCCCGTAGCCGCCGCCGGCGTCGCCCAGCAGCCCGTACGTCCCGGCGCAGATGCCGAGCAGCCCGCCGAGTGTGAGGGCGGAGGTGAGGTGCCGTACCGCGGGCGGCACTTCGGCGCTACGGCCGTAGCCGCGCGCGTCCATGGCCGCGGCCAGCGCCACCGAGCGCTCCAGCGCGCCCTCCAGGACCGGCAGCCCGACCTGGAGGAGCGCCGTGACACCGCGGTCCGGACGGCCGCGCAGCCGGCGCGCGGCACGCAGCCGCTGGACATCGGCGACCAGGTTCGGTGCGAAGGTCATCGCGACGACGACCGCGACGCCCGCCTCGTAGAGCGCGCCCGGCAGCGACTTCAGCAGCCGGGCCGGGTTGGCCAGCGCATTGGCGGCGCCCACACAGATGAGGAGGGTGGCCAGTTTCAGCCCGTCGTACAGCGCGAAGACCATGCCCTCGGCGGTGACCCGGCCGCCGATCCGGACGCCCTTCGCCCAGTGGGGCAGCGGCACTTCGGGCAGCGTGACCAGGGTGTGCGTCCCGGGAATCGGCGAGCCGAGGACGAAGGCGAAGAGCAGCCGGATCGCGATCACGACCAGCCCGAGCTTGACGAACGCCCCGTACGAACGGGCCCACGGCGCGTTCGTACGGCGGGCCGCGACGACATAGCCGGCCACCCCCACCAGCAGTCCCAGCAGCAGCGGATTCGTGGTGCGGGAGGCCGCGGTGGCCAGGCCGAGCGCCCACAGCCACCAGGCGCCGGCGTGCAGCGCGGTGGTGCGGGTCGCCTGCGGGGCGCTCATCCGCGTCGGCGGCGCGCCTGCCACACCGCCGCCGCGCCCAGTACGACGACGGCCGCGACCCCGCCGACCAGCCCGGCGGACGGGCCGCCGTCGCCCGCACCGCCCGTACCGCTCGCGTCACCGCCGCTGCCCGCGTCGCTCCCGTCCGCCGCCGCGTCCGAAGACGGCGCGGCCGACGACCCGGGCTCCTTCGCCCCCTCCACCTGTTCCGCGCACCCCGCCTCCGGGTAGCCGGCGATGGCGCACAGCAAGGCGCGGGAGTCATAGCGCAGCGGCCGGACGACCGCCGCCAGCGCCTCGCCCGCCGAGGCGTCCTCCGCCACTTGGGCACACTCCGTCCTGGGCTTCGGCGGCCGCTCCCCGCCGGGCGCGTCCTTCGCGGTGCCGAAGTCGATGACGATGCCGACCCGCTTGCGGCCGTCCTTCGCGGGGGTGCCGTGGCAGATCGCGTCGAAGCCGGCGGCCGCACGGGGCTTTCCGGCCGCGGACGAGTCGGCGCTGACGGCGAAGCGGAAGCCCGCCACCGCGCCGTCGGCCGGCCGCAGCGTGGCCGGCCCTTCGGTGGCATACGCCCAGGAGCTGCCCTTGCCCTGCCAGAAGGACCAGTAGCGGTACTCCTGGGCCTGGGCGGGCCCGGCGGCCAGGCCGGTGACCGCACCGGCCAGCAGCACGGCTCCGGCGATCCTGGTTCGCCGTATCGGACGGGATTGCCGCATCGGACGGGACCGCCGCATCAGAGCTGGGTCTTCTTACGGCTGCTCAGCAGGAAACCGATGCCGGCACCGATGGCGAGGCCGATGCCGATGATCCACACCAGGCCGAAGCCGCCGCCCTCGGAGCCGTCGGCGTCCTTGCCTTCCTTGCCGTCCTTCGCCGCGGCGGCGGCCGGCTCGGGGCCGGTGGCGTTGAGCGCGGCCACCAGATCCGTGCCGCCGAAGGAGCGCGGGTCGGTGCCGGTGGCGTGCGCGGCCAGCACCAACTGGGCGTACGCGGCAGGGCCGTTCTGCTTGGCCCAGGCAGCAGCGTTCTTCTCCAGCCACTTCAGCGGCTTGGCGGCGGCGGTGGGGTGCGCGCCGGCCGCCAGCGCCACCACGGCGTCGGCGGTATTGCCGACATCGGGCTGCTCCTTCGCGCCCGGCATCGCGGAGACCAGATGCTGCCCGTTCTTGTCGAGCTGGGCGACGAGGTAGCCGGCACCGCTCTGGGCGGCCTGTGCCGGATCGCTGCCGCCCGCCTTCTTGTCGTCGCCGTCCTTGCAGCTCAGCGGCTTGACGGGGGTGTCCGCGCCCTTGCCGGCCGGCTCGACGACAAAGCCCTTGCCGAGCGCTCCGGTCGCGGCGGCCGCGGTGGCGTCCGCGTTCGGGGCCGCCCCCTTGAGCTGGAAGGCGAACGCACCGCGCGCGTCCTCCTTCGCCTCGCAGCCCAGCCGGAAGGTGAGCAGCGCGTCGAAGGGAGTCTTGCCGCCCTTCTTCGAGGTCACCGACTGCGGCTTCTCACCCGCCGCGGCGAGTGCGCCGATGACCACGGAAGTGGAGTTGGCATCGCTGGCCGCGCCGGCCATCGAGCTCCAGCCGCCGTCGTCGTTCTGCACCGATTTCAGCCAGCTCACGGCCTTCTTCACGGTGTCCCCGTGCCCGCCCAGCGCGGCCAGCGCCTGCACCGCGGCGGCCGTCTGGTTGGTGTCCCGCCCGGTCTTGGCGTCGCAGGGCGTGCCCGGCTCGGCCCGGAAGGCGGTGAACGAGCCGTCGGCGCACTGCTGTCCGGCCAGCCACTTCACGGCGGACGCCGCGGGGCGGATGCCCACGGTGTCCTGGGCCAGCAGCGCGAGGGACTGCCGCCAGACCCCGTCGTACTGCGGGTCCTTGGTGCCGTACAGCCCGGCGGGCAGCTTCTTGGGGGAGCCGGAAGCGGACGCGGAGTCGGCGTACGCGGCGGGGGCAGCGGCCGCGCCCAGCACCGCCACGGCCGCCAGCGCCGTGGCGGCGCGGCGCGCCAGGAAGGCGACGGAGTGCGTCAAAGGGGCCGGGTGAGCCATGGAAGCCATGGGGGCCATCGGGTCGGTGCCTCTCGGGTCGGGTCGCGGCGGTGCTACGCAGCCGCGCTCGGCCGGCCACCCGCACGCCGATGCGTACATCGGCCGCGGTGGCACCGGGCTCAGCTCCGTATACCTCGACGGTGCCGCGCACCGGCCGTCCGCACGGGCAGGCGGTTCGGTGGCGGGAGCCTTGGTCGTGCCCTGTCGGGTGCTCCGGCTCGTACGGCCCGCCACGCCGGGCCGGGGGCACGGTGCGGGCGGGGCGTCCTCACGGTTGCGGGTCAGCGCCGGATTTCCACCGGCTTCCCCCGATCGGGTACGGATGAAGTTGTCCCGCACACCTTAACCGGCGCCCGCCGGGCCACTCGCTCGCCCGTACGAACAGGACCCGCGCCGGGGAGCGCCGGGGGCGCCCCTGAGCCCGCCCCTGAGCCCGCCCCGGCCTCTGCCCTGAACTCGCCCCTGCCTTCGCCCTGAACCCAGCCCCGGCTTTGCCCTTGCTTTTGCCCTGCCTCCGCCCCTGAGCCCGTCGCCCTCACACTGCCTGATACCGCACCGGAACGGAGCCCGGCACCCGCTCGGCCTGTCCCTGTTTCACCAGGCGGCGCAGATGGGCCTCGGCCTCCGAGACGGCGATATTGCGGGAGGCGTAGGGGATCTGTTCCCAGGGGCGGTTCCACTCCATGGCCATGGCGAGCTGCCAGGGGGTGCGGGGCTCGCGGAGCAGTTCCCGCAGCCTGCGGAGCCGTTCCTCGTGGTGCGCGACGAGCTCGCGCACCCGTCCGCCGGCGTCGGTGAAGGCGTGCTGGTGGGCAGGCAGCACCTCGGCGGGGGCGAGCCTGCCGACGCGTTCGAGGGAGTCGAGATAGTCGCCCAGGGGGTCGGGGACGATGGCCCCTTCCGGGTACCCCGGGTACCCCGTGCCCTGCGGGTCCCCCGCGCCCTCCGGATCCTCCAGGGCCTCCGGATCCTCGTACAGGCCGATGTGCGGGGTGATGCCGGGAAGGAGGTGGTCGCCGGAGAAGAGCCGGCCGAAGCCGCCGACCCGTCCCGCGGGGTGTTCCTCCTCCAGGTGGAGGCACACATGCCCCGGGGTGTGCCCCGGTGTCCAGATGGCGCGTACCCGGCGTCCCGGCAGGTCGAGCAGTTCACCGGGGCCGATGTCGCGGTCGGGCAGTGCGGCCCCCTGCCCGGGGAACTTCCGGCCGCGGCCTTGCGCGCGGGCCTCCCGCAGCGGTGCCAGATGCTCGTCGGGTGCGCCCGCCGTCGCGAGCCTGGCGGTCAGGCGGTCGAGCCACCGGCCCGGTTCGGCCTCGCGGGTGCGGCGGACCACGGCGGTGTCCGCGGCATGCATCGCGATCCACGCGCCGGAGGCCTCCCGCACCTTGGCCGACAGGCCGTGGTGGTCGGGGTGATGGTGGGTGATCAGGACGCCGTGGAGATCGGCGGGCGCGAAGCCGCAGGCGCCGATGCCGGTGACGAGCGTCGCCCAGGAGTCCGGGTCGTCCCAGCCGGTGTCGATCAGTACCGGTCCGCGGTCGGTCTCCAGGAGGTGGACGAGAGTGTGTCCGAGCGGGTTGTCCGGGATGGGGACGGCGATGCTCCACACCCCGCCCTTGTGGTCGGTCACCTGCGGCGTCATCCGGTCCCCTCTCGGTGTGCCGTACACCCGGTACCCGGCCTCACTATAACTAGAACTGGTTTCAACGTTACGACCCTGCGGCGCGTACCGCTCCCTCCTCGCTTCGCGAAGTTCCCAGCACCGCCAAGGGAGTTGGTAATCGGTCTCGCGCCGTGGACTCCTGTAACTAGAACTGGTATCAGTTCCTGGGGCGATGGGCAGTCCTGAAGCTGCGTGCTGCGTGCTGCGTGCTGCGTGCTGTATGCGACATGTGGCAGCGGAAGAACTCCGGAAACCTCAGGACCTCCGGAAACCCCCGGAACTCCAAGAACTCCCAGGAACTCTCAAGAACTCCAGAAACCCAAGGAACCGCGAAGAGCGCCCAGCACCCCCGAAAACCGTCAGGGATCGTCGAACAGGCGGCCAACCCGCAGGAGGCGGCAGCGATGAGCGACCTCGTCGAGCACGGAAAGCTCTACATAGGCGGTGAGTGGGCCGATCCGGCCGGCCAGGACGTGATCGAGGTCGTCTCGCCCCACACCGAACAGGTCATCGGCCGGGTGCCGCACGCCTCGCGGGCCGATGTCGACCGTGCGGTGGCCGCGGCCCGGACGTCCTTCGACTCCGGGGTGTGGGCGAATGCCCCGCTGGCGGACCGGATCGAGGTGGTGACCCGCATCAAGGACGCCTTCGCGGTCCGCAGCGAGGAGATCGCCAAGGTCATCAGCTCCGAGAACGGCACACCCGTCACCTCCGGCGTCATGGTGCAGTCGCTGGCCGCGATGCTGGCGTGGGACGCGGCGCTGACGGTGGCCGGTGACTTCCCGTTCGAGGAGCGGCGGGACGGGGTGCTGGGGCCGCTGCTGGTGCGGCGGGAGCCGGCCGGGGTGGTAGCGGCCGTCGTGCCGTGGAACGTCCCGCAGTTCACCGCCGCCGCCAAGCTCGCGCCGGCGCTGCTGGCCGGCTGCTCGGTGGTGCTGAAGGTGTCCCCGGAGACCCCGCTGGACGCGTACCTCCTCGCGGAGATCGCGACGGAGGCCGGGCTGCCGCCAGGCGTGCTGTCGATCCTCCCGGCGGACCGCGAGGTGAGCGAGTACCTGGTCGGGCACCCCGGCGTGGACAAGGTGTCGTTCACCGGATCGGTGGCGGCGGGCAAACGGGTCATGGAGGTCGCGGCCCGGAACCTCAGCCGGGTCACGCTGGAACTGGGCGGGAAGTCCGCCGCGGTGATCCTGCCGGACGCGGATCTGGACGCCGCGGTGGCCGGCATCGTGCCGTTCGCCTGGATGATCAACGGCCAGGCGTGCGTGGCCCAGACGCGGATCCTCGCCCCGCGCAGCCACTACGACGAGATCGCCGAGCGCTTCACCGCGGCGGCGTCCGCGCTCACCGTCGGCGACCCGCTGGATCCGGCCACCGAACTCGGCCCGCTGGTCGCCCGCCGCCAGCAGCAGCGTTCGCTGGACTACATCGAGCTCGGCCGCAAGGAGGGCGCCAAGGTCCTCACCGGCGGCGGCCGGCCGAAGGGGCAGCCGACGGGCTGGTACGTCGAGCCGACCCTCTTCGGCGAGGTCGCCAACTCCATGCGGATCGCCCGCGAGGAGATCTTCGGCCCGGTCATCTGCCTGCTCCCGTACGACGACGAGGCCGAGGCGGTGCGGATCGCCAACGACTCCGACTACGGGCTCTCCGGCTCGGTGTGGACGGCCGACGTCGGCCACGGCATCGACCTCGCACGGCAGGTGCGCACCGGGACGTACTCGGTGAACACCTTCAGCATCGACATGCTCGGCCCGTTCGGCGGCTACAAGAACTCCGGCATCGGGCGGGAGTTCGGGCCCGAGGGCTTCGGTGCCTACCTGGAGCACAAGATGATCCATCTGCCGGCCGGTGCCTGATGGGGGACCGCTGGCAGGTGGAGGTGGACCGCCGCGTCTGCATCGGGTCCGGGATGTGTGCCGCGGCGGCGCCGGACGGCTTCCGGCTGGACTCGGCCCGGCAGTCGCACCCCGTGGCGCCGGAGACGGAGGCCGGCGAGGGCGTACTGGCGGCGGCCGAGGGGTGCCCCGTGGAGGCGATCACCCTGACGGTGGCCGACAGCGGCGAGGCGGTCTTCCCACCGGAGGAGTGAGCGGGGTGGGGCGGGGGAGGCGAGGGGGCGGCCGTAAAGGGGGAGCCCGTAGGGGGTGGGGGTGGCGGTCCCGTAGGGGTACGGAAGGCCCCCTACGGGCCAACTACCCAGGTGGCGGAGGGGGTTAACGCTCCGCGCCGGGCGCACCGGAAGCACCGGATGCACTGGAGCCACCGGAAGCCCCGGAGTCACCGGAAGCCCCCGGCGCCGTGAGGCCGATCAGCCGGCACACCGTCTCGATGTCTATTTTCACCTGGGCGATCGAGGCCCGTCCCGACAGCCAGGTGATCAGCGCCGAGTGCCAGGTGTGCTCGATGACCCGGACCGCGGAGAGCTGTTCGGGGGTGGGCGCGACGGAGGGGCGCGCCGGCTCCTGCGAAGGGTGGTGGTGGGCGACGGGCGGGGCCATCGCGTCGAGGATGATCGCGGTGGTCAGCCGGGAGACGGTGTCGACCTCGGGGCTGACGGAACGGTCGGCGAAGGTCAGCGCGCGCACCATCGCGTCCGCGAGGTGCGGTTCGCGCTGCAGTGCGCGGAAGGCCCGCATCAGGGTCTGGGCGACCCGGGCGCCCGGGTCCTGCTCCGACGGCGGGCGCTTGCGCAGCGTTTCGTGCATGTGCTGGAGCTGGTCCTGCATGGTGGCGACCAGCAGATGCACCTTGGAGGGGAAGTAGCGGTAGAGGGTGCCGAGCGCGACGCCCGAGGACTCGGCGACCTCGCGCATCTGCACGGCGTCGAAGCCACCACGGGACGCCAGCTTGGCGCTGGTGTGCAGGATGCGGCGGCGCCGCGCCTCCTGACGCTCGGTCAGGGGAGGACTCGCGGGAAGGGCCGGTCTGGCCGCCTTGGATTCCGTAGTCATATTTCCCATTCCGTGGCATTCCGTCCGCGATGCGGTGAGTGCCGGTGGTGTGCTCGGCACAGCATGGCAGGGGGGCGGGTGGTGGCGCGAATCACCTGGTGCGGCTCTTTTCGCCTCGTTCTCGGCCGGTAGATTCGAAGCTGGTTGAACTGATGAGTAGCCAATCAGTTCTGAAACTTGTTCTAGATTACCGCCAGCGGTTACGCTCCGGCGAAAGTCCAGTGAGAAGGGGGCCGAGCGTGACCGCAGAGGCCGTCCAGGCAGCCGCGCCTCGCCCCGCAGAGGCCTCCTCGGCCTCCGCCCCGTCGAACGGCGAGCGTCCCCTGCGCATCGCGATGCTCACGTATAAGGGGAACCCGTTCTGCGGCGGCCAGGGCGTCTACGTCCGCCACCTCTCGCGCGAACTGGCCCGCCTCGGCCACACCGTCGAGGTCATCGGCGCCCAGCCCTACCCCGTCCTGGACGAGGGGGTGACCCTGACCGAGCTGCCCAGCCTGGACCTCTACCGCCAGCCCGACCCGTTCCGCACGCCGAAGGCCGGCGAGTACCGCGACTGGATCGACGCCCTCGAAGTCGGCACGATGTGGACCGGCGGCTTCCCCGAGCCGCTGACCTTCTCCCTGCGGGCCCGGCGCCATCTCGCCGCCCGCCGCGGCCAGTTCGACGTCGTCCACGACAACCAGACCCTCGGCTACGGTCTGCTCGGCGGGCCCGGCGCGCTCGGCGCCCCGCTGGTGACCACCATCCACCACCCCATCACCGTCGACCGTCGCCTCGATCTGGAGGCCGCCGACGGCTGGAAGCGCCGCGCCTCCGTCCGCCGCTGGTACGGCTTCACCCGGATGCAGAAGCGCGTCGCCCGGCGGCTGCCGTCGGTGCTGACCGTCTCCGGCTCCTCCCGCCAGGAGATCGTCGACGACCTCGGAGTGTCCGCAGGGCGGATCCATGTGGTCCATATCGGCGCCGACACCGACCTGTTCTCGCCGGATGCCTCGGTGGCCGAGGTGCCGGGCCGGATCGTCACCACCTCCAGCGCGGACGTGCCGCTCAAGGGCCTGATCCACCTGGTCGAGGCGCTCGCCAAGGTGCGCACCGAGAACCCCGAGGCGCATCTGGTGGTCGTCGGCAAGCGCGCCGACGACGGGCCGGTGGCCGCCGCCATCGAGCGGCTCGGGCTGTCCGGCGCCATCGAATTCGTCAAGGGCATCACCGACGGCGAACTCGTCGACCTGGTGCGCAGCGCCCAGATCGCCTGTGTCCCCTCCCTCTACGAGGGCTTCTCACTGCCCGCGGCCGAAGCGATGGCCACCGGCGCCCCGTTGCTGGCGACCACCGGCGGCGCGATCCCCGAGGTCGCCGGGCCGGACGGCGAGACCTGCCTCGCGGTGCCGCCGGGCGACGCCGACGCGCTGGCGGGCGGACTGCTCCGGCTGCTGGGCGACGAGACGCTGCGCCGGCGGCTCGGCGCGGCCGGCAGGGAACGGGTGCTGGCCCGCTTCACCTGGCGCCAGGCCGCCCTCGGCACCGCCGAGCGCTACCGCCAGGCCATCGCCCTCCAGGGCGGCCGGGAAGCCGCCCGTACCTCGTTGCGGGTCACGTCCGACAAGGCCGCCGACGCCGCGCCCACGCCGAGCACCGCCGGACACGTCTAGCGGCCCGGCCGGCCCCGCCCTCTTTCCGCAGCCACACCGCCACCAACCGCCGGACGAAAGCAGAACGCCGTGCTGACCGTCGACTTTTCCCGTTTCCCGCTCGCTCCGGGCGACCGCGTGCTCGACCTGGGGTGCGGCGCAGGCCGGCATGCCTTCGAGTGCTACCGGCGCGGCGCGCAGGTCGTCGCCCTCGACCAGAACGGCGAGGAGATCCGCGAGGTCGCCAAGTGGTTCGCCGCGATGGAGGAGGCGGGCGAGGCCCCGGCGGGCGCCTCCGCCACCGCCATGGAGGGCGATGCGCTGAACCTGCCGTTCCCCGACGACAGTTTCGACGTCGTGATCATCTCCGAGGTCATGGAGCACATCCCGGACGACAAGGGGGTGCTCGCCGAGATGGTCCGGGTGCTGCGCCCCGGTGGCCGGATCGCCGTCACCGTCCCGCGCTACGGCCCCGAGAAGGTCTGCTGGACGCTCAGCGACGCCTACCACGAGGTCGAGGGCGGCCATATCCGCATCTACCGCGGCGATGAACTCCTCGGCAAGATGCGGGAAGCCGGGCTGGAGCCGTACGGCACCCACCACGCCCACGGGCTGCACAGCCCCTACTGGTGGCTCAAGTGCGCCTTCGGGGTCGACAACGACAAGGCGCTGCCGGTGCAGGCGTACCACAAGCTGCTGGTCTGGGACATCATGAAGAAGCCGCTGGCCACCCGGCTCGCCGAGCGGGCGCTCAACCCCGTCATCGGCAAGAGCTTCGTGGTCTACGCGACCAAGCCGCACCTTCCGGAGACGGCCGCCGCCGAGCCCGCCGCCACAGCGGAGAGCGAGCCCGTCGAGGCCGCCACCCCCGCCCGTCAGTCCGCCCGGAGCACCAAGTCCGGCGCCAGGACCGGCGCCAAGAAGGCCGCGGGCGCCAAGCCGGCCGCCGAGCCCACCTCCAGGACCTCCACCGCCAAGTCCTCCGCCAAGTCCGCCAAGAACTCCACCGGGGCCGCCAAGTGACAAGTCCCGGGCGTACCGAACGGCTGGTCCTGCCGGGGGTGCTCACCGCCGAAGAGGCGGCCCGCACGGTGGCCGGCATCCTGGCGGCCCAGCGGCCGGACGGCGCGATCCCCTGGTTCCGGGGTCACCACCTCGACCCGTGGGACCACACCGAGGCCGCCATGGCCCTGGACGCGGCCGGCGAACACGAGCGTGCCGAGGCGGCGTACGACTGGCTGGTACGGCATCAGAACCCGGACGGGTCCTGGTACGCGGCCTACGCCGACGGTGACGCCGAGGAGCCCACCGACCGCGGCCGGGAGACCAACTTCTGCGCCTATATCGCGGTCGGCGTCTGGCACCACTACCTCTCCACCGGCGACGAGACCTTCCTCGACCGCATGTGGCCCGCGGTCCACTCGGCGATCGAGTACGTCCTGGAGCTCCAGCAGCCCGGCGGCGAGATCGGCTGGAAGCGCGAGGACGACGGCACGCCCGTGAACGACGCGCTGCTGACCGGCTCGTCCTCCGTCTACCAGGCACTGCGCTGTGCGCTCGCCCTGGCCGCACAGCGCGAGGAGCCCCAGCCCGACTGGGAACTGGCGGCCGGCAGCCTCGGCCATGCGATACGCAGCCACCCCGAGCGGTTCCTCGACAAGGCCCGCTACTCCATGGACTGGTACTACCCGATCCTGGGCGGCGCGGTCCGCGGTGCGGCGGCCAGGGAGCGTATCGACGCGGAGTGGGAACGCTTCGTCGTGCCCGGTCTGGGCGTGCGCTGTGTGCTGCCCAACCCCTGGGTCACCGGCGGGGAGAGCGCCGAACTGGCGCTCGCGCTGTGGGCGATGGGGGAGTCCGAGCGGGCCGTACAGATCCTCAAGTGGATCCAGCACCTGCGCGCCGAGGACGGCATGTACTGGACCGGTTACGTCTTCGACGACGACGCGATCTGGCCCCGCGAACGCACCTCCTGGACGGCCGGTTCGCTGCTGCTCGCGGTGGCCGCCCTGGGCGGCGACGAGGCCACCACCTCGGTCTTCGGGGGCGAGTGGCTGCCGACGGGGCTCGATCCGGACTGCTGCCGGCCGCCGGGCCCGTAGGGCGGCGCGCCCTCCCCGGAAAAGGCGCGCGGGGAGGGGGAGGGCGCACTAATGTGCGCCGCATGACACTCCAAGGATCCCTCACCCACGAGGAATACTGCGCCCAACTCCTCGCCGAGACCGACGCGTTCCGGCAGATCGTACGGACCGCCGACCTCTCGGCGACCGTGCCGACCTGCCCCGACTGGACGCTGGCCGATCTCGCCCGGCATGTGGGGGGTGCGCACCGCTGGGCCGGCGCGCTCGTCGCCACCCGCGCGGCGGAGAGCGTCGACCCCGCGGACGTCCCCGAGGGCGCGGGGCCCGGGGGCGAGGACGCGGCGGCGCTCGACGCCTGGCTGGCGGCGGGCGCCGAGCAGACCGTCGCCGCCCTGCGGGAGGCCGGCCCCGATGCGGAGGTCTGGAGCTGGACGACGGCCCGGAACTCCGGGTTCTGGGCCCGCCGGATGACCCATGAGACGGTCGTCCACCGGGCCGATGCGGCGCTCACCGCCGGTGTCCCCTTCGAGGTCCCCGCGCCGGTGGCCGCGGACTGTCTGGAGGAGTGGCTGCAGATCGGTGAACTGCCGATGGTGGTGGCCCGCTTCGCCGAGCGTGGCGGCAACCTGCTCGGCCCCGGCCGGACGATCCACGTCCACGCCACCGACGCCCCGCCCGGTGTGGACGCCGAGTGGCTGCTCGACCTCACGGGGGAGGCGCCCACCCACCGCCGCACCCACGAGAAGGCGGCGGTCGCGCTGCGCGGCCCCCTCACCGATGTGCTCCAGGTCCTCTACCGACGGCTGCCCGCCGACAGCGACCGGGTCGAGGTGCTGGGCGAGCGCGCCCTGCTCGACCAGTGGCTGGAGTGGGCGTCCTTCGGGTGAGCGGCCGGCCGGGGTCAGGAGTTGAGCTCGGCCAGTACCCGTAGCGTGTGCGGGTCCGGGGCGGTGACCAGCAGATCCGTGACCGGGCCCGCGCGCCACAACTCCAGCCGCTCGGCGATCCGTTCCCGTGGGCCGACCAGGGAGATCTCGTCGGCGAAGGCGTCCGGAACGGCGCGGACGGCCTCCTCCTTACGGCCGTCGAGGAAGAGCCGCTGCACCCGCCGGGCCTCCTCCTCGAACCCCATCCGCGCCATCAGATCGGCGTGGAAGTTCCTGGCGGCGTGGCCCATCCCGCCGATGTAGAAGCCGAGCATGGCCTTGACCGGCAGCAGCCCCTCGGCGAGGTCGTCACAGACCACGGCGCGGGCCATCGGGGCGATCAGGAAGCCCTCCGGGGCGCCGTCGAGCGAGGCCCGGTAGACGTCGGTGCGCTGCGGCGACCAGTACAGCGGCAGCCAGCCGTCCGCGATCCGGGTGGTCTGGGCGATGTTCTTGGGGCCCTCGGCACCGAGGAGGAGCGGAATGTCCGCCCGGAGCGGATGGGAGATGGGCTTGAGCGGCTTGCCGAGGCCGGTGCCGTCCGCACCGCGGTAGGGGTGCGGGTGGAAGCGCCCGTCCGAGGTCACCGGCCCCTCGCGGCGCAGGACCTGGCGGATCACGTCGACGTATTCGCGGGTGGCGGTCAGCGGGCTCTTGGGGAAGGGCCGCCCGTACCAGCCCTCGACGACCTGCGGTCCGGAGAGGCCCAGGCCCAGCAGCAGGCGTCCGCCGGAGAGATGGTCGAGGGTCAGGGCGTGCATCGCGGTGGCGGTGGGGGTGCGGGCCGCCATCTGTGCGATGCCGGTGCCCAGTTTGATGCCGGAGGTGTGGGCGGCGATCCAGGTGAGCGTGGTGAAGGCGTCCGACCCCCAGGCCTCTGCCGTCCACACCGAGTCGTACCCCAGCCGCTCGGCCTCGCGGGCGAGTTCGAGGTGCCGGGGGTCGGGGCCGCGGCCCCAGTAGCCCAGTGCCAGCCCCAGTCGCATGCCGATCGCCCCTCCCGGACGCGGTGACCGCCCCGTGCGGACGGCAGTCCGTGCCGACGGTGGCCCGTGCCGACGGCGGCCGTGGTCACAGTGGCCGCCGTGCTCACGGGGGGGGGGCAGTGCTGACCGCGCAATTGCTGACGGCCTATCAGGTCGCGTGCGTCCGGCGACTGTACGACCCGATCGCGGACATGGCAACGGCCCCCCGCCGCGAGGGCGAGGGGCCGTGAGGTGAGAGGCCGCGAAAGGACCGCTGTGCGTCCGGTGTCAGCCGCGCTGGATACCGGTGGTGTCCTGCAGCACGCCGCGACGGCCGTCCTGGGTCTGGGCGATCAGGGCCTGGCCGCGCTGCTCCACCGCGAGGTACCAGGTGCCGGGCGCCAGTTCGGCGATCGGCGCCGGCGAACCGTCCTCGCCGTACAGCGGACGGGCGACGGGGACCGCGAACCAGAACGGGGCGAAGTCCGTGGGGGCGCCGGCCGCGGGGGTGGCCGCTGCGGGGGCGGCTGCCGCATGGCCGCCGACCGTGGCGTCGGCCGGTGCCTGCTGGCCGTAGGGCTGGCCGGACTGGGGCTGCTGCTGGCCGCCCGGGTAGCCGTAGCCGTGGCCCGCCTGCTGCTGGGCGCCGGGGTAGCCGTAACCCGGGTTGGGGCCCGCGCCGTACGGGGCGGCCTGCGGCTTCGGGGCGCTGATCAGCGCGGCCTGGAGCGGCGGCAGGAGCGGCGTGGCGACGGCGCCGCCGGCCAGGATCAGGGCGGCGATCAGACCGAGGATCAGGCCGGGGCCGACGCTGGGGAAGGTGAAGAGGGTCCACAGTTCCGTCCAGGCCACGAAGACGGTGAGGGCGACACCGAACTGGGCGAGGTCGAGACCGGCCACCTTGCGCGGCTGCGACTGCGGCAGGGTGCGGCCGACGACGATGACCGCCGCGCCGATCACTCCGGCCAGGTACACGCTCATGAGGAGGTTCAGCGAGTCCCAGGCATTGACGCCGGAGAAGCTGGAGAGATCGAGGAACGAGGCGATGAACAGCAACACCGCTGCTCCGATCACCACGCCGTCGCCTCGACTGAGGGAGCGGATGTTCACGTAAGGGTCCTTTGTCGGTTTCGTGGGTCCGGTCGTCGCTGTCGCGGTGCGCAGTGCGAGGCACGGCGGTGGCCACCCATCGTAAAGGGGAACCTATCGCCGAATCCTGTGGGCCGTCCTCTTCGTCGGCCGCGCTATCGGTGCGGCGTATCGGAGCCGGTATCGGAGCTGGTATGGGGTGGGTTTCGCGGGCGCGGACGGCGCTCCGGTCAGTGCGGCAAGAAGTCCGTAATGCCCTCGGTGATCCCCCGGGCCGCCTTTTGCCGCCACCGGGCGTCGGTCAATTGCGCGGCGTCCTCGGGGTCGCGCATATTGCCGCACTCGAGGAAGACCTTCGGCACCGTGGAGAGGTTGAGGCCGCCGAGATCGGAGCGTACGTCGAGTCCGGTGCCCTCGCCGATGTAATTGGAACGCGGGCTTCCGGTGACCGCATGGAACCGGTCGGCGAGCCGTTCGCCCAGCTTCCGCGAGGGCGCCACGATCGCTGCGGTATCGGCCGGGCCGGACGTGACGCGCGCGGGGAGGATGACATGGAAGCCGCGGTTGCCGGCGCCCGAGCCGTCGGCGTGGATCGAGAGTGCGGCATCGGCGTGCGCGGTGTTCCCGACGGCGGCGCGCTTGTCCACGCACGGCCCGTACGGGCGGTCGCCGTCCTGGGTGAACACGACCTTGGCGCCCGCCTTCTGGAGGAGGGTGCGGGCGCGGCGGGCGACATCGAGGGTGAAGGACGCCTCGGCGTAGCCGTCGTTGGTGGAGGTGCCGGTGGTGTCGCACTCCTTGTGGCCGTTGCCGATGTCCACCTGGCGGGCGATCTCCCGGCCGTGATCGTTGTTGTGCGGATTGTGGCCGGGGTCGATCACCACGACCTTGCCCTTGAGGCTGCCGTGCGGGCCGCCCGGGCGCTGGGGGCCGCCGCTCGCCGCGCCGCCGCTCCCGTGCCCCGGCGACCGGCTCGGTGCGGGCGGCCCGGCCCCCGGGGGCCCGGCGCCGTCACCCGCCGACCGCCACACCAGCCAGCCCCCGAGGCCGGCGGCCACCACGGCGGCCACCACGACGAGGAGGGTGCCGCGCAGGCGGCGGCGCGGAGAAGGAGTACTGCCGTTCGACACGTCGGCGATGGTAGCCCGCTCAGATGCCGGCCCCGGTGCGCCGCAGTACGCGCAGCGACCGGTGGGCCGATATCTCGGTGAAGGCGCCGGATTCCAGGGCCCTGCGGTAGATGCGGTACGGGGCCTGGCCGGTCCACTCGTCGACCGGGTCGGGGAACACGTCGTGGATCACCAGCAGCCCGTCGGGCGCGACATGCGGCGCCCAGCCCTCGTAGTCGGCGGTGGCGTGCTCGTCGGTGTGCCCGCCGTCGATGAAGACCAGGCCCACCGGCGCCTGCCAGACGGCCGCCGCCTGCGGGGAGCGGCCCACCAGGGCGATCACCTGGTCCTCCAGGCCCGCGGCGTGCAGGGTGCGTCGGAAGGTGGGCAGGGTGTCCATCCGCCCGACCTCGGGGTCGACGACGGTCGGATCGTGGTAGTCCCAGCCGGGCTGCTGCTCCTCGCTGCCCCGGTGGTGGTCGACGGTGACGGCCATGACCCCGGCGGCGCGGGCGGCGTCCGCGAGCAGGATCGTGGACCGGCCGCAGTAGGTGCCGACCTCCACCAGCGGAAGCCCGAGCGCCGCCGCCTCGGCCGCCGCCGCGTACAGCGCAAGGCCTTCGTCCACGGGCATGAAGCCCTTCGCCGCCTCGAACGCGGCGAGGATCTCCGGCTGCGGAGCGGTCGGAGCCGTGGGAGCGGACATGGGCTGCCTCCAGGTGGTGCGGTCAGTGCCTCATCGTGCCGTACGGGCCCGGGCGGGTGAGGTGCGGGTCTCCCTTCCGGTCGTGCGGGTAGCGGGTAGCGGGTAGTGGATTGCGGGTAGTGGATTGCGGATATCGGATGGCAGATGGCGGATATCGGAACGGGGTTCCTCTTTCCGTGTGCCGGGGGCCTGGCGGTTCCTGGCTGTTGTGCGGCTGTTGACAGCCGTTCCTGTCGGTTCCGGCGGGGGTGTCGGGGTTCCAGCCGGGGTTCCCGTCGGGGTTCCCGTCGGGTTTCCGCCGGATTTCCACCGGGTTCTCGCCGGGTTCTCTCCGGGGGCTCGCTGGTTTCTGCTGGTTCTCCTCGGCTTTCCGCAGGCTTTCCGTCGGCTTCCTGTCCGTTCCCGTCCGTTCCCGGCGTTTTATCGTCGGCCGTTTCCTGATGCCGGAAAGCGGCGAATGCGCGACGGGGAACCGGGGCGTAGGGAATGGCGACCCTCCCCGCGTCATCCCGCGAAGACGCCTACCGGAATTCACCGGACCGATTCCTTTGCGCCTCCTCATTGATCCCCGTGGGCCCCGTGGACCCCGTGGTCTCAGTGGTCCCGGTGGCCCCTGTGGTCCCTGTGGCCCCCGTGGTCTCGGTGGTCCCCGTGGTTCCCTCGGGAATCCCGGCGGGGCAGTGGCGCATCAGCTGTCCAGCAGGAAGCCCAGCGGTCCGCGGAGGTCGGCAGGCTCGCGGTAGTGCAGGCCGGTCATCCCGAGCGCGGTCGCCGCTTCGATGTTCTCCAGCCGGTCGTCCACGAAGAGGCACCGGTTCATGGCGACCCCCGCCCGTTCGGCCGCGATCTCGTAGATCTTCCGGTCCGGCTTGGCCACCCCCACCCGGGCGCTGCTGACGACGTGGTGAGCGAGATCCGTCAGCCCCAACGCCGCCAGATCGTCCTCCCATTCCACGGTCGCGTTGGTCACCAGCACCAAGGGCAGGTGCGCCCGCACTTCACGAAGTATGGCCACCACCGCGTCGTCGGCGCGGAACGGCGCCTCGGCGAACGCCGTGGCCAATGCGCGCGCCCGGTCCGCCGGCACCTGGCCGGCGAGGCCGAGCGCGATGGACTCCACCCACTGCTGCTTGGTGATCGCGCCGAGCAGCAGCGGCAGATCCGTCTCCGGCGCGAAGGCCACCCTTGCAATCGTGCCCTCCGTCAGCCCCGCAGCACGCTCCAGGCGTGCCGGCTCCGTCATGTCGTAGAAGCGGATCACGTTGTCGAGGTCGCACAGCACCGCGTCGAAGGGCCTGCCGGCCGTCTGGGAAGTCGTCACGGCCCTTGGGTAACACACCGGGGCACGCCGTGGGCGGCCGAAGAGCTCCGGCCGCGGATGCCCTGCCGGTGACTGTCCCACCCCGCGCCACCCTGCCCATGTCACGTGCCCCTACCCATTTCTGACCTTCCGTCAGAATGTAACGTGTTCTAGTGTGCTGTGTATGGGCATAGGAATCACAGCAGAACACCGTGACCTGGCCGAGGCGGCTGGGGGCTGGGTCGCGCGGGCCGTGCCGCCCGAAGAGGTGCGCAAGCTGCTCGACACCGCGCATGGACCGCAGGGGCGGCCCGCTTACTGGGACCGGCTCGCCGCCCAGGGGCTGCTGGGGCTGCACCTCCCCGGGGCCGAGGGCGGCGGTGGCGGTGAACTGCTGGATCTCGCCGTCGTGCTGGAGGAAATGGGCCGCGCCGCGCTCCCCGGCCCCTACCTGCCCACCACCCTCGCCGCCGAGCTGCTGCACCGCGGCGGCGGCCACCGGCCCCTGGTACGGGCCCTGGCCGAGGGGGAGCGCATCGCCGCCGTCGCCCTGGGGCCCGGCTCCCTCACCGCCACGGCGCGCGCCGGCGGCTACGTCCTGGACGGCACCGCGCCCCCGGTCCTGGCCGGCGCCGATGCGGATCTGCTGGTGCTGGCCGCGCAGACCTCCACGGACACCGTCTGGCTCGCCGTCGACGCCAAGACCCTGTCCGTACGCGTTCAGGACAGCGCCGATCCGACCCGGCCGACCGCCGAGGTGAGCGCGGACGCCGTGCCGGTGCCCGGTGACCGGCTGGTGGCCGTCGACAGCGACCTCGTCCGCGACACCGCCGGGGTGCTGTTCGCCGCGGAGAGCTGCGGAACGGCCGCCTGGTCGCTGCACACCGCCGCGGAATACGCCAAGGTACGCGAGCAGTTCGGCCGTCCGATCGGCCAGTTCCAGGCGGTCAAACACCTCTGCGCCGATATGCTCGTCCGCTGCGAGCAGGCCCGCGCCCTGGTCTGGGACGCGGCCCGCGCGCTGCACGAGCCGCCCGCGGTCCGCGCGCTGGTCGCGGCGCTGGCCACCGCGACCGCCCTGGACGCCTCCTTCGGCTGTGCCAAGGACTGCATCCAGGTGCTCGGCGGCATCGGCTTCACCTGGGAACACGACGCCCATCTCCATCTGCGGCGGGCGACCGTGGCCCGCCAGCTGCTCGGCAGCGGCGACACCCACCGGCTGCGTGCCGCCCGCCACGGCGCCGACGGTGCCCGGCGCGCCCTGCACCTCGAACTCCCCGCCACGGCGCAGGAGTACCGGGCCGCGGCCCGCACCGTCATCGACGGCGTCCGCGGCCTCGACCCCGCGGCCGTACGGCGCGCACTCGCCCCCACCGGCTATGCCGCGCCGCACCTCCCCAGGCCTTACGGACTGGGCGCGGGCCCCGTACAGCAACTGGCGATCCAGCAGGAGTGCACCGCCGCCGGCGTCCGCATCAGCGATCTGGGCATCGCGACCTGGGTGGTCCCCTCGCTGATCGCCCATGGCACCCAGGAGCAGCAGGAGCGCTATCTGCTGCCGTCGCTGCGCGGCGACCTGCTGTGGTGCCAGCTGTTCTCCGAGCCCGAGGCCGGCTCGGACCTGGCCTCCCTGCGCACCCGCGCCGAACGGACGGACGACGGTGGCTGGCGGATCAACGGCCAGAAGGTGTGGACCTCGGCCGCCCAGGGGGCGAGCCACGGCATCCTGCTGGCCCGCACGAACCCGGAGGCTCCCAAGCGCAAGGGCCTGACCTTCTTCGTCGTCGACATGGCGACCCCCGGCATCGGCGTCCGCCCGCTGAAGGAGATCACCGGCGACGCCCTCTTCAACGAGGTCTACTTCGACGATGTGCTGCTGCCGGCCGACGCGGTGGTCGGCGAGGTCGACGACGGCTGGAAGGTGGCCCGTACCACCCTGGACAACGAACGCATCCACATGGCCGACCAGTTGACCTTCGGCACCGGCCTGGAGGCGCTGCTCGAACGCGCCGCGGGGCTGGACGCGGCGGTGCGGGCGAAGGTGGGCGCGCTGGCCGCCGAGGCGCACGCCCTGGGCTGCATCGGGCTGCGCACCACGCTCCAGCAGGTATCGGGCCTGGAGCCGGGGGCGGGCGCCAGTATCCGCAAGCTGGTCCAGACCCCGCACCAGCAGAAGGTCGCCGAGCTGGCGCTGGAACTGCTCGGGCCGGACGGCGCGGTGCGGGAAGGGGCCGGCGGACGGGCGCTGCACGGCTTCTTGATGTCGCGCTGTCTGACCATCGCCGGCGGCACCACCCAGGTGCAGCTGAACGTCGTCGCGGAACGGCTGCTCGGCCTGCCCAGGGACCCGGAGCCCCGCCCGCTGATCTGAGACTCCCCGTATCCGGCCGCTTCCAGGAGGACATCCATGGCTGGCAAGGCGTACGTCGTAGGCGTCGGGATGACGAAGTTCGAGAAGCCCGAGACCCGTGAGTGGCAGTACTGGGACATGGCGAAGGAAGCGGGCTCCAAGGCGCTCGCCGACGCCGGGATCGGCTACGAGGCGGTCGAGCAGCTACCGGTCGGCTTCTGCTACCAGGCCTCGACGGCAGGCCAGCGCGCCGCCTACGAACTGGGCCTGACCGGCATCCCGGTCTACAACGTCAACAACAACTGCGCGACCGCCTCGACCGCGTTGATGATGGCGCGCCAGTTCGTCGAGGCCGGGATCAATGACTGCGTCATGGCGCTGGGCTTCGAGAAGATGAAGCGGGGCGCTCTGGGCGGCGGCGCGGACGGCGGCGACTTCCAGACCTCGCCGGTGGCCCGCCACTACGGCGTGATGGCTGCCGCCCACGGCTTCGAGATGACCCCGCCCACCGCCCAGATCTTCGGCAACGCGGCCCGCGAACACATGGAGCGCCACGGCACCACCGCCGAACAGCTCGCCGCGGTCGGCGCCAAGAACCACCGGCATTCCGCCCACAATCCCCACGCCCAGTTCCAGGACGTCTACACCGTCGAGGACATCCTCGCCGCCCGGACCATTCACCGGCCGCTGACCAAGCTGCAGTGCTCTGCGACCTCCGACGGTGCGGCCGCGGCCGTGGTCGCCTCCGAGCGATTCGTCCGCGAACACGGCCTGGCCGACCGGGCGGTGGAGATCGTCGCGCAGGCCATGACGACCGACACCGAGGAAAGCTTCTCCTCCGGTTCCTGCATCGATGCCGTCGGCAAGCCCATGACACGGGCCGCGGCCCGGCAGGTCTTCGCGGCCTGTGGCCTGGGCATCGAGGACATCGACGTCATCGAGCTGCACGACTGCTTCTCCATCAATGAGCTGCTGACCTACGAGGCCCTGGGCATGTGCGCGGACGGGGAGTCGGGGAAGCTGGTCGCCGACGGCGCCACGACCTACGGCGGCCGCTGGGTGGTCAATCCGTCCGGCGGCCTGATCTCCAAGGGGCATCCGCTGGGCGCGACGGGCCTGGCGCAGACCGCCGAGCTGGTCTGGCAGCTCCGTGGCACGGCGGGCGAACGGCAGGTCCCCGGTGCCCGGGTGGGCCTGGCGCACAACATCGGGCTGGGCGGCGCCGCGGTGGTGACCTTGCTGCGCAGGTGATCAGGTGGCCTTTGCGACCGGGGGCGCGCGACCAGGGGCGCGCGATCGGGGCGAGGCGATCGGGGCGATGCGATCGGGGTGAGGCGGCTGGGGTGAGGCGACCGGGTCGATGTGATCGGGGTGAGGTAGCCAGGCCGGGTTGATGTGATCGGGGTGAGGTGGCCGGGTCGGTGTGATCGGGTCGGTGTGATCGCGTCTATGCGGTGACCAATCGACGCGGTAACCAAGCCCCTTGTATGGGTAGTTGGTCTGCTGGGGGCCTTCCCGTCCCGTAGGGGCCAGCCCCTACGGCCCCGCCCTGCGCCCTCCCACTTGGCCGCGCACTCCCCCCCCCCAGCCCTCCGTCCGGCGCCCTAGGACTCCAGTCAGGTGGTCCATGCACCGATATGCCGATGCGGGATCCAAGCGGCGAATGCGAGCATGGGCGGCATGCCGCCGATAGCCGCCCCCGCCACCATGCCCGAAACCACGCGCCGGACGGCCGCACCGGCGTGGCTGGTGATGTTGCTGGTGTGTGCGGGGCAGTTCCTGGTCGTCCTGGACGTCTCCGTCGTGAACGTCGCCCTGCCCGCCATGCGGACCGGCCTGGGCCTGAGCGAACTGGGTCTGCAGTGGATCGTCAACGCGTATGTGATCACCTTCGCCGGCTTCATGCTGCTCGGCGGACGGGCCGCCGATCTCTTCGGCCGTAAGCGGGTCTTCGTCCTCGGGCTGGCGCTGTTCACCGTCGCGAGCGTGGGCGGCGGACTGGCCCAGCAGCCCTGGCAGCTGATCGCTGCCCGGACGGTCCAGGGGGTCGGCGCCGCCGTGCTCTCACCGGCCACCCTCACGATCCTGACCACGTCGTTTCCGCCCGGTCCGGCCCGTAACCGGGCCATCGCCACCTGGACGGCGGTCGGTGCCGGCGGTGGCGCGGTCGGCGGTCTGGTCGGCGGGGTGCTCACCGAATACCTGTCATGGCGCTGGGTGTTGCTGATCAATGTCCCGGTCGGGGCGCTGGTGCTGACCGGCGCGGCGTGGTGGCTCACCGAGAGCCGGCAGGGCGCCGGGCGGCGGCTGGATGTGCCCGGCGCGGTGCTGGTGACCGCCGGGCTCGCGCTGGTGGCGTACGGGATCGTGCAGACCGAGACGGACGGCTGGACCTCGGCCTCCGCGTTGCTGCCGCTGGCCGCCGGGCTGGTCGTGATCGCGGTGTTCCTGGCCGTCGAGGCGCGCGCCAAGGCTCCGCTGATGCCGCTGGGGCTCTTCCGGGTGCGCTCGGTCTACTCGGCGAACGGGGCGATGGTGCTGGCCGGCGCCGCGATGTTCTCCATGTGGTACTTCCTGTCGCTGTATGTGCAGAACGTGCTGGGCTACCGGCCCCTGGAGGCCGGGCTCTCCTTCATCCCGCACTCGCTCTCCATCGTGCTGGGCTCCAAGGTCGGACCGCGGCTGATGAACCGGGTGGGAGCCAAGACCCTCGCCGTCACCGGTGCGGTGATCTCCGCGTCCGGTATGGCGTGGCAGGGGGCGATGGACGTCGACGGCAGCTATCTCGGCACGATTCTCGGGCCCGGCATCCTGATGGCTCTGGGGGCAGGGCTGACGGCGACGCCGATCGCGGCGATCGCCACGTCCGGCGCCGACCCCGCCGACCAGGGGCTGGTCTCCGGCCTGATCAACACCTCCCGTCAGATGGGCGGGGCGCTGGGCCTGTCGGTCCTGTCGACCATCGCCGCGTCCCGTATCGCGGCGGGCCACGGTGGTCCGAAGGCCCTGGCGGACGGGTACGGTCTGGCCTTCCGGGTCGGCTCCCTGATCCTGCTGTGCAGCATCGTGCTGATGGTCCTCGCGCTGCCCCGGCGACGCGAGGACGCCGCCCACGGCTGAGCTGCCCACAGCCGCGGTGTCCACGGCTGAGCAGCCCACGGCCGCGCCCTCCGTCCACTGCCGAACCGGTCACGGCCGGACCGGTCACCGCCGATCCGGCCACGGTTGAGCCGGCCGCGGTGCCCTCCGGCCCGGCCCTCCCGCCCGCTGCCTCCCCGCTACAACCAGCCGTTCCGCCGCGCCGCCCGCACCGCCTCCATACGGTTACGGGTGCCGGTCTTGCCGATGGCCGCGGAGAGGTAGTTGCGGACGGTGGCCTGGGAGAGGTGGAGTTTGCCGGCGATATCGGCGACCGTGGCGCCGTCCACGGCGGTGGTGAGGACGTCGCGTTCGCGCTGGGTCAGGGGGTTGGGGCCGGCGCTCAGCGCCGCCGCGGCGAGGCCGGGGTCGATGACCCGCTCGCCGGCGAGCACCTGGCGGATCGCCGCCGCCAGCTCCTCCACCGGGCCGTCCTTCACCAGGAAACCGGACGCCCCGGCCTCCATCGCGCGGCGCAGATAGCCGGGGCGGCCGAAGGTCGTCACGATCAGCACCTTGCAGGACGGCAGCTGTTCGCGCAGGTCGGCCGCGGCGTCCAGGCCGCTGCGGCCGGGGAGTTCGATGTCCAGGAGGGCGATGTCGGGGCGGGCGTCAAGGGCGGCGGCGACGATCTGGTCGCCCGCCGCGACCTGGGCCACGACCTGCATGTCCTCCTCCAGGTCGAGCAGCAGCGCCAGCGCGCCCCGCATCATCCCCTGGTCCTCCGCCAGCAGGACTTTGATCACCTGGTCAACTCCTCCACATCCGCCATATCACCCGTGCCGACCGGCAGTTCCGCCGTGACACGGAAGCCGCGGCGGCCGTCCGGGCCGCTGCGCAGGGTGCCGCCCGCCGCGGCCAGCCGCTCCGCCAGCCCCTTCAGCCCGGTGCCGCCCACCGCTCCCGAAGGGCCGGCCGGGGCCGTGCTGTCCGGCTCGCCGGAGCCCGGCGCGGCAGGCTCCGGGCGGCCCGTGCCGTCCGGTCCCTGCGCACCGCGCGTCATGCTCAAGTCGTCCCTCACCCCGTAGCCGCCCGGATCGCCGCCGCCCGGGTCGCTGCCGCCCGGGTCGCTGCCGCCCGGATCGCCGCCGCGCCCGGGGACGCGGTCGCGGAGCCAGGCCAGGCCGGGTGCCGGGGCAGCACCGGAGCTTACGGGACCGCGGCCGTCGTCCGTGAGCGTCAGCCGTACCCGCTCGTCGTCGGCGTGGACGTCGATCTCGCAGCGGGTGGCGCCGCTGTGCCGGACGGTGTTGGTGACGCCCTCGCGGACCACCCAGCCCAGCAGCGCACCGGCCTGCGGGGGCAGCGGCGGTCCCGCCTGCCGTACGACGGGTTCAATACCGGCCGCCTCCAGCACCGAACGGGCCCGGTCCAGCTCGGTGGTCAGACTGCCCTCGCGATAGCCGGTGACCGCCTCGCGGATCTCGGTCAGCGCCTGCCGGCCGACCGCCTCGATATCGGCGGCCTGGGCGAGCGCCGCATCCAGATTGCGCGGCGCCAGCCGGCGGACCGCCTCGGCCTTGACCACCACCACGGACAGGGTGTGCCCCAGCAGGTCGTGCAGATCGCGGGAGAAGCGCAGCCGCTCCTTCTCGACGGCGCTGCGGGCCAGCTCCTGGCGAGTGGCGTTCAGTTCCTGGATGGTGTCGAAGAGGCTGAGGACCGCGGCCGTCACCGTGCCGGACAGGAACGTGCCGTACCCGATGCCGAACGAGCCCCATGGGTCGGGGCCGTGCCGGCCGACCAGATACCCGGCCGTCCCGCTGAGCGTGATCAGCCAGAGGGCGAGCTTCTTGCCGCGCAGGGCGCGCACCGTGCCCGAGGCCAGCGACAGCAGCGGGAAGAACAGGAACCAGTTGCCGCCGAACCCGAGCGCGATGGCGAAGGTGACGGCGGTCAGCAGACCGAGGGCGTACAGCGGATAGCGGGAGTCCCGCAGCCGCGGGTTGAAGGCGGACCAGACGACGGTGATGTAGAGGGAATTGAAGGTGAGCAGCCCGAGACCGGCCAGCCAGGGGTTGCCCGTCTTGCCCTGGATGATGTTGGAAAAGGCGCCCAGGCCCATCAGCAGCCACGGCAGGAAGGCGTACTTGCCCGGCCCCCGGTCCGTCTTCCTGCCCGGCCGCTTCGGTTGGCACGTGGGGTCGCCGGCGCCCTCCGCGCCACCGGGCTCGCTGTCACCGGCGGCGCGCTGCTTGCTGTGCTGCACTGTCACTTCTCCGGTCTGCACCATCGTCGATCACACCGTTCGTGCGGCCCGACGGTACGCGTACACCGCGTATCCGCCGAAGAGTGCCAGCCAGGCGGCCAGCACCGCTACTGCGCCCAGGCCCGGAGCGGCGCCCTGGGTGACGCTCTGGCCGAGTTCGGCGAAGCGGTTGCCGGGGGTCCAGGTCGACAGCGAGCGCAGCCAGCCGGGGAACAGCTCGGCCGGGAACCACAGGCCCCCGATGATCGACAGCAGCAGCATGCAGCCCGTGTTGACCATGCCGGTGGACTGAGCGGAGAGGCGGTAGCCGTTACCGAGGCCGAGCAGGGTGAAGGGGGTGGCGCCGATCCACAGCAGCCCGGCCAGCGCTGCCCACTGCCAGACCGGCATCCGGACACCGTTGACCAGCGCGCCCACCAGCAGTACGGAGGCGATGGCCGGCAGTACCGTCACCGAGCCGGTCAGCCCACGGCCCACGACGACCCGTACCGGGCTCAGCGGGGTGATGCGCAGCTGCCGCAGCCAGCCCAGCTGTTTGTCCTCGGCGACGCCCGTGCCCGTGCCGATCGCCGCGCCCAGCGCACCGTACGCGGCCATACCGACCATCGACGCGGTCTTCCACTCCATACCGGCGCCGCCGGGGCCCGCACCGATGTTGGTCATCAGCACATACATCAGCACCGGCATCCCGATGCCGAAGATGACGAAGCCCCGGTCGCGCAGGGTGCGACGCACTTCGAGGCGGATGTAGTCGAGCATCACGCAAGCTCCTTCGCGGACCGGGTGGCGGGGGTGTGCGCCGGGGTGTGACCGGCGGCGTTGCCGGAGGTGAGAGTGAGGAAGGCGTCCTCCAGGCCGGTGGGGGTGACCTGCAGGGCGCGGACGAGCCCGAGTCCGGCGAGGGCCACGACGGTCGCGTCGGAGTCCGTCGTCCGCAGCAGTGCGCGGTCGCCGCGCACCTCCACGGCGCTCACGCCGGGCAGTGCGGCCAGCGGCTCGGTCGCGGCGCCCGCGAGGTCGAAGGAGACCAGCGTGCCGCCGGCCCGCCGCTTGATCGCCTCGCCGCTGCCGTCGGCGACCACCCGGCCGCCGTCCATCACCACGATCCGGTCGGCGTGCTCATCGGCCTCCTCCAGATAGTGGGTGGAGAACACGATGGTGTTGCCGCGGCGGGCGTACGCGCGCATCGAGCGCCAGAAGGCGCGGCGCGCCTCGACGTCCAGCGCCGCGGTCGGTTCGTCGAGCACCAGCAGCTCGGGGTTGCCGGCCAGCGCCACCGCGAAGCGGACCCGCTGGGCCTGCCCGCCGGACAGCCGGTCCACCCGCCGCCCGGCGAACTCGCTCAGGCCGGCCAGCTCCAGGGCCTCGGTGACCGCCATGGGGCGGGGGTAGGTGGCGGCGACGAACGTGATCAGTTCGCGGACCGTGACCCGCGGCAGGGGCTTGCCGTCCTGCAGCATGGCGCCCACCCTGCCCGCCCGTACCGCCGTCTCCGGGGTGCCGGCGAACAGCCGCACCGATCCCGTGCCGGGCGGCAGCAGCCCCAGCAGCATGGTGAGGGTCGTGGACTTGCCCGCACCGTTGCGCCCGAGCAGCGCCACCGTCTCGCCCACCGTGATCTCCAGGTCCAGCCCGTCCACGGCCCTGACCGCGCCATAACTCCGTGTCACCCCGGAGAACGCCACCGCCGCGGCGCCACCTTTCGTGCACGCAGTGCTGACCGGCTCTTTCGTGAGTGCCATGCCCACCCCCGCCTCTCGTTCGATGTCTATGACGTTACGGAGAGTCGCTGCGGGGCGTTAGAGGCGAATGTGTGTGATCCGCCCTGACAAATGTCACGGTGGGGAGCGGCGGGGGCCGGGTGCCAGGCACATAGGCGCAGGGGTTCCGAGGGGATCCGGCGGGACCCGAGAGGAGCAAGGCCCATCCGAGCCGATCTGACACAGCGTCAGGGGTCTTCCGGGTGCGGGACGGATCGGCTATACATGAGGGCCATCGGCTAGAACGCGTTCTAGAAGTGTGAAAGGTACGCCGACGGAGCGCGGCCGCGCCGACCAGGTACGACCCCGGCACGGTCGACGGTGCGGACGGCCGGGCCGGGGTCTTCGCAACGTGGTGAAGGAGCAAGCAGCCCCATGCCCATCGACGCCGCCAAGGCCACCTCCGCCGAGCCGCGGACCACCGAACTCGCCTGGGACCACAAGGACGTCCAGCTCTACCACCTCGGCATCGGGGCCGGCGCGGCCACCCCGGAGAAACCTCACCCCGCCACCGACCCGGACGAACTGCGCTACACCCTGGAGAGCACGCTGCACGTCCTGCCCGCCTTCGCCACCGTCGCGGGCGGGGGAATGGCCCTCGCCGGCGGGCTCTCCGCCCCGGGCATCGACGTCGACCTAGCCGCGGTCCTGCACGGCGGCCAGACCGTCACCGTGCACCGCGCCCTCCCCGTGAGCGGCCGCGCCACCCAGACCTCGTCCGTCCCCGCCGTGTACGACAAGGGCAAGGCCGCCGTCATCGTGCTGCGCTCCGAAGTCGCGGACGACGACGGGCCCTTGTGGATCTGCGACACCCAGATCTTCGTCCGCGGCGAGGGCGGCTTCGGCGGCGACCGCGGCCCCTCCGCCCGCCTCGACCTCCCCGACCGCGCCCCCGACCTGCGCACCGAACGCCACATCCGCCCGGACCAGGCGCTGCTCTACCGCCTCTCCGGCGACTGGAATCCGCTGCACGCCGACCCCGGGTTCGCCAAGCTAGCCGGGTTCGACCGGCCGATTCTGCACGGGCTGTGCACCTACGGGGTGACCCTCAAGGCCGTGGTCGACACGCTGCTCGGCGGCGACGTGGCCCGCGTGCGGTCGTACACGACCCGTTTTGCCGGGGTGGTCTTCCCGGGGGAGACATTGCGGATCGGCCTGTGGCAAGAGCCCGGCCGGATCCAGGTGTCGGTCACGGCCGCGGACCGCGACGACGCGCCGGTACTGGCCGACACGGTGGTGGAGCACAGCTAGCGAGACGCCCGGCAGGGAGACACCCGGCAGCGAGACGCCCGGCAGCGAGACGCCCAGCAGGGAGACGCCGGCAGCGAGACACCCAGTAGGGGAACACCCGGTAGGGAGACACCCGGTAACGAGTGCCGTCCGGGGCGCGCCGTCGCCCCGGACGGTCCGGGCGGGGGCGGGATTGCCGTACGTACGAGAGGAGTCGTGACATGCGCGCAGCCGTACAGCACGAGACAGGGCAGGACAAGCTCGAAGTCCTCGACGACGTCGAGGCGGTGGGGTTCGGCCCCGGCAAGGTCAGGATCCGGATCCGGGCGACCGGTCTGTGCCACTCCGACCTCTCGGCGATGAACGGGGTGCTGCCGCAGCCCGCCCCCTTCGTCCCCGGGCACGAGGGCGCGGGCGAGATCCTCGACGTCGGCGACGGCGTCACCGGGCTCTCCCAGGGTGACCGCGTCCTGATGTGCTGGCTGCCCGCCTGCGGCAGCTGTCCGTCCTGCAAGCGCGGCCAGACCCACCTGTGCCTGGCCGGGTTCATGAACGCCGGCACCCCCAACTTCCGGCGCGCCGGCGGCGACGTCTTCGGCTTCGCCGGCACCGGCACCTTCACCGAGGAGGTCGTGGTCGCCGCCAACTGCGCCGTCCCGATCCCGGACGACGTCCCCTACGAGATCGCCGCACTCATCGGCTGCGGCGTCACCACCGGACTCGGCGCGGCCCTCAACACGGCCAAGGTGGAGGCCGCTTCCTCGGTCGCGGTGATCGGCTGCGGCGGCGTCGGCATCTCCGTCATCCAGGGCGCGAAGGCCTGCGGCGCGGCCCAGATCATCGCCGTCGACCCGGTCCCCGCCCGCCGGGAGGCCGCGCTGCGCTTCGGCGCCACCGAAGCCGTCGCCCCGGAGGAGTTCGCCGACGCCAAGGCCCGGATCACCGCGGGGGAGGGCTTCGACTACGTCTTCGAGGTGGTCGGCAAGTCCGCCACCGCCCGCACCGCCTACGAGATGACCCGGCGCGGCGGCACCCTGTGTGTGGTCGGCGCGGGAGCCATGGACGACACCTTCCAGGTCAATATGTTCGAGCTGTTCTTCGACGAGAAGCGGATCCTGCCCTCCCTGTACGGCGGCGCGGATGTGCTGCGCTCCTACGAGCGGGCCATCGCCCTGTGGCGGGCCGGCCGGATCGACCTCGAAGGCCTGATCACCCATCGCGTCCGGCTCGCCGAGATCAACGACGCGCTCGACCAGATGCGCTCCGGGACCTCGCTCCGCACCTGCATCGAGATCTGACGCCCGCGGCGCTCACGCTTCCACGGGAGCGCGTCGCCGCGCCCCCTCACCCCGTATCCCCCTCACCGCGTATCCACCGCACCCCGTATTCACCGCACCCCACCGCGCTCCGAGAAGACTGGAGAGGACAGGAATGGCACAGCCACTGGAGGGCCTGACCGCGATCGTCACCGGTGCCGGGCGCGGCCTGGGCCGCGCCGAAGCCCTCGAACTCGCCCGCCTCGGCGCATCCGTCGTGGTCAACGACTACGGGCAGCCGGGCCGCGACGGTTCGGGCGAAGCCTCTGCGGCGCCCGCCGAGGACGTCGCCGCCGAGATCCGCGCGGCGGGCGGCCGGGCCGTCGCCCACCTCGGCGACGTCGCCGACCACGAGGACGCCCGCGCCCTGGTGCGGCTGGCGGTCGAGACCTATGGACGGCTCGACATCCTGGTCAACAACGCGGGCATCCTGCGCGACCGGATGGTGTTCTCGATGACCGAGGACGAGTGGGACTCGGTCATTCGCGTCCACCTCAAGGGCCACTTCAACACCACCCACTTCGCCGCCGCCCACTGGCGCGAGCGCGCCAAGGCGGCCGGCGGCCCGGTGCACGGCCGGATCATCAACACCTCCTCCGAGGCCTTCCTCGCGGGCTCGGCGGGCCAGCCCAACTACGCCGCGGCCAAGGGGGGAATCGTCGGCCTGACCACCTCCACGGCCCTGGCGCTGGGCAAATACGGCGTGACCACCAATGCGATCTGCCCGCGCGCCCGTACCCGTATGACGGAGGACGTCTTCGCCGGCTTTCCCGCACATCCGGGGGCCGCGGAGTCGGGGGAGGGCCGCGAGGGCGAGGGGGGCGGGCTCGATGTGCTCGCCCCCGAACACGTCGCACCGCTCGTCGGCTATCTCGCCTCGCCGGCCGCTGCCCGGGTCAACGGCCAGTTGCTGGTCGTGCACGGCGGCATGGTCGCCATCGCCGAACGTCCGCGGATCGCCGCCAAGTTCGACACCGGAAAGGACCTCTTCAGCTTCGAGGAGCTGGACGAACTGCTGACCCCGTACTACGCGCAGCGCCCGCCGGACGAGACCTTCGCGGCGGCCGAGGTGCTGGCCCTCAAACACGACTGAGCCGCCGCGCGGCGCACCGTGCACCACGGCCGTGGCCGCCGCCCGCGATGATGCGGTGCGGCGGCCACGGCCGTTCGTACGGTCGGCGGGCGGGGCGCGCCGGACCGGCCTTACGCGTCCTGCGGCTGCTTGTCCCGGCGGTGCCGGCCATGGGCGGCGGAGCCGGACTCCTCGGCGGCGGCCGGACCACGGTGCTTGCCGGAGCTTGCGGCCTCGGCGGCCTGGGCGGATGCCTCCTGGGGGCTCGCCTGGGTCGTGTCGGTTCGGGCTTCGGGCATGGGAAGAGTCACTCCGTCAGATTGCTTACAGCTGTACGCGTCGGGACCTCGCCCGACGACCGCCGAGGCTGACCCGAGCGGCACTGTCGGTGGCCGGTCAACCGGCTGCGTAGCCCCCGCCCGAAATTCTAACGGGGCCGGAAATCGCGCTCCACCGGGTTACCGGGCCGCCTGAGGTGCCTGTTGCAGGGGAACTGGCCTGCACATTCCAGGATGTGGGGGGAGACTCGGCGGTTCCGCGGGCACGGTCCGGGGTTGTGCAGATGCTGTGGAGCGGTTGTCGGTATCCGCTGCATCCGGGACAATCTCCCCGCCGCTCCCGGCAGCCGCCGAGGCCACGGCCCCGGAAGGCGCCCCTTGCAGCGCCTGCATCTCTTGCGCCTCCTGCGTCCCTGGCGCCTCCTGCGCCGGCTGTGCGTTCTGCACCGTCTGCACCTCCTGCACCTCCTGCACGGGCGGTTGCGGCCGCTCGGCCTGCACCAGCGGTTGCTTCTGCACCGGCTGCACCGGCGGTTGCTGCCGCACCGGCCGCACCGGCTGCACCGGCCGCCCCGCGTGCCCCGCTCGCTCCGGCGGCTCCATCGGCTGCCCCGGCTCCGCCACCCCCACCGACACGGAGACCCGCGCCACCCCGCACGGCTCCGCCCCCGTCGCGTACGGCAGCAGCAGTTCGCCGCCCGCCGTCCACAGTCCGGTCTCCGCCAGCCACCCCTCCGGTGCCGGGAAGTGCCGCAACTGCCGTTCCGCGGGCCGCCAGACCCCCAGCCACGTCCCGTTCGCCGCGGCCACCCGGAACGCCACCGCACAGCTCTCCGGTGCCAGCAGCTGTCCCGGCTGCGCCGCGAACGGTGTGAGGGCCGCCTGCGCGGGATGCAGGCACTCCGGGAAGCGCACCGGCAGACTGCTGCCCAGCACGCACCAGCCCAGCCGGTCGTGCCCCGGGGCGTCCGACCGCAGGAGCAGCAGTCCGCTGTCCGGATCGGCGAGCAGCAGCCGGTCGTTGCTCTCCTCGGTGATCCGCAGCAGCGGACCGGTCTCGCCGCCCCGCTCCAGATCGACCACCACGGTCTTCGTCCGGCCGTCCGTCTCCCGGTCCAGCGCCAGCAGCCGGCCGCCGCGGTCCAGCCAGACGCCCCCCGTACAGCGTCCCGGGATCCGGGCGACCCGCTCGGGTCCTTCGGTGCCGCCGTGCAGCAGCCACAGGGTGGTCCGGTGCTCCTCGGGGGCCAGGGCGTAGCCCCGTTTCCCGCTGGGGGCGGGCGGCAGCAGGGTCAGCTCGGGGGCCTGCACGGCGCCCAGCAGGAGTTCACCGGTGCCGCGGCCCGCCGGGTAGAGCAGGGAGACGGCGAAACGGCCGGCGACCCGGCGCAGGATCAGCACCCTTCCGTCCGCGAGCGGCAGCAGCGCACTGTCCGGTTCCTCGGGCTGGTTGCCCTGCAGCGGCACGGCGTACGGCTCGGGGCCGCTCAGCGTCCAGCGCTCCGGAAACCAGCTCCCGGCGGCGTCGTCGTGACGGGCCAGCCGGGCGGCGTACGAACCGTCGGCGGCGATCGTCAGCGCCGCACGACGGGCGTGGTCCCGCACATCCCGCACATCCCGCATGTCCCGCGCCCTGGCGTCCTCAGTGGCACAGATCGTCATCGCTAGGTCACCTCCAGTCGGCAACCGAAGCTAGTTTTCGTACGTCCGGCCGATCGCCGAGAGGTGCCACACTTCACGCATAAGTGTGGCGATTGTCCGGTTCGCCGGTTCCCGGCGGGAGGGGTGTGCTGCGGACATCCGGCACGGGCCGGTGCGGATTTCCGTCACGGCTGAAACGGATTTCCGGTACGGCCGGTGCGGTTTTCCCGCATGGGCCGGGCGGCGGAGGGGCAGGGGCGGGGGAGACGACCCGAGGGCCCCGCGCCATGTCACAGCTGGGAGGTAATCTTCCACCCGTGCCCGTACTGTCTGAAGTCCTCACCGCGCTCGACGCCCTCTGGCCCCCCGAGCGGGCCGAAGGGTGGGACGCCGTCGGCACGGTCTGCGGAGATCCCGGCGCCGAGGTCCGCCGGGTGCTGTTCGCCGTCGACCCGGTCCAGGAGATCGTCGACGAGGCGGTGCAGCTCGGCGCCGACCTCCTCGTCACCCACCACCCGCTCTATCTGCGCGGGACGACGACGGTCGCGGCCTCGACCTTCAAGGGCAAGGTCGTGCACACGCTCATCAAGCACGACATCGCCCTGCACGTCGCGCACACCAACGCCGACACCGCCGACCCCGGTGTCTCCGACGCCCTGGCCGGCGCGCTGGACCTGCGCATCCTCGGCCCGCTGGTGCCGGACCCGAGCGACCCGGCGGGCCGCCGGGGCCTGGGCCGGATCTGCGAGCTGCCGCATCCGATGAGGCTGGCCGAGCTCGCCGGGTACGCCGCCGAGCGGCTGCCCGCCACCGCGCAGGGCATCCGGGCGGCCGGCGACCCGGACCGCGAGATCCGGACCCTCGCCGTCTCCGGCGGCTCCGGCGACAGCCTCTTCGACGACGTACGGGCGGCCGGTGCGGACGCCTTCCTCACCGCCGACCTGCGCCACCACCCGGCCTCCGAGGCCACCCAGAAGAGCCCGCTGGCGCTGCTCGACGCCGCCCACTGGGCCACCGAATGGCCGTGGTGCGAGCAGGCCGCGGCCCAGCTCGACGCGGTCTCCGACCGGCACGGCTGGGGACTGCGCACGCATGTCTCCCGTACGGTCACCGACCCCTGGACCGCCCACGCGGCGTCCACCCCCTTCTTCGCCCCGACCCACACCACAGGAGCCCCACGCTGAACGCCGCGCCCGCCGACCAGATCCGCCTCCTCGACGTCCAGGCCCTGGACGTGAGGCTCACCCAGCTCGCCCACCGGCGCAACAACCTCCCCGAGCTGGCCGAGCTGCAGACCCTGGAGGCCGACCTCATCCAGCAGCGCGACCTGCTCGTCGCCGCGCAGACCGAGGAGAGCGACACCAGCCGCGAGCAGACCAAGGCCGAGCAGGACGTGGACCAGGTGCGCCAGCGCGCCGCCCGCGACCAGAAGCGCCTGGACTCCGGTGCCGTCACCTCCCCCAAGGACCTGGAGAACCTCCAGCGCGAACTGACCTCGCTGGCCAAGCGCCAAGGTGACCTGGAGGACGTCGTCCTGGAGGTCATGGAGCGCCGCGAGAGCGCCCAGGAGCGGGTGACCGAGCTGACCGGCCGGGTCGACGCCATCCAGGCCAAGGTCGACGACGCCGCCGCCCGCCGGGACGCCGCCTTCGCCGAGATCGACACCGAGCGCGGCACGGTCTCCAAGGAGCGCGAGCTGACCGTCGCCGACATCCCGGCCGACCTGCTGAAGCTCTACGACAAGATCCGCACGAAGGAGGGCGGCGTCGGTGCGGCCCGCCTCTACCAGCGCCGCTGCGAGGGCTGCCGCCTGGAGCTGAACATCACCGAGGTCAACGACGTCCGTGCGGCCGCCGCCGATACGGTGCTGCGCTGCGAGAACTGCACCCGCATCCTGGTCCGTACGCCCGACTCGGGTCTGTAGGCCGTGTCGCGCGCGCTGATCGTCGAGGCGGACGGCGGGTCCCGGGGCAACCCGGGGCCGGCCGGCTACGGCGCGGTCGTCCTCGACCCGGAGTCGGGCGAGGCGCTGGCCGAGGCCGCCGAGTTCATCGGCACCGCCACCAACAACGTCGCCGAGTACAAGGGCCTGGTGGCCGGTCTGCGGGCGGCGTATGCGCTCGATCCGCAGGCCCGTATCCAGGTGCGGATGGACTCCAAGCTCGTCGTCGAGCAGATGTCCGGGCGCTGGAAGATCAAGCACCCGGACATGAAGCCGCTGGCCGCCGAGGCCGGTGCGGTCTTCCCGCCCGGCCAGGTCACCTACGAGTGGATCCCCCGCGCGCAGAACAAGCACGCGGACCGGCTCGCCAACGAGGCGATGGACGCCGGGAAGGCCGGCCGGCAGTGGGAGCCGGGCAACTCCACGGCGGCGCTCGCCACCGCGGCCGCGCCCGCCCGCAGCGCCGCCGCCCGGGCCGCCGACGAGGCGGTGGCGACGGCGGAGGAGGCAGCGTCCCCCGCGGCCCCGGCGGTCGGCTGGGGCTCTCCCGACCTCGGTCCGCCCGCGACCTTCGTCCTGCTGCGGCACGGCGAGACCCCGCTGACGCCCGAGAAGCGGTTCTCCGGCAGCGGCGGCACCGACCCCGCGCTCTCCGACGCCGGGCGCCGCCAGGCCGAGGCGACCGCCGCCGCGCTCGCCGCCCGGGGCACGATCCAGGCCGTCGTCAGCTCACCGCTGCGGCGCTGCCGGGAGACCGCCGGCGCGGTCGCGGACCGGCTCGGCCTGGAGGTCCGGATCGAGGAGGGCCTGCGCGAGACCGACTTCGGGGCGTGGGAGGGGCTGACGTTCGCCGAGGTGCGCGAGCGCCACCCCGACGACCTCGACGCCTGGCTCGGCTCCGCCGAGGTGGCGCCCACCGGAGGCGGCGAGTCCTTCGCGACGGTCGCCCGCCGGGTCGCCGTCGCCCGCGACAAGCTCCTCGCGCGCTACGCGGGCAAGACCGTCCTCGTGGTCACCCATGTCACCCCCGTCAAGACGCTGGTCCGCCTCGCGCTGGGTGCCCCGCCGGAGTCGCTGTTCCGGATGGAGCTGTCCGCGGCCTCGCTCTCGGTCGTCGCGTACTACTCCGACGGCAACGCCTCGCTGCGGCTGCTGAACGACACCTCGCATCTGCGGTAGCGGCCGTGCCGCGACAGCGCGGCCTCGCCCCCCGTGGCCAGGGCGACCGGGCCCGGTACCTCGCAGGCCGAGGTGCCGGGCCCTTCGTGGACCCAGGCGCGGGGCCCGTCGTACGCGACGGCCTCAGGCCGCCAACGCCGAGGCCTCCCGGGCGAGTTGGTGCACCCGGTCCCAGTTCTTGGCGGCCAGCGCCTCGGCCGGCAGCATCCAGGTGCCGCCGACGCAGCCGACGTTCGGCAGCGCCAGATAGGACGGCGCCGACGCCAGGCCGATGCCTCCGGTCGGACAGAAGCGGGCCTGCGGCAGCGGCCCGGCCAGCGCCCCGAGATAGGCGGTGCCGCCGGCCGCCTCGGCCGGGAAGAACTTCATCTCGGTGACGCCCTCGGCCAGCAGCGTCACCACCTCCGAGGCCGTGGAGACCCCCGGCAGGAACGGCACCCCGGAGTCCCGCATCGCGCCCAGCAGCCGCGGTGACCAGCCGGGGCTGACCAGGAAGCGGGCGCCGGCCGTCAGGGCCATCTCGACCTGGCCGGGAGTGAGCAGGGTGCCCGCGCCGATCACCGCCTCCGGGACCTCGTCGGCAACGGCCCGGATCGCGTCCAGCGCGGCGGGCGTCCGCAGGGTCACCTCGATCGCGGGCAGTCCGCCGCCGACCAGCGCCCTTGCGAGCGGTACGGCATCGGCCGCGTCGTCCAGTACGACGACCGGGATGACGGGGGCGAGCCCGAGGACCGAGGAGGGGGGCGCGGGGGAGGGGGAGGAGGGGGCGCGAGTCACGCCGCCCATGGTGCGCCCGGCACCCACTCTCCGCAACGAGCGTTGCACATGCTGCAACGGTGGCCGCCCGGTGGACTGTTGTGCAACCCAGCCGCTGGGCGGTCGTGCAACCCAGCCGCTGGGCGGCCCCGCAGCCCGTCCGCCCCGCCCAGCCCCCCGGCGGCGCCGCCCGCCCGGCGACCCCGCCCTACAGCTCCGTCACGATCACATCGACGGCCCAAGCCTTGCCGCCCTTCGCCGGCGGCTCCGCCTCCACCGCGTATCCCAGTTCCCGCAGCGCCTCCACCAGCTCCGCCGGACCCGCCGGCGCCAGGTCCGCCGACAGCAGATCCCGCACCAACCGTCCCTTGGTCGCCTTGTTGAAGTGGCTGACCACGGTCCGCTTCTCCACACCGGCCACGGTCTTCGACTGCAGCACCCGCACCGTCGCGGTCCGCCCGGCCACCTCGCCCTTGGGCTTCCAGGCCGTCGCATACGCCGCCGAGCGCAGATCGAGGACCAGTCCGTCCCCGGCGGCCTCGGGCATCACCTCGGCCATCGGCGCCCGCCAGTACGCGCCCAGCGCGCCGAGCCCCGGCAGCTTCACGCCCATCGAGCAGCGGTAGGACGGAATCCGGTCGCCGATCCGTACGGCGCCCCACAGCCCCGAGAACACCAGCAGGGACCGCTCGGCCCGCTTCCGGGCCGCCGCGTCCAGGGACGCCAGGCCGAGCGCGTCATAGAGCACCCCGGTGTAGATCTCCCCGGCCGGCCGCGTCCCTGCCGTCCGCAGGCCCGCGTTCTTGGCGATCTCGCCCTTGAGACCGTCGCTGAGCCCCAGTACCTCCTGGGCCTTGGCCTCGTCCGCCGCGCACAGCCCGACCAGCTCCTCCAGCACCGCCTCGCGCGCGTCGGTCAGCGCGGGCAGCGACAGCGCACCGGCATCCAGCGGCGCCCCGGCCGCTCCCGCGGCCTTCCCTTCGGACGGCGGCAACAGCACGAGCACGGTGGTTCTCCCTCACGGCGGTACGGGTGGTACAGGCGGTACGGCGGGGTGCGGCCCCGGCACAGGGTATGGCCTGCGGCGGACGGGCCGAGAACCCGCGAGGCGCCGTCGCCCGGCCGGCTCCCCCATGCCACCGCGGGCCCGGCCCCGCACGCCACCCCGGCCCGATCCCGCACACCCCCGGCCGGGGCCGGCCCGGCCCGCCACCCGCACGCCGCGCCGGGAGCGGCCGCCCGCCCTACGCTCGAAGGCATGCCCCGTCTCCATATGCATGTGACCGACGCAGCCGAGGCCCCGCTGCGGGTCGCGCTGCATGAGCTGCGCGGAAGGCTGGAGATCCCGGACCACTTCCCGCCCACGGCCCAGGCCGAGGCGGAGAGCGCCGCCCGCGCCCCGCGCATACCGGCAGCCGACGGCGCGGTGGCGACCGAGCACACCCTGGAGGACGCCACCGACCTCCCCCTCTTCACCCTCGACCCGACCGGCTCCCTCGATCTCGACCAGGCCGTGTTCCTGTCCCGGCGCCCCGGCGGCGGCTATCGCGTCCACTACGCCATCGCCGACGTCGCCTCCTTCGTGACCCCCGGCGGCGCCCTGGACGCTGAGGCGCACCACCGGGTGATGACCCTCTACTTCCCCGACGAGCGGGTCCCGCTGCATCCCCATGTGCTGAGCGAGGGCGCCGCCGGCCTGCTGCCCGACCGGGACCGCCCGGCCGTCCTGTGGCAGCTCGACCTCGACGCGGACGGTGCCCTGACCGCCGCGTCCGTACGCCGCGCCCTGGTCCGCTCCCGCGCCCGGCTGGACTACGCCGGCGTCCAGCGGATCCTGGACGACGGGACGGCAGAGGAGCCGCTCGCCCTGCTCCGCGAGATCGGCCTGCTGCGTGAGGAACGGGAGGTCGCCCGGGGCGCGATCTCCCTCCACGTCCCCGAGCAGGAGATCGTCGAGCGGGACGGCCGCTACACCCTCGAATACCGCGCCCCGCTCCCGGCCTACGGCTGGAACGCGCAGATCTCCCTGCTCACCGGCATGGCGGCGGCCGAACTGATGCTGGCCTCCGGCACCGGCATCCTCCGCACACTGCCGACCGCCCCTGACGGCTCGGTCGCCCGGCTCCGCCTGACCGCCCGCGCGCTCGGCGTCGACTGGCCGCACCACACCTCGTACGCGGCGCTGATCCGCACCCTCGACCCGCGGCACCCCGCCCACGCCGCGTTCCTGCAGGAGTGCACCGCCCTGCTGCGCGGCGCCGGTTACACCACCTTCGACGGCACCGCGCCCCGGGCCTCGGAGGCGCTGCACGCCGCCGTCGCCGCCCCGTACGCGCATGCCACCGCGCCGTTGCGGCGGCTGGCCGACCGCTACGCCTCCGAGCTGTGCCTGGCCGCTTCGGCCGGCGCCGAACCGCCCGGCTGGGTACGCAGCGCGCTGCCCGCCCTGCCCCGCGAGATGGAGACCGGTGCCCGGCGCGCCAACCTGGTGGAGCGCTCCTGCGTCGACCTGGTGGAAGCGGCGCTGCTCCGGGACCGGGTCGGCGAGATCTTCGAGGCGCTGGTCGTCGACATCCAGGAGAAGGACCCCACCCACGGCACCGTCCACCTCTACGACCCGGCCGTCATCGGCAGCGTCGAAACCGCCCCGGAAGGCCCCGCGCTACCCCTGGGCCACCGCATCCCGGTCCGCCTCACCGAAGCCGAACCGGGCCACCACCCCGTCCGCTTCACCCCTGCCTGACGGCGGCCCCGCCCGTCCCCGCGGCCGTGCCCTCTCCCGTCTCCGGCGCCGTCCCCGTCGCCATGCCCCCTCCCGTTCCCGCCACCGCGCCCTCTCCCGACCCCAACGCCGTCCCCGCGTGCACCGTCGCCAGCTGCGCCCGCAGGGCCGTCACCGCCGCCCGCGCGTCATCGGCATGGAACCGCACCGTACGCACGGTCTCCTGCCGCCCCAGCAAACCGAAGGCCACGACCGGTTCGGACAGCTCGACGGTGACCGAGGTCTGATCGCCGACCACCAGCTCCACCACCTCCACCTCGCCGCTGTCCTTCTTCGGCTCTCTGACGAACCGGAGGTCGTAGCGCACGGAGGCGATCAGCTCCAGCGGGATCCGTATGTCACGGCGCGCACCGGCCCGTAGCCACAAGATCTCCACCCCCAGCACATGCGGCCGGGTGACCGCCGCCGCCTGCAGACCCAGCACCGCCAGCACCGTGTAGACGTCGAGGACCAGCATCACCGCGTGCGCCACCGGATGGTCCGCCAGCAGCACGCTGACCCCGACCGACTCCACCACACACACGAACGCCAGCCCGTACACGAACGCGGCCTGTGGCCCCGCATACGCCAGGGCCCGCTCACCCGGCGCCACCCCGATCCGCCGCCGCGCCACCCACGAGCCCAGGCTGGCCAGCCACCGCGCCTCGTAGGCGGCCAGCCGGCGCAGCGTGGCCACCCGGCTCACCGCGCACGCTCCGCGACGAGCCGGATCGCCCGGCGTACGGCCTGGGCCTGCGCGGGCGCGACATGCTCGTAGTACGCCGTCAGGAAGCTGTCGCCGGCCTCCGCGCCCGCCCCGGCTGCCTGCTCCCATTGCTCCCTGCCGGTCTGGGCGACCACCGCCGGCGGAATGCAGTCCGCCAGCGCCCGCGCGGCCGCTTCCACCCGCGGATCGTCCGCCGCGGCCTCCACCAGCGCGTCGAGCAGGCCGTACACCTCGTACATCTGCTGCATCGCCCCGGGCGCCGCGACCGCCTCCCCCAGCAGCTCCACCATCCGCTTGTTCCCCTCCGCCTCGCCCGTCGATTCGAGCAGCGCCAGCACCTCCCGTTCCTTCGCCGCCATCGCGGGCTCCGGCCCCGGGTGCGCGGCGGAAGCACGGGCCATCTCCGCGAAGAGCGCCGCCAGTTCGTCCGACACCGGCCCCTCCGCGGGCAGCCCGCCGTGCTGGTCCGCCTGCCGCCGCACCGCCGCCAGCCGGGCCCGCCGCGACCGGATCTCCTCCTCCTGGCGGGCCAGATCCGCGTCCAGCTCGGCCAGCACCTCGTGCAGCTCACGCCCCGCGTCATCGGCGAGGACGTCCCGCACCTCGTCCAGCCCCAGCCCCAACTCCGTCAGCCGGCGCACCCGGGCGAGCGCGACCGCGTCCCGCAGCCCGTACTCCCGGTAGCCGTTGGCGCGGCGTTCCGGCTCGGGCAGCAGCCCGAGGTGGTGGTAGTGGCGTACGGCACGGGTGCTGACGCCGATCAGACGTGCGAGCTCTCCGATTCTCATGTGCCCAGTACAAACGTTGCCGCTGCGACAAGGTCAAGACCCGGCCCCGGGGCCGGAACGAGGAAGCCCGGCGGGAAACGGGGAAGCCTGCGGAGAACGGGGAACTCTGGGGAAACGGGGAAGCCCGGCAGGAACAGGAGGGAAGCCCGGCGAGGACCGACGTTCCCTACGGGTAGCATGGTCACCACGGCGGACGAGCCGGCCGGACGGCCGCGTGGGGATCACCGATCCCCCCGAGGAACGTCCGGGCTCCACAGGGCAAGGTGGTGGGTAACGCCCACCCGGGGTGACCCGCGGGACAGTGCCACAGAAAACAGACCGCCGGAGGCTTCGGCCTCCGGTAAGGGTGAAACGGTGGTGTAAGAGACCACCAGCCTCCGAGGTGACTCGGAGGGCTAGGTAAACCCCACCTGGAGCAAGGTCAAGAGGAGGCATCTGCTGATGCCTCTGCGCGGACGACCGAGGGCTGCCCGCCCGAGTCCGCGGGTAGACCGCACGAGGCTGCCGGCAACGGCAGCCCTAGATGGATGGCCGTCTCCCCCCGGCCCGCAAGGACCGGAGGCGACAGAACCCGGCGTACAGGCCGACTCGTCCGCCCCCACGACCCCGACCAGGTGAACGCCCCGGCCGGGGCCGTTGCGCGGGGCGCTCGCCCTGACACTGCCCTGACACCGCCGGCTCCTCCAGCCGAAGCCGGCGGCGTAGCGTCTTCCCGCCCGATCCGCGATCGTATGCGGCATGGACTTCGACGAAACAGAGATGCGTGAAGCGGTCCGCGAGTTGGCCGGGGCCTTGGAGACGATGCTCAACCTGGTCAAAGCCGATGCGCTTCCCGCGACTCCCGAGGCTCACCGCCTCATGCGCGAGGCGATGGCCTTCCTCGACGAGTCGAGCGACCGGATCTCCGCCCCGGACAGGCCGGGTGAGGTCCTCGACCTCGCCAAGACCCTCAACGGACTGGTCACTTCGGCGCGGGAGCAGATCCTCGCCGACACCGTCGCCGCCTCGCCCGTGCCCGACCACCCGGACATCTGAACACTCCGCGCCGATCCTGGGGCGAACGGAGTCGGGCCGTTCTCCATGAGCCTTGCCCGGACGCAACTCCGCCTGCGCCAGGTGGCAGGAGTCCGTCTGGCGGCAGGAGTCCGGCCGAGCCGGATCAGCTGCCGGTGTCGATCTGTGAGGAGATCCGCGGCACCACGCCTCGTTCCCGTATCTGGTGGGAGTGCAGGAGGTAGCCGAGGTGCAGCCGGTTTCTTGCTCCCAGCCTTCGCATGAGGTCCGAGACATGACGCTGGCAGGTCCGTAAGGACATGCCCAGCCGGCGGGCGATGACCTTGTCCTCGAGGCCCTCTGTCAGCAGGTGGGCGATCGTGGTCTTGATGTCGTCGAGGACTTGGTCGGCGGTCGCCGGGTCGTACCGGCAGGGGAAGGGGATGGCTGTGCTCCAGGCCGGTTCGAATGCGGACCGCATGAAAGCGACCACGTGGGGATCCCGGACGATCAGTGCGCCGTGCCGGTCGTCGCGCAGAGAGGTCACCGCCACCTTGCCGTCGAAGAGGAGCAGCTTCATGAATCCGTCGCTGCGGGTGCGGACTTCGGCTCCCCGTCCGGTGACGTGGTGGACGAACTCCGCGGTCGCGGGGCTGAATCGCGCGGTGTGCTGGTAGAGGGTCCGCAGCCGCACGCCCCGGTCCAGTAACTCGTCGGTGCGCTCCAGCGATTCCGTGAGCGCTTCGGCGGGCCGCGCTCCGCCCGGCTGAGCGGTGATCACTTCTTCGGTGGCCTCGGCGGCGAGCTGGGTGAGGGCCCGGCGGACCGAGGGAAGATCCGGGATGATCTCCAGGGGGCTCGACCCGGCCTCGTGCAGCGTGGCGCTCTCGTAGACCTGCGAGAGTTCGGAGTACACCTCCCGGATGGCCTCCACCTCACGCTGACGACGGGTGAGTTCTCTGACGATCGGCCAGACGAACTGCACCCTGGCGCTTTCGGGCGAGAGAGCCCGCAGGGTGCCCTTCTCCCACGAGGACCTGCACAGCAGCCTGAGCGTCATCAGCTGGTCGATCGCCTGGTCCAGGCATTCGTGGGACATCCGCGTCCGCGTACGCGCCTCATGGGTCGGGATGCCTTCGGGGACCTCGGCCAGGAACCGGTACACAGCCCGGACTTCCTCACTCAGAACAGGCCATTCCCCTGTGGCATGAAGGCCGGATACCTCCACGTTGCACACTCCCGGTGTGTCTGAGCCGCGCGGCACATCGATACCTGGCACGCCGGAGGCCGACCCCCGGAGGCGCAGCACCCGGAAGCGGCCTCGACTACCCCATGGCTCATATTTTATGCCGAGTTAAGGAATTCTCCGTGTTGGCTTCGATGTTCGCCACAATTGGCCGGTTTCCGTTGAGCGGGTGTGGGGGCGGCCGGGCGTTCGGGGTGCTCCGGTCGGGGCGCTCCCGACCCTTGACGTATCTGCGCCAGACGCAGACACGACACCCCGTGCGTGTGTACGCACAGCCCGTTGTCACGCAGGCTCATTACGGTGCCGGTCCCCTGAAGACACGGAGTTGTCATGACGCTCACCGCACGATGTCCGGCCGTACCCGTACACCACGCCCTGACCAGCGGCCCGTCGGCTCTCGGCCTTGGCATGACCGCCGACCTCGGCTGGGGAGACTGAGCGTTCCTCCTCCCCGGCAACCGTCCGCTGACAGGAGTTCCGTCCGTGAACGCAAGGCGCTATTCGCTGACCCCGCAGATGGCCCAGTACGACGACTTCGTCGACCGCGGGGAGACCCGCTGGGTGCCCTATCTGATGTACTTCCACCGGGCGGATTACCGCTCCGGCGTGGTGAACACCGATCGTCTCGGATTCCGCGTCTCCCACGGCGCGACCGGCACCGCCTCCGTCGCCGACGCACCCGCCGACGGCACCGTCAACGTACTGGCGGGCAGCTCCACCGCATTCGGTGTGGGCACCACGAGCGACGCCGCCTCGATCCCGTCGCGGCTGTGGACCCGGCACGCGCCCTCCGCGCCCTGGCTGAACCTCGGTGCCCGCGGATACTGCTCCACGCAGGAGATGATGCTCTACCTGCTGCACCGCGAGATGCTGCCGCCGGTCGACCAGATCGTCATCCTCTCCGGGCTGAACAACCTGGCGCTGGCCGGCCTGCCCCGGGCCCTGCAGGGCGATTACGGGGCCTTCTTCTTCTCCGGCGAGTACTACCAGCAGATGGAGGAGCTGCGCTCGCGCCACCGCAAGGCCAAGCGCACCGGCCGGTTCGGGCGCGGCGAACGCCGGTCCGCCGAGCCGCCGCCGGCACCCGCCGACGAGCCGCCGTTGACGCTCGACGAACGGCTGACGACCGCCATCGAGCGCACGGCGCTCGACCTGGAGCGCTTCAGGCTGCTGGCCGGCACCTCCGGCACCCGGATCTCGTTCGCCCTGCAGCCGCTGGCCACCTGGGTGCGGGAGACCCCCTCGCCCGAGGAGGCCGAGCTCTTCCGTGAACTGGACGGCAAGCAGTCGACGTTCTGGCAGCTCTTCGGTGAGATCGCCCCCGCCGAGGTCGGCCGCCGTTACGCCGAGGGCATCGCGCAGGCGTGCGCCAAACACGACGTGGCGTTCCTGGATCTCAACCCGCTCGTGGCGGATGCCGCAGATCCCGGGCAGTGGCTGTTCGTGGACCGCGCGCACTTCACCGACGAAGGCTACGACCTGGTCTCCGGTCTGCTGGCCACGGGCCTGGGGCTGTCCTGATCTGTTCTGCTGACGGCCCGGCCCGGCACACCGGCCGCCCCGGCACATCCTGACCGCGCCGACGTCCCCCGCATCGCACCCGCCACTCCTGAAGGGAAACTCCCATGGCACTGCTGCGTAAAGTCCTCGGCTTCCTCCAGCGCAAGCGGAAGACCAAGTCCAAGGACGACGCCTCCATCTACCCGATGTTCTGACACCCCGGAACCGGAACCGGAACCACAGGAGGAGCGTCGATGCAACGCCAGCAGGCGGCGGCCGGCACCGCCGGCCGCCGGCCCCGGGACTTCGCGGAGCAGTGCCGCACGCTGTACGTGGAGGCAGCGGACCCGGAGGGGTTCCCCCCGAGGGTGGCGCTTCCCGACGAGTACTCCCGTGCGCTGACGGCATCGGCACAGACGCTGGAGGACTGGGAGCGCCTGGCCGGCGCATGGTCGGCCCGGGCCGGCGACGACTACCGGGCGCTCGCGGCCCGGGCCGCCGACCAGGAGTCGCGTGACGCCCTGGTCCGCCGGGCGGCCCTCGGCGCGGCTCCGCTCGCGCTGGTCTCGGGCGCCTGGCTGCAGTGGCTGAGCAGCCCCGGCAACGGCGACAGCGAGCTGACGATGCGTACGCTCTCGCTCTACGCCCAGGACCTGGGTGCCGGGCATCCCGGCGCCGACCGGGGCAGCGCGTACCGGGCCCTGCTGCACCACCTGCGGCTCGCGGAGCGCGCCGCCCCCGTCACCCGGCTGACCCAGGACCCGCAGGTGTCCGACCTGGCCTTCGCCCTGCCCGGGCCGCTGCTGGCCATGAGCCGACGGCCCGACGAACACCGCGCGGAGCTGGTGGGGGCGGATCTGTGCCTGCGGGCGGTCGGGCTGCTTCCGCCCCTTGCCCTGGTACGTGAACTGCTCCCGGCGGCGGCCGACTGGACCGCCCTGGACCCCGGGGCCGCCCGCCGGGCAAACACCCCGACCGGACTCGCGCTCGCCCGTGCTGCCGCCGCCGCGATCCCGTCGGAGAGCCCCGACGCGCCGGGGCTGACCGCGGGCTTCCGCTGGGCCCTGGACCTGCTGCAGCGGTGGAACGGCGGCCTGTACGAGGAGGTGTCGGCGGCCCTGGACCCGGCCCATGACATGGCGGAGCTGCTGAGGCTCCGGGCCCGTGAAGCGGCCCTGTACCACCGGGAGTTCAAGGTCGAGGGCCGCCCGCTCGGCGACTGGTTCACCGAGGCCCGTACCGCCCCCCACGGACTGCTCCGGGCCCTCGCGGCCGGCCGGCTCGTCAGGCCGGGGAGCCCCGAGCGCAGCCCTCTGCTGCGCGGCCTGATCTCCGAGAACGGCCCGATGTTCCGGATCTTCTCCCCTGCGGACGAGGCCGTGATCCGGCGGTGGATCCGCTCGCTGCCCGTCGCCGCGGACCGCGACGGGCAGGACACGGTCACGGTAACGGCCAGGGACCACGGCACGACCACGGTCACGATCACGGAAACGGAAACGGCGGCGGCCCTCCCCACCCCGACGTCATCGGTACGCGCCCCGGCCGCGCAGCGCGACCGGCCCCCCGGCTCCCTGCGCGAGGCGTACCACCTCCTGCTCAGCCGCGGTGACACCCCCGAGCTGCGCCGGTACGCCACGGGGTACGTACACGGCTGGCTGGCGCGCTCCCGCGTCGACTGGGACACGGCCGGGCATCTGCCTCCGCAGCACTGGGATCCGCGGGGGCTGCGCCCATGGCTCCAGGAGCAGCACGACCGGCACGGCCGGGAATTCGAGCAGGGGGCGGGCGCACCCGTGCCCTCCAAGGAGGCGCTGGTCGACGCCACCGTGCAGCTCGCGCCCCTGACCCTGATAGACGGCAGCTGGCTGCAGGGCTTCACGGACTACGGCCATGCCTCCTCGGACGTCGGCCATCTGCTGTTCTCCACCTACTGGGACGAACTCGGCAACGGGGAACTCGGCCTCAACCACCCCCTGATCTACCGCGAGGTGCTGCGGGAGATGGGCGTCGAACTGCCGCCCACCGCCTCCCGCGAGTTCGCGCAGTGGCCGGGGTTCCGCGAGGAGTCGTTCGAACTGCCGGTGTACTGGCTGTGCATCGGCCGGCTGCCCCGCACCTTCCTGCCGGAGGTGCTGGGGCTGAACGTGGCGATGGAGCTGTCCGGCGTCGGCGGCGGCTACCGGCGCGCCCGCATCGGCCTGGAGAAGTACGGGTTCAGCACCCGTTTCGTCGACATCCACAACACCATCGACAACGTCGCCACGGGCCACTCCGCCTGGGCCGCCGACGCGGTGGACGCCTATATGGCCACCGTGCCCTCGGTGCTGGGTCCGGGGTGCGAACCGGAGGTCTGGGAGCGCGTCAGAACGGGCTACCGGTCGTTGAACCCACCGGGCGGACGGCGCGCCAGAAGGGCCGCCCGGCATGCCACGCGTGCCTACGAGAACAAACGCCCATACGGAAACAAACGCCCGTACGGAAACAAGGGAGAGGTTCATTGAGTCATGTCCTGGCCTTCATCGCCATCGCCCTGGTGGTGAATCTGACCCCGGGGCCGGCGATGCTCCACTGCGTCGCGAGCAGCGTCAGCAGGGGGCCGCGGGCCGGTATCAGGGCAGCTCTGGGCGTGGAACTCGGGGTCTTCGTCTACGTCGTGGCGACCGTGACCGGGCTCGCCGCGCTCCTGGTCTCGGCCCCGACCGCCTACACCGTGGTGCAGCTCATCGGTATCTGCTTCCTGGCCTACATGGCCTGGACGAGCGTTCCGCGCGGCAGGCAGGGCGAAGGGGAGGACGGCGTCACCCAGCGGAATTCCGGTGGCCGCCCGTTCGTCAAGGGCTTCCTGCTCAATGTGTCCAATCCGAAGATCGCCCTGTTCTTCCTGACCATCCTTCCCCAACTGGTGCCCTCCGGAGCGAGCTCCTGGCAGCTCCTCGCCTTCGGCCTGGGCTTCAACCTCTCCGGATTCACCGTCAACACCCTGGCGGGTCTGCTCGGCCACCAGCTCGCCCCGGCCACCGACCGGCTCGGCCCCGTGCGCAACGTCCTGCCCTGGATTCCTCCCGCGGTGTTCCTCGCCCTCACCGCGGCCGCGCTGTGGAGTGTGATCACGAGATGAGAGAACGGCTGGCGGCCCTGCGGGCCCGAATAGACGCCGCGGCCACGGCCGCGGGCCGGCGCCCCGAGGCGGTGGAACTGCTCGCCGTGTCCAAGGGACACCCGGCCTCCGCGATCCGCGAGGCCCTTGCGCTCGGCCTGGACCGTTTCGGCGAGAGCTACGCCGGTGAGGCCCTGCCGAAGACGGCCGAACTCCGTGGCGCGGGTGCCCAATGGGTGTACCTGGGGCCGATCCAGAGCAACAAGACCAGACTCCTGGCGGAGAACTTCTCCTGGGTGCTGGGGCTCTGCTCGCTCAAGGCGGCCCGGCGGCTCGACGCACAGCGCCCCGACGACCTGCCGCCGCTCCAGGTGTGCGTCCAGGTCAACGCCGACGGCGACCCCGCCAAGGCGGGCCTCGCCCCGGACGAGCTCGATCCGTTCCTGGAGTCGGTCCGGGACCTGAAGCGCCTGACCGTCCGCGGACTGATGACCATTCCCCGCAAGGCGGTGCCCGCCGCCCCCGTGACCGGACCGCCCGCCTTCGAGGTACTGGCCGAACTGTTCGCCAAGCAGATCGCGGCCGGGCACCGGTGGGACACCCTCTCCATGGGGATGAGCGGCGACTTCGAGGCGGCGATCGCCGCCGGATCGACCCAGGTGAGGCTGGGGACCGCACTGTTCGGCCCCCGGCCCGCCAAGCCCGGCACAGGCATCGAAACCGACACCGGCACAGGCACCCCAGGAGTGGACGCTCACCATGACTGACCTCGTTCTGGGAATCTCCGCCTACTACCACGACAGCGCGGCAGCCCTCGTCGACGGCACGGCCATCCTCGCCGCCGCGCAGGAGGAGCGCTTCACCCGCCGGCGCCACGACCCGTCCTTCCCGGCCCGGGCGGTGTCGTACTGCCTGGCCGAGGCGGGCGCGACGCTGCGGGACGTCAGCGCGGTGGCGTACTACGAGGATCCGGCGCTCAAGTTCCGCCGTGTGCTGGCCTCGTACGCCGGCGCAGCGCCGTTCGGCTTCCGCTCGTTCCGGGACACCCTGCCGGAGTGGCTGCGCTGGAAACGGCGGGCCGAACAGACCGTCCGGCGGGAGCTGGCGGCACTCGGCCTGGGAGCGGTGCCGGACCTCGTCTGCCGCCGCCATCACGAGTCCCACGCGGCCTCCGCGTTCTTCCCGAGCCCCTACGAGTCCGCTGCCGTGCTCTGCATCGACGGGGTGGGGGAGTGGGCGACCACCTCGCTCTGGCACGGGCGCGCGGACCGGCTCGCGCCGCTGGCCGAGCTGCGCTTCCCCCATTCACTCGGCATGCTGTACTCCGCGTTCACCTACTTCTGCGGGTTCAAGGTGGACTCCGGCGAGTACAAGCTCATGGGTCTGGCGCCCTACGGCACGCCCCGTTACGCGGACCTGATCCGCGAACGGCTGATCGATCTCAAATCCGACGGTTCCTTCCACCTGGACATGCGCTACTTCGCGTACCTGCGGGGCCAGGTGATGACCGGCCGCCGCTTCGAGGAGCTTTTCGACGGACCGCGCCGGCGCCCCGAAAGCCCTCTGACGGAGCGCGAGTTCGACCTGGCCGCCTCCGTGCAGCAGGTGACCGAGGAAGCGGTCCTGCGCCTGGCCAGGACCGCGCAGCGGCGGACCGGGGAGACCCGGCTGTGCCTGGCGGGCGGGGTGGCGCTCAACTGCGTGGCCAACGGCCGGGTGATCCGCGAGGAGATCTTCGACGGGGTGTGGGTGCAGCCGGCGGCCGGTGACGCGGGCGGCGCGCTGGGCGCGGCGCTCGCCGTCGCGATGGAGCGCGGCGCCGAACGCACCCACCTCGGGAGCGGCGGGGACGCCATGTCCGGCGCCCTGCTGGGCCCCGCCTACCGGGACGAGGAGATCCAGGAGTACCTGGACGGCGCCGGCGTGCCGTACACCCGGTTCGAGACGGACGAGCTCGCGGCCAGGGCGGCCGCGGAGCTGGCGCGGGGCAAGGTGGTCGGCTGGTTCCAGGACCGGATGGAGTTCGGGCCGCGCGCCCTGGGTGCCCGGTCGATCCTGGGCGACCCCCGCGACACCGAGATGCAGTCCGCGATGAACCAGAAGATCAAATTCCGGGAGTCCTTCCGTCCCTTCGCGCCGGCCGTCCTCGACACCGACGCCGAGGACTACTTCGAACTCAAGCAGGAGAGCCCCTACATGCTGGTGGTCGCGGACGTGGCCGCCGCCCAGCGGCTGCCCGCCGAGGACTCGGGCGCCAGCGGACTGGAGCGGCTGAAGGTCCACCGCTCGACCATCCCGGCCGTCACCCATGTGGACATGTCGGCCCGCGTCCAGACCGTGAGCCAGGAGGCCAACCCGGCCTTCCACCGCCTGCTGACCGCCTTCAAGGCCGAAACCGGCTGCCCGGTCCTGGTGAACACCTCCTTCAACGTGCGGGGAGAACCCATCGTCCGCTCGCCCGAAGAGGCCTACCGGTGCTTTATGCGCACCCGGATCGACGTCCTCGTGCTCGGCAGCTTCCTGCTGCTCAAAGAGGCCCAGCCAGCCTGGAGCGAGGACGGCGACTGGCGCGACGAGATCCCCCTCGACTGACCTTCCTCCGGACCAAGGAGAACCGCCCATGACCATGAGGAACCTCGCACTCCTCCTGCTCTACTGCCTGGTCGTCGTCCCCGCGGGAATCGTGGCGAGCCTGGGCCGCGACCCCCTGCGCCGCGCCGTCGACCGCGCCGCCGCGACCTACTGGATCGACGCCGGGGGAGCGCGGAGAAGCAAGAAGGCTTGAGGGCCGGGGCCGTACGGCCCGGCCCGGCACGCATGGCGGCCCCCTCGCCGTTGAGATCGCTTACTCATCGGCGAGGGGGAAGCATGCCCGCAAGATCATCATTGACGCGGCCGCGTCGGCCCCGGGACAGTTGTCCTTGTCCTTGTCCTTGTCCGCGGGGCGGTGCCGGCCGGATCAGCCGCTGCTCGTGGGGTAGATGTCCTTCTTCGGCAGCGCGAGGTGGGTGCAGCCGTGGCGCTGTGCCTGGTCGCGGGCGAAGGTGAGGAGCAGGCCGCGCATTTCACCGGCTGCCATGGGAGTCCGTCCGTGGGGCGGGGAGCTTCGGATGCGGAAGTTGGCGGCTTCGCCGTCGCAGCGGGCGGTGGCACGGCCGAATCTTTCGCTCATCAGGGGATCCTTTGCGCTACGGCCGCGGGGGAGCGCGACGTTGCCGAGCGCGAGCCTTTCGAACGGGGTCTGGCTCCAGGTTCCGTACCAGCCGCTGAAGTCGGCGTAGTCCGCAGCGAATCCGGGGTCGTGCAGTGAGCAGCTGGTGACGGGCGCGTGGGTGCCGGTGCGCGGGACGGCCTGCCAGGGTTTGCCGGAAGGGCTTCGCGGCAGCGCGGCCTTGTCCAGCCAGCTGCAGGGCGTGCCGGCGGTCCGGTTCAGCGGCAGCGGGCGGGGGCGGATCTGCGGCTGACGGGGCGGGGGCAGGGGAACGGCTCCGCAACCTGTGGTCTTCGATGCCGAGTTGGCGGCGGAGACCGCGATCCGCAAGGCGGCGGCCGGGGTGCCGTGCCGGCTGTTCCAGAACCCCATGACGTTGGTCAGCAGGTGCTTCTTGCGGCCGTTGGGGTCGCGTGGCAGGTCCGGGCAGCTCTGTACGAGGTAGTGGTCCATGCCGGCCTGGAACCCCGGGATGCCCGCGGGGAAGGGGAAGTCCGGTTCCGAGGCGGTGTCGAACGCACGGGACAGTTCCTGGTCGGTCCTCCAGGGGTCGGTGGTGACGCTCACGGACAACGCGAACTGGTCGTCGTCGAAGTTCACCCCGCACGACATCCGGCCTGAGGCGGGATCCATGCGCTCCTCGGCCGCCTGCAGCCGCTCATGCGGCAGCACATCGGCCAGATCGTCCGCCGACAGGCTTCCCCCGCAGATCGTCGCCGCGTACCACCACGGCTGCCACTGCGGCTTCAGCGCGTACGTCCCGCCGGCGAGCACGGCCAGCACCACCACGGCGACGGTCATCGTGCGCCTGCTCGGTATCGGTAAGAGTCTGTGTGCTCTGCTCGCTGTCAACGCTCCCCCTCGGATCGACGGCAGGCAGTCGCCGGTCCTGTGCGGCGTCACGGACCGCGGCCTCGTGGGCGGTTGTGGCGCCGGGCTCTCCCCTGTGGAGCCCGGCACCACCGCTCGGAAGGCGGCAGTTGCGAGGCACGGAAACCGTGCGCTCGGTCCCCATGTGCAAGAGGAACCCCGGTCGCACAGCGGCACCGCCTTGGCGAGGATCCTTCAACAACATCGCGTTGTCAACAATCGTTTAATCCAAGAACGTTGGCGGGGCTTCCCGGGTCTCCCCGGGTCGGCGGGCAGCCGAGATCGACACAATTGTGGTGCCGTTCATGGCGTACGGTGCTGGCGACCGTTAATCTCGGAGTGGCTGCGAGTGCGCCGCCGTCCCCGACTGTCCACCGACCAGGAGACCGCCCATCGCCATGGATGCCTCCCACGCGCACCCGGCGGATGGTCTCCCCGCCGTCGTCGCAGCGATTGACGAACTCCTCCGGGACCTGGGCCTGGGACGCGACGTCATCGACATCGACCACCTCTCGCACCGGACGGGCATCACGGTCCCTCGCGTCCAGGCCCTGCTCGATCACACCGGACAGGAATCCGGGAATGTGCAGGACTCCTTCCAGGACCGCCTCGTCTTCCTGCGGGACACCCGTCGCAAGCCCGACGGGAAGAGGTACACCCTCGACGAGATCGGCGCGGGGGCCGGCATCTCCCACGGCCAGGTCGGCTACCTCCTGAACGGAAAGCGGAAGAGCCCGGGGCTGGACGTCACCCGGAAGCTGGAGAAGTTCTTCGGCGTCGAACCCGGCTTCTTCACCGCCACCGAACGTCAGGCGCTCTATCGGGCCCTGCAGTCGACGCACGAGCAGCTGACCCATCTCGCGCTGCTCCGGGGCAAGGGCATCGACCGGCTGGCGATGCGCAGCGGCACCAGCGGTGACAGCAGAATCGACCGGGAGCTGCGGGAGGCGCTTTCCGAGGCCTTGAGCCGGCCGGAGCGCGAGGACCCCGAAGTGCGGGAGCTGACGGACCGTATGTGCTCCCTGCCCACCAGGAGCAGAAGGCGGGTCTTTCCGCTGATCCAGGGGCTGTTGGGGCTGGCGCGGCCCGAGAGCGACGACGGCCCGCCGCCCGGCCGGGGCGGCACCTGAACGGCGTGCGAAACGCGTGCAGGCGCGGCATCCGAACGGCACGGGAGGCCCGCGGGCTGCGCGGGCTTCGGTGTGGTGGGGCTCAGCTCCCGCCGACCGCTCCCGGCGCGGTGCCGCCGGCTGACACCACCGCGTCACGACGGCGTCGCGCTGCCACGTACTCCCGGCCCAGAAGCCGGAGCGCCGCGGCCACATCCGGCCGGGCGGACCCGTCGAGCAGCGCGGTCCCCTTCCTTGCCACTGCCCGCAGGGTCAGGCCCTGGATGCCGATCAGGGCGCGGACGAAGGGCCGGCTTCGGGCGTGCACCAGATCCACGAGCCCGTAGGACGCGGTCAGCCCCGTACGGATCCGCCGGGCCTGGTCGCCGACCAGTTCCCGGAAGCCCTCGGGGGCGCTGCCCTTGCGGGGCGGGCCGGTGCGGGTCAGGTCGCTGCGGGTGAGGCCGTGCCGGGCGAGGAGTTCTTCCGGGATGCCCAGCCGCCCGTTGCCCAGGTCCTCGGCGAGGTCGTTCAGGAAGTCGAGACGCTGACTCGCCTCGATGAAGCTCCGGCAGCCGGCCAGGTACGCGTCCGCGGGCGCCCCCGCGTCGAGCAGGCCGGCGATGAGCATGAAGGCGGGCAGCGAATAGCCGTCGATGTAGTGCTGGAAGTCGCCTTCCGAGGCAAATCCCTGCGTCTGCACCTCCAGGGGCGCGCCGGCGAGGAAGTCCTCGACGTACTGCCGGAGCCGGGGATGCCTGGCGATGGCGGCAAGGAGCGTCCGCAACACGGGCTCGTCGGCTTCGCCGCTCTTGAGGGCGGCGTGCACCCTGCCCTCCCAGTCGGCGAGCGCCGCGATCCGCTCGTCGGCCGGTCCCTGGTCGATGAGGTTGTCGCTGTGGTGCATGAAGGCGGTCGCGGCGATGACGTCGGGTACGAGCTCGGCGGGCAGCAGCAGGCGCACGGCGGTGTACTCGGCGCGGGCGTACCCGGCCACCAGCCGGCGCTGCTCGTCGTAGTCGCGGCGCAGCGAGGGGTCCGTGATCCCTGCCCGGTCGAGCGTCTTCGGCCATGTGGCCATCGTCGGCTCCCCATACTCGGTGGCGGTGCGCTTCACCATAGGTGATCGCGGTTGAGGGGATTGACGGGCTTGACCCCCTGATCCGTCCCGGCACCACCGGCCGTACCGCGCGGTGCGCCGGCCTCCTGAGACCGGCGGCAAGGCACCCCGGCCGGGCGGGAGTTGACGCTTCCGGCCGGGGCTCGCTGCGGAGCAGAGCTGTGGGAGGAGGGACGTAAGGACAGGCCTCAGCGAGCAGTGGCCAAAACCCGTGCCGTCCGGGCCAGCACCCGGGGGTGGGTCAGCGTTTTCGGATGCCGGCGCATGTGCACGACGTCCATGAACGCCTGGTTGACGCCGGAGTCGAGGACGGACGCTGCCGCGATCTTGTCGCCGGCCCAGCGGGCGAGCCGGTAGCCACGGGGGTACGGGCCCTGCACATGAGGCTGGGCGAGGTCCGCGGTCGCCGACACCTGCCAGGCCGCATCGACCACCACGGCGGCCCGCCGGAAGTACTCCCAGGCCGGATCGTGCGGAGGAGACCCGGCGCGCAGATACGCGGACAGGCACGAGGCCTGCAGTGCGGCAAGGGTGAGGCCCTGCCCGTAGATCGGGTTGACCGAGGCAACGGAGTCTCCCACCGCCACCAGTCCGCCGGGGAACCGCCTCAGCCGGGTGAAGTCGCGGCGCCGGCTCTCCTGGAAGGGGAAGGTGTGGACGTCGCCGAGCAGGGTGCACCGGTCCGCCACCTCGCGCAGCGGAGGGACGCAGCGCCGCATCCGGGCCAGAAATTCGGCCGGATCCCGCCCCGGGCGGTGATCCGTGTATCCGACCAGCACCACCATCCAGCGGTTGTCCTCCACCGCCACCATCGCCCCCGGTTCGCTGAGGGTGGGCTGGTATCCACTGGCCGGGCCCGGGGAGGCGTGCGCGACGACCGTGGAGGGGAGTTCGTCCCCGCGCGGGAAGAGGGCCGTGGCGTAGCCGAGGTCGACCCTCATCCGGTGCAGCGGGGCCTGGTCCCACCCGCTGCGGAGCAGCCAGGTGCCGAGGCGGCTGGACCGCCCCATGGCGTCGACCACCAGGTCGGCATCGAGTTCGTCCAGCCGGCCGGCGTGCGGTGATGTTTCCTCAGCGGTCGAGTACCGCACGCCGCAGACCCGGCCGGCGCTGAAGCGCAGGTCCTCGGCGCGCCCCTGCACGACACGGACCTGCGGCAGGGCCGTGACCCGCCGGCGGACCCGGCTTTCGATGAATGGCCGGGTGGCGCCCAGCATCCGGAGGTCGGGGACCTGCGCCTTGAGCGCTCCGTCGACGTAGAACTGCACCTCCGGGCCGGTCCCCAGGCGTGCCCCGCCCGCGACGAGTTCACCGGTGATGCCCGGGAACCAGCGTTCGAGGTGGGCGTGTCCCATGGACAGCAGCGCATGCAGTTGTTGTCGGTGCGGAGCGCCGCGCCCGGTGCCGTCCTCCCCCAAATCGTCCGCTTCGAGGATGACGACGTCGTCGGCATGCTCACTCAGCACGCGAGCGGCGTACAGGCCGGCGATGCTCCCGCCCAGGACCACAGCTCGTTTCATCAGTCCCCTAGGTGATTCGATGGTGCCCCGCGCCACGGGACGCCGGGCATGGTCGGGTGCCCGGGGCCGGCACGGGGCGGCCAATTCTGCCGCAGCCGTCGGGCGGGGCAGGCGGGCGTGGGCGAGGTTCCCGCCCGGCATGCCGAGGTCGCGCCGGCCGGGGAGACACCCCCTACGGCCGCTCGGGTATCTCGGTCGCCTCGGATACTTCAGACACCGCGGTCGCCTCCGTCGCCCCGGATGCCTCGTTCACCCCGGTCGCGGAACGCTGCACGCGCACCGCCCGCAACGCCGTAGCGACCAGCGGGGCGTTGAGCGCCTGGGCGACGCGCAGCAGCCGTTGGCGTTCGTCGGAGGCGGGGGTGTCCTCGCCGGGCAGCGCCACCTGCGGGCCCCCGGGTGCCTGGGGCTGACCGGGACGGCCCCGCAGCGCCGCTTCGCGCCGAGCGGCCTGCAGGCGCTGGGCCGCGTCCCGCAGGGCAGCGGCCGTGGCGGCCGCCTCCAGGTCCCGCTCCGACGTGTCCCGCTCCGAGGTGTCCCGCACCGAGAGGCGGCCGGCATCCGGCTTCCCCTGGGACGGCTCGTGCTCGTACGCGGCGTATACGGCGGCCGCGGGCAGCGGCGACACCCAGGGACGCAGCGCGCGCATCCCGTCCAGGATCTCGATCACGCGGCGGTGCAGATTGAAGCCGACGTTCCATGCCAGGCGGTGGCTGCGGGCGCTGTCCACGCTGAAGGCGAGGTCTTCGTCGACCCCTTCGACGACGAGATCCCACAACGGCTGCAGGGCCTTGATGTCACGCCGCTCGCGCAGCCATGCGCCCACCGCGGCCCCCGAGAGGCCGTAGCTGGTGATCAGGGCGCCGATCGAGCCGAAGGTGGAGCCGAGCACCCCCACCGCGTCCAGGGTGTGGTTGCCCAGGGCGGCCAGCGTGATGGCGGGGGCGCAGCACACCACATAGCCGAAGACGAACAGCATGGCGATGCCGAAGGAGCGCAGCGCGCGCTGGAATCGGGGGTCTTCGAGCTTCACCATGCGGCACTGCCGGTAGGTGCTCAGAGTCCCGCAGGCCAGCGTGGCGAGGAAGACCGCCAGGAACACCTGGATATGCGGCTCGGTCGCGAAGTCGGTGTTGAACTTCAGGGGGTCCGTCGGGCCGGACAGGCCGGCGGAACAGAACGTCACCACCATGACGGCCGGCGCCGCGACGTATGCGGCGGACCACAACGTGACCCTGCGGCGCAGCACAGCGGGACGCTGCCGCAACCGGGGATCCCACAGCATGGTGAGCAGATGGAGAAGGGAGAAGCAGGTCAGGATGCCGATGTAGACGGGAAGGGTGGCGAAGCCGGTGACACCGGTGAGTTCGCCCAGCTCCCGGTACCCCGCCGGAGCGGCCATCGTGAACACCAGGCCGGACGTCACAAAGTTCACCGTGATCAGGGACAGCGTGGGAGTGGGATCGCGCAGCAGCGCCAGGCACTTCCACCCGGCGATCACGAAGTCGAGGATCGCGATGGCCAGGTAGACGACGTTCGACGTGTTCTCAGACACCGGACCTCCGGTGGGAGAGCGCCGAGGAGAGGAACCCGTTGGTGTGCTGATCGCGCCGCAGTTCGAGGTGGCGCTGGAGCATCACGGTGGCGAACGCCTCCGCCCGTCGTTCATGGGCGCTGTCGTAGTGCGACCGGTTCAGGACCTGCAGCACCGGGCCCGTCTTCAGCCCGGGGAGGAGCTGCCGCACGGTTTCCTCGGTCATGAGCCGGTCGGAAGAGCCGTCGTCGGCCGGATGCTCCTCCCACAGGTGGAACAGCTCGTGGAGGCTGGCGTGCAGGCGGGTCAGTTCGTTCGCGGTGGAATCCACCACGATGAAGTCCCGGTCCTTGCCGCGGGCGCAGAATCCGGACACCTGCTGAGGAAGCGGCACTTCAGTGATCGTGATCGGCTTGTTGCGCCGCACGGCCACCGCGTCGACGAGGCCCTGCATGTCCCGTACGCCGGACAGCCGGAGATCGCGGTGGACGAGGCGGGTGACGGACCAGGTGGCGAACAAGACCGCCAACTGCTCTCGGAGCGAGGTCCACGGGGAGCTGGGAGGCCGGTGCTGAGGGGACTGCGGCAGCGCTGCTCGCTGCGCTGAACCATGACGGCGGGGCCACCACATGAACGGACACTCCTACGGCTGTTGCTGCGCTCGGTGAGGGAAGAGGGGACGAACGAAGAGAGGACAAGCGAAGAGGGGACGGCACGGGGCCAGGGAAGACGTCGGGCTCGGTGGACGTCGGACGGTCGGGGGCGGTGCGGTTTCGGCCAGAGTGACTGTAGGGCTACCGAGTGATACCGCACGGCATGTTTCCGGCGGGACGAGACGGAGGAAGGCCTTCTTTGGCCAAAGACGGGACAGGTTCGGACACGTTCCGCCGTTCCCGCGAGGGCTTCGAGGGCGCCCCGGTGCCTGCCGGAACGCCCGCACCGCCCCGCAATTCGCTGCATGTCCACACCATTTCGACTGGCGAGAGTGTAGTGCAGCCCCCTGCCCTTGGTGAGGGACAAGTCGCCCGGTGCTCCCGGGCGGCCCCAGGGGCAGGAGGCCTGGGATACCTGCTGGTCAGAGCGGTGCGCCGGGAAGAATCGACGGTCCAGGCCGCCCCGTCCGCAGGTCGCGGCCGCCCCGGCCGGCACTGCCTCCCGGCTTCCCCGTGGCCTCCCCGGCGCCCTGCCGCTATGCCGTGGCGCCCCCGCGGATCCCCGCGGACAATGGGAGGCGGGAGCGGTGCCGGCCGTCGCCCGGACGGTGGGCGCCGCGGCAGTGCTCAGTGCTTCGGGGGCTGCTCCGAGGACGGTGTGATGCTCGTCGACTGGGATGCGCCGATCACGATGGACGACGGGGTCGAGCTCCGCGCCGATGTGTTCCTGCCGGACGACGGTGCGACCCACCCCGTGATCATGAGTCATGGGCCGTACGCCAAGGGGCTCGCCTTCCAGGAGGGGTTCGCGCCCATGTGGCGCACCCTGGCGGACGAGCACCCCGATGCCGTCGCCGGGTCCTCGAACCGCTACCAGAACTGGGAGACGGCCGATCCCGAGAAGTGGGTGCCCGACGGGTACGTGGTGATCCGGGTCGACTCGCGCGGTGCCGGACGGTCGCCGGGCTACCTGGACATCTTCTCGCCGCGCGAGACGCGGGACTACTACGAGTGCATCGAGTGGGCGGGCGTCCAGCCCTGGAGCAACGGCAAGGTGGGGCTGCTCGGCATCTCGTACTACGCGGTCAACCAGTGGCAGGTCGCCGCGCTGCGGCCGCCGCACCTCGCGGCCATCTGCCCCTGGGAGGGCGGCACCGACTTCTACCGTGAACTCACCCATCACGGTGGGATCCTGCACACCTTCCTGCAGCAGTGGTACCCGGCGCGGGTCGCCGCGGTGCAGCACGGGGTGGGCGGGAGTCCCTGGCACCGGATCACGGGTGTTCCGGTCACCGGTCCCGGGGTGCTGAGCGACGAGGAGCGGGTGAAGAACGCGGCCGACCCGGTCGGCGCGGTGCACGATCATGCGCTGCTCGACGCGTACTACCGGGAGCGGACCGCGGACCTGCCGCGGATCACCGTCCCGGTGCTGGCCGCGGTCAACTGGGCGCATCACCTGCACACACGGGGCGGCTTCGAGGGATACGAGACGGTCGCCAGTGACCGGAAGTGGCTGGAAGTGCATGGGCTGCAGCACTGGGTGGAGTTCTACACGGACTACGGGGTCGGCCTGCAGAAGCGGTTTTTCGGGCACTTCCTCCAGGGCCGTGACACCGGCTGGGAGGACCAGCCGCCGGTCCTCCTCAACATCCGGCGGGCCGACGGCGACTTCGAGCAACGGCCGGAAGGCGAATGGCCGTTGGCGCGCACCCGGTGGACGGCGTTCCACCTCGATCTCGACCGTCTGGCGCTCGCGCCGGCGGCGGCCCCCGGCGAGCGGAGCGCCGCGTTCGACGCGCTCGGCGAGGGGCTGACGTTCTGGACCGAGCCCCTGGCGGACGAGCTGGAGCTGACCGGGCCCGCCTCCGCGTCGCTGCGGGTGGCCTCGTCGACCACGGACGCCGATCTGTTCCTCACCCTCCGGGTGCAGGACCCCGGCGGCCGCGAGGTCACCTTCGTCAGCGCGATGGACCCGCACGGGGCGATCGGACTGGGCTGGCTGCGGGCCTCGCTCCGCAAGCTCGACCGCACGCGCAGCGAGCCGTACCGGCCCTGGCACACCTTCGACGAGCGGCAGCCGCTCACCCCCGGTGAACCGGTCGATCTGCACGTCGAGATCTGGCCGACGTCGGTGGTCGTCCCGGCCGGCTACCGCCTCGGCGTCTCGGTCCAGGGCCGGGACTTCGAGCTTCCGGGGGAGGGCCCGTGGCCGTCGGCGTCCGGGGTCGCGATGCGGGGCAACGGCACCTTCCTGCACACCGATGCCGAGGACCGGGGCTCGGACGTCTACGCGGGCCGGACGACGCTGATCAGCGGGGGGAGGCATCCGTCCTTTCTGTTGCTGCCGGTCGTTCCCGGAAAGGGCGGTGGGTGAGGGGGCCGCACGCGGTCCGGCCGTACGGCCCCCGGGGAGCGGGCCGGGAGGTCAGGAGGACTGGGCCGTGGTGTAGAGGTTCTTGGCGTCGTCGCCGAAGTACGGGCCGAACATGGTGTTGGCCCAGAACTGGTAGCCGAAGCTGTTCACCGAGGACTGCAGCCCGGTGCCGGTCTTCTCGTCGAAGGTGGTGAACCAGGGGCCGCCGCTGGAGCCGCCGGTCATGTTGCAGGCGAGGCCGTGGTCACCGGAGAACAGCGGGTCCTTGAAGGTGGTGCCGCTGCAGTAGATCAGCTTGCTGCCGTCGTACGGGGCGGCCGCGGGGAAGCCGAAGGCGTACATCGCCTTGCTGTAGCCGGAGTTGAAGGACAGGCCCTGGCCGCCGACGACATCGGTGAGCTTCTTGCCGTCGAGCGGGGCGACCACCGCGGCACCGACGTCGTAGTTGATGTCCTCGCTCGCCGTCCACTGCGGGGTGGAGAGCGTCTTGGCCGCCGCCCACTTGCCGTACGGCGCCTCGCCGTCGTGGTAGCCGGGGACGAAGATCCAGTCGGTGTGCCAGACGCCGCCCAGCTTCACACAGTGCCCCGCGGTGAGCACGGTGCTCTTGTTGCCGCTGGTCACCGCGTCACCGGAACAGGCGGCGGTGCGGCCCTGGTAGGTGAAGAACACCCGGCCGGTGGTCTTGGTGACCGCGCCGCCGCCGGTCCAGGGCCCGCCGGCCTGGGGGAGCGTGCCGGGGAGCAGCGGGCCGGCGGCGGGCGCCTTCCCGGCCTCCGAGGCCTGCGGGAGCCGCGGGAGCCGCGGGAGCCGCGGGAGCGTGGGGGCCACCGTCAGCGGGGCGCCGCGCGGGACCGCGGTGGCGGGGGTGTGCTTCGCGGGTGCGGTGAGGTCCAGGGGTACGGCGCTGCGCATCCGGTCCGCGGTCCAGAAGGCGTCGGCGGCGGTCCGCGGGGCGGGGGAGCGGTGGGAGGGGGAGTGCTGCCCGGTGGCGGCGGCCGAGCCGGCGGGGAGCAGCAGGGCGAGCAGCGTACCGGCGGCGGTCAGGGTGCCGAGGGCGGCCCGGGACCTGTGCACACGGCGTGGCGCGGGGATGCCGTGAACTGCCGGTATGCCGCGAACGGTTCGTCTCACGCGTAACTCCTTCTGCGGGGGCCGCGCGCGCCGGGGCGCGTACGGCCGCGGGGGATCGGGGCCGCGCGCGGGCGGCCCCGGCAGACGAGTGGTGCGGATCCGAGGCAAGGGTGCCACCGGAAGCGACAGGAGGGCAGGGGGCGTACGGGGATTCGACGCGCCGGGGCGGTGCGGCGGATCGGCCCCCGGCCGGCGAGCACCGCAATCTCGCCATCCCTCGGCCCCGCCCCCTCCTCAGCCCTCAACCACGCCCGATATAAGGCATGTTGGTCGCCATCACCGTCGCGAACTGCACATTGGCGTTCAGTGGCAGCTCCGCCATGTGCACCACCGTGCGGGCCACATCCGCCGCGTCCATCACCGGCTCCACCGCCAGTTCGCCGTTCGCCTGCAGAATGCCGGTCTGCATCCGGCCGGTCATCTCGGTCGCCGCATTGCCGATGTCGATCTGGCCGCAGGCGATGCCGTACGGACGGCCGTCCAGGGAGAGGGACTTGGTCAGGCCGGTCATCGCGTGCTTGGTGGCCGTGTACGCCACGGAGCGCGGGCGCGGCGCGTGCGCGGAGACCGAGCCGTTGTTGATGATGCGTCCGCCCTGCGGCTCCTGGGACTTCATGGCGCGGAACGCGGCCTGGGCGCAGAGGAAGGAGCCGGTGAGGTTGACGTCGACGACCGCGCGCCAGTCGTCGTAGGCAAGGTCCTCCAGCGCTGCCGCCCGGCCGAACGTGCCCGCGTTGTTGAAGAGCAGATCGATCCGGCCGAAGCGTTCGCGGGCGGCGGCGAAGAGGGCGTCGACCTCATCGGGTCGGGTGACATCGGTCGGCACCGTCAGCACCGCGGGGCCGCCGGCGTCCAGCGGGCCCGCCAGCCGCGAGGTCTCCGCCAGCGCCTGTGCGCGCCGCCCGGCCAGGACCACCGTCCAGTGGGCGGCGATCAGCGCATGGGCGACCGCCCGCCCGATACCGGACCCGGCGCCGGTGACCACGGCCACCTTCCGGTGCGGTGCCCCGCCCTGCCGTGCCTCCTGTGGCGCAGGTGCCGTCTGCATGCTCTGCCCGCCCCGCGAGGCCGGTGCCGGCAGTGTGGGCCGGTCCGCGGTCGCCGTGCCGCCCACCTGCCCGGCCCGTGCCCTCGGCGTCGTCCGCGTGGTCCGTGCCGGCTCTGTGTTCTCTGCCATGGCGGCAGCGTAATCGGCGTACGGCGGGCGTACGGGCAGCCGCCGCGCCTCAGCCCGTGGTGTGGAAGCGCCGCAGCACCGCGGCCTTCGTGGCGGTGAACTCCTCCTCGGTGAGGACGCCCTCCCGGCGCAGCTCGCCCAGTTCGCGCAGCCGGCGCAGCAGGGCGTCATGGTCGTCGGCGGGGGCCGCGCCGGATGCCGGGGGAGCGGCCGGGGCGGGTGCCGCGGGGGCAGGCAGGGCCGGGGAGGCGTGCCGGGCCGGGGTGCCCGCCGTCAGGGCCTTGCCGGGGCCGGCGGCCGACGGGTGCGGCAGCCGTGCCGCGACCGCGGCCGCCAGCAGCGCCGTCGTGCCGCTCTCCTTCTTGAAGCCCCACAGTTCGATGGCGTGGGGGTCGTGCTCCGGCGCGATCCGCTCGGTCGCCCCGTGCGTCCGGAAGCGGAGATAGCCGGACTCCAGCCCGGCGGCGGCCCGCCACTCCACCGCCTCCAGATCGGCCAGCGCGAAGTCCCTGGGGCCCTGGTTGCGCTTGGTCTCACTGGTGTTCCAGCGCCATTCGAGGTGCACCCGCTCCCCGTCGAAGGAAGCGATCCCGTCCACCCCCGCGGCCGACAGCGGCACGGCCGGACCGGGCAGCAGATAGCGGTCGGCGGGCCCGTCCGGTACCTGCTCCAGCAGCAGGGCCTGGCGCACCGCGTCCACGAAGTACTCGGCGACATCGGCCCGCGCGGCGTCCACCGCCACCTGATACGGGTTCGCCTCGTCCGGCAGTCCGCCGCCGGTGACCTGTAACAGCGGATCCGCGCCCTCCCGCAGCCGCAGTCGCAGCCGTCCGCCCTTGCGGGCCGGTTCGTAGGCGACCCCGGCCATCGCGATCAGCGGCACCGTGAACTCACCGAGATCCCGGCGGAGTTTGTGCACCCCGCGCTCGTGCCCCGGCACGATTCGCACGGCCTCGTCGTCGAAGGTCCAGGTCCCGTCGCGCACCATCAGTTCAGCCATGCCCCGAATCCTACGGAGGCACGGCGGGTGCCGTGATTGTCCGACGGCGTCCGTTGCGGGACGGGTCCTCATCCACCTGTCATGCCTGCGACGTGCACGGGACAGCGCCGCGCCGTCCCGCCGCCCTGCAATCACCGGTGACAACCGCCGCCAGGGGAGGGCCAGATGACGCACCACGCACCGTACGAGCAGGAGATCAGGGCCGCCGCCGCACACGTCGGCCGCCGCCGCTTTCTCACCGTCACCGGAGCCGCCGCCGCGCTCGCCTTCACGACCAACCTCCCGGGCACCGGTGCCTTCGCCGCCGAGGCCGATGCGCGGAAGATCGCCGAGAACCCCTTCACGCTCGGCGTGGCCTCCGGGGACCCGCAGCCCGGCTCCGTGGTGCTGTGGACCCGGCTCGCGCCGCGGCCGTACGAGGAAGGCAACGGTATGCCGGACGCCAGGGTCACCGTCCGCTGGGAAGTCGCCTACGACGAGCGCTTCCAGCGGCTGGCCGGCCGGGGCCGCGCCGAGGCGCACCCGGAGTTCAACCACTCCGTGCACATCGAGCCCACCGGCCTCGCACCCGACCGCGTCTACTACTACCGCTTCCGCGCCGGCAACTGGATCAGCCCGGTCGGCCGCACCCGCACCGCGCCCGCCCGCGCCGCCCGGCTCTCCGAGCTGAAGCTCGCCGCGGTCTCCTGCCAGGCCTACCACGACGGCTACTTCACGGCCTACCGGCACCTGGCCGAGGAAGACCTCGACGTCGTCTTCCACCTCGGCGACTACCTCTACGAGTACCCGGTCGACGCGGCCGGCGGCGTCCGCCGCTACACCGACCGCACACTGCCCGCGGTCTTCAACCGGGAGGCGGTCACCCTGGAGGACTACCGGCTGCGCTACGCCCTCTACAAGTCCGACCCGGACCTGCAGGCCGCGCACGCCGCGCACCCCTTCGTCGTCACCTGGGACGACCACGAGGTGGAGAACAACTACGCCTCCGGCATCAGCGAGGACGACCTCCCGCCCGCCGCGTTCCTCGTCCGCCGGGCCGCCGCCTACCGGGCGTACTGGGAGAACCAGCCGTTGCGCCGTCCGCAGCGGCCCGACGGTCCCGACGCCCGGCTCTACCGCCGCGTCCCGTACGGACAGCTCGCCCAGTTCGACATCCTCGACACCCGCCAGTACCGCTCCGACCAGGCCTACGGCGACGGCTGGCACGCCCCGGGCCCCGAGTCCCTGGACCCCGCGCGCACCCTGACCGGCGCCGCCCAGGAGCGCTGGCTGATCGACGGCTGGCGGCAGTCCTCCGCGCGCTGGAACGTCCTGCCGCAGCAGGTCACCTTCTCCGAGCGGCGCAACGCCACCGGCCCCGGCTACCAGCTGAGCATGGACGCCTGGGACGGCTACGCGGCCTCCCGCGACCGGGTCCTTACGGGCGCGGAGTCGGCGGGCGTGGACAACCTCGTCGTGCTCACCGGCGATGTGCACGTCCACTACGCCTTCGACATCAAGAAGGACTTCAAGGACCCCGGCTCGCGCACCGCGGGGGTGGAGTTCGTCACCACCTCGATCGCCAGCGGCGAGGACGGCGCGGACAAGCCCGCCAACTGGGCCACGTACCTGGCCGCCAACCCGCACATGAAGTTCTACAACGGCCGGCGCGGCTATGTCACCGTCACCCTCGGCCAGGACACCGCCCGCGCCGACTACCGCACGGTGTCCGCCGTCACCACCCCCGGGGCGCCGGTGCACACCGCCGCCTCCTTCGTCTCCGAGGCGGGTGATCCGGGGCTGAAGCCCGCCTGACCGGGCCTGCCGGGACCTGGGTCCTAGGACCTCCACACGTCCGGTTTCCGCCCAAGGGACCGGTCCGGAACCTGCCGGGAGCCGCCTTGTGCATGACACCATGGTGCCGCCCTCGACGACCCATGGAGACGCAGATGACGGAGCCCGGAGCGGCTGATTCCACGGACCTTCCCGCCATAGCCGAGCGGGGCGCGGCAGCAGCACCGACTGCACCGGCCCCGCTGCCCGCGTCCCGCCGCACCGGCCTCCTCGTCACCCTCGTCCTCGGCGGCCTCACGGCGGTCCCGCCGCTCTCCATGGACATGTATCTGCCGGCCCTGCCGCAGGTCACCGCTGTTTTGCACAGCCCGGCCGCCACCGTCCAGCTCACCTTGACCACCTGCCTGGCGGGCATGGCGCTGGGCCAGATGATCGTCGGCCCGATGAGCGACAAGTGGGGCCGCCGCCGCCCGCTGCTGGCCGGAATGGTGATCTACATCCTGGCGACCGCGCTGTGCGCCCTCGCCCCCACCGCCGAACTCCTCATCGGCTGCCGCCTGTTGCAGGGCCTGGCGGGATCCGCCGGGATCGTCATCGCCCGGGCGGTGGTCCGCGACCTCTACGACGGCGTGGCGATGGCCCGGTTCTTCTCCACCCTGATGCTGATCTCCGGAGCGGCGCCGGTGGTCGCCCCGCTCATCGGCGGGCAGATCCTCCGGATCACCGACTGGCGCGGCGTGTTCGTCGTCCTCACCGCCGTCGGGGTGGCGCTCACCCTCCTGGTGTGGCGCCGGCTCGACGAGACCCTGCCGCCCGCCCGCCGCCACCCCGGCGGCCTCGGCCAGGCCCTGCGCACCATGCGCGATCTGCTCGCCGACCGTGCCTTCTCCGGCTACCTCCTCGTCGGCGCCTTCGCCTTCGCCGCCCTCTTCGCCTACATCTCCGCCTCGCCTTTCGTCATCCAGGAGATCTACGGCGCCTCCCCGCAGACCTTCAGTCTGCTCTTCGGCCTCAACTCGGTCGGCCTGGTGTGTGTCGGCCAGTTCAACGGCAAGGTCCTGGTCGGCCGGGTCAGCCTCGACAAGGTGCTCGGCACCGGACTGGCCGTGATCGTCCTCGCCGCCACCGCGCTGCTGGTGATGTCCTCCGGCGTCCTCGGCCGCCCCGGCCTGGTCCCGGTGGCGGCCGGCCTCTTCGTCCTGATGTCGGCGATGGGCCTGGTCATGCCGAGCACCAACACCCTCGCGCTGCTGCGCACCCCGCATGCGGCCGGCTCCGCCTCCGCGCTGCTGGGCACCTCCACCTTCCTGCTCGGCTCGGTGGCCTCGCCGCTGGTGGGCATCGCGGGCGAGCGGACGGCCCTGCCGATGGCCCTCGTACAGCTCTCCTGCGCCATATTGGCGCTCGTGAGCTTCCTGGGGATGTGCCGCCCGTGGCAGCGTAGGGGGGAGAGCGACGGGAGCACGGCCGGCGAGAGGACCAGGCTCTGAACGCACCGAGACTCACCTACGGCACGCCCGCCCGGGCGGGACTGGACCCCGCCTCGATGGAGCGGCTGGTCCGCGGCGTGCGGGCGCTGCCCGAGGGCCGTCCGCCCTGGGCACCCGGAGTCGTCGTCCTGGCCGGCCGCGGCCCCGTCGTCGCCGCCGAGGCCGCCGCGGGCTGGGCGCTGCGCTACCGGGCCTGGGACCCCGAGCGCGGGCGCGGCCTCGATCTGCCCCGCGACCTGTGGGAACCGATGCGGGTCGGCACGGTCTTCGACCTGGCCTCGCTCAGCAAGCTCTTCACCGCCATCGCCGCGGTCCAGCAGATCGAGCGCGGCCGGCTGGCCCTCGACGACGAGGTCCGCGCCGATCTGCCCGTCTTCGCCCCCGGCATCACCGTCCGGCAGCTGCTCACCCACACCTCCGGCCTCGCCCCCGAGCTGCCCTTTTACGACCACCGGACCCGCGCCGCCCAACTGGCGCTCCTGTGGGCCGAGGCCGCGGCCCCCGGCGGGCGCCCCGGCACCGCACACCGCTACTCCGACCTCAACCTCATCGCCCTCCAGCTCCTCCTGGAGCACCGCACCGGCCGGCGGCTCGACGCCCTGGTCCGCGACGGCATCACCGGCCCGCTGGACATGTGCAGCACCACCTACGGCCCGCTGGCGCCGCAGGGCGTGGCGGCGACCGAGGACCAGCGGCGGCCCTGGGCCAAGGCGGACCGCGGCCTGGTCCGCGGCGAGGTGCACGACGAGAACGCCTGGGCACTGGGCGGCGTGGCCGGACACGCGGGCCTCTTCTCCACCGCGCAGGACCTGGCCGTGCTGTGCCGCACCCTGCTCAACGGCGGCGCCTACGGCACGGCCCGGATCCTCGGCCCCGATGCCGTCGCCGCCCTCCTCGACCCGCCGGGTCTGGGTTTCGGCGTCGACCAGCCGTACTTCATGGGCGAGTTGGCGGGCCGCGGCGCGGCCGGGCACACCGGCTTCACCGGCACCAGCCTGGTCCTCGACCGGGCCACCGACACCTTCCTCGTCCTCCTCGCCAACACCGTCCACCCCCGCCGCCACAACGGCGGCAGCGCCCCACGGGCCGCGGCCGCCACCCGGCTGGCCCGCGCGGTGGTCCGCGCCACCTGACCGGGCCGGAGTACCCCGTCATCAGGCGAGGCACCCCACGACCGGACAGGGCACCCCTCGACCAGGCAAGGCACCCCACCGGCCCCCGTAGAATTTCCCCCATGCACGAGGAACTGCGCGCCGCGCTGGCGGGCCTGCTCGACGGCCTGCCGCCCAAACAGGCCGCGCAGGCCGTCGAGCGGCTGATCGCCAACTACCGGGGACGCACCCCCACCGACGCCCCGGTCCTGCGCGACCGCGCGGATGTGGCCGCGTACGCCGCCTACCGCATGCCGGCCACCTTCGAGGCGGTACGGGCGGCGCTGGCCGCGTTCGCCGCACGGGTCCCGGACTGGTCCCCGGCCACCCACGTCGACATCGGCGGCGGCACCGGCGCCGCCACCTGGGCCACCGCGGCCACCTGGGAAGGCCCCCGCAGCACCGTCCTGGACTGGGCACAGCCCGCCCTCGACCTCGGCAGGGAACTGGCCGCCAAGACCCTCCCCGACACCACCTGGCAGCGGGCGGTCATCGGCGAGGGCCTGTCGGTCCCGGCCGGCACGGACCTGGTCACCGTCTCCTACGTCCTGGGGGAGCTCCGCCCCGAGGACCGCCGCGCCGTCGTCGCCGCGGCGGCCACCGCGGCGGCCACCGTCGTCCTGATCGAACCCGGCACCCCCGAGGGCTACCTCCGCATCCGCGAGGCCCGCACCCAGCTCACCGAGGCCGGACTGCGCATCGTCGCGCCCTGCCCGCACAGCGACACCTGTCCGATCGTCCCGCTCGTCCCCGGGCCGGGGGCGCCCCCGGCGGTGGCCGGCGGAGACTGGTGCCACTTCGCCGCCCGGGTCAACCGCTCCTCCCTCCACCGCCAGGTCAAGGGCGGCTCCCTCCCGTACGAGGACGAGAAGTTCAGCTACGTGGCCGCGACCACCCTCGACGCCACCCCCGCCCCCGCCCGCATCATCCGCAAACCCCAACTCCGCAAGGGCCAGGTCCTCCTGGACCTGTGCACGGCGCAGGACGGGCTGCAGCGCACCACGGTGACCAAGCGGCACGGCACCCACTACCGCGACGCCCGCGACGCCGCCTGGGGCGACGACTGGTCCTGACCGGGCCCACGGGAATTCAGGCCGGCGTCCGGGCGGCCCGCGGCTCACTTCTCCCGCGCCCGCTCCTGGAACTTGCGCAGCAGTTCACCGCGCCGTTCCTGTGCCTGGGACCGTCCCGGGCCGCCGCGGTCCGCGGCGCCGCCGCCACGCAGCGCGCCGCGCGAGAGCTTGGCGCGCGTACCGCCGACCCCGAGCATTCCGCCGGCATTTCCCTTGCTCATGGAATTCCCCTTCCTCGTCGCTTTCCTCCACATCGAACGAGACGGGTCGTCTCGCTCGATTTCCATCATGAGCGAGACGACCCGTCTCGTCAAGACGATACGTCTCGCCTCTCCCTCGCTAGACTTCCCCGCATGGCCGACAAAGCAGCCCCCGACTCTTCCCGCCGCAGCGAACGCTCCCGCCGGGCGATCTTCGATGCCGCCCTCGCCCTGGTCGGCGAGGTGGGCTACGACAAGCTCACGATCGAAGGCATCGCCTCCCGGGCCGGGGTCGGCAAGCAGACGATCTACCGCTGGTGGCCCTCCAGGGCCGCGGTCCTGCTGGACGCCTTCACCGCCGGCGTCGACGACTACTCCGCGCAGGGGCTGCCGGACACCGGTGATCTGGCCGCGGACCTGAAGTTCGTGCTGCGTGCCACCGTCGACGAATTCAACGATCCGGCGTTCCAGGCCCCCTATCGCGCCCTCGCTGCGGCCGGCGCCAACGACGAGAGCCTCTCCCGCACCTTCGTCGCGCGGCTGATGGAGCCCGGCATCCAGGTCTACGTCGACCGGCTGCGGGCGGCCCAGGAAACCGGCGAGATCGCCGACGGCGTCGATGTGCGGATCGCCGTCGAGATGCTGCTGAGTCCCTTCTCACAGCGCTGGCTGATGCGTACCGGTGAATTGACCTACGACTTTGTCGACACCCTTGTCGACCAGGTGCTGCACGGCCTGCGCCCCCGCGGCTGAACACGCCGGGCGGCCGGGCGCGGGGAGCGGCATCCTGTCGTCGATGACCTGAATTGCCGCTATTGGTCCGCCGTTCGTTCACCCCGGATCTCCACACCGGTCACCCGAGGAGCAGGATGGTGGCAGCATTGATCCCAGACCACCGCTCGAAGTGAGGGGATAGATGGAACGCAAGAGCAGGTTCTCCCAGTGGCTGCGCCGGCCGAAGAGCGGATCGGACGGCGGCGATACGGACACGGGATCAGCGGCTGCGCGCAGCCGCGAGGACCTGCTGCTGGCGGCGGCCGACGCGGGCTTCCCGGTGGCTCCGGCGGCGCACCCCTCCGGCTACGGCTGTTCCTGTGAACGCATCGGCTGTCCCACCCCCGCCCGCCACCCCATCTCCTTCGGCTGGCAGACCGTCGCCACCACCGACCGCGACAAGGTCGCCGCCTGGGTCCGCACCCTCCCGCAGGCCAACTTCATCACCGCCACCGGCATCACCCACGACGTCCTGGACGTCCCCGTCGAGGCGGGCCGCAGCGCCCTGGGACGGCTGGACGCGGCGGGTATCGACGTCGGGCCGATCGCCCTCAGCGGCGCCGGCTTCAACGGCCGGATGCTCTTCTTCACCGCCACCCGCGGCACCCCGGACGACGAGGACGAGTGGTGGCCCTGCGAGCTGGACTGCCACCCCGAGACCATGGACGAGCACCCGGGACTGCGCTGGCACTGCCGCGGCAGCTATGCGCTGCTGCCGCCCTCGCGGCTGCCCGGCGAGCAGCCCGCGGTGAGCTGGCTGCGGGGCCCCGAGCTGGCCCTGCCCGACCCGCTGACGCTGCTGGAATCGCTCACCGACGCCTGCGCGGAGTTCAACGACCGCGAGCCGCACCACCACGAGGCGGCGGCCTGGCCGATCGGCCGCTGAGCAGGTCCCGTCACGTCTCTGCTCACCCCGTACGTACACACACCGAAGGGCCGCCGGGTCATCCCGGCGGCCCTTCGTATACGTACGGTTTCCCGGACGGCCGGACGGCCGGCCGGCTACAGCGGCTTCACCGCGGTCTTCGCCTCGATCCGGTTGAGGACCGCGACCTTCCCCCCGGCGCTCTTGGCGGGCACCTTGACCGTCTGGCCGGAGACCGTGGTGAACAGCATCCGGTTGGTCTTCTTCGGCGGCCCCTCCACGAGGCCCTTCAGCTTCCCGACCGAGATCGTCGCCCCGGCGAACAGCGTCTGCTGCTGGTGGTAGACGGTCGAGAAGAACACCAGCGCACCGCCGTCCGTCGTCCGCAGCGCCACCGGCGGGTAGGTCGCGGGCGAGTCCTCCCACATGATCCGCTGGCCGGCCCGGTTGGCGTCCTTGGCGCGCCGCTCCCGCCAGCCGTCGGTCTGCGGTCCTGAGGCGAAGGTGCTGCCCTTACCGGTGTTGAGGTAGTCCGCGTAGGTACTGCTCAGCTTGCCCGGATCGACCGCCAGACCGGACTTCGCGTCGGCCGGCACCGCCTCCGCGTAGCCCTTCTTGTCCGTCTTCAGCTCCGGGGCCTTGTTGTCCGCGAACGTCGCCAGATACACCGCGCGCCACTGCTCGTCGATGCCGTTGCGGCTGAACACCAGGAACCAGCGGGTGTTCTGGCCGTGGGCGTTCTTGCGGTTGCTGGCCGCGTCCGCGATGAAGTACTTCGGCCAGCCGGCCTGCTGGGGCACGGTGAAGTGCGGATCCGTGAACGCCAGGTCCCTGAAGCCCGGATTGCCCTGCGGCCGCAGGGCCTTCGCCGCCTTTATCCCCGCCTGGTCGATGGCGAGGAGCGCGCCCCCCTCGAAGGAGGGGTTCAGCGCCGGATCGAGCTGACGGTTGGTCTTGTTGAAGCTCTCGGTGAAGTGCGTGAGCGCCTTGGCGCCCTCAGCCGTCGACACCGCCGGCAGCTTCACCCTCTCGCCGTGCACCGTCATGCACCCGCTCACTATCACCATCGCCGCCGCTGCCGACGTCAGTGTTGCGGGCACCCGGAACGGCGACCTGCGTGTCATGGGGCTCGGGCTCCTTCGGGGCGACCGGGGCGGACGGGGCGGCCGCCGGGGTGGCACGATTCGGCGACACCCTACCGGGGGCGAAGAAGATCGTGAGCGTGGGGATCAGATACAGAGCCCACACCGTGACCTGAAGAACGGTCGGGTCCGGCTGGAAGTTGAAGATGCCCTTGAGCAGGGTGCCGTACCAGCTGTCGGCCGGGATCTGCGCGCTGATGTCGAACGCCTGCGAGGCCAGCCCCGGCAGCAGGTCCGCCTCCTGCAGATCGTGGAAGCCGTACGCCAGCACGCCCGCCGCGACCACCACCAGCATGCCGCCGGTCCAGGTGAAGAACTTCGCCAGGTTGATCCGCACCGCACCGCGGTAGAACAGCCAGCCCAGCGCCACCGCCGTGAGCAGGCCCAGCAGCGCCCCGATCAGCGGCCGGACGCCGTCGTCGGCGGACTGCGCGGCGGTCCAGATGAACAGCGCGGTCTCCAGGCCCTCGCGGCCCACCGACAGGAACGCGGTGACCACCAGCGCCACGGTGCCCATCTGCAGCGCCGCGTCCAGCTTGCCGTGCAGCTCCTTCTTCAGATGCCGCGCGGTGCGCCGCATCCAGAAGACCATCCACGTCACCAGGCCGACCGCGATGACCGACAGCGAACCGCCCAGCGCCTCCTGGGCCTTGAAGGTCAGGGTCTGCGACCCGAACTGCAGCGCCGCACCGAACGCGAACGACAGCACCACGGCGAGCGTGATCCCGAGCCAGACCGGGCGCAGCGCCTCCCGCCGCCCGGTCTTGACCAGATAGGCGATGAGGATGCAGACGACGAGGCTGGCTTCCAGGCCCTCGCGCAGACCGATCAGGTAGTTGCCGAACACGTCGGTTCCTTCCCTTCCTTCATGGTGCCGACGCCTTTCTTTCCGGCGTCGGCGGTATCGATGGTGCCGGCGGTGACGCCGGCGTCAGGCGAACAGCTCCCGGCCCCACCAGTCGTCCGCGTTCCGGACGCCCGGCGGCACCGCGAAGACCGCTGAACCCACGTGCTGGATGTATTCGTTGAGCGCGTCGTTGGCGGACAGCCGCTTCTGGAGGGGGACGAAGCCCTGGCGCACATCGTGCTGGTAGGCGAGGAAGAACAGCCCCGCGTCCAGTCGCCCCAGGCCGTCCGTACCGTCGGTGAAGGAGTAGCCGCGGCGCAGGATGCGTATCCCGCCGTTGGAGTCCGGGTGCGCGAGGCGGACATGGGCGGTGGGCAGCATCGACTTCAGATGCGGGGTGTCCCGCTCGTGCTTCCTGCCCGCCGGTGCGCCCTCGCCCTTGTCACGGCCGAAGATGTCCTCCTGCTCCTTGCGCGAGGTGCGGTCCCAGGTCTCGATGTGCATCCGGATCCGGCGCGCGACGAGGTAGGAGCCGCCGGCCATCCAGCTCTCCTTGCCCTTCGCCTCGCCGTCCGCGACCCAGACGTGCCGGTCGAGCGCCGCGGTGTCGGTGCCCGCCAGGTTGTGGGTGCCGTCCTTGAAGCCGAACATATTGCGCGGGGTCTGCGCGTCCGGCGTCGTCGAGGAGGTCTTGCCGAAGCCCAGCTGCGACCAGCGGATGGCGACCTTGCCGAAGCCGATCCGGGCCAGGTTGCGGATCGCGTGCACCGCCACCTGCGGGTCGTCCGCACACGCCTGGACGCACAGATCGCCGTTGCTGCGCGTCTTGTCGAGGTTGTCGCCGGGGAACTGCGGCAGATCGATCAGGGCGTCGGGCCGCCGGGCCTTGATGCCGAACCGGTCCTTGCCGTCCTTCTCGAACAGCGTCGGGCCGATGCCGAAGGTGAGGGTGAGCCGGGACGGCGGCAGCCCGAGCGCCTCACCGGTGTCGTCCGGCGGGGCCTCGGCGAGCCCGCCGACCGCGCCGTCGCCGATCGTGTCCCCGGCCGTCATCCGCGCCGCCGCCTTCGTCCACTCCTTGAGCAGCGCGATCAGCTCGTCGCGGTCGTCGGTGGTGACGTCGAACGAGGCGAAGTGCAGCCGGTCCTGGACGGCGCTGGCGATGCCCGCCTGATGCCTGCCGTGGAAGGCGACCGCGGAGCGCGAGGTCGCGTCCGCGCCGGCCGGCTGGGCGTCCCCGCCGGTGCGCAGCGCCGCCGCCGTACCGCCGGCCGCGACCGCGCCCAGCGCCAGGCCCGCGCCTCCCCAGCCGAGCAGGGAACGCCGGGACGGGGCGCGCCCGTCGGCGGCCCGCGCGGTCGTGCCGTCGGCGGCTGCCGTGCTGCCCCCGGCGGCCGTGCCGTCCTCGGTGGTGGTGCGGCCCTCGGCGGTGGTGCCGTCCGTGCCGGTCATGCCCTCGTCCTGCGTCATCGTGCTCCCTCGCCCGCGTCGGACTACTTGGTGGTGGCCACGGCGGCGGCCAGCTTCGACAGCGGCTCGGCCAGCGCGTTGACGCCGTCGGAGAGCTTCTTGCGGTCGTCCTTGCCGACCGTGTCGTAGGAGGCGAAGCCATCCGCGGACTTGCTGTCGCGGTTGTCGTCGAGCAGCGTGCGGATCGCCTTGAACTGCTTGTCCAGCTCCTTGGCGAGCGCCGGGTCGTTCTTGCCGACGACCGGCTTCAGCAGCTCGTACGCCTTCTCGGCACCCTCGACATTGCCCTGGAAGTCGACCAGGTCGGTGTGGCTGTAGCGCTCTTCCTCACCGGTGACCTTGCCGGTGGCCACCTCGTCGAGCAGCTCCTTGGCGCCGTTGGCCATGCTGGTCGGGGTGATCTCGGCCTTGCCGACCCGCTTCTGCCAGTCCTTCAGGTCGGTGATGAGCTGACCGGCGAGCTTCTTGTCGTCCCCGGAGATCTTCTTCTCCTCCCACAGGGACTTCTCCAGCTTGTGCCAGCCGGTCCACTTCTGGCCCTTCTCCACACCATCGGCGCGCACATCGACCTTGGGGTCGATGTCACCGAACGACTCGGCGACCGGCTCGGTGCGCTCCCAGCCCACCCGCGAGAGGGCGTAGGCCTTCTTGGCGGCCTCGACGTCGCCGCTCTTGACCGCGTCGGCGAACTTCTGTGCCGCCGGGAGCGTCTGGTCCGCCTGCTCCTGGACGTAGGTGCGGTACGCGGCGACCGCGGCATCCAGCTTGGGGTCGCGCTTGGCGCCGGCGCCCTTGCCGCTGGCGGTCACCTTCTGGCGGATGCCGTGGCCCTTCATGCCGGGCTTGCAGGCGACCTCGTACGCACCGGCCTTGATCTCCGCGGTGATCTCCGCGTGGGTGCCGGGGCCGATGTTCTCCCGCTCGGTCACGATCCGGTCGCCGGGCGCGTAGACGTACACCTCGGTGACCTGTGAGCCCTTGTTCTGGACCGCGAACCGGACATGTCCGGCGGGGAACTCCTTGGCGGAGAGCTCACAGCTGGAGTCGGTCGCGGTCACCTCGATGGCGCCCTTGCCGCCGCCCTTGCCGTCGTTCTTCGCGGCGCAGCCGGCGACGGCGGTGACGGCCGTCGCCGCGGCGAGGGCGACGACGACGGAGGAGCGATGGGCTCGCATACGGGGCTCCAGGCAGGCTCGGGTGGAACGGAAAGGACTACGCGAACGATAAACAGTCAAGAAGTTCGCCACTAAGGCGGCCCTAACTTATCTGAGGCTTACCTGTTTTCGCCCGCCCCGTCCAGTGATCCCGCTCTCATGAACAACGGCCGGATCACGGCTTGGCCCATCCCCGGTCACGGAAGCGTCATGCGTCGGTCAAGGTAAGGGTCATGCTGTGCGACGGGTGATGACCGGCGGGATTCCGGTCCGCGACGGTTCGCGGACAGCCGGCCGCCTTCTCTCGGCGCGGCCACCCGGTGGCACCCCCCGGCCCCCGCTCACCTCTTCCGTGCCGCCCCGCGATTCACTGTCCGGATGACCGAAATCGAGGTACTCCGGGTGTTCTGCGGGTCCGACGGCGGCGGAGGCAATCTGCTGGGCGTCGTCCGCGACGGGGCGGCCGTCCCCGGCACCGCCGAGCGAGCCGCCCTCGCGGCCGAACTCGGCTTCAGCGAAACCGTGTTCCTCGACGACGCGGACCGGGGCACCGTGGACATCCACACCCCGAGCGTCCGGCTCCCGTTCGCCGGGCACCCGTTGGTGGGGCTGGCCTGGCTGCTGCGGAGCCTGGGGCGCCCGCCGCGCACCCTGCGCCCGGCGGCCGGTGAGGTCGCGGTCCGCTTCGAGGGGGACGCGGTCTGGGTGCACGGGCGCCCGGAGTGGGTGACCGCCCGCACCACCCGGCGGTACGCCTCGGCGGCCGAGGTCGACGCGCTGCCCGCACCGCCGCCGGGGGAGGGCTGGCTCTACGCCTGGGCCTGGCAGGACGAGAGTGCGGGAGTGGTCAGGGCGCGGGCCTTCCCGCGGCGCGGCGACACGGTCGTCGAGGACGAGGCCACCGGCGCCGCCGCCCTGCTGCTGACGCACGAACTGGGGCGCCCGCTCGACATCCGGCAGGGCGCCGGCTCCCGGATCCTCACCCGCCCGTATCCGGACGGCACCATCGCCGTCGGCGGGCAGGTGCGCCCCGCTCCGCGGTAGCCGTCAGGGGTGGGCAGGCAGCCAGGCAGCCAGGCGGTCAGGCAGGGGGCGGGGCGCACCTCGGGTGACCGGCCGTCGTCAGGGCCGGCCACCGGCCGGTCCTACGCGCTCAACGGAAACTGCTCGCCCAGCTCCCGGAAGACCGCGCTGTTCAGCCGGAAGGCGCGCTTGCACTCGTCGGTCACCCGCTGCTTCTCCAGGTCGTCCACCGGCAGGGCGTCCAGCAGTGCCCGGTACTCGCGCTTGAAGGCGGCCGGATTGGCGATGTCCTCGAAGACGTAGAACCGCACCCCGTCCCCCTTGCGGGCGAAGCCCCAGGTCTTCTCGGCCGTGCCGCGGATGATCTGGCCGCCCGAGAGGTCGCCGAGGTAGCGGGTGTAGTGGTGGGCGACGAAGCCGCCCGGCCAGTCACGGGCGCAGGCGGCCACTCGGCCGGCATAGGCGGCGGTGGCGGCCAGCGGCTCCAGGCCGGTGCGCCAGGACGGGCCGCCGAGGTGGGCGAGGTCGCGCTCCAGCGCGGCGGTGCGGGCCAGCTCGGGACGGACGAAGGGGCCCGCCACCGGGTCGTCGGCGAGCGGTCCGGAGGTGTCCTCCAGCGCGCGGTAGACGAACCACAGCTGCTCGGTGTAGCGCCGGTAGGCGGCGACGCCGAGCCTGCCGCCGAGCAGATCGCTCATGAACGAGGAGTTCTCGGCCTCGGTGTGCTGCTCGTGGGACGCGGTGCGGATGACCGCCGAGAACGGGGCGGCGGGGGCGGAGGGATCGGACGGGGCCGGGCTGGACGCTTCCAAAACGGACCTCCGGGGGCCGAGGGTGGGGGTCCCCCTGCTCGGATTCGAGAGCTTGGGGGAGGACGGGAACAGGCCGGCTCCGCCGAGCCGCCGACCCTGGGCCACCCAACTACTTAGGCTTGCCTAAGTCAACCCGTTCCCGACGCCCTGTCGGTAACGAGCCTACGCCTGTTCCCGACGCCCTGTCGGTAAAGTTCCGGCCGCTCTCCGTCAGGGCAGCGTGAGGATCTCCGCCCCGGTGTCCGTGACCACCAGAGTGTGCTCGAACTGCGCGGTCCGCTTGCGGTCCTTGGTCACCACCGTCCAGCCGTCGTCCCACATGTCGTAGTCGTAGGACCCCAGCGTCAGCATCGGCTCGATCGTGAAGGTCATGCCGGGCTTGATGTCGGTGGTGTGGTGCGGGCTGTCGTAGTGCGGAACGATCAGGCCGGAGTGGAAGGAGGAGTTGATGCCGTGACCGGTGAAGTCACGGACCACTCCGTAGCCGAAGCGCTTGGCGTACGACTCGATGACCCGGCCGATGATGTTGATCTGCCGGCCCGGCTTGACGGCCTTGATGGCCCTGTTGAGTGCTTCCCGGGTCCGCTCGACCAGCAGCCTGGACTCCTCGTCCACGTCGCCGCACAGATAGGTGGCGTTGTTGTCGCCGTGCACACCGTTGAGGTACGCGGTGACGTCGAGGTTCACGATGTCGCCGTCCTTCAGGACGGTCGAGTCCGGGATGCCGTGGCAGATGACCTCGTTGAGCGAGGAGCACAGGGACTTGGGGAAGCCGCGGTAGCCGAGGGTGGACGGGTAGGCGCCGTGGTCGCACATGAACTCATGGGCGACCCGGTCCAGTTCATCGGTCGTCACACCGGGTGCGATCAGCTTGGCGGCCTCCTCCATCGCCTGCGCGGCGATCCGGCCGGCGATCCGCATCCGTTCGATCGTTTCGGCGTCCTGCACCTCGGGCCCGGTGTACGGGGTGGGTGCGTCCTTCCCGACGTATTCGGGGCGCGGGATCGAGGCGGGGACGGGGCGGGTGGGGGAGATCTTCCCCGGGACAAGAAGTGACTGGCCAGACATGCCAGCGAGTGTATCCGCGGGCCGTCGGGCAGGATGGTGGCACAGAGCATCCACAGGAGGCGGCAATGGCCCTGTTCAAGAGGCGTACGACCGGCAAGCCCGGCGAATGGTTCTACTGCCTCGAGCACCGGACGGTCGAGGAGGGGCCCCAGTGCCGCGCCGCCGACCGCCTCGGCCCGTACGGAACCCGCGAGGAGGCCGAGCGCGCCATGGAGACCGCCCACGAGCGGAACGTGGAGTGGGAGACCGACCCGAAGTGGCACGACGGCGCGGGGCAGGGGAAGGGCGACGGCGCGTGATCAATGCGGTCGGGACCCCGCAGGGGAACGGCCCGGCCGCAGCCCGGCGGTAATTTCCGCGGTGGTCCGCGCCGCGAACTGGGCGCTCGAATCGATCACATGGCTTCCGAGCGCCCCGCAGGGGGTACGGGGGCGAGGCCGCCGTCCGCGTTGTCGGTCCCCTCACCGCCCTGGGGCACGGCGGCGGCGCGGCGTTCCCGCATCCGCCGGGCGTGGGTGTCCGTCCTGGCGTCGTAGGTCATCAGCTTCGGCAGGCCGAGTGCCAGCAGGCCGACCCCCGCGAAGCACAGCAGGCCGCCCAGCGACACCGACGCGCGGACGCTCGTCAGGGCCGCCATGCCGCCGATCCGGACCTGGCCCAGCTGCGGGCCTGCCGAGTACGAGAGCAGTTCGATACCGGCCAGGCGGCCGCGCAGCTCGTCGGGGATGGTCTGGTTCCACATCGCCGAGCGGAAGATGCCGCTGATCATGTCGCAGGCACCGGCCACGGTCAGCAGGAGCAGCACCAGCCAGACGTGGTGCAGCAGCCCGGCGGCGGCCACCGCCAGCCCCCATCCCGCGGCGGCGAGCGCGATCGCCCGGCCCTGCCGGTGGATGCGCGAGGTCCAGCCGCTGGTCAGGCTCACCAGCAGGGACCCGGCCGGCAGCGCCGCGTACATCAGCCCCAGCGCCCAGGGCGCGTCGAGGTCGTCGGCGAGGAACGGGAAGATCGCCAGGGGGAAGGCGAACAGCATCGCGAGGACGTCGATGGCGTAGGTGCCGAGCAGCTCCTTACGGCTCCATGCGTAGCGCGCCCCCTCGGCGATCCCGCGCAGCGACGGCCGCTCGGCGTCGTGCGAGGCGGGCGACGGCGCCAGCCTCAGGGCGAGCAGCACCGAGACCACGAAGGTGAGCGCGTCGACGGCGTATGCCCAGCGCAGCCCGGCGAGCGCCAGCAGCCCGCCGGCCAGCGCGGGTCCGGCGATGGCGCCGATCTGCCAGCGCAGCGCGTTGAGGGCGGCGGCCGCGGCGAGCTGGTCGTGCGGGACGATCCGCGGTACGAGTGCGTCCAGGGCCGGCCGCTGCAGGCCGGTCAGCGCGCTGGTGGCCGCCGCTGCCGCGTACAGCGGCCACACCATCGGGTGCGGCAAAAGGCTGTTGAGCAGCAGCAGGACGGAGACCAGGCCGAGCGCGGTCTCGGTCCACAGGACCAGCCGGCGGCGGTCGAAGGCGTCCGCGAGCGCCCCGCCGTAGAGGCCGAAGACGATCAGCGGGACCAGTTCCACCGCGCCCAGCGCCCCGACCGCGAGGGTGGAGCCGGTCAGCTCCTTCAGCTGCAGCGGCAGGGCCACGAAGGACAGCGAGCTGCCGAAGACCGTGATCACGCCCGCGCACCACAGCAGCCGGAAGTCGCGCGAGGAGCGCCAGGGCGCCAGGTCCGGCAGCAGCGCGGTGAGGCGCCGGCGGACGGGCCGCGAGGTGCCGGAAGAGCGCGGGGGAGAGGCGGGCGAAGGGGGAGCGCTGTCCGAGGTCACGGGGCACCATCCTGCGTACCGGCACGGACCGGCGCAAAGGGTTTTCAGCCCTCGACCGGGCCATGCGGGGCTACCAGCGAGGCGGCGGCGGGGCGGTCAGGCCGTCCGCGAGGCGGGCCAGGCGGTCGCGGAAGCGGCGGTTTCTGCGGGGTGCGGGCAGGCTGTTCTCGCCGGCGGCCGCGCTCACCAGATGCTGGACCGTGTCGAGATCGAGGTCGGCCGGCGGCTCGTCCGTGCCGTCGGGCGGGGGCGGGGGTGCGGCGAGGGCGTCATGCGCCAGGGCGTGCAGATCGCGGTCGCCGCCGTCCAGGGCGAGCACCGTCGCGCCGTTGCGGCGGGCGTCGTGCACCCGTTCCAGCAGTCCGGCGCCCGGCTGCTCCGGGGTCACGACCAGCAGCGTCTCGCCGCGTCCGGCCGCCGCCAACCGGCCGAGGCCCACTGCCAGATGGGCCGGTGCCCCGCCGGGGACGCGGTGGCGCACCAGCGTCGGCGACAGCTCGGGCAGGCCCGACCAGGCGGCCTCGTCGTCGAGGTGGGCCGCCAGGTGCCAGGGCTCGTACGAGGCGCTGCCGACCAGTAGCAGGCCCCCGCCGTGCGGGGTGACGGCGCCGCGCAGCGTCCCCGCGAAGCGGCGGGTGGCCTGGACCCACTCGGTCCCGGCGAGAACTTCGCGGAGCAGGGCGACCCGTACGGCATCCATGGCCCGGGATCCTGCCGCAGTGCGGCGCTGTCCGGTGGCGGTTTCCGCGGGCGTCACCCGTACGGGATGTGGCGGGCGTCATCTGCACGGGATGCAGGGATGCAGGGATGCAGGGGTGGTGGGGGGAGGTGGAGGGGAGGGGCGGAGGGGGTGTTGCCCCGGTCCTCGCCGTGTCGTGCGGCTCTATCGGACGGGCTGCAGGCCCGCGTTGGTCAGCCGACGTCCTACCTCTGCCACGGCCTCCTTGCTCAGCGGACGCTGCGGGAAGGCGGTGGCGCCCCCGTCGATCACGCCGAGGAGGTGGAGGGCCGCCTTGAACGCACCCAGCGCGGAGGAGCTGCGGCCCATCTCGGGCTCGGGACCGGCGTCGACCATGGCGAACAGGGCGACCAGGCGTTCCTGTTCGGCGGCCGCCCGCTCCCAGTCGCCGGCCCGGGCGGCGTCGTAGAGCCGGACGTAGGCCGCCGGGTCGACATTGCCGATGCCGGGGACGACCCCGTCCGCGCCCGCCAACAGGGCGGCGTCCACGGTCAGTTCGGAGCCGGTGAGGACCGAGAAGCCGGGGGCGGGGCCGGTGCGCCGGGCGGTGCGGCCGCCGAGCGCGGTGAGCAGGCGGCGCAGCGAGCCCTCGTCGCCGCTGCTGTCCTTGAGTCCGGCGAGCGTGCCGTCCGCGGCCAGCTCCTGCACCAGTGACGGGGACAGCTTGCTGTGCACGGCGACCGGGATGTCGTAGGCGAACAGCGGAAGGTCCACGGCCGTGCGCAGGTGGCGGAAGTGCGCGGCGATCTCCCGGGGGTGGGTGCGGGTGTAGAAGGGAGCGGTGGCGACCAGGGCGTCGGCGCCGAGGGCGGCGGCGGTCCGGGCGTGGTCGAGGACCCGCGGGGTGGTGGTGTCGATGACCCCGGCGAGCACCGGGACCCTGCCGTCCGCGGCCTTGAGGACGGTCTCCAGCGCGGTGCCGCGCTGGGCGTCGGTGAGGTAGGCGACCTCGCTGGTGGAGCCGAGCGCGAACAGTGCGTGGACGCCGCCGTCGAGGAGGTGGTGCACCAGGCGGGTCAGCGAGGCGGTGTCGATCTCGCCGCGCGGGCCGAGCGGGGTGCAGACCGGCGGGATGACGCCGTGCAGGGGGGCGGGCAGTGCCATGGGGGCTCCGGGGTCTCCGAGTCCGACATAGGACATCCCATGTCCTATGTCGAGCACAATAGACCTGTTCACAGGCGGGCGGTCAAGGATCCGCGGCCGGTGGGGCGGGTGGCGGACGGGGCTGCCGCAGGGCGGACGCGGGAGTGGGAGAGGGAGATTCCATGGCACGAGGGACGATGGCCGAGGATGTGCAGGCGCAGATCAAGCAGTTGATCCTGCGGCGCGGACTGACGCCGGGCGATCCGCTGCCCACCGAGGCCGAGCTGGTCGGTCTGCTCGACGTCAGCCGCAACTCGGTGCGCGAAGCGCTCAAGGCGCTGCAGGCGATGCGCATCGTGGAGATCCGGCACGGCTTCGGCACCTACGTCGGCCCGCTCACCCTGGAGCCGTTCGTCGAGGGCGTCGCCTTCCGTGCCGCGGTCCGCCACCACCAGGGCGAGTCCAGCCTGTACGAGCTGATGGAGGTCCGCGAGGCGCTGGAGGCGGGGCTGATCGGCACGGTCGCCCGCGACCTGTCCGCCGAGGACCTTGCCGTCCTCAAGGGGCTGGTGCAGCGGATGGCGGAGGAGGCGCGGGGCGGGCAGGTGCAGAGCGCCACCGACCGGGCCTTCCATCTCGCCCTGTACCGCTCGCTGGGCAACCACCTGCTGAGCGAGGTGCTGGACGCGTTCTGGGCGGCGCTGCGCCGGGTGCGGGAGGACCTTTCCGATGACGGCCCCGACCCGGAGGCGACGCACCGCCGGCACCGGGAGATCGTCGACGCGCTGGAGGCGGGTGACGGCGACCGCGCCGTGGAGGCGATGCACCGGCACTTCGACGACATCCGGCGCCGGCTGACGGAGCGGTGAGGGAGCCGGGCCGGCCGAGGGTGCGGCAGAGGTACGGCAGGGGTACCGCACAGGCGTGGTGAAGGTGCCGCCGCGGGCGTCGCCGTCCCCGTTCACCGGGATGTCACCCCGTGTCGACGGTGCCTTCGCCGATACGGGAATGCCCCATGTGCGGTGTCTTGACGGCAAGTTGGGCACTCCCTATGGTCGCCGCAGGACGAGGGACATCCTACGTCTCCGGCCCCCTGGGAGCGCCCGACCGCTCCACGGGGCGGGCGACCTCAGCGCGTGCTCGACGATCACCTTGCGCCGTATCCGCAGCCGCATCCTCGTGGGGGAGCCGATATGAGCAACCGCACCGTGCACCGCAGAACGGTCCTGGGCGGGGCGGCCGCCGTCGCCGCCGGCTGGGCGCTCACCGGCTGCGGCGAGGGCGGGGACGCCGACGGCGAACCGCCCCGGGAGCGCAAGAAGGGGCAGCGGATCCAACTGACCTTCTGGTCCTGGGTGCCGGGCATCGACAAACCCGTCGACCTCTGGAACCACAAGAATCCCGAGGTCCAGGTCAAGGTCGAGAAGGTGTCGGCCGTCAACGGCCAGCAGTACGCGAAGATGCACGCCGCCATCAAGGCCCGGAACCCGCCCGACCTGGGCCAGATCGAATTCCCCGTCCTCCCCGGCTTCCTGCTCGACGACGGACTGCTCGACCTCGCCCCGCTCGGCGCCGCCCGCCACCGGAACGAGTTCTTCGGCTGGCAGTGGCAGCAGTCCGTCTTCGGCAAGGGCGTCTACGCCATCCCCCAGGCATCCGGGCCGATGGGGCTGTTCCTCCGCCAGGACCTCTTCGACGAGTGGGACGTGCCGGCCCCGCGGACCTGGGACGAGTACGAGGCCGCCGCCAAGGCCGTCCGGAAGAAGGGTGCCTGGATCGAGACCTTCGCCCCCGCCAACGGCAACCGCTTCGCCGGCCTCGCCTGGCAGGCGGGCGCCGAGTGGTACCGGACGCACGGCGACACCTGGATCGTGCACCTCGACGACGCACCCACCCGCAGGGTCGCCGACTACTGGGAATCCCTCGTCAGGCAGAAGCTCGTCAAGACCATCCCGGACCGGCAGAACGCCTGGTACAAGGATCTGCAGACCGGCGCCATCCCGGCCTGGCTGGGCTCCAGTTGGGGCGACGCCCTGCTGGCCGGCAACGCGCCGGGCACCAAGGGGAGGTGGCGGGCCGCGCCGCTGCCGCAGTGGAAGGCGGGCGGGCAGGCCTTCGCCAACTGGGGCGGCTCGACCACCGCCGTCTTCGCCGCGTCCCGCTATCCCCGGGACGCCCTGGACTTCGCCGTCTGGCTCAACACCGACCCCGAGTCGATCGCGCTGCTGATCGACGGCGGCTACGGCTTCCCCAGCGCCAAGAAGGGCTATGCCGCCACCGATCTCGACGTCGACAAGGACTTCTTCGGCGGCCAGGCGTACAGCAAGGTCTTCGCGGCCGCCGGGGCGCATGTGGACACCAGCTGGCGGTGGGGGCCCGGGGTGGACACCCTCTACCAGCGGCTCGGCGACGCCTTCACCGATGCGCTGGCGGACGGCGGCTCCCTCCGCTCGGTCCTGACGAAAGTGCAGGCCCAGACCGTCGCCGACCTCAGGGACAAGGGCCTGAAGGCGGAGAGCGGCGGGTGAGCCGGGACACGCCGAGCCGGCCGGACCCGGTCCCCCGCGGCGCGGCCCGCAAGGACACCGGCCGCCGCCCGCGCCGCGCCACCCGCACCGAGGCCCGCAACGCCCGCGCCGCCGCCGGATTCGTCCTGCCGTTCCTCGCCCTCTTCGTCCTCTGCTTCCTCGCCCCCCTCGGCTACGCCCTCTACGAGAGCCTGCTCAGAACCGAACGCACCGGCCCGCTCGGCCTCGGCGGCCGGGCACACCAGGTCTTCGCCGGCCTCGCCAACTACGCCCACGCCCTCGCCGACGACCGGTTCCTGGCCGGCTTCGGCCGGGTGCTGCTCTTCGGCGCCGTCCAGGTCCCGCTGATGATCGTGCTGGCCACCGCCCTCGCGCTGCTGCTGGAGAGCGCGAGCGCCCGCGGGGTCCCGTTCTTCCGCAGCGCCTTCTTCCTGCCGTACGGCGTGCCGGGAGTGATCGCCTCGATCCTGTGGGGATTCCTCTACGTGCCGGGCATCAGCCCGCTGGTGAAGATCGCCGAATCCATGGGTTGGCAGGTCGACTTCCTCTCCCGCACCGCCGTCCTGTGGTCCCTCGCCAACATCGTCACCTGGCAGTTCACCGGCTACAACATGCTGGTACTGATCGCCCAGCTCAAGGCCGTACCGGGGGAGCTGTACGAGGCGGCACGGATCGACGGGGCGAACGCCTGGCAGGTCGCCCGGCACATCAAGATCCCGCTGCTCCGCCCCGCGCTCGTGCTCACCGGCGTCTTCAGCATCATCGGCACCCTCCAGCTGTTCGCCGAACCCATGGTGCTGCGCCCGCTGGCCTCCTCCATCGACTCCGGCTTCACGCCCAACCTGCACGCCTACAGCGAGGCGTTCGTCGGCAACAACCAGCAGGTGGCGGCGGCCGAGGCGGTACTGCTCGCGCTCGTGGCGTGTGCGGTGTCCTTCGGCTTTCTGCGGCTGGCCGGCGGGCGGGCAGGGGAGCGCGCCGGGGAGCGCGGATGACACCGCCCCCGGTCCGCCACCGGATCATCACCGCCTCGCTGCTGACCGTCGCCGCGGTCTACTTCCTGGTGCCCGTCTACTGGCTGGCGGTCTCCGCCACCAAGAACAGCGCCGACCTCTTCGGCACCTTCGGCTTCTGGTTCTCCGGCCATCCGCACCCCGTCGACCACCTCGTCGAGGTCCTCACCTACGACCACGGCATCTACGCCCGCTGGTTCGCCAACTCCCTCTTCTACGCCGGGACCGGCGCGGTCTGCGCCACCCTGCTGTCCGCCGCGGCCGGCTATGCGCTGGCCACCTTCCCGTTCCGCGGCCGGGAGGCGGTCTTCAACGTGGTGCTCGCCGGGGTGCTGATCCCCGGCACCGCACTGGCCCTGCCGCTCTACTTCCTCTTCAGCGCGCTGGGGCTGGCCGACACCTACTGGGCGGTGCTGATCCCCAGCACGGTCAGCCCGTTCGGCGTGTACCTGTGCCGGATCTACGCCGCCGCAGCGGTCCCCGACTCGCTGCTGGAAGCGGCCCGGATCGACGGCGCGGGTGAGGCCAGGATCTTCGGCGGGATCGCGCTGCGGCTGATGACCCCGGCGCTGGTGACTGTCTTCCTCTTCCAGTTCGTCCACATCTGGAACAACTACTTCCTGCCCCTGGTGATGCTCTCGGACTCCGACCTCTACCCGGTCCAGCTGGGCCTGACCTCCTGGACCGGCTACGCCGACCGCCAACCGGTGCTCTACCAGTACACGGTGGGCGGGGCCTTCCTGTCGGTGGTGCCGCTGATGGTGCTGATGACCGTGCTCCAGCGGTACTGGCGCACGGGTTTGACCGAGGGCAGCGTGAAGGCGTGACGGGGCGCGGTGACGGCGCGACCGGTGCGCCGTGAGGGGGCGCGGCGGGCGGACCGGGAGGTGCGGCGCCGAGGGGCCTGACCGGCCTCGTGCCGAGGGCCTGACCGGTTCGCGGCCGGGCGTGACAGGATCGCTGTCATGACTACTCCTGACGATGACCGGTTCTCCCCGAACGCCGCGACGCGCGCGAAGGCCGCCCTCAAGCGTGACCCCTGGGACCTCCCGGACGTCTCCGGCCTGGTGGTCGGCGTCCTCGGCGGCACCGGCGACCAGGGCCGCGGCCTGGCCTACCGGCTCGCCCGGGCCGGCCAGAAGGTGATCATCGGCTCCCGGGCCGCCGAGCGCGCCGAGACCGCCGCCGGTGAACTCGGCCTGGGCATCGAGGGCGCGGAGAACGCGGAGTGTGCGCGCCGCAGCGATGTCGTGATCGTCGCCGTGCCCTGGGAGGGCCACGGACTCACCCTCCAGGCGCTGCGCGAGGAGCTGGCCGGCAAGCTCGTCATCGACTGCGTCAACCCGCTCGGCTTCGACAAGAAGGGCGCCTACGCGCTCAAGCCGGAGGAGGGCAGCGCCGCCGAGCAGGCCGCCGCCCTGCTGCCCGGCTCCCGGGTCACCGCCGCCTTCCACCATCTGTCCGCGGTGCTGCTGCAGGACCCGGAGACCGAGCGGATCGACACCGATGTGATGGTCCTCGGCGAGTCCCGCGCCGACACCGACCTGGTGCAGGCGCTGGCCGCCCGTATCCCCGGTATGCGGGGCGTCTTCGCCGGCCGGCTGCGCAACGCCCACCAGGTCGAGTCGCTGGTGGCCAACCTGATCTCGGTCAACCGGCGCTACAAGGCACACGCGGGGCTGCGCCTCACCGACGTCTGAGCCGTCCGCCCGCGGCGGCAGCGGCCGCCGCCGGACCGCCGACCGGGGCACACGGGGCATGGGGGACACTGGGGAGGACCGCACCACTCCCGACAGGAGCCGCCCCCATGCCCCTCTTGCCCCCGGCCGGCCCGGCCCGCCGGCTCGCTCTCATGGCCCTCGCCGTGTGCGTCCTCTCCGTCGCCGCGGCCGTGGTCGCGTTCGCCCAGGGCAGCTTCGTCGGCATCGTCTGGATCCTGCTGGCGGGCATCTCCAGCAACATGGCGTGGTTCTACCTGCGCAGGGCGAAGCTCCAGCGGGCGCAGCAGGCCGGCTGAGCCCGGCGCGCCGAGCCCTCCCGCGCCGCCCGGCCCCTCATGCCGGCTCGCGGAGCCCGGCCCCGCACGTCCGCCTGCGGAGCCCGGCCCCGCACGTCCGCCTGCGGAGCCCGGCCCCGTACGCCGGCCGGCCGGGCCCCGGCCCTCAGAAGAGGCCGCCGCCCTGCGGCAGCGGCGGCTCGCCCTGCCAGAAGCGGAAGAGCTGCTGGCCGAGGTAGGTGTCGAGGGAGGACACGCCGAGGCCGTGCAGGATCGTGTTCACCAGGCCGAAGAAGGCCTGGTTGACCTCCGGGACCCACAGCAGCCCGAAGACCGCCAGCAGCCCGAACGGCGCGAACGGCTCCACCTGCCGCCGCAGCTTGTACGACAGCCACGGCTCGATCACCCCGTAGCCGTCCAGGCCCGGCACCGGCACGAAGTTCAAGATCGCGGCGGTTACCTGCAGCAGCGCCAGGAACGCCAGCGCGAAACGGAACGGGGCGGGCACCCCGGCCAGCCCGTGCAGCCAGAACGGCGCCGTGCACACCGCGGCGAACACGATGTTGGTCAGCGGCCCGGCCGCCGAGATCAGACTGTGCCGCCAGCGCCCCTGGATCCGGCCCCGCTCGATGAACACCGCGCCGCCCGGCAGCCCGATCCCGCCCATGATCACGAAGATCACCGGCAGCACGATGCTGAGCAGTGCGTGGGTGTACTTCAGCGGGTTCAGCGTCAGATAGCCCTTGGCCTCCACCGAGATGTCGCCGCTGTGCAGCGCGGTCCTGGCGTGCGCGTACTCGTGCAGGCACAGCGACACCACCCAGCCGGACACCACGAACAAGAACACCGCGAAGCCGGTGTGCGCCGCGAGCGTGCCGCTCCACACGGCCCATCCCGACACCGCCATGACGGCGACGAGCGCGAGGAAGACCGGACTGATGCGGCGGTCGGCGCGTCGGATTGCTGTGGTCATGGTGCAAGGCTCCGTGTCCGTTGAGGGGCAGCCATGACCGTAACCGCGTCACGGCGTGCGGCGCACGGCGGTGTGCCGGCGGGCTCGTGCCAGGACCCCTGCCCAGGACCCGTGCACCCGAAAACGACGCTTGGTGCCTGGGGAGTTGTCGCCTTCGACGACAATGGGCCGGTGCGCTACGGAATTCTCGGCACCACCCAGGCCGACCGGCCCGACGGCACCCCCGTCGCGATCGGCGGACCACGCCTGCGCGCGCTGCTCGCCGCCCTCGCGCTGCGCCCCGGCCGGGCACTCTCCCCGGACGTGCTGATCTCGGACATCTGGGGCCTGGACCCGCCCGCCGACGCGGCCGGGGCGCTGCAGGCGCTGGTCGGCCGGCTGCGCCGTGCCCTGGGGCATGCCGCGGTCGCCTCGGCCGACGGCGGCTACCGGCTGTGTGCCGAGCCCGACGCCGTCGATCTGCACCGTTTCGAGCGGCTTGCGACGGAGGGCGGCCGGGCGCTGACCGCCGCGGACCCGGCCGGCGCCGCCGCCCTGCTCGACGACGCCCTGGCACTCTGGCGCGGTCCGGCCCTCGCCGATCTGCCGGACGCGGGGGCCGAGGCCTCCCGCGCCGAGCGCCGCCGCCTGGACGCCCAGCGCACCCGCCTCGCCGCCGACCTCGCCCTCGGCCGGGCCGACCGGGCGCTGCCCACCCTCCTCGCGCTGTGCCAGGACCATCCGCTGGACGAACCCCTCCAGGCGCTGCGGCTGCGCGCACTGCGTGCCGCGGGCCGCACGGCGGAGGCACTGGCGGCCTACGAGGAGATACGCACCGGCCTCGCCGACCGCCTCGGCGCCGACCCGGGCCCGGAGCTGCGCGCCCTGCACGCGGAACTGCTCCGTCCACCGGCGGAGACGGTCCCGTCGCCTGCGTCCCCCCACGCTCCCGGTGCCACCCACGCTCCCGGCACCACTTACTTCCCCGGCGCCACCCACGTCCCGGGCACCGCGCACGCGCCCGGCGCCGCGCTCCCGCCCGGCGCCGCCGACCCCGCAGCCGTCCCCGCCCCCTACCTCACCCCGCCCCGCCCCCGCCCCGGCAACCTCCGGGCCCGGCTCACCTCCTTCGTCGGGCGGGACACCGACCTGGCGGCGATCCGCGCCGATCTGGCCGAGCACCGGCTGGTGACGCTGCTGGGCCCCGGCGGCGCCGGCAAGACCCGGCTGTCGCAGGAGGGCGCGGAGGCCGCCGCGGCCGCGCTGCCGGACGCCTGGCCGCACGGCGTATGGCTGGCCGAGCTGGCGCCGGTGGACGATCCGCAGACCGTGCCCGAGGCGGTGCTGACCGCACTCGGGGCCCGTGAGACGGTCGTCCGCGGCACCACCGCGGAAGGCCTGCGGGCCGCCGCCGATCCGACCGCACTGGACCCGCTCGGCCGGCTCGCCGAGCACTGCGCGGGACGCCGGATGCTGCTCGTCCTCGACAACTGCGAGCATGTGATCGGCGCCGCCGCCGAGCTCGCCGAGCGGCTGCTGGCCGACTGCCCCGGGGTGACCGTGCTGGCCACCAGCCGGGAGCCGCTGGCCGTACCGGGCGAGGTGCTGCGGCCGGTCGAGCCGCTGCCCGCCCCCGTCGCGCTGCGGCTGCTGGCCGACCGCGGGGCCGCCGCCCTGCCCGGCTTCCGTATCGAGGCCGATGAGGAGACCACCGCCGCCTGCGCCGAGATCTGCACCCGGCTGGACGGGCTGCCGCTGGCCATCGAACTCGCCGCGGCCCGGCTGCGGTTGCTGACGCCGCGGCAGCTCGCCGACCGGCTCGACGACCGTTTCCGGCTGCTGACCAGCGGCAGCCGGACGGTGCTGCCCCGCCAGCAGACGCTGCGCGCGGTCGTGGACTGGTCCTGGGACCTGACCGACGAGCCCGAACGGGCGGTGCTGCGCCGGCTGTCCGTCTTCGCCGGCGGCTGCGATCTGGCCGCCGCCGAAGAGGTGTGCGCGGGCGACGGCGTCGACCGGCGCGAGGTGGCCGGGCTGCTCGGCTCGCTGATCGACAAATCGCTGGTGGTCGCGGCCCCGGCCGGCCAGGAGCCGGGCGGCAGCCGCTTCGGCGGGGGAGAGATGCGCTACCGGCTGCTGGAGACGGTGGGGGAGTACGCCGGCGAGCGGCTGGACGAGGCCGGGGAACGGGCCGGTGCCGAGCGCCGCCACCTCGTCGCCTACCGCGAACTGGCCCGTACCACCGATCCGTTGCTGCGCGGCCCCGGCCAGCGCGCGGGCATGGAGCGGCTGGAGCTGGAGCACGACAATCTGCGTACCGCGCTGCGCCGCGCCCTCGCCGCACGGGACGAGCACGAGGCGCTGTGCCTGGTGCTGTCCCTGCAGTGGTTCTGGTCGCTGCGCGACCACCGCAGCGACGCCCGCCACTGGGCGACGGCGGCCGCCGCGCTCGGCCCCAACCCCTTCATCCCGCCCGCCGAACCGGCCCCCGACCTGCACGAGAGACCCATCGACACACCCCCGCCGATGGCTCCCGAACAACTGCAGGAGGCCCGCCGCGAGGTCCGGCTGGTCGCGCTCTCCAGCCGGGACAGCGATATCGAGGCGCTGCTCGATCCGGCGATGCAGGAAGAGCTGGCCGGGATGCTCACCGTCTACCGCACCGGTATGCCGCAGACCTGCAAGGTGCCCGGCGCGCTCTGGTACTACGCGGTGCTGATCACCGGACGCTTCGACGAGCTGGCCGAGCTGGTCGAGGGCGCGGTGCAGGCCTGCCGTGACCTCGGCTACGCATGGGAGCTGGCCTACATGCTGCAGTTCCGCTCGAAGATCCTCAACGACCGCGCCGGCGGGCTGGCGCAGGCGACCAGCGATGCCGACGAGGCGCTGCGCACCTTCCTGCGGCTCGGCGACGCGTGGGGCGCGGCCGAGGCGCTGGCGGGACGCGCCGAAGCCCATGAGAAGCGGGGCGCGTACGCACAGGCGGCGCGCGACTACCGGGCGGCGATGGTGCACGCCGAGGACTTGGGGGCGCACGGCCAGACCCTGCTGCTGCGCTGCCGGCTGGGTGCCGTGCTGATCGAGGACGACCAGACGGAGACCGGCGAGCGGATGCTGCGCGAGGTGCTGGCCGAGGCGGTGAAGGGCAACAGCGGCCGGGACACCGAGCCGTTCGCCCGGCTGACCCTGGCGATGTGGCTGACGCTGAAGGGGGATCGCCAGGGGGCGCGGGCGGAACTGCATGTGGTGCGCGAGCTCTTCGCCCCGCGCGCCCCGGACCTGTTCGCCGGGATGCTGGAGTCGTCGGTGATCTCGCTGGACCTGGACGAGGGCCACCGCGAGGAGGGCCTGCTGCCGAGGTTCCGCTCGGCCATGGCCCGCATGCAGGACTCCCTGACGCAGATGATCGCGCCGGACCTCCCGGTGGTACAACTCCTCACCGGTGCACGGGTGTTGACGGCGGTGCGGGGTGAGTCCGGTGGGCGGGACGCGGCGCGCCTGGTGGGGGCGTACGACGCGCTGCGGGCGACCAGCCATGTCCCGCCGCGGCTCATCCGCGACGACCGGGCCCGTACCGAGGCGGCCGCGCGGGCGCTGGTGGGCGATACGGCTTATGCGCAGGCATACGCCGAAGGCGGTGGCCTCTCCCTCGAAGAGGCCACCGCCCTCATCTGACGCGAGCCGGGCGAAGGCGGTCCCGCAGGGAAGCCCCCTGCGGGACGCGCGTCAGGTCTTCTTGCGGAACTTCGCCACCGCGAGCGGCATGGTGACGGCCGTGATGGCGACCGCCCAGCCGAGGGTGACCAGCGCCGGGTGGGCCACGGCGCCCTGGTTGTTGATCAGCGCACGGGACGCGTCCGCCAGGTTGGAGAGCGGGTTGACCTCGGTGAACCCCTCCAGCCAGCCGGGCATCGAGGTCGTCGGCGCGAAGATCGACGAGCCGAACTGCAGCGGCATCAGCACCAGCATCGCCATGCCCTGGACCGCCTGCGGGGTCTTCACGGCGAGCCCCAGCAGGATGAAGATCCACATCAGGGCGGCGCCGAAGACGGTGGACAGCACGACCGCGGCGAAGAACGCGAGCAGGCTGCCCTTGATCTCCAGGCCCAGCAGGAAGCCCATGCCGAGCAGGATCGCGGTGGCGATCAGCATCCGGCCGATCTCGACGACGATCTTGGCGATGAGGACCGAGGACCGGGCGATCGGCATCGTCCGGAAGCGGTCCATCACCCCCTTGCGGAAGTCCTCGTTGACACCGCTGCCCACCGCCATGGCGATGTTCATGCCCAGCATCGCCATCATGCCGGGCACCAGGCGCTGGATGTAATCGTGCTGGTGGCCCTTGCCGGCGATCGCGCCGCCGAAGACATAGGTGAACAGCAGGATGAAGATGATCGGCATCAGCAGGACGTCCATCATGGACTCCGGATCCTGCTTGATCTGCAGGGCGTTGCGCCGCACCAGCGCCCCGATGTGCCGCAGATTGGCCCGCAGACCGATCCGGCCCTCATCGGCGCCGGCCTTCACCCGCGGCGCCGCCATCGTTGCCGTACTCATGCCGATACCCCCGCGTACTGCTCGTCCATGGCGTCCTCGGACCCGGCCCCGGTCCCGGCCTCGGAGGTCTTCTGGCCGGTGATGGCCAGGAACACCTCGTCCAGGCTGGGCAGATGGGTGCTGATCCCGGCGAGCGCGATGCCCTCCCGGCCGAGCACATTGACCACCGCGGTCAGCTGCTCGTCGCTGACGATCGGTACGTTGACCACACCCCCGTCGTGGTCGGCGGTGGCCCCCGCGATGCCGTCCAGACCGGCCCGGGTGACGGCCTCGGTCATCCGGTCCAGCTCGCCCGGGTCCGCCGGCCGGATCTGCAGCGTCCGCCCGCCGACCTTGGCCTTGAGCTCGTCCACCTGCCCCTCGGCGATCACCCGGCCGCGGTCGATGACCGTCAGCTCGTTGGCCAACTGCTCGGCCTCTTCCATGTATTGGGTGGTCAGCAGCACCGTGGCACCGTCGTGCACCATCCGCTGGACCTCCTGCCACACCTCGTTACGGGTGCGGGGGTCCAGGCCGGTGGTCGGCTCGTCCAGGTAGAGGACCGCGGGCCGGCCGATCATCGAGGCGGCCAGGTCGAGCCGGCGGCGCATACCGCCGGAGTACTTGGCCGCGGCCCGCTTGGCGGCCTCGGTCAGCGAGAACCGCTCCAGCATCTCGTCCGCGCGGCGCCGGGCGTCCTTGCGGGACAGATCGAGCAGCCGCCCGATCATGTAGAGGTTCTCCCAGCCGGAGAGCTTTTCGTCGACCGAGGCGTACTGCCCGGTCAGGCCGATGGTGCGGCGCAGCGCGCGGGGCTGGCGCACCACGTCGAAGCCGGCCACGAAGGCGCTGCCGGCGTCCGGCACGAGGAGGGTGGACAGGCACCGCACGAGGGTCGTCTTGCCGGCGCCATTGGGGCCGAGCACGCCGAGCACGGTGCCCTCTTTCACGTCCAGGTCCACCCCGTCGACGGCCTTGACCGCCCCGAAGTGCTTGACCAGACCGCGCACCTCCACGGCGTTGCCGCCCTTGGTGGATATCGTCTGTCGCGTCATGAGACCAAGGTGTCAGCTGCCGCCGACAGGGCGCCGACATGTCTCCGACAGAGCGCTTCCCACGTTGTCGGCTTTCCCGCCGTGGGGGTTTCTCTTTGTTTCGCCTGCGGCGGGCGGGGTCCGCTGCGCGGGGCTGTGGGTGCGGTGACGGGCCTCCGGGGCAGGGTGTCCGGACTGCTTCGCTTTACGCTCCGCTGCGCTCCGCCTTTGCTCTTTCTCGGAGCCTTCGGAAGCAAAGCCCGGACACCCTGCCCCTCCGGCCCGTCCCCTCCCGTGGGGGAAGGGTTGAAAGCCGGTGGGGGTGCACGTAAATGACCACGCGCACCCCCACCAGGTATTTCCACCCACTCACGGGAGGGGCCGCGCCGCAGGACGAAGTCCGGAGGAGCGGCACCGCACCCGACAACCCACGCTCGCCGCAGGCGCAACGGTGAGAAACCACCACGGCGGGAGAGCCGACAACGTGGGCCGCTTAGGGATCAGTGAAAGAGATGCGGCTCCGCAGGAAACGCTCCGCCGACGACGTCCTCGGCGAACTCCTTGGCCGCGCTTCCGAGCAGCTCCCGCAGGGCAACGTACTGCTTGACGAACTTCGGGACCCGGCCGGCCGTCATTCCGGCCATGTCGGTCCATACCAGCACCTGGCCGTCGCAGTCCGGGCCCGCGCCGATACCGACGGTCGGGATGTAGAGCGAACGGGTGACCTCGGCCGCCAGCTCGGCGGGTACCGCCTCCAGGACGACCGAGAACGCACCGGCGTCCTGCACCGCCTTGGCGTCCCGCAGCAGCTGCTGGGCCGCCTCCTCGCCGCGGCCCTGGACGGGGTAGCCCCCGTAGGCGTGGACCGACTGCGGGGTCAGCCCGATATGCGCCATCACCGGGATGCCGGACGAGACCAGCAGCTCCACCTGGTCGGCGGAGCGCTCACCGCCCTCCAGCTTGACGGCGCCCACGCCCGCTTCCTTCACCAGCCGGGTGGCGTTGCGCAGCGCCTGCACCGGGCCTTCCTGGAACGAGCCGAACGGCAGGTCGCCGACGACGAGCGCGCGCTTCGTGCCCCGGACGACCGCCGCGGACAGCAGGGTGATCTCGTCCATGGTGACCGGCACGGTGGATTCGTAACCGAGGTGGCAGTTGCCCATCGAGTCACCGACGAGCAGAACGGGGATGCCGGCCTCGTCGAAGACGGAGGCGGTCATGGCGTCGTAGGCGGTGAGCATCGGCCACTTCTCGCCGCGCTCCTTGGCGGCGGCGATGTCCCGGACGGTGATCCGGCGTGACCCCGAGCCCCCGTAGAGGGACTTGGCAACCGGCTTCTGGGCAGGCGAAGGCTGCGTCATGGTGACGGCTCCTGTTCGTCATCTCGAGGCACCCTGACGGTGTCCCCGGACTCCCCTCCATGCTGGCACGGCCCGCGCACAAAGGAAAAGGGAAACGGACGTGACCGGTCTCGCTTCGGCCGGAAGCCACCCTTGCCCCGCCCGGACGATCGGTCTCCCTTTCCGCCTTTCCGCACGGACGGCCGGTCTCCCTCCGCCCGGACGACCGCCCTGGCTTCGGCCGGAAGACGGCTCCCGCTTCGCCCGGAAGAAGGGACCTGCCCGCGCGGCTACCCGATACGGAACGGTGCCGTATCGGAATCTCCCTAGGGTGCCGGCATGGCCTCCTCCTCCAGCACCCCGGGCGCACCGCCGGCCCGACAGATCCCGGACCCCGTCCACCGCCGCCGCTGGGCGATCCTGTCCACCCTCATGCTCAGCCTGCTGATCGTGGTGCTGGACAACTCGATCCTCAATGTCGCCATGAAGACCATCGCGACCCCGGCCCCGCTCGGCCTCGGCGCCACCCAGAGCGAGCTGGAGTGGGCGATCAACTCCTACACGCTGGTCTTCGCCGGTCTGCTGTTCACCGCGGGCCTGCTGGGCGACCGGGTGGGCCGCAAGAAGACACTGCTCTTCGGCCTGGCGGTCTTCGGTGCCGGGTCGGTGCTCGCCGGGGTGTCCGGATCGCCGGCGGAGCTGATCACCTTCCGCGCGCTGATGGGCCTGGGCGGCGCCTTCGTGATGCCGTCCACCCTCGCCATTCTGATGAACGTCTTCGAGCGGGAGGAGCAGCCCCGGGCGATCGGCATCTGGGCCGGCGGGGTGGGGCTGGCCATCGCGGTCGGCCCGATCGCCGGCGGGCTGCTGCTCGCCCACTTCTGGTGGGGCTCGGTCTTCATGATCAACGCTCCGGTCGTGGTGGTCTCGCTGATCGCGATGGTGATCCTGGTGCCCGACTCCAAGGACCCCGGCCCCGGCCGGCTGGACCCGTTCGGGGTGCTGCTGTCCGTCGTCGGACTCGTCCTGCTGGTCTACGGCATCATCAAGGGCGGCCAGCTCGCCGACTTCACCGACCCGCAGGTGGTCGGCGCGATCGCCGGCGGCCTGGCGGTGCTGATCGTCTTCGTGCTGCACCAGAAGCACAGCGACCACCCGTCCATCGACATCGGCTACTTCCGCAGCCCGGCCTTCTCGGCCGCCATCGCCGCCATCGCGCTGGTCTTCTTCGCGCTGATGGGGGTCGCGTTCTTCACCGTCTTCTACATCCAGAGCGTGCGCGGCTACACCCCGCTGCAGGCCGGAATGCTGTTCCTGCCGCTGGCCGCCGCCCAGACGATCTTCGCGCCCCGGGCCCGGCTCGCCGTCGACCAGTACGGCGCCCGCGCGGTGTGCACCTTCAGCATGTTCGTGGTGGCCACCACCATGTCGGGCATGCTGCTGCTGGACACCGACACCCCGATCTGGGTCCTGGAGGCGCTGTTCTTCCTGCAGGGCGCCGGGATGGCCCACATCATGCCGCCGGCCACCGTCGCGGTCATGCAGGCGCTGCCCCGGGAGAAGGCCGGCTCCGGCTCGGCGCTCAACAACGTCTTCCGGCAGGTCGGCGGCACCCTCGGCGTCGCCGTCCTCGGCTCGCTGCTGTCGACGAGCTACCGCGACCGTATGCAGGACACCCTCGACCGGCTGCCGGGCGTACCGGCCGCCGCCCGGCACGCGGCCGGGGAATCCATCGAGGCGACCCACGGGCTCGCGGACAGGATGGGGCCGGCGGGCCGTTCGCTGACCGCCGTGGCCGACGACGCCTTCATCCACGCCATGCACGTCACCGCGCTCGGCTCGGCCGCCGTCGCGCTGCTGGGGCTCGTGGTGGCCGCGGCCTTCCTGCCGGGCCGAACGGCACCGGCACCGCAGCCGGCCACTCCGCAGGAAGAGCGGAAGGCGGGCGCGGAGCGATGAGCCGGGCGGCGGCGGACTCCGGGGCGGCGGCCGGGGAGCGGCCGGGCCCCGCAGTCCCCGGGCGCCGCGGCCGGCCGCGCAGCGCCGCGGCCGACTCGGCCGTCATCGAGGCCGTCCTGCGCCTGATCGAGGACGGGGCCTCCATAGGCGAGCTGTCCATGGAGCGCATCGCCCGCGAGGCAGGCGTCGGCAAGGCCACGGTCTACCGCCGCTGGCCGGGGAAGAGCGCGCTGATGCTCGATGTGATGCGGTCCCTGGACGTCCCGGGCCCGCTCCTGGACGGCACCTCGGTACGCGATGATCTGGTCGCGCTGCTGGAATTCCTGCGCCGCCGCGGCCTGGCCAAGCGCAGCTCCGCGCTGCTGCGCACGCTCGTCAGCCATGTCCAGGCACAGCCCGGGCTGTGGGCGGAATATCACGACACCGTCGTACGGACCCGCCGCGAGGCGCTGCTCGGGGTGCTCCGGCGCGGGGTGGCGAACGGTGAGATCCGCACCGACCGGGACCTGGAGACCGTCGCCGACCTCGTCGTCGGGCCGATGCTGGCCCGCGCCCTCCTCCACGAGTGGGAGGAACTGCCCGAAAGCCTTCCGGCGGACATCGTCGACATGGTCCTGGAGGGCGTACGGCCGGCGGCCCCGGATGCGGCGGCACCGGATGCGAGCGCGGCACCCGGTGCGACGGCGGCGCCCGATACGAGGGCGCCGGATACGCCGGCGGGCCGAACTCCGCGGCGCGGCAGGGGCCTTGGGGGCAGGCACGCCCGCCCCGGAACGCCGTGTGCGGACGGCCCCGTATGACCGGCGCATGCCTGTTCTGTCACAGCCGTTGTCATGAATCCCATGACCGGAACCCCGACCCGCCCCCGTGCCGTCCTCACTTCTAAGAAAGCGCATTACGGACCATCGCCTAGGGTCGGAGACCACAGGTCAGGTGCGGCGAGGCAACGCAGTGAGGACAGCTACATGGCGCAGGCATACATGACGGAGCCGGGACAGGGGCACAACCCCGGGCAGGCCGGTTCCCGGGCCGAACGCCTGCGGAACTGGTGGCGTCCCGAGGGCATGTGGCGGCGCGGCATCGTGCTCGCGGTACTCGCGGTCCTGGTGGGCCTGCTGATGATGCTGCACTCCCAGATCCCCAACACCGTGGGGAACCTGGGCAGTCTGCTGGAGACCTTCCTGCCGTGGCTGGGGCTGTGCATCCCGCTGCTGTTCGTCGTCGCGGTGCTGCGCCGCTCGGCGACCGCGCTGGTGGCGCTGGTGCTGCCGGCGTTCGCCTGGATCAGCCTCTTCGGCGGGCAGATCACCGACAAGTCCGGCAACGGCGGCAATCTCACGGTCGCCACCCACAACGTCAACGCCGAGAACCCCGACCCGGCGTCCACCGCCCGGGACATCGTGGCCTCCGACGCCGATGTGGTGGCCCTGGAGGAGCTGACCGGCGACGCCCTGCCCGTCTACCGGCAGGGGCTGGCGAAGGCGTATCCGTACCACACGGTCCAGGGCACCGTCGGGCTGTGGAGCAAGCGCCCGCTGTCCGAGGCGAAGCCGGTGGACCTCAAGATGGGCTGGACCCGCGCGCTGCGGGCCACCGTCACCGCCGCCGACGGCCAGAAGTTCGCCGTCTACGTCGCGCATCTGCCGTCGGTACGGGTCAAGGTCGCGGCGGGCTTCACCGCCAATCAGCGAGACGGCAGCGCCGCGGCGCTCGGCAAGGCGATCTCCGCCGACCCGGAGAAGAAGGTCGTGCTGCTCGGCGACCTCAACGGCACCATGAACGACCGCTCGCTGGCCCCGGTCACCTCCCAGATGCGCTCCGCCCAGGGCGCGGCGGGCGACGGCTTCGGCTTCACCTGGCCGGCCGCGTTCCCGATGGCCCGGATCGACCAGATCATGATGAAGGGGATGGACCCGGTCAAGGCCTGGGTGATGCCCGAGACCGGCAGCGACCACCTTCCGGTCGCGGCGACGGTGAAGATCTGAGCGGCGTGCCGGTGCACCGGCGAACGGGATCCGGAGCGGGCTGCCGAACGGGATCCGGAGCGGGCTGCTGAGAATGACCGGGGTGGGGCGCAGGCGGTGATCGCGGCGGGCTGCCGACGGGGATCCGACGCGGGTTCGTCACGCCCCGTTCCCCCGCTGGAATACTGCGCCTGAGAGGCTTTGTTCCGTAAGAGAACTTAAGTGCTCACGGTCCGTGCGCCGCGTGCCCGCCGCACGCACAACCCCGAAAGGTCCTTCATGCCCTTGGCTCTGCTCGCCCTCGCGGTCTCAGCTTTCGGCATCGGCACCACGGAATTCGTGATGATGGGCCTGCTGCCCGACGTCGCGGACGATCTGGGCACCTCCGTGCCCACCGCCGGCTACCTCGTCTCCGCCTACGCCCTCGGCGTCGTCATCGGCGCCCCGCTCCTGACCGCCCTCGGCTCCCGTATCCCGCGCAAGCGGATGCTGGTGGGCCTGATGGCGGTCTTCACGGTCGGCAACCTCGCCTCCGCCCTGGCCCCCACCTTCGGGCTGCTGATCGCCGGCCGGGTGCTGGCCGGGCTCCCGCACGGTGCGTTCTTCGGCGTCGGCGCGGTGGTCGCCGCCCGGCTGGTGCGCGAGGGCCGCCAGGCCCGGGCGGTCGCCACGATGTTCCTCGGCCTGACCGTCGCCAACATCATCGGCGTCCCGGCGGCGACCCTGCTGGGCCAGCAGCTCGGCTGGCGCGCCACCTTCCTCGTCGTGGCCGCCATCGGGCTGGCCGCCATGGCCGCCCTGGCCCGGCTGATCCCCCCGCTGCCGGCCGAGGAGTACACCGGCCTCGGCAGCGAACTGCGGGCGCTCGGCAACCGCCAGGTGCTGCTCGGCCTGCTCACCACCGTCTTCGGCTTCGCCGGGATCTTCGCCGTCTACAGCTACCTCGCGTCGATGATGACCGAGGTCACCGGCTTCGCCGCGGGCTCGGTGCCGCTGGTCCTCGCCCTCTTCGGCATCGGGATGACCCTCGGTGCGCTCGCCGCGGGCCCGCTCACCGACCGGGCCCTGCGCCCGACCCTCTACGGTTCGCTGGCCGCCCTGGCCCTCGCCCTGACGGCCTTCCACTTCACCGCCGAGGTGAAGTGGGCGGCGCTGGTGACGGTCGTCCTCATCGGCGCGGTCGGCTTCCTGACCACCACACCCCTGCAGATGCTGGTCATGAACAAGGCCCAGCAGGCGCCGACGCTGGCCGCCGCCTCCAACCAGTCCGCCTTCAACCTCGCCAACGCCGGCGGTGCCTGGGTCGGCGGCCTGGCCCTGACGGCGGGCTGGGGCTGGACCTCCCCGACGCTGGTCGGCGCGGTGCTGGCCGCCCTGGGCCTGGCCGTCGCCGTCGTGGCCGGTCTCCTGGACCACGGTGCCCACGACTCCTCCCGGATCGTGGCCCGCAGCGGAGCCGGCCACGGTGGCAAGACCCTCAGCACCGCGACCCGCAGCACCGAGATCCGCAGCGGCGAAACCCGCGGCGGCGAGACGGAGTCCGGGCCGACCGCGGGTGCGCCGGTCGCCGCCGAGGGCCACCTCGGCTGACCGCCCACGGCCGACCGCCGGGCCGGACATTGCGCCGGGCCGGACATCCCGCCCGACCGGGCGGACTCGCCTCCCGGAAGCCGGGGCCCCGTCAGCTCCCCTCCCGCCAGTGGTTGGTGATGGGCAGCCGCCGGTCCTTGCCGAAGCCCTTCGCGGAGATCTTGGGGCCGGGCGGGTACTGGCGGCGCTTGTACTCGGCGTGGTCGACCATCCGCAGGACCCGCGTCACCAGGGCCTCGTCGAAGCCCTGGGCGACGATCTCCTCCCGGCCGCGGTCGTGGTCGACGTAGAGCTCCAGGATGCGGTCCAGGATGTCGTAGTCGGGCAGCGAGTCGGTGTCGACCTGGCCGGGGCGCAGCTCGGCGCTCGGAGGCTTGGTGAGGGTGTTCTCCGGGATCGGCGGGATCCGGCCGCGGTCGGCGGCGGCCTGGTTGCGCCAGCGGGCCAACTGGTAGACGACCGACTTGTAGACGTCCTTGATCGGGCCGTAACCGCCCACCGAATCGCCGTAGAGGGTCGAATAGCCGCAGGCCAGCTCGGACTTGTTGCCGGGGGCGAGGACCAGGTGGCCCTCCTGGTTGGAGAGGGCCATCAAGGTGGTGCCCCGCAGCCGTGACTGCAGATTCTCCTCGGCCAGCCCGGTCAGCGGCAGCGCCGCCATATAGGCGTCGAACATCGGGCCGATCGGCACCGTACGGAAGGCCAGGCCCGTACGGCTCGCGAGTTCGGCGGCGTCGCTGAGGGAGTGCTCCGACGAGTAGCGGGAGGGCATCGCCACGGCGTGCACATGCTCCGCCCCCAGGGCGTCGCAGGCGAGCGTGGCGACCAGCGCCGAGTCGATGCCGCCGGACAGGCCGAGCACCACACTGCCGAAGCCGTTCTTGGCGGCATAGGCGCGCAGGCCGACGACCAGCGCGGTGTAGATCTCCTCCAGATCCGTGAGGCGTTCGGCCTCGCCGCCGGGCGTCTCGGGCGGGTAGGGCGGCAGCGGGTCGGGCGACAGGACGCGGTGGTCGACGCGCAGCCCGTCGTCCAGCACGCCCGACGGGGGCACCGGCGCCGCGGCGGGCAGGTCCAGGTCGACCAGCACACAGCCCTCCGCGAACTGCGGTGCCCGCGCGATCACCGTGCCCTCCTTGTCGACGACGATCGAGTCGCCGTCGAAGACCAGCTCGTCCTGCCCGCCGATCATCGCCAGATAGGCGGTGGTGCAGCCGGCCTCCCGGGCCCGCCTGCGGACCAGCTCCAGCCGGGTGTCGTCCTTGTCCCGCTCGTAGGGCGAGGCGTTGACCGACACCAGGAGCCCGGCGCCCGCGCTGCGCGCCGCCGGCACCCGTCCGCCGTCCTGCCACAGGTCCTCGCAGATGGCGAGCGCGACATCCACCCCGTGCACCCGCACGACGGGCAGCGTGTCGCCGGGGACGAAGTAGCGGAACTCGTCGAAGACGCCGTAGTTGGGAAGGTGGTGCTTGGCGAAGGCCAGCGCGACCTCGCCGCGGTACAGCACGGCGGCGGCGTTCTGCGGGGCGCCCGCGGGCCGGCCGTAGCGCGGCTTCGCCTGTGCGCCGCGGTCGAGATAGCCGACGATCACCGGGAGGTCACCCATGCCCTGCGACGCCAGCCGGCCGGCCAGCGTCCGCAGCGCCTCGCGGCTCGCCTCGACGAACGAGGGGCGCAGCGCCAGGTCCTCGACGGGATAGCCGGTCAGCGCCATCTCGGGGAAGGCGACGAGGTGCGCGCCCTGGTCGGCGGCGTGCCGGGTCCAGCGCAGGATCGTCTCGGCGTTCCGGTCGAGGGCGCCGACACAGCTGTCGGTCTGGTTGAGGGCGAGACGAAGTTGAGGCACCTCGCCAGTGTAATCGTCTTTCTGACGCAATGGGGGGTGGGGAAAGGACGGAGCCGCCCTTCCCTCACCCTCCGGGGCCGCGGCTTCCCTTACTGCCTGTGCTTCTTGCGGTAGCCGAGGATCGTCATCATCCCGGACTCCGAGTGGTAGATGTTGTGGCAGTGGACCATCCACAGACCGGGGTTGTCGGCGTGGAAATCGACGTCCACCCTGCGGCCGGGCAGCAGGATCGTGGTGTCCTTGCGGGGCCCGCCGTTGGGCAGGTTGAAGGTGTGCCCGTGCAGATGCATGGGGTGCCACATCCTGGTGTGGTTGCGGAAGATGATCCGGACCCGCTCACCGGCCTCGACGGGATACCGCTGCGAGGGCGTGTACGGGCTCCCGTTGATCGCCCAGTCGTACTTCTCCATGGTCCCGGTGAGGGTCATCTCGATGGTGCGGTCGGGGCGGCGCGACAGGGACCGCACCGACTCGGCCGCGCTGAGCCGGTCCGCCGTCATGATCCTGCCGTACAGGCTCCTGGGCCGGGCGGACGGGCCGGGCGCCTCGCCGCCCCCGGTGCGCAGCAGGCCCAGCGCGGAGCGCCCCTTGCCCTCGGCGAGCACGGTGAGCGGGAAGACGCCGTCCCCGGCCGTGACCAGGACGTCGTAGCGCTCGGCCATCCCGATGAGCAGCGCATCGGTCTCGGCGTGCTCGACGGGCAGGCCGTCGGTGTGCGTCACGGTCATCCGGTGGTCGCCGAGTGCGACGCGATAGGCGGTCTCGCTGCCCGCGTTGATGAAGCGGATCCGGATGCGGTCGCCGGGCTTGGCGCGGAAGGTCCGCGGGTCACGGGAGGTGCGGCCGTTGACGAGGTGGTAGGGGTGGTCCACGTCCCCCGCGTCATGGCCGAGCAGCCTGCTCCGGGCGCCCTTGAGCATCCGCGACGGGCCGTCGGAGGGGACGACCGCGCCGCGGGCTGCGCGGCCGCTGCTCCGCGGGTGGCCCATCTCCGTCTCGCCGTGGCTCATGGGCCCGCGGTCCACGCCCCCGTGCAACTGCTTGAGCACGTCTTCGGGTGTGCTGCCGTCGACCCCGTCGACCCAGTCGTCCAGCAGGACGATCCACTCCTTGTCGTAGGAGAGCGCTTCCCTGGGGTCGTCGACGATCAGGGGCGCGTACAGCCCGCGGTCCAGCTGGAGACCGGAGTGCGGATGCACCCAGTGGGTGCCGGGGGTGGTGACCGCGAAGTGGTAGTCGAACGTGCCGCCTGGCCGGATGGAGCGCTGGGTCACCCCGGGGACGCCGTCCATGTCGTTGCGCACCGTCAGCCCGTGCCAGTGCAGCGTCGTGGACTGCGGAAGGTGGTTGGTGAGGGTCAGCGCGATCCGGTCGCCCGCGTCCACGCGCATGATCTTGCCGGGCAGCGCATCGCTGTACGCCCAGGTCTCGACGGTACGGCCGCCCAGGTCGAACCGGCTGATCCCGGCGGTCAGCGCGAAGCGGCGCAACGGGCCCGCACCCCGCCTGCGCTCGGCCTCGGCGACCTCCGGGCCGTGCGGGGACACATAGCCGGACGGGGGGCGGCCGTCCGGAGCGGTGGACGGGGCCATGCCGTTCATTCCGTCCATACCGGAGTGCGGGCCGGAGCCGGTCCTGCCGGTGGCGCAGGCGGGCAGCAGGCCGCTGCCGGCGGCGGCGAGACCTGCGCCGAGCAGGGCGCGGCGGGAGTGCGTACGCATGGGAGAAACACCTCGAGACGATGTCGGTGGTGATCTGGGCGGGGTGAGGGCACTGCCGCGGGCTCCGGTGGGCGTCGGCGGCGGGGCGTGCTCCTGCACGCGCGGTACCGACGGTCAGGCGGGGAGTGTGGGGCGCGGCGGCCCGGATATCACGGGGTGCCGGGACGTCCGGAGGGTGACGAGGCCAGCAGGCACCGCGGTGAACAGCAGCAACCGGCCGTACCACGCGGCGGTCTTGCCCTGTTCCTGCATCGCGGACCTCTCGACGGACGGCGGACCGGCGGACGCGGGAGGAGGTCCGCTTGCCGCAATCTACCCCCGAGGGGTATGGGTCTCGCGGTGGCCCGCCGAACGGAGTGCCGTCGCGCCGTCCGGAGGGTGAGCGGAGCCGCGTCAGGACGCGGCGGCATCGTCCACCGGGCGGAGGAGGGCGAGGCCGTCCGCCGAGCGGGGGAAGGCCGCGCTCAGCGGGCCGACAGCAGACCGCTGAGCTGCGGCACCTGTTCCCGCTCCGCGGCCTCCAGCGCCAGCCAGGACCCGTCGGGGAAGGCGATGTCCACCCGGTAGGTGTGGCGCGCGGGATGCGGCTCGGGCCGCAGGGCGAACCGCCCGCGGGGCACCTCGCCGAGCAGTTGCGCCGCCTCCCGCTCCGGCAGCGCGGGATGGCTCAGCAGCAGCAGCCGCTGGTCGGTGCGGGCGAGTGCGAGCCGGTACTCGTCATAGCCGAGGATGTCGTCGGCGCCCGTCCGGGTGGTGACCACGAACCACCCGGCGGCGCTGTCCCAGCCGCCTTCCCAGGTCCGGCCGCGGAAGATCCGGCGGATCCCGTACCAGGTGTGGTGGGCGCCCCGCTCCAGCAGGCCGGCCGGAAGCGAACACACCCACATGACGGCGGAGACGGGCAGGAAGATCCGCCCCCACCCCTTGAAGCGGGCCCTCTCCTCGGCCTCCGGCTTCGGCCGCCGGCAGCGCTTCGGGATGCGGTCGGGCACCAGCGGGTCGAGCTTCACCGGCAGGGCGCCGTACAGCACCTCCCCGGGCCGCAGATGAGCCGAGCTGTGTGCGAGGAGCCAGGCATCCTGCTCCGGGACGACGGGGGTGGGGTGCATGTCCGTCATTCTCCTTGCCCCGGCGCTCATCCGAAGGTGTCCTCGATGCTGCCCTTGGGGACGTGGTAGGGCTTCGGCTCCTTCGGACCGTCGCCGCTCAGAGCCTCCTTGCCGAAGTGCTCGGCCGCTTGTGTGGCGGGCCCCGCGAAATCCCCGGTGAGGCCGGTGACGGAGCCGATGAGCGGCTTCGAGCCGTGGCCGGCGATCTGGCCGGTCACGAGGTGGTGGGCCCACCAGTCCCTGGTGCGGTAGGCGCCCTCGCCGAAGGCGCCGCCCGACTTGCGCAGGGCGCCGGCGGCCACGCGTGCCTCCTTGAACGCCGCCCAGGACTTCTTCCCGGCCTTGAACTTCTTGACGGCTTCCATCAGTTTGCGAAGCGTCGTGGCCAGTTTGGCGGAGACCCGCTCCACCCGGCCCAGGAAGACGGCCACCTCCGCCTCCGCCACCAGCCCGTCCACCACCGTGGCCAGCCCGAGCGTCAGGATGTCGGTGACCACCATCGCGGCCAGTGTCACCGCCGCCCACTCGATCGCCTCACGGATGATCTCGACGATGGCGTCCTCGGCGAACTTGGACTCCGCGGCGGCCTGACTGAGGATGTGCGCCGTCTCGCCCATCTCCTTGGCCGTGCCGTCGATCGCCTCGACGATCTTGCCCATACCGCGCCCGAAGCCGTCCGAGGCATCGCCCGCCCAGCTGTCGGGCAGCGGGCGGGCGGCCTGCCGGAGTCCGTCCGCCACCTTGTGCAGTGCCGCGGCCTGTGCGCGCCACTCCTGAGCGGCGGCGGTGAGCTGCGTCGGCATGCCGGTGACCTCTTCGAGCTTGTCCATCAGCCCGACCTTGTCCAGGAACCACCGGATGGCGTCGTCGAGCCCGGCATCGATGCCGTGCTCCTCGTTCTGGTGGATCTCCGGGATGTCCGGGAGCTTCTCGATCTCCCTGTTGACCCAGGCGTAGGCGTCGGTGACCGTCATACCGGCATGCTCCCGCCGCCCGCGCCGAAGCCGTCCCGGGTGGCGTACTCGTTGGCGACGTAGTGTCCGGCCGTCGCCCGCAGGCTCTCCACAGCCCCCACCAGCAACTCCGCGATGTCATGGAGATCCTGCCGTGCCGCACTCGCATGCTCGTTGTACGCCGCGTGCAGCTCATCGGACTCGGGCAGCTTGCCGAAGGCCCCCGCGGGAATCTCCACGTGTTCCAGCAGCCGCGCGATACGCGGCACCTCTTCGTGCTGACGTTCCGTGCCGGACGCGCAGCTGAATATCGCGTCCGGATCGGTCTGGAAGCCCTGCCCCATGTCCCCGTCTCCCCGTTGTTCCGGGCCGTTCACTGTCCGGAGCCACCCTAGGAAGGGCAGGGAACGGAGCCTTCAACACCGGGTCAACGACCGCCCAGGCCCGCTTCAAGACTCCGCCAAGCCCCCCGTTTGCCCCCGTCCGCTGCGCTGAGCCCGCTCGCCGCGGGAAGGATGCGGGGTGAGGGTTGGGGTGAGGGTTACGGGACGGCGGTTCTGCTTCAGGCCAAGGGTGCGTAATGTGACGGTAACCCCCTCACGTGATACTGGTGTGCCACGTCGCGTGATCCGGCGCGTGTGGACAGGCCGATTGACCTGCAAGGATTGGTGACCCATGGACAAGCAGCAGGAGTTTGTGCTCCGAACGCTCGAGGAGCGCGACATCCGCTTCGTACGGCTGTGGTTCACCGATGTCCTCGGTTTCCTCAAGTCCGTGGCGGTGGCTCCCGCGGAGCTGGAGCAGGCCTTCGACGAAGGCATCGGCTTCGACGGCTCGGCCATCGAGGGGTTCGCCCGGGTGTACGAGTCCGACATGATCGCCAAGCCGGACCCCGGCACCTTCCAGATCCTGCCCTGGCGCGCCGAGGCCCCCGGCACCGCCCGGATGTTCTGCGACATCCTGATGCCGGACGGCTCCCCCTCCTACGCCGACCCGCGCTATGTCCTCAAGCGCATCCTGGCCAAGACCTCCGACCTCGGGTTCACCTTCTACACCCACCCGGAGATCGAGTTCTTCCTGCTCAAGGACAAGCCCGTGGACGGCCAGCGGCCGACCCCCGGTGACTCCTCGGGCTACTTCGACCACACCCCGCAGAACGTCGGCATGGACTTCCGCCGCCAGGCGATCACGATGCTGGAGTCGATGGGCATCTCGGTGGAGTTCAGCCACCACGAGGGCGCCCCCGGCCAGCAGGAGATCGACCTGCGCTACGCCGACGCCCTCTCGACCGCCGACAACATCATGACGTTCCGGCTGGTCATGAAGCAGGTGGCCCTGGAGCAGGGCGTCCAGGCGACGTTCATGCCCAAGCCGTTCTCCGAATACCCGGGCTCGGGCATGCACACCCACCTCTCCCTCTTCGAGGGCGACCGCAACGCCTTCCACGAGTCCGGCTCCGAGTACCAGCTCTCCAAGGTCGGGCGCTCGTTCATCGCCGGACTGCTGCGGCACGCCGGGGAGATCTCCGCCGTCACCAACCAGTGGGTCAACTCCTACAAGCGCATCTGGGGCGGCGCCAACCGCACCGCGGGCGCCGGCGGCGAGGCCCCCTCGTACATCTGCTGGGGCCACAACAACCGCTCCGCCCTGATCCGCGTCCCGATGTACAAGCCAGGCAAGATGGGCTCCACCCGGGTCGAGGTCCGCTCCATCGACTCCGGCGCCAACCCCTACCTCACCTACGCGGTGCTGCTCGCGGCCGGCCTCAAGGGCATCGAGGAGGGCTACGAGCTGCCGGCCGGCGCCGATGACGACGTCTGGGCGCTGTCCGACTCCGAGCGCCGGGCGATGGGCATCGAGCCGCTGCCGCAGAACCTCGGCGAGGCCATCGAGCTGATGGAGCGCAGCGAACTCGTCGCCGAGACCCTCGGCGAGCACGTCTTCGACTTCTTCCTCCGCAACAAGAAACAGGAGTGGGAGGAGTACCGCTCCGAGGTCACCGCCTTCGAGCTGCGCAAGATGCTGCCCGTGCTCTGAGCCACCGCGCCACCGAGAGGCTGCACCCATGGCACTTCCCGCTCCGCAGGGCCGGCGGAGCAGCACCTACACCCGGCTGCTGAGGCACGGTTTCACCGACCCCTCGGCGGCCGGGGCGCTGCTGGACGCCCCCGAACTCGCCTCCGTACGTGATGACTCGGTGCTGCTCGAAGCCCTGGGCGCCACCGCCGACCCGGACCTGGCACTGCACAGCCTGGTCCGGCTGGTGGAGGCACAGGAAGCGGACGAGCAGCAGACGCTGCTGAGCACCATCGTGGCGGCGAAACCGCTGCGCGACCGGCTGCTGGGGGTGCTGGGCGCCTCCGAGGCGCTTGCCGACCATCTCGTCAGGCACCCCCGCGACTGGCAGTCGCTGGTCACCTACGAATCGGTCGACCTGCACCCCACCACCCCCGAGTTCGAGCTGGCGCTCGCCGAGGGCATCTGGGGCGGGCAGAACGCCGAACGGCCGCGCGCCGACGCGCTGCGCACCGCCTACCGCCGCTCCCTGCTGGGCATTGCCGCCCGCGATGTGTGCGGCACGACCGATGTCGCCGAGGCCGCGGCCGAGCTGGCGGACCTGGCCACCGCCACGGTCCGGGCCGCCCTGGAGGTCAGCTACGAGGAGGCGCCCGGCGACGCCGCGGTGTGCCGGCTGGCCGTCATCGGCATGGGCAAGTGCGGCGGCCGGGAGCTGAACTACGTCTCGGACGTCGATGTCATCTTCGTCGCCGAGGCCAAGGAGGGCGTGGACGAGGCCCAGGCGCTGCAGGCCGCGACCCGGCTCGCCGCCCGGATGATGCGCCTGTGCTCGGACAACACCGTCGAGGGCACCATCTGGCCGGTGGACGCCAACCTGCGCCCCGAGGGCCGCAACGGACCACTGGTGCGCACCCTGACCAGCCACCTCGCCTACTACCAGCGCTGGGCCAAGACCTGGGAGTTCCAGGCGCTGCTCAAGGCCCGCCCGATGGCCGGTGACCTGCAGCTCGGCCAGGAGTACGTGGACGCGCTGGCGCCGATGGTGTGGGAGGTCGCCGAGCGGGAGAACTTCGTCGCCGATGTGCGCCAGATGCGCCGCCGGGTCGTCGAGAACATCCCCGCGGCCCAGGTCGAGCGCGAACTCAAGCTCGGCCCCGGCGGCCTGCGCGACGTCGAATTCGCCGTCCAGCTCCTGCAGTTGGTGCACGGCCGCAGCGATGCCACGCTGCGCAGCGCCACCACCCTCGACGCCCTGGCGGCACTGGCCGCCGGCGGCTACGTCGGACGCCAGGACGCCGCGGCCCTGGACGCCGCCTACCGCTTCCTGCGCACGCTGGAGCACCGCATCCAGCTCTTCCGGATGCGCCGCACCCATCTGATGCCCGAGGACGAGGGCGAACAGCGGCGCCTGGCACGCTCGCTGGGCCTGCGGACCGAACCGGTCGACACCCTCCGCAAGGAGTGGAAGTGGCACGCCAGGGAAGTGCGCCGGCTGCACGAAAAGCTCTTCTACCGTCCGCTGCTCGATGCCGTCGCCACCCTGGAGCCCGGCGAGACCCGGCTCTCCGCCCGGGCCGCAGGACACCGCCTCGAAGCGCTCGGCTACGCCGACCCGGTGGCCGCGCTGCGGCACCTGGAGGCACTGGCCTCCGGCGTGACCCGCAAGGCCGCCATCCAGCGCACCCTGCTGCCGGTGCTGCTGGCCTGGTTCGCCGACTCCGCCGACCCGGACGCCGGACTGCTCAACTTCCGCAAGGTCTCCGACGCCCTCGGCAAGACGCCCTGGTACCTGCGGCTGCTGCGCGACGAGGGCGCGGCCGCCGAAAACCTCGCCCGGGTGCTCTCCGCCGGCCGCCTCGCCCCCGACCTGCTGCTGCGCGCCCCCGAGGCGGTCGCGCTGCTCGGCGCCCCCGACGGGCTGCAGCCACGCGGCCGGGCCGCGCTGGAACAGGAGGTGCTGGCCGCCGTCGGCCGTGCGGACGGCGCGGAAGCGGCGGTCGCGGCGGCCCGCGGAGTGCGCCGCAGAGAGCTGTTCCGCACGGCCGCCGCGGACGTCATCGGCGCGTACGGCACCGAATTCAGCCCCGCGGACACCGACCACGGCCGCTCCGTCGACGCCGTCGGCTCCGCGGTCTCCGACCTCAACGCCGCCACCCTCGCCGGCGCCCTGCGCGCCGCGGTCCGCCAGCAGTGGGGCGACACCCTGCCCACCCGCTTCACGGTGATCGGCATGGGCCGCTTCGGCGGCCGCGAGCTGAGCTACGGCTCGGACGCCGACGTCCTCTTCGTCCACGAGCCGCGCGAGGGCGCCGACGAACAGGAGGCCGCCAAGGCCGCCCACGCCGTCGCCAACGAGATGCGCCGGCTGCTCGAACTCCCCTCCTCCGACCCGCCGTTGCCCATTGACGCCGACCTGCGCCCGGAGGGCAGGTCGGGCCCGCTGGTACGGACCCTCGCCTCGTACGCGGCCTACTACCGGCGCTGGTCGCTGGTGTGGGAGTCGCAGGCCCTGCTGCGCGCCGAACCGGTCGCGGGCGACGCCGAACTGGGGGAGCGGTTCATCGAGCTGATCGACCCGCTGCGCTATCCGGCCGAGGGCCTGGGCGACGACGCGGTCCGCGAGATCCGCAAGCTCAAGGCCCGGATGGAGGCCGAGCGGCTGCCCCGCGGCGCCGACCCCACCACCCACGCCAAGCTCGGCCGCGGCGGCCTCAGCGACGTCGAATGGACGGTCCAACTCCTCCAGATGCAGCACGGCTGGGAAGTCCCCGGCCTGCGCACCACCCGCACCCGCGAGGCACTGGCGGCCGCCCACGCCGCCGGCTTGATCGGCACCGAGGACGCCCAGACCCTCGACGAGGCCTGGGTCCTCGCGGCCCGCGTACGCAACGCCGTCATGGTCGTCCGCGCCCGCCCCGGCGACACCTTCCCCGTCGACGGCCGCGAGTTGGCGGCCGTAGGACGCTACCTGGGCTACGAGGAAGGCCACATCGGCGAGATGATCGACGACTACCGCCGAGTGACGAGGCGGGCGCGGGGCGTCGTGGAACAGCTGTTTTACGGGGCGTAGCCATGGGGCTTTGCCTCGGGTCGTTTTTGGCTGTCCCGCCGCCAGGCGCAACGGCGAGCAACCCCCACGGCGGCAAAGCCAAGAACGTGGGACGTCAGCCAAGCGCAGCGGCTCGCGCAAGCCGGTGCGGTGCCGCCCCGTACCACACGCACGCCACCCCGAAGCCGAAGGCGAGGCACAGGACGCCCCCCATCGCGTCCAGCCAGAAGTGGTTGGCGGTGGAGACGATGACCAGGAGGGTCGTCGCGGGGTAGAGCAGGCCGAGAGTCTTGGCCCATCGGTGCCGAGCGAGGAGCGCGATGGTGAGGCCGCACCACAGGGACCAGCCGATGTGCATCGACGGCATCGCGGCGTACTGGTTGGACATCGAGGCCAGGTTGCCGGACGCCAGTGAGCCCCAGGTCCCGTGGTGGACGACGGTGTCGATGAAGCCGCCGTCCGGCATGAGCCGGGGTGGCGCCAACGGGTAGAAGTAGAAGCCGAGCAGGGCGATGCCGGTGGTGGCGAAGAGGGCCAGCCGGGCGGCGGCGTAGCGGCCGGGGTGCCGGCGGTAGAGCCAGACCAGCACGCCGATCGTCACGATGAAGTGCAGTGTCGCGTAGTAGTAGTTCATCGTGACGATCAGCCATGTCACGGAGTTCACGGCGTGGTTGACGGTGTGTTCGACGGCGATGCCGAGGGAGTGCTCCGCCTGCCAGATCCAGTCGGCGTTCCTCAGGGCCTTGGCCTTCTGCTCGGGCACCGCGTTGCGGATCAGCGAGTAGGTCCAGTAACTGACCGCGATCAGCAGGATCTCGAACCAGAGCCGGGGGGTGCGAGGAACGCGCAGACGGGCCATCCGCCTCTCGGGCACCGGGTGGTCCGCGCGTTCCCCCTTGGGTGGCGGGGTGGTCGGCAGGCCGTCCAGCGTCCTCGTATTCGCTTCACCCATAGTCAGACAGTCTGCCAGAAAGGGGCGTACCGGCGATCATCCTTCGGTCGGGTATTCGAAGCCGCATATCGGTCTCAAGAGGGACGCGCGACCCCCGCAATTCTGGGGGAAGCAGCCCTCGCGAAGCCCTCGGGCAGGCGTCAGTCAGGCCTCAGTCAGGCCTCGGTCAGGCCTCGGTCAGGCCTGAGTCAGTCCTCGGCCGGCCCTCGGGCAGCCCTCAAGGAGTCCGCAGCGGCCTAGGGATCCGGGCGGCCGGCTTCGGGGCCGAGGCGGTCGAGCCGCGTACCACCAGCTCGGGGTGGAAGACGAACTCGCTGTGCGGGGCCGGGGTGCCGCCGATCTCCTCCAGCAGCGCGCGCACGGCCGCCTGCCCCATGGCCGTGACCGGCTGCCGGATCGTGGTCAGCGGCGGATCGGTGAAGGCGATGAGCGGGGAGTCGTCGAAGCCGACCACGGAGATCTCGCGCGGGACGTCGAGCCCGCGCTGCCGGGCCGCCCGGATCGCGCCGAGCGCCATCATGTCGCTGGCGCAGACGAGGGCCGTGGCGCCCCGCTCGATCAGCGCGCCCGCCGCGGCCTGGCCGCCCTCCAGTGTGTAGAGGGAGTGCTGGATGAACGGCTCGGTCTCGGCCGGGCCGGTCTGCAGCCGTTCCTGCATGGCGCGCACAAAGCCCTCGATCTTGCGCTGCACGGGCACGAAGCGCTGGGGGCCGAGCGCCAGCCCGATCCGCCGGTGGCCGAGCGCGCCGAGGTGGGTGACCGCGAGATCCACCGCGGCCCGGTCGTCGGGGGAGACGAAGGGCGCCTGCACCTTGTCGGAGAAGCCGTTGATGAGGACGAACGGCACGCCCTGGCCGCGCAGCTGCTCGTAGCGCTGCATATCGGCGGAGGTGTCGGCGTGCAGCCCGGAGACGAAGATGATGCCGGCCACCCCGCGGTCGACCAGCATCTCGGTCAGCTCGTCCTCCGTGGAGCCGCCCGGCGTCTGCGTCGCGAGGACCGGAGTGTAGCCCTGGCGGGTCAGCGCCTGCCCGATGACCTGCGCGAAGGCCGGGAAGATCGGGTTGTCCAGCTCCGGGGTGATCAGCCCGACCAGGCCCGCGCTGCGCTGCCGCAGCCGCACCGGACGCTCGTAGCCCAGCACGTCGAGGGCGGCGAGCACGGACTGGCGGGTGGTGGCGGAGACGCCGGGCTTCCCGTTGAGGACCCGGCTGACGGTGGCTTCGCTGACACCCGCCTGTGCTGCGATATCGGAGAGCCGGGCGGTCATGGGTGGGACTGTACCGGTCTGCTGTCAGATTGCCCACCAGGTGCAGCTGTCCCCGGGGAGGCGGGCGGCGGCGCCGTCGGCGGTCACCGGGGCGCTGGAGAGCAGCGGTGTTCCGGGGGTGGGGAGTTCGATGTCGTGCCCCAGGGTGTTGACGGTGCACAGCACGCCGGGGCGGGTGAAGGCGAGCACCCCGTCGGGGGCGGGCGCCCAGCTCATCGCGCCGTCGCCCAGGCCCGGCAGCCGGCGCCGCAGACCGAGGGCGGCGCGGTAGAGCTCCAGGGTGGAGGCGGGGTCGCCGGTCTGGGCCGCGACGGTGAGGCCGCCCCAGTCGGCGGGCTGCGGCAGCCAGCTGCCGCCGGGCCCGAAGCCGTACGGCGGCGCCTCGCCGGACCAGGGCAGCGGCACCCGGCAGCCGTCGCGGAAGCCGTCCTGGCCGCTGGTGGAGGCGACGCCGTCCGGGGCGGACTCGGTGTCGGTGCCGGGGCCCGCTGCGCCGGTCGCCCGGCCGCCGCGGAAGAACGCCGGGTCCTGGCGGACCTCGTCGGGCAGGTCGGTGACCTCGGGCAGGCCCAACTCCTCGCCCTGGTAGAGGTAGGCGGAGCCGGGCAGTGCCAGCATCAGCAGGCTCGCGGCGCGGGCGCGGGCGAGGCTGCCGCCGAGGCGGGTGGTGTGGCGTACGACGTCGTGGTTGGACAGCACCCAGGTGGTGGGGGCGCCGACCGAGGCGGTGGCGGCGAGGGAGGCGTCGATCACCGAGCGGAGCGCGTCGGTCTGCCAGGCGGCGTTCAGGAACTGGAAGTTGAAGGCCTGGTGGAGCTCGTCGGGGCGTACGTAGAGGGCGAGGCGTTCCGGGGTGGGGGCCCAGGCCTCGGCGACGCCGATGACCTGCTTGCCGCGGGCGTCGCCGTAGCCGTCCAGCAGCCGGCGCCAGGCGCGGTGGATGGCGTGCACGCCGTCCTGGTCGAAGAACGGCAGGACCTGGCTGCCGATGAGCTGGGCCTGGGCGCCGTGGCCGATGTCCGGCAGGCCGGGGGCCTTGATCATGCCGTGCGCGACATCGACCCGGAAGCCGTCCACCCCGAGGTCGAGCCAGAAGCGCAGGATGGCCTCGAATTCGGCGTGCACCTCCGGGTTCTCCCAGTTCAGGTCGGGCTGCTCGGGGGCGAAGAGGTGCAGGTACCAGTCGCCCCGGTCGGTGCGGGTCCAGGCCGGGCCGCCGAAGACCGACTCCCAGTCGTTGGGCGGGAGTTCGCCGCCCTCGCCCTTGCCGGGGCGGAAGAGGTAGCGCTGCCGGGCGAGCGCCGGGTCGGTGAACCACGGGTGCCGGTCGGAGGTGTGGTTGGGGACGATGTCGACGATCACCCGCAGGCCCAGGTCATGGGCGTCGCGGAGGAGTTCGCCGGCGTCCTGGAGGGTGCCGAAGAGCGGGTCGACGGTGCGGTAGTCGGCGACGTCGTAGCCGCCGTCGGCCTGCGGTGAGGCGTAGAAGGGGGTGAGCCAGACGGCGTCCACCCCCAGGTCCTTGAGGTACGGCAGCCGTTCGCGGATTCCGCGCAGATCGCCGATGCCGTCGCCGTCGCTGTCGGCGAAGGAGCGCACGTAGACCTGGTAGATGACGGCGTCGCGCCACCATCCGGGACCTCGGCCCGGTCCGGCGGCCTGGGGGGCGGGGCTGGGGGAAGTGAGCTCCTGGGTCATCTGCCGTCCCTGTCGAGGTCAAGAGGCGTCGGTGCCTTCAAGGAATCAACGCTCGGGCGGGCGCGGGGTGACGGTGCCCAGAGCGCCTGGAGGGTCCCCTTCCAGCCATCTCGTTGCACTTCGTTCCCGCAGTCTTGCAGAAAATTGCCGCAAGGTCTTTCGGTTTGTTTTCCGCGCTGTTACGTTCCTGACCGCCATCTGAGGCTTTTCCCTAAGGAGTTCACATGCGGCGTGGCATACGGGGCGCAACGGCCACCGCGCTGGTAGCGGGCCTGGCACTGGCGGCGACGGCGTGCGGCGGAGGTGACGGCGGCAGCGGCGGCGACAGCGGGGGCGAACTGTCCGGAACCGTTACCTTCTGGGACACCTCCAACGACGCCGAGAAGGCGACGTACCGCAAGCTTGCCGAAGGTTTCCAGAAGGAGCACCCGAAGGTCCGCGTCAAGTATGTGAACGTGCCGTTCGGCGACGCCAACGCCAAGTTCAAGAACGCGGCCGGCGGCAACTCCGGCGCCCCCGACGTGATGCGCACCGAGGTCGCCTGGACCGCCGACTTCGCGGGCCTCGGCTACCTCGCGCCCCTCGACGGCACCCCCGCCCTCGACAAGACCGACGACTACCTCCCGCAGGCCGTCGGCTCCACCAAGTTCAAGGGCAAGACCTATGCCGCACCTCAGGTCATCGACACCCTCGGCCTCTTCTACAACAAGAAGCTCCTCAAGGACGCCGGCGTCGGGGTGCCCAAGACCTTCGACGAACTCGCCACCGCCGCCAAGAAGATCAAGTCCAAGACCGGCGCCACCGCCCTCTACCTGCGCGGCGACGACCCCTACTGGTTCCTGCCCTACCTCTACGGCGAGGGCGGCGACCTGGTGAATGCCCGCGACAAGGTCGTGGAGATCGACGACGGCGCCGCCGTCAAGGCCTTCAAGACCATCAAGAGCCTGGTCGACTCCGAGGCCGCCGTCACCGACGCCACCGACGGCCAGGAGAATCAACTCAAGGCCCTCAAGGACGGCACCGTCGCGATGGCCGTCGACGGCCCCTGGGACATCGAGGGCGCCCGCGCCGGCAAGGCCTTCAAGGACAAGAAGAACCTCGGCGTCGCCCCCGTGCCTGCCGGCAGCACCGCCCAGGGCTCCCCGCAGGGCGGCTGGAACCTCTCCGTCTACGCCGGCAGCAAGAACCTCCAGGCCTCCTACGCCTTCGTCAAGTACATGAGTTCGGCGAAGGTCCAGCAGCAGACCAACGAGAAGCTGAGCCTGCTGCCCACCCGCAAGTCCGTGTACGAGGTGCCGGCCGTCAAGGACAACGAGATGGTCCGGTTCTTCAAGCCCGCCGTCGACGGCGCCGTCCAGCGCCCCTGGATCGCCGAGGGCAACTCGCTCTTCGAGCCGATCAAGGTGCAGATGAACAAGGTGCTCACCGGCGCCTCCTCGCCCGAGCAGGCCGCCAAGGCGGCCGGCGACGCCTACCGGAAGCTGCTCAAGGACTACAAGTGACCTTCGCTGTACGGGTGCGCCGGGCGCTGGGCACCCACTGGTACGCATGGACGATGGTCGCCCCGGTGGTACTCGTCATCGGGGTGATCATCGGCTATCCGCTGGTGCGCGGCGTCTTCCTCTCGCTCACCGACGCCAACGAGGCCAACGTCGAGCGGAACATCGGCGTCAACCACCTCCCCGCCACCTACCAGTTCACCGGCCTGGACAACTACAAGGCGGTGCTGGCCGACGGCGTCTTCTGGGACCGCCTCGGCTGGACCGTCCTGTGGACCGTCGGCTGCGTCTCGCTGACCTTCCTGATCGGCCTCGCCCTGGCGAACATGCTCAACCGCACGCTGCGCGGCCGCACCTTCTACCGGCTCGCGCTGATCCTGCCCTGGGCCATCCCCGCCTTCATCTCGGTCTTCACCTGGCGGATGCTCTACAACGAGAAGAACGGCATCCTCAACAAGCTGCTGGCCGGCGGCGGCATCGACGCGGTCCCGTGGCTCAACGACCCGACCTGGGCCAAGCTCTCGGTCATCGCCGTCAACGTCTGGCTGGGCGTGCCCTTCATGCTCGTCGCCCTGCTCGGCGGACTGCAGTCCATCCCCGGCGAGCTCTACGAGGCCGCCGAGATGGACGGCGCGGGCCCCTGGCAGCGATTCCGCAACATCACCGTCCCCGGCCTGCGCGCCGTCAGCAGCACGGTGATCCTGCTCTCCACCATCTGGACCTTCAACATGTTCCCGGTGATCTTCCTGCTGACCCGGGGCGGCCCCGGCGACGCCACCGAGATCCTGGTGACCTACGCCTACCGGCTCTCCTTCCTCGACAGCCCCCGCAACTTCTCCGAGTCCGCGGCCTGGGGCGTCCTGATCCTGCTCCTGCTCTCGGTCGTCGCGGTGGTCTACCGCCGGGCGCTGCGCAAGCAGGGAGAGGTGTGTTGACTGCTCCCCTTCCCTGAAGGGAGGGGATTCCTCACCCTCCAGGGCTGAGCGGGGATTTACGGCTCAGGCTGCCGTCTGGACCAGCGGCCCAGGCGGTCTTACGCCCTCAGCACCGTCCGGGACCAGACCTGCCCGGACCAGCATCACGTGCGCGGAGTTCTTGTCCCTGGGGGATACGGCTCCGCACGCGGTGCAGGCATACGTTCTCTCAGAAAGAGGTAGTGCGTGCTTGACTCTCGCTCCGCACTGCGCACAGTCCATCGTGGTGTGCGCGGGATGCACGAGACGGATGTCTCGCGCGTGCTTGTGGCCCATCTCGACCAGGGCCCTCTTCGTAGCGCCGATGGCGGCATCCGCCGCCTTGCGGGCCATGGTGGTTTTCGCCAGGAACTTCGGCCGGAAGTCCTCCACGGCAACGGCATCGTGGTCGCGCATCACGGACTTCGCCCACTTGCGGCCGGCATCCTGCCGCTGCCGGGCGACCTTCTTGTTGAGCTTCGCGGCCTGCGCCTGAGCGGCCCGGTAACCCCCAGATGCGGGCTGCCCCTTAGGGCGGCGTCTCCGGGCCATCATCCGCTGATAGCGGGCGAGCCTTTGCGCGGCGTTGCGCCCGTGCTCGGCATGGGGCAAGTCGTAGGCGTCCTCGGTGGTGGTGGCGGTCTCCTTCACACCCCAGTCCACCCCGAGCACACGCCCGGTCACGGCCAGCGGCTCCACGGCAGCCGGGGCCACAAAGGAGGCGTACCAGTGCCCAAGGCTGTCTTGGTGCACGCGCACGCTCGAAGGCTCAGCCGGAAGACGCCGCGACCACACCACCCGCAGCACGATGTTCCGGGCCAGGTGCAGGCGGCCGTCTTTCAGACGGAAACCGCGCCGGGTGTAGTTCAAGCTCGGGCGGGCGTCGCGCTTGCGCTTGAAGCGGGGCATTCCGGCCCGGCGGTGCATCGGCAACCGGTCTTTGATGTCCTTCAAAGCCTTCGCCCGCGACTTCGCGAAGTCGCGTACCACTTGCTGCTGCGGGACGCTCGCCCCCTCACGAAGCCACGACGTCGCTTTGCGGGCCCCGGTCAGCATCTTGTCGAGCTGGGCCGGACCACACGTCAGCTTCTCGCCCTTGGCCTTGTTGTCATGGTGCACGTCCTTGGACTTCGCGACGCATTCGTTCCAGATCCAGCGGCACCGATCCCACTCGGCTTCAAGCTGACGCCGCGCCGTGGCCGACAAACGCACACGGAAGGTGTACCGGGCAGGCCCGGCCTCCCCCGTCATCTGCGCTGCTGTCGACATACATCCGAACCTACCTGGGAGGACTGACAGTTGAGAGCTCTTGATCATTGCGGACCGCCTCACCCCGCCGCGAAGTGGACGCCCGATCGCCCTGACGGCCATCCCGCTATCGCTGCCCTGCTCCGCAGGAGTCCGATTCTCCCCCGCAAGCGGGAGGTGCCCCCACCCCGACCTGAAGGCCGGGGCATCCTCGGAGGAACCCGGTGACCAGGCCCCGCAAACGCCATGAGCGAGGCAGGCCGGCGTCCATCGCCCTGCACGCGGGCCTGCTCGTCGCCGCCGCGGTGGCCGTCTTCCCGCCCCTGTGGCTGCTGGTGACGTCCTTCAAACCCACCAACGACGCCTTCTCCACCAGCCTCGTCACCCACTTCACGCTCGCCAACTACACCCATGTGCTGGCCGGCACCGAGTTCCTGACCTGGTTCAAGAACTCCGTGATCATCGTCGGGCTGACCACCGTCCTCGGTGTCTTCATCGCTGCCACCACCGGCTACGCCGTCAGCCGTTTCCGCTTCCCCGGGATGCGCCCGCTGATGTGGCTGCTGCTGATCACCCAGATGTTCCCGGTCGCGGTGCTGATCGTGCCGCTGTACAACCTGCTGGCGAGCCTGGGCCTGCTCAACCAGCCGGCCGGCCTGGTCATCACCTACCTGACCATCGCCGTCCCCTTCTGCGCCTGGATGATGAAGGGCTTCTTCGACACCATCCCGGTGGAGATCGACGAGTCCGGACGGGTCGACGGCCTCAACCCCTTCGGCACCTTCTGGCGCCTGGTCCTCCCGCTCGCCAGACCGGGCCTGGCCGTCACCGGCTTCTACACCTTCGTCACCGCCTGGGCCGAGGTCGCCTACGCCTCCGCCTTCATGACCGGCGAGGAGAACCTGACGCTCGCCGGCGGCCTGCAGACCTTCGTCAACCAGTACACCAACGACTGGGGTTCGATGACCGCCGCCGCCGTGATCATCGCCGTGCCGGCCGCCCTCGTCTTCGCCTTCGCCCAGCGCCACCTCGTCGCCGGACTGACCGCCGGCACCACCAAGGGTTGAGATGACTTCACAGCACACCACCACTCCGACCACCGACTGGTGGCGCCACGCGGTGATCTACCAGGTCTACCCGCGCAGCTTCGCCGACGGCAACGGCGACGGCATGGGGGACCTGCCAGGCATCCGCAGCCGGCTGCCGTACCTGCGCGACCTGGGCGTGGACGCCGTCTGGCTCAGCCCCTTCTACGCCTCCCCGCAGGCCGACGGCGGCTACGACGTCGCCGACTACCGCACCATCGACCCGATGTTCGGCACCCTGGCCGACGCCGAGGCGGTCATCGCCGACGCCCACGCCCTGGGCCTGCGCATCATCGTCGACCTCGTCCCCAACCACTGCTCCGACCAGCACGAATGGTTCCGCCGCGGACTGGCCGAGGGGCCGGGTTCGGTGCTGCGCGAGCGCTTCCACTTCCGCAAGGGACGCGGCGAGAACGGCGAGGAGCCGCCCAACGACTGGGAGTCCCTGTTCGGCGGCCCCGCCTGGACCCGGGTGCCCGACGGCGAGTGGTACCTCCACCTCTTCGCCCCCGAACAGCCCGACTTCAACTGGGACCACCCCGCCGTCCGGGACGAGTTCCGCTCCATCCTCCGCTTCTGGCTGGACCTGGGCGTGGACGGCTTCCGGGTCGATGTGGCCCACGGCCTGGTCAAGGCCCCCGGCCTGCCCGACATGGGCCACGGCGAACAGCTGAAACTGCTGGGCAACCAGGTCCTGCCGTTCTTCGACCAGGACAGCGTCCACGACATCTACCGCTCCTGGCGCACCGTCCTCGACGAGTACGCCGGCGAACGGATCGCGGTCGCCGAGGCCTGGACCCCCACCGCCGACCGCACCGCCCTCTACCTCCGCCCCGACGAACTCCACCAGGCCTTCAACTTCCATTACTTGAACGCGGACTGGGACGCGGCCGCCCTCCGCGAGGCGATCGACTCCTCCCTCGACGCCATGCGCCCGGTCGGCGCCCCCACGACCTGGGTGCTGTCCAACCACGACGTCGTCCGCCACACCACCCGCCTCGGCGGCAGCCTCGCCCGCGCCCGCGCCGCGAGCCTGCTGATGCTGGCACTGCCCGGCTCCGCCTACCTCTACCAGGGCGAGGAGTTGGGCCTGCCCGAGGTCACCGACCTGCCCGACGAGGTCCGCCAGGACCCCTCCTTCTTCCGGGACACCGGACAGGACGGCCTGCGCGACGGCTGCCGGGTCCCGCTCCCGTGGAGCGGCGACGCGGCCCCCTACGGCTTCGGCGACGGCGGCAGCTGGCTGCCCCAGCCCGCCGACTGGGCACCCCTCACCGTCGCGGCCCAGACCGGCGACCCCGCCTCCACCCTGGAGCTCTACCGCACCGCCCTGACCCTGCGCCGCGCCCACCCCGGCCTCGGCGCGGGCGACGCGGTCGAGTGGCTGGACGCCCCCGACGGCGTCCTGGCCTTCCGCCGCCCCGGCGGCCTGGTCTGCACGGTCAACACGACCGGGGCCCCCGCCCGCCTGCCCACCCCCGGCCGGCTGCTGCTCGCCTCCCGCCTACTGGACGACGCGCAGGGGGACGTCGAGCTGCCCGCCGACACCGCCGCCTGGTGGGAGGAATGACCCTGTCCGATCCCGCCGGCGCCCATGCCACCCCCCGACTGTCCGACATCGCCGCCCAGGCGCAGGTCAGCGAGGCGACCGTCAGCCGGGTCCTGAACGGCAAGGTGGGCGTCGCGGCGGGCACCCGGCGGCGGGTGCTCGCCGCGCTCGACGTCCTCGGCTACGAGCGCCCGGTCCGGCTGCGGCGGCGCAGCGCCGGACTCGTCGGCCTGGTCATCCCCGAACTGACCAATCCGATCTTCCCGGCCTTCGCCCAGATCATCGAGCAGTCACTGGCGGGCCACGGCTACACCCCGGTGCTCTGCACCCAGATGCCCGGCGGAGCCACCGAGGACGAACTCGTCGAGCAACTGGAGGAGCGCGACGTCACCGGCATCGTCTTCCTCTCCGGCCTGCACGCGGACACCGGCGCCGACCCGTCCCGCTACGCCCGCCTGGCCGCCCGGGGCGTCCCGTACGTCCTCATCAACGGCTACAACGAGCACATCGACGCGCCGTTCGTCTCACCCGACGACGGCGCGGCGGCCCGGATGGCCGTGCGCCACCTGGCCGAGCTGGGGCACGAGCGGATCGGGCTGGCCGTCGGCCCGGCCCGCTATGTGCCCTCCCGCCGCAAGGCCGACGGCTTCGCGGCGGCGCTGGGCGAGTCGTTCGGCCTGTCGAGGGGGCAGGCCGAACGGCGCGTCCGGCACACCCTGTTCAGCGTCGAGGGCGGACATGCGGCCGCCGCCACGCTGCTCGACGACGGCTGCACCGGCATCGTCTGCGGCAGCGACCTGATGGCACTCGGCGTGGTCCGCGCGGCCCGCCAGCGCGGCCTGGCCGTCCCGGCAGACCTCTCGGTCGTCGGCTTCGACGACTCCCCGCTCATCGCCTTCACCGACCCGCCGCTGACCACGGTCCGCCAGCCGGTCCAGGCCATGGCGACGGCGGCGGTCGGCGCCCTGATCGAGGAGATCCACGACCGGGCGGCGGGCCGCCGGGAACCGCCCCGCCGCACCGAGTTCGTCTTCCAGCCGGAGCTGGTGGTGCGGGGGTCCACGGGGGCGGTGCGGCAGTGAGGGCCCTCGGGGAGTGTCCGAACGGAAATCGGCGGTAGCGGAGCGATCTTGGTTCCGGTTCGGTGACGTGCCCGTTTTGCCTGTTCAGCGGGCTCTGCGGCACGACCACCCCTCCCAGACCCATTACCTGGTCGTTGACCACGTACAGCCAGGTGGCGCCCTTGCAGCGCAGGCCGAAGTAGCGGGGGTTCGCGCCCGCGTACAGGGTCTGCACGGGGACCTCTGCGGGCGGGCCAGCGCCTTCGTTCTTGCCGTGCTGCTCGCGACGGCCATCGGTCCCCGATGTCCGGCCGCTTTCAGGCGGTGCTGACCGGCGCCGGGTTCTCGGGGAGCTGCCAGCTGCCGCCGCGGTCCTCCTTCGAAAAGCGCGCGGCGAGATCGGGAAGGTGCAGGAAGCAGGCCAGCGCGGTGGCGGCCTGGAAGGCGTCGATCGCACGCTGGGTCATCGGCATGCACAGGCGCAGGAGACGCGGATTCACCTCGCCCTGGATCTCGTCGACGAAGGGCCGCAGCACGCTGTCGTAGTTCGCCAGTGCGGCCGGCAGGTCGCCCGGGTGCCGGTTGATCTCGCCGGCCAGGACGTAGGCGCCCACCAGTCCGCCGGAGATGCCCATGCCGCTGTACGGGGAGGCACAGTGGGCGGCGTCGCCGGCGAGGACCACGCGGCCCTTGGACCAGGTGTCGGTTCGGACCTGGACGATCTCCTGGGAGTAGAAGAAGGGGCTCGTCCGCATGCCATCGATGAAGCGCTCGGTCTGCCAGCCCGCGTCGCGGAACCTGCTCGCCCAGAACTCCCGCTGGCGCGCGACGGGTTCCCGGTGGATCGCCGAGGCCTCCTCGGACTCCTCCCGCATCACGAAGTACGCCTGGGTCTCGTTCGGGTTGTGGCTGCGGCGCATGATCTGACGACCGCCCGGGACCATGTAGGTGTCCCGGATGTTGCTGTCGGACGCTGTGCGGGGCACGAACCAGTAGGCCATGTGGATGCCGATCCGCCAGTACGGGTCGAAGTCCGCGGGGAGGATCGCCCGACGGATGCGCGATCCCTGCCCGTCCGCGCCGACCAGGAGGTCGAACTCGCCGGAGGAGCCGTCGGAGAAGTGCGCGACGACCTGCTGTCCGTCCTGTTCGAAGCCGTCCACGCTCACGCCGAAGACGTACTCGGTGTCGTCCTTGGTGGCGTCGTGCAGGATGCGTACCAGGTCACCGCGCATGATCTCGTACTCGGACGTGAGGCTCTGCCGGCCGCGGCCGGAGGTGTTGGCCATGATCGTCGCCTTGGCCCTGCCGCGCGCGTCGATGAAGGCGACACCCGCCTCGTCCACCAGCTTGCCGCGGACGGCGTCCAGAAGCCCCATCCGCTCGACGGCCTCGATGCCCTGCCCGCGGAGGTCGACCTGCGCCCCGGAGGCCCGCAGCGCCGGAAAGCGTTCGGCGACGGTCACCCTGTGGCCGCCCCGCGTGAGCCAGAAAGCCAGCGCCTGGCCTGCTATCCCGCCGCCGGCAACAAGGACCCGCAGGCGGCGCGCTCCCGATCCGTGAGCCATGCCCATCACTCCCAAGAAAATCTATCAGTGAATGATTCCTCTCCAGATTCCCTATCAGTGATAAATTTGTCAACGTGACCAAGGTGAACCGGGAGATCGTCGTCTCCGAAGCGCTCGACCTGCTCGACGAGGTCGGGCTGGACACGGTCAGCACACGACGGCTGGCGAAGCGGCTGGGCGTCGAACAGCCCTCGCTCTACTGGCACTTCCGCACCAAGAAGGACCTTCTCGCGGCCATGGCGGAGGCGGCGATGGCACCGCATGCGGCCGCCCCGCTGCCGACGCCCGACGACGACTGGCGCGACTGGTTCCTGGACAACACGCGAAGCTTCCGGCGCACCCTGCTGATGCGCCGGGACGGCGCACGCCTCCACGCAGGCAGCACCCCCGCGGGCGACCTCGACCGGATCCGCCGCAAGATGGAGTTCCTGGTCACCTCGGGAGTGCCTGAGCGGGACGCGCAGATGGCGATGCTGGCCGCCGGCCGTTTCACGGTCGGCAGTGTCCTGGAGGAACAGGCGGACGCCGGCTCCGGCGACGACTCGGATCCGCAGGCGGACATGCCTGTGATCGACCACGCGTCGGCATTCGAGGCCGGCCTGACCCTCATCCTGGACGGCCTGGTGCACCGCACCACGATGCGGGCCGCCTCCACCTGTCGACAAACGTGAAGTTGGAGTTGCCGGTGACCCTCGGCATGCCCGGCAAGGTCGCCGACTTCCTCCGCACCGCCGAACTGGACAGCTACCGCTGATTTCCGTTCGGATGTTCCGAGCGCCGCCAATTGCATCGGATGCGAACTCGCGATGGTCTGTGATTCGACCTGACAGGATGCCGGATTCATTGCCGTGACCAGGGTGATTGTGGTCCTGAAGCGGCATGTGACGCTACCGGGTCTCACCTCGTGGTTGCCAGCTGTGTCACTCGTATGGATGGCTGGCCTGCGGATTGGCAGCCCTCTCGCATTGGATGCGGTTTTCTCGCACCTGATGCGAGTTACGGAGGGTGGCGAAATGGTGGGGTTCAGCGGGCCGGTGCCGGGGGCGGCGGGGTGGCATCTGGTCGACGGGGTGCCTCTGCTGCGGCCGGAGGAACAGGTCTTCGCGGCGATGCTGACCGGCTTCGCCAACCAGCAGCTCGCCCGAAATCTTGCCCGGACAACCGTGGAGGGCCGGGAGAACACGGTGAAGGCGTTCGCGGCCTACGTGAACGCCTACCCGTGGCTGTGGACGCCGGCGATGGTCGACGAGTGGCTCGGTGACCTCCGCTCCCTGCGGGATCTGAAGCGCTCGACGATCCGCTCGTACTCCGAGGCCGTGCGGGCTTTCTGCCACTTCATCACCGATCCGCTCTACGAGTGGACGGCGACCTGCGAGGAACGGTTCGGCACTCATCCGGTGCAGGCGGTGCACGAGTGGAACACCGCGGTGCACGTCCAGGACAACGAGGCGGACGCGAAGAAGCGAGCGTTCACCAAGGCTGAGCTGCACGCCTTCTTCGCGCACTGCGACGACGAGGTTGCCCGGATCCGGGCCTTCGGCCGCAAGGGCTGGCTGCCTGCCTTCCGCGACGCGACCCTGTTCAAGACCGCCTACGCCTATGGGACGCGGCGCAACGAGACGCGCATGCTCGACGCCGCCGACTTCGGCCGCAACCCGCATGGTGGCGAGTTCGGCCAGTACGGCCGCTGCCAGGTCCGGTTCGGCAAGGCCAAGAAGGGCTCGCCGCCCAAGCGCCGCGGGGTGCTGACCGTGTTCGACTGGACTCCGGACGTCCTGGACGAGTGGTTCACCGAGGTCCGCCCGCTGTTCGGCACCGACAACAACCCGGCGGCCTGGCCTTCCGAACGGGGCCTGCGGATCGGATGCCAGCGGCTCAACTCCCGCTTCATTGCCTACCGCAAGGCCCTCGGCCTGGACGACGGACTTGATTTCCACTCCTTCCGCAGGTCCTACGTCACCCACCTGATCGAGGACGGCTGGGACCCGCGCTTCGTCCAGGAACAGGTCGGTCACGAGCACGCCAGCACCACCTCGCTCTGCACCTGCGTGTCCTCGGACTTCCGCACCCGCACCCTGCGGCGGCACTTGGACTCCACCATCGCCGCGGCCCTTGAGACCCAGGCCGGGAGGCACGCATGAAACGCAAAGTCGGCTACGCCTGGCGGCTGCGCGAGGTCATGGCCCAGCACCAGATCTTCACCGCGACCGAGCTGGTGCCACTGCTGCGCGAGCGCGGCATCGACCTGTCCGCCTCCCAGGTCCACCGCCTGGTCTCCGGCACCCCGGAACGCCTGTCGTTGCAGGTCATGGCCGCGCTCTGCGACATCCTCTCCTGCACCCCGGCCGACCTGGTGGCCACCACCGCCGAGAACGCCGGAGTCCGCAAGACCGCCACCGGCGACCTGCCCGCCCCGCCCGCGAACGTCGCGAAGCTGCGGCCCCGCGCCGCTCGCATCCTGCCCGACGCATGACCCGCACCTACGCCACCGACGAACAGTACGAACGCTGGTACATGGCAGAGTGCTGCCGCTGCGGCCGCCGCAGGCACAAAGCCGGCACCTGGCCGGACGGATACGTCTGCCGAACCTGCTCGGACCACGCCGTCCGGACACGCGGCACCTGCCCAGGATGCGGCCAGGACCGGGCCCTTCCCGGGCTTCGCCCCGGTGATGGGGCAGCGATCTGCACCACCTGCGCCGGCTTCTCCCAGACCTTCGACTGCTCACGCTGCGGCTTCGAGGGCAAGCTCCTGCGCGGACGGCTCTGCGAACGTTGCACGCTCACCGACCGCCTCACCGCGCTCTTGGACGACGGCACCGGCCGCATCCGTCCCGCACTGGTCCCGCTGTTCGACCTGCTGGTGGCAATGGACAAGCCCAGGAGCGGGTTGGCCTGGCTGGAGATGCGCCGCAGCCAGGCAGGAAACGCCTCACAACTCCTGCATCGGCTCGGCCTCGGCGAGATCCCCCTGACCCACGACGCCTTCCACGAGCTCCAGCCCTGGCGGGCCGCTGCCCACCTGGAAGAACTCCTGATGACGTGCGGAGTCCTTCCCGCGGCCGACAAGTACCTCTGCTCCTTCCAGCGCTGGCTTCCCGGGCATCTGGCCGGCATCGCCGACCCCGAGCACGCCAAAACGATCAAGCTCTACGCAACCTGGCGCGTTCTCCCCCGACTGCGGGCCCGCGCCGAGCGGAGCCACATCACACCGAGCATCCGACGGTTCGCCGCAGAACAGATCAAGTACGCGACCGCCTTCCTGCACTGGCTCGGCAAGCGGAACACCAACCTCTCATCCTGCGGCCAGCTCGACATCGACGCATGGTGGGCCGAGAACACCGAACACGGCCGCACCTGCTTGCGAGCCTTCCTCAACTGGGCCATGCAGACCCGCCACTGCCCAGGCTTCCTCTCCATCCCAGCCATGAAGGTCTCCCGGCGGGCCGCACTGAGCGACGACGAACGCCTCGACGCCCTCGGCCGACTGCTGACCGACACGGAGACACCGACGCGGCTCCGAGTCGCCGGAATCATCGTGCTCCTCTACGCGCAGCCCGTGAGCCGCATCGTCCGACTCACCCTCGACGACGTCATCCGCGACGGCGACACCGTGCTGCTAAGGCTCGGGGAGTCACCCTCACCGATCCCCGAGCCGGTCACTGACCTGCTGCTGGAACACATCGCACACCGCGACAACATGAACACCGCGACCAACCCGGCGTCCCGCTGGCTCTTCCCCGGTCGCAGGGCCGGCCAGCCAGCCCGCCCCGATCACCTGTCCGCGCTGCTGAACGAGATCGGGGTCCCGGCCGCAGCTGCCCGCGGCGCCGCCATCCGCCAGCAGCTCCTCGACATGCCCGCCCCCGTGGTCGCGGACGCGCTCGGCTACCACCACAAGACCACCACCCGGCTCCGCAACGAGACCGGCGGCACATGGAGTCGATACGCCCCAGGGGATCACGAAAGGTCACCAGCGGGCTGGGCTCCTCGGGGAACCGGCGACAGTTGATTACGCGAGCTCACCAGTACCGAGGCCGGATGTGTTCGGGTCGTTGTCGCAGCGGAACGAGCGGCGGTGGGCGAGCGTCATCTGTGCCCGTCCGCCGGTCAGGACGCGGGGTGCTGCGGGGCGGGCTGGGGAGGCGGCGGGATGCGGGAGCGTTCGACCTTGGACCAGCCCTCAGGGGTCACCCGATAGTAATCCCCGTCGTCGGAGTCCATCCGCGAGTGGGCGTGCACCTTCACACAGTCCTTCTCAAGGCGGTAGGTAAAGCCGCCCATCATGCCGACCACCGGGAAGACGATCTCCACGGCCGGTCCCTCCATCAGTGGAGCCAACGGCGGCAGCAGGTGTTCGGTCTCCTCGAAGCAGTGGCCGGTCTTCTCCCGCAGCAGCGAATGGAAGTGGTACTCCAGCATCTCCGGAGGGGAGGGGAACCGCCGCACCACGACCGGTTCCAGGAGTTCCAGCAGGTGTGTGCGGCCTTGTTCCCGAGCGATGTCCACGGCGCGCCGCCCGTCTCGGGTGCGCTGCGTGCGCCAGGCGCCGTGCGCGAGCAGCCGGGAGACGACAGCGAAGTCCGCGCCGTGCCAGGCCGCCTGATGTAGCGGGGCGAAGCCGCTGCGGTTCCCGGGCCGGGGGAGATTGGCCCAGTGCGGATTCCTCTCCAACTCTTCGAACAAGCCGTTCCAGTCGGCGTCCCGGGCCGTGTCCGAGAACCGGTCCCGCTCCTCTCGGTACCGCTCGTTGAAGCGCTCGCGGTCGGTGAGGCCGTCCCATTGCATGCTGATCATGCAGACACGCTAGAACCCAGTCGGGCCCATGCCGAGTCAGCACAGGGAAGCCCTGAGACACCACAAGGCCCTCGGCGACGGGCGGTAACTCGTGGTCCTTCCTCAGCCCTCAGCTGTCGGCCCCGGCGGGCGCCGCCTCACCAGTGCCTGACTCCACACCAGTAGACCCCTCACCAACCACATTGAGCGGGGCGGTGAGGGCGTCGACGAGCCGACGCAGCTGCAGCAGCGTGCCGTCGGCCGTGGCGGCGCCCGGCATCGCCGACGCTCCCTCTCCATACCCGCGATGAAGGCCACCCGACGAGCCGCGCTGAGCGAGGACGAGCGTTTGGACGCCCTGGGACGGCTGCTGGCCGACACGGAGATATCGACGCCCCTCCGCGTCGCCGGCGTCATCGTGCTCCTCTACGCACAGCCCTTGACCAGAGTCGTCCGGCTCACCGTCAACGATGTGCTCCGAGGCGGAGACGCCGTACTTCTACGGCTCGGGGAACCGGCCTCACCCGTCCCCGCGCCGGTCGACTCCCTGCTGCTGGAGCACATCGCGAACCGCGACAACATGGACGCAGCCACCAACCCGGCATCCCGCTGGCTCTTCCCCGGCCGCCGGTCAGGCCAGCCGTTCCGCCCCGACCACCTGTCCGCGCTCCTCAACAAGGTAGGCGTCCCGGCCGCAGCCGCCCGCGGCGCTGCCATCCGGCAACAACTCCTGGAGATGCCCGCCCCCGTCGTCGCGGACGCTCTCGGCTACCACGACAAGACCACCACCCGAATCCTCAGAGAGACCGGCGGGACATGGAGCCGGTACGCCTCAGGAGACCACCCACAGTCAACATCCGGCTGGACCCCGCAAAGTCCTGGCGCTGGGGCGCGACCGGGGTCTGCCGAGTGAAATCCCCTCGCTCCACAAGGGCAAGGCGGGTGATACTCCGCCCCATGAACGAGATCATCTTACGAACTGCTGAGCCCGATGAGGCGGGAGTGCTCACGGCGCTGACACGGCGGTCGAAGGGGCACTGGGGTTATCCACAGGCGATGCTGGACCGGATGGCGGAAATGCTGTCGGTCAGCTCCGCCACCATTCGTGACGGGCATGTCGTTGTCGCGGAGCGGAACGGTGTGGTGGCGGGCTATTACCAGATCACAGGCGAACCTCCGCACGGCGAGCTGGCAGACCTGTTCCTCGAACCTGGGATGATCGGCACCGGGCTGGGGAGGACGCTCTGGGAACACGCCGTCGCCTCGGCCCGCAGCGCGGGCTTTCACACCCTGACCCTGGAATCCGACCCTCACGCCGAAGGGTTCTACCTGCGTATGGGAGCCGAGCGCATCGGCGAACGAGAGGTCGCCCCAGGCCGGGTACTTCCGGTCTTGAGGGTCGCCATCCACACGGCATGACAGCCCCGGGCGGGGGTGGGACCAGCGCTTCACGCTCTCGCCGAGCTGATCAACGACCTCGGCATCCCCACTCCCGGACTCATCGCGACCATCCGTCAGCATCTCCAGGAGGGCCGCCCCAGTTGTCGCACGCCAATGCCCTGCCGGAGGTTACCTACGGTCACCATCCAGGCGGGCTCCACGGAGAACTGGCGACAGTTGAATAGGCGAGCTCACCAGTACCGGGGGCCGTGAGAGCCGGAGGGCTGGTCAGTGCCGGCCGATCTGCTGGTCGACCTGGTAGATGGTCTCCCACGGCACCTGCTGCCAGGGGCTTTCACGGTTCGTGGGGTCCAGCAGGCTCCGCATCGCGCTGACGGTGTCCTCCTGCGATCCGGCCCATTCGCGGCCCGCCGAGCGCATCCACAGCTCCCGTCCGGCCACGAAGTCCTCTGCGAACTGCTGCCAGGACCGGTAGGTCTGGGCCACGGGTGCCACGGCACCGCCCAGCAGCTGCCAGGCACCCGGCTCGTCGACGTACCCGGCGGCGAACCCCGCGCGGACGATGCAGACGTAGCGGCCGAAGTCCCACGCCACCGGCGGGCGCCCGAGCGCCGAGGCCATCTGCATCCGGTGGCCCTCGGTGGCCAGCCACTGCAGGGTCGAGTGGAAACTCTCGGGCGAGGTGACGCCCCAGCTGGTCTTCAGGCTCACACGGCATTGCATGGGGTTGATCCGCTTCAACGGATAGAGCGCCAGATGGCGATGGCCCCAACTGCGCTCCGCAAGGATCGCGTCGAGTGAGACGATCCACTTTTGATGGCTGGTCAACGCGGCGGGATAGCGCTTGTGTGCCGGCCGTCCGATGGCCATCTTCACCAGCGTGACCGCAAGAATCCACAGGTTCATGATCACCCATCCTCACAGGCACCGTTCCCCGGAACCATGAGGGCCCGGCGGACGGTGCCGTACGAGGGGAGTCGGTCAGGCCCCGTGAGCGGCGTACGCGACGAACCGAGCCCAGGCCGGGGCGGGCACGGCGAGCTGCGGGCCGGCCTTGTCCTTGGAGTCGCGGATGTGGACGGTGGTGGGGCAGGCGGCGATCTCGACGCAGCTGTCGCCATCGCCGCTGCTGTAGCTGGACTTGTACCAGGAGAGGGCGACTTCCACGCAGTCATCGCCCGAGTCGCCGCTGTAGCTGCTCTTGAACCAGGCCAGTTCGGTGGTGTTCATAGCGCTCCTCGCATCTGCGTCAGCAGGCTCCGGGAATCCTCCGGTGTGAGGGCCTGCGAACGCAGTTTCGCATAGCGCATATGCAGTGTGCTGATGGTCTTCGCGTCAGAAATGAGGAGGCCGCTCTCCTGTCCCTCGGAGTAGGCGTACCACCGATTGCTCGGCGTCTCCAGAAGTCGCATGGGTCCGTTCATCCCGGCGTGAACTCCCCTGGCCAGCGGCATGACTTGGAGCTCAACATTCCGAAGGCGCTGGGAGGTCTCCAGTACATGGTCAAGAAGCTCCCGGGCCACGTCCGCGCCGCCGGTCCGACGCAGGAACACATGCTCGTCGACGATAAAACTGAACGCCGTGTTCGGCCGGTCCCGCAGCAGCTTCTGCCGGTCCAGCCGGGCGGTCACCTTCGTCTCGGTCTCCTCGTCGGTCAGCAGCGGAATGCGGTGCTCGAACAGCTCGCGCGCGTACGCCTCGGTCTGCAACAGGCCCGGCATCAAACGGCATTCGTACGTGTACAGGCTGATCGCCTGCTCCTCCAGCCGGGCCCACTGCCGGAACCACGCGGCTAATCCCGGCTGCCGGGCCAGCTGCGTCGCCATCGCCCGCAGCACCCCGAAGGCGTCCAGCACCCGCTCGGCCCGCTCGATGAACTCCGGTGGCGGGAGCCTGCGCCCCTGCTCGATCGAGGCGATGGTCCCGGCTGAGAATCCCACCCGCCGCGCCAGTCCCTCCTGCGTCAGTTTCGCTCGCTTCCGGAACGCCTTGACCACGGCCCCGAAGGCCCTGAGGCTGTCGGTGGTTTCGGGCTCGCTGTTGCCCGTTTTGCCGGCCATACCGGCCACCTCCCCTGCGTCTGTCGTGCCCCACGCACAACACGTCCATGGTTACGGTCCGTTATCGTCGCTGTCTACCCTTTGCACTCGTACGCTGACGCTGCGTACGAGCTCCGTAGGGGCGGAAACCCTGGCCATGGCTGCCATGGGGGCGTCACCGTAGGGCGCATGCCAGCCCAGTCAGCCTTCCGGGCCACCCAAGCCCCGGTTACCGTACGTGTGTTCACCATGCGCTTCAGTGCGACCCGCCTCGGTGCCCGTCTTGCCCGTCGCCTCGCCGTGCACCGGCTCGATCAGTGGGGCTTCCCCTACGACAGCGAGCTGTCCGATACGGCCGCCGCGGTCGTCGCCGAACTCGCCGCGAACGCCGTGACGCACGGCCGGGTCCCCGGCCGCGACTTCGAGCTCCGCCTCGCGACCCTGTCCTGCCCTCACCCCGGCGCCGCCGCCGCACGCCCCGCCACCCTGCGCATCGAAGTCGCCGACACCCGCACGGAGAAACGCCCGCCGTCCCCCGACGCGCTCACGCTCCCGCCCCCGGACTGCGAAACGGGTCGAGGCCTCCCACTGGTGGCGGCGCTCGCTGACCGCTGGGAGGTCGTCGACCGGGTCCCGGTGGGCAAGGTGGTCCGCGCCGAACTGGATCTGTAGCGCCGCCCGGCTGTGTATGGACCCTGGGTCTGTCCTGCCTCCGTCCGAAGGGTGACCCGTGCTTGACGGACCGTCAAGCGACTGCTGGGCTGGCTGTTTCCAGTCAGCCAGTCGGAGGTTGCCCAGGTGTCCAGGTCGGATCTTCGCGCGTTATTCCGGTCGAATGATCGTGAGCTGAAAGCCGTTGACTACTTCGCCGACCGACGTGACGAGTGGGCCACGGTGGTGGAGAGCCTCGTACGCCATACCCGACGGGTGCACGAGGCCGCGTTCGATGTCGAGGATCTGGAAACCCCGCGTCGCAACGTGCTCGTCTTCTACGGGGTCGGCGGTATCGGCAAGTCCACGCTGTCGCGTGGCGTCGTCGAGCACCTGGTGGACAGCGAAGCGCGTGGGGCCGACTGGCCTCCGCTGGACCCCCGGGTGAGGCGGGTGGTCCCCGTACGCATCGACTTGTCGCGTGATTCCGGCAGTGACTTCGAGTCCTTGATGCTTGCCCTGCGGCTCGCGGTGGTCGAGCTGGGGGAGCCGATGCCGGCTTTCGACCTTGCGTTCCAGCGCTACTGGGAGCGCAATCATCCCGGAGAGCCGCTTGAAGAGTATCTGCGGCGCCGCACGTGGTTCAGCCGGTTCCCGGGATCGCGGTCGTTGTCCGGGCAGATGCAGTCGGTGCTGTCGGACGTCGCAGAGGCGGCGTCCTTGCCCGGCACGGCGGGCGCGCTCGTCGGAAAGGGGCTTCGTTCGCTTGTCCGCGCCTTGCGGGACCGGCGTCACCAGGTCCGCTCGCTCGCCGAGTGCCGCCGTTTGGCCGACCTGCTCGAAGCTGAACCGGACGTGGAAGCACTCAGCTACTACTCGCACCTGCTCGCCTGGGACCTCAGCCGGGTCTCCGCCAAGCGCCGGGCAACGCTTGTCGTCCTGCTGGACACCTTCGAGGATGTCGGGGACCGCGTGCACCGCGATCTTGAGCGGCTGATCCAGCGGGTGGCGTGGCTGATGCCGAACGCCCTCTTCATCATCACCGGCCGCAACCGTCTGCAGTGGGACGATGCCGAACTGGAGGGGCAGCTGGACTGGGCGGGAGCGGACTTCTGGCCTCTGCTCGTCGGCGGTGCGGTGGAGGAACCACGCCAGCACACTGTCGGCTACCTCTCTGCGGAGGACTGCGAGAGGTACCTTTGCGAGCGGCTGACCGTCGGCAACCGGCCGCTGATGGATGACAGTGCGCGACACCTGATCACTGCCAACTCGCACGGGCTGCCGCTCTACCTGGACCTCGCGGTGATGCGGTTCTTGGACATGTACCGCAAGAACGGACGAGCCCCGGTGGCGAGCGAGTTCAATCTGGACTTCCCGGCGCTGGTGGCACGGACCTTCCGTGATCTCACACCGAGCGTGCGGCAGGTCCTGAGAGCGGTGAGCCTGCTCGACTCGTTCTCCATCGAGTTGGCCGCGGCCGGCGCCGGTCTCGATCATGATGCCCCCGCCCTGGAATTGGTCGAGCGCCCCTTCGTGGATCTGGATCCCGGCGCCCCTTGGCCCTACCGGCTGCACAATCTCGTACGTGATGCCATGCGGGAGGCGGACTCGACGAGTGAGGACCGCTGGAGCCCGGCGGACTGGCGGCGGGCCGCGCAACGCTTGGTCGATGCCTTGGAACGTGAGGCGGACGGAGACCGACGGCGTCTGGTCGCCGCCCTGAGGCAGGGACTGACGCTCGCCCGCGACTACGGGTTGGAGCTCGGATGGCTGCAGGACGCGGCGTTCCGCTACGTCGACGACTTCGTGTGGGAGCCCATCGAACTGCCAGCCCCAGCCGCGCAAGCGAGCCACAACGCCCGGATCGGAAGTGCGGCGGAGGCCCTGGCCATCGCGTTGTCCGCGATCGCTCGGCGGCAGCGGTGTCACCGGAGCGAAACCGCTGAGCAATTGCGCGAGGTGCTGGCATCCGGGTGGTTGCCCGAGCCCCTTTTGGAACTGCCGCGCTACTTCCTGGCGGAGTGCGACCGCGATCTCGGGAACTTCGCGCCCTCGCTGGAGGGGATGAGACAGGTCGTCGACGCCGGGAGACGGCTTGCCCCCACTGCGGCCCGTGGCCTGGTACACCTCGCGCGCCGCGTGGGGCAGTTCCCTCAGGTGCGTGCCGCAGCCGAGGCCCTTGGAGCGGAGGGTCGCAGGGACCGGGCCCTCGGCGACCTTTGGTGGACCCAGGGGAATATGGCGCTCGCCTGCTCCTCGTACGCGGTCAACCGGGACGAGGCGCTGCGGCTCGGCCAGCAGGGCGAGGCCGCGCTGTCACAGGCATGCCTGGCTTTCGCCGCCGCGTTCCGGGATCGCCCCCGTGCCGGGGAGGAGATCACACGGGCGCAGGACGCTTTGGGCGCGGTGTCGATCCGGTGGGCGGAGCTTCAAACGAAGATCGCATCGCTCGTACGGGATGCAGGTGTCAGTACCGACCTGCCGGCCCGCGCCGAGGCAGTCGTCGAGGAGGCGCGTGAGGCGGGACTCACGTCATCTGTCGCGTACGTGCGCTTCGCGGTCTGTCTCCATGCCGCGGTCCTGGGGGAGTCGGCCCTGCTGGACGAGGCGCGAGAAAGGCTGCACGAGTGCGTGCGGGGCGAGGAGTTCGCCTATCTGGTCGAACTGTCGTATCTGATGGCGGGTGAAGATCCGCCCGCAGATCTGCCGCGCGCCGAGTGGGTGGACGAGCGAAGCCGAGTGCGGGCACGCTGGGCCGCGATTGTCGATGATCGGCGCCGTGAGGCTGCCGCACACAGAGGAGACTGAGCCGGGTGGCCACGTACACCAAGCTGGACCAGATCGACCTGCCCGCTGTGTCCGAGCGCTACGGACTACAGGACGCACAACTGGAACCGCTCAAGGGCGGTGCAGCGAACTCCAGCTTCCACGTGTCCGGTCCATCCGGGGACTTCACGCTGACCATCCTCGACAATCACGACCTCGTCAGCGCCCAGAACCTCGCGACGTACACGCAGGCCGTGTATCGGCTGGGGGTGCCGACGACCGAAGTTGTTCCCGCCCTCGACGGAGCTTTGATCACCACTTTCGACGACGGCCGCCCGATCATCCTCAAGAAGTGGATTGAGGGGGACGTGCGCCAGCCGCTTCCGATTCCGTTGCTGCCCGAAGCAGGGCGCATTCTTGCGCAACTGCATTCCCTGGCACCGGAGTCGGAAGGGCTCGGTGACCTTCCCGTCGGGACGCGCCGCCTCTCGGCTGAGCAGTTGGATGTCATTCCGCAGTTCGCCGACCGGGAGTTTGCGGAGTGGCTCGCGGCTTGCCTGAGGCGGGTGCGCAGCGCCGAAGCCGACAGTGAACGTACTCGGAAGGTCGCACACGGGGACCTTTTCGCCGACAACGTGATCGTGCGTGACGACGGGGCGCTGTCCGTGCTGGACTGGGAAACGGTCTCGCTTGACGATCCCCTGCTGGATCTCGGCATGGCGGCGGTTGGACTGGCAGCGGAGGATGACGTCCTGGTACCCGAACGGCTGCACGCTCTGGTGACGGGCTATCAGGCTCTTGCGCCCCTGTCGGAGGCAGATACAGCCGCACTGCCCCTGGAAATCGAGCACGCGGCGTGCATCATCGCGTTCCACCGCTACTACCGGCACAGCATTCGCTTCCCCGACCCGAGCAGAAGCACCTACCACCTGAAGATGATCAAGTTCGTGGAGTCTGTGGGGGCTGCCGCGCAGTCCGGTTCCTCGTGAGGACGTGCACTGCGCCCGAGTCCTTCACTGGGCTTGGCCAGCGGGCCAGGTGTGCTGTCCCGGCGAGGCTGTAGGGGAGTTGGCGGGGAGGTGGCGGCACCGGTCCGGTCGTCCGGGCGCGTGGGCCCGCGGGGCGGGCCTCCGGGCGGCCGGACCGGCTACTGCGGGAACGTAACACCCTTGCAATGTCTTGCGTAAGGTCTTGCAGCGTGGAATCGGCGCGGATAGAACCATGACCCATGTCTTCCACCACACGCCGGTTCCCCGCCGCGCGCCGCCCCCGCCCCCGCCCCCGCGCCCGCCGGAACCTGGCCGCCGCCCTCGCCGTTGCCGTCGGCGCGGCGGCCCTGCTCGTCTCATCCCCGCCCCACCCTGCGCAGGCGGCCGGCCCGGAGCGGGCCCGGGCCCAGTGGATCGACCGGGACACCGTCGTCTGGAAGGGTGCGGAACACACCACCTCCCAGCTGGAGTTCGGGGCGCACGGCAAGCGCATCCGGCTCACGCCCGGCGCCCTCAGCCCGTCCGAACGCCTCGCCTATCCGCATCTGACGGGCTACCCGGCCTTCACGGTCGACCCCCGCGACCGCCACCTCGCCCGTACCGCCCTGCGCGGCAGGCTCCTCGCCACCCAGCGCACGGCCGACGGGGAGCGTGCCACCACCGGCGTCCAGATACCCGGCGTACTGGACGACCTCTACGGCGCCCGCGCCCGGCGCGCCGCGCTCGGCCCGGTCTTCCACCACGGCCGCCCCACCCTCGCCGTCTGGGCGCCCACCGCCCGCACCGTCGCCCTCGAACTCGACGGCCGTACCGTCCCGATGCGACGCGAGGACGCCACCGGCATCTGGCGCGCCACCGGCACCCGCGACTGGGCCGGGAAGCCGTACCGCTACCTCGTCACGGTCTGGGCGCCCACCGTCGGCGAGACCGTCACCAACAAGGTCACCGACCCCTATTCCACCGCGCTGACCGCCGACTCGGCCCGCAGCCTGGTCACCGACCTCGACGACCCACAGCTCGCCCCGCCCGGCTGGTCACGGCTGACGAAGCCCGCCGCGGTGCCGCTGCGCCGCGCCCGCATCCAGGAACTCCAGATCCGCGACTTCTCCGTCGAGGACCGTACCTCCCGCCACCCCGGCCGGTACCTCGCCTTCACCGACCGCCGCTCGGACGGCATGCGGCACCTGGCCGCCCTCGCCCGGTCCGGCACCTCCTACGTCCACCTCCTGCCGGCCTTCGACTTCGCCACCATGCCCGAGCGGCCCGCCGACCAGGCCCGTCCCGGCTGCGACCTGGCCTCGTACGCCCCCGACTCCGACCGCCAGCAGGACTGTGTCGGCAAGACGGCCGGCCGCGACACCTACAACTGGGGCTACGACCCGCTCCACTACACCGTCCCGGAAGGGTCCTACGCCTCCGACCCAAGCGGCCCGGCCCGCACCGTCGAGTTCCGCCGCATGGCCCAGGGCCTCAACGGCGCGGGGCTGCGCACCGTCATGGACGTCGTCTACAACCACACCGCCGCGAGCGGCCAGGACCCGCACTCCGTACTGGACCGCATCGTCCCCGGCTACTACCAGCGGCTCATGGACGACGGCAGCGTTGCCACCTCCACCTGCTGCTCGGGCACCGCCCCCGAACACACCATGATGGGCAAGCTCGTCGTCGACTCCGTCGTCACCTGGGCCAAGGAGTACAAGGTCGACGGCTTCCGCTTCGACCTCATGGGCCACCACCCCAAGGCCAACATCCTGGCCGTCAGGAAGGCCCTCGACGCGCTGACCCCTGACAAGGACGGCATCGACGGCAAGAAGATCGTCCTCTACGGCGAAGGCTGGAACTTCGGCGAGGCCGCGAACGACGCCCGCTTCGTCCAGGCCACCCAGCGGAACATGGCCGGGACCGGCATCGCCACCTTCAGCGACCGGGCCAGGGACGCGGTACGCGGCGGCAGCCCCTTCGACGGCGACCCCCGCATCCAGGGCTTCGCCTCAGGCCTCTACACCGACCCCAACTCCTCCAAGGAGAACGGGAGTCCGGCCGAGCAGCGCGCCCGGCTCCTCCACTACCAGGATCTCATCAAGGTCGGCCTCACCGGCAACCTCGCCGACTACACCTTCACCGACACCACCGGCCACCGCGTCAAGGGCTCACAGATCGACTACAACGGCGCTCCGGCCGGCTACGCAGCCGCCCCCGGCGACGCGCTCGCCTACGCCGACGCCCACGACAACGAAACCCTCTACGACGCCCTGGCCTACAAACTCCCGCAGCACACCGGCGCCGCCGACCGCTCCCGGATGCAGGTGCTCGCCCTCGCCACCGCCGCCCTCTCGCAGGGCCCGGCGCTCTCCCAGGCCGGCTCCGACCTCCTGCGCTCCAAGTCCCTGGACCGCAACTCCTTCGACAGCGGCGACTGGTTCAACGCCCTGCACTGGAACTGCGCCGACGGCAACGGCTTCGGCCGCGGACTGCCCCCGGCCGCCGGCAACAAGGACAAGTGGCCCTACGCCCGTCCCCTCCTGGCCGACGCCGCACTCCGCCCCGGCTGCGCCGCGATCCACCAGGCCTCCGCCGCCTACCGCGACCTGCTGCGCATCCACGCCACGGAACCGGCCTTCGGCCTGCCGACCACCTCCCGCGTCCAGTCGGCGCTGTCCTTCCCCCTTTCCGGAAAGGACGAGACCCCCGGCGTGATCACCATGCGCCTCGGCAACCTCGTCATCATCCTCAACGCCACCCCGCACCGCCAGAACCAGACCGTCCACGCCCTCGCCGGCTCGGGCTACGCCCTGCACCCCGTCCAGGCCCACGGCACGGACCGGACCACCGCCACCGCGTCGTACGCACGGTCCTCGGGCACCTTCACGGTCCCGGCCCGCACGGTCGCGGTCTTCCGCCGGTCCGCTGCGCTTGGCTGACGTCCCACGTTTTTGGCTTTCCCGCCGTGGGGGTTGCTCGTCGTGTTTCGCCCCGCTGCGCGGGTGCGCCCGCCGTTGCGCCTGCGCCTGGCGGCGGGCGTTGCCGCTGCGCTTTGCCTCGCCCCGTGTTTCGGCCGTCCCGCCGTGGGGGTTCTCGCCGTTGCTCCCCCACTGCCTGAAGGGCGTGGGAGGTACCCCCAGCGGCGGGCGGTGCCGCTGCGCGGGGCTGTCGGGGTGCGGTGACGGTCCTCCGCGGGTGGGGTGCCGGACTGCTTCGCTTTACGTCCGGCACCCCACCCGCTCCGGCCCGTCCCCTCCCGTTGAGGGGATAGGAAAAGGCCGGTGGGGGTGGACCTGAGTGGTCCGGTGCACCTGGTGATCAGACGAAAAACGGGTCACCCTGAATGACCAGTAGAGGCCGCACGGCGACAACCGTGGCCAGCCCCCACCGATCTTCACTTACTCCCCCAACGGGAGGGGACGGGCCGGAGGGGCCTGGTGTGTGGACGTAAAGCGAAGCAGTCCACACACCAGGCCCCGGAGGCCTGTCACCGCACCCACAGCCCCGCGCAGCGGACCGGCCCGCCGCAGGCGCCACGGCGGGCGCACCGCGCAGCGGGCGAAAAACGGCGAGCAACCCCCACGGCGGGACAGCCGAAAACATGGGAAGACAGCCAAGCGCAGCGTCACCGCACAGACCAAGAAGCCCGTTCGTTCAGCAAGACCGGATCAAAACCCGCCGTCCGCTTGTAAGAAGCGGCGATCTCCGCTCGTTCCGTGAGCGGGACGACCTGGTCGATGTCGTCGAAGCCGTCGGGAGCCCGTTCGTGGGCGAGCCGCATGACGACCTCGGGTCCCTGGCTCCGGTTGGCGAGCTGGAGTGCGGTGGTGGCCGGCCTGCGGATGTCCTCGTAGGCGGCTGCGGAGCCGGTCGTGGCGAGCGAGTGGGCGAGTACCCGGGCGTCGATGATCGCCTGGGACGCCCCGTTGGACCCGACGGGGTACATGGCATGTGCGGCGTCGCCCAGCAGGACGACATCGTCCCTGGTCCAGCTGGGCAGGGGGTCGCGGTCCACCATCGGGTACTCGAAGGCCGCCTCGGCTCCCGTGATGATCCCGGGTACGTCGAGCCAGTCGAACTTCCAGTCGGCGAAGTGCTCCACGATCGTGGCCGGTTCGGCGGGGCGGTTCCAGTTTCCCCGCTCGGGCGGTTCGTCGCCCAGCGGCCGTTCGGCGATCCAGTTGATCAGTCGGCCGTCCCCGATCGGGTAGGCGACGAACTTCTGCGAGCCGTCCCCGGCCATGATCATGGACCGGCCGGTCAGGAACGGCTCGGCGCGGGTCGTGCCCCGCCACAGCACGAGCCCGTTCCACGGCGGTGCCCCTTCGCCGGGGAAGAGCGCGGCCCGGACGGCCGAGTGGATCCCGTCGGCGCCGACGAGCAGATCGGCATCGTGGCGCAGGCCGGTGATCCGGCTCCCGGTCCGCACCGCGTGCGCACCGAGGCGTTCGCGGACGGCGTCCAGCAGCAGCATTTGCAGCCTGCCGCGGTGCACCGAGTACTGCGGCCATCGGTAACCGGCGCCCAGCCCGCGTGGTTCGGACCAGATCGCCTGCCCGTACCGGTTGTAGTAGGCCAACTCGGCCGTGGGGACGGCGATCGCGGCCAGCCGGTCGGCCAGACCGAGCTCGGTCAGCTCCCTCACCGCGTGCGGAAGGAGGTTGATCCCGACGCCGAGCGGACGGATCACCTGGGCCGCCTCGTGGACGACCACGTCGTCGAATCCGGCCGCATGCAGGCTGAGCGCGGTGGCGAGCCCGCCGATACCGCCTCCAGCGATGGTGATCCGCACAGCATCCTCCGGCTCGTTGGAGATTGTTACGGCCATAACAATCTCCCGTCGAGGCCGCCATGCGCAAGACTCTGTCCCGTGGAACGACCAGATCTCAGCTACGCCGCCTACGCGCGCGACCGGCTGGCGGGCATGCCGTCACCGGCCGACCCGGAAGCCTTCTCGCTCGCCTACCACCTGCTGCACCTGTCCTACCTGGTCATCGCCGACCTGGAGAGCCACATCCACCGCCCGCGTGGCTGGACGCTCCCGGGCTTCCGGCTGATGTTCAAGCTGTGGCTGCTGGGCCCCACCCAGCCCGCCAGGCTTGCCGAGCTCTCGGCGATGTCCCGCTCGTCGGTCACCAACGCCGTCAACACCCTCGAACGGGACGGCCTGGTGGAGCGCCGACGACTCCCCGACGACGGCCGCGCGATCGCCGTCGGCCTCACCGCCGCGGGCGCGGACGCCGTCCAGGAGGCGTTCGCCGAGCAGTCCCGCCGCGAGCAGCAGTGGTTCGCCCCCCTCGACGCCGAGGAGCGGGCCACCCTCACCGACCTGGTCACCCGCGTCCTCACCGCACGCCCCGAGGACGCGGCCTGAGGATGCGCTGCCCACGCCCCCGGGCAGCGGTTGGTGGGCACCTTCACCGTCCCGGCCCGCACGGTGGCGGACTTCCGGCGCGGCTGAGGTCCGGCTCAGGCCTTCAGCCGCTTTTCGAGGAGGGCGACGGCATACCGGTTGCCGCCGTTGCCCTCCTTGAAGGGCTGCTCCCCGACGACGGTGTAGCCGGCGCCCTCGTAGTAGGTGCGCAGCCGAGGGTTGGACGCGAGACAGTCCAGCCGGGCCCACGCGCGGCCCGCTCCGGCTATCCGCCGCTCGGCGTGCGCCAGCATCGCCCGCCCGGTTCCGGCCGGTGCCCGCTCGCGGTCCACCATCAGCCGGTGCACATAGCCCGCCACCGGTGGCTGCGGCCCCCACGCGGGCTCGTCACACCACCACAGTTCGAACCCGCCCACCCGCCGCCCGGCGGCCTCCGCGAGCCAGACCTCGCCCTCCTTCCGCCGCACCCGGAAGTGCTCCTCGTCCTTGCCGCCGGGCTTCCACTGGTCGATGCCGTTGGCCTGCATCCAGCGGGCCGCGGCGTCGTACAGCCCGACCAGGCCCGGCAGATCGTCGCCGTCGTCGGCGAGCCGAAAGGTGATCTCGTCCATGGGGTGATTCTGCCTTTGGCCGTCCGGCCGTGGGCTTCCCACGATTTCGGCTTTCCCGCCGTGGTTGCTTCTCGCCGTTTCTCCCCCCACTGCCTCAAGGGTGTGGGAGGTGCCCCCAGCGGCGGGCGGGGTCCGCTGCGCGGGGCTGTGGGTGCGGTGACGAGTCTTCGAATGCAGTGCCCAAGGTGCCGAAGGATCAAGGGGTAAATCGGCCATTCTCGTCTGGCGAATGCGGCCGGACATCCACACAGCTTTCGCGTAATCGACGGCTCGGGGCCACCCCTGGGGCGGCATGCTAGTGCTTGTTCGCGCACCTGCTTCGGGGGGAACGAGCGGTGAACTCAGATCCAGCAGCAGATCCAACTCCGACGTCGACAACAGCGGAACCCTCCCTGGCCGTCGTACGGGCCTCTCGCTCCTTACGGCCACGTGTCCTCCGCGCGCTGATGCCGGCCGTGGTCTTGGCCCTGACGGTGACGGGGACCGTCCAGCTGGCGAGGAGCGGGCATCTCCTGCTGCCCTTCGAACGCGTCACCACCCTCAAGGGGCGCCTGGCGTCCATCGGCGACTTCTTCGAGGACCCGCAGGTCGTCCGGATCCTGCGCAAGCACGGGTTACGGGTGGAAACCTCCAGCGCGGGCTCCCGCGCGGTGGCGACGGGCAGCCTGAAGGGTCTTGATTTCGTCTTCCCCTCCGGCAAGCCCGCCGCGGATCAGATCCACGACACACGGCAGGCAGCCGGGGAGTACAGCAAGGACTTCCAGCCCTTCGACAGCCCCCTGGTCCTGGCCAGCTTCCGCGGGTACGCGGAAACGCTGCACGACCGGCAGGTGGCCTCCCCCCAGCCCGCTCCCGGCGGGGGACAGCCGCTCTACTACACGCTCAAGATGGACAAGTTCCTGACCCTGACCAGAAAGGGTCTGAGCTGGAACGACCTCCACGTTGACCACCATGGCATCCACAATGACAATCCGGTGCTCGCCCAGACCTCCGACATCTGCCAGTCGGCCTCGGCGGACGCCTACGTGGGCCTGGTCGCTTTCACCCAGCACCACAACACCCCGCCCATCGACAACCGGCAGGCCCGGGCGCTGGCCCGCAGCATCTCGCCACTGCTGCTCAGCCAGGGCAGCCCCAGCGACAGCCTGTACACGTACTACATCGACTCCGACGGCCCCAGCCAAGACCCGATCGCCGTCCTGTACGAGCACCAATACCTCGCCTACCAGGCCACGTACCGGGCCGCTCACGGGACGGTGGACACCGAGCGGGTACTGCTCTATCCGCAGTACCCGATGCTGTCCCATCCGCATTTCATCGCTCTGGACCACGAAGCCAACCAGCTCGGCGAGCTACTGGAGAACGATCCTGAACTGCGCCGCCGTGAGACGCAGCTCGGCTACCAGCTCGTTCCCTCGGGCAGCACCGACGAGCTCGCCGAACACCTGAACGGCCAGGGCATCCCGGCTCCGCGGCCGTCCCACCGCGAGCAGACGGCGGCGAGAATGCCCGACTGGCAGGTGCTGGAGCAGATGATCGCAGTCGTCAAGAAGTGCCCGAAGCCGGTTTCAGACCCGGCCCAACAGAAAACGGGGTGAACCACGTGCCCGTGTTCAGCGACCCTCTGTGGTGGGACCTCAACTGGCGCTGGATGCTCGTGTGGTTGGCGACCGTAGCGAGCGTGGTCGTCCTGCTGGCGCTGCTGAACGGCGCCCGACGGCGACGCAGGCGACTGTCGAAGCGCCTGGTGGACGGCACGACGTGCATCTACCTCGATGACCGGAAAATCATGGACGCGTACCAGATGAACCGGTACACCACGGCACTCCGCAAGGCAGTCGAACAGCGGACCAGGACGAGCTGGACCTCCCGACTCCAGATGCTCGTGCCGTCCTTCAGCCAAGCAGGCACCAACTACGAGCGCAGCCGTGAGGTCGTCACCAATTACATCGAGGTGGCCGAAGCCATTTCCGTCATCGGCCTCATTGTCGACGGCCTGGAAGGCAGCAATGCCATTGTCCACGCCAACCTGCGGCGCGGCACCGTACGCCGCAATGCCGCATTGGCAAAGGCGCGCTCCGCGGGCCACCGGAACGAGCCGGTCCGCCTCACCGCCACCGATGGCGGGTTCGTCCTCCTGTCCGGCGACTTCGAACGGAACGAGGCCGCGTCAACCGATACCCGCACCGTCTTCACGGCCCCCTACGGTCCCACCGCAACGGCACGCATCCGTTTGTCCTGCCGTACCTCGGGCCTGCGCTCGCAGGAGGACGGGGACCCGGACCCCGGCCCCTTCTTCGCCCTCTGCCTGGGCAAGGTCCGCAGATGGAGTCCCACGGACGCAGTCCTGGAAGTCCGCCCCCTGGCGATCTTCAGCTGACCGAGAACGATCACCCGCCTGGAACAGGGCGAAGAGGAATTGTGCAGTGGCGAACCGGTCCTTCCTGGGGAATTGCGTGATCACTCACACAGCCGCCGACCTCCAAAACGGCAAGGCCGGAAATCCACACGGCGGCATAGAGCGGCTTGTCCGGCGGTGCGGCCCGTGAAATCCTCGGGAGCCATGCGTAGGTTATCGGCTGCCCTGACAATGGTTCTGACCGTCTCTCTGGTCGCGGCGTGCTCAAGCGGGGAGGACAAGACCGGCCCCGCATCAACTGCCAAGCCGGTCGTGAAACCAACCGCCGGCTCCCCGCCTTCCGGCCCGCAGATGCGGTACAAGGACTCACCGCTCACACTGGGTGGCAGGCCGCAGGCCGGCGGAATCACCTGTGAGCACTTCTGGGCCGCCCTCTACGGCGACTCTCCCCACACCGTTGAAGCATCCCCCTCGGCACTCGACGGCACGGACCTGTCGGTCTTCGCTTGCCGAAGCGGCGACGCAGAGTTGGGATTCTCCAAGCCCGACGCCCGCGCAATTTTCCAGGTCACCGGCGCGCAGGATGGGCGCAGTTGCAACGAAGCCATGAAGAGCGGTAAAGCCTCCGAGATCAAGGACGGCATTCCGCTGCTCAAGCTCAAGGTCGGCCAGCAGTTCTGCATAACTCATCCCTACAACCCGGAGAAAGGCGAACTGCTGCGCGTGCGGCAGGTTTTGCCGCCGGAAGGCAAGGTGACGCTTTCAGTGACCGCCTGGGAAGGCCGCTAGGCTCCGACGAAACGGCCCGGCGGTCGAAGGCGGGTGGCCGACCGCCGTGGCTGCCTCGCCGCGGACGGTTCGCCCGCTGAACTGCCTAGCCCACCGCCCCCATCGCCCTCCCGTTCGCCAGGCGCCCCTTCAGCTCCGCCCGGTCGCCCGACTTCGCCGGGAGGGTCAGCAGGCGGCCGGGGGACTGGCCGCGGACGTCGCCGGTGGTGGTGATCGAGGTGACCTTGCTGCTGCCCGCGGCCAGTAGCCACCACTGGCCGGTGGTGGACTTCCACAGCACTCCGGCCAGGGCGCGCGGGGCGCGGGGGCCGCAGGCCGTGCCGCCCTCGGCGCGGGCCGCCACCGTGCCGGGTGCGTAGCGGCTGCCGCCCGCTGCCGGTGTCTGGATCTGGGCCATCGTCCGGCTGCCCGGACCGCGCCAGGTCTCGGCGCGGGTGCACAGCCAGGCCGCGCTGCCCGCGCCCCCGGGCAGCGGCTGGTGGGCGAACTCCCAGGAATTCACCGCGCGGACGCCCTGGCCGCGTACCGCGGCGAGCTGACAGGCCGTGCGGGCCCAGGCCGTCCTGGCGCGCGGTGCGGTCACCTCGCCCGGCTTGCGGGGGGTGCCGTACGTCAGCCGGGCCGGGGCCAGTTCGCCGAGGTCGGTGAGCAGACGGCCGCCCATCCGCAGCGCCGGCCAGGTCGTGCACGTCGCCGCCGCGGGCCGGGGGGTGGGGACGGGATTGGTGGTGCCGTCGGGCCGGATCCGCAAGCGAGCACCCGGCGCGTCCGGCTTGACCAGGTCCACCAGCCGCGCCGACTTCACCCAGGGGGCGGTCAGATACCGGACGTTGCCCTGTGTACGGCTCACCACCAGCGCGCTCGCCGAATCCGCCGCCGCGCCGTCGGTCCGCGCGAAGTCCACCGCGGCGCCGGTGCCGTCGCTCTGCCCCTCGCCGTCCGCCGCCTCCGCGTAGCGCACCACCCGCAGTCCGTCGTGCAGGAGCACCACGACGACGTGGTCCACCACGCCCGCGAAGAGCAGTTGGGCCGGGCCCGCGGCCGGTCCGGTCGGGGTGCCGGGCGTCGCCGAGACCGGGACCCCCTCGCCGGGCCTGGCCCAGACGGCCAGCGCCCGCCGCAGCAGCGCCTTGTCGTGGATCCGGTCGCCGCGGGCGGGCCAGGCGGAGAAGTCCTGCCGGGCGGCGTTCTTCCAGGCGGTCGCGGAGGTCACCGTGAGCTTGCCGGGGTCCAGCGCCGCCTCGGACGCCGCGTTGCGCGCGTACGGCGGGGCGGCGGCGCCGTCCGGGCCCCAGCCGTCGCCGGGCATCCCCAGCAGCGCCCCGCAGACCAGCACGGCTGCACCGGCGGTCAGCACCGCCCTGCCGTGCTGCCGCCGCCGGATCAGGTCCGTCGGCCTGGCCTGCAGTGCGCAGGGGTCGAACTCCGGTGACTCCAGCAGCGACCGGTCCCGGCTGCCGGCCGGGGTCTTGGCCCGCTCCGCCTCGTCCAGCGCCGCGCGGGGGTGGTCCACCCCGGCGGCCTCCAGCACCCGGCGCGTCTCGGGGGCGCTGAGCCGTTCCAGATCGCGCAGTACGAACGCCGCCCGCCCCGGGCCGGACAGCGCCGACAGCGCCTGGTCCAGGGCGAGTTCATCGGCCCCGCCGGAGCGCGGGAACAGCCGCAGGCCCCAGACCTGGGGGAACGGGTGCGGCGGCACCGGCAGCCACCGGCGCGAGCGGCCGGCGGCCAGGGCGGCCCGCAGGACCCGCAGCCGGACGAAGGCATAGCCGGGGTCGATCGCCGCGTCCGTGCCGGCGCGCTGGGCGGGCAGTCCCAGGCCGCGGGTGGAACTGCGCTGGCGCGGCAGGGCCCGCTGCACGACGGCATGGGCGGCCAGCACCCGCCGGCCGCGGCTGGGGCCCGGCGGCAGGACGAGGTAGGCCAGCCGGACCAGCCGCGGGTAGTGCTCGACCAGCGCCGCCTCGGCCTGCTCGACGTCGATGACGTCACCGATGTCCTCAAGGCTGCCGGGGGAGGTGCGGTCCGGACGCTGGGGTGTCGCTTGCTGCTGCTTCACGTTCGGTGAAACGAGTGATTCCTGTGATGGTCACCGGCCCTCCGGGGCGCCCCGACGGGTGACGCCCGCACGGCAGCGGCCACCGCGGTGGGTGGACCGCGGTGGCCGCCGTGACTGCCGGACGGGCCGGCTTTCGCGCTGTGGGCCGGACCTCAGCGCTGCAGGCCGGACCTCAGCGCTGCAGGCCGGACGTCAGCGCTGCAGGCCGGAGCTCAGCGCTGCAGGTCGAACTCGCCGTCCCGCGCGCCGAGGACGAAGGCCCGCCACTCCGCCTCGGTGTAGCGCAGTACCACATCAGGGTCCGTGGAGTTGCGCATGGCCACCGCGCCCCGCTCCAGGAAGGCGATCTCCACGGCCTCCTCGGCGTCTCCGGGGGCGCGCTGCCAGGTGGCGTCGGAAATGTCGAGGGCGTAGAGCCACTCCTTCTCAGCTGCGGCACTCATGTGGTGATCCCCTCGCTCGTGGTGCGTTCCCGGTCAGGGTACGCGGCGGTCAGGCGAGCTTCCAGCGGCGGAATTCCGCCGTCCCGCGGTGCTCCGTCGCGGAGTTGGCGGCGCACTGGTGCAGACCGGTGTCCTGGCGGGCGGCCGCTCCGGGGACGGTGACGGTGGCGATCTCGCGCCAGGTCGCGCCGTCGTCGGTGGAGCAGGAGCCGGTGTAGGTGCCCGCGGTCCCGGCGTCCTTCCCGCGGGTGAGGCGGAGCAGGACGGGCGCGGTGAGGCCGGTGAGCCGCCGGTAGGTGTCCAGGGTCCCGTCGCCGTTCGCGTCGTAGGAGAGCACGACGCCGCTGGCGGGGGTCACGGAGAGGTTGAGGAAGCCGAGGGCGTCCGCGGCGCCTGTGGCCGAGGGGGCGCCCGGGGCGGAGGGTGAGGAGGGCACGGAGAGCGAGGAAAGCGCGGAGGGCGCGGAGGGTGCGGAGGGTGCGGCGAGGCGGTTGCGGACGACCAGGCCGGCGCGGGCCCAGGGGCCGGTCGGGTCCTGGGAGGTCACCTCGACGGTCACCGAGCCGCCCGCGGTGAGCGCGCCCGGCCGGTAGACCGCGCCGAACTCTGCGGTGGCCTTCCAGAGGTCCGCGCCCCCGCCGTTGACGGCCAGCCGCTCGCCCAACTGGCCGAAAACCGCCGCATTGGTGGTGACGGTCCGCAGCCCGTCGTCCAGCGGCCCCGCCACGTACAGGGTGCCGTGCCGCGCCGCGCGGACCCGTGGCTCGCCCTTCGGGCCGTAGTCGACGGTGAGGTCGTAGGGGAGCGGGTGCAGGGGGGTGTGCAGGGGGCCGGCGGGGGCGGTGACCTGCCAGCGGGCGTGGCCGGTGCCGCCGGGCGGGAGCGACGGCAGCGACGCCGGGCCCGACGCGGTGGCGTCGACGCCGCCCAGCGCGAAGTCCACCCGGCCGGTCGCCCGCAGCCCGTTGACGTTGCGCAGCGCCGCGGTGACGGTGGCCCGGCCGCCCGGAGGCAGCGCGGACGGGTCGGCGGTGACCGTGACGGTGCCCTGGTAGGGGGCCTTGGCAAGGGTGTCGTGGACCCGCCGCGCGGTGCGGTACGCATCGGTCGTCGGGCGCAGCGGATGGGTGGTGCGCGCGCGGGTCCAGGGCTCTTCCAGGGCGTACCAGTCGAAGGTCTTCGGGGGCCGGTCCGCGGCCAGCGCGTCCGCCAGTTCGTCCAAGTACGCCTGCCACTGCGGGAGATGGACCTCGCGGATCAGGCCGTGCCAGTCGCGGTTGGCGTAGTTGGCGAGGGAGCCGCCGTCGGCGGTGGCCCGGTCCGCCCAGGTGGTGATCAGCGCACGGGCGCTGTGTTCCAGCCGCGCCTGCTCCTCGGCCCCGGTCGCCATGGCCTTGGCCTGGGCCAGCCAGGGCCCGAGCAGGAACAGCCGGTGCGCGCCGGTGACCTCGTCGCACAGCCGCATCAGCCGCAGCCACAACTCCGACAGCGCACGGAACGTCGTACCGTCCTTGCGCCGGTAGGCCTCCTGGAGCTGGCCGATCAGCTGCCAGGACCGGTTTGCGAGGGCCTGCCGGGCGGCGTCCGTCAGATCGTGGCGGTAGGCGTCGCTGTCGCGCAGCGCGGGGCGGACCGTCAGCAGCGCGGCGAAGGCGGTGTCGAACGCCGCCGGGTCGAAGGCCGGGGTGTGGGTGGCGTAGACCGTGCCCGAGCGGGCGGCCAGCGAGGGGCGGGCGGCGAAGACCGAGTCGTGCGGCCGGCCGTCCTTGCTGGAGATCTCGTACGCGCTGGTGCGCAGCGCGGCGTAGGCGGCGCGGGCCCCGTCGTCGCGGGCGCCGTAGCGCAGGTCGGCATAGCCGTCGAACCAGGCGGCGCGGTCCACCGGGCGCTCCCGCCAGGCCAGTTCGCAAAACAGCTCGAACGCGGCCGGGTCGCGTTCGGCGGCCTCCGGCATGTACGCGGTCCCGGCGAGCCTGCTGCCCGGCTTGTCGCGCCAGGCGGTGAAGCGCTCGGCCCAGATATGGGTCTTGGCGCCGAGAGTGGTGCGGCCGCCGAAGTTGGGGATCGAGCCGAAGGCGTACGGCACCCCGCCCCAGTCCCGCTCCCGGTCGGTGACCGTGTCCAGGTCGCTGAGGCCGTCCACGATCAGCATCCGGTCGTGGTCGACGGCGTCCAGCAGATCGCGCCGGGGATTGCCCTGCCAGCCCAGGATCACCCAGGTGGCATCGGGGCGGGCGGTGCGCAGCGCCTTCTCGACGGCGCGGGCGGCGTCCGGCACGGGCACGTCGCCCGGGTCGCCGCCCTCGTGCAGCAGATCCATCTTGAAGTGGTCTGCGGGGCCGAGGAGTTGTTGCTGATGGCGGTAGAAGGAAGCGGCGGCCGCGGCGAAGGCGTCGGTGCGCGGATCGAGCCAGTCGGGGCGCTTGAGGCCGGACCAGGTGCCCTGCGGGACGGTGCGCGCGCCGGGGTTGCGGGCGGCGAAACCGTCCGGGACGGTGCCGAAGTAGCCGGGCAGGACGGGGTGCATGCCGAGCTCGCGCAGCCGGCCGGTGATCCTGCGGCCCAGCTCGGCGCGCCTGTCGATCAGCTCGCGGCTGAGCGGGCCGCCGTAGCCGCTCATGTTCTGCAGCAGCCACCACGGCTGGTGCGACGGCGCGGGGAGCCAGGCGCGGGCCTCGGCGTCGGAGTAGCCAAAGTCGGTCAGCAGCCGGTGGTAGACGGCCTCGGCGCCCGGGGTGACCAGCACCTCGTTCACCCCGTGCAGCGCCAGCACATCGATCAGCCGCTCCCAGTGCGGCCAGTCGGCGTACGGGGCGGTGTAGCCGTCGTGGGTGTCGTTGAGGGCGAAGCGGTGGCGCAGCGCGGTGGACCGGTCGACCGGCGAGGCCGGGGCGGGCAGCCGGCCGGGGAGCTCCACCTGGTCGCCGGCCCAGGACAGCTGGGCCCGGCAGGTGTACTTGAGGTACCAGTGGACGCCGGTCAGCAGGACGGCGGGGGTGGTCCCGGAGACCGTGATCCGGCCCGCCCGGCCGTCCACCCGGAAGCGGTCGGCGCCGCCGTCCGGGGCGAGCGGCACCAGCTGGAACTGGTCGGCGTGCCGGGGCAGCAGCCGGGTCAGTGCCGCCCGCGCCGGTTCCGTGTCATACGCCGCTCCGGTGCCGTGCGCCGCTGCCCGCCGCTGGTGGCGGGCGGGTCTCGTGGCGGCCGCGGCGCCCGCGGCGGGAACGGCCCCGCCGAGCGCCGCCCCGGCCCCGATCGCTCCGGCGGTTCCCAACAGTGCGCGTCGTGACGGTCGGCTCATGTGTGCTCCCACTGCTCGGTGGTAACAAACAGTCTCCGTGCGGGTGGCACGCTAACGGGCGCCCGGTCCCAGTCCAAGACGGTAGGCGACGGAGCCCGGACATACCGGCCGGGACATCGGCCCGCGGGAGCGACGCGCCCCCGGTCCCGGAGCGCGGCGACCAGTGTTCCGCAGGCCCTCACCCGTTCGCTCCCTGGGCTTCACGCGCCCGGCCGGCGGGCCAGGGAACAGTCTGCCGTGTAGAGAAGGGCCAGGTCATGGGGTTGCGCCCGCGCTCAGGGCGTACCCGGACCACCGCGGAGCGGTGCAGCGGCCGAACAGTGCACCGGCAGCTCGCTCCGTACGGTCCGCCGGCCCCGCCGACTCACCGTCCGCCGACTCGCACAGCCTCCCCACTCCCCACGGAGGGCTCTCATGAGCATGGCATCGACCGCGTCCGCTGCCGTTCGCCGCACGGCTTCCGCATCCGCTTCCGCTACCGTCCCCGCGCCCGTGGCCGCCCCCACGGTCGTTCCCGGCCCGGCACCCGCTCCCGCCCCCACGGGGGCCGCCTCCGCCGGTCCCGGCCACGCTCCCGCCGCCGTCCCCGCCGGTCCCGGGCACGCCCCCGCCGGTCCCGGTCCCGGCCACGCCGCCGACGCGGGCTACACCGCGGAGATCGCCGACACCCGCGCGCAGATCCGCGCCGCACAGCGGCTGCGCCACCAGGTCTTCGCCGGTGAGATGGGCGCGACCCTGCACTCCCCGCTGGCCGGCCACGACATCGACGCCGTCGACGACCTCGCCGACCACCTCGTCGTCACCCACACCGCCACCGGCGACGTCGTCGGCACCTACCGGCTGCTGCCGCCCGGCCGCAGCCCGCGGCTCTACTCCGACGGCGAGTTCGACCTCGGCGCGCTGGCGGAGCTGCGCCCCTCCCTCATCGAGGCCGGCCGCTCCTGTGTCCACCCCGCCCACCGCAGCGGTGCCGTCATGACCCAGATGTGGGCCGCGCTCGCCCGCTACACCCTGCTCTCCGGCCACCGCTACCTCGCCGGCTGCGCCTCCGTCCCGCTCGCCGACGGCGGCACCGCGGCCGCTCACGCCTGGGGACTGGGCCGCACCCGCTACGCCGCCCCGCACGGGCTGCAGGTCACCCCGCACCACCCCTGGCACCCCACCGTCCCGGTCCCCGCACGCCCCAGCCTGGCCCAGCTGCCGCCGCTGCTCCGCGGCTATCTGCGCATCGGCGCCTTCATCTGCGGCGCGCCCGCCCACGACCCCGAGTTCGACGTCGCCGACTTCTTCGTCGTCCTGGACATGGAACGGCTCGACGACCGCTACCGCCGCTACTTCCTGGGCGCGCGGTGAACGGCCCCTGGGACGTGTGGTCCGACTGCACCCCGGACTGCGCCGCCCACGCCCTGCCGCGCGTACCGGCGACCCGCACCGCCCGGCGCGGCGCCGCGTTCGCCCGCTGTGTACGGCGGGCGCTGACGGACGGTGAGCGGATGGCCGATCCGGTACGGCTGCGGGCCCACGCCGCTTCGCTGCTCGATGCGCTCGGTGTCCGCGTCGAGGGCGCGGCCGCGCTCACCGCGGGCGGTCGCGACGGTGACGGCACGGGTCCCGGCTCCGGCCCCGGCACCGCCAACGGCCCTGGCCTCGGCACCGGCACCGGCGTTGGCCTCGGTGCCGGCTCCGGCCCCGGCACCCTCATCGTCATCAACCACATCTCCTGGCTCGACATCCTCGCCCTGCTCGCCGTCGAACCGGTCACCCTGCTCGCCAAGCGCGAGGTCGGCACCTGGCCGGTCGTCGGCGGCCTGGCCCGCAGGGCCGGTACGCACTTCATCGACCGTACGAGCCCCCGCCGCCTGCGGCACACCGTCCGGGAGGTGTCCGAACTGCTGGGCTCCGGGCGGTCGGTGGCGGTCTTCCCGCAGGCCACCACCTGGTGCACGGCCGACCGGGGCAGCTTCCGCCGGGCCACCTTCCAGGCCGCCCTCGACGCGGGCGCGCCGGTCCGCCCGGTGACCCTCCACTACACCCAGCAGGGCCTGCCCAGCACGGTGGCCGCGTTCTGCGGCGAGGACACCTTTGCCGCCTCGCTGCGCAGGGTGCTCGGCGCCCGGGCGCTGACCGTTCGCGTCACGGCACATCCGGTGCTGAACGCGGCGGACGGCCTCTGGGACCGGCGGGAGCTGGCGGACCGGGCGGCGCGCGCGGTGCTGGGCGGCCGGCCGGAGCCGGGCGCGGTGACGGTGCCCGGACCGGGAGCGGTGGCGGTGCCGGCGTTCCCCGTACCGGCGTTCCCCGTACCGGCGTTCCCCGTACCGGAGGTGGCCCCCGTACCGGAGGTGGCCCCCGTACCGGAGTTCCCCGTGCGGGTGGTTCCGGTACCGGCGGGGCCCGCCACACCGGAGACTCCGGCCCGTGTTTGAGCAGCTGGACCAGCTCACCGAGCCCCTGCAGGGCATGCTGGGCTCGCCCTGGCTGTGGCTGGTCATCCTGTTGGTGTCCGGTCTCGACGCGCTGCTGCCGTTCATGCCGAGCGAGACCACCGTCGTCCTGGTCGCCGTGCTCATCGGCCCCGACCTGCCGCTCCTCGCCCTGCTGGCGGGCGTGGCGGCGGCCGGGGCACTGGCCGGTGACTGCCTGGGCTATGCCGTGGGACGGTACGCGGGCCCGCGCGCGGTCGCCCGGCTGCTGCGGGGAGAGCGCGGCCGGGCCCGGCACTCCAGGGCCCGGGCACGGGTCGAACGGCATGCCGCCCTGCTCATCATCGCCGGCCGCTTCCTGCCCGGCGGCCGGGTGATCGCCGCCCTGTCCACCGGGAGCGTCCGCTTCCCGCTGCGCCGTTTCGTCGCACTGGACGCGGTGGGCGCGGGCATCTGGGCGGTGGGCAGCGCGGCGCTCGGCGGTCTGGGCGGTACGGCGCTCACCGATTCCCCGGCCGAGGGGATGCTGCTGGCCTCGGGGACCGGGCTGGTGGTGGCGGGCTGTGTGGGCGCTCTGCACCGCCGGTCCGCACCACGGGACGGGGACCGGGGCACACCGAAGCGGTGCGGGCCCCGGATACGCGCGCTGTGAGGCCGGGCGGGGGAGCACTTCCCCCGCCCGGCCTCAAGGCCTGTGGATCTCAGATGCCCGGCACGTACTTGTAGCCGACCCGCCGCACCGTCACGATCGACGACCGGTGCGCGGCGCCCAACTTGCGCCGCAGCCGGGCGACATGGACGTCGACCGTACGGCCGTCGCCGACGTGCCCGTAGCCCCACACCGTGGACACCAGCTGGTCGCGGGTGTGCACCCGGTGCGGATGCGCGACGAGATGGGCCAGCAGCTCGAATTCGAGGTACGTCAGGTCCAGCGGCCGGCCCTGGACCTGTGCGGTGCGCTGTTCGGGGTCGATCCGCACGATCTCGTCGCCGGCCGGCGCACTCGCCCCGGGACCGGCGGTGGCCGGCGGCGGGGCGGTCGCGACCTGCTCGGCCGGTACGAGGACGAGATAGCCGACCATCGGCGGCCGGCCGGGAAGCGCGGGCAGAGTGTGCTGCGGGGCCGGAAGCCAGGTGGCGCCGGAGTCCAGCAGTTCGGCGACCGAGGGGACACCGAGGGGCGGGGCGCCTTCGCCCGGGGGCGTGGCGGGCGACGCGTGGGCCTCGTCCGGCGCCACGGCGCGCAGCCGGTGGCGCGGGGGATGCGGGGGATGCGGGGGATGTGCGGCGGGGTGGGCGGCGTGGGCCGGGAGGGGAGCCGTGGCGGAACCGGCGGTCAGGGTACGGAGGTTCGTCATCGGAAGTCAGCTCTTTCGCGCAGAGGGGCGTCGGGGACGTCATGCGCGCGGGCAGGGCGTAAAACGCCGGTCAACGGCGTCGACGAGGGGTGTGCGGGCCCGCGCTCAGTGCGCGCGGCAACACAGACGGTCGAATGCGTGCGCCTGCCGGGACGGCCAGAAAGGCTCGAGGTCGCTGCGACCCGTCGCGGTGTCGGTGAGGCTGGCCATGGGCCTATTGAACCAGACGGCCGGTGATCTGTCCCTCGTGCGGCGGACCCTGTGACGGGATTCGCCGCACACGAGTCGCGCGAGCCCACGCGAGCCGCGCGGGTGCCGGGAACGGCAGCCGTTCGCACCCGCTCCGCTCCGCGCCTGCGTTGGTCCACGCCCGCGTTGGTCCGCGCCCGCCTCGCTCCGCGCCCGCGCCCACCCGTCGTGGTCCGCGCACGTCCCGCCTCTCTCCACGCCCGCGTTGGTCCACGCCCGCCTCAGCCCCCTCCTGCCCGTCTCCCCTTTACGGCCCGTATCCCCGTCCCCATCGCCACCCCGAGCGCGAGCGCGGCCAGATGCCCGGCGTCGGTGAACGTCCGCCGGCGGCGCAGCACGGGCCAGGTCCCCAGTGCCAGCAGACCGGCCGTGGCCGCGGTGCGCGCGCCACGGTGCGGGACGGTGGCGGCGAGGGCGCCCACCGTGGCGTTGAAGCCGTAGCTGGCTCCGACGTCGATGGCCCGGGTGGTCGCGTCCGGCGGCGCCTCTCCCGTGGCCTCGGGGGCGGGAACGGCGCAGTCCCCGGCGCCAGTTGGGCGAGCGCAAGGGGCACCGGGAGCACCGGGAGCACCGCCCGGCGACCGGCCGCGCAAGGCCGCGTAGACCAGCAGACTGGCCCCCACATGACCGGCTGCGAACACCCCTGCCGTACGCCAGGGGCCCCAGCGGGCCTCGGCCGTGCCGAGGGCGGCGAGCAGCGCGGCGCCGTAGGCCACCGGCAGCGGCTCCTCGACGAACGCCGCGCTCGTGACCAGCGTCTGCCACTTTCCGGCCCGCAGATTGGTGACATTGGTGGAGTGCGCACGCAGCAGTTCCGTACGCCGGTGACGGGGGAGCCGTGCGGTGGCGTACGCACCGAGCTGTACGGCACCGACATAGAGCGACGCGGCCCAGGGCACGGCAAGGGGCAGACCACGGGGCGTCATCCGCGATGCGGCCGTCGGCATCTCAGGCTCCCGTTCCCGTCGTTCCCGTTCTCGGCAGCCGCTTGCGCCAGTCCAGCGGGGCGACCTCGATGACCCGGTCCGGGTCGCCGTCCCACTGGGCCGGCAGGTCCGCGCCGGTGAGCGCCGCCACCACCGTCCGCCCGACCGCGGCGCGGTCCTCCGCGGCGGCCTCGCCGTTACCGGCATCCGCATAGGCGCCGTAGCGCACGGCCAGTCCATGGCCTTCCGCTGCCGCCTCGGTGTCCTGGTAGTGGAAGAAGACGAAGCCCCGGTCCCCTTGGGCGCGTTCGTGGGCTATCTCGCCCACCGCGCAGTTGCTGCAGCAGCTGTAGTTCATCCGGGCGGTCAGCCCCTGGGCGTCCAGCGCCTCGAAGGCCCGCTCCACCCGGTCGGCGTCGGTCACCTCGGGCCATTCGGCCTGTTCGGCCAGCCGTTCTTCCCACAGGCCGCCGACGATCCGGCGTGCGTCGTCCAGCGAGACCTGGGCGTCCTCGGGGCCGAAGGCCTCGCAGACGCCCTGTGCGACCTCATGGAAGTCCCGGAAACCGCCATGGATCTGCTGACGCGCCCGCTGCTCGGCGACGCCACGGGTTTCCGGATCCAGACCGGGGGTGGAGTACAGGTCCGCCCACTGCCAGTCGAGGGCCGTACGCCAGGCCTCCCCGCCGCGCGCCCAGTCCAGGAAGACCTCCACGACCCGCTCGGCGTCCCCGCTCTCCGCGCGGAAGTGCCGCTCCGGTGCGCCGTCGCGGTACTCGACCGTGAACGGTCCGTCGTCGTCCCGCCAGGCCTGTACGAATGCCTGGGCCTCCTCGGGGAACCGCTCGACGACCACGAAATGGTCGTCGTCGGCGCCGATCCGCCTCAGCAGCCCCGTGAGTTCGGTTTCGCCAGGGCGTGATCGGTCCGGGCCGGACTCGGTCTTGACGCTGATCTCAAGCATGCCCCCAGCCTGCCAGCCGCCACTGACAACCGGCCCCCGATCCGCTCCTCGCGCGACCGTACGGCACAGGCCGAGGGGCCGGACCACACCGGACACCGTGGGTACCCCCCGGTGTCCGCAGCGGTCCGGCCCCTGGCCCTCGCCCCGGCCCTCGCCCACGCTCCCGTGGGCGGACGGTCAGACCTGCTCGCGCCGCGCCAGCTCCGTGCAGCAGGTGTCCACCATCAGCCGGGTGACCACATACGGGTCGACGTTGGCGTTCGGGCGCCGGTCCTCGATGTAGCCCTTCTTCTCGACCTCGACCTGCCAGGGGATGCGGACCGAGGCGCCGCGGTCCGAGGCGCCGTAGGAGTACGCGTCCCAGGGGGCGGTCTCGTGCGCGCCGGTCAGCCGGTCCTCGATGCCGGTGCCGTACTGGCGGACGTGCTCCAGCGGCTTGTCGTCCTGGCCCAGCGCCTCGCAGGCGGTGATGATCGGGTCGTAGCCCTCCCGCATCGCGCGGGTGGAGAAGTTGGTGTGCGCGCCCGCGCCGTTCCAGTCGCCCTTGGCCGGCTTGGCGTCCAGCGACGCGGTGACGCCGAACTCCTCCGCCACCCGGTGCAGCAGCCAGCGCGCCACCCACATGTGGTCCGAGACCTCCAGCGGCGGCAGCGCGCCGACCTGGAACTCCCACTGGCCGGGCATGACCTCGGCGTTGATGCCGGACAGGCCCAGACCGGCCGCCAGGCACAGGTCGAGGTGCTTCTCGACGATCTCCCGGCCGAAGATCGCGTCGGCGCCCACACCGCAGTAGTAGTCGGCCTGCGGGGCCGGGTAGCCGCCGCCCTCGGGGAAGCCGAGCGGACGGTCGCCCTTGAGGAAGGTGTACTCCTGCTCGATGCCGAAGATCGGCTCCTGGCCGGCGAACTTCTCCGCCACCGGGCGCAGCAGCGCGCGCGTGTTGGAGGGGTGCGGAGTGAGGTCGGTGTGCAGCACCTCGCACAGCACCAGCAGGTGGTCGCCGCCGCGGATCGGGTCAGGGCAGCTGAACACCGGCTCCAGCACGAGGTCCGAGGAGTGGCCTTCGGCCTGGTTGGTGCTGGACCCGTCGAAGCCCCACCGCGGCAGCCGACTGCCGTCGGACAGGATCTTGGTCTTGGAGCGGAGCTTGGCGGTCGGCTGCGTGCCGTCGATCCAGATGTACTCGGCCTTGATGCTCACGGGGGTCCTCTTCACGGTCGGTGCGGGTACGGTGCGGGCGTACCGCCGCACTCTCGCAACGCGCCGTTTCTCGTCCGTTGCCCGTTTGTGAACCACAGGTTACCGAGCCGGACATCCAGCCGTTTCCAAGGAATTCCATCCAGTGAACCTGTGATTCCAGGCCCCAATGTGGGCGTCTTCACATCATTCCCATGTGGCGCAGGCCTCAGGACTCCCGTGCGGCGCGAGCTCGGACGCCCCGCACTCCGCGAGACACTGCCCCCATGACGACCGCGCGCATCGGACTCCTCGGCACCGGACCCTGGGCGCGGCGCGTCCACGCCCCCGCCCTCGCCGCCCACCCCGGCGTCGAGTTCACCGGCATCTGGGGGCGCAGGGCGGAGGCCGCCGCCGCGCTGGCCCAGGTCCACCGCACCCGCCCCTACGAGAGCCCCGACGAGCTGTTCGAGGCCTGCGACGCCGTCGCGATCGCCCTGCCGCCGTCCGTCCAGGCCGCGTTGGCACTCCGCGCCGCCGAGGCCGGCTGCCATCTCCTCCTGGACAAGCCGGTGGCCACCGCCGTGCCCGAGGCGCGCGCCCTCGTCGCGGCAGCCGACCGGGCGGGTGTCGCCTCGGTGGTCTTCTTCACGGCGCGCTTCGGGGTGCAGGAGGGGGAGTGGATCGCCGCCCAGGCCGCGGCCGGCGGCTGGTTCACCGCCCATGCCGACTGGCTCGGCTCGGTCTTCGCCGACGACAGCTCCAGCCCGTACTCCGACTCGCCCTGGCGCCGGGAGAAGGGCGGGCTGTGGGACGTCGGCCCGCATGCGCTGTCGGTGCTCCTGCCGGTCCTCGGCGACGCGGAAACGGTCACCGCGGCCCGCGGTCCGGCCGATGCCGTGCTGCTGACGATGCGGCACAGCAGCGGCGCGGCCAGTTCGGCGACGCTCGGCCTGACCGCGCCCGCCGCGGCGTCCGGCGTCGAGGTCACCCTCCGCGGCACCGCGGGCATCACCTCCCTGCCCCGTCGCCAGGACGGCCCCGAAGTGGCCTACCGCCATGCGGTCGACGCCCTGCTCGCCGCCGTGGAGACCGGTCTGCCCAACGCCTGCGACCTGCGCTTCGGCCTCCGGGTCACCGAAATCCTGGCGGCGGCGGAGGAGACCCTCCCGCCTCCCGTGCCTGACGGGCCATGAGACAGGCCATGGTCACGAGTCGCACCTCACGAGCCGTACCTCACGGATCATGGCCCACGCCATGCCCCACGTCATGGTCCGCGTGATGGACCCATGTCATGCCTCATCGGTCATGACCACATGGCGAAATTGGTCGTGGAGGGCATCAGCGAACACCCGTAGCGTCAAGGCGTGACCGTTTCCTCACACGCCCTGTCACCGGACCAAGGGACCCACTGCCATGACACCCGCCACCGGCTTCACCAGTTACGCCGACGCTCTCCTCGCCGCCCTCGCCCGTGACCCCTCCCGCACCGCGGTGACCGTGGGGGAGGACGGCGAAGAGATCACCGCCGGCGCCCTGCACGCCACCGTCCACCGCATGGCGGCGGTGCTCGCCGCCCACGGCATCGGCCGAGGGCAGACCGTCTGCCTCCTCAGCGGCAACCGCCCCGAGGTACTGGACGCCCGCTACGCCGCGGGCCTCCTCGGCGCCCGGGTGGTCTTCCTCTACGACGGCATGGCCGCCGAGACCCTGGCCCGGATCGCCGCCAGCGTGGACACCGCCCTGCTCCTGGTCGACCCGGCCCTCCACGACACCGTGCGCACGCTGCTCCACCACCTCCGGGGCCCGCTCCCGGCCGTCATGACGCTGAGGGAGGGCGCCGCCGCTCTCGGCCCCGACCTGCTCGCCGCCGCTGCCGCACTCCCCACCACCCCCGAGGTGCCGAGCGCCGCCCGCCCCGAGGACGACTGGTCCATCCGGCACACCGGCGGCACGACCGGCATCCCCAAGGGCGTCCGGATGAGACACGACGCGTACGCCCGGATGGTGATCCACCAGCGCATGGAGGCCGCCGGTGATCCGCCGCGCTTCCTGGCCTGCAGCCCGCTCGCCCACCTCGCGGGCATCCTGGCCGATGCCACGCTCGTGGCCGGCGGCACCGTCGTACTGCACCGCGCCTTCGACCCCACCGCCGTACTCGCCGCCGTCGCCCGCCACCGCATCACCCACCTCTGGCTGCTGCCCCCGCTCCTCTACCGGCTCCTCGACGACCCCACCCTCCCCACCACCGACCTCAGCTCCCTCACCCGCATCTCCTACGGCGGCTGTGCGGCCTCACCCACCCGGCTGGCGGAGGCCGCCGAGGCCTTCGGGCCGGTGCTGTTCGGGATGTACGGCCAGTCCGAGGCGATGTCGATCACCGAGGCCCGCCCGGAGGACCATCTCCGCACCGGCCCCGGCGGACGGATCACCGTCGGCCGCGCCCTGCCCGGAGTGACCCTCGCGGTGCGCGACGCGGACGGGCGGGACCTGCCGGCGGGGGAGCGGGGCGAGGTCCAGGTGCGCTCCACCGGGATGATGAACGGCTACTGGAAGCAGCCCGAGGTGACGGCGCAGGTCCTGGGGGCCGACGGCTGGCTGCGCACCGGCGATGTCGGCGTGCTGGACGACGAGGGGCGGCTCTACCTCGTCGACCGGGTCAAGGACCTGATCATCGTCGTGGGCGGGCACGTCCACCCGGCGGAGGTCGAGGACCTGCTGCACACCCATCCCGCGGTCGCCCACTGCGCCGTCTACGGGGTGCGCGGGGCGGACGAGGCCGAGGAGGTGCATGCCGCGGTCGTCCCCGCCCCGGGCCACCGGGTGGACGCCGACGGCCTCCGCGCCTTCGTCACCGAGCACAAGGGCGCCCTGTACGCCCCGGCCGCCGTCCGTGTCCTCGACACCATCCCGCTCACCCCCGTGGGCAAGCCGGACAAGGCACTGCTGCGGGCCACCGCCGCCTCGGCCGCGTCGGCCTGACGGACGGCCTTGCTAAAGCCCCTCGGGAAGGCCCTTCAGCAAGGCCGTCCCGAGGGCGCCCGGCACGGCCCTCCCCCGGCTCCAAATCGCCCCTGGCCAGGGGCTTTTGTCAGTGCCCGGCAGTAGAATGGGAACCAGTCAGTGAGGGTTCATCCACGCTCCAGGAGGTCGCCGATGGCCGCTGCCACACTCATGACGAAGCCTCTCCCGGCCCACCCACTGCCCAAGAAGCCGCTGCCCGCCGGATGGCCGCGCGAACGGTACGAATCGCACAACCGCCGCCTGAAGGCCATGCGGCTCGCCATAGCCCTGCTCGACACCGGCGTCTACCGCCCCGAGCAGGCCCACAACCGCAAGATCCGCAGCACCGCGGCCGAGATCGGGGTCCACACCCCGTCCGAGACGACCTGCCGCCTGGTGCGCGCCCTGCTCTACGACCACTGCTGACGGCCTGCCGGCGCACCCACGGCAACACCAACAGGGCGGCCGCCCCCGGGACTTCCCCGGGGGCGGCCGCCCCTTGCCGTACGGGCACGGCTCACCCGGCCGGAGAGCCCCCCGGACCCACCGGCCCGTCCCCCGGACCCGCCGGCCCGTCCCCCGGACCCACCGGCCCGCTCTCCGCAGCGGCGTCCGGCCCGCCCTCCGTGGCGGCATCCAGCCCCGTGACCTCCGCCAACGCTTCCTCCAGCCACTCCACCCAGAAGGTCTCCAGCCCGATCCCGGCCCGCAGCACCAGCCGCCGCAGCCGGTCCTCCGGGTCCGCCGCGGCCCCGAAATCGCGCTCCTCGATCTCCTGGTACTCCGCCAACTGCCACCGGTGCAGCGTCAGATGGCGTCGCAGCTCCTCGTCGAGCCCGGCCCGCCCCACCACCGCCGAAGCGCGCAGCCGCAGCAGCAGCGCGTCCCGGATGGGCTTGGGGTCCTGCTCGCCACCCGCCCAGCGGGTCAGCTCGGCCCGTCCCGCGGGCAGCACCTCGAACTCCTTCTTCTGCCCGCGGGACGGCTGCGCGCTCGGCAGTGCCCGGATGAACCCGGCCTGCTCCAGCTTCCCCAGCTCCCGGTAGATCTGCTGGTGCGTGGCCGACCAGAAGTAGCCGATCGACCGGTCGAACCTGCGGGTCAGCGCCAGCCCCGACGACGGCTTCTCCAGCAGGGCGGTGAGGATGGCGTGCGGGAGTGACATGCCGCCATCCTAGGCAGCCGGCGGCAGGTCACAGCGCCGCCGCCAGCTCCGTCCCCTGTGCGATGGCGCGCTTGGCGTCCAGCTCCGCGGCGACGTCCGCACCGCCGATCAGGTGCACCGCGCGCCCCTCGGCCCGCAGCTCCTCGTACAGGTCCCGGCGCGGCTCCTGCCCGGTGCACAGCACGACGGTGTCCACGGGAAGGGTGCCGGCCGTACCGTCGACGGTGAAGTGCAGGCCCTCGTCGTCGATCCGGTCGTACGCCGCCCCGGCGACCGTCGTCACGCCCCGGTGCCGCAGCTCCGCACGGTGGATCCAGCCGGTGGTCTTGCCGAGACCGGCGCCCACCTTCGACGTCTTGCGCTGCAGCAGGTGCACCTTGCGCGGGGCCTTGGGGCGCTCGGGCGCCCGCAGCCCGCCGCGCTCGGCGTACTGGGTGTCGACGCCCCAGGCACGGAAGTACGTCTCCGGGTCCTGGCTCGCCGCGTCACCGGCATCGGTCAGGAACTCCGCGACGTCGAAGCCGATGCCCCCGGCCCCGAGGATCGCCACCCGCTCGCCGACCTGCGCACCGCCGCGCAGCACATCGAGGTAGCTGACGACGCTCGGGTGGTCGACGCCCTCGATCTCCGGGGTGCGCGGGGTGACCCCGGTGGCCACCACGACCTCGTCGTACCCGTCGAGGTCCCCGGCCGTCACGGGGGTGTTCAGCCGGACCTCCACGCCCTGCCGGGCGAGCTGCGTACGGAAGTAGCGCAGGGTCTCCTCGAACTCCTCCTTGCCCGGGATCCGCTTGGCGATGTTCAGCTGCCCGCCGATCTCGTCCGCGGCGTCGAACAGCGTGACCTCGTGGCCGCGTTCGGCGGCGGACACGGCACAGGCGAGCCCGGCGGGCCCGGCGCCGACCACCGCGAGGCGCTTGCGCCGCCGGGTGGGGGAGAGGACCAGCTCGGTCTCGTGGCACGCCCGCGGGTTGACCAGACAGGACGTGATCTTCCCGCTGAAGGTGTGGTCGAGGCAGGCCTGGTTGCAGCCGATGCAGGTGTTGATCTCCTCGGCCCGGCCGTCCTTCGCCTTGGCGACGAAGTCCGGGTCGGCGAGGAAGGGCCGGGCCAGCGACACCATGTCGGCGCGCCCGTCGGCCAGCAGCTCCTCGGCCACCTCGGGGGTGTTGATGCGGTTGCTGGTCACCAGGGGGATGGTGACCGAGCCCATCAGCCGCTTGGTCACCCAGGTGTAGGCGCCGCGCGGCACCGAGGTCACGATGGTGGGGATACGGGCCTCGTGCCAGCCGATACCGGTGTTGATGATGGTGGCGCCGGCCGCCTCGATCTCCTTGGCGAGCGACACCACCTCCTCCAGTGTCGAGCCGCCCGGAACGAGGTCCAGCATCGAGAGCCGGTAGATCAGGATGAAGTCCGTGCCGACGCGCTCGCGGGTACGGCGGACGATCTCCAGCGGGAAGCGCACCCGGTTCTCGTACGAGCCGCCCCACCGGTCCGTGCGCTGGTTGGTCGCGCCCACGATGAACTCGTTGATCAGGTAGCCCTCGGAGCCCATGATCTCGACACCGTCGTACCCGGCGGACTTGGCCAGCTCCGCCGCCCGTACGTAGTCCTCGATGGTCTGCTCGACCTCGTCGTCGGTGAGCGCGTTCGGCACGAAGGGGCTGATGGGCGCCTGGATCGCGCTCGGTGCGACCAGGTCGGCGTGGTACGCGTACCGCCCGAAGTGCAGGATCTGCATCGCGATCCTGCCGCCCGCGGCGTGCACCGCATCGGTCACGGTCCGGTGCTGCGCCGCCTCCTCCTCGGTGGTGAGCTTGGCCCCGCCGTCGTAGGGCCGTCCCGCCTCGTTCGGTGCGATACCGCCGGTCACCATCAGGCCGACGCCGCCGCGCGCGCGGGCGGCGTAGAAGGCGGCCATCCGGTCGAAGCCGTTCTCGGCCTCCTCCAGGCCGATGTGCATCGACCCCATCAGCACCCGGTTGGGAAGGGTCGTGAACCCGAGGTCGAGCGGGCTCATCAGGTGCGGGTACTGACTCATGGGGGGCCTCCTGGCGCGGTGGTCGTGACAGTAGTTGTAGACCAGCCGCCCAGCCTTATGCAACAAGTTGCATAAAACGTGACGCAGGCGATGCCGAAGCGCCCCTTCGTGCCCCCGGCGCCTCTTCGCGCCGCACTCCACGCCACGCTCCTCACCGCACTCCTCGTCGCGCTGCGCACCGCGCGCACCGGCCGCGTCGGCGCAGTGTGGCGTATCACAGACAACACGCGGGTGCTGTGGGAACTTCAACTGTGCTACTCCTCAATGGAGTTGCCGAAGAGCCGAAGGTGCGGGCCGGACGGCGCGCGGACCGCACGGATTGCCTGGTGGGGGCGTCCGGGGCGAGGCCGCCGGCCGGCGTACGGCCTCCGGTTCGGGACGGTCTGCCCGTACGTGGAGAGGGTCGCATGAGCACTGTGCAAGCCATCACGCCCGACCAGGTGGTCGACACCGCCCGGTACCCCCTGTCGCAGCTCGACAGTGCCGAAGGACGGGCCGTGATCACCCGTGCCCGGCGCGAACTCGCGGCGTCCGGCTGCACCGTGCTGCCGGACTTCATCCGTCCGTCGCTCCGCGAGGCGCTGGAAGCGGAGGGCGCGGCCCTCGCGCCCCACGCGCACTACGACGTCGAGACCGTCAACGTCTACAACATCGCGGTGGACCAGGAGCTGCCCGAGGACCACCCCGGCCGCCGGACCTTCCAGCGGGGCAATGCGTTCGTCCCCCGCGACCGCGTCCCCGCGAGCTCCCTCATCGGCAGCCTCTACTCCCACACGGCGTTCCAGGACTTCATCGCCCGCTGCTTCGGACTGCCCCAGCTGCACGAGCTGGCGGACCCGCTCTCCGGGCTGGTCCTCAACGTCGTCGCGCCGGGCATGGAGCATCCCTGGCACTTCGACACCAACGAGTTCACGGTCAGCCTGCTCACCCGCCAGGCACAGGACGGCGGCGTCTTCGAGTACTGCCCCAACATCAGGTCCGCCCGGGACGAGCACTTCGACGACGTCCGCGACGTCCTGGACGGCCGGGGCGAGCGGCTGACCCGGCGCCTCCCGCTGAACCCCGGCGACCTCCAGCTGTTCAAGGGCCGCTATTCGCTGCACCGGGTGAGCCCGGTGCGCGGCGAACTCGCGCGCCACTCCGCGATCTTCGCCTACAGCGAGCGCCCCGGTGTCATCGGGAGCGTGGCCCGCACCCGGCAGCTCTTCGGCCGGGTGCTGCCCGAGCATCTGGCGGCCGAGGGCCGGGCCGTACGGGGCGACCAACTGCTGGATTAGCGGCCGGCTGACGAGGACGCGCCGTCCGGCGAGGACACGCCGGCGCCGTGTGCCACCGCCCGCCCGCGCTCCCCGCAGCGGCGGACACGGTCGGTGACGGCGCGACCATGGACGAGTGACATCACGGCCCAGCGGCCCACGGCCCAGCGGCCCACAGCCCAGAGGCCCACAGGTCCCACAGGTCCCCACGACCGGAATCGAGAGAGCAGAATTGAACACCCGTCAGGAAAGGCCCGCAGACATGACGACCTTCGCCCACGAGGACAGCCTGCCGCGGGTGCCCCTGCCCACACTGGAGGCCAGCGCCGAGCGGTTCCTCGCCTGGTGCGCACCGCTGCTGACCGCCGACGAGCTGGCGGCGACGGAGGCGGAGGTGGCCGCCTTCCTCCGGCCCGGCGGCCCCGGCCGGGCACTGCACGCCGCGCTGGAGGAGTACGACGCCACCGAGGGCGTCCACAGCTGGCTCGACACCTTCTGGCCGTACCGCTACCTGGGCCGCAGGGACCGGATCGCGCTCAACGCCAACTTCTTCTTCCTCTTCCAGGACGCCGCACCCCGGCAGTCGCAGGTGGAGCGGGCCGCCGGGCTCATCGCCGGAGCCGTCGACTACAAGCGGCAGCTCGATGCGGAACTCATCCCTCCCGTGGTGCAGCGCGGCGCACCCCAGTCGATGATCCAGAACAGGTACCTGTTCTCCGCCACCCGCATCCCCGGCGCACAGCAGGACACCGTCCGCAGCCCCTACACCGACGCCTGGCCGGGCCCGTCCCGCGCCCGCCACATCGTGGTCTTCTTCCGCGGCAACATGTTCCGGATGGAGGTGCTCGGCGCCGACGGCGTCCCGCACAGCCTCGACGACCTCGAAGCGGGACTGCGCGCCGTCCAGAAGGCCGGCGCCGAACCGGCCCCCGAGGGCACCTCGGTGGGCCACCTCACCACCATGGCCCGCGCCGAGTGGGCCGCGGCCCGGGAGTCCCTGCGCGCCGGCCACCCCCGCAACGCGGACGCCCTCGACGACATCGAGACCGCCCTGTTCTGCGTCTGCCTGGAGGACTTCGCCCCCGAGGACACCCAGCAGGCCTGCGACCAGCTGCTCTACGGCGACCGCGGCAACCGCTGGTTCGACAAGGCCGTCTCGCTGATCGTCTTCGCGGACGGCCGGGCGGGCATCAACGTCGAGCACTGCGAGCTGGACGGCACCACCATCCTCAGCTTCACCGACGCCCTGCTCAGCACCCCCGCCGAGGAACACTCCCGCCGCTCCGGCGCCCGCCCCCAGGGGCTCCCCTCCCTGGAACCGGTCGTCTTCGAGCTGGACGACACCCTCCGAGGCCAGGTGCGCTCCGCCGCCGAGGCGTTCGCGGCGTACGGGGAGAACACCGCGACCCGGACCGTCTCCTTCGACGACTTCGGCAGCACCACCGCCAAGGCCCTGGGCTCCTCCCCGGACGCCTTCGTCCAGCTCGCCTACCAGCTCGCCCACCAGCGCGCCAAGGGGCACCTCGGCGCCACCTACGAGTCGATCGCCACCCGCCAGTGGCGGCGCGGCCGTACCGAGGCGATGCGGGTGGTCACCCCGGAGATCCAGGCGTTCGTCGGCGCGATGGAGGACCCGGCGGCCGACGCGGACACCCGCCGGGCCGCCTTCCGCGCCGCCGCCGCCCGGCACGTCGCCCGCGCCAAGGAGTGCCAGGCCGGCGACGCGCCCGAGCAGCACCTGTGGGAGCTGGAACTGATCCAGCGCCGCCGCGGAACGGAACTCGGCGTGACCGAGCAGCCCGCCCTCTACCGCACGCCCGGCTGGCTGACGATGCGCGACGACTACCTGAGCACCAGCTCGGCCCCGTCCGCCAACATCCAGTACTTCGGCTTCGGCTCCACCAGCAGCCGCTGCATCGGCGTCGCCTACGTCCTCCTGCCCGACCGCTTCCACCTCTACCTGAGCACGCCACTGGCCGTGGCCGACCAGATGCACACCTTCGCCGACCGCCTCCGTGAGGCGGTGACGGAACTGCGCGAGCTGCTGGCGCCGGGGGAGGGCGAGGCCTGACCGCTCGCGCCACCGGATGGCGGCAGGCCGCTCGGGGGCCTGGCCCCCGACCGGCCTGCCGCCGTCCTCCCTGCCCGGCTCCTGGTTTGGCCCTCCCGCTCACTTCAGCAATCGGGACATCCGCCGATCGGCGAGAACCTTGCCCCCGGTCTGGCAGGTCGGGCAGTACTGCATCGACGCATCACTGAATGACACCTCACGGATGGTGTCCCCGCACACCGGACAGGCCTCCCCCTTCCGCCCGTGCACCCGCAGCCCGCTCTTCTTCTCTGCCTTGAGGTCCTTGAGCGCCAGCCCCCGCGCCCGCTCGACCGCCTCCCGGAGCGTCCTGCCGATCGCCTCGTAGATCCGCGCCACCTCGTCCTCCGAGAGCCTGGCAGCCAGCTTGAAAGGCGACATCCGCGCCGCATGCAAAATCTCGTCCGAGTACGCGTTCCCGATCCCGGCAAGCACGCTCTGGTCCCGCAGCACCCCTTTGATCTGCCGGCTTTCCCCCGCCAGCAGCCCCGCGAACGCCTCCACGGTGAACCCTTCGGAAAGCGGATCGGGCCCGAGCCGCGCCACCCCCGACACCTCCAGCACATCCCGCACCACATACACCGCAAGATGCTTCTGACTCCCGGCCTCGGTCACCTCGAACCCCGCACCATCGCCGGGATCACCGAGCCGCACCCGCAACGCCAACGGCCCCTTGCCTGGCCGCGGCGGCACCTCCGGCAGCCGGTCACTCCACCGCACCCACCCCGCCCGGCCGAGGTGCATGACCAGATGCAGCCCCCCGACCCCAAAATCAAGAAACTTCCCGCGCCGCTCCACCCCCTCGAACACCCGCCCTTCGAGCGCGCTGAGCGGCGGGTCATAGGTCTTCAGCGCATGCACCGCAACCGCATACACCCGGGCAACGGACCGACCAACCAACCGCTCACCCAAAAACCGCGACAGCGACTCAACCTCTGGCAACTCAGGCATATCGCCATTTTGCCGCGTAATGATGGAATCGGAGCGGCGGGGAGCCGGGCCGGGCTGCTGCTCGTCGAGTGTTTCCTCAGCCGAAAGTGCCGGCCAGGTAGGCGTTGCGGGTCCTGATGAGGCGGGGCATGTACCGGCCCAGAAGGATTCCGTCGACGATGCGCCCGACCGGCCCCAGCGGCGAGGCGAAGTCGATGACGTCCCTCATCACAGTGCCACCGGCACCGTCCGGCTCGAAGTGATGGACGTGATGCCATCGCTTGAAGGGCCCGGACTCCTGCTCGTCCACGAACCGTCGGGGCCGGTCGTATGCAGTGATACGGGCCTTGAGGCGCCAGGTTATGCCGAAATGCCGAGCCTGAAAGGTCACCGTGTCCCCGAGCGACAACTCGCCGCCGGTCTTGCCGTCCACCGCCCGCTCCGACGACGAGGCCATCGAGCGGGTATGCGCCCGCACATCCAGACACACCGCGAACACCTGCTCCGGGGGCGCGGCAACGACTGTCACGACCTCGAAATGCGGCACCCTCTCACCCTAATGGTCCATCTGTAGACCCTGATCCGGCTGGCGGGGCTGCGACCATGATGAGGGACCGATATCGGATCGCATGCGACGGTCGTCAACTGGCACGCTGCCTGCATGGATCATCCAGAAGTACTGCTCATCGGTGGGCGGGCCGGGGTTGGCAAGACGACGGTGGGGTGGGAGGTTTCGGCGCTGCTGCGTGCCGCGACCGTTCCCCACGCGGTCATCGATGGTGACTTCATGGGGCAGGTGCACCCGGCGCCCGAGGGGGACTCTGATCGCTCGCAGGTCACCGAAAGCAATCTGCGGGCAGTGTGGGCGAACTTCTCTCACCGCGGTTACCGCCGCCTGATCTATACGAACACGCTGAGTGTGCTGCCCGAAGCGACGGGCATGTTTGAGCGCGCTATGGGGGACGGGGTGCGGATCGTTCGAGTTCTGCTCACCGCCTCGGATGCCACCGCCCGCGAGCGGTTGCTGGGCCGGGAGCTCGGCTCGGAGCTGGAGAAGGAACTGCAAGGCAGCGTCCGCAAGGCACATCTCCTGGATGAGAGGGCTCCTGCTGGGACGGCGCGCGTGATGACGGACAGTCGGCTCGTGGCGGACATCGCACGGGAGGTGGTGGCCGCCACTGGCTGGACCGGTCCTGATGCCGTCGGCGGATCGTGAAGCGCATGGGCGGGCTGGTCCGGAAGGTGGCCACCACTGATCGGCCGGGCCGTCGAATCGTGCGAAGAAGTCGTCGAGGGGTTGGGGGTGATGGCGAGAGCGTTGGCGTCATACCGGGAGGGTGACTTCCCCGTCGCTGAGAAGGCGCACGCGCACACGATCAAGCTGCCCGTCTGGCACCGTGATCAGGATCTGAAACTGGCCGAGCAGTACGTCAGGGCGGCCAGCAAGGCCAGCGAACACCACAAGGAGCTCTTGTGACCGTGACCTCCGACCTCGCCCGAACCCTGGCAGAGGAGGCCGAAACCGAAGGCATCACCACCTTCGTGGCCGCGGCCGTCGTCACCGACGCCGACCTCATCCTCCTGGTCCGCCGCAAGCCGGACGACTACATGGGCGGCCTGTGGGAGATCCCTTCCGGTCATGTGGACGCCGGAGAGAGCATTCTGGATGCGGCCCGCCGCGAAACGCTGGAGGAAACCGGCCTGACCGTCGCCTCCGTGGACCGCTACCTCGGACACTTCGACTACGAGAACAGCCACGGCACCACCACCCGTCAGTTCAACTTCGCCGTCACCGTCTCTGCCACCGGGCCGGTCATCCTGACCGAACACGACCTGCACCAATGGGCCGCCCGCGCCGGCGACCTGCCGGGCGTCACCGACGGCGTACGGGAGATTCTGGCCCGCGCGTAGGACAGCGGTCCTCGCGTCGTTTCTGACATCAAGTCAGAGTGCTGGACTGGCTGAAGCGGTACGACATCAAGCCGACCAACGGGCCAGGTCGCTATGCGGTACCGACGGACAAGATCGATGAGTTCAACAAGTACGTGGAGAAGACGACCGTCCAGCCGCTCGACTCAGGCGGCGGCTGCAGGAGGAGACGATGAATCCGTCATCGCCGCGCGGACGCCTGCGTGATGCCCTGCTGTGTGTAGGAGAGAGGGGTGACGTAAGCGAGGCGGGCCTCGGCGCGGCAGTCACCACCGCGCTGCGCGAACTGGCCTCGGAGGCGCTGGGCGAGCGATCGCGCGTCGAACTGGTCACCGTTGGCGCTGAGGACAACCCCTGGGGGCGAAGCCTCGGTCTTCGGCTTGCGGACTATGACGTAGAGCTGCTGGATGTGCTCTTGTGTGCAGACCAGAGCGACCTTCCGCCCCAGGTGCAGGCGAGTTGCCCGACTCTGAGCCAGGAGGAGTGGGAGACCGTACTGCTGGTCTCCAAGCTCATCTTCATTGGTCTTCAGTCGGAGCCCGAGCCTGTGCACGCCGATGCCGGCCAACATCCGCAGGTCACCCCGAGACCGCCCCGGTCGGTAGCGAGAGAACGGTTCTGCCAGGCGCTGGCTGCCATTTCGGAACGCCCTGATCTGTACCAGGGCGAACTCACTGCACAATTGCGGACTGCACTTCTGAACTTCGCGTCGGAGACACCCGACAACAAGGACGCCGCTCGGCGCATCGCGGTGCTGCGCTCAGAGGAGCCCCGTCAAGGGCCGCGCTTGTGCCTCAGCCGCTCGGGGTTGGCCTTCGCGAAGGTGGTGCTGAGTGCTGGTGGCTGTCCTGTCCCCAGTTGTGTACTGGAGGAATTTCCGGACTTGACCCAGGACGAGTGGGACGCCGTCATCCACGTCACAGGGATGACGCTCATGGCGTTCGAGACCGAGCCGGCCCGCGACGTGGGATAGCGTCCGTGCCGCGCTGACGGTCCAGGTTCGGCAAAAGACAGTCGGCAACCAACAGAGGGGTCGCGACAGACGACGAGCGGTTGCCTCCACCCGGGTGGAGGCAACCGCTCTGAGTATTACCGTCGGTTGCTGAGTTCCAGCTTTACTTTCTAGATGTCGAAGTAAAGCTCGAACTCGTGCGGGTGCGGCCGCAGCTGGATCGGGGCGATTTCGTTGGTGCGCTTGTAGTCGATCCAGGTCTCGATCAGGTCGGAGGTGAAGACGCCGCCCTGCTGGAGGTACTCGTTGTCGGCCTCGAGGGCGTCGAGGACGGCCGGGAGGGAGGTGGGGACCTGGGGGACGCCCGCGTGCTCCTCGGGGGCGAGCTCGTAGAGGTCCTTGTCGATCGGCTCGGCCGGCTCGATCTTGTTCTTGACGCCGTCCAGGCCCGCGAGGAGGAGGGCGGAGAAGGCGAGGTACGGGTTCGAGGACGGGTCCGGGGCGCGGAACTCGACGCGCTTGGCCTTCGGGTTCGAGCCCGTGATCGGGATACGCATGGCCGCGGAGCGGTTGCGCTGCGAGTAGACCAGGTTGACCGGGGCCTCGAAGCCGGGGACCAGGCGGTGGTAGGAGTTCACCGTCGGGTTGGTGAAGGCCAGCAGCGACGGAGCGTGCTTGAGGATGCCGCCGATGTAGTAGCGGGCGGTGTCCGAGAGGCCCGCGTAGCCCTGCTCGTCGTAGAAGAGCGGGCTGCCGCCCTGCCACAGCGACTGGTGGACGTGCATACCGGAGCCGTTGTCACCAAAGATCGGCTTGGGCATGAAGGTCGCGGTCTTGCCGTTGCGCCAGGCGACGTTCTTCACGATGTACTTGAAGAGCATCAGGTCGTCGGCGGCGGCGAGCAGCGTGTTGAACTTGTAGTTGATCTCCGCCTGGCCGGCGGTGCCGACCTCGTGGTGCTGGCGCTCGACCTGCAGGCCGGCCGCGTCCAGCTCCAGGGAGATCTCGGCGCGCAGGTCGGCGAAGTGGTCGACCGGCGGGGCCGGGAAGTAGCCGCCCTTGTAGCGGACCTTGTAGCCGCGGTTGTTCTCCTCCGACCCGGTGTTCCAGGCGCCCGCCTCGGAATCGATGTGGTAGAAGGACTGGTTCGCGCCGGTCTCGAAGCGCACGCTGTCGAAGACGTAGAACTCGGCCTCGGGGCCGAAGAACGCGGTGTCCGCGATGCCGGTGGAGGCGAGGTAGGCCTCGGCCTTCTTGGCGATGTTCCGCGGGTCACGGCTGTACTGCTCGCCGGTGATCGGGTCGTGGATGAAGAAGTTGATGTTGACGGTCTTGTCGCGGCGGAACGGGTCCACACGGGCCGTCGACAGGTCCGCGCGCAGCGCCATGTCCGACTCGTGGATGGCCTGGAAGCCGCGGATCGAGGAACCGTCGAAGGCGAGTTCCTCGGCCGGGTCGAACGCCTTCGCCGGGATCGTGAAGTGCTGCATCACACCGGGCAGGTCGCAGAACCGGACGTCGATGAACTTCACGTCCTCGTCGGCGATGAACTTCTTGGCCTCGTCGGCGTTCTGGAACATCCAACTCCTCCTAGCCCGGTCACCGGTCGGCGGACGCGGGATTGCTACTCGGAACGCGACCATGTGCGGTGGCGCGTTGCCCGACCATAGGCAGGCGGGATTTCCCAAGCATGACCCATTTGTTTCGCCGAGGTTAACCGGCGCACGCCTGCCTTTATTCACCAGTGTGACCCATAAAAGGGTATTTTGGCCCGGGGTGGCGGCCGTTCGCCGCGGCGCCGTGCCGAGCCCTTCCGCCCCTGGCGGCGCGCCCCCGGGGCCCGGCCCGGAAGGGGGCCCGAATGGCCTCGTACCGGACCTCGGCGCAGCGAATGTATGCGGTCGCAGTACCGTGGTCGGGTGGACAACAGGCAAGCAATCGGATCGTGGATCTCCGGGCCCCGCGCGGTAGCCGAGGACATGGGTGTCGAGTTCGGGTACCGCGGGCAGCAGCTCGGGCTGCCGGAGACCGGGCCGGGCTCGATCGCGCGCCCCGGGCGCCGCTTCGCCGCGCTCTTCCTCGACTGGGCGCTGTGCCTGCTCATCGCCTACGGCCTGCTCAGCGGCGGTAAGGCGCAGTCGGCGAGCAACTGGGCGCTGGTGGTCTTCGCGGTGCTCAGCGTGCTCACGGTGGGCACGGTCGGGTTCACACCGGGCAAGCGGCTGCTGGGCCTGCGGGTGGTCGCCGAGGGCGGTGGCCGGATTTCGCTGCCGCGGGTGGCGCTCCGTACGGTGCTGCTCGTCGTGGTCATCCCGGCCGTGGTCTGGGACCGGGACGGGCGGGGGCTGCACGACCGCGTCTCGCGCGCGGTGCAGGTCCGCATCTGAACTTCCGGGTCGTGAGGCCGATCCGGCGTGACCCGTACGGGTGCACCCGAGCCCGTACCGCACGCCGACCCGACGACCGGCCCCCGGCGAGGGCGGTACCCCCGACGAGCCCTTGGGCTCACCTGAGCCAGTAGGGGGAGGCCGTACGCCGCCCCCTCCCCGTATACGACGCCGCCGTACGCACGCCGCCATCCGGCGCATCCGTGCGTACGCCCGCCCCGTATGCAACCCCGCAACCCCGCAAACCGCATACACCCCCGCATCCCCCGACATGACGAAACGCCCCGGAGCCACAGCCCCGGGGCGTCATCGTTCGGTCAGGATGTCGGGTCCCTCGGCCGGACGCGGGTGCGGCCGGCCGTCACGGTCAGCGGGTCTTGCCGCCGCCCTTGGGCATCCGCATGCCCTTCGGCATCGGGCCCTTCGGGACCGGCATATTGCTCATCAGGTCGCCCAGCGCCTTGAGCCGGTCGTTGACGGCGGTGACCTGGGCACCGGGGAGCACGCGCGGCAGCTTCAGCAGCGTCGTACGGATCTTCTTCAGCGGCACCTGGCCCTCGCCGTCGCCCACGATGATGTCGTGGACCGGGGCGTCGGCGACGGTGCGCGCCATCCGCTTCTTCTCGGCGGCCAGCAGACCGCGCAGACGGTTCGGGTTGCCCTCGCCGACCAGCACGATCCCGGCCTTGCCGACGGCGCGGTGGACCACGTCCTGGCTGCGGTTCATGGCCACCGCGGGGGTCACCGTCCAGCCGCGGCCGACGTTGTCCAGCACGGCGGCCGCCGCACCGGGCTGGCCCTCCATCTGCCCGAAGGCAGCCCGCTCGGCGCGCCGTCCGAAGACGATCGCCATGGCGAGGAAGGCCAGGACGAAGCCCAGGATCCCCGCGTAGATTTCGTGGCCGATCGCGAAGCCGATGGCCAGGAGAACGCCGAATACGACGATGCCTACACCAGCGACGACTAGACCGACCTTGGAGTCGACCCGACGGGTCATCTTGTAGGTCAGGGCGATCTGCTTCAGCCGCCCGGTGTTCTCAGCGCCGGCAGCGCCGGCAGCGCCCTCAGCATTTACCTTCCTCGCCATACAGCGCAGTCTACGTGGCGTGCGGGTGCTGGGTCGCCGCGGCCTCCAGTACGTACTCGGCCTCGTGGCGGTCCTTGGCGCGGCGGCGGTCCTCCAGGACCGATGTCCAGGCGTTACGACGGGCGGTGCGCTGTCCGCCGCGCATCAGGACGGCCTCGACGGCGCGCAGCGCACCGGTGACCGAAGGGATGGGGAGGGCGGGATTGGCGCGGAGCGGCGCGGCCTGCATGGTGGTGACTCCCTCTGATCTGTTCGGAGAAGCAGGGGTAGGTGCGGGAGCGGTGCGTGCATCCATCGTCACGGAAAGGTGTTACCAACGGATGACCTGCCGGTCAAACACCGATGAAACGTTGACGCGGCCCCCACGCCCCCCGTCAGGGGGAGTGCGGGCCGCGTCCTCCAGCATGTGCCACGTTTCACAAGACGGCGCGCCGGGGAAATCAAACCGCCTGACTGGCCGCCTCGGCCTCGCGCCGGTCCATGGCCTGCTGGTAGAGGCGGCCGGCGCGGTAGGAGGAGCGGACCAGCGGGCCGGACATCACGCCGGCGTAGCCGATCTCCTCGGCCTCCTCCTGGAGCTCCACGAACTCGGCGGGCTTGACCCAGCGCTCGATGGGGTGGTGGCGCACGGTGGGGCGCAGGTACTGGGTGATCGTGATCAGCTCGCAGCCCGCGTCGTACAGGTCCTGCAGCGCCTGGCTGATCTCCTCGCGCTCCTCGCCCATGCCCAGGATGAGGTTGGACTTGGTGACCAGACCGGCCTCGCGGGACTTGGAGATGACCTCCAGCGAGCGCTCGTAGCGGAAGCCGGGGCGGATCCGCTTGAAGATGCGCGGGACCGTCTCGACGTTGTGCGCCAGGACCTGGGGGCGTGAGGAGAAGACCTCGGCCAGCTGCTCGGGGACCGCGTTGAAGTCGGGGATCAGCAGCTCGACGCCGGTGTCGGGCATCGCGGCGTGGATCTGCCGGACGGTCTCGGCGTAGAGCCAGGCGCCGCCGTCCTCCAGGTCGTCGCGCGCGACGCCGGTGATCGTGGCGTACTTCAGGCCCATGGTCTGCACGGACTCGGCGACCCGGCGGGGCTCGTCGCGGTCCAGCTCCTGCGGCTTGCCGGTGTCGATCTGGCAGAAGTCGCAGCGGCGGGTGCACTGGTCACCGCCGATGAGGAAGGTCGCCTCGCGGTCCTCCCAGCATTCGAAGATGTTGGGACAGCCTGCCTCCTGGCAGACCGTGTGCAGACCTTCGCTCTTGACCAGGCCCTGGAGGTGGTTGTACTCGGGACCCATCTTCGCCCGGGTCTTGATCCACTCGGGCTTGCGCTCGATGGGGGTCTGGCTGTTCCGGACCTCCAGGCGCAGCATCTTGCGTCCGTCGGGTGCGACTGCGGACACGACCGGCTCCCTACGACTTCGTTTCTTCGGCGTACACCAGGGTACGCCCGTTGATTCGCACGTCTTTACGTGCGGGGCAACCCCGTATGGCGGGGTGGCATTCCCGGCGGCCCCGGAGAGGGCCCCGGCCGGGCGGCTCACCGGCCCGGTACGGCCGGGCCGGCGACCGCTCGGTCAGACCGCGCGGGGGAGCAGTTCGGCGCCCTCCAGGACGTCCCGCAGATGTTTCTCGGCGACGGGCAGCACCTCGGCGATGGTGATCTCGCGGCCCAGCTCGCCCGCGAGCGAGGCGACACCGGCGTCCCGGATGCCGCACGGCACGATCTTGTCGAACGAGGTGTTGTCCGGATTCACGTTCAGCGCGAAGCCGTGCATCGTGACGCCCTTGGCGACGCGGATGCCGATCGCGGCGAGCTTGCGGTCCTCGCGGCGCTGGCCGGCGTTGGACGGCGCGTACTCCGGGCCGTTGAGCCGCGGGTCGAACAGCTCGTCCGTCAGCCGCGGGTCGAAGTCGAGGTTCAGCCCGCCCAGGGCCGCCCGCTCCTCCACCGGATCTCCCAGGACCCACACCCCGCTGCGGCCCTCGACCCGGGTGCCCTCCACGCCGAACTCGGCGCAGACCCTGATCAGCGCCTCCTCGAGCCGGCGGACATGGGCCACGACGTCCACCGGGCGCGGCAGCTTCTGGATGGGGTAGCCCACCAGCTGGCCGGGCCCGTGCCAGGTGATCTTCCCGCCGCGGTCCACGTCGACGACCGGGGTCCCGTCCAGCGGGCGCTCCTCGTCGGCCGTACGGCGTCCCGCGGTGTAGACGGCCTGGTGCTCCAGCAGCAGGCAGGTGTCGGGCAGCTCGTCGGCGAACCGGGCGGCGTGCACCCGGCGCTGCTCCTGCCAGGCCGAGGTGTACTCGACGGCGTCGGCGCCGAAGCCCAGATGCACAAAGCGCAGCCCCTCGGGTGCGGGGGTCTCCCCCCGAGAGATCGCAGTCACGGCAGCTCCTCTTCGAACCTTTGTTGCACTTTGCTGCAACGTTGATGCCACTTCGCGCCCATGCCACTGTACGGCCGCCTCTCGCGGTCCCCGCAGGCGGCCGGTGTCCGCCCCTCCCGTCCCTGCTCACACGATCGGATGAACGCGGGGAGGAGGCGGTGATCGGGGCGCCGAAGGCCGTTACATTCACGCCGTTCCACAAGGGCGAATGAGCATGCCGGACAGGGTCCGCCGAACCCGGCAGCGGCCCGGAAGGCAGGAGACCGGTAAAGCTGATGACGGAACGACCGCCGCACCACACCCCCAACCGCCAGCTCGCCGCGCTCATCGCCGAGGCGGGATTCTCCAATGCCGGGCTGGCCAGACGGGTGGATCAGCTCGGCATCGAGCACGGCCTCGATCTGCGGTACGACAAGACGTCGGTGACCCGCTGGCTGCGCGGCCAGCAGCCCAGAGGCACCACCCCCGCCCTGATCGCGGAGGTGTTCACCCGCCGGCTGGGGCGCCGGCTGTCCGCCCAGGACCTCGGCCTGGACGCCTGTGCGCCGGTGTACGCCGGGCTGGAATTCGCCGCGAGCCCCAGCGAGGCGGTGGACATCGTCAGCGGCCTGTGGCGCAAGGACTCCGGCAGCCACGCCGAGCTCCGCAAGATCGCCTTCACCCCGGCCGGGCTCGTGGTGCCCAGCCGCGACTGGCTGATCGGGCGCGCCGACGAACGGGTCGCCCGCGGCGAGACCAACGGCGACGGCGCGGGCCGGGTCCCCGCCCAGGGCCGGGTCACGGTGCCCCGGCAGCGCCGCACCGACCGGGTCGACCGCACCCAGGGCTCCAAGGTCACCTCCGGCGACATCGCGGCGCTGCGCTCGGTCGGCGAGCTGTTCCGGGCGCTGGACCACGCCTACGGCGGCGGCCACGCCCGCCAGGCCCTGGTGCGCTATCTGGAGCACGAGGCCGAGCCGATGCTCCGCGGCAGCTACGGCGAGGCCGCCGGCCGCCGGCTCTTCGCGGCCGCTGCCGATCTGACCCGGCTGGCGGGCTGGACCTCGTACGACATCGCGGCCCACGGGCTGGCCCAGCGGTACTTCGTCCAGGCCCTGCGGCTGGCCCAGGCCGCCGGGGACCGGGCGTACGGGTCCTACGTCCTGGTGACGATGAGCCGGCAGGCCGTCTACCTGGGGCACGGCAGGGAAGCCGTGCAGCTCGCGCGGGTCGCCCAGCAGGGCATCGGCGGCAGCGCGCCGCCCGCCGTGCAGGCGCTGCTGCACTCCGCGGAGGCACGCGGCCACGGCGTCCTGGGCGAGGTCCGGGCCTGCACCACGGCGCTGGCCCGTGCCGAACGGGCGCTGGAGACCGTCCGCCCCGGTGACGAGACTCCGTACTGGGCCCGCTTCTTCGACGAGGCGCAGCTCGCCGACGAACTGGCGCACTGCCACCGCGATCTCCAGCAGTACCGCGCCGCCTCCCAGCACGCCGAGCGCTCCCTCCAGCTGCGCGCGGCCGGATTCGCCCGCAGCAGGCTCTTCTGCCGGGTGGTGCTGGCGACCGCGCGGCTGGGCCTGGGGGAGCTGGAGCAGGCCTGCACCCTGGGCGCGGAGGCGGCGCTCCAGGCCTCCGAGATGCGGTCCGTACGGGCCCATGAGTACGTCAGGGAGTTCGAGCGCCGCCTGGAGCCCTACCGGGACGCGGCGGCGGTGCGCGGATACCGCGAACGGGTGGCGGCGCTGGGCTGAGGGCGGGCCGGCCGCCGGCCCTTGGGTGAGAGCGGGACCGGCCGCCCGGCCGTCGGGGTGAGGCCGGGCCCGGCCAGCCGGTTCAGGCCGCCCTGGGCAGGGCGTCCGGTTCCGTGGTGAAGGCCGGCAGCCCGAAGTCCTGGAGGAGCGCGCGGGCGGCGCGGCGGCCCGAGTTCAGCGCTCCCTGGAGCGTGCCGGTGTCACGGTGATCGCCGCACACATACAGGCCGGAGAGCACCCGCACCGGCCGCTCCGGGTCGTGCGGCGCCGGCATCGCGGGGACCGCATACGGGTCGTGATGGGCGGTCAGCAGCTGCCAGTCGTCGGTGTGCGCAGCGTAGATCCGGTCGAGCTGGGGGCGGACCGTCTTGTCCAGTACGGACAGCGGCAGCATCGCGGCGGCGCCGAGCACGGTCGTGGTGAGCAGGGACCGGCCCGGCGGCGTACGGGAGGGGTCGATGGCGCCGGCGGCGTAGCTGTAGGCGACCGGACCGTCCGTCGGGAGGATCAGGGCGGTGTCGCGGGACTGCGCGGCGCGGCCCCCGTCCGCCGCCGCGGTGTGGTGCAGGACGGCGACCGGGTGGAAGGCCGGCACCCGCAGTCCCGGCAACAGCTCGGCCGCCTCCCGCGCGCCGGTGGCCACCAGTACCGCCCGGCAGGGGATATGACCGTGCTCCGCGGTGCTGACACCGGTGGTGGAGACGGCGGTGACCTGCACGGATGTACGGACCGTGCCGGGCGGCAGGGCGGCGGCGAGCAGTTCGGGGACGGCCCCGGCGCCGCCGGCCGGCAGCCACAACCGGCCCTGGGCGTAGGCGCGCAGCGCCGCCGCCGCGCCCCGGCTGGAGCCGCGCAATTTTGGATCGCACAGCAGCGCGGTCAGCAGGGGTCGCAGGAACGCGTCGTGGCCGCGGTGCGGGAAGGCCGGGCGGCTCGCCAGGGCGTCGTGGATCGGACGGTCGGCGGGCGGGGCGTGGGGGGCGAAGGCAGGGGGCGCGGCGGCGGTGTCGGCGGCGCGGCGGTCCGTACGGCGGTCGATACGGCGGACCGGGCGGCGGTCCGGGGGCGGTGCGGCCCGCCCATCGGTGAGGCGGACGGTCTGACGCTCCGTCCAGCGGTCCGTCCGGCGTTCCGTACGGCGTTCCGTCCTGCGTTCCGTCCTGCGTTCCGCGCGGCGGTCGGCGCGCGAGAGGGCGCGGGCCGCGGACAGCGCGCCCTTCGCACTCCGGGGCGCGCTGACGCGCTGCGCCCGCTGGCCGTTGTGGACGCTCAACCCGGGCGCGAACGGACGGAGCGTCAGATCACCGAGGCCCGGGGTACGGCACAGATCCGCGGCGGAGACGGCCAGCGGCCGGCCGCAGCGGTCCAGCCGGAAGCCGTCGAGATGGTCGGTGGCGGACCGGCCGCCGATCCGCGGCGCGGCCTCCAGGACCGTGACGGACACCCCGGCCCCGGTCAGATGGCGGGCGGCGGCGAGTCCGGCCGGACCGGCCCCCACGATGACGACGTCCACGGCCGATGCGGTACGCAGCACATGCCCCTCCCGAGGTCGGTCCAACGGCGGCGCACCCCGTCGTGCCCGGTGCCGCCATGGGGGATACCGAGATGAGGCGTGCGAGGTCGGCAGAAGGGCGGCGGTCCGTTCGAGAGGGGGCGTCCAAGGGGCGCGTCCACGCGCCCCTTGGCCAAAGCTTCCCGTGTGGCCCCGCGGCTATGCCGCCCGGACGACGGTGTGACGCGGACGACTCCGCGGTGCGGGCGACTCCGCGGTGCGGGCGACTCCGCGGTGCGGGCGACTCCGCGGTGCGGGCGACGGTAGGACGCGCATGACTCGGGTAGGACGCGAACGACTCCCCGGTGCGGACGGCTACGGAGCCCGGGAACCAGGGGCGTCGTCCGGGTCCGGAGCGCTACGCGGCGGCCCGGACCGCCTCGATGATGCGCGGACGGTTGAACGTGAACCCGGAGTCCAGCAGCCGCCGCGGAATGACCCGCTGACTGCCCAGCACATCGCCGGCGAACTCGCCCAGGGCGGCCCGCAGGACCGGCGCCGGCACGGTGAACAGCGTGGGGCGGCCCAGGACATGGCCCATCACGGCGGTGACCTCGCGGTTGGTGACCGGCTCCGGAGCCGTGAGGTTGACCGGACCGGCCAGGCCCTCGGTGTCGATGAGGTGGCGGAGCGCCCTGATGTGGTCCTCCAGGGCGATGAAGCTCCAGTACTGGCTGCCGTCGCCGAGCCGGCCGCCCAGACCGAGCCGGAAGACGGGGAAGAGCCGGCCCCAGGCGCCGCCGGACCGTGCCACGACCAGACCGGTGCGGGCGAAGACGGTACGGATGCCCGCGTCCTGGGCCGGCTTCGCGGCGTCCTCCCAGGCCACACAGACCTCCGGCAGGAACCCGTGGCCGGCCGGCGCGCTCTCGTCCGTCGGCCGGTCGCCGGTGTCGCCGTAGTAGCCGATCGCGCTGCCGCACACCAAGACTTCCGGCGGGGCGTCCATGGCGGCGAGGGCCGAGGCGAGGGCCCGGGTGCCCAGGACCCGGCTGTCGCGGATCTCCTGCTTGTAGGCGGCCGTCCAGCGGTGGTCGCCGACCCCGGCGCCGGCCAGATGGACGACGGCCCCGCAGCCGGCCAGCCCGGCGGTGTCGACCTCCTGGCGCCCGGGGTCCCAGCGCACCTCGTCGGCGGCCGCCGGCGCCCGCCGTACGAGCCGTACGACGTCATGGCCCTCCGCGCGCAGAGACCGTACGAGCGCCGTGCCGATGAGCCCGGTCGAGCCGGTGATCGCGATCCGCATGGAGCCATACTGCCCGCAACGAAGGACCGGTGGTGGCACCCGGGGGCCGGAGCCCGCCGCGCCCCGGTGCGAACCGGCCCCGTTGCTACGGCCGGAAACGGTCCCAGAGGGTGGGGAAGCGCTCCGCCATGCTCCGGTCGTCGTCGAAGTCCAGGTACGTGCCGACCGGTTCGCGGGGCGGCGCGGGCAGCCCCAGGTCCGGCATCACCCCGCCGGTCAGCTGCTCGTACGCCTCGTCGGCGGCGTAGCCCACCTCCTCGGCGTCGCCGTCCACCGCCTCGTCGAAGTCGTCCAGCAGCTCGGCGAGCTGGTCGGGGTCGTGCAGCGCGCCCTCGAAGACCTCCCGGCCCTGGGCGATCAGCCAGCAGCGGAAGTAGTCGAAGGCGTCGTCGCCGGCGCCGCCGAGCAGCACCGAGGCCGCGGCCCACAGATCCCAGGAGTACGCCCGGTTGTAGCGGGCCTCGAAGTGGCGGGCGAAGTCCACGACGGCATCCGGGTCGAGCCCGAGGAGCCGCTCGACCAGCGCGTCGGCCTGCTCCTCGGGGTCGCCCGCGGCGGCCTCGCGGGAACCGTCGATCAGTTCCCAGAACTCCGTCTCGTCCATCACCGCTCCAGCATCTGCCCTGCCGGCGCCCGTCGCATGCGGAGTACCCCGGATGCGACGGGGTCCGTATCCGGATCGGTGACCTGGCGGGCGCGCCGCTGACGGGGTGTTCGGACCGGGTTCGCTCACCGGGCCGGCGCCGCCGTGTGACCGTCCCAAGAATCACTCGTTGGACGGCGTGCAACGACCGAACGACGGCATATCCACCATTTCGCGAAGGGCTGTTCCAGGCCATGCCCATGGACGAACGCACCCGGGCCGATGTCGAACGGGCCGAGGCGGCCCTCGTCGAGCACTATCCACGGCTCGTCCGCCTCACCTACCTCGTCCTGCCCCCGTCGACGGGCCGCCACCGCCGGGTCCTGACCGCACACGGCCTGGTCCAGCGGGCGCTGCCGAGAGCGCGGCTGCGCCGGCCGGACGGCGGACTGCCGGCACAGCGCGGCCCGGCGGCCGAACCGGGCTACGACATGGTGCGGCTGCGGGCCCTGCGGCTGGCGCTGGCGTATGAGGGACGGCCCCTTCGGGGACCGGCGGCCCTGCCCCAGGTCTGGGGCCTGCGGCTCTTCCCGCGGGTCGGCGGCGCCGAAGAACTCGCCCTGGACCAGGCGCTGTCCACGGTGCCGGCGTCGGTACGCGCCGCCCTCGGGCTGTGGCATCTGGAAGGACTGGACGAGGACGCCGCACGCAGCGTGCTGGCACGGGCCGGGGTCGAGGAGCCCGATGCGGCACAGCGGGCGGCGGCGCAGCTGGACCGGGAGACGGAGACGGGCGCCGCGGCCCTGCTGAATTCGGCGGAGTTCGACCCGTGCACGGTGCAGACCCGGCCGACCGACCTGCTGCGCCGCCGGCAGCGGGTGCGGGCGGCGATCGCGCTGGTGGCCGTAGTGGCGGTCGGCGCCGCGGCGGCCGGGCTGGCGCGCGGCGACGGGGACCGGACGGGGCGCCCACCGACCACCGCGCAGCAGGCGCTGGACCCGGGCCGGCTGCTGCGCACCCCCAACGAAGAGTGGACGGACACCTCCCGGGTGGACTTCACCGCCTGGCCCGTCCGCGGCCGGCAGGCCGGCGACCGGGAGCTGCTGGCGCGGGCGCTGCGGGTCTGGGCGGCGCCACCCGCCGACGCCCGGATCATGGCGTCCGCGGGCACCTCCACCCGGCCGCCCGACCACCCGCCGCAGCTGCTGTACGCGGGCCAGATCGACGCCGTGACGGTCGTGGTCTTCTACGACGGCGAGCGGCTGGTGCGCTACGCCGAGCCCGAAGGCGCCACGCCCACCCTGCACTTCGCACGGGTCGACGACGCGGATCTGACGACCGGTGCCGCGCTGGTGATCGGCCGCGGCAACGGCTGGATGCGTTATCTGCTGGCGCCGTGGGTCTCCGACGTGGGCGTCCGCGACCTGCTGGCACCGGCCGCCCCGGTGCACGGGCTGCATGTCACGCCGGACGGGGTCACCGACCGCATCCCGGTACCGCCCGAGGGGGGCACCGGCTGCGGACACTGGCCCGCGGCCCAGTTCCGGCCCTCGACCCGGATCGCGGGCACCGGCGTGAACCCTCCCTTCCTGCTGACCGACCTCAACGACCTCGTCCCCGTCCACCTCACCTCCGTGCCGCCCGGCGGCGCACCGGCCGCCCAGGCGGGCGAGGCGACCGGCACCCCGGCCCTGCAGGGCTGGGCCCGTACGGCCTGCTCGCTCGGGGCGCTGCGGGGCGCCGGCGTACGGTCCGTCGACAACTGGGCGTTCGCCGGCCAGCGCCTCCCGGAGGACAGCGGCAGCGCGACCTGGGTGTGCAGCCGTGCCGACACCTGGCGCGGGCCCGGCAGCGTGACCCTGCATTTCCTGCCGCCCGCCACCCGCCCGGACGGGCCCGGCCGGATCGCCGGACGGGCCGGGGACACCGCCGCCTGCAGCCGCTTCGGATCCCCCGTGCTCGGGAACGTCCACTGGCGGGCGCAGTCCGGCAAGTGGTACCTGCTCGCGGCCGGCAGCCAAGGGGTCGGCGGCATCGACGCCACCGGCGGGGTACGGGTCTCCGGCCACACGAACACGCTCACCGCGCCCGCCGGGAAGAACGCCCCCGACGAGGTCGTCGGACGGCTGCGGAGCGGGGGGACGGTGCGCGCGCTCCGTCCGTAGGCGCCGGACGGAAGGCGTCGGGCGGATCGCTGTACGGCGGCCGGTGAATCCCGGGCAGGCGGCCGGTGAATCCGGACAGGAGATGTCGGGTTTCCCTGCCACGGTCGCCGTGTACGGATGCGAGCACCGACAGCGAGGAGTGGCGTACATGACGGGACAGCGGGAACTGGCGGGACGGGTGGCGCTGGTGGCCGGGGCGACCCGCGGGGCCGGGCGGGCGATGGCGGTCGAGCTGGGGCGGGCCGGCGCCCTGGTGTATGTGACGGGCCGGACGACCAGGGAACGGGTCAGCGAGGTCGGCCGGGCCACGGAGACGATCGAGCAGACCGCGGAGCTGGTGAGCGCGGCGGGCGGCACCGGTATCGCCGTACCGACCGACCATCTGGATCCCGCACAGGTCAAGGCGCTGACCGAGCGCATCGACCGGGAACAGGGGCGACTGGACGTACTGGTCAACAGCGTCTGGGGTGGCGACCGGCTGATCGAGTTCGACACCAAGCTGTGGGACCTCGACCTGGAGAACGGGCTGCGGATGTTCCGCCTCGGCATCGACACCCACGTCATCACCAGCCATTACGCCCTGCCCCTGCTGATCAGGCGGCCCGGCGGTCTGGTGGTCGAGGTCACCGACGGCACCGCCGCCTTCAACCGCACCTACCGGGGCAACCTCTGCTTCGACCTCACCAAGAACGCGCCGCACCGCATCGCCTTCGGTCTCGCCGCCGAACTGAAGGACCACGGGGGCACGGCGGTCTCGCTCACCCCCGGCTTCCTCCGCTCCGAGGAGATGCTCGACCACTTCGGGGTGACGGAGGAGAACTGGCGCGATGCGGTGGCCGAGGAGCCGCACTTCGCCATCGCCGAATCGCCGGCCCTGATCGCCCGCGGCGTACGGGCGCTCGCCGCCGACCCGGCCAAGGAGCGCTGGAGCGGCCGGTCGCTCTCCAGCGGGCAGCTGGCGAAGGAGTACGACTTCACCGATACGGATGGCTCGCGGCCGGACTGCTTCGGTTACTTCGAGGAGGTCGTCTTCGGGGGGAAGGAGAGCAGCGCGGAGGAGTACCGCTGACGGATCCCGCTGACGGCTGCTGCTGACGCGGGCCGGTTTCGGTTGGGGGCCGCCCGCGTCGGAGCACCATCCGGCGGATCACGGGCCGCCGTGGCCAGGTCCGGTCTCGCCTGGTTTGCCCTCGCCCGGTCCGTCCGCGTCCGGCCCGGCTCCTGCCGTGTCCCCCTCCGGGTACAGCGCGGCCATCCGGCGGGCGGCCGAGGCGAAGCGCTCACGCAGTTCGGGAGGTGCGAGGATGTCGCCCTCCGGGCCGAGCGCCAGCAGCTGGGCGTAGGCGACCTCGGCGGACTCCACGGCGAGTGTCACGGTCAGCCGGCTGTGCTCGTCGGGACCGTCCGCGGTCTGCGCCCGCTCGATCGCCTCGCGGGCCGCGGCGCGTTCGGTGACGTACGGCAGTTGGCGGACGCCGCGTGGGGAGAGCCGCAGCACCACCTCCTCGCGCAGGATCGACCGGGCGAACTGGGCCGCCCGCTGTGCCCAGAACTCCGGGAGGTCGAAGGAGGCGTCGCGGGCGAACCGCCCGTCGGTGGTGTCGGTTTTGTCGGTGCGGTCGGCGTCGTCTGCGTCGTTTGCGTCGTCGGTCCCGGAGGTGGCGCCGCTCCCGGTGGGCGCCACCTCGGTGAACCGGTCGACACGGTAGACGCGGTAGTCGCCCTGTGTACGCGCCGCCAGATACCAGACGCCTGCCTTCAGTACGAGGCCGTACGGCTCCAACTCCCGTTCCACCTCGGTGTCCTTGCGGAGGTAGCGGGCGGTGATCCGGCGGTCGTCCCAGACCGCGTCGGCGATCTTGGGGAGCAGGGCGGGTGTCTCGGGCTCCTGATACCACCCCGGTGCGTCGAGGTGAAAGCGCTGGGCGGCGCCGGTCGCGGCGTCCCGCAGCTCGGGCAGCAGGGCGGCGGAGACCTTCAGCCGGGCGGCGGACGCGGCGTCGGCAAGGCCCATCTCGCGCAGGGCGGAGGGCACTCCGGACAGGAAGAGGGCTTCCGCCTCGCTGCGGCCGAGGCCGGTGAGCCGTGTGCGGTAGCCGCCAATGAGGCGGTAGCCGCCGGCTCGGCCGCGGTCCGCGTATACGGGCACCCCGGCCTCGGAGAGCGAGAGGACGTCCCGGGCGACCGTACGCTCGGAGACCTCCAGCTCCCGTGCCAGCTCGGCGGCCGTCATCGATGGTCGTGCCTGCAGCAGTAGCACCATTTTGATCAGGCGGGCAGCGCGCATGGGTCCATGATGGGGCGCGTTGGTTGTCTGCGGGTGGGTTGTGGCTGGGCGCGCAGTTCCTCGCGCCCCTTGGGGGCGTTGTTGCCGCCGGGCCTCGGTGTTGCCGGTTGGGCCGTTGGGGCCGGCGCCTTTGCGGGGTTCGTGGTTGCCGCGGGGGCCGGAGGGGACGCCCGGTACCCCGTCCTCGGCGCGGGCGGATCTGGTACGTGGAGTTGAGTACCCCGGCGTTCGCTCCGGTCCTGCGGGCGGGGCACCGGGCATCCCCTCCGGCCTTCGTTCATTCCCGGCTGTCGGCCGGTGGCACCGTCCGTCACTGACCACAGGCGCAGGCGCGCCGCCTCCGGTCAAGGAACCCCGGGGCGGGTCCAAAGCCAGCAACACCCGGTGCGGGTCCGCTGAAGAACACCCGGTGCGGGTCGGTGGGATCGGCCGGACGAAGACGGGCGGGGCGGACGACAACCTGTGCGCCCGGTCGGTCAGTGCCCTGCCCAGGGGTGGTGTGGGCGCGGACCTGGTGGTTGCCCAGTGCCCTGCCAAGGGGTGGTGTGGCGCGGCTTGGTGGTTGCCCAGCGCCCTGCCAAGGCCTAGTCCGGCGCGACCCTGGTGGTTGCCTGGCGCTCTGCCAAGGCCGGGTGTGGCTTGGGCCTGACTGTTGCCCCGTTGCCCAGTGTCCTGCCAGTTGCCCAGCGTCCTGCCAAGGGGTGAGCTCCCGGAGCCGTAACGGTGATGGGTACGGCGGGACGGTCGCCGACGGGCAGCGGTCGGAGGGGATGTCCGGTGCCCCGCCCGCAGGACCGGAGCGAACGCCGGGGTACTCAACTCCATGGACCAGGGCCGCCCGCGCCGAGGACGGGGTACCGGGCGTCCCCTCCGACCCACCACCCACAACGAAACGGCGCCCGGCCCCCAGCCACAGGCACACCCGCACCGACTCCACGCCGCGCAGCGACCACGCCCCCGCCAGCGGCACCGCAGCGCACCGCACCGCACAGGCATAAAGACAGCCCGGCCCGGCCGTAGTCAGGGCGTGGTTGGCCGGGCCGGTGGTGGGTTCCCGTGTGGAGGCCCCGGGCGCGGGAAGGTGGCCTCCACACGGGAGTTGGGGTGCCCCGGAGGGCGGGCGGCGCCCGGTGTGGGGCGGGGCCGCCGGCGAGGCAGGGGCCGCGCGCGGTGTGGCGGCCCGTGGCTCACAGGCCGTAGCGCTCCCTGGCCTCCTTGACCGCCTCCGGCTTGACCTGGCCGCGACGGGCGAGGGCGGCGAGCGCCTGGACGACCACCGACTGCGGGTCGACGCCGAAGTGGCGGCGGGCCGCCTCGCGGGTGTCGGACAGGCCGAAGCCGTCGGTGCCGATGGAGGTCCAGTCCTGCTCGACCCAGGGGGCGATCTGGTCGGGGACCGCCCGCATCCAGTCGCTCACCGCGACGACCGGGCCGGGGGCGCCGGCCAGCGCACGGGTGATGTACGGGATACGGTCCTCGCCCTCCATGCGGGCGGCATCGCACTCCAGGGCGTCGCGGCGCAGCTCCGTCCAGGACGGCGCCGACCAGACGTCCGCCGCCACGCCCCAGTCGTCGGCCAGCAGCTGCTGCGCCTCCAGGGCCCAGTGGATGGCGGTACCGGACGCGAGGAGCTGCAGCTGCGGGCTGTCGGCCTCGGGCCTGGTGCCCTCGTTGAAGCGGTACAGGCCCTTGAGGATGCCCTCCTCGACGCCCTCGGGCATGGCCGGCTGGACCTTGGTCTCGTTGTAGACCGTGAGGTAGTAGAAGACGTCCTCGGCGTCGGGGCCGTACATCCGGCGCAGGCCCTCCTTGACGATCACGGCCACCTCGTAGGCGAAGGCCGGGTCGTAGGAGAGCGCCGCCGGGTTGGTGGAGGCGATCAGGTGGGAGTGGCCGTCGGCGTGCTGGAGGCCCTCGCCGGTCATCGTGGTGCGGCCGGCGGTGGCGCCGATGACGAAGCCGCGGCCCAACTGGTCGGCCAGCGCCCAGAACTGGTCGGCGGTGCGCTGCCAGCCGAACATCGAGTAGAAGATGTAGAAGGGGATCATCGGCTCGCCGTGCGTCGCGTAGGACGTCGCGGCGGCGGTGAAGTCGGCGAGCGAACCGGCCTCGGTGATGCCCTCGTTGAGGATCTGGCCGTCCTTGGCTTCCTTGTACCAGAGCAGCTGATCGCGGTCGACCGGGTCGTAGGTCGCGCCCTTGGGGGAGTAGAGGCCGGCGGTCGGGAAGAGCGATTCCATGCCGAAGGTGCGGGCCTCGTCGGGGACGATCGGGACCCAGCGCTTGCCGGTCTCCTTGTCCCGCATCAGGTCCTTGACCAGCCGGACGAACGCCATGGTGGTGGCGATCTCCTGGCTGCCGGAGCCCTTCTTCAAGGCGTCGAAGGTCTTGTCGGCGGGCATCGGCAGCGGCTTGGCGACGACCTTGCGGGCGGGGGCCGGGCCGTCGAGGGCGGCGCGGCGTTCGCGCAGGTAGACCATCTCGGGGGAGTCGTCGGCGGGGCGCCAGTACGGCACCCGGTCGCCCTCCAGCGCGCTGTCGGGGATGGGGAGTTCGAGCACGTCACGCATGGTGCGGAACTCCGCCATGGTGAGCTTCTTCATCTGGTGGTTGGCGTTGCGGGACTCGAAGCCCGCGCCGAGGGTGTAGCCCTTGACGGTCTGCGCCAGGATGACGGTCGGCGCGCCCCGGTGCTCGACGGCGGCCTTGTAGGCGGCGTACACCTTGCGCGGCTCGTGGCCGGCGCGGGAGGTCTGGAACAGCTCCAGCAGCTTGGCGTCGGTGAGGTTGCGGGCCAGGGCCTGCAGGGACTCGTTGGCGCCGAAGAAGTGCTCGCGCAGGTAGGCGGCGTCGCGGGTGGCGTACGTCTGGAACTGCGCGTCGGGGGTCTCGCCGAGGCGGCGGATCAGCGCGCCGTCGGTGTCGAGCGCGAAGACCTCGTCCCAGGCCTGGCCCCACAGCGACTTGACGACGTTCCAGCCGGCCGCGCGGAACTGGGCCTCCAGCTCCTGCACGATCTTGAAGTTGGGACGGACCGGGCCGTCGAGGCGCTGGAGGTTGCAGTTGATGACGAAGGTCAGGTTGTCCAGGCCCTCGCGGCCCGCGAGGGCCAGTGCGGCGGTCGACTCGGGCTCGTCCATCTCGCCGTCGCCCAGGAACGCCCAGACGTGGGAGTGGGCGGTGTCCTTGATGCCGCGGTGCTCCAGGTAGCGGTTGAAGCGCGCCTGGTAGATGGCGGAGAGCGGGCCCAGGCCCATGGAGACGGTGGGGAACTCCCACAGCCAGGGCAGCCGCCGCGGGTGCGGGTAGGAGGGCAGGCCCTCGCCGCCGGCCTCCTGGCGGAAGTGGTCGAGGTGGTCCTCGGTGAGGCGGCCTTCGAGGAAGGCGCGGGCGTAGACGCCGGGGGAGGCATGGCCCTGGATGTAGAGCTGGTCGCCGCTGCCGTCCCCCTCCTTGCCGCGGAAGAAGTGCTGGAAGCCGGTCTCGTAGAGCCAGGCGGCGGAGGCGAAGGTGGCGATGTGGCCGCCGAGGCCCAGCGCGGAGCCGCGGGTCACCATCGCGGCGGCGTTCCAGCGGTTCCAGGCCGTGATCCGGGCCTCCATCGCCTCGTCGCCGGGGAAGGCGGGTTCGGCGGAGGTCGGGATGGTGTTGACGTAGTCCGTCTCCAGGAGGGACGGCAGGGCGGTGCCTTCGGTGCGCGCGGTGTGCTCCAGGGCGCGGCGCATCAGGTACGCGGCGCGCTGGGGGCCCGCTGCCTCGGTGACGGCGTCAAGCGACTCGCGCCACTCGGCGGTCTCCTCGGGGTCGCGGTCCGGGAGCTGGTCGAGCTGGCTGTACGGCAGGCGCACGGGATCGGGCATGGGTGGCCCCTTTCCGGACGGGAGATAGCTCGGGGGTGCCGTCGTGACCGGCCGCGTCCTTCAGGGTGGACGGCGGCCTTGACGACACCCCCTACGAGTTCGGCAGGCAGGGTTGTCGCGCCCCGACGGAAGACGATACGCCTCTGATCGATGATCGATCAACGCTCTCCGGACGAATAACCGCAGGTCGGCACGGGGTGCCGCAATTTTGGGCACCGCGTGCCAGCCGGGAGAGGGGACCGCCGGCCCCGTCCGAGTCCTTCTCAGACCCGAGGTGCGCAGCTCAGGACGTGTGACTTGAGCAAGGCGCCGATCTTCGGGTCGCGCCGCCGGAACGCGTCCACGATCTCCTGGTGGTCCTGGGCGTGCGAACGCGGCTCCGGGCTGAACCAGCGGATCGACAGCGTCGTCCAGACCTCGATGCCCAGCGACTCCCAGGTGTGCAGCAGGACGGCGTTCCCGGCCGCCTGCACGATCTCCCGGTGGAAGGCCACGGTGTGCCGCACCTGCGCCTCGCCGTCACCGGCCAGGTCCGCCGCGCGCAGCGCCGCCACCTCGTGCTCCAGCGCCACGGTGTCCTCGGCCAGCCGCCCCGCGGCCAGTTCGGCGGCCACCTGCTCCAGGCCGGCCCGCACCGGGTAGCTCTCCTTGAGGTCGTCCGCGGTCAGATTCCGTACCCGTACGCCCTTGTTGGGTGCCGACTCGATCAGCTGCAGCGATTCCAGCTCCCGCAGCGCCTCCCGTACGGGCGTCTGGCTGACCTCCAGCTCCACCGCGATCCGCCGCTCCACGATCCGCTCGCCCGGCTGCCAGCGGCCGCTGACGATCCCCTCGAGGATGTGCTCGCGGATCTGCTCGCGCAGCGAATGGACGACGGGCGGGGTCATGAGGTGCTCCTTCAGAGCGCGTGGTGACGAGGGGGCCATTATCCGGGACGGGCGGAAGGGCCCGGGCGAAAGTGCTCAGGACGCGCAAAGGGGCCGGCCCCGGCTCGTACGAACCGGGGCCGACCCCTGCTTGCACACCTATGGCGTGACTGCCGGAATCAGAGACCGATCTCGGTCTCGAACTCGGCGGCCTCCAGGATCTGCTTGACCGTGGTCAGGTAACGGGCGGCGTCCGCGCCGTCCACCAGACGGTGGTCGTAGGAGAGCGCCAGGTAGGTCATGTCGCGCACCGCGATGGTCTCGCCGAGGTCCGGGTGGTTGATGACCACCGGGCGCTTGACGGTCGCACCGATGCCCAGGATGCCGACCTGGTTCGGGGGCACGATGACGGTGTCGAACAGGGCGCCGCGCGAACCGGTGTTGCTGATGGTGAAGGTCGCACCGGACAGCTCGTCCGGCGTGATCTTGTTCGCGCGGACCTTGCCCGCCAGGTCCGCCGTCTTGCGGGCGATACCGGCGATGTTGAGGTCACCGGCGTCCTTGATGACCGGGGTCATCAGGCCCTTCTCCGCGTCCACCGCGATACCGACGTTCTCGGTGTCGAAGTAGGTGATGGTGCCCTCGTCCTCGTTGATCCGGGCGTTGACGACCGGGTGGGCCTTCAGCGCCTGGACCGCGGCCTTGACGAAGAACGGCATCGGGGAGAGCTTGACGCCCTCACGCTGCGCGAACGCGTCCTTGGCCTTGTTGCGCATCCGCATGATCGCGGTGATGTCCACCTCGACCACGGTGGTCAGCTGCGCCTGGCCGTGCAGGGCCTTCATCATGTTGTCGCCGATGACCTTGCGCATCCGCGGCATCTTGACGGTCTGGCCGCGCAGCGGGGACGCCTCGATGACCGGGGCCTTGGAGGCGGCCGGGGCGGCGGCCGGAGCCGGGGCTGCGGCCTTGGCGGCCTCGGCGGCTGCGGTGACGTCCTGCTTGCGGATGCGGCCACCGACACCGGTGCCCTTGACCGTGGACAGGTCGACGCCGTTCTCCGCGGCGAGCTTGCGCACCAGCGGGGTGACGTAGGCGCCGTCGCCCTCACCGGCGGCCGCGGGGGCCGGGGCGGGGGCAGCGGCCGGCTGGGGGGCCGGAGCCGGCGCGGCCGGAGCCGGGGCGGCAGCGGCCGGAGCGGGAGCCGGGGCCGGCGCGGTGGCCGGTGCCGGGGTGGGCTCCGGAGCGGCGGCCGGGGCCGGCGCGGCCGGAGCCGGGGCGGCGGCCGGAGCGGCACCTGCGGCACCGATGACGGCGAGCTTGGCGCCGACCTCGGCCGTCTCGTCCTCACCGACGACGATCTCCAGCAGGGTGCCGGACGCCGGGGCGGGGATCTCGGTGTCGACCTTGTCGGTCGAGACCTCCAGCAGCGGCTCGTCGGCCTGGACCTCCTCGCCGACCTCCTTCAGCCAGCGGGTGACGGTGCCCTCGGTGACGCTCTCGCCGAGCGCGGGGAGGAGAACTTCAGTGCCGGAGGCTCCAGCGGAGCCGGTGCTTGCACCGGGGGTGCCCTCGGCGCCGCCCGCGGGGGCAGCGGCGGGGGCGGGGGCCTCGGCGGCCGGAGCCGGCTCGGGCTGCGGCTCGGCCGCGGGGGCCTCGGCGGCGGGCGCCTCGGCGGCGGCCGGGGCCGCCTCGGCCGCGGGCGCACCGCTGCCGTCGTCGATGAGGGCCAGCTCGGCGCCGACCTCCACGGTCTCGTCCTCGGCCACCTTGATGGCGGACAGGACACCGGACGCCGGGGCGGGGATCTCGGTGTCGACCTTGTCGGTCGACACCTCGAGCAGCGGCTCGTCGGCCTCGACGCGCTCACCCTCGGCCTTGAGCCAGCGAGTGACGGTGCCCTCGGTGACGCTCTCGCCGAGCGCCGGCAGGGTTACGGAAACCGCCATGGTTTCAGTTGCTCCTTACAAGTGTGGTGCGGATGTGGTCGCGCCCGGGACTGGGGTCAGTCGTGGGAGTGGAGAGGCTTGCCGGCCAGGGCCAGGTGGGCCTCGCCGAGGGCCTCGTTCTGCGTCGGGTGCGCGTGGATGAGCTGCGCAACCTCGGCCGGCAGGGCCTCCCAGTTGTAGACCAGCTGGGCCTCACCGACCTGCTCGCCCATACGGTCACCGACCATGTGGACGCCGACCACGGCACCGTCCTTGACCTGGACGAGCTTGATCTCGCCCGTGGTCTTCAGGATCTTGCTCTTGCCGTTGCCCGCGAGGTTGTACTTGAGAGCGACGACCTTGTCGGCGCCGTACAGCTCCTTGGCCTTGGCCTCGGTGATGCCCACCGAAGCGACCTCGGGGTGGCAGTACGTGACGCGCGGCACGCCGTCGTAGTCGATCGGCACGGTCTTCTGACCGGCCAGCCGCTCCGCCACCAGCATGCCCTCGGCGAAGCCGACGTGGGCGAGCTGGAGGGTGGGAACGAGGTCACCGACGGCCGAGATGGTCGGCACGTTGGTCTGCATGTACTCGTCGACGAGGACGTAGCCGCGGTCCATCGCGACGCCCTGCTCCTCGTAGCCCAGGCCCGCCGAGACCGGCCCGCGGCCGATCGCGACCAGCAGCACCTCGGCCTCGAAGGTCTTGCCGTCGGCGAGGGTGACCTTCACGCCGTCGGCGGTGTACTCGGCCTTGTCGAAGAAGGTGCCGAGGTTGAACTTGATGCCGCGCTTGCGGAAGGCCCGCTCCAGCAGCTTGGAGCTGTTCTCGTCCTCGACCGGGACGAGGTGCTTGAGGCCCTCGACGATGGTCACGTCGGTGCCGAAGGACTTCCACGCGGAGGCGAACTCGACGCCGATGACGCCGCCGCCCAGCACGATCGCGGACTTCGGCACGCGGTCCAGCGTGAGCGCGTGGTCCGAGGAGATGATGCGGTTGCCGTCGATCTCCAGGCCCGGCAGCGACTTCGGCACGGAGCCGGTCGCCAGCAGGACGTGGCGGCCCTGGACACGCTGGCCGTTCACATCGACGGAGGTCGGGGAGGACAGCCGGCCCTCGCCCTCGATGTAGGTCACCTTGCGAGAGGCGATCAGGCCCTGCAGGCCCTTGTACAGGCCCGAGATGACCTCGTCCTTGTACTTGTGGACCGCCTTGATGTCGATGCCCTCGAAGGTGGCCTTGACACCGAACTGCTCGCTCTCGCGAGCCTGGTCGGCGATCTCACCGGCGTGCAGCAGCGCCTTGGTGGGGATGCAGCCGTTGTGCAGGCAGGTACCGCCGACCTTGCCCTTCTCGATCAGGGCGACGTCCAGGCCCAGCTGCGCCCCGCGCAGGGCAGCGGCGTAACCACCGCTACCGCCTCCGAGGATCACTAGGTCGAAAACGGTGCTGGCGTCGTTCGCCACGTCACGTCCTCCATGCATGGGTACGCCGGAGCCGGTCTCCGATGACCGGGCGGCGGCTGTGGTTCGGCCGCTTTTACTTCGGCCCTGGGTAAGGGGGGCCCTGTCCTGCCGAGAACCCATCTTCGCACTTGTTCCACGAAGCCGGGACGGCGGGCCGGTCTCAGGGCGGATGATCAGCCGCCCCGTAAGGGTTACCGGCGCGTACTGGCGTACGGATTTCGTTGAGGGCGAACACGGGACGCGGACGCGCCTACGGCCCCGGGCACTATGCCCGGGGCCGTACGGAAATGACGGACAACAGGGAGGAAGCTCCCCGGCCGGCCGTCAGCCCAGGTCGCCCGCGGCGGTGCGCTCCGCCAGCCGCACCAGGGTGCGCACCGCGGATCCCGTGCCGCCCTTGGGGGTGTAGCCCCACGGCGCGCCTTCGTGGAACGCCGGGCCCGCGATGTCCAGGTGGGCCCAGGTGATGCCCTCGCCGATGAACTCCTTCAGGAAGAGCCCGGCGACCAGGCCGCCGCCCATCCGCTCACCCATGTTGGCGATGTCGGCAACCGGGGAGTCCATGCCCTTGCGCAGCTCGGACGGCATCGGCATGGGCCAGGACTGCTCGCCGACCTCCTCCGCGATCTCGTGGATCGAGGTGCGGAACGCGTCGTCGTTGGCCATGATCCCGAAGGTGCGGTTGCCGAGCGCCAGCACCATCGCGCCGGTCAGGGTGGCGACGTCCACGATCGCGTCCGGGGTCTCCTCCGAGGCGCGGGTCAGCGCGTCGGCCAGCACCAGACGGCCCTCGGCGTCGGTGTTCAGCACCTCGACGGTCTTGCCGCTGTACATGGTCAGCACGTCACCGGGACGGGTGGCGGAGCCGGACGGCATGTTCTCGGCGAGCGCCAGCCAGCCGGTGACGTTCACCTGCAGGCCGAGGCGGGCGGCGGCCACGACCGCGGCGAACACGGCGGCCGCACCGCTCATGTCGCACTTCATGGTCTCGTTGTGGCCGGCCGGCTTGAGCGAGATGCCGCCCGAGTCGTAGGTGATGCCCTTGCCGACCAGGGCCAGGGTCTTGTCCGCCTTGGGGTGGGTGTACGCGATCCGCACCAGCCGCGGCGGGGTCTCCGCGCCCTGGCCGACGCCCATCAGGCCGCCGTAGCCGCCCTTCTTGAGCGCCTTCTCGTCCAGTACCTCGACCTTGAGGCCGAACTCCTTGGCCGCGGCCTGCGCCTCGGCCGCGAAGGTCTTCGGGTCGAGGGCGTTGGGGGGCATGTTGATCAGGTCGCGGGCGCGGTTGATCTCCGCGGTCAGCGCCTGGGCGCGCTCGGCGGCGGCCTTGAACTCCTTGTCACGCGGCTTGCCGCCCAGGAGCGCGACCTCCGCGAGCGGCGCCGACTTGGCGTCGTTCTTCTTGCCGCCCTTGGCGCCGTTGCCGTTGCTGCGGTAGGCGGTGAAGGAGTACGCGCCGAGCAGCGCGCCCTCGCTCACCGCGGCGGCCGCCTCGGCGTCCTCGACCGGCAGCGCGAAGGCGGCCTTCTTGGTGCCGGTCAGGGCGCGGGCGGCGCTGCCCGCGGCGCGCCGCAGTGCCTCGGTGTCGTAGGCCTCGTCCTTGCCCGGCGCCTCGCCGAGGCCGGCCGCCAGCACGACCGGGGCCTTGAGACCGTCGGCGGCGGGCAGCTTGGTCACCTCGCCCTCGGCACCACTTGCGCCGAGGGTCTCCAGCACAGCGGCGAGCTTGCCGCCGAAGGCCTTGTCCACGGCCTCGGCGCCGGGGGCGACAACGACGCCCTTGGCGCCCTTGGCCACGCCGACGACGACGGCATCCGCGCGCACCGTTGCGGCGGAAGAAGTACTGAGGGTCAGTGCAGTCACGGTGATGAAGGTCCTGTTCCGTCCGGGGAATCCGTCTGCGCGCAGCGCGCTGCTGCGGCCGAGCCTACGCTCGGCGGCGCCACAAGGCCCGTCCAATACCACACCGGCACATAACGGGGCCGGGGGAGTTGCCGGTATGCGGGGTGAACTGCCCTTGTTTGTCGCGGAGTCGGGGGAATCGGGAGGCGCTCCCTGGCGGGGGCCGCGCGCTACCCGAGAGCCAGCGCCACCACTGCCGTGAGCCCCGCGCTCTCCGCGAGCGCCCCGAACACATCGCCGGTCACCCCGCCCAGCCGCCGCCGGCAGTGCCGCAGCAGCAACTCGCCCAGCCCGAGGCCGAGCAGCGCCGCGAGCCCGGAGTGCAGGGCGCCGTACGCACCGAACGCGGCGCCGGCCGCCGCGCATCCGGCCACCACCGCCCCCGTGCACAGCAGCGCCGCCCGCACCGGGACGGTGCCCGCGACCGCCGCGCCGAGCCCTTCCGGACGGGCGGCCGGCACCCCCGTACGGGAGGCGAGGGTCAGCGCACAGCGTGCGGTGACCCCACCGACGACTGCCGCGACGGCGCCGGGTGCCCAGCCGTCCGCGTACAGCGCGTCCAGCGAGGCCACCTGGGACAGCAGGGCGAACAGCAGCGTGATGACCCCGAACGGGCCGATATCGGACTGCTTCATGATGTGCAGTGCCTCGTCGGCGGGTTTGCCGCTGCCCAGCCCGTCGGCGGTGTCGGCGAGTCCGTCCAGGTGCAGCCCGCGGGTGAGCACGGCGGGCACCACGGTGGTGGCGACCGCGGCGAGCAGCGGACCGCCGCCGAGCAGCAGCAGCGCCGCGCCGAGCGCGGCCGCGCACAGCCCGGCCACCAGTCCGGCCAGTGGCGCGCAGAGCATGCCGCCGCGTGCCGCCTCCCGGTCCCAGCGGGTGACGCGTACCGGCAGCACGGTCAGCGTGCCGAAGGCGAAGCGCAGGGCGTCGAGGGGGGCCGGGGGAGCGGGGGTGTCGGTCACCGCGGCAGGCTATCCGGGCGCCCGCCGCGTTCGGCCGCCGGTCCGGACCGTCACCCGTCAAACCGGGCCGCAGGGTGGTGAAGTGTCCCTACCCGACAAATGGGGAGCGTGTGGGATGGGCCACTGGTGGTACCGCAATATCGTCGAGCCGGGGAAGCTGCCGCTGCTGCTCGCCCTCGCCTCCTTCGTGCTGACCTTCCTCGTGACCCGGGTCGTCACCCGGCTCATCCGCGCGGGGAAGGGGCCGTTCCGCAACCTCACCCCCGGCGGTGTGCACGTCCATCACGTGGTGCCCGGCGTGATCCTTATGGTCCTCGGCGGGTTCATCGCCCTCGCGGGCGGCCGGCGCGGCTTCCGCTCCGGGGTCGCCGCGGTGCTCTTCGGTATCGGCGTGGGCCTCGTCCTCGACGAGTTCGCGCTGATCCTCCATCTCGACGACGTGTACTGGAGTGAGGAGGGGACCAAGAGCGTCGAGATCGTCATCCTCACCGTCGCCCTGGTGGCCCTGATCCTCGCCGGCTTCCTGCCGTTCGGCGTCAACGAGATCGGCCCGGCGGAGAGCACCGACCGCTTCACGGTCGTGCGGACCGTGGCCGTCAACTTCCTCTTCGCGCTCGTCGCGCTCACCAAGGGCAAGGGCCGGATCGCGGTCATCGGGGTCTTCGTGCCGTTCGTCGCGCTCTTCGGCGCGATCCGGCTGGCCCGCCCCAACTCGCCCTGGGCCAGGCGCTTCTACCGCCGCCGCCCGAAGGCGCGGGCCCGTGCCCGGGTCCGCGCCTACCGTCACGACCGCCGCTGGTCGGCCCTGCGCCGCAAGGTCGAGCACATCATCGGGGGTGCTCCCAGCCGCTGACCCGCGGTACGTCCACCGGCGCGCGCAGCCGCCCCAGCTCCCACAGCGCGCACACTACGAGCACCGCCAGCACCGCCGCGACATGCTCCTTGCCCGCCAGGTTGTTCTTGATGGACACCACCTCGACGACCATCGCCACGGCGACCGCGGCACAGGTGAACCACGCGCGGTAGCGCCAGCACACGAACACCGCCAGCCCCACCACGGCCGCCGACGGCCCGGTGTCGACGACGTACTTGTCCGAGTCGGGCAGCCCGAGCGGGCTCACCGGGCCGATCCAGATGCCGATCCGCGCGTACATCGTCCCGGCGAGCGTGGCGACATAGGCGATCAGCAGGGTCTGCCGCCGGCCCACACAGATCTCCGCGATCCCGAAGACCACCAGGATCTGCACCAGCGCCCCCCACACCGGAAGGTCCAGTGCCGGGACGAACAGCGACAGGGGGGTGCGCAGCAACGCCAGCCACAGGTGCTCCCAGGCCTGTACGGAGCCGGTGTTCTGGACCGCCTGATAGCCCCAGGCCTGGTTCTGCACGAAGTGGAGGACCAGGGTCAGGCACACCGCGGTGAGCGTCAGCGGAATGGCCCGCAGCTTCGCCGTGACCAGCGAGGACCGTACCGTCCGCAGGAGCGGGCCCCACTCGCGCAGCGCGGCGCGGACCGGGGCGGACAGCTCCCGCCGCCCCGGAGCGGGGCCGTCCCGCCGCCCGGGCACCGGCCCCTGCCGCCGCCCCGGCACCGGCCCTTCCTGCGGCCCCGCACCGGCCGCGCTCATCGCGCGTGTTCCAGGTGCGTGCGGTTCAGCCACTTGGGCAGGCCGGGTGCTTCCAGAAAGCCTTCCGCGCGGCCGGCGGCGATTCCGATCCGCAGCAGATCGGTGCTCTTTTCGAAGAGCATGTACCGCGGCTCCCAGATCGGCCGGTATTTCGCATTGGCGCGATAGAGCGATTCGATCTGCCACCACCGGGAGAAGAAGCTGAGCAGCGAGCGCCACAGGCGCAGCACCGGGCCCGCGCCGAGTCGCGATCCACGTTCGAAGACGGAACGGAACATCGCGAAGTTCAGCGAGAGTTGGGTGACCTCCACCTCTTTCGCCCGCTGGATCAACTCCAGCACCATGAACTCCATCAGACCGTTCTCGGAGTTCCGGTCCCGCCGCATCAGATCCAGCGAAAGGCCTTTTTCGCCCCAGGGCACAAAGCTGAGCAGCGCCCGCAGCTCGCCCGCTTCCTCCCCCGCGCCGCCGTCGCGGCATTCGAGCATCACACAGCGCCCGTCGCCCGGGTCGCCGAGCCGGCCCAGCGCCATCGAGAAACCGCGCTCGGTCTCCCCGTCGCGCCAGTCGTCGGCCAGCCGCAGCAGCTCGGCCATCTCCGCTGCCGGGATGTCCTCGTGACGCCGGATACGGACGGTGTAGCCGGCCCGCTCGACGCGGTGGTAGGCCTGCCGTACGGTCCGCATCGCGCGGCCGCCGAGGGTGAACTCCGCGGTGTCCACGATCGCTTCGTCGCCCAGCTCCAGCGCGTCCAGACCGTGCCGGGCGTAGATCGTGCCGCCCTCCTCGCTCGCGCCCATCACCGCGGGCGCCCAGCCGTGCTCCCGCGCCTCGGCCAGCCACACCTCGATCGCCCCCGGCCAGGCCTCGGGATCCCCCAGCGGATCGCCGGAGGCCAGCGACACCCCGCCCACCACGCGGTAGGTGACCGCCGCCTTGCCGCTGGGGGAGAACAGCACGCTCTTGTCGCGGCGCAGCGCGAAGTAGCCCAGCGAGTCACGGTCGCCGTGCCGCGCCAGCAGCGCGCGCAGCCGCTCCTCGTCGTCCGCGCCGATCGCCTCGGTGCTGCGGACGGACCGGAACGCCGCCCACAGGACCGCGACCAGCAGCAGCGTGCTGAGCACATTGATCGTGACGTTGACCCAGTTCGGGGTGGCGATCTCCGGGAAGGCGCGGTCGTCGGCGGCCAGCGACACCAGCCGCATCAGGCCGTAGCGCCAGCGCTGCACGAACGTCGAGGCGCCGTCCCCCGCGGCGTTGGTGACGGTCACCAGCAGTGCGGCCAGCAGCGAGGCGATCAGCAGACCGCCGGCCGCGACCGTCGCCGCCAGTTTCGGGTTCGCGCGGTCGCCTTTGGCGGAGAACTCGCGGCGCCCCACCACCAGCGCCGCGGCGAACAGCACGGTCACTCCCAGGGACACCCAGTTCTGCGCATGCCCGCGGAACTCCGGGGCCGCGACCATCCCGTATCCGAAGAGCAGCGCCAGAAGTCCGGACAGCACCAGATTCAAAATCCAGGCCGCCCGCTTGCCCCGCCGCAGGGTCACCGACAAGAAGAGCGAGAAGGCACCGGAGGCGAACCCCGCCGTCAGCAGATACGGAGTAAAGAATTCCGCGATGTTGTGCCGGCGGATGTCATTGCCGAACGACACCCATACCGCGCTCAGCAGATTGATGAAGGTGACCGTGCGCAGATACCAGATGCCGAATGCGGCACCACGCTGTGACCACGTGCCGCGAGGGCGGTCTTCGTCCGGACTCAAGCGATGTCTCCCATAAAACGTGTAAAGCGCGATCTTATGGGGAGCCGCCGGTGGTCCGGTACGGGCATCACGTGGTGAGCGCCCGGGCCGGGCGCTCGTCCGCTCGCTTCCTGCGGCGGCCGGCCGGGGTGGGCCGGCGCCGGGTCAGTCGCGTACGGGCAGCTCTGCCGCCAGGGCCGCCGCCGCCCGTACCAATGGCAGGGCCAGCAGCGCCCCGGTCCCCTCTCCAGCAGTGACGCCGTGGTCGAGCAGAGGGTTGAGCGCGATCCGGTCCAGCGCCTTCGCCTGGGCCGGCTCCCCGCTCGCCTGCCCGGCCAGCCACCAGTCCGGCGCCCGGAACGCCACCCGCTGCGCCACCAGCGCACAGGCCGCCGAGACCACCCCGTCCAGGATCACCGGAGTCCGGCGCACCGCGCTCTGCAGCAGGAAGCCGGTCATCGCGGTCAGATCCGCGCCGCCGACCGTGGCCAGCAGCTCCAGCTGGTCGCCGAGCACCGGACGGGCCCGCCGCAGCGCGTCGCGGATCGCCGCGCACTTGCGCATCCAGGCCAGATCGTCGATGGGGGAGCCGCCCCGCCCGGTGACCACCGAGGCGTCCGTGCCGCACAGCGCGGCGATCAGTGTGCTCGCCGCGGTCGTCCCGCCGACGCTCAGATCGCCCAGCACCACCAGATCGGTGCCCGCGTCCGCCTCCTCGTCCGCGACGGCCATCCCGGCCCGGAACGCCGCCTCGGCCTCCCCGGCCGTCAGCGCGTCCTCGATGTCGATCCGCCCCGAACCGCGCCGCACCCGGTGCCGGGTGACGTCCTCGGGCAGCTCCTGCGGGTCGCAGTCCACCGCCAGATCCACCACCCGCAGCTGCGCCCCGGCGCCCCGGGCCAGCACCGCGGCCGGGCTCGACCCGTCCAGCACGGCCCGTACGAGATCCCTGGTGCCGCCGGCCGGCCGGGCCGACACGCCCAGCTCGGCCACCCCGTGATCGCCCGCGAACAGCAGCACCCGCGGCCGCTCGACGGGCCGCACCGGCACCTGCTGCTGCGCGGCGGCCAGCCACTCGCCCAGCTCGTCCAGGCGGCCGAGCGCACCCGGCGGCACGGCCAGCCGGGCCCGCCGCTCCTCGGCATCACGGCGTGCACCGCCGTCGGGGCGCTCGATCAGGTGGGCGAAGTCGTCGAGGTTCAAGGCGCTCATTGGGCGCAGATTACCGTCAACTCACCGCTGACGAAGCGCACCGGGGGGAACGGCCCGAGGGGAACCGGCCGCGGCGAACCGGACCTCGCACACCAGCGGTGCCCACTCGCGCAGCACCGGGACGCGCCGCCCGCGCCACACCAGCCGGGACCACAGGCCGCCCGCCGCCGCGCCGCCCGGTACGGCCGGCTCCGGGCCGATTTCGCGCACCGCGACGATGCCCGGGTGCAGGCAGGCCACCCGCGGCAGCTGGGCACGGTCCAGCCCCCAGCACGGGGCGGTCCGCCGGCCGCCGGCCGCGGCGGTCCGCATCGCCAGCGCGGTCGCCCGCCCTGGCAGCGCGTCAAAGAGCAGCACCCCGCCGGGAAACCGCTCCGCACACGCCGCCAGCAGCGCGCGCACCGCGGGCGGCGGCAGCCGCATCAGCACCCCGGGAGCCGTGACGACGACCCCGCGCCACGGCTCCGGCACCGCGTCCAGCCAGGCGTGATCGGTCACCGCGCGGGCCACGGTCCGCCGCCGGGCGCCGTCCGGGAGCAGCATCCGGCGGGCCGCCGCGGTCTTCGGGGGCGCCACCGTCAGCCAGGTCAGCCGCCCGTTGTCCAGCCGCCAGAAACCGGTGCCCAGCCCCTCGCCGAGCGCGACCACCGTCGCCTCCGGATGCCGCTCCAGATAGGCGCGCACGGCCGCGTCGAACAGCCGCCCGCGCCCCCGGGGCTCCCGGACGGCCCCCGCGGCCCACCCGGCCGGCGCTTCGGATTCGGTCCGCTCGGATTCGGTCACGGGTCAAGAGCACCCGCCGCCGCGCCCCCGGGCAAGCGGACACGGGCCGTGCCGGGCCCGTGTCATCCACGCAGCGCAAGCGCCTGCCCCGCGACGACCAGCAGCACCTGCTCGCACTCCGCGGCGAACGCGGCGTTCAGCCGCCCCAGTTCGTCACGGAACCGGCGGCCCGCCGACGTCGCCGGGACGACCCCGGACCCGACCTCGTTGCTCACCGCCACCACCGGCCTGCGCGTCTCGCGCAGCGCCGCCACCAGCGCATCGGTCCGCTTCCGCAGCGCCTCCCGGCCGCCGGCCTCCCAGGTCGCGTCGTCCCACGCCCCGACGTCGTCCATGACATGCGTCAGCCACAGCGCCAGACAGTCGATCAGCAGCGGCGAGGTCCCGGCCGGGCGGCCGGTACCGGGGCCGGGGCCCGCACCGGGCCCGCCGGCTTCCGTGTCCGGCCCGGCATCTTCCCGGCCCAACCCCCTGGCCTCCGCTCCCGCCCCGACGGCATCCGGGTCCGGCCCGGCCCCCAGCAGCGGCAGCAGATCGCAGGTCTCGACGGTGCGCCAGCTGCCGGGGCGCCGCTCGCGGTGCAGCGAGACCCGCTGTGCCCAGTCCTGGTCGCCGTCCCGGGTCCCCCCGGTGGCCACGTACACCACGTCGGGGAAGGCCGCGAGCCGCCGCTCCGCCTCCACCGACTTGCCGCTGCGCGCCCCGCCCAGCACCAGGGTCCGCCGCGGCAGATCCGGCACCGCGTGAAACTCGCCGACCACCAGCGTGCTGCCGTCCGCCACCGCGCGGGCCCCCACCGCCGCCAGCCTGCGGTGCAGTTCGGGCCCCGGCGGCACACCGTGGTCGAGGTGCACCGCGACCACGTCCGTCGCCGCGTCGACCGCGCCGCTCGCCCGCAGCCTGGCCAGCGCATCGGGCCGCTTCACCACGTCGAGCAGCACCAGGTCGTAGGGGCCGGTGCCGCCGGGGCCCGCCTCACCGCCGCCCGCCGCCCGGCCGTTCCCGTTGCCCAGTCCGGCCGGCGCCGCGCCCGGCGGCAGATACAACAGCCGCTCGCCGTCCGCGCCGGAGATCTCATAGCCGGTGCCGGGGATGTCCACCGCGACGGCGCGCACCCGGTGCCCGTCGAGCAGCGCCAGCTCCCGCCCGTCCGCGACCCGGCCCGGCTGCGGCAGCCCGGCGGGCACCTCCAGCGCCGGGCCGTCGTGCGGATGGGAGAGCAGCACCTGCCGTACGCCCGCCAGGGACTGCCCGGCACGGGCGGCCGCGAAGGCCGGGCCCGGCGTGAGGTCGATCATCAGCGCGCCGTCGACGAGCAGCGCGGTCGCCGCCCGCGCCTCGTCGCCGACGGCGTTCGCACAGGCGGCACACGGGCAGCCGGGGCGCGGCAGCCCCTGCGGGGCCCCGGTGCCAAGGAGAGTCACATCCACACCGCCGAGTTTCCCGTGTCCACGGCGGGCGGGCGCGGCGGGGGCGGACTCGACACGGCCGTTAGGCTGCCGATCAGCACGGAAGCACGGCACCGGGGGTGCGTCAGGACGCGCCCGCGGTGGCACAGATTCGTACTCGGTGGGATCCAGGAGGCGCACATGGCGTGGACGTGGCGGTTCGAGAAGGCCGACGGTTCGGAGACGGCGCCGGCCGTGCAACCGGAGGAGTTCACCACCCAGGGCGACGCGGAGTCCTGGATCGGCGAGGAGTGGAAGGCCCTCCTCGAAGGCGGCGTCGACCAGGTCAGGCTCTTCGAGGACGGCACCGAGATCTACGCGGGCCCGATGAGCCTGCACGCGGCCGCGGAGGACTGAGCCCCGACGACGCGACGGGGCACCGAACGACGTGTGGCCGGGCCCGAACGGGCCCGGCCACACGTCGAAGAGAATCGCGGCTACGGCCGCTGTCCCCGCTTCACCTGCGGCTTCGGCAACCGCAGCCGCCGCATCTGCAGCGTCCGCATCACCGCGTACGCCTTCACGCCCTTGAGGTTGTCGTTCGGGAAGCGCTCCTGCAGCCGCTTGCCCAGACGGAACCAGATCAGGACCGAGTCGAGCACCATCAGCACGATGATCACGAACCACAGCAGCAGCGCGATGCTCTGGACCGACGGCACCCGGATCATGGTGAGCACCAGGATCACCACGGCCATCGGCAGGAAGAACTCGGCGACGCACCAGCGGGAGTCGACGTAGTCACGCGCGAAGCGGCGCACGGGACCCTTGTCGCGCACCGGCAGATACCGCTCGTCGCCGCTGGCCATCGCCTCGCGCTGGCGGGCCATGTCGACCCGGCGGGCCTCACGCTGGGCCTTCGCCGCGTCCTTGCGGTTCGTGGGCGTATGCGCACGGGAGCGGCGCTGCGACTGGGCATCGCTGCGTTTGGGCGTAGGGCGGCCCTTGGGGGCCTGCGGATCGCGGGGCTGCTGGGGCTGGTCCGCGGTCACCTTGGCGGTCGCGGCCTGCTCATCCTTCGAACGGCTTCGGAACACAACACCCAAGAGTACGTGCTCGCCGCGGGGGAGCCACGGTCCGACGGGCACGATCCGGCAACGGCGCTCGCGGAAACCGGCTTCTGAGCAGGCCGGAACCCCTGCCCTACCGGGACAGAGCGGACATCGTGCCGATTGTCCGGACTCTCCCTACTCCTTGCGCGGGAGAAGAACGCGCGCCGATCGTCCTGGAGGAGGAGCGCATCCGGGTCCGAACAGTGCGGTAATGGAACCAGGGCCCGTACTGTGGGGTCTGTAGATGTGCTGGAGCCTAAGCCCGAGGTGACTCGGTCAGAAGGGGGCGCGCGAGGCCCATGAGCGATGGTGTCATGAAGCGGATGGGGATGATCTTCCGCGCGAAGGCCAACAAGGCCCTGGACCGGGCCGAAGACCCGCGCGAAACCCTCGACTACTCGTACCAGAAGCAGCTGGAGCTGCTGCAGAAGGTGCGCCGCGGCGTCGCCGACGTGGCGACCTCCCGCAAGCGCCTGGAGCTGCAGCTCAACCAGCTGCAGGGCCAGTCCGCCAAGCTGGAGGACCAGGGCCGCAAGGCGCTGGCGCTCGGCCGCGAGGACCTGGCCCGCGAGGCGCTGAGCCGGCGCAGCGCGCTGCAGCAGCAGGTCACCGACCTGGAGACGCAGCACCAGACGCTGCAGGGTGAGGAGGAAAAGCTCACGCTCGCGGCGCAGCGGCTGCAGGCCAAGGTCGACGCCTTCCGTACGAAGAAGGAGACGATCAAGGCCACCTACACGGCCGCCCAGGCCCAGACCCGGATCGGCGAGGCCTTCTCCGGCATCTCCGAGGAGATGGGCGACGTCGGCATGGCCATCCAGCGTGCGGAGGACAAGACCGCACAGCTGCAGGCCAGGGCCGGTGCCCTGGACGAGCTGATGGCCTCCGGCGCGCTGGACGACCCGACCGGTATGGCCAAGGACGACATCACCGCCGAGCTGGACCGGCTCTCCGGCGGCAGCGACGTCGAACTGGAGCTGCAGCGGATGAAGGCCGAGCTCGCGGGAGGTTCGTCCGGCCAGCAGGCCATCGAGGGCGGTCAGAACGGCGGGGCACAGTCCGCCCCGCAGCAGGACCGGCCGCGTTTCGACAAGCAGTGACGGCCGGCGGCGGATAGCCTCGCCGGAGATCGTCGGACCGGACCAAGGGAGACCGTCGTGATCGTACGGATCATGGGGGAGGGCCAGGTGAAGCTGGACGATGCCCACTTCACCGAGCTCAACCGACTGGACGATGAGCTGCTGGCCGAGATGGAGAGCAACGACGAAGCAGGTTTCCAGCGCACTCTCGATGCCCTGCTGGACGCGGTCCGCCGGCTCGGTACACCGCTTCCCGACGATGCCCTCGAACCGTCCGAACTCATCCTGCCGTCCGCCGACGCCTCTCTCGAAGAGGTCAGGGACATGCTCAGCGACGACGGCCTCATCCCGGGCTGAACCCCGGTCCGGCCCCGGCCCTGCCTGGTCCGGGCCCGGTCCGGTCACTCCACTCCAGCGCACGGCGCCCCGGTCCCCCGACGGACCGGGGCGCTACCGTTTGCTCTTGTGAGCCACCTCGACCCCCGCCCGGACACGCCCCGCACCGGCCGCTTCCCGTGGCAGCGGGCCCATCCGCTCGCCTTCGACACCGTCCTGGCGGTGGCGGTCTTCGTGTGCGTGCTGTGCGGCGCGGTGGCCGACCCGCACGGCCCGCACGGCCCGCGGCTGGGCGCTCACCACCTCTCCGCCACGACCGTGGGCTTCGCCGCGCTGGCCTGCGCCGCCCTGGTCCTGCGCCGCCGGCTGCCCCGTACGGTCCTGGCCGTCACCGGCGTCTGCACCATCGTCGAACTGCTCGCCCGCTCCAGCGACCCGCGCGCCCCCGTGGCCGCCGCCGCGGTGATCGCCCTCTACAGCCTGGCCTCGCGCACCGACCGCCCCACCACCTGGCGGATCGGCGCGCTGACCGTGGTCGTCCTGACCGCCGCCGCGATGCTCTACGGCCCCCGCCCCTGGTACGCGCAGGAGAACATCGCGATCTTCGCCTGGACCGGCATGGCCGCGGCGGCCGGCGACGCGGTCCGCAGCCGCCGGGCCTTCGTCGACGCCATCCGTGAGCGCGCCGAACGCGCGGAGCGCACCCGCGAGGAGGAGGCCCGCCGCCGGGTCGCCGAGGAGCGCCTGCGCATCGCCCGTGAGCTGCACGATGTCGTCGCCCACCACATCGCGCTGGTCAACGTCCAGGCCGGCGTCGCCTCGCATGTCATGGACAACCGTCCCGACCAGGCCAAAGAGGCGCTGGCGCACGTCCGCGACGCGTCCCGCTCGGCGCTGGAGGAACTCCGTGCCACGGTCGGCCTGTTGCGGCAGTCCGACGACCCCAAGGCGCCGACCGAGCCCGCACCCGGCCTCGGCGTCCTCGACCAGCTCGTCGATGGTTTCGTCCGCGCCGGGATCCCCGTCGATCTGGAGATACCGCACGAGCCCCGCGCGCTGCCCGCCTCCGTCGACCTCACCGCCTACCGTGTGGTCCAGGAAGCGCTCACCAACGTCCACAAGCACGCCGGCGAGGGGGCCCGCGCCACGGTGCGGATCCTGCACTCCGAGACCGCGCTGGCCGTGACCGTCCTGGACGACGGCGCGGGCCGGGCCGGCATCCCGCGGCAGAAGGGCGGCGACCGGCCGCCCGTGGAGCCGGGCGGGCCCGGCGAACCGGAGGACAGCGGCGGCGGCCACGGCCTGATCGGGATGCGCGAGCGGGTCTTCGCGCTGCGCGGCACGGTCGTGACCGGCCCGCGCGCGGCCGGCGGCTTCCAGGTGCGGGTCACCCTTCCGCTGCACACCGTCCGTACGGGGGAGTCCACATGACGATCAAGGTGCTGCTCGCCGACGACCAGACGCTGCTGCGCAGCGCCTTCCGGGTGCTGGTCGACTCCGAGCCGGACATGGAGGTGGTGGCGGAGGCCTCCGACGGCGCCCAGGCGTACGAGCTGACCCGGGCGAAGCGCCCCGACGTCGTCCTGATGGACATCCGGATGCCCGGGGTGGACGGCCTGGCGGCCACCCGCATGATCAGCGAGGACCCGGAGCTCACCGGCGTCCGGGTGGTCATCCTGACGACCTTCGAGGTCGACGACTATGTGGTGCAGTCGCTGCGGGCCGGTGCCAGCGGCTTCCTGGGCAAGGGCGCCGAGCCGGACGAGATGCTGGGCGCGATCCGGATCGCCGCGGCCGGCGAGGCGCTGCTGTCGCCCGTCGCGACCAAGGGCCTGATCGCCAAGTTCCTCGCGCAGGGCGGCAGTACGGGGGACGGCGGGCCCGGCGGCCCGGGCACCGAGCGGCTGGCGACGCTGACCGGCCGGGAGCGAGAGGTGCTGACCCTGGTGGCCGGCGGGCTGTCCAACGACGAGATCGCCGAGCAGCTGGCGGTCAGCCCGCTCACGGTCAAGACGCATGTGAACCGCGCGATGGCCAAACTCGGCGCCCGCGACCGCGCCCAGCTGGTGGTCATCGCCTACGAATCGGGACTCGTACGCCCACGGGTGCAGTGAGGCCCGTACGCCCAGGGGTGCAGTGAAGGTGGAGCGGCCCGTACTCCCAACGCGGTACGGGCACCGGCCGAATACCGACCTGCGAGCGAGGAAAACCGGCCAGGGCATGGCGGAAGGTGTAGGTGGGCCCGGGAAAGGCCCCGCCGACCGTTTCAGAACAGAAGAGAGACCCCACCCATGTCCTGGCTGTCCCGACTCAGCCTCGTACAACGGGGCCTGATAGCGCTGATGTCGATCGTGGCGATCGCCTTCGGCGCCATCGCGATCCCGCAGCTCAAGCAGCAGCTCCTGCCGTCCATCGAACTCCCGATGGTGTCCGTGATGGCCCCCTACCAGGGCGCCTCCCCCGAGGTCATCGAGAAGCAGGTGATCGAGCCGCTGGAGGACGGTGTCCAGGCGGTCGACGGCATCAAGTCCGTCACCTCGACGTCGAGCGAGGGCTCGGGCGTCATCATGGCGCAGTTCGACTACGGCAATGACTCCAAGCGCCTGGTCGCCGATGTCCAGCAGGCCGTGAACCGCGCCCGCGCCAAGCTGCCCGACGACGTCGACCCGCAGGTGGTGTCCGGCTCGACCGACGACATCCCCACCGTGGTCCTGGCCGTCTCCTCCGGCTCCAAGGACCAGCAGACGCTGGCCGACCAGCTCAACCGCAGCGTGGTGCCGGACCTGAAGAACATCGACGGCGTCAGCCAGGTCCGCGTGGACGGCGTCCAGGACCGGATCGTCGCGGTCACCCCCGACGACAAGAAGCTCGCCGCCGCAGGGCTGAGCGCCCAGTCGCTGGGCCAGGCGCTGCAGAACGGCGGGACGTCGGTGCCCGCGGGATCGTTCTCCGAGGACGGCAGGAGCAAGACCGTCCAGGTCGGCGCCGGCTTCACCTCGGTCGCGCAGATCAAGGACCTCAGGTTCGCCCCGTCGGCGGGCGGCGGTGCGTCCGCCGGCGCTGGTGCCTCCTCGGGCGGCGGTGCTCCCTCCGCCGGCAGCGGTCCGTCCGCGGGCGGGCGTCCGGGCGGCGCGGTCCGCCTCGGCGATGTCGCCACCGTCAAGGAGGAGCAGGCCACTCCGACGTCCCTGACCCGCACCGACGGCAAGCCCAGCCTCGCCGTGAACGTGACGATGGACAAGGACGGCAGCGCGGTCGCCATCTCCGACGCCGTCAAGGGCAAGCTCTCCACGATCCGTCAGGACCTGGGCAAGGGCACCCATGTCACGGTCGCCTCCGACCAGGGCCCGCAGGTCTCCAAGTCGATCGACTCGCTGACCACCGAGGGCCTGCTCGGCCTCGCCATGGCGGTCATCGTCATCCTGGTCTTCCTGCTCAGCCTGCGCTCCACGCTGGTGACCGCGGTCTCCATCCCGCTCTCGGTCGTCATCACCCTGATCGTGCTGTGGACCGGTGACCTCTCCCTCAACATGCTCACCCTCGGCGCGCTGACCATCGCGATCGGCCGCGTCGTCGACGACTCCATCGTCGTCCTGGAGAACATCAAGCGGCACCTGGGCTACGGCGAGGAGCGCCGCGAGGCCATCCTGAGCGCCGTCAAGGAGGTCTCCGGAGCGGTCACCTCCTCCACCCTCACCACGGTCGCGGTCTTCCTCCCGATCGGTGTGGTCGGCGGCATGGTCGGCGCCCTGTTCGGCTCCTTCTCGGTGACCGTGACCGTCGCCCTGCTCTCCTCCCTGATCGTCTCCCTGACCGTCGTCCCGGTGCTGTCCTACTGGTTCCTGCGGGCCCCGAAGATCCCCGAGGGCAGCACGGTGGACGACCTGCGCCGGGCGGCCGAGGAGAAGGAGGCCAAGAGCCCCCTCCAGCGCTTCTACGTCCCGGTCCTGCGGTTCGCCACCCGCCGCCGGCTCACCAGCCTGGTCATCGCCGTGGCGGTCCTCCTCGGCACCTTCGCCATGGGCCCGCTGCTCAAGACCAACTTCCTCGACCAGGGCGCCCAGGACACCCTCACCCTCAAGCAGGAGCTCCCGCCCGGCACCAGCCTGGGCGCGGCCGACAAGCAGGCCAAGCGGGTCGAGAAGGTGCTCGCGGCCAACGACGACATCGCCGATTACCAGGTCACCGTCGGCTCCTCCGGCTTCATGGCGGCCTTCGGCGGGGGCACCGGTGCCAATCAGGCCTCCTACCAGCTCAAGCTGAAGGACTCCGCGGACTCCGACAAGGTCACCGAGGCGCTCCGTGCCGACCTCGGCAAGCTCGGCAAGTCCATCGGCGACACCAGCTTCGCCACCGGCGGCGGCTTCGGCAGCCAGGACCTGAGCGTGGTCGTCAAGTCCGGTGACGCCGAGGTCCTGAAGAAGGCCAGCGAGCAGGTCCGCAAGACCGTCGCCGGCCTCGACCACGTCACCGACGTCCAGAGCGACCTCTCCCAGAGCGTCCCCCGGATCTCCGTGAAGCCCGACGCCAAGGCGGCCGCGGCCGGTTACGACCAGGCCTCGCTCGGCGCGGCGGTGACCCAGGCGGTCCGCGGCACCACCAGCGGCAAGGCCGTCCTGGACGACACCGAGCGCGACATCGTGATCAAGTCGGCGCACCCGGCCACCACCGAGGACGGGCTGAAGAACCTGACCCTCCCGACCCCGTCCGGCCCGGCGAAGCTCAGCAGCCTCGCCACCGTGCGGACCGTCCCCGGCCCGGTCCAGATGACCCGGATCGACGGCGCCCGCTCGGCGACCGTCACCGCCAAGCCGACCGGCGACAACACCGGCGCGGTCAGCGCCCAGCTCCAGCAGAAGATCGACGCGCTGAAGCTGCCGGACGGCGCCACCGCGACGATCGGCGGCGTCTCCCAGGACCAGTCCGACGCGTTCTCCTCGCTCGGCCTGGCGATGCTGGCGGCCATCGCCATCGTCTTCATGCTCCTGGTGGCCACCTTCCGCTCGATGATCCAGCCGATGATCCTCCTCGTCTCGATCCCCTTCGCGGCGACCGGCGCGATCGGCCTGCTGGTCGCCACCGGCACCCCGCTGGGCGTCCCGGCGATGATCGGCATGCTGATGCTGATCGGCATCGTGGTCACCAACGCCATCGTGCTGATCGACCTGATCAACCAGTACCGGTCGCAGGGCTACGGCGTCGTCGAAGCGGTCATCGAGGGCGGCCGCCACCGTCTCCGTCCGATCCTCATGACCGCCCTGGCCACGATCATGGCGCTGCTGCCGATGGCTCTGTCCATCACCGGTGACGGCGGCTTCATCTCCCAGCCGCTCGCCGTGGTCGTGATCGGCGGACTGATCACCTCCACCCTGCTCACCCTCCTCCTCGTCCCGACGCTCTACGCGATGATCGAGCTCCGCAAGGAGCGCCGGGCGGAGAAGAGGGCCGCGAAGCGGTCCGCCAAGGACGGCCCGCAGCCCGAGGAGACCGACCGCACACCGGAGCCGGCGAGCGTCTGACGACGGCCTGACCGGCGGAGCCCGGTGAAGAAACGATGCCCCCGCAAGCCGGTGCTTGCGGGGGCATCGTGCTGGGCATCCCCGTCCCGGGGTCCGCAACGGCCCCGCACCGACGAAGGGGGAGCACGATGGGCAAGCACGGGGACGGCAAGGGCGGCGCGGAGGGCGACAAGCAGCAGAGCCCGAAGGAATCCGACGGCCGGTGGACCAAGCCGGTGACCGACCCGCCGAAGAAGAAGTAGGGGCAGCGCCATGTCCTCACCGAGCCGGCTGGTGGAAATCCTGCACAACAAGGGCGAGCTGGCCCCCGAATGGGCCCCGACGGTCGCCGCCGTCGACCGCGCGCACTTCGTCCCGGACACCTTCGAGGTGGCCGACCGTACGGTTTCCCGCTCCGCGGACGAGGCGGAGTGGCGCCGGATGGTCTACGCCGACCTGCCCCTCATCACCCAGCACAACGACGGCCGGCGCACGGCGGGCGAGGTGACCTTCCCCACCTGCTCGACGTCCATGCCCTCGCTCATGCTGGCGATGGCCGCGGTCGTCCGGGACGGCGACACGGTACTGGAGGTCGGCACCGGCACCGGCTACCACGCCGCCTGGCTCGCCCACCGGCTCGGCGGGGACCGTACGACCACGATCGAGACCGACAAGGACCTGCACGACATCGCCCGGGACAACCTCACCCGGGCGGGCCTGCACCCCCACACGGAGTGCGGCGACGGCCTGGCGGGCGTCCCCGCGCGGGCCCCCTTCGACCGGATCATCGCGACCTGCACGGTCCGCGACATCCCCTACGCCTGGGTGGAGCAGACCGTACCGGGCGGCACGATCCTCACCCCGTGGGGCTCCTCGTTCCACTCCTATTCGTTCGCCACCCTGACGGTCCGCGACGGCCGGGCCACCGGCGGCTTCTCCGGCCGCCCCGCCTTCATGTGGGCCCGCCAGCAGCGCCGCTCCTACGGCCGCATCAGGGACTGGTACCACGGCGAGGAGGGCGACCACTCCACGACCACACTCGACCCCCGGGCGCTGGAGGACGACCCGCACGCCCGCTTCGCCGTCGGCCTCCGGGTACGCGACGCCTGGCCCCTGCTGTGCCACGCCGACGACGGCAGCGACGAGGCCACCTACTGGCTCTTCGACGACGCCCGCACCTCATGGGCCACCGCCGAATACGTCCCCGGCCGCGCGATCCACGACATCGAACAACACGGCCCACGCCGCCTGTGGGACGAGGTCGAGTCCGCCTACCGCGCCTGGCGCTCCCAGGGCAGCCCGCCCCGCGACCGCTACCGCATCACGGTCACTCCCGATGGCCAGACCGTGTCCCTCTGACGGCCCGGCCCGTCCCGCTGGCGTACCGGGACGGGCCGAACTGCGCCTCTAGCTCCGGTGCTTGAGGGAGGCGACGAACGCCGTCCAAGCCGCCGCCGGGATGAGGAGCGCGGGTCCGTGGGGGTTCTTGCTATCGCGGACGGGGACGAGGCCCGGGAAGTCGTCGGCGATCTCGACGCAGCTCCCGCCGTTGGGGTTGCTGTGGCTGCTCTTGCGCCAGTGGACTGCGCTCAGTGCTGGGATGTGTCGCATGGCGTGTGGTCCTCCTTGCGTCCTGAATCGCAATTGCTGATTCCACGAGGGGTGTCCGCGTTGCCGTACCGCGGTCCGTCCCGGTGGTGTGCCGGGACGGACCGAGCGGTGCGCCTAGCCCTGGTCCTTGAGGGAGTTCACGAAGCTGGTCCAGGCAGTGGCCGGGATGACGAGGGCCGGGCCGTGCGGGTTCTTGCTGTCGCGGACGGGGACGAGGCCGGGGAAGTCCGCGGCGACCTCGACGCATTCGCCACCATTGGAGTTGCTGTAGCTGCTCTTGTGCCAGTGGGCGGTGCTCAGGTCAACCGGGGCGTGTCGCATGGCCTGTGGTCCTCCATTGCCTTTCGGATCAGATCCGCCGACTCTGCGAGAGAGAGGGCGTTCGCGCGCAGTACCTCGTACTGCCGCCGCCGTTTGCTCACCATATCCGGGTCCTCGTACAGGTGACCGGCTTCAATGCCCTCTTCGTAGGCCATTGTTGACCCGTTGGCCAGTGTCAGCAGGGTCAGCGCGCCACCCATCAGCGCATGAAGTCCCTGGCGGAACGGCACCACCTGGATCTTGCAGTGCGGCGTATCCACCTGTTCCAGCAGCGAGGCCAACTGCTCGTACATCGCTGTTTCGCTGTCCAGCTCCCGGTAGAGCAGGGCCTCGTCGATGATGGCCCAGCGGAAGGGCGGTGCGTCCGAGCGCTGTCGCTCCTGCCGTGACATTCGGGCATTGACCCGTTGTTCGACCTGCTCCGCCGACAGACTCTCTTGACGGCTCAGAAAGGTGTGGGCGTACGCCCTGGTCTGGAGCAGCCCGGGTACCACCTGCCCGCCGTACTGCTCAATGACCACGGCCTGCGCCTCGAAGTCCATATAGCGCCGGTACTGATCCGGATGCGCCTCCCTCTTCGCCAGTTGGTACAGGCCGTGGAAGTGCTCCTCCGTGCCGAAGGCCGCGTCGAGTGCGGCGGGTAGTTCCGGGGGTGGCATCAGCTCCGCCGCCTCGACGCGCGCCAGTGTGCTCTTGCCGAAGTTGACGATGTTCGCCAGCTGCACCAGCGACAGCTTCGCGCGCTCGCGGTGGCGGCGCTGTTCGGCGCCGAAGAAGTGGCGTGCGGACAGGTACGGGGTCAGTTCCTTCGAGGTGAACTTCATATCCGTCAGCTCTCGGTCGTCCCAGCTCAACAGGCGGACGAGACACCTGCGTTGAGGCCATGTCCCACAGGGTGGCGATGGCGATACACACGGTAGTGAGAAGGGTCGATTCGAAGGAAGCGAGTCATATGTACGAGCGTTCGCCGTCACGGTGTTCGCCTCCGCGGCTGCTGCCGTGGACCAGGCCGGACGGTGCCCCGTGCTACCTGAGCACGGACAACCCCGACAGCCCCCTTTCCCTGCTGGCCGACCAGGCCGAGGACGAGCTGATCGAAGCCGCCGAGGCCCTGCTGGACGAGACCGGGCCCCTGCCCGCCGTACGGGGCACCGACTCCCGGGAGCTGTGCCCGACGTCCGCCGTACTCCACCAGGCGCTGCGGGACGTATTACGGATCGCCGTCAGCCGGGGCGACCGCCTGCCGGAGCCGTGCGACCACGGGGAGACCAGACTGTGCGAGGGCCGGACCTGCTGCCGGGCCTGCCGTCAGCAGATCTATCTGTAGAGCGGAGAAGGAGTCCGTGACGATCCGTCTGCGGCCCGGGCGGCACACGCAATTGGCGGCACACGCAGGTGGGCGCACACATTCGGCCGCGCACCTCTCGCCGCTCGCGCAGGCCGGTGGTTTTGTGGCGGGTGGAGCTGGACCGACGAAAGGTGAGCAACCGTGCCGTCCGCGCTGGCCCGCAGGGCCACCCCCGTCATCGCGCTCGGGCTGGGCCTCGCCCTGGCTCTCGCGGTGCCGCCGCCCGCCCTCGCTTCCCCGGGAGACGTCCGGGTCCGCGTCGGCGTCACCGGCGGCCCCTACACCGCCAGCGTGGGACTCGTCTTCACAGGACCGCGCACCCTCTTCGGCGGTTTCTACTGCGCCGCCGACGGCCTCTCGCCCACGCCCCTCACGGCCCTGGTCGACGCCGACGAGCAGTACGGCCTCGGCGGCGTAAAGGCGCGCTGGGACACCAAAGCCCAGGATTTCGTCGTCACCGAGATCCACGGCGACGTCGCCGAGGGCAAGAAGAAGTGGAACGCGTACGTGAACGAGGAAAAGATCAAGAAGGGCCCCTGCCACACCGCGATCAAGAGTGGCGACAAGGTCCGCTGGACCCTCGAATAACCGCCAAGCAGGTAGGGCAGACGGCCCGCCCCCACCCACGGAAACACATCCCCACCCACGGGAGGGGACGGGCCGGAGGGGCAGGGGTGTGGGACGTAAAGCGAAGCAGTCCCACACCCCTGCCCCGGAGGCCCGTCACCGCACCCACAGCCCCGCGCAGCGGACCCCGCCCGCCGCCAGGCGCCACGGTGGGAAAGCCAAAAACGGGCCGCGGCAAAGCGCAGCGCACCGCCCCGCGCAGCGGACCTGGCCCGCCGCAGGCGCCACGCCGGGCGCACCGCGCAGCGGGCGAAAAACGGCGAGCAACAACCACGGCGGGAAAGCCGAAAACGTGGGCTACGGCAACGCCAGCATCCGCTCGAGAGCCAGCTTCGCGAAGCTCTCCGTCTCGGCGTCGACCTGGATCCGGTTGACGACCTTCCCGGCGGCCAGCGACTCCAGGGCCCACACCAGGTGCGGGAGGTCGATGCGGTTCATCGTCGAGCAGAAGCAGACCGTCTTGTCGAGGAAGACGATCTCCTTGTCCTCCGCGGCGAAGCGGTTGGCCAGCCGGCGGACCAGGTTGAGCTCGGTGCCGATGGCCCACTTCGAGCCGCGCGGGGCGGCCTCCAGCGCCTTGATGATGTACTCCGTCGAGCCGACGTAGTCCGCCGCCGCCACGACCTCGTGCTTGCACTCGGGGTGGACGAGGACGTTGACGCCCGGGATGCGGGCGCGCACGTCGTTGACCGACTCCAGCGAGAAGCGGCCGTGCACCGAGCAGTGGCCGCGCCACAGGATCATCTTCGCGGCCCGCAGCTCCTCGGTGGTCAGGCCGCCGTTCGGCTTGTGCGGGTTGTAGACCACACAGTCGTCCAGGGACAGGCCCATGTCGCGGACGGCGGTGTTGCGGCCCAGGTGCTGGTCGGGCAGGAACAGCACCTTCTCGCCCTGCTCGAAGGCCCAGTCCAGCGCCCGCTTGGCGTTGGAGGACGTACAGATCGTGCCACCGTGCTTGCCGGTGAAGGCCTTGATGTCGGCCGAGGAGTTCATGTACGAGACGGGGACGACCTGCTCGGCGACGCCGGCCTCGGTGAGCACGTCCCAGCACTCGGCGACCTGCTCGGCGGTGGCCATATCGGCCATCGAGCAGCCGGCGGCGAGGTCGGGGAGGATGACCTGCTGGTCGTCGCCGGTGAGGATGTCCGCGGCCTCCGCCATGAAGTGGACACCGCAGAAGACGATGTACTCGGCGTCCGGCCGGGCGGCGGCGTCCCGCGCGAGCTTGAAGGAGTCGCCGGTCACATCGGCGAACTCGATGACCTCGTCGCGCTGGTAGTGGTGCCCGAGGACGAAGACCTTGTCCCCGAGCTTCGCCTTGGCAGCGCGGGCGCGCTCGACGAGGTCGGGGTCCGACGGGGCCGGCAGGTCGCCGGGGCACTCCACACCGCGCTCGCTCTTCGGGTCGGCCTCACGGCCGAGGAGGAGCAGGGCCAGCGGGGTCGGCTGGACGTCCAGGGGCTGGGCGGTGGTCACAACACGCACCCTCTCTTTTCTTCGATGAGCGCGGCGCAGCCGCATCCGTGGGAGCCGGTGTGTCCACCGGGAGCCTTTTCGTCTATATGACGCTATCTATCATAGCCGCTTCACGTCACTTTGACGATGGCCATTGTGTCGATGTGACGCATCAGCACCCCCGTCCTCACCCCGTCCTCGCCCCGTCCTCGCCCCCGGCGGTCCGCCGTGTGCGGTCGGCCACGTGTTCCCGGCGGCCGGTGTGCGAGCATGAGGAGAGAACAAGGCGAGAGGCTCGCCCGGACGGTGTCCGGAAACCGGCTTCTCGGCAATTCGCGCCCAGCCGGAATTAATCCGGGACGTCGCCGGTTGCAGCTGGTTGCATCCGATGACAAGCGGTCCGTACAACCCGGGAGAGATGTAGATGAGCGTTCAGGACGAGACCACCGTCAGCGACGGCATCATCCTGTCCGACGCGGCCGCGTCGAAGGTCAAGAGCCTGCTGGAGCAGGAAGGCCGGGACGACCTCGCCCTGCGGGTGGCCGTTCAGCCCGGCGGCTGCTCCGGTCTGCGCTACCAGCTCTTCTTCGACGAGCGTTCGCTCGACGGCGATGTCGTCAAGGACTTCGACGGTGTCAAGGTCGTCACCGACCGGATGAGCGCCCCCTACCTGGGCGGTGCCTCCATCGACTTCGTCGACACCATCGAGAAGCAGGGCTTCACGATCGACAACCCGAACGCCACCGGCTCCTGCGCCTGCGGCGACTCCTTCAGCTAAGGAGCGCGGGCTCCGGCTGAAGACCACGGGCTCCGGCGACGGAGCACGGACCCTCAGCCGAGGAGCACGGCAGTAGCTCGTCGAAAGGCGGCGCCCCCCCGAGTGGGGGAGCGCCGCCTTTCGTTTTCCCGCCTCCGTGCTGCCGGTCGCGCCGACCGGTGCCACCGAGGCGCCCGCACCGCGTCCGGCTCACCGCCCGGGCACGGACTCACCGCCCGGGCGCAAACTCACCGCTTGGGCACGGACTCGCCGGTCGACACATCGACCACCTTCCGGCCGTCCAGCGGCTTCTGCAGCGTCACGGTCTTGGTGAACTCCTTGGCGATCTTCACGCAGACCTGGCCCGGCTTCTTGTCCTTGCCGGTGACCTTGGTCTTCACGGTGTTGCCGGACTCCTCGGCGCTCACCGAGTAGACACTGCACACCCCGCCCCAGAAGTGCACCGTCAGCTTCTTGCCGCCGTCACCCACGTCGTACGACTCCAGGGCCATCGCCCCGGGCTTGCCGGACGGCTTCGTCGCGCTCGGCGACCCGCCGCCGCCCCGGTGGGCCAGGTACTTCGGGTTCACCGCCGGGTGCGCGATCGTCGAGGTGTCGTCCGGGCCGTTGCCCGGCTGGCGCACCTTGTACAGCCACGACGGCACCAGCGCCTGCCCGCCGTCCACGTACTGCACCGAGAGGCCGAAGACGGCGCCGGTCACGTCCGACGGCTGCTGTGCCTTCGTCGGCGCCGGCTCGCACGGGGCTATCCCGCCGCCCTTGCCCCCCTTGTCGTCCTTGCCGCCCTTGTCACCGGGCGCCGAGGGGCAGCCGGCCGGTGTGCGGCCCTCGCCCTCGTTCAGCCGGTCCAGCGTCTTGTCGGCGTTCAGCACCGGATAGACCGCGCCCTTGGCCGGGTTCGCCAACTGGCCGCTGCCGCCGACCACCTGGCCGTCCGAGCCGACCTGGAGGTCGCTCTGCCAGCCGTACGTCGGCAGCCCGCCGAGCACCGGATTCGCGCTGACGATCCGCACCGCGCCGGACAGCCCGCCCGCGTCGAGCCGGGCATTCTCCTGGCCGAGCGCCTTCAGCACCGGCCGCACGGCCTTCTCGGCCTTCTCCGGCGACACCGCGCCCTTGCTGTCGTCCTCGGTCGTGACGTCCCCGCCGCCGCGGTACGAAGGACAGCCGGGCCGGCCTGACGGCGCCGCGCCGGCGGCCTGGTCCTTGCCGCCCTTCGGGGAGGCGGGCAGGGCACAGTTCGTGCCGCCCGGCGTGCCGTACTGCGAGTACGTCCAGGCGCCCGAGCCGGACTTCTTCACCTCCAGGACGGGGCTGCGGGCGTCGCGTGTCAGCCCGCCGACCTTCCAGGAGGTGCCCTCCGAGCGCACCTTTCCGGACACGTCCAGCGCCTTCGCCAGCCGTTCCACCGACTCGCGGCTGATCTCGCCCTTGGGGCGGTACACCGGCGCGGACGCCGGACCGCCGGGCAGCTGCTTCACCGCCCGGTACTTCGCGCCCTGGGGGTTGGGCTCGCCGGCCGCGATCGAGCCGCCGCCGGTGTAGCCGTCGAGCGCCAGCGGTGGCGGGTCGCCCTTGGCCGCTGAACCCGCGCCTTCGTTGCCGGTCGCGGACGAGACCCAGTACGCCGCGCCGCCCCCGGCGAGAAGTACCGCCGCGGCCATCGAGGCGACCACCATGGGGGTGCGCCGCCTGCGCTCCTTGGGGTTCGGGGTGTCGGTGGTGTCCTCGGTGTTCACCGCATCGCTCCTTCGGCTCCGCTGAACATCTGACGTGCCATCCTCCGTGAGGTGACGCCGATGGGACGGAGCGGGGGTGGATACGGTTCCGCTCGGGCGGCCGGTCAGCCGCCGTACCGGGACATTTCAGTCGCCGTACTCGGACATTCCGTCCACGAGCGCGGCCGAACGGGAGGGGACCTCGACGCCGTGCAGATCGGCGGCGCGTCCCGGCGCGGGCGCGGATCGCCGCCCGGACGTCCACCGGTCCGCCATCCGTGCGCAGTCGCCGCGCAGCTCGTCGAGCGATTCGGGGTCCTGCGCGGCGGGCGAGACGCCCTCACGCGGTGTGACGGCTTTCACAGGTTTGGTCATAGGGGCACCGTACGCAGCCATATAGCGACGAGAAAGACCTACTATTGGGTAGTTTCAGCCATTCCAAGTGTCCGGGATGACCGGGTGGCACGCGACCCCTGCAGGTAGCGTGGCTACACGTCAGCCCGCCCCTACGCCTTCCGCAGGAGCAGACCCGTCGTGCGTATCGCAGTCACCGGCTCCATCGCCACCGACCACCTGATGACCTTCCCCGGCCGCTTCGCCGATCAGTTGGTCGCCGACCAGCTGCATACGGTCTCCCTCTCGTTCCTGGTCGACGAGCTCGACGTCCGCCGCGGCGGCGTCGCCGCCAACATCTGCTTCGGCATGGGCCAGCTCGGCACCGAGCCGATCCTGGTCGGTGCCGCCGGCAACGACTTCGAGGAGTACCGCGCCTGGCTCGACCGCCACGGCGTCGACACCCGCTCCGTCCGCATCTCCGAGGTGCTGCACACCGCGCGCTTCGTGTGCACCACCGACGCCGACCACAACCAGATCGGCTCGTTCTACACCGGCGCGATGAGCGAGGCCCGGCTGATCGAGCTGCAGCACGTGGCCGAGCGGGTCGGCGGCCTGGACCTCGTCGTGATCGGCGCGGACGACCCCGAGGCGATGATCCGGCACACCGAGGAGTGCCGGACCCGCGGTATCCCCTTCGGTGCCGACTTCTCCCAGCAGATCGCCCGGATGGACGGCGACGCCATCCGCACTCTCCTGGCGGACGCGGCCTACCTCTTCTCCAACGAATACGAGAAGGGCCTGATCGAGTCCAAGACGGGCTGGACCGACGAGGAGATCCTGGCCAAGGTCGGCACCCGCGTCACCACCCTCGGCGCCAACGGCGTCCGCATCGAGCGGGTCGGCGAGCCGGTCATCGAGGTCGGCGTCCCGGAGGAGAACGTCAAGGCCGACCCCACCGGCGTCGGCGACGCCTTCCGGGCCGGCTTCCTGTCCGGTCTGGCCTGGGGCGTCGGCCTGGAGCGCGCCGCCCAGATCGGCTGCATGCTGGCGACGCTGGTCATCGAGACCGTCGGCACCCAGGAGTACGAGCTGCACCGCAGCCACTTCATGGACCGCTTCACCAAGGCCTACGGCGACGAGGCTGCGGCCGAGGTCCAGCAGCACCTGGCCTGAGAGGCCCGGTTTCAGGCGCGGCGCCGCACGACGTAGGCGGCGCCGCGCTCGGCCGCCCGCTCGCCCACGTACTCCTGGTCGCGCATGGTGCACCAGGCCGGGATGTCCTGCCGGGCGGCCTCGTCGTCGGAGAGCACCGTCACCGTCCCGCCGACCGGCACCTCGCCGATCACCTTCGCCAGCTCGATGACCGGGATGGGGCAGCGCTTGCCCAGCGAGTCGACGACCAGCCCGGCGGGCTCGGCAGCATCGGCGGGTTCGGTGGCATCCCCGGGCCCAGCGGCATCCCCGGCTCCGGCGGCCTCGGTGGTCTCCCCGGCCCCCGCAGTCTCGGCAGTCTCCCCGGCCCCGGCGGTCTCCCCGGCCCCCGCCGCCGGGACACCCAGCCGCTCCCGCACCGCGCGCACCACCCGCGGCAGCACCTCCAAGAAGCGCTCCACGTCCGCCTCGGCAGTGCCATACGGCAGCGAGACCCGGACATTCCCCTCGGACAGCACACCCATCGCCCGCAGCACATGGCTCGGCGTCAGGGTGCTGGAGGTGCACGACGATCCGGACGACACCGAGAAACCCGCCCGGTCGAGCTCGTGCAGCAGGGCCTCTCCGTCGACATAGAGACAGGAGAAGGTGACGAGATGGGGGAGGCGGTTCACCGGATCGCCGACCACCTCCACGTCCGGGACCAGCTGAGGCACCCGTGTCCTGATCCGGTCCACCAGCCGCCGCAGCCGCGCTGCCTCGTCCCCGGTCTCCGCGCGCAGCGCCCGCAGGGACGCCGCCGCGGCCACGACGGCGGGGATGTTCTCGAAGCCCGCACTGCGGCCCGACTCCCGCTCGTCCCGCGGCCCCTGGGGCGCGAACCGGGTCCCCTTGCGGACGGCGAGCAGCCCCACGCCGGGCGGTCCGCCCCATTTGTGGGCACTCGCCGTCAGCAGCGACCAGGCGCCGGGCACCGGCCCCCACGGCAGCGACTGCGCGGCGTCCACCAGGAGGGGGACGCCCGCCTCCCGGCAGAGCGCGGCCACCTCCTCGACCGGTTGTGCGGTTCCCACCTCGTGGTTGGCGGACTGGAGGGCGACCAGCGCGGTGTCCGGGCCGAGCGCGGCGGCCACCTCGCCGGGCGCCACCCGGCCCGTACGGTCCACGGCCAGCTCCGCGCTGCTGCCGCCGGCCGCCTCGTGGACCTCGGCGGCGTGCAGGACACAGGAGTGCTCCACGGCGGAGTACAGCAGCCGGCGGCCGGACCGCCGGCGGGCCGCGAGTGCGCCGGAAACCCCCGTATGTACCGCCTGCGTCCCCGAAGGGGTGAAAACCAGTTCGTCGGGGCGGCAGCCCACGGCCCCGGCCGCGGCCTCCCGCGCGGCGTCCAGCAGCAGCCGGGCGCGCCGCCCCTCCCGGTAGAGGCGGGCCGGGTCGGCCCAGCCCTCGTCGAGCGAGGCGAGCAGGGCCTCGCGGGCGACCGGATGCAGGGGGGCGGCCGACGCCGCGTCGAAATAGGGCACGTACGAGACGTTAGTCCTCCGGCTCGGGGCCGGGGGCGGCCCCGGCCCCGCCGTGCGGCGGCGCACGGCTCCCGGGTGCGGCCGGCGGGTGGGGGAGCCCCCGGTCGACCTCCCCGGGAAGGCCCCCGGCCAGCATGCGCGGGCCCGGCCGGGCGCGGCGTCAGATGCCTGGTGGAAGCGGGTATTCGGCCGGTATCCGGGGGTTCGGCGGGCGCCTCCCGGAAGCCCTGGCCACCCCTTAGGGGTGCGTCGCGGCGCGTTGGGCACCCTCCCCGCGCGACCCCAAATAGCGTCCAGTAAGGTTTGGCCCGCATAAACATCCAAACCCCTGCCCGACGCAGGGCGGCGACCGACCAGCGAGTAAGGCCGCAGCCGACCGCGCGGGCGAGACTCTCGGGAAGGCGCTACGTGAGTCCCAACGGCTCCGACCGCTCGTCGCGGCGCCCGATGCGGCGGAAGCTGCCGCAGGTGCTTGCTGCGGGCCTGGTCCTGGCGACCGCTACTGGTTGCACATATAAGGACTTCCCCCGCCTCGGCATGCCAACGCCCGTCACCGACGAGGCGCCGCGGATCCTCTCTCTTTGGCAGGGCTCCTGGGCCGCCGCCCTCGCAACGGGCGTGCTGGTCTGGGGCCTGATCATCTGGAGCGTGATCTTCCACCGCCGCAGCAGGTCCAAGGTGGAGGTCCCCCCGCAGACGCGGTACAACATGCCGATCGAGGCGTTGTACACGATCGTCCCGTTCATCATCATCGCGGTGCTGTTCTACTTCACCGCGCGCGATGAGAGCGCAATCCTCAAGACCTCCAAGAAGCCCGACCACATCGTCAACGTGGTCGGCTTCCAGTGGAGCTGGGCGTTCAACTACCTGGAGAACGTGGACGGCAAGAAGTCGACCTCGAACATCAACTCCAGCGCACTGGACGGGATCCCGACCAAGTGGAAGAAGGGCGCTCCGGCCGGTGCCGACGGCGTCTACGACTCGGGCACCCCGGGCGAGCGCAACCCGCAGACCGGCAACCCGGGCCCGACCCTGTGGCTGCCGAAGGGCGAGACCGTCCAGTTCGTGCTGACCTCTCGTGACGTCATCCACTCCTTCTGGGTGGTGCCCTTCCTGATGAAGCAGGACGTCATCCCGGGCCACACCAACGTCTTCGAGGTGACCCCCAACAAGGAGGGCACCTTCATGGGCAAGTGCGCCGAGCTCTGCGGAGTCGACCACTCCCGGATGCTCTTCAACGTCAAGGTCGTCTCCCCTGAGCGGTACCGGGAGCACCTGAAGGACCTGGCGAAGAAGGGCCAGACCGGATACCTGCCGTCGGGCATCGCGCAGACGGATCACGCCAGGAATGCGGAGACCAAGAACCAGTGAGCATCCTCAACGAACCTCAGGGTGCCGCCGCCGATAAGGCTCCGGCAGCACCGCCCGTACGCAAGAAGCAACCCGGCATCGCCGTGGTGAAGTGGATGACGACCACTGACCACAAGACCATCGGCACGATGTACCTGGTCACGTCGTTCGCATTCTTCTGCGTCGGCGGACTGATGGCGCTGCTGATGCGCGCCGAGCTCGCTCGTCCCGGCACGCAGATCATGTCGAACGAGCAGTTCAACCAGGCGTTCACGATGCACGGCACGATCATGCTGCTGATGTTCGCGACGCCGCTGTTCGCCGGCTTCGCGAACTGGATCATGCCGCTGCAGATCGGCGCGCCCGACGTGGCGTTCCCGCGGCTGAACATGTTCGCCTACTGGCTGTACCTCTTCGGCTCGCTGATCGCGGTGGCCGGCTTCCTCACCCCGCAGGGTGCGGCGGACTTCGGCTGGTTCGCGTACTCGCCGCTCTCGGACGCGGTGCGTTCGCCGGGCGTCGGCGCGGACATGTGGATCATGGGTCTGGCCTTCTCGGGCTTCGGCACGATCCTCGGTTCGGTCAACTTCATCACGACGATCATCTGCATGCGGGCTCCCGGCATGACGATGTTCCGGATGCCGATTTTCACCTGGAATGTGCTGCTGACCGGTGTGCTGGTCCTGCTGGCCTTCCCGGTGCTGGCGGCGGCGCTGTTCGCGCTGGAGGCGGACCGTAAATTCGGGGCGCATGTCTTCGATGCCGCGAATGGCGGGGCGTTGCTCTGGCAGCATCTTTTCTGGTTCTTCGGTCATCCAGAGGTGTACATCATCGCTTTGCCGTTCTTCGGCATCATTTCCGAGGTCATTCCGGTGTTCTCCCGGAAGCCGATGTTCGGTTACATGGGTCTGATTGCGGCGACGGTGTCGATTGCCGGTCTGTCGGTCACGGTGTGGGCGCACCACATGTATGTGACGGGCGGTGTGCTGTTGCCGTTCTTCTCGTTCATGACGTTCCTGATCGCGGTGCCGACCGGTGTGAAGTTCTTCAACTGGATCGGCACGATGTGGAAGGGCTCGCTGTCCTTCGAGACGCCGATGCTGTGGACGATCGGCTTCCTGATCACCTTCACCTTCGGTGGTCTGACCGGTGTCATCCTGGCGTCGCCGCCGATGGACTTCCATGTCTCGGACTCGTACTTCGTGGTGGCGCACTTCCACTACGTGGTGTTCGGTACGGTCGTCTTCGCGATGTTCGCGGGCTTCCACTTCTGGTGGCCGAAGTTCACCGGCAAGATGCTGGACGAGCGGCTGGGCAAGATCACCTTCTGGACGTTGTTCGTGGGCTTCCACGGCACCTTCCTCGTCCAGCACTGGCTGGGCGCCGAGGGCATGCCGCGGCGTTACGCGGACTACCTCGCGGCCGACGGCTACACGACGCTGAACACCATCTCGACGATCAGCTCGTTCCTGCTGGGCCTGTCGATCCTGCCGTTCCTCTACAACGTCTGGAAGACGGCGAAGTACGGCGAGAAGATCGAGGTCGACGACCCGTGGGGCTACGGCCGCTCGCTGGAGTGGGCGACGTCCTGCCCGCCGCCGCGGCACAACTTCCTCACCCTGCCGCGCATTCGCTCCGAATCCCCGGCGTTCGATCTGCACCACCCGGAGATCGCAGCCCTCGACGCGCTGCACAACGGCCGTGTGTCCGAGGATGACAAGGCCCTCGCCGGCGGCAAGGAGGCGGGCAAGTGAAGATCCAGGGCAAGATGTTCATCTGGCTCTCCGTCTTCGTCCTCCTCATGGCGATCGTCTATGGGGTCTGGTCGAAGGAGCCCGCGGGTACCACCGCACTGTTCCTCGCCTTCGGCCTGTGCATCATGGTCGGCTACTACCTGGCCTTCACGGCCCGGCGGGTCGACGCGGGTGCCCAGGACAACGAGAACGCCGAGGTCTCGGACGACGCCGGTGAGCTGGGCTTCTTCAGCCCGCACAGCTGGCAGCCGCTGTCCCTGGCCGTCGGTGGCGCGCTCGCCTTCCTGGGCGTGGTCTTCGGCTGGTGGCTGCTGTACTTCTCGGCCCCGGTGATCCTCGTCGGCCTCTTCGGCTGGGTCTTCGAGTACTACCGCGGCGAGAACCGCACGCAGTAACCACGGCGCAGGACGCCACGGCGGGCCCGGACACCTCAACAGGTGTCCGGGCCCGTCTCGTTTGGCGGCCGGGAGCAGACCCGTTTGCACTCCTCCAGCGCGCTGGGGCAGGTGATTCTTCATATTTTTGGGGCATGAGTCACAGACCTCGAACCCGGACGGTGCTGAGCTGCGGCCTCCTGCTCGTGCCCCTTGCGGTGAGCGCCACCGCGTGCGGGGGCTCGGATTCGGAAACGCTCTCCGGCACTCCCTACGACGCGGCCGGCCAGATCACGGCCAACATCCCCGGCGGCACCCAGAAAGCGGACCCCGACAAGCCGCTCGAGGTGTCCGTCAAGGGGGACGAAGCGCGGATCACCGACGTGACCGCCACCGACACCACAGGACGCTTTGTACGCGGCGAGCTGAGCGCCGACGGCAGGCACTGGCGCACCACGGCGCCGCTGGCCGCCGGCAGCCGCTACACGGTGCGGGTGAGCACCGAGCAGCAGGACGGTTCCCCCGGCCGTAAGACGCTCGTGGTCAACACCCGCGGCGCCGTCGGCCAGTTGACCGCCGCCTTCGGTCCGAAGGAGGGGGAGTACGGCGTCGGCCAGCCGGTCACCGCCGAACTGAGCCAGCCCGTCAAGGACCCCCAGGCCCGGGCCGTGGTCGAGGGCGCCCTGAAGGTCGACTCCATGCCGCGGGTGCAGGGCTCCTGGCACTGGGTGGACGACAAGAAGCTGCACTTCCGCCCCAAGGAGTACTGGCCCGCGCACGCCACCATCTCGGTGCACAGCAACCTCTCGGGCCTGAGGGTCGCCAAGGGGCTCTACGGCGGCCCGTCCAAGCCCGTGAAGCTCACCACCGGCGACCGGGTGGAGGCCATCACCGACGCGGCGACGCACCAGATGACGGTGCTGCGCAACGGTGAGTCGATCAACACCATCCCCGTCACCACCGGCAAGCCCGGCTTCTCCACCCGCAACGGCGTCAAGGTCGTCCTCGGCAAGGAGAGCTTCGTGCGGATGCGCAGCTCGACGGTGGGCATCGCCGCCGGGAGCGGGGACTCCTACGACCTGCCGGTCTACTGGGCCACCCGGGTGACCTGGAGCGGGGAGTACGTCCACGCCGCACCCTGGTCCGTCGGATCGCAGGGCGCGGCGAACGTCAGCCACGGCTGTACGGGCATGTCCACCAGCAACGCCCAGTGGTTCTTCAACCATGTGCGCATCGGCGACATCGTCAAGGTCGTCAACAGCAGCGGCGACACCATGACGCCCTTCGACAACGGCTTCGGCGACTGGAACATGCCCTGGCAGGAATGGCGCGAGGGCAGCGCGCTCAAGAACAAGTCCGACACCACCACGGGAGCCGCCGGGCGCCTCCAGGACCCCGCCGACGACGCCCGGCTGCGCCCGAAGTTCTGACGCCGCCCGGCGGGTTCTGCGGCGGCCCGGCGGCCGCTCTCAGGCCTGTACGAGGTTCCTGCGGCGCAGCAGGCCGGCCAGGGCGTCCGCGAAGGCCACCGGGTCCAGCGGATGCGTCACCGCGGCATCCGCGCGGCTCCAGGTCGCCAGCCAGGCGTCCTGGGGGCGGCCGATCAGCAGCAGCACCGGCGGGCACCGGAAGATCTCGTCCTTGATCTGCCGGCAGACGCCCATCCCGCCCGCGGGTGCGGTCTCGCCGTCCAGTACACAGACGTCGATACCGCCCTGCTCCAGGGCCGTGAGGACGGCGGGCGCGGTGGCGCACTCCAGGATCTCGATCGGCGGGACATCGGCGGCGGGGCGCCGGCCGGCCGCCAGCCGGACCTGCTCGCGGGTGCCTGCGTTGTCGCTGTAGACCAGCACCGTGGCAGTCGCCTGCATCGTTCCTCCACGCTTCGTAGCGGCACAGCATCGGGTGGGGCGGATGCTACTCCCGCGGCGGGTGTCCGCAGGAGGGGTTGAGCGGATCCAGGATGTCCCCGACGGGCCGTCAGACCCGGCCCGGTACGGCCTTGCGGACGGCGGGCCGCCCGGTGCGTCCCCCCTTCGGGCGACCTCTGGAAAGGGGCCGTACGAGCAGGGCATACGTCCTTGACACACCGAACGGCACCCCCCGGAGTGAGGGCGGGATAAGCGACCGACATAATGTCGGTCGTGGCGACAGCAACGACAGTAGAAACCGGGCACGCGCACCCGTCGGTCAATCGGCCGAACCTCACCAGCGTCGGAACCATCATCTGGCTGAGTTCCGAGCTGATGTTCTTCGCGGCCCTCTTCGCGATGTACTTCACCCTTCGATCGGTGACCGGCGAGGCGTATTGGAAGGAATCCGCCAGTGCGCTGAATCTTCCGTTCTCCGCGACCAACACCACGATCCTGGTGCTCAGCTCTCTGACCTGCCAGCTCGGCGTATTCGCCGCAGAGCGCGGCGACGTCAAGAAGCTCCGGGCCTGGTTCGTGGTCACCTTCATCATGGGTGCGATCTTCATCGGCGGTCAGGTCTTCGAGTACACGGAGCTGGTCAAGCACGAGGGCCTGTCGCTCTCGTCCGGCCCGTACGGCTCGGTGTTCTACCTGACCACCGGCTTCCACGGACTGCATGTGACGGGCGGCCTGATCGCCTTCCTGCTGGTCCTGGGCAGGACGTACGCGGCCAAGAGGTTCACCCACACGCAGGCCACCGCGGCCATCGTCGTGTCCTACTACTGGCACTTCGTCGATGTCGTCTGGATCGGCCTCTTCGCCACGATCTACCTGATCCGGTAACCGGTCCGACCGGTACCGCATATCAGACAGACATAGCCAAAGCATCGACGCAGAAGATCCTGACACCGGGGTAATCCGTGAAAAAGCTCTCCGCACGACGGCGCCATCCGCTGGCGGCGCTCGTCGTCCTACTCTTCGCGCTGGCGGTCACTGGGGGGCTGTACGCCGCGTTCGCGCCGGCGGACAAGGCTCAGGCCGATGACACCGCCCAGTCTCTTGCCGTCAAGGAGGGCAAGAAGCTCTTCGCCGTGGGCTGCGCCAGCTGCCACGGCACCGGCGGTCAGGGCACCTCCGACGGCCCGAGCCTGGTCGGCGTCGGCGCCGCAGCCGTGGACTTCCAGGTGGGCACCGGCCGGATGCCGGCCCAGCAGCCCGGCGCCCAGGTGCCGCGGAAGAAGAACATCTACACCAACGCCCAGATCGACCAGCTCGCGGCCTACGTCGCGTCGCTGGGCCCCGGCCCGAGCGTGCCGTCCAAGGAGCAGTACAGCGCCAACGGTGCCGACATCGGCAAGGGCGGCGAGCTGTTCCGCACCAACTGCGCGCAGTGCCACAACTTCACCGGCAAGGGCGGCGCCCTGACCGACGGCAAGTTCGCACCGACGCTCGAAGGCGTGGACCCGAAGCACATCTACGAGGCCATGGAAACCGGCCCGCAGAACATGCCCTCCTTCGGCGACGGCTCGCTGTCGAAGGAGAACAAGAAGGACATCATCGCGTACCTCGGCGCCGTCAACGGCGATGAATCCGAGAGCCCCGGCGGCCTCGACCTCGGCGGTCTCGGTCCGGTCAGTGAGGGTCTCTTCGGCTACATCTTCGGCCTGGGCGCGCTGATCGCGGTCGCCATCTGGGTCGCAGCCCGGACTACGAAGGCCAAGAAGTCATGAGCGAGACTGGACGACACGAAGACGTGCCAGAAGAAACCCTTCCCTCTGAGCGGGAGACGGCTCACGAAGGTGCGGTGGCCACGGCGGAGAACCCCTTCGCCGACCCGGGCCTGCCGCCCCACGAGCACCGCGCCCAGGACATCGACGAGCGGGCCGCCAGGCGCTCCGAGCGCACCGTCGCGCTGCTCTTCGTGGTGTCGATGGTCGCGACGGTCGCCTTCATCGCCTCCTATGTGGCGATCCCGATCGACAAGATCGTCTTCATCTGGCCGATCGGTCACATCAGCGCGCTGAACTTCGCGCTCGGTCTGACCCTCGGCGCGGCGCTCTTCTGCATCGGCGCCGGTGCGGTCCACTGGGCCCGCACGCTGATGTCGGACGAGGAGGTCGCCGACGAGCGTCACCCGATCGAGGCCGCCCCCGACGTCAAGGCCAAGGTCATGGCGGACTTCGCGGCGGGTGCCAAGGAGTCGCAGATCGGCCGCCGCAAGCTGGTCCGCAACACGATGTTCGGTGCGCTGGCCCTGGTGCCGCTCTCCGGTGTCGTCCTGCTGCGCGACCTCGGCCCGCTGCCCGGGAACAAGCTGCGCACCACGAACTGGAAGAAGGGCGTCCGGCTCGTCAACCAGTCCACCAACCTCCCGCTGCGTCCCGAGGACATCGCGGTCGGCTCCCTGACGTTCGCCAAGCCCGAGGGCCTGGAGGAGAACGATGAGGAGTTCGCCGAGAAGATCGCCAAGGACGCCCTGATGCTCGTGCGGATCCAGCCGCAGGACATCAAGGACAAGCACGAACTCTCCTGGTCGCACGAGGGCATCGTGGCGTACTCGAAGATCTGCACCCACGTGGGTTGCCCGATCAGCCTGTACGAGCAGCAGACGCACCACGTGCTCTGCCCGTGCCACCAGTCGACGTTCGACCTCTCTGACGGTGGTCGGGTGATCTTCGGTCCGGCCGGACACGCCCTGCCGCAGCTGCACATCACGGAGAAGGACGGCTTCCTGGAGGCCGCAAGCGGCTTCGAGGAGCCCGTCGGCCCGAGCTTCTGGGAGCGCGGATGAGTAACGAGACAACCGCGACCAGCACACGCCGTGGCCCGGCGCCACGGGGCGAGCGGATCGCGGACTGGGCGGACGGACGGCTGGGCATCTACAGCCTCGCCAAGTCCAACATGCGCAAGATCTTCCCGGACCACTGGTCCTTCATGCTGGGTGAGGTCGCGCTCTACAGCTTCATCATCATCATCCTGACCGGTGTCTACCTGACGCTGTTCTTCCACCCCAGCATGGCCGAGGTGACCTATCACGGTTCCTATGTGCCCATGCAGGGAATCCGGATGACCCAGGCCTTCGAGTCGACGCTGGACATCAGCTTCGACGTCCGCGGCGGCCTGCTCATCCGCCAGATCCACCACTGGGCCGCGCTGGTCTTCCTGGCCGCGATGATGGTCCACATGATGCGGGTGTTCTTCACCGGCGCCTTCCGCAAGCCGCGTGAGATCAACTGGCTGTTCGGCTTCCTGCTGTTCGTGCTGGGCATGTTCACCGGCTTCACCGGTTACTCGCTCCCCGACGACCTGCTCTCCGGCACCGGTGTGCGGTTCATCGAGGGCGTCATCCTGGCGATGCCGCTGGTCGGTTCGTACCTGCAGTTCTTCATCTTCGGCGGGGAGTTCCCGGGGCACGACATCATCCCGCGGTTCTTCACGGTGCACGTCCTGCTGCTGCCGGGCATCATGCTCGGCCTGCTGGTGGCGCACCTGATCCTGGTCTTCTACCACAAGCACACCCAGTTCCCGGGTGCCGGCAAGACCAACAACAACGTCGTGGGCATGCCGCTGCTGCCGGTCTACATGGCCAAGGCCGGAGGCTTCTTCTTCCTGGTCTTCGGTGTGATCGCCGCCATCGCCGCGATCGCCAGCATCAACCCGGTGTGGGCCATCGGCCCGTACCGCCCCGACCAGGTGTCCACCGGCGCCCAGCCCGACTGGTACATGGGCTTCGCCGAGGGTCTGGTGCGTGTCATGCCGGGCTGGGAGTGGAACTTCTGGGGCCACACCCTCAACCTCGGCGTGCTGATCCCGATCCTGGTCTTCCCGCTGGTCCTGGTCGCGATCGCGGTCTACCCGTTCGTCGAGTCCTGGGTCCGCGGCGACAAGCGCGAGCACCACATCCTGGACCGCCCGCGCAACGTCCCGACCCGTACCGGCTTCGGTGTCGCCTGGCTGGTTGCGTACTTCGTGATGCTGATCGGTGGCGGCAACGATCTGTGGGCCACCCACTTCCACCTGTCGATCAACTCGATCACCTGGTTCGTCCGGATCGGCTTCTTCGTCCTTCCGGTGCTGGCCTTCATCGCCACCAAGCGGATCTGCCTGGGTCTGCAGCGCCGCGACAAGGACAAGGTGCTGCACGGACGCGAGTCCGGCATCATCAAGCGCCTGCCGCACGGTGAGTTCATCGAGGTCCACGAGCCGCTCGACCAGGAGCAGCTGCACGTGCTCACCCAGCACGAGCAGCCCGCGCCGCTCGAGCTCGGCCCCGAGGTCGACGAGAATGGTGTGGCGCGCAAGGTGTCGCGCTCGCAGAAGCTGCGGGCCAAGCTCTCCAAGACCTACTACGGCGAGGACAACGTCATCGCCAAGCCCACGGTCGAGGAGTACAAGGAGATCACCAGCGGCCACGGCCACCACTGATCACCGCGGCGCCTCGTAGCGCACCGTAGGAGCACGCCACCCAGAGGGCCCCGTCCGTTGATCGGACGGGGCCCTCCGGCCTGCCCGGCGGCTCGATAGGGTGAACGCACAAGCAGGAGACAAATCAGGAGTGTGGACCATGAACGTTGCGACCCCCCTCGGCGGCGACAGCGTGGCGGCCCACACCTGGCCGGGCATCCTCAACGCCCTCCTCGACGGCCGGGACCTCGCCGCGGACGACACCGCGTGGGCGATGGACCGGATCATGCGGGGCGAGGCCAGCGACGCCCAGATCGCCGGCTTCGCGGTGGCGCTGCGGGCCAAGGGCGAGACCGTCGCGGAGATCTCCGGGCTCGTCCGGGCCATGTACGAGCACGCCCGGCTGATCGAGGTGCCGGGACCGAGCGTGGACATCGTCGGCACCGGCGGCGACGGCGCCAAGACGGTCAACATCTCCACGATGTCCTCGATCGTGGTCGCCGGCACCGGCGCCAAGGTCGTCAAGCACGGCAACCGTGCGGCCTCCTCGGCCAGCGGCGCCTCCGACGTGCTGGAAAAGCTCGGCGTCAACCTCGACCTCACCCCGCGGCGGGTCACCGAGGTCGCCCGGGAAGCGGGCATCACCTTCTGCTTCGCGGTGAAGTTCCACCCCTCGCTGCGGCACGTCGCCAACGCCCGGGGCCAGCTCGGCATCCGCACCACGTTCAATGTGCTGGGCCCGCTGACCAACCCCGCCAAGGTCCGCGCCCAGGCGACCGGCGTCGCGGACGCCCGGATGGCGCCGATCCTCGCCGGGGTGCTCGCCGAGCGCGGCTCGTCGGCACTGGTCTTCCGCGGCGACGACGGCCTGGACGAGCTGACCACCACCGCGACCTCCCGGGTCTGGATCGTCCGGGACGGCACGGTGCGCGAGGAGGCCTTCGACCCGCGTGACGTGGGCATCGACCTGGTGCCGGTGGAGGCGCTGCGCGGCGCCGACGCGTCGTACAACGCGGAGGTGGCCCGCCGGCTGCTGGACGGGGAGACCGGCCCGGTGCGCGATGCGGTGCTGCTGAACTCCGCGGCGGCGCTGGTCGCGCTGGAGCCCTCCGACGCCCCGCTGGACCGGCAGATCCGGGCCGGTATCGACAAGGCCGCCGCCGCGATCGACTCCGGGGCGGCCCGGCAGGCCCTGGAGCGCTGGGTGACCGCCAGCAACACCTGAGCGCCCGGTGACACAGAGTGTGACGCAAGCCCCAGTCCGGTATACGGACCGGGGCTTGCGTGATGGTGCCCGTGTGGCATGATTCTGCGCAGGTCACGAGTGACAGCGATGCAGGCCCCGGCCCGCTGTCCGGCAACCCTCCTTCCGTGGCGGGGTGCCCCGGGTGATGACCAGGCCGTAGGCAGCGAGGTCTGCGGCAAGCGCGGATCCCTCGCCAGGGATCCTGGTCCCCGAGGGAGAACTTCCGTGAATCAGCGAATGCGATAGGGCTCGACGGCCCCTTTTCCGCATCCCCTTTTTCCTTTCAGCTGCGGCGCCCAGCCGTGCGTTTTGTGCGCACCCGACGCGCTCCGCCCCGCAGCGAATTCACTTGCTTCTCACGGGAGTTCGCCATGTCTGTTTCCGCCGTTGCCGCCGACAGCTCCGTCTGTGCCCCGCTGCCCGTCCTCGGCCGGGACGTCCGCGTCCCGCTGGTGACGGGCGGCGAGGTCGACTACGCCGCGCTGGACTACGCCGCCAGCGCCCCCGCACTGCAGCGGGTCTGGGACGACGTGGCGGCCTACGCCCCCTACTACGGCAGCGTGCACCGCGGCGCCGGGTACCTCTCGCAGCTCTCCACCGACCTCTTCGAGAACAGCCGCCGGACCATCGCGGAGTTCCTGGGCTGCGGCATCGAGGACCAGGTGGTCTTCACGCGCTCCACCACCGACTCGCTGAACCTCTTGGCGGCCGTACTCCCGCAGAACACCCGGGTGTTCGTCTTCGAGACCGAGCACCACGCCTCGCTGCTGCCGTGGGAGCAGCGCGCGGACACCACCGTGACCTACCTCAACGCGCCCCGCACCCCGCAGCAGGCGGTGGACACCCTGGAGAAGGCGCTGGCCGAGCGCGAGCCCTACGGCCCGGCGCTGGTCTGTGTGACCGGTGCGTCGAACGTGACCGGTGAGCTGTGGCCGGTGCGGGAGCTGGCGGCCGCCGCGCATGCGCACGGCGCGCGCATCGTGCTGGACGCGGCGCAGCTCGTCCCGCACCACCCCGTGAACATCGCGGAGCTGGACGTCGACTGGGTCGCCTTCTCCGGGCACAAGCTGTACGCGCCGTTCGGCGCCGGTGTCCTGGCCGGCCGCGCGGACTGGCTGCAGGCCGCCGCACCGTATCTGGCCGGCGGCGGCGCCAGCCGCAAGGTCTCCCGGCGCACGGACGGCGGAGTCGACGTCGAGTGGCACACCACCGCCGCCCGTCACGAGGCCGGTTCGCCCAACGTCATCGGCGCCTACGCCATCGCCTCGGCCTGCCAGGCCCTGACCGAGGCCGGTTTCGAGGACCTGGCCGCCCGCGAGCAGGCGCTGATCACCCGAGTACGGGAGGGCCTGGCCGAGGTGCCCGAGGTGACCGTGCTCTCGCTCTTCGGCGAGGACGCGGCGCGGGTCGGCGTCTTCTCCTTCGTCGTCGAGGGCTGGAACAGCTCGCACTTCGCGGCGGCGCTGTCGGCGGAGTACGGCATCGGCGTCCGCGACGGCCTGTTCTGCGCCCACCCCCTCGTCCGCACCCTCCTGGGCAGCGAACCCCAGGACCCGGGCGAGTGCGGCGCCCCCGAGGCGGCCCCCGGCGAGCGCTCCCTGAACGCCATCCGCGTCAGCGTGGGCGTCGGCACGCCGGATGAACACGTCGACCGCTTTCTCCGAGCGGTCAAGGAACTGGTCACGAACGGCGCCACCTGGAACTACCAGACGGAGGACGGCCGTTGCGTGCCCGCGCGAAGCGCGGTGTGATTCCTACGTTTTCGGCTTTCCCGGCGTGGGGGTTTCTCGCCCGTGTTTCGCCCGCTGCGCTTTGCCTCCGCCCCGTTTTTCGGCCGTCCCGCCGTGGGGCTTCTCGCCGTTGCGCCTGCGGCGGGCGGGGTCCGCTGCGCGGGGCTGTGGGTGCGGTGACGGGCCGGAGCGGGTGGGGTGCCGGACTGCTTCGCTTTACGTCCGGCACCCCACCCGCTCCGGCCCGTCCCCTCCCGTGGGTGAGTAAGTAAAACGTGGGTGGGGGCGGGCCGCGGTGGTAGCTGTGCGGCGTCTACCGGTCGTTCCTGGGAAGCCATTTCACGGGATGACCAGCGTCGTGAACAGCCGCTGGGTATCCGGCCGTCACCGGAAAGATCACGGTCTACGGCTGGAGTGACAGGTCGCGCTGGTACCAGGTGCCGGCCTTACCGCCGAGGCCAGCCGGGTCGGCCGGGCCAACTGGAACGAACCCGGCCTTGGCAAGCACCCGCTGGGACGCGGCATTGCCTAGGGAGGTGGCCGCCCGCAGTGTGCGCAGCCCGTGTCGCGCCACCGCCAGCCGGCACAGCTCCCGGACGGTCGCGGTCGCCACACCGCGGCCGGCAACATGCTGCGCGACCCTGTAGCCGAGCTCAGCGGTGCCGTCCTCGAAGTCGTACAGGTTGAACCGGCCCAGAACCGCGCCGTCCTCGGCAACGCGCACGTAGAAGGCGCTGGTGCCGGCCTCTTGCTCTGCCAGAAGGGCGCTGTACCGGTCGGCGAACTGGTCGAAGAACTCGTCACCGCGGTCGGAGACCGAGGCGGCGAAGTAGGCGCGGTTCGCCAGCTCGAAGGCCAGGACCGCGGGGGCGTCGTCGGCATGCAGCCGCTTCAACTCGGGCACCGCCCGACCGTACCCAGGTGGCGCACCGAGGCCACCTGAGTTTCCGCCAACGGCAGACAACCCAGGCACCTAACGATCTACGGCTGGAGTACTGGACGCACCCCCACCTGGTCTTTTTCCACCCCCAACGGGAGGGGACGGGCCGGAGCGGGTGGGGTGCCGGACGTAAAGCGAAGCAGTCCGGCACCCCACCCGCGGAGGCCCGTCACCGCACCCACAGCCCCGCGCAGCGGACCCCGCCCGCCGCAGGCGCAACGGCGAGAAGCCCCACGGCGGGAAAGCCAAAAACGCGGGAAAAAGACTGGGCTACGCGTCGAGCCCAATCGCAAAGGCCGCCTCAAGGTCATGCTGCGAATACGTGCGGAACGCGATATGCGTCTCGGTGGAGGCGACGCCGGGGACCTTGCTGATGCGGCCGGGGATGACGTCCGCGAGGTCGTCGTGGGCGGCGACCCGCACCATCGCGATCAGGTCGTGGGCGCCGGTGACCGAGTAGACCTCGCTGACCCCTTCCAGTGCCGCGATTTTCTCGGCGATCTCCGGGATCTGGTCCACGTTGGTCTTGATGAGCACGATCGACGTGATCACGGCTGGCTCTCTCCCTCGGTCGCCCGGTCATCTTCCCTGGTGGCCCCCACACTATCCCTGCGGTAGCGGGCCCAGGCGTACAGGAAGCCGAGCGTGAAGCCGATGACATGGGCGAGGTAGGCGACGCCGGGACCGCGGGGGTCTTCCTGGGCGGCCTGCCACTGCAGGAAGAACCAGAACAGCAGCACGATCCAGGCGGGGAAACGCAGCGGCAGGAAGAAGAGGAACGGGAAGAGGCTGGTGACCCGGGCCGTCGGGAACAGGAAGAGGAAGGCGCCGAGGACGCCGGAGATCGAGCCGGAGGCGCCCACCAGTGTCTGGCCCGAGGTGGCGTGGGCGGCCGCGTAGCCGAGCAGCGCCAGGTAGCCGATGATGAGGTAGAAGGCGGTGAACGGCAGCCTGCCCATCCGTGCCTCGGTCATGGCGCCGAAGACGTACAGGAAGAGCACGTTGCCGAGCAGGTGCAGCCAGCTGCCGTGCACGAATAACGCGGTGAGCGGGGTGACCAGCGCGCGCAGCGAACCGCTCCACAGCTCCAGCGGGATCACGCCCCACCGCTCGAAATACGCGGTCTGGGCCTTGAGCAGGGCCTCGCCGGTGCCGTATATCCGGTTCAGGCCGGAGGCGGGGCCGAGCACGAAGACCGCGCAGCACAGGCCGATCAGCACATTCGTCATCCGCGAGAACACCGCGACCAGCGACCGGGCGGGGCGCGGAGGGCGGGGGAGGAGACCGGACGAGCGGGGTGAGCGGGGTGAGGGGGCCGGCGCCGTCATGAGGTGATCATGACCCAATGCGGGCAATCGGGACAGAGTGCCTCGCCGTGTCCCGGCACCTGGGCGGGCCCGCACCGGCCCCCCATCAGGCCGTAGGGTTACAGGCAGTACTTTGCGTACTTCCGCGATCCGACGGCGCACCGCGTGAACCGCGCAGCAGCACGACACCGATGAGCACGAAAGAGGACGACACGATGGCTGTTCCCCTGCCGACGGACGGGACCCGGTGGCGCTGCACGCTGTGCGGCAACCTCACGCGGTTCGACGTGACGCGCCGTTCCAAGGTCGTGGAGTACGTCCACCTGGACCTGGCCGGGGCGCCGACGGTGGAGGAGCGCGAGGTCCTCAGTGAGAGCATCGAGTCCGTGCGCTGCCGCTGGTGCAACGCGGTCGACCAGATCGAGCTGGTCGACCGTCCGGGCGCGAACGCCTGAGATCGGAGCGATGCAGCCGTGGTGGACCGTCCAGAAGGGGAGTCGGGGGGCCGGCGTGACGACGCACCCGGGAGTGCGGCGGACGACGTGCTCGACCGTCCGCTGCCCGAGGGCGTACGGCGCCGGGTCGTGGCGCTCACCGCGGAGTCGTTCGGCGCGCTGACCCTCGCCGAACTCCCGCCCCCGCTGCGGCAGTACGCCCGGTTCACCCCGACCCGTCGGGCCAAATTCGCCGGAAACGCGATGGCCGCGGCGCTGGAGAGCGACGCGGTCTTCCGGCAGCGGATCGCGGGCAAGCTGCGTGAGGCGCAGTCGGAGCTCGCCGAGGCGCTGGAGCACGGCACCCCGCCCGCGGCCGCGGATCCGCTCGATGTGGCGGCGGCCGCCTATGTGCTGCGCCCCGAAGGCTGGACCAAGCTCGTCGCGGCGGCCGGTGAGGAGGCGCAGCGGGCGCGCGCCGAGCGGGCCGGCGAAGAGGCCGAACGCGAGCTGGCCAGGCTGCGCGAGGAACTGGCGCAGGCGCGCGGTGAGGCCCGTACGGAGGCCGAGCGGATCCGGGTGGACCTGGACGCGGCCCGCAAGGAGAACGAGTCCCTGCGGCGCAAGCTGCGCAGTGCGCTGAGCGACGTCAAGCGCGGGGAGGCCGCGGTGCGCAAGGCCGAGGCCGCCGTGGCGGACGTACGGGACCGGGCGGCCACGGAGAAGACCGCGGCGGACAGCGAGGTGCGCCGGCTCAAGGCCCGGATCGCCGAGGCGGAGACGGCGTTGGAGACCAGCCGGCGCTCCGCCCGCGAGGGCCGCAGCGTCGAGGACATGCGGCTGCGGCTGCTGCTGGACACGGTCCTGGACGCGGCGCAGGGGCTGCGCCGCGAGCTGGCGCTGCCGCCCGCCAGCGTCCATCCGGCGGACACCGTCGAGGCGGTCGCGCCGGGGCGGATGACGCCCAAGGACATCGCGACGCGGGCGCTGTCGGAGATGGACCCGGCGCTGCTCGACCAGCTTCTGGCGCTGCCGCAGGCGCATTTGGTGGTGGATGGCTACAACGTCACCAAAACCGGCTATCCGACCATGCCGCTCGACAAGCAGCGGCTGCGGCTGCTGGGCGGCCTCGCGGTGCTGGCGGCGCAGACCGGCGCGGAGATGACCTGTGTCTTCGACGGTGCGGAGCTCGCGGCGCCGGTGCTGCTCGCACCGCCGCGCGGGGTCCGGGTCCTGTTCAGCAAACCGGGCGTAACGGCCGATGAGTTGATTCGTCAGCTGGTTCGGGCCGAACCGCCCGGACGTCCGGTCGTCGTGGTCTCCACGGACCGGGAAGTGGCCGACGGGGTGGCGAAGGCCGGGGCGCGGCCGGTGGCATCCGCCCTGCTCCTCAAACGACTTGCCCGGACCTGACAGGCTGCCCGCTCCGGCCGCCGGAACACCGGAAAACGCCGACGATCCGTCTCTGAGCGTCAATTGGCGCTCACAGCCTGTGTGATGTTGGTAAAGGATGGGGCTGGTGACGCAGAATTTTTCCCTGAGGATTTGAAGCGATCACAGCTCGGTTACTAAGGTCAGGGCCCGAACCTCCATGCATCTGATCATCCAACCGGGATGAACCGTGGAGGAACCGCCGAGTCCGCGGCGTTCACGCGGAGCCGGGGTCTCACCCCCCCACTTCCCGGTAGGCGGCTGGAGGAAGAAGGAGCTCGCCCCCGTGGCGTCCCACCGTCGACCCAAGCAGCCGAGCCGTACCCGCGTGACCGTGCTCACCGCCACCGCCGCGGCGGCCGTCGCCCTTTCGTCCCAGGCCGCCCAGGCCGACCCCCATCAGTCGAAGAAGGACGTCAAGTCCGAGGTCGACAAGCTGTACAACGAGGCCGAGCAGGCCACCGAGAAGTACGACGGGGTCAAGGAGCAGCAGGACAAGCTCCAGAAAGAGGTCGACGACCTCCAGGACAAGGTCGCCCGCGGCCAGGGTGACCTCAATCAGATGCGCAAGGGCCTCGGTGCCGTCGCCTCCGGCCAGTACCGCAGCGGCAGCATCGACCCCTCGGTCCAGCTGTTCCTCTCCGGCGACCCGGACACCTACCTCGAAAAGGCCGCCACGCTCGACCAGTTGAGCGGCAAGCAGGCCGACCAGCTCAAGACCGTCGCGGACAAGCAGCGCCGGCTCGCCCAGGAGCGCGCGGAGGCCTCGGCCAAGATCAAGGACCTCTCCGAGACCCGTAAGGCGCTCGGTGACAAGAAGGACGAGATCAAGGGCAAGCTGGCCGAGGCGCAGCAGCTGCTCAACAAGATGACGGCCAAGGAGCGGGCGGCCATGCAGGCCGAGGAGAACCGCGCCAACCGCAGCAACTCGCGGGTCAACCTCGGCGATGACCTGCCGGCCTCGCAGCGCGGCGCGGCCGCCCTGGCCGCCGCCCAGTCCAAGATAGGTTCGCCGTACGTCTGGGGCGCCACCGGACCGTCGTCCTTCGACTGCTCGGGTCTGACCTCCTGGGCGTACCAGCAGGCCGGCCAGTCGCTGCCGCGTACCTCGCAGGCCCAGGCCAACGCCGGTACCCGGATCGCCTCGCAGAGCGACCTCAAGCCCGGCGATCTGGTGCTCTTCTACAGCGACCTGCACCACATCGGTCTCTACGCGGGCAACGGCCAGGTGCTGCACGCACCCAAGCCCGGCGCCTCCGTGCGCTACGAGCCGATGAGCAACATGGAGTTCGCGTTCGGCGTGCGGGTCTGACACGTGCGGGTCTGAGACCCGCGGGTCCGAAAAGCCTCACCACGCTCCCGGCCTGCCGCCCGAACGGGCGAATTGCGGCCTCGGCCCCTGACCTACCGCCCCGCCGGTGACCTGCACAGTCACCGGCGGGGCGGCTTTTTGCGGGCGAAGAGGCCGCTTTGGCCGGATCGCACCGGCGCCGTACTGTCTGCCCTCGCAGCTTCCGCTTCACCGACCGCCCTCCCGGGGCGGCAGGGGCTTCCCCGGGCTCTCGGCTGCGCTCACGCAGGGGTACCCCCGTCGGAAGGAGTTCGGCTCTTGGCGTCCCACCGCCGTACCTCGCAGCAAGGCCGGACCACCCTCGCCTCGGTCACCGTGGTGTCGGCCGCCCTGACGGTCGCGGCCGCCGCGCTGTCGGCACCGCAGGCCGTTGCCGAGCCCGCCGGCCACACCGCCGCCCGTGACGCGGCGGCCTCGCGGGTCGACCGTCTCTACGAACAGGCGGAGCGGGCCACCGAGAAGTTCAACGGCGCGGACGCCCGGACCAAGAAGCTGCGCCGCCAGGTGACGGCGCTCCAGGACCGCACCGCCCGCGCCCAGGAGCGGATCAACCGGATGCGCGGCAGGCTGGGTGCGCTGGCGGCCGCCCAGTACCGGTCCGGCGGGATGGACCCCACCCTCCGGCTGATGCTCTCCGAACGTCCTGACACCTACCTGGAGAAGGCCTCCGCCCTCGACCGGCTGGGTGCGGGCCAGGCCCGCGAGCTGCACGGGCTGCGGGCCGCACAGCGCTCCCTGGAGCAGCAGCGCAGGGAGACCGTACGCAAGCTGGCGCAGCTGGAGGCGGGCCGCAAGGAGGTCGCCCGCCACAAGAAGGACGTCCAGCACAAGCTGGCCACGGCGCGGCGGCTGCTGGACGCGCTGCCCAAGGGCGCCAGGGCGGCCTACGCACGGGCCTCGCGGAGCGACGGGCGCCACGAGGCGGTCCCGGACCTGCGGGGGGCCGTACCGGCCTCCGGGCGGGCCGCGGCGGCCGTCGCCGCGGTGCGTGCCGTGGTCGGCCGGCCCTACGCCTGGGGAGGCACCGGCCCCTCGGCCTTCGACTGCTCCGGACTCACCCAATGGGCCTACGGGCGGGCCGGCGTCTCCCTCCCGCGCACCTCGCAGGCGCAGCGCGGCGCCGGCCGGCAGGTGCCCCTCAGCCAGGCCCAGCCCGGTGACCTGGTCATCTACCGTGCGGACGGCAGTCATGTCGGGATGTACGTCGGCAACGGCCATGTGGTCCACGCGCCCTATCCCGGCGCACGGGTCCGCTACGACCCCGTCGGGATGATGCCGATCTCCGCGGTCACCAGGCCCTGAGGCGGGGCGCAGCGTTTTTGCCCCGGCCGGGCCGGATCTACGATCGTCCGCATGTCACACCAGTGGGCAGGGCGACGGCTGCCGCGGGCCGGGGCGGCGGGCTGTGCCGCCCTGCTCCTCGCGCTGCTCGCTCCGCTGACCGGCTGCGCACCCACGAACTCCACCCCGGCCCGCTACCCGGACGTCCAGCGGATGCTCGACACCCGAGCGCGGGCCGTCCAGCGGCGGGACGCGGCGGGCTTCCTGGCCACCGTCGACCCCCGGGCCACCGGCTACCGGGACCGCCAGCGCGCGATGTTCGCCCACCTCGCGGGCGTGCCGCTGGCCGAGTGGCACTACGACCTCGACGCGACCGGCGCCTTCCCGCTCGCGGCCGGCGAGACCGATGCGCACCTGGCCGTGAAGGTGCAGCTGCGCTACCGCTTCAAGGGCTATGACACCTCGCCGGTGCACGCCGTCCAGTACCTCACCCTGACCCGGCGGGACGGCCGCTGGCTGGTCTCCTCCGACACCGACGGCGCGCCGGCGGGCAGGAGCGGCACCCGCCAGCTGTGGGACCAGGGCCCGGTGCGGCTGGTCCGCGGCCGGTACAGCCTGGTCCTGGGCGACGCCGCGCACCTGGCGCGGCTGAAGGATCTGGCGCACAGGGTGGACCGGGCGGTGCCCGCGGTGTCGGCGGCCTGGAAGGGGAAGTGGTCGCGGAAGGTCGTGGTGGAGGCGCCGGATTCGGTCGAGCGGATGGCGCAGCTGATGGGCAGCGACGACGCGTCCGGCTATGCGGGGATCGCGGCGGTCACCACGGGGGAGGCGGGGGTCTCCACCCCTGCGCCCGCGGACCGTGTGATCGTCAATCCCGAAGCCTACGAAGAACTCAACGACCTGGGCCGCACGGTGGTCCTCACCCACGAGACCACCCATGTCGCCACCCGCACGGCCACCACGGCGGCGACCCCGCTGTGGCTCTCGGAGGGATTCGCCGACTGGGTCGCCTACCGGGGCAGCCACCGCAAGCCCGCCACCACCGCCCCCGAACTCACCCGTGCCGTCGCCCGGGGCACGGTCCCCGCCCGCCTGCCGACCGATGCGGACTTCGGCTTCAAGGGCGGCGCCGACCGGCTGGCCAAGGCTTACGAGGGCAGCTGGCTGGCCTGCCGGATGATCGCCGGCAAGTGGGGCGAGGACAGGCTGATCGCCTTCTACCGTGCGGCGGGACAGAGCGCGCTCGGTGTCTCGTCGGGGAGGGCGGGGGCGCCGATGGAGGCGGCCACGGCGGCCACGGCGGTCGCCGCGGGCTCCGGAACGGCCGTACCGGCTGCCGGGCCCGGGCACCGGCCGCCGGCCCGTGCCGACCGGACGGACCGCGCCCTGCGCTCCCAACTGGGCATCGGCCTCGCGGAGTTCACCCGGCAGTGGCGGGCCTATGTGAAGGCACAGTTGCGGCGGTGAGGGGGCCCGCCGGGCTCAGTGTCCCGGTGCGGGCGACCCGTCCGCCGGGGTCTGCTGCGCGGCGCCCGTGAGCCGTGGGGCAGCGGCGGTGCTCCCGTCGGCCGGCCGGCGTGCGCGCACCACGTCCGGCGGCCCCGTACGCCCGGGTCCGCCGTCCCGCGTCGAGACCCACAGCCGGCGGCAGGCGAGCAGCGACGCGGCGACCAGCAGGCCGTCGCGCACGGCCAGCACCACGACGGCCGGCAGATCGCTCGCCACGATGTGCGCGAACCAGACGGGGAACTCCAGCTGGGTGAGCCCGGTGGCCAGCAGGACCAGCACGGCCGGCAGCGTCTGCCGGCCCGCCCGGAGCGTCACACACACCGCGGCGAGCCCCACCAGCCAGAGCATGTACTGCGGGCTGATCACGCGGCTGGTGGTGGTGAACAGCAGGGTGGCGGTGAAGGCGGCGTCGCACAGCGTCGTGGGGCCCGGCTCCCCGGCGCGCAGCCGCCACAGGAACAGCCAGCCCACGGCGGCGAGGCTCAGGGTGAGCGCCACGGTGCTGACGAGCGGGACACCGGGGCCGAGGAATTCCAGCGAGCCGTAGTGCAGCAGCACCTGCCCGTCCCACCCGTACTGCCGGGCGATGTGGAAGACCAGCGCGCCGAGCGATTCGACCTCCGTGCCGCGGTCGCGCTGGAAGGTGAGGAAGGCCAGCGCGCCCGGTGCGGCGGCCACGAAGAACAGGGTCAGTCCGGCCGCGGTGCCGCCCGCGCTCCACCACAGGGCGCGGGCCCGGCGCCCGCGCACCGCCGCCCCCGTCAGCAGCAGCACCGGCCAGACCTTGAGCAGCGCACCGAAGGCGACCAGTGCGCCCGCCACCCGTGGCCGGCGCGCGGCCGCGAACAGCGCGGCGACGGCGACGGCGGTGACCATCAGGTCGTAGCGGGCGTAGGCGGTCGGGCCCAGCAGCGCCACGCCCGCGATCCACACCCAGGCCCCCGCCGGGCGGTGGCCGGGACGGCGGCCGGCCCGCAGGAAGAGCGCCAGCGCCGCCGCGTCCGTGACCAGGATCAGGGTGTAGAACGCGGGGGCGTAGTCCAGGAACGGCAGCAGGCCGGGGGAGAGGATCGCCAGCGCCGCGGCCGGCGGGTACTGCCAGGTCACATCGGCCAGCGGGAAGGTGCCGGTCTTCAGGATCTCGGACCAGTTCTGATAGATCACCGAGACATCGCTGGTGACATCCGGCCCCGGCAGCACCAGCACCCTCAGGACGCACAGCAGGATCACGGCCCGGGTCACGGCCCAGGCCGCGACGGGGAGCCACACCCCGCGCGCTCTGCTGATGCTGCTCATCGTCACCTCATCGCTCCTCGGCCGTCGGCCTCCGGCGCCGCCCGCGGTACCGCGGACCCGGCGCCCGGCGCACCGCGGACCGCTCGTGCCCTCTGCATGATGCCCGTAGTGGCCGGTCACGACCGTAGACGAGAGGGGGCGTGGCGGGGCGGGCCGCACCCGGCCGGGCGCCGAACGGTACTGTCGGGCCGAAACCGCCGCGACCGAACGCCGCGACCGACAGCCGAGACACCGCCGAGAGACCATCGTGCACAAGACCTTGATCGTCACGAACGACTTCCCGCCCCGGCCCGGCGGCATCCAGGCCTTCCTGCACAGCATGGCGCTGCGCCTGGACCCCTCCCAGGTCGTCGTCTACGCCTCGACCTGGAAGCGCGGCGCCGAGGGTCTTGCGGCCACCGCGGCCTTCGACGCCGAGCAGCCGTTCCCGGTGGTACGCGACCGTACGACGATGCTGCTGCCCACCCCGCGGGTGACCCGGCGGGCCGCCGCGCTGCTGCGTGAACACGGCTGCTCCTCGGTGTGGTTCGGCGCGGCGGCGCCGCTCGGGCTGATGGCGCCGGCGCTCCGCTCGGCCGGTGCCCGCCGCATCGTGGCCACCACGCACGGCCACGAGGCGGGCTGGGCGCAGCTGCCGGCCGCCCGGCAGCTGCTGCGCCGGATCGGCGAGGGCACCGACACGCTCACCTACCTCGGCGAGTACACCCGCTCGCGGATCGCCGGTGCGCTCACCCCGCAGGCCGCGCGGCGGATGGTCCAACTCCCGCCCGGGGTGGACGAGAAGACCTTCCACCCCGGCTCGGGGGGTGACGCCGTACGGGCCGCGCTCGGGCTCACCGGCCGGCCGGTGGTGGTCTGTGTCTCGCGGCTCGTCCCCCGCAAGGGCCAGGACACCCTGATCGAGGCGATGCCGGCCGTCGTGTCCGCGGTGCCCGATGCCGTCCTGCTGATCGTCGGCGGCGGCCCGTACGAGAAGGAGCTGCGCGCGCTGGCCCGGGAGAAGGGCGTCGGGGACGCGGTGCGCTTCACCGGCGCGGTCCCCTGGGAGGAGCTGCCGGCCCACTTCGGCGCCGGCGACGTCTTCGCGATGCCCTGCCGCACCCGCCGCGGCGGGCTGGACGTCGAGGGCCTGGGCATCGTCTACCTGGAGGCCTCCGCCACCGGACTCCCCGTGGTGGCGGGCGACTCGGGCGGCGCCCCCGACGCGGTCCTGGACGGCGAGACGGGCTGGGTCGTGCCCGGCGGCTCCCCGGCCCCCACCGCGGACCGCATCGTCGCCCTGCTCCAGGACCCGGATCTGCGCCGCGCCATGGGCGCACGCGGCCGCGCCTGGGTGGAGGAGAAGTGGCGCTGGGACCTGCTGGCGGAACGGCTGAAGGAACTGCTCTAGGGGACCCCGCCCGGAAGGCGAAGGCATCCGCCCCCGTACGGCTCCGGCATACGGCGTCCCGGGCAACGAGAATCCGCCGCCGTGGCGCGCTGCCACGACGGCGGATTCCGGTGTACCGGTGCGGCCCCGCAGGGCCGGCCCCTACGCGCGGTAGAGCGCCTCGATCTCCTCCGCGAAGTCCTTCGCCACCACGTTCCGCTTGAGCTTCAGCGACGGCGTGACATGGCCCGACTCCTCGGTGAACTGGGTCGGCAGGATACGGAACTTGCGCACCGACTCGGCCTTGGAGACGGCCGCGTTGCCGTCGTCGACGGCGCGCTGGACGGCGGCCAGCAGCTCCGGGTCCCCGGAGATCTGAGACGGCGTCACATCGGCGGGGTGGCCGTGCTCCTCGGCCCAGCGGGGCAGGAACTCCTCGTCGAGGGTGACCAGCGCGCCGATGAACGGCCGACCGTCGCCGACGACCATGCACTCGGCGATCAGGGCGTGCGAACGGATACGGTCCTCGATCACGGCCGGGGCGACGTTCTTGCCGCCCGCGGTGACCAGGATTTCCTTCTTGCGGCCGGTGATGGCGAGGTAGCCGTCCTCGTCGAGGGTGCCGAGGTCGCCGGTGTGGAACCAGCCGTCGGACAGCGCCTCCTTGGTGGCCGACGGGTTGTTCCAGTACTCGGTGAACAGGTGCTCGCCGTGCAGCAGCACCTCGCCGTCGTCGGCGATCCGCACCACCGAACCGGGCAGCGGCTGGCCGACGCTGCCGATCTTCTGCCGGTCCCAGGGGTTGAAGGCGGTGGCCGCACAGGACTCCGTCAGGCCGTAGCCCTCCAGGACGGTGAAGCCGATGCCGCGGTAGAAGTGGCCCAGGCGCTCGCCCAGCGGGGCGCCGCCGGAGATGGCGTGGGTGGCGCGGCCGCCGAGGACGGCGCGCAGCTTGCCGTAGACCAGCCGGTCGAAGACCTTGTACTTCAGCTTCAGTCCGAGCGCCGGGCCCTGCGGGGTGTCCAGCGCGCGGCTGTAGGCGATCGCGACGTCGGCCGCCTTGTCGAAGATCTTGCCCTTGCCGTCGGCCTGTGCCTTGGCCCGCGCCGAGTTGTAGACCTTCTCGAAGACCCGGGGCACGCCCAGGACCAGCTTCGGCCGGAAGGAGGCGAGGTCGTCGGTGAGGTTCTTGATGTCGGGGGCGTGGCCCAGCTTGATGGGCGCCATCACCGCGGCGACCTGCACCAGCCGGCCGAAGACATGCGCGATGGGGAGGAAGAGCAGCACCGAGGATTCGCCGGTGCGGAACAGCGGCCGCAGCCGTTCGACGATGTTGCCGCACTCGGCGAAGAAGCTGCGGTGGCTGAGCACACAGCCCTTGGGGCGGCCGGTGGTGCCGGAGGTGTAGACGATGGTGGCCGGCGAGTCCGCGTCGGCGAGCGCGCTGCGCGCGTCCACCTCCTCGTCCGTGACGCCGGCGCCCGCGGCCCGCAGCCGCGCGATGGCGTCCCGCTCGATCTGCCAGATGTTCTCCAGCTCCGGCAGCCGGTCGCGGACCGATTCGACGATCGCCTCGTGGGTGGGGGACTCCACCAGGCAGGCCACCGCGCCGGAGTCGCCGAGGATCCACTGGATCTGTTCGGCCGAACTGGTCTCGTACACCGGGACGGTGACGGCTCCCGCGCTCCAGATGGCGAAGTCCAGCAGCGTCCACTCGTAGCGGGTGCGCGACATCAGGCCGACCCGGTCGCCGGGCCGGACGCCCGAAGCGATCAGACCTTTGGCGGCGGCGCGGACCTCGGCGAGGAAGGTGGCGGCGGTGACGTCCTGCCACCCGCCGTTCACCTTGCGTCCCATGACGGCAACATCCGGGTGCTGCGCGGCATTTCGGCGGATGAGATCCGTCAGATTGCCGTCCGCGGGGACCTCGTACAGGGCCGGAAGGCTGAACTCGCGCAAGACTGCTGCTCCTCAAAAGCGCCGGCGCCACGACGCTGTGTGTACACCGACGGCGGTCCATGGTGGTGCAAGGGGGATTGGACTGCCCGGACGTTACCCATGGGTATTGCGTTCGGGATAGGGGGGATGGCCAGATGTTCGATGCGTCACACGCCGTGGGGCACGCCTGGGGTACTTTTCCCGCGCAGACTAGACCAGCGGGTCGGTGACCCGAAAGTAACCCGGGGTGCCGGCCCCCCTCCCCGCGCCCGCCCGCGCGATCTAGGGTGACGCCATGCGTGTGCATGTGGTCAGTGACGTACACGGCAACAGCCGGGACCTCGCGGCGGCCGGAACCGGTGCCGATGCCCTGCTCTGCCTCGGCGACCTGGTGCTCTTCCTCGACTACGCCGACCATTCGCGCGGCATCTTCCCCGACCTCTTCGGCGCAGGGAACGCGAGCGCGCTGGTCGAACTGCGCACCGCCCGCCGCTTCGAGGAGGCCCGCGCACTGGGCCGCCGGCTGTGGGGCGAGCTCGACGCCACGGGCGCGAGCCGGGAGTCCGTCATCGAGGGCGCGGTCCGCAAGCAGTACGCCGAACTCTTCGCGGCCTTCCCCACCCCCACCTACGCCACCTACGGCAACGTCGACATCCCGCGGCTGTGGCCCGAGTACGCCGGACCCGGCACCACCGTCCTGGACGGCCAGCGGGTGGAGATCGGCGGCCGGGTCTTCGGGTTCGTCGGCGGCGGCCTGAGCACGCCGATGCGGACCCCTTACGAGATCAGCGACGAGGAGTACGCCGCCAAGATCGAGGCGGTCGGCGAGGTGGACGTGCTGTGCAGCCACATCCCGCCCGAGGTCCCCGAGCTCTGCTACGACACCGTCGCCCGCCGCTTCGAGCGCGGCAGCACCGCCCTGCTGCACGCCATCCGCACCACCCGGCCGCGCTACGCCCTCTTCGGCCATGTGCACCAGCCGCTGGCCCGGCGGGTCCGGGTCGGGGCCACGGAATGCATCAATGTCGGCCATTTCAATGCGACCGGGACGCCCTATGTCATGGAGTGGTGAGACCGGCGGCCCCGGGGCGTGAACCCGGGCCGTCCCGGGGCGTGAACCCCGGTGGCCCCCGGTCGTGAACCCGGTGACGGGCGGCCGGGAGGCGCCTCGCCCCGTCGTACCGGGCCTGCTGGTGTCCGCCCGCAGGTTCCCGCGCGGTAGCCTCAGAGCCGGTAGCAGCACAGACACCGCGCAACGGGGTCTCCCCGGCTCACGGGGACGTCCCCGCTCAGGCGAAGCCGGGAGCGGGGGCGGAGACGAGAGCTCGGGGAAGGTCGGCGGACCGGCATGAATCGGCATGATGGAGGAGTCACGGCGATGGCCGAACACACCAGCTCGAGCATCACGATCGAGGCGGCACCCGCCGAAGTGATGGGAGTGATCGCCGACTTTGACCGCTATCCGGAATGGACCGGAGAGGTCAAGGAGGCGGAGGTCCTGGACAAGGACGACCACGGCCGCGCCGCGCAGGTGCGCCTGCTGCTGGACGCCGGAGCGATCAAGGACGACCACACCCTCGCCTACACCTGGACCGGCGAGAGTGAGGTCAGCTGGTCCCTGGTCAAGTCGCAGATGCTGCGTGCCCTCGACGGTTCCTACCGCCTGGCCGCGCTGGGCAACGGCGCGCGCACCGAGGTGACCTACCAGCTCACCGTCGACGTCAAGATCCCCATGCTCGGAATGATCAAGCGCAAGGCCGAGAAGGTCATCATCGACCGGGCGCTGGCCGGGCTGAAGAAGCGCGTCGAGAGCGGTCCCGCCGAGTACGCCGCCGGGTCCGACCACGCCGCCGGGTCCGCCGACGAGGCCAAGAAGCTCTGAGCGTGCGCACCGTCCTCGTCACCGGCCCCGGCGGCGCGGGCCGCACCACGCTCGCCGCCGCGACCGCCCTGGCCGGCGCCCGCCGGGGCGCGCGGGCGCTGCTGCTCACCACCCAGAGCAGCGCCCCGGAGGCGGTGCTGGGCACCCCTCTCGGCGCCGACGCCCCCACCCCGATAGCGCCGGGCCTGCACGCCCTGCGGATCGACCCCGGCGACCGCTTCCGCCAGGAATTCCTCGCCTTCCAGGAGCGGGCCGGCGCGGCCCTCGACCTGCTCGGCGCCACCCCCCTCGACGAGGACGAACTCACCGAACTCCCCGGCTCCGAGGACTTCGCGCTGCTGCACGCGCTGCGCGCCGAACACGCCTCGGGCGACTGGGACATGGTCGTCGTCGACATGCCCCCGGCCGCCGAAACGATCCGGCTGCTCGCCCTGCCGGCCCAGGTGCGCCGCTATCTGCGCCGCCTGCTGCCGCCCGAACGCCAGGCGGCCCGCGCCCTGCGTCCGGTGCTCGCCCAGCTCGCCGGTGTCCCGATGCCGGCCCAGAAGCTCTACGACGCCGCCGGGCGCTGGGAGAGCGAACTCGCCGCCGTCCAGCGGGCGATCGACGACCCCGGCACGTCCGTACGCCTGGTCACCGACGCCGGACCGGTCGCCGCCGCCACCCTGCGCACCCTCCGCGCCGGCCTGGCGCTGCACGGCCGCCGCACCGACGGTGTGGTCGTCAACCGGCTGCTGCCCACCGGCTCGGCCGACCCGTTCCTCGCCGCGCTCTCCGGCAGTCAGCAGACCGCCCTCAAGGCGCTGCGCGAGGAGTTCCCCGACATCCCGGTCCACGAGGTGGCGCACCTGGGCCGCGACCCGCAGGGCGTCGACGAGCTGGACGGGCTGCTCGACGGGCCGGCCGCCGGGACCGGCGCCGAGGAACCCGACGACGGACCCCGCCCCGACCCCTGGACCGTCGAGGACCGGCTGGCCACCGACGGCATCCTCGTCTGGCGGGTGCCGCTGCCCGGCGCCGAGCGCAAGGGCCTCGGCCTGGTGCGCCGCGGCGACGAGATCGTGGTCAGCGTCGGCCGCTTCCGGCGGATCCGTACGCTCCCCTCCGCGCTGCGCCGCTGCACGGTCTCCGGCGCCGGACTGCGCGACGGCTCCCTGGAGATCCGCTTCACCCCCGATCCTGACCTGTGGCCCAAGAGCGACTGAACGCGACCACCGTTCGGGTACCGTCGAGGGTGGGCCCCGCCCCGGGGTGCCTCGCACCCCTTCGCCGTACCGCCTCGCCGCAGGAGTCACGGAGTTCCTCATGAGTGATGCCACCGAGCGCCCCGCCGACCGCGGGGCCGCGCCCGACGCCGACGCCTGGGAGACGGCCTGCGCCGAGGACCTCGCGGCCGAGAAGGCCCGGCACCGCGCGGCCCACGGCCCGCAGCCGGGCAGCGCGGCGGAGGAGCTGCGCAAGCTCGCCGACGCGGTGACCGACAAGCTCTCCGGCATCCAGCTGCCCGGCGCGCTCGGCGGCATCGCCGCGCAGGGCGCCGTCAGCCAGCTGTTCAAGCAGGCCAAGGCCGCCGTCGAGCCGGTCATCGAACGCAACCCCGACCTCTTCGACCACCTCGCCGCGGCCGGCTCCGAACTCCTCGCCGCCTACCGCTCCGCCGTGGAGAGCAGCGAACGCCGCTGGACCCGCGACGACCTCGACGAGGGCCCCGCCGCCCGCCGCGGCGACGACCCCCGCGACGACGACGGCCCCACCGGCACCGAGCGGATCGACCTCGACTGAGTCCCGGCCGTACTCGCACCCCCGGGGCGGCCGCCCGGGCCCGCCGTCCGACGGGCACGGTCGGCCCCCCTGCCTCCGGTACGGTGGGTCCCGGCGGGGTTCGAGCGAAAAACTGAGGGACACATGGGACTCACCATCGGCGTCGACATCGGCGGCACGAAGATCGCGGCCGGCGTGGTCGACGAAGAGGGCTCGATCCTTGAGACGTGCAAGGTTCCGACTCCGCATGCCACCGAAGCGCTGACCGAGGCCATCGCGGACGCGGTCCGGACCGTCGGGGCCGGCCACCGTGTCGAGGCCGTCGGCATCGGCGCCGCCGGCTATGTCGACGAGAAGCGCGCCACGGTCCTGTTCGCACCGAACATCGACTGGCGCCACGAACCGCTCAAGGACAAGGTCGAACAGCGCGTCGGCCTCCCCGTGGTCGTCGAGAACGACGCCAACGCCGCGGCCTGGGGTGAGTACAAGTTCGGCGCCGGCCAGGGCCACAGCGACGTCATCTGCATCACCCTCGGCACCGGCCTGGGCGGCGGCATCATCATCGGCAACAAGCTGCGCCGCGGCCGCTTCGGCGTCGCCGCCGAATTCGGGCACATCCGGGTGGTGCCCGACGGACTGCTCTGCGGCTGCGGCAACCAGGGCTGCTGGGAGCAGTACGCCTCCGGCCGCGCCCTGCTGCGCTATGCCCGCCAGCGCGCCTTCGCCACCCCCGAGAACGCCCAGATCCTGCTGTCGCTGGGCGACGGCACCTCCGAGGGCATCGAGGGGCGGCACGTCAGCGAGGCCGCCCGCCAGGGTGACCCGGTCGCCATCGACTCGTTCCGCGAGCTGGCCCGCTGGGCCGGCGCCGGCCTCGCCGACCTCGCCTCGCTCTTCGACCCGGCCGCCTTCATCGTCGGCGGCGGCGTCTCCGACGAGGGCGAGCTGGTGCTGGAGCCGATCCGCAAGTCCTTCCGCCGCTGGTTGGTCGGCAACCAGTGGCGGCCGCACGCCCAGGTGCTCGCCGCCCAGCTCGGCGGCAAGGCCGGTCTGGTCGGCGCGGCCGACCTGGCGCGCCAGGGCTGAGGGCCCGCGGGCCCGCACGCCTGCTCATCCGTACGGCACCGCCCGTCGCGTCCCCCAGGGGTGCGGCGGGCGGTGCTCTATCTTGGCCCGCGTGACGATCCCGGTGAGAGGACCCGCCGCCGTGCTCCGGCTTCCCGACTCCCGTACCGAGCCCGACGGTACGGCCGTGATCCGGGTGCTCAGCTACAACATCCGCTCGATGCGCGACGACCGGGCGGCGCTGGCCAGGGTCATCCGGGCCTGCGCTCCCGATCTCGTGCTGATCCAGGAGGCGCCGCGGTTCTTCCGCTGGCGCAAGGCCGCCGAGAAGCTGGCCCGCGCGGCCGGCCTGGTGTACGTCACCGGCGGTGCCACCGCGGCGGGACCGATGATCCTGTCCACCCTGCGCGCCCAGGTGGAGCGCACGGAGGATGTCCTGCTGCCCCGCACCCCCGGCCTGCACCAGCGCGGTTTCGCCACCGCCGTGGTGCGGATCGGCGGCGTACGGCTCGGCGCGCTCAGCTGCCATCTCAGCCTCGCCGCCCGGGAGCGTGACGTGCAGGCCGGACTGCTGCTGGAGCGGCTGGCGGCCCTCGGTGTGCCGTACGCCGTGGCCGGGGGTGACCTCAACGAGCGGCCGGACGGCGGGAGCTTCCGGCGGCTGGCGGGGGCGCTCACCGATGCCTGGGCGGCACGGCCGTGGGGCGGGGAGCTCACCTCCACGCCCCGTGACCCGCAGCAGCGGATCGACGCGATCTTCACCACGCCGGGCGTGGAAGTCCTCGGCTGCGGTGTGCCGCACGGCCTGCCGGGGGTACGGGAGAGCGACCTGGCCGCTGCGACGGACCATCTGCCGGTGCTGGCCGCGCTGCGGGTGCCGGGCGGGGCCGGCTCATACCACCGCTGACACACATCACCGCTGACTCACACCACTGCTGACCCACATCACCGCTGACTCACACCACCGCGCCGCTGCCCGGCAGGTCGTTGTCGTCCTCGTCGTCGTTCTTCATCCGGGCCACCAGGGTGGCGAACCCGCCGAGGAAGCCGCCGATGCCCAGGACCGTGATCCACCAGGTCACCGGCTGCTGCAGCAGCACCATGGCCACCAGCAGCAGCGGACCGCCGATCACCGCGATCCAGGCGAACTTGGCGGTGACATCGGCCTGCGGCAGCGGGGGCGGCTCGGGCGGGGTGAAGTGGCCCTCGTCGGTCTCGTCGAAGTCGTCGTCGGACGGCTCGGAGGGGGACCAGTTGCGGGGGCCGACGCCCGGGGCGAAGACGACGAAGCTGCCGGGGCGGGCGGCATCGCCCTTGCCGTCCCCGGGTCCGTCCCTCCCGGGCCCGTCCCTCCCGGGCCCGTCCTTCCCGGGCCGGTCCTTCCCGGAGTCGTCCGGGGAGTCCTTCCCGGAGGACTCGGAGCCCGCCGGGCCCGCCGTGGAGTCCTTCCCGGCGTTCTCCGCGCCGCCGGCCGCGGTGTCCTCCCCGGTCCCCTTCGTGTTCGTGCCGCCGTTCCCCGCCGGTTCGTCCGTGCCGTCGTCGCCGTCTTCCGGGGGGAACGACGGCTGGTCGCCGTAGCCCGCCACGATCTCGGCCCAGGCGGCCTCTTCGTCCAGCGGGTCCCGGGGGTCGCGGGGGCTACGCTCCGCCACTGGCCGCCGTCCCCTCCGAAGCCGCGTCCGCCCGCGCGTGCGGTGCGAGCCGGGTGATGAAGGCGAAGGTCTCCCGGAAGATCTGCTCCGCGTCGTGGTCGAGGGTGGCGACGTGGAAGCTGCGCTCCAGGAGGGTCTGGCGGACGTCCGTCGAGGACACCCGGCTCAGGATGCGCTCGGAGTCCGCCGGCGGGACGACATGGTCCTGCGGGCTGGTCATCACCAGCAACGGCTGGGTGACAGCGGGGAGTTCGGAGTCGACCTGCTGGAAGAAGCGGCGCACCGAGTGCGCGGCGTGCAGCGGCACCCGGTCGTAGCCGACCTCCTCGGCGCCGGGCTTGGCGATGTCGCTCGTCAGCCCCTTGGTCGTCCGGACGAGATGGCGCAGCACCGGCAGCAGCGGCCCGGCCGCGTCGTGCACCTTGTTGGCGGGGTTGACCACGGCCACCCCGCTGATGGCGTCGCCGTGCTTGGCGGCCAGCCGCAGCGCCAGCGCGCCGCCCATCGACAGGCCGCAGACGAAGACCGAGGTGCAGCGCTCGGTCAGCGCCCGCAGCTCGCGGTCGACCTCGGCGTACCAGTCCTGCCAGGTCGTGATCTGCAGATCCTGCCAGCGGGTGCCGTGACCGGGCAGCAGCGGCAGACTGACCGTGAGCCCCTGGTCGGCGAGGTATGCGGCCCAGGGGCGTACGGACTGGGGGGAGCCGGTGAAGCCGTGGCACACAAGGACGCCGACCTCTCCGCCGTCACGGCGGAACGGCTCGGCTCCGGGAAGGAGCGGCACCGGGGGTCTCCGATCGATGAGGGGGGCTGGCGAGTTACCTCAGGGTACGCAAAGTGATGGCGGGCGGATAGGTCCGGCGCCAGCCGCGGCGCGAGGGGGCCACCGTGGCAGGTTAAGGTCTTTGCGTCACACACAGGAGGCAGTCGGTTGATCTACGGCGCAATGAAGTTTTCCATCGGCGGGTCGCTGAAGCTTGCCTTCAGGCCCTGGGTGGAAGGCATCGAGAACATTCCCGCCGAGGGCCCGGCGATCCTCGCGAGCAACCACCTGTCCTTCTCGGACTCGTTCTTCCTGCCCGCGGTGCTCGACCGCAAGGTCACCTTCATCGCGAAGTCCGAGTACTTCACCTCCCCGGGGGTCAAGGGCAAGCTGACCGCCGCGTTCTTCAAGGGCGTGGGCCAGCTGCCGGTGGACCGTTCGGGCGGCCGGGGCGCGGGCGAGGCGGCGATCAAGAGCGGTATCGAGGTGCTGGAGCGCGGTGAGCTGTTCGGCATCTACCCGGAGGGCACCCGCTCCCCGGACGGCCGGCTCTACCGCGGGAAGCCGGGCGGTCTGGCGCGGGTGGCGCTGGCCACCGGGGCGCCGGTCATCCCCGTGGCGATGATCGACACCGAGAAGGTGCAGCCCCCCGGCAAGATCGTGCCGAAGATGATCCGGCCGGGCATCCGCATCGGCAAGCCGCTGGACTTCACCCGCTACCAGGGCATGGAGGGCGACCGCTTCATCCTGCGGTCGGTCACCGACGAGGTCATGTACGAGATCATGAAGCTCTCCGGCCAGGAGTACGTCGACATCTACGCGACGGCGGCCAAGCGGCAGATCGCCGACGCGGCGAAGGCCGAGGCGGCACAGGCCGAGGCACAGAAGAAGGCCGAGGCGGAGCGGGCCAAGAAGGCGGCCGCCGAATAGACGCGCAGGGCCGAGACCGGGCGTGACCGCGCCCGGCGAGGGGGACGGCAATGACGGATACGGACACGCATACGGGCACGGGTTCGGGAACGGATTCGGCCACCGGCACCGGCACCGGCACCGGTACGGCGGGCGCCGCCTCCATGGCCGCCAGGCGCCACGGCAAACGCCCTCCGAAGGTGCTGCGGATGTCCGTCGAGCTCCCGCTGTGGCGCGCGCTCACCGGCTACCGGATCCTCACCCTCGTCTACACCCTCTGCCTGGTCGCGCTCTCCTACCGGCAGTACGCCCATCCGCTGGGCGCCGCCGCCTATATGGGCGCGCTGACCGTCTGGACGGCGCTGACCTGGCAGCGCACCACCTCGGCGGAGCGCTGCACCCGGCACTTCCTCATCGCCGACCTCGGCTTCGCGATCGGCGGCATCCTGCTCACGCTGGTGGTCGACACCCACGCCCGCATCATGGGCGGCGGGCCGACGCTGCCGTCCATCTGGACGGCGGGTGCGGTGCTGGGCTTCGCGATCAAGGGCGGCTGGCGCTGGGCCGCGGTGGCCTCCTCCGTCGTGGCGGTGGCCAATCTCGTCGAGCGCCAGGAGCTGGCCCGCGACACCATCCACAACGTGGTGCTGGTGTGGGTGGCCAGCGTCGGCCTCGGCTATGTCGTCGAGGTGGCCCGCTCCAGTGAGCGCACCCTCGCCCGCGCCCTGCAGATCGAGGCCGCCACCCGCGAGCGGGAGCGGCTGGCCCGCGACATCCACGACAGCGTGCTGCAGGTGCTGGCGATGGTGCAGCGGCGCGGTGCCGAGATCGGCGGCGAGGCGAGCGAACTCGGGCGGATGGCCGGTGAGCAGGAGGTCGCGCTGCGGACCCTGGTCGCCGGCGGGCTGGTGTCGCCGCCCGCGCTCCGGGCGACGGTGCCGCACCGGGCCGACGGGGGCGCGGGGGAGTGGGCCGCGGCGTCCGCCGTGGCCGTGCCGGCGCCGCCCGGTGACGGACCGTGCGATGTGCGGGCGCTGCTCGCGCCGTACGCGGGCGCCGGTGTCACCTTCTCCGAACCCGGTGCCCCGGTCGCGCTGCCGCCCGCCGCGGCGGCCGAGCTCGCGGCCGCTGTCAGTGCCGCGCTGGACAATGTACGGGTGCATGCGGGGGCGAAGGCCCACGCATGGATCCTGGTGGAGGACGAACCGCATGCGGTGATCGTGACGGTCCGCGACGACGGCCCCGGCATCCCCGAGGGCCGGCTCGCGGACGCCGAGCGCGAGGGCCGTCTGGGGGTGGCGCTGTCGATCCGCGGCCGGCTGCGGGAGCTGGGCGGCAGCGCGGAGTGGATCTCGGTCCCCGGCCAGGGCACGGAAGTGGAGTTGACGGTCCCCAAGGGCGGTGCGCCCGAGGGCGGAAAACGGGGGAAGGGCGGAGCGTGAGCGAGCAGGGGCTGAAGGTCATGGTGGTCGACGACCACCCGATGTGGCGGGACGCGGTCGCGCGGGATCTGGCGGAGGCCGGGTGCGAGGTGGTCGCGACGGCCGGTGACGGCCTCCAGGCGGTCCGCAGGGCGCAGGCCGCGGGGCCCGATGTGCTGGTCCTGGACCTCAATCTGCCGGGGCTGCCCGGCGTACGGGTGTGCCAGGAACTGGTCGGTGCCAATCCGGCGCTGCGGGTGCTGGTGCTCTCCGCGAGCGGGGAGCACGCCGATGTCCTGGAGGCGGTCAAGTCCGGGGCGACCGGCTATCTGCTGAAGTCGGCGAGCACCGAAGAGCTGCTGGACGCGGTGCGGCGCACGGCCGCCGGAGACGCGGTGTTCACCCCGGGCCTGGCCGGTCTGGTGCTCGGCGAGTACCGCAGGCTGGCGACCGAACCGGCCCCGGCGGCGCCGGACGAGGTGGGCGCACCGCAGTTGACGGACCGGGAGACCGAGGTGCTGCGCCTGGTCGCCAAGGGACTCTCGTACAAGCAGATCGCCGAGCGGCTGGTGATCTCGCACCGCACGGTGCAGAACCACGTCCAGAACACCCTCGGCAAGCTCCAGTTGCACAACCGCGTGGAGCTGGTGCGCTATGCGATAGAGCGCGGCCTCGACGAGGGGTGAAGCGCGGCCGCGACGAGGAGCGAAGCCTCGGCCCCGGCGAGGCGTGACCGGGGCGCTCACCGTCCGCTCCGGCCGCCACCCGGAGGAAGCCGCCCGTACGGGTGAACGCCCCCTGCCAACTCCCCGGTAAATCACGGACATCGCCGTTTGCACCATCCCGGAGTGACCCAGATCACCATTAGCGTGACCGGCGTCGGCTCACACACGGCCGTGCGCGGCCACTGACGGGAGGTAGGTGAAGCAGCGATGCGGGTCGGAGTACTGACCGGCGGCGGTGACTGCCCGGGTCTGAACGCAGTGATCAGGGGTGTCGTCCGCAAGGGCACCCAGGAGTACGGATACGAGTTCGTCGGCTTCCGGGACGGCTGGCGCGGGCCGCTGGAAGGCGACACGGTCCCGCTGGACATCCCGGCGGTGCGCGGCATCCTCCCCCGTGGCGGCACCATCCTCGGCTCCTCGCGGACCAACCCCTTCAAGGAGAAGGACGGCGTCCGCCGGATCAGGGAAACGCTCGCCAAGCAGGAGGTCGAAGCGCTGATCGCGATCGGCGGCGAGGACACCCTCGGCGTCGCCGCCCGGCTCTGCGGCGAACACGCCGTCCCCTGCGTCGGCGTCCCCAAGACCATCGACAACGACCTGTCCGCCACCGACTACACCTTCGGCTTCGACACCGCCGTCGGCGTCGCCACCGAGGCCATCGACCGGCTGCACACCACCGCCGAATCCCATATGCGGGTGCTGGTCGTCGAGGTGATGGGCCGGCACGCCGGCTGGATCGCGCTGCACTCCGGGCTCGCCGGCGGGGCGAACGTCATCCTCATCCCGGAGCAGCGCTTCGACATCGAGCAGGTCTGCCGGTGGATCGACTCCCGCTTCAAGGTCCGCTACGCCCCGATCGTGGTCGTCGCCGAGGGCGCGATGCCCAAGGACGGCCAGATGGTGCTCAAGGACGACTCCACCGACTCCTTCGGGCATGTCCGGCTGTCCGGGGTGGGGGAGTGGCTGGCCAAGGAGATCGAGGCGCGGACCGGCAAGGAGGCGCGGACGACGGTACTCGGGCACACCCAGCGCGGCGGTACCCCCAGCGCCTTCGACCGCTGGCTGGCCACCCGCTTCGGGCTGCACGCCATCGACGCGGTGCGTGACGGCGACTTCGGGAAGATGGTCGCGCTGCGCGGCACGGACATCGTCCGGGTGCCGATCGCGGAGGCCACCGCCAAGCTGAAGACCGTCGACCCGGCGCGCTACGCCGAGGTCGGGGTGTTCTTCGGCTGAGCCGGCCGCGGGTGCCCACGACCCGTGAGCCGCAACCTCCCGCCGCCGTCCCGGGCTCCGGGCGGCACCCGCGGGCAAGGGGTCGTATATTCGCCGTATTCGCCCTGTGTGCCGTATTCGGCATACGTGCGGTATCCGGCCCCTCGCTCCTGGGCGGGGCGCACCACCGGCGGGAGAACCGGGAGAGCTCGTGGAGATCGTCGCCTTCGGGGTGCAGGCCGATGAGCGGCCGTACCTGGAGAAGGCCTTCGCCGGCCGCCACCAGGTCCGCAGCCTGGACGTCTTCCTCAACCGCGACACCGCGCCCATCGCCCGCGGCTACGAGATCGTCAGCTCCAGCGTCAACGCCGATCTGGGCGCGGACGTCCTGCAGGCCCTCGCGGCCGGCGGGACGAAGCTGATCGCCCAGCGCTCCACGGGCTTCAACAACATCGACCTGGAGGCCGCGGCCGACCTCGGGATGAGCATCGGCCGGGTCTCCTGCTACTCCCCCTACGCGGTCGCCGAATTCGCCTGGGCGCTGGCGCTGGCCGTCAACCGGCGGATCGTCCGGGCCACCACCCGCACCCGTAACTTCGACTTCCGGCTGGACGGCCTGATGGGCCGCGATCTGCGCGGGCGGACGGCGGGGGTGCTCGGCACCGGCAGGATCGGCGAGGCGTTCACCCGGATCGCCCACGGCTTCGGGATGAACCTGCTGGGCTGGGACCTCGCCGAGAACCCGCGCTGCGTGGAGCTGGGCATGCGCTACGTCCCCCGGGAGCGGCTGCTGGCCGAGGCGGACCTGATCAGCCTCCATCTCCCGCTGGTGGACGGGACCCGGCGGATCGTCGACGCCGCCGCGCTCGCCGCGATGAAGGACGACGCGATCCTGGTCAACTCCAGCCGCGGCGGGCTCATCGACACCGAGGCCCTGGTCGACACGCTCAAGGCCGGCCGGCTCACCGGTGTCGGCCTGGACGTCTACGAGGAGGAGGCCAAGTTCTTCTTCTTCGACAAGTCCCTGGACATCATCGACGACGACACCCTCGCCCGCCTGATGACCTTCGGCAATGTGCTGGTCACCTCGCACCAGGCGTACTTCACCGAGGATGCGGTCGGCCAGATCGTCGCGGCCACCGTGGCCAACGTCGAGGACCACCTGGCCCACCGCACCAACGAGAACATGCTGGTCACACGAGGACAGCTGCCAGCAGCTGTGCGGTGACCGAGGCGCCGTCCAGGGTCAGCACCGACTCCGGGTGGAACTGCACTCCGGCGAAGCCCGGACCGCGCAGCGCGTGCACCTCGCCGCTGTCCGCGTCCCGGCTCAACTCCACCCGGTGCATGGCGAGTTCGGCCGCCGTGGTGTCGTCGCAGCGGGCCGTGAAGGTGTTGTAGAAGCCGACGGTCTCCGGGCGGCCGAAGAAGTCGATCCGCTCCTGCGCGCCCTGGCAGGGCACCTCCTTGCGGACGATCTCCAACCCCAGCTCGGCGGCGAGCAGTTCATGCCCCAGGCAGACCCCCAGAAGGCCTTCGCGGTGCCCGGCGACCAGCTCGGCGGTGAGCGACCGCAGAAAGCGCATCTTCGGGTCGGCGGCGTCCGACGGGTTCCCGGGACCCGGGCCCAGCACGATCGGGCCCCGGTGCGTGCGGGCGGCCTCGCGCAGCCCCGGCTCGTCGAAGCGGCGCACGGTGACGTCCAGCCCCGAGGTGCGCAGCAGATGCGCCAGCATCGCGGTGAAGGTGTCCTCCGCGTCGACGACCAGCGCGTGCCCGCTCAGCTCGGCGATCGGCGCGGTGGTCTGCATCCGCAGCCAGAAGGGCGCGAGACCGGCCCGGCGGGCGTCCAGCGCGGCCCGCACCCGGGGGTCGTCGGCCAGCCGCTGACCGCGGTCCCCGGCGGGCCCGCGCGCGGGTGCCGGCCGTACCCCCAGCGCGCTGAGCACCCCCGCGGCCTTGGCGTGCGTCTCGGCGACCTCGCTGCGCGGGTCGGAGGCGCGGACGAGAGTGGCGCCGACCGGTACCCGCAGCCGGCCGTCCGCGGAGATGTCGGCGGTACGGATCAGGATCGGCGAGTCCAGCGTCTGCGCGCCGCCCGCGTCCCGGCCGATCAGCGCCAGCGCCCCCGCGTAGTAGCCGCGGCCCCGCCCCCCGGCGTCCGCCGGCTCGTACCGCTCGATCACCCGGCAGGCGTTCTGCACCGGCGACCCGGTGACCGTCGCCGCGAACATCGTCTCCTTCAGCACCTCGCGCACATCCAGGGTGGACCGGCCGCGCAGTTCGTACTCGGTGTGCGCGAGGTGTGCCATCTCCTTGAGCCGGGGCCCGACCACCACCCCGCCCCTGTCGCCGACGGTGCACATCATCTTCAGTTCCTCGTCCACCACCATGGACAGCTCCTCGGCCTCCTTGCGGTCGTCGAGGAACGCCAGCAGGCTCTCGGCGGTGGGGCCGCCCTCCGGGTAGCGGTAGGTGCCGCTGATCGGGTTCATCACCACCGTCCCGGCCGCCGCGCCGTCGCCGGACGGGGCCTCATCCGGCCCGCTCCTGGCGCCGGTCATCCGGACGTGCACCTCGGGGCTGGCGCCGACCAGGGTGTGCACCCCGGGGCGGTGCACCACATACGTCCAGTACGCGCCGCGCTCACCGGCCAGCAGCCGCCGGAACAGCGCCAGCGCGCCGGCCGCCGAGAAGTCCTCGACGGTGCCCTCGAAGGTCCTGCGGATGACGAAGTTCGCGCCCTCGCCGGTGCCGATCTCGTCCCGCACTACCCGCCCGACGATCTCGGCGTAGGCGTCGTCGTCCACGTCGAACGCCCCGTCCGTCACCCGTACGTCCTGCACGGGCAGCGCCGCCAGCACCTCGTCGAGCGGCAGCTCCGCGCTCTCGCGGGGGCGCAGCACGGCCAGCGGTGTGCCGTCGTCATGGGCCCGGAAGCCGCGCTCGCGGATCTGCCGGAACGGGATCAGCGCGAGCGCGTCGGTCACCGGCGCGCCGGGCGCCCCCTCGCCCAGCGGGATGTCGGCCAGCCGCCCGACCTCGTCGACCTCACCGATCAGCACCTCGACGCCGGGGGCACCTCCCGTTGGAGCGGAGCCGAGAGTGGGGGAGGCCGCCTCCCGGCCGGGCGTGCGGCGGTGGAGCAGGGCGAACGGCGGGCAGGCGGGGTCGAGCAGCCGCCGGACGAGTGCGGCGGCGTCCGGGTGGGCGGCGGGGGGCTCGTGGTGCATGACGGGGTTCCTTCCGGGAGAGGAGGAACGGCCGCCGCACATGGCTGAAGGCCGCCCCTCGGGCGGCCTTCGCGAAGTGTGTGGTGTGCGCGCGAATCAGTGGGCCGCCGGATGAGCGGTCCACCACCAGTTCATGTTCATGGCCGGTCGCGTGCACATGGGTGGCACCCTACCGGACCGTCCGGGTCCCGTGCGTCTCACAGTCCGGATGCCCGGACGGACACCCTCACGGGACCCCGTAATGTGGGACTTGTGACCGTGAACGCTGAAACCCACGCCGGTGGCCACACCTGGCGAGACCTGCCCGCGGCGCAGCAGCCTGACTGGCCGGACCAAAAGGCTCTGCGCGATGTGATCGCGGAGCTCGAGTCCTATCCGCCGCTCGTCTTCGCGGGCGAGTGCGACCAGCTGCGCGAGCGCCTGGGAGCGGTCGCCCGTGGTGAGGCGTTCCTGCTTCAGGGCGGCGACTGCGCGGAGGCCTTCGACGCCGTATCCGCCGAGCACATCCGCAACAAGCTCAAGACGCTCCTCCAGATGGGCGCCGTCCTGACCTACGCCGGGTCCGTCCCGGTGGTCAAGGTCGGCCGGATCGCCGGCCAGTACAGCAAGCCGCGCTCCAAGCCCACCGAGACCCGCGACGGGGTGACGCTGCCGACCTACCGCGGCGACTCCGTCAACGGCTTCGAGTTCACCGAGGCGGCCCGGATCCCGGACCCCGAGCGGCTGAAGCGGATGTACCACGCCTCCGCGGCGACGCTGAACCTCGTGCGCGCCTTCACCACGGGCGGCTACGCCGACCTGCGGCAGGTGCACGCCTGGAACCAGGACTTCGTGAAGTCCTCGCCCTCCGGACAGCGCTACGAGGCGCTGGCCCGCGAGATCGACCGCGCGATGAACTTCATGAACGCCTGCGGGGTGGACCCGGAGGAGTTCCGCACCGTCGAGTTCTACGCCTCCCACGAGGCGCTGGTCCTGGACTACGAGTCGTCGCTGACCCGCGTCGACTCGCGCACCGGCAACCTCTACGACGTCTCCGGCCACATGGTCTGGATCGGCGAGCGCACCCGTCAGCTGGACGGCGCGCACATCGAGTTCGCCTCGCGCATCCGCAACCCGATCGGCGTCAAGCTCGGCCCGACGACCACCCCCGAGGACGCGCTGACGCTCATCGAGCGTCTCGACCCGGAGCGGGAGCCGGGCCGGCTGACCTTCATCACCCGCATGGGAGCGGACAAGGTCCGCGACAAGCTCCCCGAGCTGGTCGAGAAGGTCACCGCCTCCGGCGCGCAGGTCGCCTGGATCTGCGACCCGATGCACGGCAACACCTTCGAGGCGGCCTCCGGTCACAAGACCCGGCGCTTCGACGATGTGCTGGACGAGGTCAAGGGCTTCTTCGAGGTCCACAAGAGCCTCGGCACGCACCCGGGCGGTATCCACGTCGAGCTGACCGGTGACGACGTCACCGAGTGCGTGGGCGGCGGCGACGAGATCTTCGTCGACGACCTCCACCAGCGCTACGAGACCGCCTGCGACCCGCGGCTCAACCGCAGCCAGTCGCTCGACCTGGCCTTCCTGGTGGCGGAGATGTACCGCGACCAGTGAGCCGGTCGGCCGCTGACCTGCACTGACGGGCAGCGACACAACGCAGTGGGGCGCGGATCCTGTGATCCGCGCCCCACTGCGTTGTGCGGCCCCCGCCGAGCCAGGTAAGGTAAGGGTTACCTCACTCAAGATCAGCCGGACGGGTGAGGTGACTCCACGGAAGGTGAAGCCGCGTGTACGTCTGCTCCTGCTTCGGGATCACCGAGCAGCAGGTCCGTGAGCACGCGGACACGGGTGCCTGCACGCCCCGGCAGATCGCCTCCGCCTGCAAGGCCGGCACCGACTGCGGCGGCTGCGTCAAGCGCATCCAGTCCCTGCTCGGCCGGGGCGCCTGCCCCCGCAGGGAGCTCATCGAGACCGGCGCGCCCGAACCGCTGGGCGCGGAGGCGGACGCCGTGGGGCCCGCGGCGCTTTCGGAGGCCGCGTAGCCCTCAGGGGCGACGGGGGTCTCCCGCAGCCGTTGTCGACCGTGCCGAGGGGGAGCATCCGGCCGCTCGCTCAGCTCGGCTGCTCGATGACCTGGGCGATGTAGAGCGCTTCTCCGAGCTTCTCCACCAGCTCCAGCTGGGTGTCGAGATAGTCGATGTGGTGCTCCTCGTCCGCGAGGATGTCCTCGAAGATATTCGCCGAGGTGATGTCGCCCTTGGTGCGCATGAGCTCGATACCGCGCTTGAGGCGGTCGATGGCCTCGACCTCGATCTGCCGGTCGGCCTGGAACATCTCCGTGACGGTCTGGCCCACCCGCACGTGGAACAGCCGCTGGTAATTCGGCAGAGCTTCCAGGAAGAGAATCCGGTCCGTCAGGATCTCCGCATGCTTCATCTCGTCGAAGGACTCTGAGCGGGTGTACTTCGCGAGCTTCGTCCAGCCGAAGTTCTCCTGCATCTTGGCGTGCAGGAAGTACTGGTTGATCGCGGTGAGCTCGGCGGTCAGCTGCTCATTGAGGAATTCGATGACCTCGGGGTCGCCCTGCATGGCTGCGGGCTCCTTCCACGCGAGAACTGGGCAGGTGCCGCATCCTCGCACCGCCCGGAGCGGGGCGTCCAGTAAGTGCACGCTTAGTGCGAGTTGCCCCAATCCCTCCCTTCCCTGGTCATCGGCACCCCTTCCGGTCTGACACCATGGAGGGCATGGGTCAGCCGGAAAGCCGCGAAGAGGAGCATCCTCAGCTGCCTCCGGGGCAGCGGTTGCAGCGGGGCTGGCCGGTGACGCATTACGGGCCGGTGCCGAAGTTCCGCGCCGAACGCTGGGAGTTCCGGGCTTTTGGCGCCACCGCCGACGACGCGAAACACTGCTGGTCGCACGAGGAATTCACGGCACTGCCGTACACCACGGTCGTTGCCGATATGCACTGCGTGACGAAATTCAGCATGCTGGGAGCCGAATGGGGCGGAGTACGCACCCGGACGATCCTGGAACTCGCACCGCCGGCTCCCGACGTCACCCATGTCATGGTGTGGGCCGAGTACGGCTTCAGTTCGAATGTGCGGATCGAGGATTTCGCCGCGGAGAAATGCCTCTTCGCCACGCACCGCTCGGGTGAACTCCTCACCGCGGAGCACGGTTTCCCGGTCCGCCTGATCGTTCCGCACCTGTACGCCTGGAAGGGCCCCAAGTGGGTCCGCGGCATCGAGTACATGCGGGCCGACCGCCGCGGTTTCTGGGAGGAACGCGGCTACCACAACCTGGGCGACCCCTGGCAAGAGCAGCGCTACTCCTACCAGGAGGAGCCCGGGGACGGCCCCGAGCTCTGACCCCGGCGCCCGGGACGGGGCTCAGGCCCCGCGCAGCTCCTTGAGCCGGGCCACGTCCGCCGCATGCCCCTCCTTGCCGCCCGGGGTCTCGACCACCAGCGGCACACCCTCCGTCGCCGGGTGGCGGAACAGCTCGCCGAACGGCTCCGCACCGATGTGACCGACGCCGATGTTCTCGTGCCTGTCCTTGTGGGCACCGACGACATCCTTGGAGTCATTGGCGTGGATCAGCTTCAGCCGGCCCTCGCCCGCGACCTCCACCAGCTCGTCCAGCAGCGCCTTCGTGCCGCCCGGCGCCGCCATGTCGTGCCCGGCCGCGAACGCATGACAGGTGTCGAGGCAGATCCCCAGCTTGGGGTGCCGGTCCAGCGCGTCGAAGTACGGACCGAGATCTTCGGCCAGTGCGCACAGCGACGCCCCCTGCCCGGCCGTCGGCTCCAGCAGCAGCCAGGGGTCGTCCGGGTGCGTCAGCTCGTCGAGCAACGGCAGCATCCGCTCTCTGACCTGCGCCATCGCCGTCTCGCGCGGCCGCCCGCCGGTCGCCGAACCGGTGTGCACGACCACGCCCAGCGCGCCGATCTCCCGGCTGCGGCGCAGCGAGTGGCGCAACGAGTCCACGGATTTGTCGACGGTCGCCCCGGTGTGCGAACCGAAGTTGATCAGGTACGGCGCATGGACATACGCCGGAATACCCTCCTCGGCGCAGGCCGCCCGGAACGCCTCGTCCTGTGCGGGGCTGCCGGGCAGCGTCGCCCAGCCGCGCGGATTGGCCACGAAGACCTGGACGACCTCGTCGCCCATCTCCCGGGCGTAGGGAAGGCCGGTCCTGGCCAGGCCGCCGGCCACCGGAACATGGCCGCCGACCGGGTTGCGTGCACGGGCGCGCTGCGCGTCGCCCTCGGGGAAGGTACTCACCCTCCCAGGGTGCCAGGTGCCCCACGCCCGCCGGACGGCAGCCGTGGGGCACGGACGGCGGGTCCTACAGCCCGCCCTTGAGCTCGATGGTGATCGTGCCGCCCTTCGGCGCCTTCTTCCCGGGGTCGACGGACTGGGTGTCGACCGTGTCCTTCGGGAAGAAGAACGGCTTCTTCACCTCGACCTGGAAGCCCAGATCCGTCAGCTGCTTCCTGGCGTCATCGACGTTCTTGCCGGTGACGTTCGGGACGGCGATCATCTCCGGCCCCTGGGAGAGCGTGAGGGTGACCGTGTCGCCCTTGCCGAGCTGCTTGCCCTCGGCCGGGTTCTGCCGGGCGACGGTGCCCTTGTCCTGGGTGGAGAACACCGGCGCGTCGGCGAAACGCACCTGGAACCCGGCCTCGCGCAGCGTGTTCGCCGCGTCCGTGCGGTCGCTGCCGAGGACGCCGGGGACTCCGACCGCGCTGCCACGGCTGACCGTCAGCCCCACGCCCGTATCGGGCCGCCGCTTGGTCCCGGCAACCGGGTCCGTACGGATCACCGAGCCCTTGGCCACCTCGTCGCTGAACTGCCGGGTGACGGTGGCCGGCACCAGCCCGCGGTCGCGCAGCTTGCGCCTGGCGTCGGCGACCGGGGTGCCGGACAGGTCCGGGACCTCGACGATCTCCGGGCCGCGGGAGATGGTGACGGTGACCGTGCCGGTGCCACGGATCTGCTTGCCGGTCGCCGGATCCGTCTTCATGACGTGCCCGCGCTCCACGTTCGAGCTGAAGCCGCGCACCACCTTCACGCCCAGGCCGTCGTCCCGCAGGGTCTTCTCGGCCTTGGCCTGTGTCATCTCCAGCACCGCGGGGACGGTGGTGAACTGGCCGTCGGTGACGTACCAGACGCCCGTGCCGACCCCGAGGATCAGCAGGACGGCCGCGACGACGGTGACGAGCGGCCGCCGCCGGAGCCCGCGGCGGGGCGGTGCCTCCTCGGCGGGCACCGGCCGCAGCCGGGTGGTCTGCTCGGAGGCCGTCGGCACCTCCAGCCGGCTGGTGCGGTTCAGCTCCGCCTCACCGGCCCCCGGCAGCGGCGGCTGCACTCCGCCGGCGCGGGGTATCACGTCCGTACGCGCGAACTCGTCGACCGCACCCCCCGCGGCCAGGTCCCTGGCCTGCGGCGGTACGACGTCCAGCTGGGCGTCGGTCAGCTGCGCCCGGGCCTCCTGCGCCCGGGACAGCAGCACCACCGCGTCCTGCGGCCGCAGCTGCGGCTCGCGGGCACAGGCCAGCGCCACCAGCTCGTCCAGCTGCGGTGCGAGGGCGGGCACCAGCCCGGACGGCGGCAGCACGTCCTCGTGCAGATGCTGGTAGAGGACCTGCGCCACGGTGCCGCCGGTGTGCGGCTTGCCGCCGGTCAGCATCTCGTAGAGCACCACACCGCAGGCGTAGACATCGACCCGGGCGTCCGCGGTGCCGTGCTCCAGCTGCTCGGGAGCGAGGTAGGAGACGGTGCCCAGCACGGAGCCGGTCGAGGCGGTGGTGTTGGTGTCCACCGCCCGCACCAGACCGAAGTCGGCGACCTTGACCCGGCCGTCGTCGCCGATCAGGACGTTCTCCGGCTTCATGTCGCGGTGCACCAGCCCGGCACGGTGCGCGGCCCCCAGGGCGGCCAGGATCGGCTCCAGGATGTCCAGCGCGGCCCGCGGTTGCAGGGCGCCCCGCTCGCGCAGCACATCGCGCAGCGTGCAGCCCGCGACGTACTCCATGGCCAGATACACGTACGTACCGTCCGTGCCCTGGTCGAAGACGCCCACCACATTCGGATGCGACAGCCGCGCGACCGACTTCGCCTCACGGATGAAGCGCTCGACGAACGCCTCGTCCGTGGCGAGGCCCGGGTGCATGACCTTCAGCGCGAGCACGCGGTCGAGCCGGGTGTCCATGGCCTGGTAGACCGTGGCCATACCGCCTGCGGCGATGCGCGCCTGGACGCGATAACGGCCGTCGAGCAGCTGGCCCACGAGCGGGTCCTGGAGGGTGGTATCCACGGGAGACGAGTCTATCGGTCCCCACGTTTTCGGCCGTCCCGCCGTGGGGCTTCTCGCCGTTTGCCGCCCGCTGCGCGGTGCGCTCGCCGTGGCGCCTGCGCCTGCGGCGGGCGTTGCCGCTGTGCGGGGCGGGGTCCGCTGCGCGGGGCTGTCGGGTGCGGTGACGGTCCTCCGCGGGTGGGGGGGTGGGAAAAAGGCCGGTGGGGGTGATCCTGGGTGGTCCGGTGCGTCTCGTGAGCGATGCAAAATCGCCCACGGGCGGCCGGGAACGGCCAGCGGCCCGCACGACTATGACCGTGGCCCGCCCCCACCCACGTTTACTTTCTCCCCCACGGGAGGGGACGGGCCGGAGGGGCCGGTGTGTGGGACGTAAAGCGAAGCAGTCCCACACACCGGCCCCGGAGGTCCGTCGCCGCACCCACAGCCCCGCGCAGCGGACATCGCCCCGCGCAGCGGACCCGCCCGCCGCCAGGCGCAACGGCGAGAAACCCCCATGGTGGGACAGCCGAAAACGGCCCGAGGCAAAGCGCAGCGGAACGGCGGGCCAGCCGAAAACGTGGGAAGCCCCTTAGAACGCCGGCCGCTCAGGGTCGAACTCCGGCATCCCCTGCGTCGGCGACGACGCCATCGCGAAGTGGCGCCGCGGAATGCGCCCCGCGCAAAACGCCAAGCGGCCCGCCGTGACCGCGTACCGCATCGCGGAGGCCATCAGTTCGGGTTCCTGGGCGCGGGTCACCGCGGACGCCAGCATCACCGCTGCGCAGCCCAGCTCCATGGCCAGGGAGACGTCCGATGCCGTGCCCGCGCCCGCGTCGAGGATGACGGGGACGCCGGCCCGCTCGGTGATCAGCTGGAAGTTGTGGGGGTTGCGGATGCCCAGGCCGGAGCCGATCGGCGAGCCCAGCGGCATGATCGCGGCGCAGCCCACGTCCTCCAGCTTGCGGGCCAGCACCGGGTCGTCGTTGGTGTAGGGCAGCACGGTGAAACCGTCGTCCACCAGGGTCTCGGCGGCGTCCAGCAGCTCGATCGGGTCGGGCAGCAGGGTGCGCTCGTCGGCGACCACCTCCAGCTTGACCCAGTTGGTGCCGAGCGCTTCCCGGGCGAGCCGGGCGGTGAGCACGGCTTCGCCCGCGGTGAAGCAGCCCGCGGTGTTCGGCAGCACCTTGATCTTGTGCCGCTCCAGTACGGACAGCACCGAACCCTGCACGGTGGGATCCAGCCGCCGCATGGCGACCGTGGTCAGCTCCGTACCGGAGGCGAGCAGTGCCCGCTCCAGGACGTCGAGGCTGGGTGCGCCACCGGTGCCCATGATCAGGCGGGACGCGAAGGTGGTGCCGGCGAGGGTGAGGGGGGCGGGGTCGCTGCCTGTGGCGAGGCAGCCGTCGGATGCGGGGGACGTTCCCCGGAGCGCTGCGGTGTCGGTCATGTCTGCGGATCAGCCTCCCTGGACCGCGGTCAGCACCTCGACGCGGTCGCCGTCGGCGAGCAAAGTGGCGGGCCACTGAGTACGGGGCACCACGGTCTCATTGACCGCCGCGGCCACCCCGGCGGGCGCCTGGGACAGCGTCGCGACGAGCCGGTCGAGGGGCAGGCCGGCGGGGATCTCGCGGGGCTCCCCGTTGACGGACACCGAGACGGTGGGGGCGGGTGGGGCGGTGTTCATACGGGCTGCTCCTGTGGGGCACGGGTGCGCTCGGGTCCCGGCGTGGCGCCGGGGGCCCCTCCGGGCCGTTCGGGCGTGGGGGAGAAGCGCGCGGGGGAGAAGGGGCGGGCCTCCTCGGGGAGGAGGCCGGTGGCCAGTACCTCGGCCATCGCGTCACCGGTGACGGGGGTGAGCAGCACTCCGTTGCGGAAGTGGCCGGTGGCGAGGTGGAGTCCTGGCAGTGCGGTCGGCCCGAGCATCGGGGCGTTGTCGGGGGAGCCGGGGCGCAGGCCGGCGCAGGTCTCGACGAGCGGGAGCTCGGTGATGCCGGGGACCAGCTCGTGGGCGTCGCGCAGCAGCTCGTAGACCCCGCCGGCGGTCACGGTGGTGTCCCAGCCCAGTTCCTCGCTGGTGGCGCCGACGACCAGTTCGCCGCTCTCGCGCGGGACCAGGTAGAGCGGGCCGCCGCGGACGACCGCCCGTACGGTGCGGGAGAGGAAGGCGGGACTGCCGGCGGGCATCTGCGGCAGCCGCAGCCGCAGCACCTGGCCCTTGACGGGGCGCACCTGCGGCAGCACCTCGTCGGGCACGCCGTCGAGCCGGCCGCTCCAGCTGCCCGCGGCCAGCACGACCTGGCCGGCCGCGATCCGGGTGCCGTCGGCGAGTTCGGCGCCGGCGGCCCGGCCGCCGTCGACCGTCAGCCGTACGGCCCGGCTCCGGTGGAAGGCCACCCCGGAGCGCTCACAGGCGGTCGCCAGTGCGCTCGCCAGCCGGCGCGGATCGACCTGGTGGTCGCCGTCCACCCGCAGGCCGCCGCGCACCCCGGGGGCCAGCATCGGCTCCAGCCGCCGGCACTCGCGCCCCGTGAGCCACTGCGACTCCAGCCCCGAGCGGGTCTGCAGGGCGTGCAGGTCGCGCAGGTGGGCGCGGTCGTCGGCGTCCAGCGCGACGGCCAGGGTGCCGCACCGCCGGTAGCCGACGGGCAGTCCCGCGGCCTCCTCCAGCTCTTCGACGAAGCGGGGGTAGCGCCGGGCGGAGGCGAGATTGAGCCCCAGCAGGGTCTGCTCGCCGTAGTGGAGCTCGGTGACCGCGGCCAGCATCCCGGCCGCGACCCGGGCGGCGCCGCCCCCGGGCGCGGGGTCGGCCACCGCGGCGCTCAGCCCGCGTCCTGCCGCCCGCCAGGCGGTGACCAGGCCGATGATGCCGCCGCCGATGACCAGCACATCAGGGCTCTGCGGGGTGGGTCGTGAGCGGGTGGCAGTTGCGTGCATGGGCGTCCAGCCCCTCCCTTCGCCGGCATGACCCGGATCAGGTTCGTACGGTCGGAGGCCGGCCAGCCTCCCTCTCAGCCCGGTGCGTCCGGGCTCCCGCGAGTGCGTGTATCCGTCACCCTAATACGGGGCCGCGGGGCACCGTAAGGCAGCGCCCCCGGCCTCCCGGGGCCCGCTACCCGGGCCGCCCGCACGGTGACGCTGTGTCAGAGATCTCCTTGCGCGCTGCTGCGAGCCGCCTCACACCCCGTCCTAGAGTGATCGGGTGAGCGAGCAGAGCAAGTCCTCCCAGGCCCCTGACCGCACGCCGCACGTCGTGATCGCCGGTGCCGGAATCGCGGGTGTGCAGACCGCGGTCGCCCTGCGCGAACAGGGCTGGCCCGGCGCGATCACGCTCCTCGGCGACGAGCCCCACCAGCCCTACGACCGTCCGCCGCTGTCCAAGGCGGTACTGCTGGGCAAGGCCGAGGGCTCCGCCTTCGACGTCGACTTCGACGCGCTCGGCGTCACCCTCCACCTCAGCCGCCCGGTCACCGGCCTGGTGCCCCACGCCCGTGTGGTCGAGACGGCCGAGGGACCGGTCCCCTACGACTACGCGGTCCTGGCGACCGGCGCCGAGCCGGTCGTGCTGCCCGGCAGCGCGGGACTTCCCGGCGTTCATCTGCTGCGCACCCTGGACGACGCCGAGCGGCTGCGGCCGGTGCTCGCCGCCCAGCACGAGATCGTGGTCGTCGGGGCCGGCTGGATCGGCGCCGAGTTCGCCACCGCGGCGCGTGAGGCGGGCTGCGCGGTCACCGTCGTCGAGGCCGCCGACCGTCCGCTGGCCGGTGCGCTGCCCGCCGAGGTCGCCGCCCATATGGCCGGCTGGTACGCGGACGCGGGAGCCGAGCTGCGCACCGGCGCCCGGGTCGCCTCCGTCACGGCGGGCGCGGTCACCCTCGACGACGGCACGGTGCTGCCCGCGGACGCGGTGGTCATCGGGATCGGCGCCCGCCCCGCGACCGGCTGGCTGGCCGGCTCGGGCGTCGAGCTCTCGCCCCGGGACGGCTCCGTGCTGGCCGACGAGCAGCTGCGCACCTCCGTGCCCGATGTCTACGCGGTCGGCGACTGCGCCTCCTTCCCCTCGGCCCGCTACGGCGCCCGCCTGCTGATCCACCACTGGGACAACGCCCTCCAGGGCCCGCGCACGGTCGCCGAGAACATCGCCCGCGGCGAGGCGGAAGGGGTGGCCTACGACCCCGTCCCGTACTTCTGGTCGGAGCAGTTCGGCCGGTTCGTGCAGTACGTGGGCCACCACGGGGACGCCGACGAGCTGGTCTGGCGCGGCGACCCGGCCGGGGCGGCCTGGTCGGTGATCTGGCTGCGGGAGGGACGGCTCGTCGCGCTGCTGGCCGTGGGGCGGCCCCGGGACCTCGCCCAGGGGCGCAAGCTGATCGAGCGGGGCGTCGCCCTGGACCGGGAGCGGGCCGCGAACGCGTCGGTGCCGCTCAAGGCCGCGGCGCTGTAGCCGGGCTCCGGTGCCGGGAGCGCGGTGACCGGCGGTGGCCGGCCGGGCGCCGGCCGTCACCCGCTGGTGTGCAGCGGGCCTCCGATGGCGATGCCCGGCTACCGGCTGTCAGTGGGAGGTGGCAGGCTTGTCCCGTGACCGAGATTGACGCAAACATCGATGGACTCGTCCCCGCCTGGCTCACCCTCCCCGACATCGCCGAACAGCTCGGCGTCGAGGTGACGCGGGTCCGGCAGCTGGTCAAGGAGGGCCAGCTGATCGCGGTGCGCCGCGGCGAGAACCGGGCGCTGCACGTGCCCGCCGATTTCATCCAGGACGACAAGGTGGTCAAGGGCCTCGTCGGCACCCTCACCCTCCTCAAGGACGACGGTTTCACCGACGAGGAGATGCTGGAGTGGCTGTTCACTCCCGATGAGACCCTGCCCGGCACGCCCGCCCAGGCGCTGCGCGAGAATCGCGGTACGGAGGTGAAGCGCCGGGCCCAGGCGCTCGCCGTCTGACGCCGTGACGCGGCCCGCACCGCGCCGGCGGCCGCACCAGCACCCGTAACCGCATCCGCGGGGCGTACGGACCGGAAGGTCCGGCCCGTACGCCCCCGACCTGGGAGAAGCCGCCCGATGACCACCGCACGCCCGGCCCTGTCCGATGCCCGGCTCTACCTCTGCACGGACGCCCGGCGGCGGCAGGGCGATCTCCCGCAGTTCCTGGACGCGGTGCTCTCCTCGGGTGTGGACATCGTCCAGCTGCGGGACAAGGGCATGGAGGCCGGCGAGGAGCTGCGGCATCTGGAGGTCTTCGCGGACGCCTGCCGGCGGCACGGCAAGCTGCTCGCGGTCAACGACCGCGCCGATGTCGCCCATGCGGCGGGCAGCGATGTCCTGCATCTCGGACAGGGCGATCTGCCGGTCCCGGCCGCCCGCGCCCTGCTGGGCCAGGACGTCCTCATAGGCCGCTCCACGCACGCCGAGGCCGAGGTGGACGCCGCGCTCACCGAACCCGGAGTGGACTACTTCTGCACGGGCCCCTGCTGGCCGACCCCCACCAAGCCCGGCCGCCACGCCCCCGGCCTCGACCTGGTCCGTTACGCCGCGGCCCGCGCCCCCGAGCGCCCCTGGTTCGCGATCGGCGGGATCGATGCCGGGAATCTGGACGAGGTGCTGCAGGCCGGCGCCCGCCGGATCGTGGTGGTCCGCGCCCTCACGGAGGCGGACGATCCGGGAGCGGCGGCCGCCGCACTGGCCCGGCGCGTCCGGGCCTGGGACGCCCCGGACGCCCCGGAGGCCTCCGCATCGGCGCGTCCGGCCCGCGCGGCCGGCTGACCGAGGTGACGGGGGATCGGATGGCCGGGTGACCTGCGTCACCGTGCCCGGTGTCGGGAGCCGGGCGGTCCGCTGACGTCCCGGCGACCGGAAAATGTCCACCCAGTGGACATCAACCCGGCCAACCAGGCATTACGCCCGACGCGGTTGGTGTGGGCCCGCCCGGTGGTTAACCTGCCGGTATGGCCCTAGGTACAGCTTCCACCAGGACTGATCGCGCACGCACGGTGCGCGACCTGCTCGCTTCCGGCAAGCAGTCGTATTCGTTCGAGTTCGCCGCCCCCAAGACGGAGAAGGGCGAACGGACCCTGTGGAACGCCATTCGCCGCATCGAGGCCGTCTCGCCGACGTTCGTCTCCGTGACGTACGGCGCCGGCGGCACCTCCCGTGACGGCACGGTGCGCGCCACCGAGCGCATCGCCACCGACACCACCCTGACCCCGGTGGCCCACCTCACCGCGGTCAACCACTCCACGGCCGACCTGCGCAACATCATCGGCCAGTACGCCGACGCCGGGATCCGCAACATGCTGGCGCTGCGCGGCGACCCGCCGGGCGACCCGATGGGCGAGTGGGTCAAGCACCCCGACGGCATCGGCTACGCCGCCGACCTGGTCCGGCTGATCAAGGAGTCCGGCGACTTCTGCGTCGGCGTCGCGGCCTTCCCCGAGATGCATCCGCGCTCGACGGACTGGGACAGTGACGTGGCACACTTCGTCGCCAAGTGCCGGGCCGGTGCGGACTTCGCCATCACCCAGATGTTCTTCTACCCCGAGGACTACTTCCGGCTGCGGGACCGCGTTGCGGCGGCGGGTTGCTCGACGCCGATCATTCCGGAGATCATGCCGGTCACGAACGTGCGCCAGATCGAGCGGTTCGCTCAGCTCAGCAATGCGGCCTTCCCGCCCGAGCTGGCCGAGCGGATCCTCGCCGTCAAGGACGACCCGGCGGCGGTACGCTCCATTGGTATCGAGTACGCAACGGACCTGTGCGCACGCTTGATGGCCGAGGATGTTCCCGGGTTGCACTTCATTACCCTGAACCACTCCACGGCGACCCTGGAAATCTACGAGAATCTGGGACTGCACCAGCAGTCCTGATCACGGTGGCCGGCGAGCGGCGGAAGAGGGGCGTATATGGGCTGGGCGGTCCTCTACATCGCGTTCGGCCTGGTGGCACTGTGGCTGTTGGGCGAGGTCCTGCTCCAGAACAAGGCGCGGCTGCGCTGGCGGCTGCTGGCCCTCGCCGGTTTTCTCGGTGTGGTCGTGGGTGTCATCATCCCGTCAATAGTCGTGATCGGGCTGGGACTTGTCGCCTTCGCCATCGGGCAGACGAATGTGACGCTCTCCTTCCGTCGCGGTTTCACCGCCGGCTGGGCCCTGCGCAGCAAGCCCGGGGAGTCCGGCACCGGGACGTCCGGCGAGAGCGGCCGGCGCCGCCGGGCCCGCCCGTCCGGACCGCCCCCCGCCGAACCGACCCTGGAGGTCTCCGGCCTGGAGGCGGTGGCGCCCACCGAGGCCCCCGCACGGGCCGGTGACGGGGGCCCGGACACCTTCGAGAGCACCGGCGGCTTCCAGCGGGTGGACCCCTACGCCGGGCAGGACACCTTTGCCGGGCAGGGCTCCTACGGCGGACCCGGTACCCCCGCGGGGCAGGACGGCTTCGCCGCGCAGGACACCTTCGTTGCGGGGCAGGAGGCTTTCGCCGCGCAGGAGACCGTGGTCGGGCAGGGCTTCTACGGCGGGCCCCCCGGCGACGACTACCGCGGCCAGGATCCGTACCAGGACCCCTACCAGGGGCAGCAGCAGGACCAAGGCGCTTACGCCACCCAGGCGTTCGCCGCCCCGGACGACTTCGCGCGGGCCGACACCACCGCCGTCTACGCTCCCCAGCCGATGCCCGACGAGACCGGCCAGTACGGCATCTACAGCCCCGACGCCCGTGGCCGGCAGCCCGGTTACCAGGGTTACGGCGGCTACGACGTCTACGACGCTGCCGCCGGCAACGGCAACGGCAACGGCAACGGCTATGCGTACGGCGGCGGTTACGATCAGACCGGAGCCGGCCAGGACCCCTACGCCGACCCCTATGCGGCCTACGGCGACGGCCAGGGCCAGCAGGCGGCGTACACCGACCCGTACCTCGGCGGCCAGCAGTACGCCGCGTCCTACGACCCCTACCAGCAGGCGGACCCCTACGCCTCGGCTCCCTACGCGGCGCAGCAGTACGACGCCCAGGGACAGCCGCTCGGCCAGGGCTACGGCGAGACCCCGCCCGGTGGCGTCTGGGTCCCCCAGCAGCGCGACGGCGAACTCCCGCCCGAGCAGCAGCCTTACCCGCCCTACCAGCAGCCGGGGTACGACGGGCAGCAGTACCGCTACTGAGCGGACGGACGCCCGGCCGGCGGCGCCGCCGCGCGCCGCGACGGCCCCGGCCCGCCCGGGCAGCCCCCGCCGGGGCAGCCCCTCCCGCCACTCAGGTGGAGCCGTGCCAGTCGTCGCCGTTCACGATCAGGCCCGCGACGATCGCACCGGACATCCCGGCATGGGCCGGTCCGCCGCCGGGGTGCGACCAGCCGCCGACCGTGTAGAGCCCCGGTATCCGGGTGCGGTTGCCGGGCCGCAGAAAGCGGCCTTCCCGGCCGGCCAGCGCCGGCCCCGGCACCAGTCCGTCCGGCGCCGGTGGCAGCACCTCCCGCCACAGCACCCGCTCCCGCAGCCCGGGAACCGCGGCCTCGGCGCTCTCGGTCATGAGCTCCGCGCAGGCCTCCCCGGCCTCCCGGCCCGGCCGGCCGACCAGGTGGGGCGCGGCCACCGTCGCGGTCAGGGTCACCGCCTCATGGGCGTCGTCCGGCCGGGTAGCGGGATCGTCCGGGCGCAGCACCGTCACCGTGGGCCGGGCACACGGGGTCCGCGGCCCGGAGCCGTCGCCGAACACGCCCGCCAACTCGGCCTCGCGGTCCGGGGCATGGACCACCGTGCGGTGCACGGCATCCGCGGGGCGCGCACCGCGCAGTGCCAGACAGACCGTGAGCCGACCGGTGGCCCGCTCATCCGGGCCCAGGGCGGGACGCACCTCGTCGGCACCCCAGGGCTCCCTGCCCCCGCAGAGCTCCACCAGGCGCACCGGATCGACGCCCGCGACCACGAACTCGGCCTCCTCCACCCGGCCGTCGGCCAGCTCCACGCCCGACGCCCGGCCGTCCTTCTCCACGATCGCGGTGACCGCCGTGCCGAAGCCGAACTCCACCCTGCGCGCCAGGCACCGCTCGTACAGCGCCTCGGCCAGCGCTCGCATACCGCCGCGCGGATACCAACTGCCGAAGGTCTGCTCCATGTACGGCAGCACGACGGCGCTCGCCGGGGCGCTGCGCGGATCGAAGCCGTACGCCAGCGCATGGCTCTCCAGCAGCGCGGTCAGCCGGGGGTCGGCCAGCTCACGGCGCGCCACCTCGGCGAGGGTGGCGGTGGTGGGGCCCTTGCCCCGGCCGAACAGCCCGCGCCTGCGCACCGCCGGATACGGATCGCGCCCCAGCACCCGCCAGTCCTGCCACAGCGGCTCCTCCAGGAGCGGGCGGCGGGTGGCGTCCCAGGCCTCGCGGGCCCGGCCCATCAGGTCGCTCCAGCGTTCACCGCGGCCCGCGCCCAGCGCCTCGTCCAGCGCCGCCAGCACCCCGGCCCGGGAGGCGTTCGGCAGCGAGACGGCCGTTCCGTCGGCGAAGACATGCCGGCTCGCGGGGTCGACCTGGGACAGCTCGACGCAGCTCTCCAGCGGCTCGCGGCCGGTCTTGAGGAACAGATCGCGGTAGACGGCCGGCAGATGCAGCAGGCCGGGTCCCGTATCGAAGGCGAAGCCGTCCCGCTCCCGCCGTTGCAGCGCGCCGCCATGGGTCGCGCCGCGCTCGAACACCGCCACCCGGTGGCCTGCGACGGCCAGCCGGGCAGCGGCTGCCATCGCGCCCATCCCGGCGCCGATCACCGCAATCCGTGCCATGCCTGCGACTTTATCCGGACCCACTGACAACGCCCGCACGGCCGGGGACCCGGCCCGGCAGCGGCCGTGCCGCCGCGGGACGGCAGGCCGTCAGAACGCCGGGGGCAGCGCCTCGCCCGCCGTGGCCAGCCGCTTCTCCTCGCGCCGCTGCCGGCGGCGCCGCAGGTACCGGCGGATCCGCGACCACAGGAACACCACCAGGGCGATCCCCGCGGCCAGCAGCGCCGCCGCGATGACCGCCGCGGCCACCGGATGGAACACCGCGAAGGCGATGATCCCGGCGACGCCCAGATCCTCGGCGAGGCTCAGCACGATGTTGCTGGCCGGCTCCGGCGAGGTGTTGACCGCGATCCGGGTGCCGGCCTTGACCAGATGGCTCAGCAGCGCCGTGGAACCGCCCACGGCACCCGCCGCAAGCTCCGGCAGCGAGCCGTTGTGACCGGCCAGCAGTGCCGCCACGACGGCGCCGGCCACCGGCCGGATCACGGTGTGCACCGTGTCCCAGACCGAGTCGACGTACGGGATCTTGTCGGCGACGGCCTCGCACAGGAAGAGCACCCCGGCCACGATCAGCACATCGGGGCGCTGCAGCGCCGCGGGCACCTCGTCGGTGACGCCGGTCGCGCCGAGCAGGCCGAAGAGCAGGACGACGGCGTAGGCGTTGATCCCGCTCGCCCAGCCACTGGTGAACACCAAGGGAAGTACGGACACGCGGGAAAGCGTAGGCCCCGGCCGGGGCCGGTGCCGGGAAACACAGACTCCGGCGTGGGGCCGTGCCCGGGACCACGGGCTCCGGCTGGGGGCCGGTGCTCAGGGTTGAGTATCCGTACTCAGACACCGAGATGAGTAGGTACGCGGATGGGCCGGCAGCCGCCCGGAAGGAAGAGTGGGGACCACGGAAGGGAAGCGGCGCCGCACCGCCGACACGGGGCGGCGGAGCGGCGCGGCTCCCGGACGTGACGGGGGAACACGGGGGAAGCACGGGGGAGTACGGGGGAAGCGCTGTCCTGGTCGGATCGAGGGGGGAACGATCCGCGCCAGGGCAGCGCACTCTTTTGTGCGGGCACGGGGGAAAGGCGGTGCGCGTCGTACCCGACCACTACGGCGCGCACCCGCTGCCTCCCCGGGAGACCCGCCCGGACTACGGGAGACGGCCGCTGACCCGCCCCTGGAGCAGTCGCGACAGTGCCGCGTGCACCTCGTCGATCGACCGTTCCGGCTGGTAGGACTGCCAGTCCAGGGCGGCCACCAGCACCATCCCGAACAGCGCCGACGCGGTCAGCGGGATGTCGATCTCCTCGCTCAGCTCCCCGTCCGCCACCGCCTCGCGCAGCACGTCCTCCACCACGGTGATGGCCCGCCCGCGCACCCCCATCAGCGTCGACTGCCAGGCCCGGTTGGTGCGCCACAGCTCGGCCACGTAGAGCTGGGTGAGCGCCGGGTAGCGGGAGATGAAGTCCAGCCCGGCCCGGATCATCGCGTCCAGCGCGTCGATCCGGCTGCCGCCCCGGCCGGTGACCTCCTCCACGGCCGCTTGCAGGGAGGTCGTCAGCAAGTCGATGCCGTGTACCAGCAGCTCTTCGAAGAGCACGTTCTTGCTCGCGAAGTTGTAGTAGACCGTGCCCTTCGCGACGCCCGCCCGCTCGGCGATCTCGTCCACCGTGGTGGACGAGAAGCCCTGTTCGGCGATGAGCGTGACCGCGGCCTCGAAGAGCTTGCGCCGGGTGGCGTCGCGGCGTGTAGTGGAGCTGTCCATGGGGGCGATTGTGCCGGTCCGCGGCGATCGGTGCGCGGCGCGGTGAGGCGACCCCCGGGCGCGCGGCCCGGGGCGAACCGCCGGCCGGGCGGTGACGGGCGCCGGACGGCGGCTGCGGCCGGCGGGCCGGCGCTCACAGGCTCAGCTCCGGGTGCAGGTCCTTCATCCGCACCACTTGGCGGCCGCGCGCCGTCAGGGACGTCAGCACGAGCGCCCCCGCGGTGAAGGCCACCAGCACCACGCTGCCCTGCCACACCGGCGCGAGCTCTCCGCCGGTGATCAGCCGGCGCAGCCCCTCCACGACGTAACTCATCGGCAGATACGGGTGGATGGCGGCGAAGAAGCCCGGACTGGTCTGTACGGGATAGGTGCCGCCCGCGGAGGTCAGCTGGAGCATCAGCAGCGCCAGCACCAGGATCCGGCCGGCCGGGCCGAACTGTGCGTTCAGCCACTGCACGATCGCCGAGAAACAGGCCGTGACCAGCACGAGGAAGCCGATCGTGCCGCCCGCCCGCACCATCTCCAGGCCGATCGCGAAGTGCAATACGGCCATCAGCGCCGCGGTCTGCAGCACCCCCACCCCGAACACCGGCAGCCATCCGGACACCGCCACCCGCCAGGAGGGCGCGCCCATCGCCAGCGCCCGCCGGTTCAGCGGCTGGATCAGCATGTACGCCACCATCGCGCCGACCCACAGGGACAGCGGAATGAAATACGGGGCGAACCCGGTGCCGTAGTTCGGCGCCTTGTGGACGGCGCCCGAGGCCAGCTGTACGGGGTCGGACATGACCTGGGTGCGTGCGTCGCGGTCCTTCCTGCCGTAGTCGGGGATCCGCTTCGCCCCGTCGTGCAGCCCGCCGGCCAGCTTCTGTGAGCCGTCGGAGAGCTTGAACATGCCGCCGTTCAGTGTGTGGGCGCCGTCCTTGAGCCTGCCCACACCGGAGTCGAGGTCGCCCATACCGGCCGCGGCACGGCCCGTACCGTCGTGCAGCCGGTGCGCGCCGTCGTCGAGCTTGTCCGCGCCGTCGGCCAGCCGGGCGTTGCCCGCGGCCAGCTTGCGCGCCCCCGCGGACACCTTGTGCGCCCCGTCGTTGAGATCGTTGATCTTCTTGACGGCGGCGTCCATGTCGGCGCCCAGGGTCGGCCCGTGCCGCGCCAGCTCGCCCGCCAGGGAGTGCAGCGTGTCCAGGTCGCGGCCCAGTTGGTCGAGGTTCTTCTGGTCGTGGACGTACTCGCTGACCTCCTCGGCCCGGTCCGCCGCGGTGGCCGCCTCCTCCGTGAGCTGCTTCAGCTCCGTGCAGGACGTGTCGAGCCGCACCGCGCCCTCACAGCGCAGCCGGTAGTAGGAGGCCAGATGGTCGGAGAGCCCCCGGGAGAGCTTCGCTCCGCCGGCCGCCGCGGCGGGGAGCTTGCCGAGGTGGTCACGCACCGCCTGCGAACCGTCGGCGACGAGCTGCGCCGCCTCGCCGATCTCCTTGCCGTGCGCCCGGATGAAGGGCCCCACCTTGCCGACGACTCCGTTGACCGTGTCGGCCAGCTGCTGGGTTCCCTGTGCCACCTGCCCGGAACCGTCGGCCAGTTGGCGCGAGCCGTGGGCGGCACTTCCGGCTCCCTCGGCGAGGTCGGAGCTGCCCCGGGAGAGCCGCCCCGCGCCCGCGTCGAGGTCGCCCAGGCCGGTGACCAGCTTGCCGCTGCCGTCCTTCGCGGTGCCCAGGCCGTCGGCCAGTTCGCCCGCGCCGTGCCGGGCCTGCCCGATGCCGTCGTGGAGCCGGTCGGCGCCGTCCGCGGCCTGCTCGGTCTTGCCGTGCAGCGTCGAGAACGAGACGAAGATCTTGTCGAGGAAGGTACGCGCCGACTTCGTGGAGGCCGCGGAACGCACCTCGGAGAACACCGTCCGGGAGATCTGCCCCACGATGTAGTTGTTCGCGTCGTTCGTCCGTACCTTGAGGGCGCCGGTCTCCGGGTGGTCCCCGGAACTGGAGGCGATCCGGCGGCTGAAGTCCTCCGGGATCGTCAGCGAGAGGTAGTACGAGCCGTCCTCGACGCCCCGGGCGGCCTCCTTGGCGTCCACGGGGCGCCAGTCGAAGGTGTGGCTGTCGGCCAGCCCGCCGACGATGCTGTCGCCGGCCGAGAGGTGCTTCCCGTCGACGGCCGCACCCTTGTCCTCGTTGACCAGCGCCACCGGAATCTTGTCCAGCCGTCCGTACGGGTCCCAGAAGGACCACAGGTACAGCGCGCCGTACAGGAGCGGCAGCAGCAGAAGGGCGGCCAGCGCGGCGCGCGGCAGCTTCCCCCTCCCGAACCGCTTCAGCTCAAGCGCGGCCAGTTTCGGCGAGCGCATCGGCCGCCCCCTCCTCGTCGTCGGGTCCGTCGTGCTTGCCGGCCGTGCTGTCCTGCTCGTCCGTGGCGTCCGTGGCGTCCGTGGCGTCCGTGGCGTCCGTGGCGTCCGTGGCGTCTGAGGCGTCCGAGGCGTCCGAGGTGGCGGGGGAATCGCCGGACGCGCCCTTGGGGGTGTTCCGGTCCGGGCGGGTGCCCGTGTGGACCAGCACCACGCCCTCGCCGTCCTCCGGAGGCTCGCTGCACACCGCCAGCACGGTGGTACCGGCCGCGGTCAGGCCGCGCAGCAACGCCCAGGCCGCGGCCCGCTCGCCGTCGGACAGCTTCAGGTCGGTGTCGTCGACGGCCAGCAGCCGGGGGGCGCCGATCAGCGCGAGCGCCACGGACAGCCGCAGCGCCTCCAGCCGTTCCAGGTCGCGGACGGACGTACGGGTCCCCTTGGGCAGCGCCTCCGGGTCGAGTCCCGCCGCCGCGAGGGCGCTGTCCACCAGGGCGCGGGCTTCGGCCCGGCGCTCGTGCCGCGGCCGCAGCAGCGCCCGCAGCGAACTGCCGAACCGGCCCTGCAGCAGGGCGCGTTCCCGCAGATGCTCGCCCACCGTGAGGGCGGGATCGAGCTCGGCGACCCCCGGCACATGGGCGAGCGCGGTGACGGACCGGACAGCGGCCCTTTTCTTCGGCAGCGGCAGTCCGCCGACCTCGGCGGTGCCGTCGGCGGACTTCATCCGGCCGGTGAGCGCGAGCAGCAGACACGTACGGCCCGAGCCCGAAGGGCCCTGTACGGCGACCAGTGAGCCGGGTCCGGCGGTGATGTCGATGTCCTGGAACGCCCATCCACGAGGGCCCTTGACCCCGAATCCCGTGGCCGTGACCGCCGCCCCGTGCGGGGTGCTGTCCACGATCGCCTCCTTGAACTGACTGGTCAGTTCAAAAAGTATGCGGTATCCCACCCCTGGTTCCGCAAGGGGGTGTTGAGAATCCGTCCCGAAGATCCGTCCCGGAGATCCGGGCCGGGATCTTTCCCGGAGATCCGCCGTGGCGCATGTCCCCTTTCCCACGAAAGTGCAGGCCGGCGCCGATTGTCAGTGGTGTACGTCACGATGGCTTCATGCGGTCCGAATCGACTTCGGTCCCGAACCGGCATGCGACGACAGGAGGTTCGTCATGGCAGCTCGTCCCAGCGGGGGCAGCTCCGCTGCGTACGGTCCCCCGAGCGATGTCCACCCCGTCCTGCGAAGGGCGGCCGCGCCACCCGCCGCCCTCACCCTGCTCGCCCAGGCCCAGCAGGGCCTCGACGAAGCACAGACCCTGGAAACCCCCAACGAGCAGTTCGCCACGGCCCATCTGGCCGCGTTGCGCACCGCCGCCGCCGTCCTCGCCGTCCGCGGCCGGCCGGAGAGCACCCTGCGTCGCAGGCAGCGTATCCGCAGTGCCTGGGAAGTTCTTCCCGAGGTCGCACCCGAACTCTCCGAGTGGAGCGCCCTCTTCGCCGCCGGCGCCGCCCGCCGGGCGAAGGCCGAGGCCGGCATAGCCGGCGCGGCCTGCCGCCGGGACGCCGACGATCTGCTGCGCGACGCCGCCATGTTCCTGCGCCTGGTGGAGCGGATGCTGCTCCTCCAGCCGTCGCTGCCGCCACAGCGGGCGGGATAGGAACGGCGCAATCGCGGCGGCGGCCCAGGGCGGCGGGTCGGCGACGGCGAGCCGGCGTGGCAGGCCGGGGACGGCGAAGAGCCGGCGAGGGGGAGTGGGGCGGGGTGGGGTGGGGTGGGGTGGGGGCGGGGCCCCCGGGGGAGGGGGAGGAGGAAAGGCGAAGAAGCGTCGCCGGCCCGGCGACGCCACCCGCCGCCGGGGGGTATGCCCCGCCAGGGCCACTCACCGCCAGGGCCGCCCACCCGCCCCGGCGGTCCGCCGCCCCATAGCCCCATAAGCCCCGTCCCCGTAGTCCGCCGACCGCAGTCCGACCCCCGGCGCCGTCCGCCGTCCGTCCCGCGTCCCCCGGCTCCCCCCGCCCCCGGCGCTCGCCCGGCTCCGCGGACGGCGGACGCTGGACGGCGTGGGACGGAATAGGGTGGTGGACGCCTAGACGTTCATGCCCCCGCCGAGGAGCCACCCGCCGTGTCTGACCCGCTGCGCCCCCGCGCCTCCCTTCGTACCGCCGTGGTCTGGGACGTCCTCAAGGACGCCCTGGAGCGCCGGGTCAAGGCCGCCGGGCGCGACGCCCTGGACGTCCTCGACACCGGCGGCGGCACCGGCAACTTCGCCGTGCCGGTCGCCCGCCTCGGTCACCACGTCACGGTCGTCGACCCCAGCCCCAACGCCCTCTTCGCCCTGGAGCGCCGCGCGGCGGAGGCGGGCGTCGCCGACCGGGTGCGCGCGGTGCAGGGGGACGCCCACGGTCTGTTCGACGTCGTCGAGCGCGGCTGCCATGACGTCGTGCTCTGCCACGGCGTGCTGGAGTACGTCGACGACCCGGCCGAGGGGATCCGCAACGCCGTCGACGCGCTGCGCCCGGCCGGCACCCTCAGCCTGCTGGCGGCCGGTCTGGGCGGCGCGGTCCTCGCACGCGCCCTCGCGGGCCACTTCACCGAGGCCCACCAGGCCCTCACCGACCCGTCCGGACGCTGGGGCGAGGGCGACCCGATGCCGCGCCGGTTCACCGCCGACCAGCTCACCGACCTGGTGTCCGGCACCGGGCTGCAGGTCGGGGCGGTGCACGGTGTGCGGGTCTTCGCCGACCTCGTCCCCGGGGTGCTGGTCGACACCGAGCCGGGCGCCATGGACGCCCTGCTGAAGCTCGAAGCGGCCGCGGCCGAACAGCCTGCCTTCCACTCCGTGGCCACGCAGTTGCACGTCCTCGCCGAGCGCGACTGACCCACCCGGCACACCCGGCTACCGCGTGCAGTCGGCCACAGACCACCCGATCAGCCCCTTCGCCCCGTATGATCGGGGTACGACGTTCCGGCATGGCGGACAGGCGGGTGGGGAATGCAGGCAGCATCACCACCGGTCGCCGCGGCGGCCCGGACAGTGAATTGGCGTCGAGGGGCGGGTTTCACGGGGACGATTCCCTGCCTATCCTGAAAGGGTCGCACCCCGGTCGCCCCCGCGACCGACGAGTAGGAGGACTCCGTGCCGCTCTCGGAGCACGAGCAGCGCATGCTCGAGCAAATGGAGCGAGCGCTGTACGCCGAAGATCCCAAGTTCGCGACAGCGCTTGAGGGAAGCGGGCTGCGTACGTACACCCGGCGACGGGTCTACCAAGCGGTCGCGGGCTTCCTGGTGGGTATCGCCCTGCTCATGGCCGGCATGGTCGCGCAGCAGATCTGGATCAGCGTGGTGGGATTCCTCGTCATGCTCGGCTGCGCAGTGCTGGCGGTCACGGGCTGGCGCAAGGCCCCCAAGCCGGGTGAGCAGCGGTCCGGCGCGGGTTCCGGAGGTGGTGCACCGGCGCGCCGGCAGGCCAGGCAGCGGCGCTCGATGATGAACCGCATCGAGGACCGCTGGCAGCGGCGCAGGGACGAACAGCAGGGCCACTGAGCAACAGCAGGGCCACTGAGCAACGGGCAGGGCCGCTGAGGAACAGCCGGCTCCTGAGCCGCCGGGGCGGGCGAGGAAGCGAGCCCGCGGGACGGTCCGAAGTGGGTCCGAAGCCCCATTGAGCTCGTTCCGGCGAGCGCAATGGGGCTTCAGCGGTTACTCCGGTATTTCTTTTCCGAACCCATTTCTCCTGCTGCTTTTCCAGCCTTTCTTCCCGCTGTTTCTCTTTGCCCGGTGCGCCGTTCTGCGCGCCGTCCTTTCCCGCCGGGACTTCTCCACTTGCCGAAGGCCGGGCTCATTGCTTTCACACTGAGCCCGGCCTTCCTGCGCTCCGGGAAGCAGCTCCCGGGCCTTCGCTTCGGGAGGTGCCTCCTGGGCTTTGTGGCTAGGCCCGCTGCCGGCCCGGCCGGAGGGCGGTCGCCGCACGCCGTACCGAGGTCACCGGCCGGCTGCTGCGGCACCGGAGCTGCCAGGCCGTCCAGCGCGCCGACCAGGCCCAACGGAGGCGGGCCGCCGAACGCGGGGCGAGCTGGGCGCGCAGCCGCACACCACGGGGCGCGGCATCCCGCAACCCGGCCCGTACCTGTTGCACTTCCGTGGCGAGTCCGGACACCGGCTGCGGTTGCGGTGCGTACAGGACCTGCTCCACCGCCGCCGCAACGCGCCGGGCGGCCGCGGCGGGCTCCGGTTGCAGTTCTCCGAGGCGGATGATCCGCGAGGCCGCCTTACGCGGAGTCAGCGACTCGTCCGGCAGGATGCCGAAGTCCCAGGAGGTGTCCTGCAGCTCCTGCCAGGCGGCGAGGGTGCCCGCCGCCCAGTCCCCGTCCGGGCCGGCGGCCGCCAGCCGTCCGGCCCGCATCCGCAGACGCCACAGCAGCGGGGCCACGGGCAGCAGCAGGAGAAGCAGGGCTGCCAGTGCGATGGCGGCGGCCGCCCAGGGGGACGAGCCGTCCTGCGGCGGGCGGACACCTTCGTTCCGAGCGGGCGGCGTGAGGCACTCCGAACCGGATCCCGAGCCGGACCGCTGTGTGCCGGGGCCGCAGGACGGGTCCGCGGAGGGGCCCTCCGAGGGGGCCGCGGGCCGGGAGTGCCCCGGGGACGGGCTTCCGGGGTCGGCCGTGCCCGGGGTGGCGGGGTACGCGTAGTCGGGGATGCTGCCGCGGCTCGGGGTCGGTTCGAAGCGGGTCCAGCCGATGCCCTGGAAGTACAGCTCGGGCCAGGCATGTGCATCCTTGAGGCCGACCGAGGTCGTGCCGTCGGGCTGCCTGGTGCCCGGGGTGAATCCGACCGCGACGCGGGCCGGGATGCCCAGCGTCCTGGCCATCGCCGCCATCGAGAAGGAGAAGTGGACGCAGAAGCCCTGCTTCTGCCGCAGGAACCGTGCGATGGCATCGGAACCGCTGCCCGCCCGGACGTCGGTGTTGTAGCTGAAACCGCCGTTGAGCGCGAACCAGTCCTGCAGTTTGACGGCCTTGGCGTAGGTGGTCGGTGCGCCGCGGGTGACCCGGCGTGCGGTGCTGCGCACGACGGGGGGCAGCGAGTGAGGGACCTTGGTGTACTCGCGCAACAGGCCGGCGGGCGGCGCCGGCGCGGCGGCCAGCTGCCCGGAGGTGGGACGCACCTGCAGGCTCTCGACCTGGTACTGCAGGCCGTGGGTGTTCTGCCCGCGGTCCCCGACGAGCGTGCGGCCCTGGGGCTCGAAGCGCCAGCGCCCGGAGATGTCCACCCTGGACGCCGGGTAGGGGAGCGGCAGCCAGTTCTGGGCGTACCACCCGGCGGTCGAGATGGAGGTGTTGATCCGGTTGAGGTCGACCGCGGAGCTGAGGCCGGGCGGTCGCGGGAGTTGTTCGGGGACATCCGTGACCGTGCGCTCGGACGGCTTCCAGGTCGTGCCGTCGAACTGGTCGAGGGCGACGATCCGCAGATACAGATCGCGGGTGTCGGAGGCGGTCGTGCGGTAGTTGAGGACTTCCTTGTCCTCGGGCTGGTTGAGGCTGTCCTGCAGTGACACCAGCGGATTCACGGCGGAGATCGTGCCACCGCCGCCGGGTCCCGTGCCGTTGCCGGAGGTGCCCAGCAATCCGCTGCCGAGGGAGGGCAGTACGGCGGGCACCACCACGGCGAGCCCGAGCGCCATCGCGCCGATCCTGCGGCCCGTACGGACCGGGGCGGACGCCGGCACGCCGGTGCCGGCCGTGAACCCCCGCCCGCCGCCCGGGGGCCGGTCCGCTCCGCCGCCCGGCCCGCCGAACACCCGGCCCCACTGGGAGAGCCGGTCGCGGCCCTCGGCCAGCAGAAGCAGCAGATAGCCGGCTGCCGCGATCAGGAACAGCGGCCAGCCCGCGCCGCTCTGGGACAGTCCCGCCGCCACCGAATACAGCGCGAGCAGCGGCAGCCCGGCGGGCGCGGCGCTGCGGTAGGTGACCGCCAGCGCGTCCACCGCGAGGCCGATCACCAGCACGCCCAGGACCAGCAGCAACCGGATGCCGGGGGTGACGGGGGCGGGGATGGCGTACCGGCCGACGTCCCGTACGCCGTCCTGCAGCAGCCGGCCGAATTCCGCGAGGGCGTCCGGTCCCGGCAGCAGTCCGAGGACCGCCTCGTTCCTGGCGAACAGCAGGGTCATCAGCAGCACGGCGGCCAGGGCCTGGACGCCGATGGTCAGTGGTCCGGCGAGGGGCACCCGGCGGGCCGCCGCACCCACACCGCTCACGAGGGCCAGCAGGACCGCCGCCTCGAACACCCAGGTGATCGGATTCACCAGCGGCAGCAGCGCGCCGGCGGCACTCAGGGTGGCCACCGCCGCGCACACCGCGAGCCGCGCCCGGCCGCTCATGCCCGTGCCTCATTTCCCTCGGGACCCGGGCACCGCCCGTACGGTCCGCCGACCCGGCCGCGGGGCCGGGGCGCACCCGGCCACCGGGGCGCACCCGGCCACCCGCCCCCGCGCAGCCGCCCGTCCGTCAACCGTCCGCTCTCCATGCCCCCGTTCACCACCGGCCCCCGCCCACCGTCTCCGGCGCGCTCGCGTCCACCGGCCGCCCGGGCTCCGCCCCGGCGCGGTCCGCGGCAGCCCGCCACAGGTCGGCGAGCGCGTCGCCGGGAGTCACCGGCAGCGCCGTCCAGCCCGCCCGGCGCAGCAGCCCCACCCGCTCGGCCACCGGGACCTGGCCGGACGGGACTCTGGTCCCACCGGAGCCTCGCGTCCAGGCGTCGCCGTCCAGGACGAAGGCGACGGCCGCGCCGCAACGCTGCCGTATCCGTCCGGCGACCGCCGCCTGTTCCTCGTCCAGATCGCCGAAGAAGGCGATCAGCACGCCTTCGTCTCCGGCGCGCACGGCGTCGTACGCCGCCGACAGCCCTTCTGCCTCGGAGTGGTCCACGGCCGCGAGGGTGTCCAGCAGCAGGCCCACGGCGTCGGCGGATTCGGCGCCGCCCGGGAAGCCGCCGGCGCCGTCGGGGCCGGGCACGGAGGCGCCGGTGTCGGTCAGCAACCGCACCGAGAAGCCGCGCTCCAGCAGGTGCACCGCGGCCGAAGCGGCGCCCGCCACCGCCCACTCGAAGGCCGAGTCGGGGCCCGCTCCCGGGTGGGCGACGGCGCGGGTGTCGAGCAGAACCGTGCAGCGCGCCTTCTGCGGCTGCTCCTCCCTGCGGACCATCAGCTCGCCGTGGCGCGCGGTGGACCGCCAGTGCACCCGGCGTAGATCGTCGCCGTGCCGGTAGCCGCGCGGAATGAGGTCGTCCTCGCCGGCCAGCGCCAGGGAACGCCGGCGTCCGTCGCCGTGTCCGGCGGCCTCACCGGCCAGCCGCACCGGCGGCAGCGGTTCGACCCGCGGTACCACCGTCAGGGTGTCGACGGTGCTGAACGAACGGGTCAGTTCGCACATCCCGAACGGATCGGAGAGCCGTAGTTGCAGCGGTCCCAGCGGATAGCGTCCGCGCAGGTCGGCGCGGACGCGGTAGGAGACCTCGCGGCGGCCGCCGGGCTCGACGCGGTCCAGGACGAAGCGCGGCCGGGGGCCGAGGACGTACGGCACCCGGTCCTGGAGCATCAGCACGTCCGTCGGGAGCCGGGAGACGTTCTCCATCCGCAGCCGGACCCGGGACTCGGCGGTCGCGGGCACCCGGGCGGGGGAGAGCGTACGGCTGCCCGCGACCCGGTAGCGGCTGCGGTGCAGCACCAGGACGCACACCAGCGGCAGGGCGGCGAGCAGCAGACCGACCCGCAGCAGATCCGCCTGCCCCAGGAGGTAGGAGCACGCCACGGCGGCCACCCCGGCCGCCAGGAACGATCTGCCCCGCGTCGTCAGCCCCCCGAGAGCCGCCCGCAGTCCGCTGTGCTCCGCGGCCCCCTCGCCGCCCCCCTCGGACATCACAACCCCCGTACGCCGGGCGGCCGCTGACCGGGTGTCCGCCACGCCTGCGCGGACGGGTCGGGGACCGGGACGCGCCGCAGGATCTCCAGCACGATCTGTTCGGCCGTCCGGCGGTTCAACTGGGCCTGGGCGGTGGGCAGCAGCCGGTGCGCGAGCACCGCCACAGCCAGCGACTGGACGTCGTCCGGGAGGGCGTACCCCCGCCCCAGGAGTGCGGCCGAGGCCTTGGCGGCGCGCAGCAGATGCAGGGTCGCCCGCGGTGACGCGCCGAGCCGCAGCTCGGGATGGCTGCGGGTGGCCGCCACCAGGTCCACGGTGTATCTGCGCACCGTTTCGGCGACATGGACCGTGTGCACCGCCTCGATCAGCTTCACGATCTCGTGGGCGTGCGCCACCGGCCGGAGGTCGTCGAGGGGTGAGGCACCGCCGTGCACGTCCAGCATCTGCAGCTCGGCCGACGGGCTGGGGTAGCCGATGGAGACCCGTGCCATGAAGCGGTCGCGCTGTGCCTCGGGGAGGGGGTAGGTGCCCTCCATCTCGACCGGGTTCTGGGTGGCGACCACCATGAACGGGCTGGGCAGCTCGTAGGTCTGCCCGTCCATCGTGACCTGGCGCTCCTCCATGGACTCCAGGAGCGCCGACTGGGTCTTGGGCGAGGCCCGGTTGATCTCGTCGCCGATCACGATCTGAGAGAAGATCGCGCCGGGCTTGAACTCGAAGTCCCGCTGCTGCTGGTCGTAGATGCTGACGCCCGTGATGTCGGAGGGCAGCAGGTCGGGCGTGAACTGGATGCGCCGCACCGAGCAGTCGATGGAGCGGGCGAGCGCCTTGGCGAGCATGGTCTTGCCGACGCCGGGCACATCCTCGATCAGCAGATGCCCCTCGGCCAGCAGGACGGTCAGTGCGAGCCGTACGACCTCGGGCTTGCCCTCGATCACGCTCTCCACCGACCGGTGCACACGCTCCACGGTGGTGGTCAGATCTCCCCCTGGGCCCGGCCCTTCCCCCGCTCTCGGCTCCGCCCGGGCGGGGGGACCCCCATACGCGGGGGGACCCCCCAGGCTCGCTCGTTCGTCATACGCCGTCACTCGGCCCTCCTCGGCCCCGCACTACGGGCCGGTGCCCCCTTGCGGACCGGCCCACCCCGAACGCGGCGTCGCGCCCGGCCACCGCCGGGACGACGTCACCCCCGCATTCTTGCTGCCCGCGCGGCTTCGCGTCATGACCTGTGGATAACTCACAAGGATAGGCCCCGGCCTTCGTGACGAATGCGACTTTTCGTTCCCGTTCGCACGTCAGGAAGGCCGGGGCCGGGGTGTGTCAGCGCTGCGGATCGATCTCCCGCAGCAGTCCGGTGGTCACGTCGAACACAAAGCCGCGGACATCGTCGGTGTGCGGGAGGAAGGGCGAGGTGCGCACCCGCTCCATGGACTGCCGTACGTCCTCGTCGAGGTCCTTGAAGGCCTCGACCGCCCAGGTGGGACGCTGCCCGACCTCGGCCGCCAGGTCGTGGCGGAAGTCCTCGGTCAGGCTGAGCAGACCACAGCCGGTGTGGTGGATGAGGACGACCGAGCGGGTGCCCAGGGCGCGCTGGCTGATGGTCAGGGAGCGGATGATGTCGTCGGTGACCACCCCGCCGGCGTTGCGGATGGTGTGGCAGTCGCCGAGTTCGAGGCCGAGTGCCTTGTGCAGGTCGAGTCGGGCGTCCATACAGGCCACGACGGCGACCTTCCGGACGGGCCGGGCGTCCATCCCGGGGTCGGTGAAGGCTTCGGCGTAGCGCCGGTTCGCCTCGACGAGACCGTCCGTGACGGTGTCACCGGCACGGGTGCCGGCGCTGTCGGCGGACGAGGGCAGCGGCTGCGATGCAGGTATGGGCATGGATTCAAGGTAATCGCCGCTTGCCGCTCCGGCCGCATGAGAGGCCGGGCATAGGGGGCAACGTCACTCCATGTGAGGTAATCCACAGGGCCGTCCGGGGCGCCGCCGTCCGGGTGAGAAGCCCGCGGCGAAGGCGGTGCGAAAGCCGTCGCAGGACGCGCGGAACCGGTTGATTGACCGGGGCGACCGGTGGACTAAAGTGGCGCGAAGTGGGAGGCGTGACGCTCTCCTTGGATACCGGATTCCTCGCGTGCGCGCGTCGTACGTACGGCTCGGCCTCCTCCCGCTCCCATGGTCTTCCGACGTCACTTCCCCGTCGCCGGAGGGCCACTTCCCCTTCAGAGCGGGCGGGGACCAAGCGGTACGTGCGGCATCCCCCAGCCAGCGGCCGGGGCCCCACCTGCTGCCCAGCCCATCGGAAGGCACATGAGCGAGCGTAGCGAGCGATTCAGGAAGCGGTGCGCACACGTCGCCCGCAGGCGGGCCGAGCGCAGCGGGGCCGTCGCATGACCAACAGCACTCGCCACGTCCCCGTCATGCTCCAGCGGTGCCTGGACATGCTCGCCCCCGCCCTCGCCGAGCCCGGCGCGGTGGTCGTCGACTGCACGCTCGGCCTCGGAGGGCACAGCGAGGCGCTGCTCGCCACCTTCCCGGCGGCCCGGCTGATCGCCCTCGACCGTGACCCCGCGGCCCTGAAGCTCGCGGGCGAACGGCTCGCCCCCTACGGAGAGCGCGCCACCCTGGTACACGCCGTCTACGACGAGCTCCCCGAAGTCCTCGACCGTCTCGGCACCCCGCGCGTCCAGGGCGTCCTGTTCGACCTCGGGGTGTCCTCCATGCAGCTCGACGAGGCCGACCGCGGCTTCGCGTATGCGCAGGACGCCCCGCTGGACATGCGGATGGACCAGACGACCGGCATCAGCGCGGCGGACGTCCTCAACACCTATGCGCCCGGTGAGCTGGTCCGGATCCTGCGCTCCTACGGGGAGGAGAAGCAGGCCAAGCGGATCGTCGAGGCCGTCGTCCGGGAGCGTGCCAAGGAGCCGTTCACCAATAGCGCGCGGCTGGTCGAGCTGATCCGGGACGCGCTGCCGCAGGCCGCCAAGCGCACCGGCGGCAATCCCGCCAAGCGCACCTTCCAGGCGCTGCGCATCGAGGTCAACGGCGAGCTGGCCAGTGTCGAGCGCGCCGTCCCGGCCGCCGTGAAGGCGCTCGCCGTAGGGGGCCGGATCGCCGTGCTCTCCTACCACTCGCTGGAGGACCGGCTGGTCAAGCAGGTCTTCGCGGCCGGAGCGGCCAATACGGCGCCCGCCGGGCTGCCGGTCGTCCCCGAGCGCTACCAGCCCCGGCTCAGGCTGCTGACCCGCGGCGCCGAACTCCCCACGGAGGAGGAGGTCGCCGAGAACCGCCGGGCCGCCCCCGCCCGGCTGCGCGGCGCGGAGCGTATCCGCGAGAACGTCGAGGACACCGCATGAAAGGCCAGGGGCGGCCGCGAGGCAGACAGAAACGCCTCGCCGCGCTGTTCCCCTCCGGCGCCGGATCCGCCGGCACCGCGGCCCGCACGCCCTTCGTGGTCCTCATCGTCGTCCTGCTCGGCTCCGGCCTGATCACCCTGCTGCTGCTCAACTCCGCCCTCAACCAGGGATCGTTCGAGCTCAGCAAGCTGGAGAAGAAGACCGACGAGCTGACGGACGAGCAGCAGGCGCTGCAGCAGGACGTGGACGCGTACTCCGCCCCGGGAGCCCTGGAGCGGCGGGCCCGCCGACTGGGCATGGTGCCGGGCGGCAGCCCCGCCTTCCTGCTCCCGGACGGCACCGTCCGCGGCAGGACGGGCCCGGCCACCTCGGACGGGGCGCCGCTGAGCACCTCCGCCGAGCCGTCGGCGACGAGCGCGGCCGGCCACCGGGCCCCGGCCGCCCCGGCCGTCCTCTCTCCTACGGCCTCCGGCAGGTGAGCGCGGCATGACCGAGCCCAGGGACCCCCGCCGGGTGCCCCGCCCCGCCCAGCGCGGCGGCCAGGCGGGCGGTCGCGGCGGTCAGGCCGGTGGCCGGGGCGGCCGGCCGGCCGCCCGGCGTCCCGCGCCCCGCCCGGGTCCCCGGCCTCCCGCCCGCCGCCCCCGCTCCGGGGCCCCGGTGCTCCGCCTGGGCAGCCCGCGCCCCCGGCTGCGGCTGGTCTCCCTCGCGCTGACGCTGGTGATGCTGGTCTTCGTCGTACGCCTCTTCCAGGTGCAGGCCGTGGACGCCGGAGCGTTCGCCGCCAAGGCCAACGAGAACCGCTATGTACCGGTCAAGCTGGCCGCCGAGCGCGGTGCGATCACCGACCGCAACGGCGTGGACCTCGCCACCACCGTCGACGCGTACGACATCACCGCCGACCCGAGCCTGCTGGCGCCCGCCAAGACCAAGATCCACGACGCTCCGCAGCGGGCCGCCGCGCTGCTCGCGCCGATCCTCGGCGAGGACGAGGCCACCCTCGCCGCAAAGCTCGACCAGCCCACGGCGCGCTACGTCCTGCTCGCCCGGCAGCGCACCCCGCAGGTCTGGAAGCGGATCAAGGACCTGCGCGCCGGCCTCGACGCCAAGGCGGCCGCCGCCCCCAAGAGCGCGCCCCGCCCCGACGTCCTGGTCGGGATCTTCGCCGACAAGCACAGCAAGCGCCTCTACCCGAACAAGGACCTCGCCTCCGGCGTCCTCGGCTTCGTCAACGGGGCCGGCACGGGCGGCGGCGGTCTGGAGGCGCTGCTGAACAAGCAGCTGGCGGGCAAGGACGGCAAGCTCGTCTACGCCCAGTCCGGCGGCCGCCGGGTGCCCACCGCCGACACCCAGGAACACCCCGCCGTCCCCGGCAGCGACGTCGAGCTCACCCTCGACCGCGACATCCAGTGGGCCGCCCAGCAGGCCATCACCGAGCAGGTCGCCAAGTCGAACGCCGACCGCGGCTACGTCGTCGTCCAGGACACCCGCACCGGAGAGATCCTGGCGCTCGCCAACGCGCCCGGGTTCGACCCCAACGAGGTGTCGAAGGCCGATCCGGAGGCGCTGGGCAACGCCGCGCTGTCCGACGCCTTCGAGCCGGGGTCCACCAGCAAGCTGATGTCGATGGCCGCCGTCCTGGAGGAGGGCGTCGCCACGGCGGGCACCCGCGTCACCGTGCCCAACCGGCTGCACCGCGGCGACCGGCTGTTCGCGGACGACGTCGACCACGCCACCTGGCATCTGACGCTCAACGGCGTGCTCGCCAAGTCCAGCAACATCGGCACGATCCTCGCCGCCGGCCAGCTCGGCAGGACCCAGCCCCAGGCCAACCAGGTCCTCTACTCGTACCTGCGGAAGTTCGGTATCGGGAAGCCGACCGGGCTCGGCTTCCCCGGGGAGACCGACGGCATCCTGGCCAAGCCGCAGGACTGGAACACCTCACAGCAGTTCACCATCCCGTTCGGCCAGGGACTGTCCCTGAACGCCGTACAGGCCGCCTCGGTCTACTCCACGATCGCCAACGGGGGCGAGCGCATCGCCCCCACACTGGTCCGCGGCAGCACCGGACCCGACGGCCACTACGCACCGGCGCCCAAGCCCGTCAGGAACCGCGTGGTCAGCCCGAAGACCGCGCGCACCCTCGCCACCATGCTCGAATCGGTGGTCGACGACGAGGAGGGCACCGGAGCGAAGGCGAAGATCGACGGCTACCGGGTCGGCGGCAAAACCGGAACGTCCAACCGGGTGGACCCCAAAACCGGCCGCTACCACGGCTACACCGCGTCCTTCGCCGGCTTCGCACCCGCCGACAAGCCCCGCATCACGGTCTACTGCGCCGTACAGAACCCCACCACGGGCAGTTACTTCGGCGGCCAGGTCTGTGGCCCGATCTACCAGCAGGTCATGGCCTTCGCGCTGAAAACCCTCCAGGTCCCGCCGACCGGCGCGAAGCCCCCGCGGCTGCCGGTCACCTTCACGCCAGGCCAATGAAATCGAGGCAATTCCGCCGTGACGACCATCACCCCCGACGGTACCCCCGACGGCACCCCCGTCGCGGGAAACTGCTCCTCCCGACGGCCCTCACTTCGCCCCGGGCCGGTGGTGCCCGGTACGCTCACCGCCGTGTCACACGCTGATCAGTCCCCGAAAGCCCAGCACGCCGAGAAGGGCGGGCCCGGTACCTACCCGGGAGCCCCGCGCCCTGAAACGGTCCGCCCCACCCCCCTGGCGGACCTGGCCGAGCAGCTGGGATGCCCCGCCCCGGATCCCGGCCATACCGGTGTCATGGTCACCGGCATCACCCATGACTCCCGGGCGGTCCGCCCCGGCGACGTCTATGCCGCGCTGCCCGGCGCCCGTCTGCACGGCGCCGACTTCGTCGCCCAGGCCGCCGACCTCGGCGCCGCGGCGATCCTGACCGACCCGTCGGGCGCCGAGCGCGCCGCGGCGACCGGTCTGCCGGCCCTGGTCGTCGAGAACCCGCGTGCCCGGATGGGCTCCCTGGCCGTCTCGATCTACGGCGCGCCGGGCGAGGACCTGCTCCAGATCGGTATCACCGGCACCTCCGGCAAGACCACCACGGCCTACCTCATCGAGGGCGGGCTGCGGGCGGCTGCGGCCGGGCGCCCCGACGGCGGACCGACCGGCCTGATCGGCACCGTCGAGACCCGGATCGGCGACGAGCGGATCAAGTCCGAGCGCACCACCCCCGAGGCCACGGACCTGCAGGCGCTGTTCGCCGTGATGCGCGAGCGCGGCGTGCGCGCCGTCGCCATGGAGGTCTCCAGCCACGCCCTGGTCCTGGGCCGGGTCGACGGCTGTGTCTTCGACGTCGCGATCTTCAACAACCTCAGCCCGGAGCACATGGAGTTCCACTCCGGGATGGAGGACTACTTCCAGGCCAAGGCCCAGCTCTTCACCAAGGCCCGCAGCCGGGCCGGCGTGGTCAACCTCGACGACGAGTACGGCAAGCGGCTGGCCGAGGGCGAGTCCGAGGTCCCGGTCACCACCTTCTCCGCGGAGGGCCACCCGGACGCCGACTGGCGGGCCTCGGACGTCGAGGTCGGCGCCCTCGGCTCGACGTTCACCGTGCACGGCCCGGGCGGCGTGACCGTGCGCGCCGCCTCCCCGATCGCCGGCCCGTTCAACGTCGCCAACGCGCTCGCCGCGATCGTCTCGCTGGTCGTCGCCGGCATCGACGCGCAGACCGCGGCCGACGGCGTCGCCGCGGTGCCCGGCGTCCCCGGTCGCCTGGAGCGCATCGACGCCGGCCAGCCGTACCTGGCGGTCGTCGACTACGCCCACAAGACCGACGCCGTCGAATCGGTTCTGCGCGCGCTGCGCAAGGTCACCGACGGCAAGCTGCACGCCGTCCTCGGCTGCGGCGGCGACCGTGACCCGCACAAGCGCGGCCCGATGGGCGCCGCGGTGGCCCGGCTCGCCGACACGGCCATCCTGACCTCCGACAACCCGCGTGGCGAGGACCCGCTCTCGATTCTCGCCACCATGCTCGCGGGCGCCGCGGAGGTCCCCATCCACGAACGCGGCACGGTGCTGGTCGAGGAAGAGCGGGCCACCGCCATCGCCGCCGCCGTCGCCCGCGCCGAGCCCGGCGACACCGTGATCGTCGCGGGCAAGGGCCACGAGCAGGGCCAGGACATCGCCGGAGTGGTACGCCCCTTCGACGACCGCCAGGTGCTGCGCGATGCCATCGAGGGATCGCTGAAGTCACAGCAGTCGCAGCAGTCACCGCAGCCGAACCACCAGGGATGACACACCGCCATGCGCGCACAACCCCTTTACCGTCACCGCCCGCCCCTCGCCGGGGGTGACCTGTGATCTCCCTGTCGCTCGCCGAGATCGCGAGCATCGTCGGCGGCCGGCAGTACGACATACCGGATGACGGCCGCCGGGTGACCGGACCGGTCGTGGCGGACTCCCGCGCGGTATGCCCCGGCGCGCTCTTCGTGGCCTTCGCCGGTGACCGTGCCGACGGCCACGACTTCGCGGCGGGTGCCGTGGAGGCGGGCGCGGTGGCCGTCCTGGCCGCCCGCCCCGTCGGTGTCCCCGCGATCGTCGTCGACGACGTGGTCGCCGCCCTCGGCGCGCTCGCCCGCGCCGTCGTGGAGCGGCTGGGCACCACCGTCGTCGGCCTCACCGGCTCGGCCGGCAAGACCAGCACCAAGGACCTGATCGCCCAGTTGCTGCAGCGCACCGGCCCGACGGTCTGGCCGGAGGGCAACCTCAACAACGAGATCGGGCTGCCGCTGACCGCGCTGCGCGCCGATGAGACCACCCGCCACCTCGTCCTGGAGATGGGCGCCCGCGGCGTCGGCCACATCCGCTACCTCGCCGGGCTGACCCCGCCGAGGATCGGTGTGGTGCTCAACGTCGGCAGCGCGCACATCGGCGAGTTCGGCGGCCGGGAGCAGATCGCCCTGGCGAAGGGCGAACTCGTCGAGGAGCTGCCCACGGCCGAGGACGGCGGGGTCGCGGTGCTCAACGCCGACGACCCGTATGTGCGGGCCATGGTCCCCCGCACAAAGGCCCGCACGGTCCTTTTCGGCGAGGCCGCGGACGCTGCCGTACGTGCCGAGAATGTCCGGATCACGGAGGCCGGACAGCCCTCCTTCACGCTTCACACACCCTCCGGGTGCAGTGATGTGACCATGCGGCTGTACGGTGAGCACCACGTGTCGAACGCGCTCGCCGCGGCCGCCGTCGCCCATGAGTTGGGCATGCCCGTGGACGAGATCGCCTCCGCGCTCTCCGAAGCCGGCACGCTCTCCCGCTGGCGTATGGAGGTCACCGAGCGCGCGGACGGCGTGACGGTCGTCAACGACGCCTACAACGCGAACCCCGAGTCCATGCGAGCGGCGCTGCGAGCGCTGGTCGCCATGGGCGCAGCCGGCAAGGCGAAGGGCGGTCGCACGTGGGCGGTGCTCGGTGAGATGGCCGAGCTCGGCGGGGAGTCACTCGCCGAACACGACGCGGTCGGGCGGCTGGTCGTCCGGCTCAACGTCAGCAAGCTCGTGGCAGTCGGCGGCAGGGAAGCGGCCTGGCTCGACATGGGCGCCAAGAACGAGGGTTCGTGGGGTGAGGAGTCGGTGCACGTGTCCGACGCGCGGGCGGCGGTCGACCTGTTGCGCAGCGAGCTGCGACCGGGAGACGTCGTGCTGGTGAAGGCGTCCAGGTCGGTGGGGCTGGAGCGGGTGGCCGCAGCATTGCTGGACGACGCAGGCATCGAGGGCGCCGCCGGCGCCGAGGGTGGAGCCGCGTCCCGATGAACTCGATGAAGCAGATCCTCTTCTCCGGAATGATCGGGCTCTTCCTGACCCTGATCGGTACCCCGCTGCTGATCAAGCTGCTGGCCAAGAAGGGGTACGGGCAGTTCATCCGCGATGACGGCCCCCGGACCCACGGCAGCAAGAAGGGCACGCCCACCATGGGCGGTATCTCCTTCATCCTGGCCACGATCATCGCCTACGCCGTGACGAAGGTGATCACCTCGAGTGATCCGAGCTTCTCCGGTGTCCTGGTGCTCTTCCTCTTCGCGGGCATGGGCCTGGTCGGCTTCCTCGACGACTACATCAAGATCGTCAAGCAGCGTTCGCTGGGCCTGCGGGCCAAGGCCAAGATGGCCGGCCAGCTGATCGTCGGCATCGCCTTCGCCGTGCTCTCCCTGCAGTTCGCCGATCTGCGCGGGCAGACCCCGGCGTCCGACCGGCTCTCCTTCACCCAGGACTTCGGCTGGCAGATCGGCCCGGTGATCTTCGTGATCTGGGCCCTGTTCATGATCCTGGCGATGTCCAACGGCGTGAACCTCACCGACGGCCTCGACGGCCTCGCCACCGGCGCCTCGGTGATGGTCTTCGGCGCGTACACCTTCATCGGCATCTGGCAGCACCAGGAGTCGTGCGCCACCCCGATCACCGCGGGACCGGCCTGTTACGAGGTCCGCGACCCACTCGACCTCGCGGTCGTCGCCTCGGCCCTGATGGGCGCCTGCTTCGGCTTCCTGTGGTGGAACACCTCGCCCGCCAAGATCTTCATGGGGGACACCGGTTCGCTGGCCCTGGGCGGTGCGCTGGCCGGTCTGGCCATCTGCTCCCGTACGGAGCTGCTGCTGGCCATCCTCGGCGGTCTCTTCGTCCTGATCACGATGTCCGTGGTCATCCAGGTCGGCTCGTTCCGGCTCACCGGTAAGCGGGTCTTCCGGATGGCGCCACTCCAGCACCACTTCGAACTCAAGGGGTGGTCCGAAGTCCTTGTGGTGGTCCGGTTCTGGATCATCCAGGGCATGTGCGTCATCGTCGGACTCGGCATCTTCTACGGTGGCTGGCAGGCGGCAAAGTGACCATGCAGAGCCCGGCGGACTTCGCCGGCCGGTGCATCACCGTTGCCGGCCTGGGCGTGAGCGGCGTTCCCGCCGCCCGCGCCCTGGCCGGCCTCGGCGCCCGCGTCACCGTCGTCAACAGCAGCGACGGTGAGCGCGAGCGTGCGCAGGCCGCCGAGCTGGAGCAGCTGGGGGTCACGGTCCGCCTGGGCGACGGCGACACCCTCCCCGAGGGCACGGAACTGGTCGTCACCACCCCGGGCTGGAAGCCGTCCAGTCCGCTCTTCGCCGCGGCCGGGAAGGCGGGCGTCGAGGTGTGGGGCGATGTCGAACTCGCCTGGCGGCTGCGCGGCCCCGACGCCGCCGACTGGCTGGCGGTCACCGGCACCAACGGCAAGACCACCACCGTCCGGATGCTGGCCTCGATCCTGGAGGCGGCGGGTCTGCGGACCGCCGCCGTCGGCAACATCGGCGTCCCGCTCGTCGATGTGGTGCTCGGCGAGGGGCAGCCGGACGGCGCCTCGTACGACGTCCTCGCCGTCGAGCTCTCCAGTTACCAGCTGCACTGGGCGCCCTCCGTACGGGCGCACTCCGCGGCCGTCCTCAACCTCGCCCCCGACCACCTGGACTGGCACGGTTCCATGGCGGCCTACGCCGCCGACAAGGGCCGTATCTACGAGGGCAACACCGTCGCCTGTGTCTACAACGCCGCCGACCCGGCGACCGAGGAACTGGTCAGGGCGGCGGATGTCGAGGAAGGCTGCCGCGCCATCGGCTTCACCCTCGGCACCCCCGGCCCCTCCCAGGTGGGGGTCGTCGAGGGCATCCTCGTCGACCGCGCCTTCGTGGAGAACCGGCAGCAGCAGGCCCAGGAGCTCGCGGAGGTCTCGGACGTCACGCCCGCGGCCCCGCACAACATCGCCAACGCCCTCGCGGCCGCGGCGCTGGCCCGTGCCTACGGGGTGGCCCCCGCCGCCGTACGCGACGGACTGCGCGCCTTCCACCCGGACGCCCACCGCATCCAGCACATCGCGGACCTCGGCGACGTCCGCTACGTCGACGACTCCAAGGCCACCAACACCCATGCCGCCCAGGCGTCGTTGGCGGCGTACGAGCACATCGTGTGGATCGCCGGCGGCCTCGCCAAGGGTGCGACCTTCGACGAGCTGGTGCAGAAGTCGGCGGCCCGGCTGCGCGGTGTGGTGCTGATCGGTGCCGACCGGGCGCTGATTCGCGAAGCCCTGGCGCGACACGCCCCCGATGTCCCGGTGGTCGACCTCGACCGGACCGACACTGGGGCGATGTCCGAGGCGGTCAGGGAAGCGAGCCGCCTGGCCGAGCCCGGCGACACCGTCCTGCTGGCTCCGGCCTGTGCCTCGATGGACATGTTCGTCAATTACAACAAGCGGGGCGAGGCCTTCGCCGACGCGGTCGGCGAGCTGACCGCACGGGATCACTAGACGTTTCTCCCCGCTGTCGTCGTCAGCCGGCGGCGAGCGCACCTGTGGAGGGGACGAGGATGACGGCCCGATCGGCGAAGCCGGCCCCGTCGCGTCCGCGCCGGCCCTCCGCGGTGCGCCCGCCGCGTGCCGGCCGCACACCGGGCGGCCCCCGGGGGCTCCACACTCGCCTCAAACGGGCCTGGGACCGCCCGCTGACCGCCTACTACCTGATCCTCGGCGGCAGTCTGCTGATCACCGTCCTGGGGCTGGTGATGGTCTACTCGGCGTCCCAGATCAAGGCGCTGCAGTCCGGCCTCGCCCCGACGTACTTCTTCCGCAAGCAGCTGCTGGCCGCCGTCCTGGGCGGCGGGCTGCTGCTGGCCGCCTCCCGGATGACGGTTCGGCTGCACCGCACGCTGGCCTATCCGCTGCTCGCCGTCTCCGTGTTCCTGATGTGCCTGGTGCAGATCCCGGGCATAGGGGTCGCGGTCAACGGCAACCAGAACTGGATCAACCTCGGCGGCCCTTTCCAGATGCAACCGAGCGAGTTCGGCAAGCTCGCGCTGGTGCTGTGGGGCGCCGATCTGCTGGCCCGCAAACAGGACAAGCGGCTGCTGGTGCACTGGAAGCATCTGCTGGTGCCGCTGATCCCGGTGGCGTTCCTGCTGCTCGGGCTGATCATGCTCGGCGGCGACATGGGCACCGCGATCATTCTCACGGCGATCCTCTTCGGGCTGCTGTGGCTGGCCGGTGCGCCGACCCGGCTGTTCGTGGGGGTGCTGGGCAGCGCCGCGCTGATCGGGGCGCTGCTGATCAAGACCAGCGCCAACCGGATGTCCCGGCTGGCCTGCATCGGCGCGACCGACCCGGGCCCCGGCGACCAGTGCTGGCAGGCCGTGCACGGCATCTACGCACTGGCCTCCGGCGGATTCTTCGGTTCGGGCCTGGGCGCCAGTATGGAAAAATGGGGAGAACTCCCCGAACCGCACACCGACTTCATCTTCGCCATCACCGGGGAGGAACTGGGTCTGGCGGGGACGCTGTCGGTACTCGCCCTCTTCGCGGCTCTAGGCTATGCGGGTATCCGCGTGGCCGGACGCACGGAGGACCCCTTCGTACGGTACGCCGCGGGAGGCGTGACCACCTGGATCACGGCGCAGGCCGTGATCAACATCGGTGCGGTGCTCGGCCTGTTGCCGATCGCCGGTGTCCCGCTCCCGCTGTTCTCCTACGGAGGTTCGGCCCTGCTGCCGACGATGTTCGCCATCGGGCTGCTGATCGCCTTCGCGCGTGACGAGCCCGCTGCGCGGGCGGCGTTGTCGGCCCGGTCGGCGCGGAAGCCGGTCTTCGGCAGAAGGCAGGCTGGGGTGAGATGGAAGACGATGAGACGGCGCGTCAAGAGGCGGCCGTCCGGAGAGCGGTGAATTTCGGTGCATGTCGTACTCGCCGGTGGGGGGACCGCCGGCCACATCGAGCCCGCGCTCGCCCTCGCGGACGCACTGCGGAGGCAGGACCCCACCGTGGGGATCACGGCACTCGGCACGGAGAAGGGCCTGGAGACCCGCCTCGTCCCGGAGCGCGGCTATGAGCTGGGTCTGATCCCGGCCGTGCCGCTGCCGCGCAAGCCCACCCCCGAGCTGATCACCGTCCCCGGGCGGCTGCGCGGCACGATCAAGGCCGCCGAGCAGATCCTGGAGCGCACCAAGGCCGACTGCGTCGTCGGCTTCGGCGGCTATGTGGCGCTGCCCGGCTACCTCGCCGCCAAGCGCCTCGGGGTGCCGATCATCGTCCACGAGGCCAACGCCCGCCCCGGCCTGGCCAACAAGATCGGCTCGCGGTACGCCAAGTTCGTCGCCGTCAGCACCCCCGACAGCAAGCTGCGTGGCGCCCGCTATGTCGGCATCCCGCTGCGCCGCACCATCGCCACCCTGGACCGTGCCGCGGTCCGCCCCGAGGCGCGGGCCGCCTTCGGGCTCGACCCCAACCTCCCGACCCTGCTGGTGTCCGGTGGTTCGCAGGGCGCCCGCCGGCTGAACGAGGTCACCCAGGCCGCCGTCCCCGCCCTCCAGCGCGCCGGGATCCAGGTGCTGCACGCGGTCGGTCCGAAGAACGAACTGCCGCATGCGGACAACATGCCCGGGATGCCCCCCTATGTCCCGGTACCGTACGTGGACCGGATGGATCTCGCGTACGCCGCGGCCGACATGATGCTCTGCCGCGCGGGCGCGATGACCGTCGCCGAGTTGTCCGCCGTCGGGCTGCCGGCCGCCTTCGTCCCGCTGCCCATCGGCAACGGCGAGCAGCGGCTCAACGCCCAGCCGCTGGTCAACGCCGGCGGGGGCCTGCTGGTCGATGACGCCCAGTTGACGCCGGAGTGGGTGCAGAGCAGCGTGCTCCCGGTCCTGGCCGATCCGCACCGGCTGTACGAGATGTCCCGCGCGGCCTCCGAGTTCGGCCGCCGCGACGCCGACGAGCTGCTGGTCGGCATGGTGTACGAGGCGATCGCGCAGCACAACAAGTAGCGCACGAGAGAAGGCAGGGAGCGTGGCCGGACCGGCAACCGCCCGACGCGGCGAGAAGAAGTCACCGTCCGGCCCGCCCTCCGCCGCGCCACCGAGCGCGACGGGATGGCGGCGGGTGCGCATCCCCCTCCGCGCGCCGGGCCGCCGCAGTCTGATCATCATCACGATCGTCGCGGTGCTGCTCGGCGCGTTCGGCGTCTGGGCGCTCTACGCCTCGAACTGGCTCCGGGTGGAACGCGTTGAGGCCACCGGCACCCGCGTGCTGACGCCGCATGAAGTCGTCGCCGCGGCACGCGCCCCGATGAACGAGCCGTTGGTCTCCGTGGACACCGACGCGCTCGCCCGGCGGCTGCGGGCGCGGCTGCCGCGCATCAAGACCGTGGACGTCGAGCGGTCCTGGCCGCACACAATCGGTCTGAAGGTGACCGAAAGAATGCCGGAACTGCTGATGCGAACGGGCGGAAAGTTTGTCGAAGTGGACGCCGAGGGCGTCCGGTTCGCCACCGTCCGCACCGCCCCCCGAGGCGTTCCGCTTCTGGAAATGACCGTTTCCGACTCTTCAAGTCTGCACCGGTTCGGAGCCGACCGGTTGCGGCGGGCCGCGGTCGAGGTCACCCAGGATCTGCCCACGGCCGTGCGCAAGGACCTGCGCAAGGTCCGTGTACGGTCCTACGACGCCGTCACCCTCGAACTGACCGGCGGCCGCACGGTCGCGTGGGGCAGCCGCGAAGAGGGCGCCGAAAAGGCAAAGGTGCTGACCGCGCTGCTGAAAGCGGCGCACGGCGGGCGCCACTTCGACGTCTCGGTCCCCAGTGCCCCTGCGGTATCCGGGAGTTGACGTCCGGAGCCGCAGGCCAGCACCCTGGATGGCTACGACTATGGGTGATCACATAGGGTGAAAAGAAAAACGGGAGGTTCGGCGTGTTCGTTGAACGCGCGCGCCTTGTCGACTTAGTGTCTCGTTCCAAAGGGACTATGGAACCAAGGCACACAGGCACAGGTAACCCTAAACTTCAACGTTAGGGTTCGGGTCGGCGATACGAACCGTCCCATCGGCATCAGTCGGCGTCCACACGCAGTGCGGCGACGACACGTAACTCGAGGCGAGAGGCCTTCGACGTGGCAGCACCGCAGAACTACCTCGCAGTCATCAAGGTCGTCGGCATCGGCGGCGGTGGCGTGAACGCCATCAACCGGATGATCGAGGTCGGGCTCAAGGGCGTCGAGTTCATCGCGATCAACACCGATGCGCAGGCGCTGCTGATGAGCGACGCCGACGTCAAGCTCGACGTCGGCCGCGAAATGACGCGCGGGCTCGGCGCCGGCGCCAACCCGGATGTGGGTCGCAAGGCGGCCGAGGACCACCGCGAGGAGATCGAGGAGGTCCTCAAGGGGGCCGACATGGTCTTCGTGACCGCGGGTGAGGGCGGCGGCACCGGTACCGGCGGCGCACCCGTCGTCGCCAACATCGCCCGCTCGCTGGGCGCCCTGACGATCGGTGTGGTCACCCGCCCGTTCACCTTCGAGGGCCGCCGTCGTGCCAACCAGGCCGAGGACGGCATCGCGCAGCTGCGCGAAGAGGTCGACACCCTCATCGTGATCCCCAACGACCGGCTGCTGTCCATCTCGGACCGCCAGGTGAGCGTGCTCGACGCGTTCAAGTCCGCGGACCAGGTGCTGCTGTCGGGTGTCCAGGGCATCACCGACCTGATCACCACACCGGGCCTGATCAACCTCGACTTCGCCGACGTCAAGTCCGTGATGTCGGAGGCCGGTTCCGCGCTCATGGGCATCGGCTCGGCACGCGGCGACGACCGTGCGGTGGCCGCCGCGGAGATGGCGATCTCCTCGCCGCTCCTGGAGGCCTCCATCGACGGCGCCCGCGGGGTGCTGCTCTCCATCTCCGGCGGTTCCGACCTCGGTCTCTTCGAGATCAACGAGGCAGCGCAGCTGGTCAGCGAGGCCGCCCACCCGGAAGCCAACATCATCTTCGGTGCGGTCATCGACGACGCGCTGGGCGACGAGGTCCGGGTGACGGTCATCGCCGCGGGCTTCGACGGCGGTCAGCCGCCGGCCCGCCGCGATGCCCAGTCGGCGCTGTCATCCCAAAAGCGCGAAGAGCCCGCCCCGGCCCCGAGCCGTCCGGCCACCCCGCCGGAGCCGCGTTCGTCGTCCTTCGGCGGACTGGGTTCGGTTCCGGTGCGCGACGAGGAGCCGGCCCCGGCCGAGTCCTCCTCTTCCTCCTCGCTGGGCGAGGTCCCGTCGTCCCCGGCGAGCGCTCCGCAGGTTCCCCCGGCCCGTCCGTACTCGGACTCCGCGGCCGAGGAACTCGACGTCCCCGACTTCCTGAAGTGACGTAAAGCACCGAAGTGATAGGGCAACAGCACCACGAGAGCGGCGCGCACTTCGCCTTCACCGACAGGTGGGGCGGGGTGAGCGCCGCTCCGTACGATCAGCTCAACCTGGGCGGCGCGGTCGGCGACGACCCCCGGGCCGTATACGCCAACCGCACGCGGGCCGCCGCGGAACTCGGCCTCGACCCGGCCGCGGTGGTCTGGATGCACCAGGTGCACGGCCGCGAGGTCGCGGTGGTGGACGGGCCGTGGCACGGCGACGACATCCCCGGTGTCGACGCGGTGGTGACCGGCCGCCGGGGCCTCGCGCTCGCCGTGCTGACCGCCGACTGCACCCCGGTCCTGCTCGCCGATCCGGTCGCCGGGATCGCGGGGGCCGCGCATGCCGGACGGCCCGGCCTGGTCGCCGGGGTGGTCCCGGCGGTCGTCGAGGCCATGGTGGAGCAGGGGGCGGTGCCGGCCCGGATCGTCGCGTACACCGGACCGGCGATCTGCGGGCGGTGTTACGAGGTGCCCGAGGCGATGCGCTCCGATGTCGCCGCGGTGGTGCCCGAGGCCCGTGCGGTGACCGGCTGGGGCACGCCCGCGGTGGACGTCACCGCGGGGGTACGGGCCCAACTCGCCGCGGCGGGCGTGCGGGTGCGTGAGGATTCCCACATCTGCACTCGCGAATCCGCCGACCACTTCTCTTACCGGCGCGACCGTACGACCGGACGGCTCGCGAGCTATGTATGGCTGGGGGACACCCCCGGCCCGCGGCTGGGGGAGGCAGAGCTGTGACCGACGACCGCAAGACGCAACTGGCCGAGAACCTGGCCCGGGTGGAGGAACGTATCTCCGCCGCATGTGCCAGGGTCGGCCGGCCGCGTGACGAGGTGACCCTGATCGTGGTCACCAAGACCTACCCCGCGAGCGATGTCCGGTTGCTCGCGGAGCTGGGGGTGCGCCAGGTCGCGGAGAACCGTGATCAGGAGGCCGCACCCAAGGCCGCTGAATGCGCTGATTTGCCCCTTACTTGGCATTTTGTTGGGCAGCTACAGACCAACAAGGTGCGCTCTGTGGCCGGTTATGCCGGAATTGTGCAATCGGTCGACCGGGTCCGGCTCGTGACCGCACTCTCCAAGGAGGCGGTGCGTGCCGGGCGTGAACTGGGCTGTCTGATCCAGGTGGCGCTCGATGCGGAGGCGGGGGAGCGTGGCGAGCGCGGCGGGGTGGCGCCCGACGGGGTCGGGGCGCTGGCCGAGGCGGTCGCCGGGGCCGAGGGGCTGCGGCTGGACGGTGTGATGACCGTCGCCCCGCTGGCCGGGCCGTACGCCGGACGTGAACTCGCCGCATTCGGGCGGCTCATGGAAATCTCATCCGACCTGCGCGCGGTTCATCCTGCTGCCACCATGGTGTCCGCAGGCATGAGCGCGGACCTCGAAGAGGCCGTGGCGGCCGGGGCGACACATGTACGCGTCGGCACTGCGGTACTCGGAGTCCGACCACGGCTCCGGTAACGTCGCCAAGCAAGTCGGACCACAGCACAAAATATGGTCATTCCCGCAAAAAGCGGGCAGGCCGCGTGGATCCAAGGCCCCTGGTGACGGAGCCGATCCACCACAGAGCGGAGGACGCAGAGAATGGCCGGCGCGATGCGCAAGATGGCGGTCTACCTCGGCCTCGTGGAGGACGATGGGTACGACGGCCGGGGGTTCGACCCCGATGACGAGTTCGAGCCCGAGCTTGACCCGGAGCCCGACCGGGGGCGGCGTCAACAGCACGCGGTGCAGGCCGAAATTCCCCCCGAAAGGGAGGAACCCGTCCGTGCCGTGACACCTCCGGCGCAACGTGAACCGGCCCCGCTCGCCGCGGAAAACGGACGACCCGCGCGAATCGCCCCCGTGGCATCCATCACACCCGAACGTCCAAATCTGGAGAAGAACGCACCGGTGATCATGCCCAAGGTTGTGTCCGAGCGGGAGCCCTACCGCATCACCACGCTCCACCCCCGGACCTACAACGAAGCCCGTACCATCGGGGAACACTTCCGTGAGGGCACTCCGGTGATCATGAATCTCACGGAGATGGACGATACTGATGCGAAGCGACTTGTCGACTTTGCTGCCGGTTTGGTGTTTGGTCTTCACGGCAGCATCGAGCGGGTGACGCAGAAGGTGTTCCTGTTGTCGCCTGCTAACGTCGATGTCACGGCGGAGGACAAGGCCCGTATCGCAGAGGGCGGGTTCTTCAACCAGAGCTGAGACGCAACACCGGGCACACCGCGGCCGTGAGGCCAACACACGAGCAAGGCAAGGGGAGAGGGACTGCGCGAGATGAGTGTCTTTGGTCAGGTGATCTACATCGCGCTGTACTGCTTCCTGATCGTGTTGATCTTCCGGCTGGTGATGGACTATGTCTTCCAGTTCGCCCGTTCATGGCAACCCGGCAAGGCGATGGTGGTCATTCTTGAGGCCGCCTACACTGTCACTGATCCGCCACTCAAGCTTCTGCGGCGGGTAATCCCGCCGCTGCGTCTCGGGGGCGTGGCGCTCGATCTGTCCTTCTTCGTATTGATGATCATCGTTTTCATCCTGATCACCGTCGTGAGGTCGGTGTTGTTGGTGTGAACGATACGGTCTTGCCGATTGCCGACGACTACGTTGAGGTGAAGTAGAGATGCCGTTGACCCCCGAGGACGTGCGGAACAAGCAGTTCACGACCGTCCGCCTCCGAGAAGGCTATGACGAGGACGAGGTCGATGCCTTCCTCGATGAGGTCGAAGCCGAACTGACCCGGCTCCTGCGGGAGAACGAGGACCTTCGCGCCAAGCTGGCCGCTGCCACCCGCGCCGCCGCGCAGAACCAGCAGCAGCAGGGGCTGCGCAAGGGACCGGACCAGCAGCAGGAGCAGCAGCAGAGGCCCGGGTCTCCGGTGCCCGCCGCCATATCCGGTCCGCAGCCGGTCCCGCCGCAGCAGCAGCAGGGGATGGGTGGCCCTCCCCAACTGCCTGGTGGTGCACCGCAGCTGCCTCCTGGTCCCGGTGGCCACGGCCCCGGCCCGCAGGGCCCGCACGGCCCCGGTCCGATGGGTCCCGGCGGTCCCATGGGCGGACCGATGGGCGGTCCCGGCGGACCGCAGCTGCCCGGCCCCGGTGGCCAGCAGGGCGGCCCGGGCGGTGACAGCGCGGCGCGCGTGCTGTCGCTGGCACAGCAGACCGCCGACCAGGCGATCGCGGAGGCCCGTTCCGAGGCCAACAAGATCGTCGGCGAGGCGCGCAGCCGTGCCGAGGGCCTGGAGCGGGACGCCCGCGCCAAGGCCGACGCGCTGGAGCGGGACGCGCAGGAGAAGCACCGCGTGGCGATGGGTTCGCTGGAGTCGGCCCGCGCGACGCTGGAGCGCAAGGTCGAGGACCTGCGCGGCTTCGAGCGCGAGTACCGCACGCGGCTGAAGTCCTACCTGGAGAGCCAGCTGCGTCAGCTGGAGAACCAGGCGGACGACTCGCTGGCCCCGCCGCGGACCCCGGCGGCCGCTTCGCTGCCGCCGTCCCCGTCGATGGCGTCGGCCGGTGCCGGCAGCATGGGCGGTGGCAACCACACCATGGGTGGCGGCCAGCAGATGGGTGGCAACCACTCCATGGCCGGCCAGTCCAACGGTGGTCCGTCCTACGGCGGTCAGCAGCAGATGTCGCCGGCGATGACCCAGCCGATGGCTCCGGTGCGGCCGCAGAGCCCGCAGCCGATGCAGCAGACGCCGTCGCCGATGCGCGGCTTCCTCATCGACGAGGACGACAACTGACGTCCGCGTAGCGCGCAGAGTCGGCAATCAGGGCCGGGCCCCGAGGGAACACTCCTTCGGGGCCCGGCCCTTTTGTGTGTACTTGCGCGCGGAGGCCGGGGCGTCCTCGCCGGGGTGTCCCCGGGGACGGCGAAGCCCCCCGGTGCGGGTTCGCACCGGGGGGCTCGGCAGGCCGTGTGACCGCGGGTGCGGTCACCGCGGGTGGGGTCAGGCCTTGCGCAGCTGGAACGTGAGGGCCAGGCCCTCGTCGGTGAACGCGGGGCCGTAGGAACCGTCCGCCTCGCCGGGGGTGAAGGCGTCGGCGAGCACCTCGTCGGAGATCAGGCCGGCGTGGTCGGTCAGCGCCGTGTGGACCTCCTCGTCGGTGGACCGCCAGCGCAGCGCGATCCGGTCGGCGACGTCCAGGCCGCTGTTCTTACGGGCCTCCTGGATCAGCCGGATCGCGTCGCGGGCCAGGCCCGCCCGGCGCAGCTCCGGGGTGATCTCCAGGTCGAGGGCGACCGTGGCACCCGCGTCGGAGGCCACCGACCAGCCCTCGCGCGGGGTCTCGGTGATGATCACCTCGTCGGGGGCGAGCGTGACGGTCTCCCCGTCGACCTCGACGCTCGCCGTGCCGTCACGCAGGGCCAGCGAAAGGGCGGCGGCGTCCGCCGCGGCGACGGCCTTGGCCACCGCCTGGACGCCCTTGCCGAACCGCTTGCCCAGGGCACGGAAGTTCGCCTTGGCGGTGGTGTCGACCAGGGAGCCGCCCACCTCCGACAGGGCGGCCAGCGAACTGACGTTCAGCTCCTCGGTGATCTGTGCGCGCAGGTCCTCGGGCAGGCCGGCGAAGCCGTGGGCCGCCACCAGCGCACGGGACAACGGCTGGCGGGTCTTCACCCCCGACTCGGCGCGGGTCGCCCGGCCCAGCTCGACCAGCCGGCGCACCAGCTGCATCTGGCCGGACAGCGCCGGGTCGATGAGCGTCCGGTCGGCGACCGGCCATGCGGCGAGGTGGACGGACTCCGGGGCCTCGGGGGTGACCGGGACGACCAGGTCCTGCCAGACCCGCTCGGTGATGAACGGGGTGAGCGGGGCCATCAGCCGGGTGACCGTCTCGATGACCTCGTGCAGCGTGCGCAGCGCGGCCGCGTCGCCCTGCCAGAAGCGGCGGCGGGAGCGGCGGACGTACCAATTGGAGAGGTCGTCGACGAAGGAGGAGAGGAGCTTGCCGGCGCGCTGGGTGTCGAAGGCTTCCAGGGACTCGGTGACCTGCTCGACCAGGGTGTTCAGCTCGCCGAGCAGCCAGCGGTCCAGCAGCGGCCGGGCGGCCGGGGCCGGGTCGGCGGCGGAGGGCGCCCAGTTCGAGGTGCGGGCGTACAGCGCCTGGAAGGCGACGGTGTTCCAGTACGTCAGCAGCGTCTTGCGGACGACTTCCTGGATGGTGCCGTGGCCCACCCGGCGGGCGGCCCAGGGGGAGCCGCCGGCCGCCATGAACCAGCGGACCGCGTCGGCGCCGTGCTGGTCCATGAGCGGGATCGGCTGGAGGATGTTGCCCAGGTGCTTGGACATCTTCCGGCCGTCCTCGGCGAGGATGTGACCGAGGCAGACCACGTTTTCGTACGAGGACTTGTCGAAGACGAGCGTGCCGACGGCCATCAGGGTGTAGAACCAGCCGCGGGTCTGGTCGATGGCCTCCGAGATGAACTGCGCCGGGTAGCGCTTCTCGAACAGCTCCTTGTTGCGGTACGGGTAGCCCCACTGCGCGAACGGCATCGAGCCCGAGTCGTACCAGGCGTCGATGACCTCGGGGACGCGGGTCGCGGTGCCCCGGCAGGTCGGGCAGGGGAAGGTGACCGCGTCGATGTACGGGCGGTGCGGGTCCAGGTCCGACTGGTCGGTGCCGGTCAGCTCGGTCAGCTCGGTGAGCGAGCCGACGCAGGTGAGGTGGTTCTCCTCGCAGCGCCAGATGGGCAGCGGGGTGCCCCAGTAGCGGTTGCGGGACAGCGCCCAGTCGATGTTGTTGTTCAGCCAGTCGCCGAAGCGGCCGTGCTTGACCGACTCGGGGAACCAGTTGGTGTTCTCGTTCTCCCGCAGCAGGGCGTCCTTGACCGCGGTGGTGCGGATGTACCACGACGGCTGGGCGTAGTAGAGCAGCGCGGTGTGGCAGCGCCAGCAGTGCGGGTAGCTGTGCTCGTAGGCGAGGTGCCGGAAGAGCAGGCCGCGGGCGTCGAGGTCGGCGACCAGCGCCTCGTCGGCCTTCTTGAAGAACTGGCCGCCGACCAGGCGCAGTTCCTCCTCGAAGGTGCCGTCCGGGCGGACCGGGTTGATCACCGGCAGGTCGTACGCCTTGCAGGTCCTGAGGTCGTCCTCACCGAAGGCCGGGGCCTGGTGGACGAGGCCGGTGCCGTCATCGGTGGTGACGTACTCGGCGTTGACGACGATGTTGGCGCCGTCGAGCTCGACGAGGTCGAAGGGGCGCTCATAGGCCCAGCGCTCCATCTCGCGGCCGGTGAACGACTCGCCGGTGGCGGTCCAGCCCTCGCCGAGGGCCTTCTCCAGCAGCGGCTCGGCGACGACCAGCCGCTCGTTGCCGTCGGTGGCGACGACATAGGTGACGTCGGGGTGCGCGGCGACCGCGGTGTTGGAGACCAGGGTCCAGGGGGTGGTCGTCCAGATCAGCAGCGCGGCGCGGCCGGCCAGCGGGCCGGACGTCAGCGGGAGGCGGACGAAGACCGAGGGGTCGACGACGTTCTCGTAGCCCTGGGCCAGCTCGTGGTCCGACAGGCCGGTGCCGCAGCGCGGGCACCAGGGGGCGACGCGGTGGTCCTGGACCAGCAGGCCCTTGTTGAAGATCTCCTTCAGCGACCACCACACCGATTCGATGTAGTCGGGGTCCATCGTGCGGTACGGGGCGTCCAGGTCGGTCCAGTAGCCCATACGGGTCGTGAGCTCGGCGAAGGCGTCGGTGTGGCGGGTCACCGACTCGCGGCACTTGGCATTGAACTCGGCGATGCCGTACGCCTCGATGTCCTTCTTGCCGTTGAAGCCCAGCTCCTTCTCCACGGCCAGCTCGACCGGGAGGCCGTGGCAGTCCCAGCCGGCCTTGCGGTCGACGTGGTAGCCCTGCATCGTGCGGAACCGGGGGAAGACGTCCTTGAAGACGCGCGCCTCGATGTGGTGCGCGCCGGGCATGCCGTTGGCGGTCGGGGGGCCCTCGTAGAAGACCCACTCGGGCCGTCCCTCGGACTGCTGGAGGGTACGGGCGAAGATCTTCTGTTCCTGCCAGAACTCGAGCACGGCGTGCTCGAGAGCGGGGAGGTCTACCTGGGCGGGTACCTGGCGGTACTGGGGCTGCGGACTCATCGGGGGCTTCCTCCGGCGGACACCTGCTGCGTTCTCCGTCCGGAGGGACGAGAGCCTGCGCTCCCGCGGTACCACCCTCCTTGGCGGTGCCGCTGCACCGCCCCCTCATTGGGGTCGCGCTGCCGGTTCTACTCGCCCCGCGGGTGCTGTGCGGGCTTTCTTCCGGCGGCTCCGGGGTGATCTTCGCGCCGCGCACACCCCCGGGCTTCCACCGTCCCCGGGTCGCTGCTGGCTGCGTACGGCGCTACTCGTCCCGTCAATGCCTCTCGCTCGGCCCAGTGTACGGGGCCGCACCCACAGTGGCCGACCGGATATACGGCAGCCGGGGGAGGGGAGGGCCGGCGCCGGCTGCGTACGGGCGGGGCCGGACCGTACGGGAGGGGTCCGGGCCGCCCGGCGCGGGACCGGTGCCGGGGCCGCTCGCCGCGCCGGGCGCCGGGCGCAGGCCGTGACCCGAATGGCGAGCGGGCGGGCGCCGCGCCGGTGGACGGATTACCGTCCGGACAGCGGGGCACAAACGAGGCAGACCGGGCGTCCGGGCCGGGTGGCAGGTCCCGAAGGGCGGTGCGTCCCGTTGCCGCGTGGCGTGCAGCGTTTTATCGTTCCCGTCACGATTCGCGAACAAAGTCACATATGTGAAGGGGTCGCGGCCATGGTGGCGAAAAAGACCGCCGCGGAGAAGAGCACGACGCCTGCCGACGAGGCCGTCGCGAAGCAGCCTGCGGCGAAGAAGACGGCCCCGGAGAAGGCAGCTCCGAAGAAGGCCGCGGCCAAGAGGACGGCGGCCGGTACGACCACGCCGGGGAAGACCACGGCCGGACGGGCGGCGCCCGAGAAGGCGGCCGCGAAGAAGCCGGCGGCCAGGAAGACCGCGGCGAAGAAGACCGCCGCGAAGAAGACCGTGAAGAAGGCTCCGGCCGAGACGGCCGCGGTGCCCGCTAAGAAGACGGGAGCCAAGACGGTGGTGGCGAAGAAGACTGCGGCCGCGGCGGCCAAGACCCACGGCAACGACTCCGCGGTGCCCGTGGCCCGGATGGCCGCGGCGCCGGGGGAGCTCGCCGTACGGCCCGGCGAGGAACCCTGGACGCCCGAAGAGGTCGCCGAGGCGCGGACCGAGCTGATGGAGGAGACGGCGCGGCTGCGGCTGGAGATCGTCTCGGCCGAGGACGCCATCGCCGGGCTGATGCGCGACTCCGGTGACGGAGCGGGCGACGACGAGGCCGACACCGGCACCAAGAACATCACCCGCGAACACGAGCTGGCGCTCGCCTCCAACGCCCGCGAGATGCTCCACCAGACCGAGCGCGCCCTGGGCCGGCTGGACGCGGGCACCTACGGCCTCTGCGAGAACTGCGGCAACCCCATCGGCAAGGCGCGGATGCAGGCCTTCCCCCGCGCGACGCTGTGCGTGGAGTGCAAGCAGAAGCAGGAGCGCCGTTGAACCGGCCGGCAGGTGTCGCCGACGGCACCCGGTCCGCCCGCGCCCGTACGTGTGTGCCGTACTCTCGTGGTTCAGCCGGGCATGGCCCGGCCGTGGACACGACGGGCTGAGGGACTCACACGTGGCTAAGGCCGAACGCATCACCGGTACGCCGGAACCCGAGCCGGGTGCCGGAGCGGAATCCGCTGCGGAATCCGCTGCGGAATCCGAGGAGGGGAAGACGGTGGAGCCGGAGCAGGGCACCGGCCACCGCAAGCGCCGGATCGCCGCGCTGCTGCTGGTCGCGCTCGTCGTCTACCTGCTCGACCTGGGCAGCAAGCTCCTGGTGGTCGCGAAACTGGAGCACCACGAGCCCATCCAGGTGATCGGGACGCTGCTGCAGTTCACCGTGATCCGTAACCGCGGCGCCGCGTTCAGCATGGGCGAGGCGCTGACGATCTTCCTCACCCTCATCGCGGTGGCCGTGATCGTGGTGATCGCCCGGATCGCCCGCAAGCTCTACAGCCTGCCCTGGGCGATCGCGCTCGGGCTGCTGCTCGGCGGCGCCTTCGGCAACCTCACCGACCGGCTGTTCCGCTCGCCGGGGGTCTTCGAGGGCGCGGTGGTCGACTTCATCGCCCCGGCGCACTTCGCGGTCTTCAACCTCGCCGACTCCGGGATCGTCTGCGGCGGCATCCTGATCGTGATCCTGTCCTTCCGGGGACTGGACCCCGACGGGACCGTGCACAAGGACTGACCGGCAGCGCGGCCGCTGCACGGCTGCCCGGCCCCCCGGCCGGGCAGGGCACCACGACGGGACTGCCATACTCGTGGGGTGAGCACCATTCCCGAGATCCGCACCCTGCCCGTACCGGACGGCCTGGAGGGCGAGCGCGTCGACGCCGCGCTGGCCCGGATGTTCGGCTTCTCCCGTACGAAGGCGGCCGAGCTCGCCGCCGCCGGCAAGGTCCGGGTCGACGGCTCCGAGGTGATGAAGTCCGAGCGGGTGAGCGGCGGCGCCTGGCTGGAAGTGGAGATGCCGCAGGCCGCGGCGCCCGTGGAGATCATTGCCGAGCCCGTCGAGGGCATGGAGATCGTGCACGACGACGACGACATCGTGGTGATCGTCAAGCCCGTCGGCGTGGCCGCGCACCCCAGCCCCGGCTGGACGGGAACGACCGTCATCGGCGGTCTGGCCGCGGCCGGCTACCGCATCTCCACCTCCGGTGCCGCCGAGCGCCAGGGCATCGTGCACCGTCTCGACGTCGGCACCTCCGGCCTGATGGTGGTCGCCAAGTCCGAGCGCGCCTACACCCTGCTCAAGCAGCAGTTCCGTGAGCGCACGGTCGACAAGCGCTACCACGCCCTGGTCCAGGGCCACCCGGACCCGATGAGCGGCACCATCGACGCCCCCATCGGCCGGCACCCGCAGCACGACTACAAGTGGGCGGTGACGGCCGAGGGCAAGGCCTCCGTCACGCACTACGACCTGATCGAGGCGTTCCGCGCGGCCAGCCTGCTCGACATCAAGCTGGAGACCGGCCGCACCCATCAGATCCGGGTGCACATGTCCGCGCACCGCCACCCCTGCGTCGGCGACCTGACCTACGGCGCCGACCCCACCCTCGCCAAGCGCCTCGGCATCACCCGGCAGTGGCTGCACGCCATGCGGCTGGGCTTCGAGCACCCCTCGGACGGCCGCTGGGTCGAGTTCGAGAGCGCCTACCCGGATGACCTGCAGCGCGCCCTGGACACCGTCCGGGACGAGAGCAGCTGACGCGCAGAACACCGGGCGGGCGCCGACACGGCGGGCCGGAGCCCAGGTCATGGCACGCTGGGGTCGGAAAATGACCGCATCCGACCCCGGAGCGTAGCCACCGTGGACCAGCTGGCTCTGATGTTCGTCCTGCTGCTCGGAGCCGTGGTCATGGTTCCGGTCGGCGACCGGCTGGGACTCCCGTCGCCGGTGCTGATGACCCTCGTCGGCGCCGTGCTGGCACTGCTGCCGTTCGTGCCCAACGTCGAGGTGCCGCCGGAGTTCATCCTGCCGGTGGTGCTGCCGCCGCTGCTCTACGCGGCGGTGCAGCGCACCTCCTGGCGGCAGTTCACCGCCAACGTCCGGCCGATCTTCCTGCTCGCCGTGGCGCTGGTCTTCGCCACCACCGCCGCGGTCGCCGCCGTCGCCCAGGCGGTGGTGCCGGGGATGCCGGTGGCCGCGGCGGTGGTGCTCGGCGCGCTGGTCGCCCCGCCCGACCCGGTGGCCGCGACGGCCGTCGCCGGCAAGCTCGGGTTGCCCCGCCGGCTGGTGTCGATCCTGGAGGGCGAGGGGCTGTTCAACGACGTCACCGCCATCGTGCTGTACCACGTCGCGCTCGCCGCGGCGGTCAGCGGAACCTTCTCGGTGCCCGCCGCGGTCGGCTCGCTGGTGCTTTCCGCGGTGGTCGCCATAGCGGTCGGCCTGGGGCTCGGCTGGCTCACCAACAAGCTGATGGGGCTGCTCGGTGACCCGACCCTGCAGATCGGTCTGACACTGCTGGTGCCGTTCGTCGCGTACGTCCTGGCGGAGAATTTCCGCGGCTCCGGGGTACTGGCGGTGCTGACCTGCGCGCTGTTCCTGGCTGAGTACGCGGTCGACCCGGACGATGTGATGGGACGGCTCGCCGGCTACACCTTCTGGGAGGTCGTCGACACCCTCGTCACCGGTGTCGCCTTCGGGCTGATCGGCCTGGAGCTGCACAACATCTTCGGGGCGGCCTCCCACCGCTGGGGCCAGCTGCTCGGCGCCGGCGCCGCCGTCGTCGGGGTGGTCGTCGGGGTCCGCCTGCTGTGGCTGCTGCCCGCCGCCTGGCTGGCCAAGCGGATGCACAAGCGCCGCGACTACGACGAAGAGATCCCGATGAGCTGGCGGGAGACGCTCATCATGTGGTGGGCGGGGATGCGCGGGGTGGCCTCGGTGGCGCTGGCGCTGGCCATTCCGTACAGCGTCGACGGCGGCGATGACTTCCCGGTCCGCGACGACATCCTCTTCATCGCCTTCGCGGTGGTGCTCAGCACCCTCCTGATCCAGGGCCTCACCCTGCCCTGGCTGGTGCGCCGGCTGCGGGTACGGGCCGACACCGATGCCGTCGACGCGCTGGAGCGGGAGCTGGCGATCCGGGTGATCAAGGCGTCCAAGCGGCGGCTGAAGGAGATCCTGGAGGTCGAGGAGCTGCCCGACGAGGTCAGCGAGCAACTGGCCCGCCGCGCCCACGACATCGGTGCCCGGATCGCGCCGGACATCGTCGACGACGAGCGGCGCGAGCTCTTCGACAAGCGCATCACCCGCCTGAAGAAGGTGCACCGCATCCAGGGCGAGATGCTGTCGGCCGCCCGGCACGAGGTGCTGGCGGCGCGCAGTGAACCGGGCGCGGACCCGGAGATCGTCGACCGGGTGCTGCGCCATCTGGACATGCGCAGCCTGCGGGGCACTCCCTGACAGGGGGGCTCCCCTCTAGGACTTGTCCGGCGGCGCCGTCGCCGTGGTGATCCGCGGCAGTGCGTAGGCGTGTTCGGCCACCAGCCACTCCAGCAGCCGCTCGCGGACCGCGCACCGCACCGTCCACAGGGTGTCCGAGTCCCGGGCGGTCACCAGCGCACGCACCACGATCGTGGAGGGTGTGGTGTCGGTGACCACCAGACTCCAGGACCTGCCGTCCCACTCCGGGCACTCCTGGAGGATTTCCAGCAGCCGCTGGCGCATCTTCTCCACCGGTGCGCTGTGGTCGAGGTGCAGGAGGACCGTGCCGGTCATCTGCGCACCGCCGCGCGACCAGTTCTCGAAGGGCTTGCCGGTGAAGTACGACACCGGCATGGTGATCCGGCGCTCGTCCCAGGTCCGCACGGTCAGAAAGGTCAGCGTGATCTCCTCGACGGTGCCCCACTCGCCGTCCACGACGACGGTGTCCCCGATGCGCACCATGTCGCCGAACGCGATCTGCAGGCCCGCGAAGAGGTTGCCGAGGGTGGACTGGGCGGCGATACCGGCGACGATGCCCAGCAGCCCGGCCGACGCCAGCATGGAGGTGCCGACCGCCCGCATCGCCGGGAACGTCAGCAGCATCGAGGCGGCCGCGACGACGATCACCACGGCCGTCACCACCCGCTGGATCAGCGTCACCTGGGTCCGTACCCGCCGCACCCGCGCCGCGTCCCGGGCGCCCGCCGCATAGCGCGAGTACGAGGACTCGACGATCGCCGCCGCGGCCCGGACGACCAGCCAGGCGGTGGCCGCGATCAGGACCAGGGTCAGCGCCTGCCCGATGCCCGCCGCGTGCTCCTCGACGGAATCCAGGCCCGTATGGTCGAACGAGCCGCGCAACAGGGCCGCGCAGAGCACCACTTGCAGCGGTATCCGGCAGCGGCGCAGCAGGCCCCACAAGGGGGTCTCCGGGTGGCCGGCATCGATCCGGACCAGTGCCCGGTCGGCGAGCCAGACCAGAACGAGGGCGAGCAGGACGGCGCCGCCGACGACGACGACCGGACGCAGGACGTCCTCCAAGGACACGGGACTCCTCCTCCGTGGGGTGCGAGGGGCTGTGGTGTGCTGGTACCCGGTCCTGGTGACCGTAACTGGCAGGATGGGGCGAGATCGATCCAACCCCAGGGAAGTGATGTCAGTGCCGGCCGCCTCCGAGTCCCCGACCAGCGGACTTTCGACGATTGTGCTGTTCCATTCGGTGTGCGGGCTGCGTTCCGCGGTGCACGCGGCCGCGGACCGGCTGCGCGCCGCGGGGCACGAGGTGATCGTCCCCGATCTGTTCGACGGCCGGACCGCCGACTCCGTCCCGGACGGCATTCTCATCAAGGACGAGATCGGCAAGGAGGAACTGCTCAAGCGGGCCATCACGGCCGTCGCGCCCTACTCCGACCGCGGACTGGTCTATGCCGGTTTCTCCTTCGGCGGCTCGGTCGCGCAGAACCTCGCACTCGGCGACGAGCGGACCCGCGGGCTGCTTCTGCTGCACGGCACCTCGGACATCGCGGAGGGCACCGTCGCCGACGACCTGCCGGTGCAGCTGCATGTCGCCGACCCGGACCCGTACGAGCCGCACGACTGGCTGAACGCCTGGTACCTGCAGATGCGCCGGGCCGGCGCGGACGTAGAGGTCTTCCGCTACGCCGGCGCCGGCCACCTCTTCACCGATCCCGATCTGCCCGACTACGACGCGGAGGCCGCCGAGAGCGCCTGGAAGGTGGCGCTGGGCTTCCTCGCGGAGCTGTGAGCCGGCGGGCCGGGCGGACCCGGGCGGGCTTCCCCTAGACGAGCGGCTGGTCCGCGCGCTCCACCTGCTGGCTGCCGGACCGGGTGAGGTACGAGCGCAGCAGGGTGCTGGTGGCGTTCGGATCGGTCTTGTCGGAGATGCCGAAGTAGTCCATCTGCGTCCGCTGGGCGTCGATGTCCAGGACCCCGTAGCCGTGCGAGTCCATGTCCAGCCACTTCACATGGCGGTTGGCGGCCTTGATGGCGGCGACCCCGGCCAGCGAGACGGTGTGCGGGGCGACGTGCAGGAAGTCGTCCACGTTGTCGGAGGTGACGGAGGTGACCACGAACTCCGTCGCCACCGCGCGGTCGGCGGGGTAGGTCGCTGCCTGGAGCGGCACCTCGTTGGCCCAGGCCATGTGGATGTCGCCGGTCAGGAACACCGTGTTGTCGATGCCGCGGTCGCTGAGGTGGCTCAGCAGTTCGCGGCGGTCGTCGGTGTAGCCGTCCCACTGGTCGGTGTTGATCGCCAGGCCCTCCTTGGGTATCCCGAGGATCTCGGCGAGCGGGCCCAGCAGCTTCGCGGGGACGGCGCCGAAGGCGACCTGCGAGATCATCACCGAGGTGCCGACCAGCCGCCAGGCGGTGTCCGAGCGCTCCAGTCCGGACTTGAGCCAGTCCAGCTGCGCCCGCCCGGTGATCGTACGGCTCGGGTCGTCGACCGCACCGCTGCCCGGCTTGGCCTGGGCGTCACGGAACGACCGCAGGTCCAGCAGGTGCAGATCGGCGAGGGTGCCGAAGCGCAGCCTGCGGTAGGTGGTGCCGGCGATCGAGGGGCGCACCGGCATCCACTCGAAGTAGGCCTGCTTCGCGGCGGCCATCCGCGCGGACCAGGGGCCCTCGGTCTCCGGGGTGTGGTTCACCGCGCCGCCCTTCCAGGCGTTGTCGGCGAACTCGTGGTCGTCCCACATGGCGATGACCGGGTGCGTGGCGTGCATGGCCATCGCGTCCGGGTCGGTCTTGTGGACGCCGTGCCGGATGCGGTAGTCGGCGAGCGTCAGCAGCTCGTGGGCGGGGGTGTGCGGGCGGACGACGTACTTGAACTCCGGGTACTCACCGGACTTGTACTCGTAGAGGTAGTCGCCGACGTGGAGCACCGCGTCCAGTTCGGTGCGGGCGGCCAGGTGCCGGTAGGGGGAGAAGTAGCCGGACTCCCAGTTGGCACAGGAGACCACGCCGAAGCGGATGTTGCCGGCCGCGGTGTCGGGGGCGGGGGCGGTACGGGTCCGGCCGACGGGGGAGTGCTGACCGTCGACGGTGAAGCGGTAGTAGTAGTGGGTGGCCGGGTGCAGGCCGCGGACGTCCGCCTTGACGGTGTGGTCACTGGCGGCAGAGGTGGTCAGGTTCCCCCGGGCGACCACGGACGTGAAGTTCTTGTCGCTCGCCACCTGCCAGCTCACCTTGGTGGCCGGTCCGCGGCCGGAGCCGGGGGTCGCCGACGCGGTCGGCGTGACCCGGGTCCACAGCAGGACGCCGTCCGGGAGCGGGTCCCCGGAGGCGACTCCGTGCTGAAAGAACGAGTCCTGGGCCGCGGCCCCCTGGGCGTGTGCGGTGGCGGCGCCGGCGAACGGCAGAAGGGCGGCGGTGGCGGCTACGGCCGTGACGGCTGTGCGGCGCGAGATCTGGTCATGATCGGTCACGGCCGATCACCTTACTGGCCGGTAAACGAACCCGGGAGGGCGAATTCCGATAACTCCGGGAATTCGCCCGCCCGTTGTCCGAAAGGCACTCAGTGGGCGCCCGAGGGATCCTTTTCGCCCTCGCGGATGCCGTTCGCGCCACCTTCGCCCGTGCTGCCGCCCTTGCCCCCGTCCCCTTGGGTCTGTCCCTTCGCCGGGCCGAACTCCTTGTCGATCATCTTCTTGAAGTTGGCCTGCGCCAGCTGGTTGTACTGCGCCTGCGTCATCTGCTGCTGCGGGACCGGCGGCAGCACCAGCTTCTTGTCGCCGTGCATGAACCCTGGCGTGCCCTTGACGCCCTTGCGGCCGAACAGCGCGGTCATCTCCATCGCCCAGCGGTCGTAGGTGCCCTTCTTGACCGCCGTGGCGAACGCCTTGTCGTTCTTCAGCTCCGGCACCTCGCCGGCGACCTTGAGCAGTTCGGAGTCCTTGGCGTACAGGTCCTCGCGCTCGTCGGGGTGGTACTTGGCCGAGTACAGCGCCGACTTGTACTTCAAGAAGGCCTCCGGGCTGACGTTCAGCGCCGCGCCGAGCGCGCTCAGCGCGTTCTTCGAGCCCTCGCCGCCGCCGGCATCGTCGATGAAGGTGTACATGGTGAAGCGGACCCGGTACCGGCCGTCTTCGATGTCCTTGGCCAGGAGCTTGCCGCTGCTCTGCTCGAAGGCCGCGCACGCCGGGCAGCGGACGTCCTCGAAGACCTCCAGGGTCTGCTTGGCGTTCTTGTCGCCTATCAGGATCTCGGTGCCGTTCTTGCCCTGGGTGTGCGCGGGCGTGACGAGCCGGGCCTCCTTGGCGGCCTCCCAGCCCTTGGGCTCGTTGGCCTTCATCACGAAGTAGCCGATGCCGCCGGCCACCGCCAGGACGCCGATCACCGCGCCCGCCGCGGTCAGTTGGCGGCGCAGCTTCTCCTTCTTCTTCTGGCGTTCCCGCTCGGCCCGGATGCGTTCGCGGGCCGCGGTCTTGTGGGCCAGGTTGTTGCGGTTGCTCATGGGTGGTGGGGTCCCCTCGAGGTCGTGCCGGTTGCTGTGTGCTGGTCAGGCGCCGGCCGGGCGGGGCGGGCCGCGGCGCCGTACGCAGTGCACGAGGAGGGGGAGCGGGCGGGCCGGCGGCAGCGGGTGCAGCGGCCGGATCTGCCGGCGGGGCGGGGCGGGGGCGGCGGTGCGCACCGCCGCCGCGGTGTGCAGGGGGCGGAAGGCGCCGGCCGCGGCGGCGCGCAACAGGGCGTCCAGCGCGGCATCACCGCGGTGCAGCCAGGCCGCGGCGAGCAGGCCGACCGCGACATGGGCGGCGAGCAGCAGCCAGGGGGCCGCCGCCGGGACGGCCGGCGGCAGGGGCGCGACCGGAGGGGCGGCCGCCCGGGCCAGCGGAGTGCCCCATTCGCCGCCCCGGCACAGCAGTTCGACGCCGACCGAGCGCAGCGGGCCGGTGACCGGGCCGCCGGCCGGCCCGTAACAGGTGTGCTGCCCGGCGGTGAAGACGGTGTCGGCGGCCAGTTCCAGCGGCACCAGGAGCGCGGCGACGGCGCCGAATCCGCGCTCCCTGCCGGTCAGCGCATAGGTCGCGGCGAAGACCCCGGCGCAGATCGCGAGGACCGGAGCGGGCGGTAACGGGTGGTGCGAGAGCAGCACATGGGAGGCCGTGGACAGGGCGGTGCACAGCGCGGTGAACAGCGCCGCCCGCAGCGCCCTGAGCTGAACTCCCGGCGCGGCCGCCGGCCGGGCCCCGGGGCGTATTCCCGTCGCCTGCATGACGGGAGTCTGCCATGTGCACGGCATCAGCCCAGGTCAAGATTTGGCATCGGCCGGCGTGCACGGAGCACGCCGGCCGCGGGGTACGGCACGCGGCCCGGCCACCGGCCGGGCCGCCCGCGTCACTTCTTCAGGGCCTTGTCCACCATGGAGTTGAAGGCGGCCACGCTGGACGGCGCCACCTTGCCCTGCGGGCTGTCCGTGCCCAGCACCGTGTCGTTGAGCTTGATCGTCGGGGTGCTGGTGACGTCCTTGACCGCGCTGAAGGCGTCGGACATCTCCATCGCCCACCGGTCGTACGTGCCCGACTTGACGGCCTTCTGGAAGGCCGCGTTGCCCTTGAGCGCCGGGATGGTGTCGGCGACCTTGATCAGGTAGCTGTCGTCGGCGAACTTGTCCGGGCCGGTCTCGTCCGGGTGGAACTCCTTCGAGTACAGCGCGTACTTGTACTTCAGGAAGGCGTCCGGGCTGACGTCGAGGGCGGCGCCCAGTGCGCTCAGCGCGTTCTTGGAGCCGGTGCCCTTGAGGTTGGCGTCGAGGAAGGTGCCCAGGTGGTAGGACGCCTTGTACTTGCCGTCCTTGATGTCCTTCTCGACGGTGGCGCCCACCGTCTGCTCGAAGGCCGCGCAGCCGGGGCAGCGCGGGTCCTCGAAGAGGTTCAGGGTGTTCTTGGCGTCCTTCTTGCCGACGACGACCGTGGTGCCGTTCTTGCCGCTGGTGTTGTGGGGCTTGGTCAGCGGGGCCTTCGCGGCCTTCGCCCAGTCGGTGCTGTCCCCGGCGGACGCGGAGCCGCTGCCGCCGTCCATGGAGGAGACCGCCACCCCGATACCGCCGGCGATCGCCAGGACGCCGACGATCGCACCGCCGACGATCAGCTGCCGGCGGATCTTGTCCTTCTTCGCCTGCCGCTCACGCTCGGCGCGCAGCCGCTCGCGCGCTGCCTGCTTGTTGGCCTGGTTGTTGCGGTTGCTCATGGCTGTTTCCTGCTCTGTGAAGATCCGTGAGACGGGAGATAGTGCGGTCGACGGCGTACGCACCTGGTGCGGGCGTACGCGGGCCGCGCGGCCGAAGGTCTACGCGGCCAGTGCGCAGGGCGGTCCACGGCGCACGACGCAGTGCACGAGCAGGGGGACGGCGCGGGCGGGGCGCCCGGGCCGTACGGGGGCGGGCACCGGGCGGCGCGGTGCGGCGCCGGCGACGACGACCGCGACGGCGATCAGCAGCGGGCGGAAGGCGAAGCCCGCGACCGCGCCCAGCAGCTGGTGCAGCGCTCGTTCGCCGCGGCGCAGCCAGCCCGCCGCCAGCAGTCCGGTGCCCACATGCGCCGCGAGCAGGACGAGCCAGGTGACCACGGGCGCGGTGTCCTGGGGCGACAGCCGTGCGAGCGGCGCACCGACGGGGTCGCCGCCGCACAGCAGATCCACGCCCAGTGAGCGCAGCGGACCGGCGACCGGGCCGCCGGCCGCTCCGTAACAGGTGTGCTGCCCCACGCTGAAGGCCAGATCGGCGGCCAGCTCCAGGGGGACCAGCAGCGACGCGATCCGCCAGAAGCCGCGCTCCCGGCCGGCCAGCGCATAGGCGAGGGCGAACACGGCGGCGCTGAGCGCGGTGACCAGGCTCAGCGGCAGCGGCATACGGGACAGCAGGACGTGCGACCCCGCGGAGAGCGTCACGCACAGCGCCGTGAAAAGCGCCGCGCGCAGTGCCCGCAGGTGTGCCGCCGAGATGTCCATTGCAGCCGAGTGTGCCATGGGCCGGGATAAGCGGCGGCTAAGGGGGTCCGAAGCCGTACGCACCGGTGCATACGGTGCGTACGGCATGCGGCGGCGCTCCCAGTGCTGCCCGCCTTTGAGGTCCGGGACCGGTCCCGCAGAACCGGAATCCGCCCTACAGTCCCGGGATCTGCCCGTTGCGGAAGAGGTCCACGAAGATCTGGTGGTCATGACGGGCGCGGGCGCCGTAGGAGTGCGCGAAGTCGACCAGCAACGAGGCGAAGCCGTCCTCGTCGGCGGCGATGGCCGCGTCGATGGCCCGCTCCGTCGAGAACGGCACCAGCGAGTGGCCGCTCTCGTCGTCCGCGGCGGCGTGCATGGTCGCGGTGGCCCGGCCCAGGTCGGCGACCACGGCCGCGATCTCCTCCGGGTCGTCGATGTCCGACCAGTCCAGGTCGACCGCGTACGGCGAGATCTCGGCGACCAGCTGGCCCGCGCCGTCCAGTTCGGTCCAGCCCAGCCACGGGTCGGCGTGGTCCTGCAGGGCACGCTGCGAGATCACCGTGCGGTGGCCCTCGTGCTGGAAGTAGCCGCGGACCGCGGGGTCGGTGATGTGCCGGGAGACGGCCGGGGTCTGGGCCTGCTTCATGTAGATCACCACATCGTTCTCCAGGGCGTCGCTGTTGCCCTCGAGCAGGATGTTGTACGACGGCAGACCGGCCGAGCCGATGCCGATGCCGCGGCGGCCCACCACGTCCTTGACGCGGTAGGAGTCCGGGCGGTCCAGGCTCGACTCCGGCAGCGTCTCCAGATAGCCGTCGAAGGCGGCGAGGACCTTGTAGCGGGTCGCCGCGTCCAGTTCGACGCTGCCGCCGCCCGGAGCGAAGCGGCGCTCGAAGTCGCGGATCTCCGTCATCGAGTCCAGCAGTCCGAACCGGGTCAGCGAGCGGGCGTCGCGCAGCGCGCCGAGCAGCGGGCCCTCGGCGGTGTCCAGGGTGAAGGGCGGCAGCTCGTCCCGGTCGGAGCTCTTCGTCCCCGAGGCCAGCGCGTGGATGCGCTCCCGGTAGGCGGCGGCGTAGGTGCGCACCAGGTCGGTGATCTGCTTGTCGCTGAGCGCCTTGGCGTAGCCGATCAGCGCGACCGAGGCGGCGAACCGCTTGAGGTCCCAGGTGAACGGCCCGACGTACGCCTCGTCGAAGTCGTTGACGTTGAAGATCAGCCGGCCCGTGGAGTCCATGTACGTGCCGAAGTTCTCGGCGTGCAGATCGCCGTGGATCCACACCCGGCCGGTCTGCTCGTCCAGATACGGGCCGCCGTCCCTGCCGTCGTCGTCCCGCGCGGCCTCCAGGTCCCGGTAGAACAGGCAGGCCGTGCCCCGGTAGAAGGCGAAGGCGGAGGCGGCCATCTTCCGGAATTTCACACGGAAGGCTGCGGGGTCGGCGGCGAGCAGCTCCCCGAAGGCGGTGTCGAAGACGGCGAGGATTTCCTCGCCGCGCTGCTCGGCGTCCTGCGCCGGGGCGTGCTGGGACGGCATCGCTGGGTGCCTCCTGAGATGCGGAAGGGGTACGGAGATCCGTGGCGGAACCCGTCGCGGATCTGCCACTGACAACGCGCGAGGCTACTCGTCGGTGCCCGCCGATTGTCAGTCGGGAGTCGTAGACTTCGAGACCGTCTCACCCGTCCGCCGCCGACCGCGCACCGGTCGTCCGGCCGCCGTCCCCCGCAAAGGCGCTTCGCGCCGTTTCGTCCTTCCGGAGGTCCCCCGCCGTGGCAGCCCCGTCCAGGCCCCCCTTCACGCACCTGCATGTCCACACCCAGTACTCACTGCTGGACGGTGCGGCGCGGCTGTCGGACATGTTCAAGGCGTGCAACGAGATGGACATGACGCATATCGCCATGTCCGACCACGGCAACCTCCACGGTGCCTACGACTTCTTCCACTCGGCGCAGAAGGCCGGGGTGACGCCGATCATCGGCATCGAGGCGTATGTGGCGCCGGAGTCGCGGCGGCTCAAGCGCAAGGTCCAGTGGGGCCAGCCGCACCAGAAGCGCGATGACGTCTCCGGTTCCGGTGGTTACACCCACAAGACGATCTGGGCGGCGAACAAGACCGGTCTGCACAACCTCTTCCGGCTGTCCTCGGACGCGTACGCCGAGGGCTGGCTGCAGAAGTGGCCGCGGATGGACAAGGAGACCATCGCCCAGTGGTCCGAGGGCCTGATCGCCTCCACCGGCTGCCCCTCCGGTGAGCTGCAGACCCGGCTGCGGCTCGGCCAGTTCGACGAGGCGCTGAAGTCCGCCTCCGAGTACCAGGACATCTTCGGCAAGGACCGGTATTTCCTGGAGCTGATGGACCACGGCATCGAGATCGAGCGCCGGGTCCGCGACGGCCTGCTGGAGATCGGCAAGAAGCTCGACATCCCCCCGCTGGTCACCAACGACTCGCACTACACCTACGCCCACGAGTCCACGGCGCACGACGCCCTGCTGTGCATCCAGACCGGCAAGAACCTCTCCGACCCGGACCGCTTCCGCTTCGACGGCACCGGCTACTACCTCAAGTCCACCGACGAGATGTACGCCATCGACTCCTCGGACGCCTGGCAGCAGGGCTGCGCCAACACCTTCCTGGTGGCCGAGCAGATCGACACCAGCGGGATGTTCGAGAAGCGCGACCTGATGCCGAAGTTCGACATCCCCCAGGGCTTCACCGAGGTCACCTGGTTCCAGGAGGAGGTCCGGGTCGGCATGCAGCGCCGCTTCCCGGACGGGGTCCCCGAGGACCGGCAGAAGCAGGCCGAGTACGAGATGGACATCATCATCCAGATGGGGTTCCCCGGCTACTTCCTCGTCGTCGCGGACTTCATCATGTGGGCCAAGAACAACGGCATCGCGGTCGGGCCCGGCCGTGGCTCCGCGGCCGGCTCGATCGTGGCGTACGCCATGGGCATCACCGACCTCGACCCGATCACCCACGGGCTGATCTTCGAGCGGTTCCTCAACCCCGAGCGTGTCTCCATGCCCGATGTCGACATCGACTTCGACGAGCGCAGGCGCGTCGAAGTCATCCGGTATGTCACGGAAAAGTACGGCGCCGACAAGGTCGCCATGATCGGCACCTACGGCAAGATCAAGGCCAAGAACGCCATCAAGGACTCCGCGCGCGTCCTGGGCTATCCGTACGCCATGGGCGACCGCCTCACCAAGGCCATGCCCGCCGACGTCCTCGGCAAGGGCATCGACCTCAGCGGCATCACCGACCCCCAGCACCCGCGCTACAGCGAGGCGGGCGAGATCCGGGGGATGTACGAGAACGAACCGGACGTGAAGAAGGTCATCGACACCGCCAAGGGCGTCGAGGGCCTGGTCCGGCAGATGGGTGTGCACGCGGCCGGCGTGATCATGTCCAGCGAGCCCATCGTCGACCACGCCCCGGTCTGGGTCCGGCACACCGACAACGTCACCATCACGCAGTGGGACTACCCCCAGTGCGAGTCGCTGGGCCTGCTCAAGATGGACTTCCTGGGCCTGCGCAACCTGACCATCATGGACGACGCCGTCAAGATGGTGCGGAAGAACAAGGGCGTCGAGCTGGAGATGCTCACCGTCCCGCTGGACGACCCCAAGACGTACGAAATGCTCTGCCGCGGTGACACGCTCGGCGTCTTCCAGTTCGACGGCGGCCCGATGCGCTCGCTGCTGCGGCTGATGAAGCCCGACAACTTCGAGGACATTTCCGCCGTCTCGGCGCTGTACCGCCCGGGCCCCATGGGCATGGACTCGCACACCAACTACGCGCTGCGCAAGAACGGCCTCCAGGAGATCACCCCGATCCACCCGGAGCTGGAGGAGCCCCTCAAGGAGGTCCTCGGCCTCACCCACGGCCTCATCGTCTACCAGGAGCAGGTGCAGAAGGCCGCCCAGATCATCGCCGGGTACTCCCTCGGCGAGGCCGACATCCTCCGCCGCGTCATGGGCAAGAAGAAGCCCGAGGAGCTGGCGAAGAACTTCGTCCTCTTCCAGGAGGGCGCCCGCAAGAACGGCTTCTCCGACCAGGCCATCCAGGCCCTGTGGGACGTCCTGGTCCCCTTCGCCGGCTACGCCTTCAACAAGGCGCACTCCTCCGCGTACGGCCTGGTCACCTACTGGACCGCCTACCTCAAGGCCAATTACCCGGCCGAGTACATGTCCGCGCTGCTGACCTCCGTGCGCGACGACAAGGACAAGTCGGCGGTCTATCTGAACGAATGCCGCCGCATGGGCATCAAGGTGCTGCCGCCGAACGTCAACGAGTCCGAGGCCAACTTCGCCGCCCAGGGCGACGATGTGATCCTCTTCGGCCTCACCGCGGTCCGTAACGTCGGGCAGAACGTCGTCGACTCGATCATCCGCTGCCGCAAGGCGAAGGGAAAGTACCTCTCCTTCCCCGACTACCTCGACAAGGTCGACGCGGTCGTCTGCAACAAGCGCACCACCGAATCGCTGATCAAGGCCGGTGCCTTCGACGAGATGGGCCACACCCGCAAGGGCCTGACGGCGCACTACGAACCGATGATCGACAACGTCGTCCAGGTCAAGCGCAAGGAGGCCGAGGGGCAGTTCGACCTCTTCGGCGGCATGGGCGACGACAGTGCGGACGAGGGGCCCGGCTTCGGGCTGGACATCGAGTTCTCGGACATCGAGTGGGACAAGACCTATCTCCTCGCCCAGGAGCGCGAGATGCTGGGCCTCTACGTCTCCGACCACCCGCTCTTCGGCCTGGAACACGTGCTGTCCGACAAGGCGGACGCCGCCATCGCCCAGCTGACCGGCGGTGACTACTCCGACGGTTCGATCGTCACCATCGGCGGCATCATCTCCGGCCTGCAGCGCAAGATGACCAAGCAGGGCAACGCCTGGGCGATCGCCACCGTCGAGGACCTGGCCGGCTCCATCGACTGCATGTTCTTCCCGGCGACCTACCAGCTGGTGTCCACCCAACTCGTCGAGGACACCGTGGTCTTCGTCAAGGGCCGCCTCGACAAGCGGGAGGACATCCCGCGGCTGGTGGCCATGGAGATGATGGTCCCCGACCTCTCGGAGGCCGGCACCAACGCCCCCGTGACGATCACCATTCCGACGGTCAAGGTCACCCCGCCGATGGTCGAGAAGCTGGGCGAGGTGCTCAGCAGCCACCGTGGCTCCACGGAGGTGCGGATCAAGCTCCAGGGCGCGCGCAAGACGACCGTGCTCCGGCTGGACCGGCACCGGGTCACGCCCGACCCGTCGCTGTTCGGCGACCTCAAGGTGCTGCTCGGCCCGTCCTGCCTGGCGGGCTGACCACCGGCCGTCGGCCTCCGGACGCCGCGAGACGGCCGGGCCCCGGACGACAGGCCCTAACCCGAGGGGCGCGCCCGTAGTGGACGCGCCCCTCAACCTCTGTGCGGCGTGGAACAGTTGAGATCAGTTGTGACCGAAGCGCCGCTGGTGCTTACGTGCAACATCCGCCGGGCTGCCCTGCGCCTGCGATCGCGACTGGGACTGTGCCTCCAGGCTCGACTTCCGGGCTTCCTGCTCGCCGCGCTCGGCCGCGGAAGCCGTCTTCTGCTGCTGACTGCGGTCCTGCTTCTTGTCCTTGGCCATGACCGTGCCTCCTGAGGGGGAATCCGGGATCGGGGCCGGAACCAGACTTACACGACGGACAGAGCGCTGCATTTCGGGCAATTACCCTGCGTTAAAGGGTTGATCACACGCTGTACTCAAGATTCTTGCCGAATCCGCCACGCCGAAGATCGAGTTCGGGCAGTTAACGCCCGCACGGTCGGGCAGACTCGAAGGACAACCGAAGAAAAACTCGTGCCACGGGCCGAGCCGGGGGGCGACCGGACATCAGCACCTCAGGGAAGAGGGTGGATCGTGGATCGCTGTGTCGTCCTGGTGGACGCCGGGTATTTGCTCGGCGCCGCGGCGAGCCTGCTCGCCGGAGAGCCCGCCCGTTCCCGGATCGCGGTGGATCACGCCGCCCTCATCCAGGGCCTGCGGCAGCGCGCCGAGGCGGACACCGAGCGCCCACTGCTGCGGATCTACTGGTTCGACGGCGCCCCCGACCGCGTCCCGCAACCGGAGCACCGCAGGCTGCGGGTGATGCCCCGGGTCACCGTCCGGCTCGGCGCCCTGACCCGCAGTGACGGACGCTGGGCGCAGAAGGGCGTGGACGCCGCCATGCACGCCGAGCTGACCGAACTCGCCCGTAACCGCGCCTGCTCCGACATCGTCCTGGTCACCGGCGACGGCGACCTCCTGCCCGGCCTGATGTCCGCCAAGGAGCACGGCGTCGCCGTCCACCTCTGGGCCGTCCAGGCCGCCGACGGCGACTACAACCAGTCCGAGGACCTGGTCGCCGAGGCCGACGAGCGGCGGGTGCTGGACCGGACCTGGATCACCCGCGCGGTCCGCGCCAAGGAACTCGGCGGCCCCTGCGCCCCGCCGCCGGCACCGCGCCCCGAGATCGCCGCGATCCTCTCCGCCCCGCTGCCCGAGTCCGCGGTCGCTGCCGCGGCAGCCGCGGCAGCCGCCGCCTCCGGCCCGGAAGCCGCCGAGCACCCCCACGAGCACAACAGCGCCAATGGCGTCTCCCGGCCGCCGGCCGGTACCGCGAGCGCCCCGGCCGCCGCGGACGACCCCGGCGCCGCGGGCTCCCGGGGCGTCCCCACCCCCAAGGACCTGGCCGGGCTCGGCCGCGCCCACGCCGCGGGCCAGGGCATCGCGGGCCCGGGCGGCTCCGCGGGCCCCGGCGGCACCGCCCCGCAGGCGCCCGCGGCCGGTGCCACCCTGCGCTGGTCGTCCGACAAGGGCTGGGTCGAGCGCGGCGGCCCGGTCGGCGAACCCTCCGAGACCGCGGCCCTGCCCACCCTCGCCCAGCTCACCAGCGCCGAGCAGCGCTGGGCCGACCGCGAGGAGGACATCACCGCCGTCAGCGGCGACCCCTTCGAGGTCGGCCAGGTCTTCGCCCGCCGCTGGACCGACCGGCTCTCCGACACCACCCACCTCCAGCAGCTGTCCACGGAGTACCCGCGCATCCCGCACCGCATCGACGGTGAACTGCTGCGCTACGCCGCCCGGTTCGGGCTGCTGGCCCACAAGGACGACCAGATCGACGAGCACGACCGCTATGCGATCCGGGCCGGATTCTGGCGCGAGGTCGACCTGCGGACCGCCGCCGAGCACGCCCCGGCCGGGGACTGACCGGCCCCGGAGCCCCCGTCCCGGCCCGCCCGTGGAGCCCCGCGGCCCGGAGGCGGGCCGGGGACGCGTACCCTCATAGCTCGTGAGGACGGGCGCAAAACAGGTGGAGCGCGGAATGCCGGTGTGCGCCGTGCGGGACCTGGTCAAGACGTACCCCGCGATGCGCGGGCGCCGCGGGGCGGCACGGGCATCCGCCGTACGCGCCAACGACGGCATCACCCTGGACGTGCACCGCGGCGAGATCTTCGGACTGCTCGGCCCCAACGGAGCCGGCAAGTCCACCCTGGTCCGCCAGCTGACCGGGCTGCTGCGCCCGGACTCCGGCAGCATCTCCGTACTGGGCCACGACCTGGTGCGCCACCCGGAGCGGGCCGCCCGGCTGCTGGGCTACCTGGGGCAGGAGTCCACCGCCCTGGACGAGATGACCGTCGCGCTGGCCGTGGAGACCACCGGCCGGCTGCGCGGCCTCGGCGCCCGCGAGGCGCGCGCCGAGCGGGACGCGGTGATCGGCGAGCTGGGCCTCGACGCCCTCACCGGACGGGCGCTGAAGAAGCTGTCCGGCGGGCAGCGGCGGCTGGCCTGCCTGGCCACCGCGCTGATCGGCGAGCGTCCGCTGCTGGTGCTGGACGAACCGACGACCGGGATGGACCCGGTCGCCCGGCGCGCCGTGTGGGCCGCGGTGGACCGGCGCCGGGCCGAGCGCGGCGCCACGGTGGTGTTGGTGACCCACAACGTGCTGGAGGCCGAGAGCGTGCTCGACCGGGTCGCGGTGATCGACCGGGGCCGGGTCATCGCCTGCGACACGCCCGGCGGGCTCAAGGAGATGGTGAGCGAGGAGGTCCGGCTGGAGCTGGTGTGGCGTGACCGCCCGCCGCTGGAGGTGCCCGAGGTCGCCGCCCTGGAAGCCGCCGCGCACACCTCGGGACGCCGCTGGACCCTGCGCCTGCCCGCCGACCGGGCCCGGTCCGCCGTCGCCGCGGTCACCGCGGGCCCCGCCTTCGCGGCCCTGGACGATTTCACGCTGGCCACGCCCAGCCTGGAGGATGTGTACCTCGCCCTGGGGGGCCGGGCGGAGGGACTGGTCAAGGCGTGACGGACATGAACGGGACCGGTGCGGCGGACGTATGGACTGCCACGGGGGCAGCGAGGAAGGCGTGGTGACAGCGTGAGTGTGGTTCCCGTGCAGGCGGCGGCCGGGGCGGTCCCGGAAGCCGGGGCACGGCCCGAGGAGGCCGCGCCGCTGGCACCGCGCGCCCGCCTGGTGCCCGCGCTGGCGGCCGTCTACCGCGCCCAGCTCTCCCGGGCCCGGGTCGCACGGATCCCGCTGCTGTTCGTCGCCACCTTCCAGTCCATCGGGATCATGGTCCTGCTGCGCGGGGTGGTCGACGGCGGCGATCCGGCCCGGTCCGTGGTCTCCGGCTCCAGCGTGCTGGTCGTCGCCTTCGTGGCGCTCAACCTCCTCGCCCAGTACTTCGGCCAGCTGCGGGCCGGCGGCGGGCTCGACCACTACGCGACGCTGCCGGTGCCGCCGGCCGCCGTGGTGCTCGGCGCCGCCGCCGCGTACGCCTCGTTCACCGTGCCGGGGACGGTGGTCACCGCGGTCACCGGCTGTGTGCTCTTCCAGCTGCCGATGGCCCACCTGTGGGTGCTGGCCGCCGTGCTCCCGCTCGCCGGGGCGGCGCTGGCCGGTCTCGGCGCGGCCCTCGGCCTGCTCGCCCCCCGCCCCGAACTCGCCACACTCTGCGGCCAGTTGGGGATGTCGGCGGCGCTGCTGCTGGGTGTGCTGCCGGCCGAGCGGATGCCCGCGGTGATCGGCTGGGCGCGCGATCTGCTGCCCTCGACCTACGGCGTGGAGGCGATGGCACGCAGCTTCGACCCGCATCCCGACTGGGTCGCGGTCTGCGCCGACCTGGGCGTCTGCGCGGCCGTCGGGGTGCTCTCGCTGGCCTTCGCCACCTGGGCGTACCGCCGGGCGGCGGCCCGATGACGGGGTCCACCACACCGAACGGCCGTCCTGCTTCCGTTCCCACCGGCCCCACCTGGCACGATGACGGGGTGACCGCACCGCTGACGCCCCCCGACAACCAACCGCCCGACGAGCCGCAGCACCCCGAGGCCGCGCCCGTCGCCGACCACGGCGGCCTCGGCGGCCCCGAGCTGGCCCGTGAACTGCGCGAGGGCGCACTGATCGCGCTGGCGGTCGCGGTGACCGGTGTGCTGCTCGGCCTGCTGTGGAACTGGCTCGCGCCGCACATCCCGCTGATCGCGGACACCCGCAACGTCTACCTCAAGAACACCGAGGGCGAAGAGGCGATCGGCGCGGACGGCACCTTCGTCCTGCTGTCCCTCGGCTTCGGCGTGCTCACCACCGCCGCGGTCTTCCTCTTCCGCCGGCGCGGCGGGATTCCGCTGGTCGTGGCGCTGGTCGTGGGCGGACTGCTCGGCGCGGTGCTGGGCTGGCTGACGGGCATGTGGCTGGGCCCCACCCCGGACGTGGTCGCGCACGCCAAGCAGGTCGGCCCCGGGGTGGCCTTCGACGGCCCGCTGCGGCTGCAGGCCAAGGGCGCGCTGCTGGCCTGGCCGATCGCCGCGATGCTCACCCAGCTCGCGCTGACCGGGCTGTTCGGCCCGCGCGACCCGGAGCCGGAGGCGCCGCACTGGCCCGGGGAGCAGCACGAGGACCACCATGGCGACCAGCGCGGGGACGACTACGGCGACGGCCGGCACGGAGACGGCCACGGCGACGACCACGAAAACGACCGTCACGGGGACGACCCCCGCGACGAGCATCTCGGCGACGACCAGCGCGACGATCACCGCAACGGCCGTCACGGCGACGACCAGCGCAACGCTCACGGGAACCACCCCGGACAGCAGCCGCCCACCGCGGGCTGACCCGCGCGGATCTCCGGGGCGGCCGCCATCCGGCCGCCCCGCCCGCGTTCGTACCGTCGGCAGCGGTGCCGTCAGTCGCGGTGGCTGCTGCCGAGGAGCCTTCGGCCGCGGTGCCGTCAGCCGTCGCGGGGTGCCGTCAGTCGCGGGCGATCGGCGCGAGGCGCGCCCCCGTGAGCGCCACCAGATCCGCCGGCGACAGCTCGACCTCCAGGCCCCGCCGCCCCGCCGACACACAGACCGTCGGCCGCCCCTCGGCCGAGGCGTCCACGACCGTGGGCAGCCGTTTGCGCTGGCCCAGCGGGGAGATCCCGCCCCGGACGTAGCCCGTGCTGCGCTCGGCCGCCGCCGGGTCGGCCATCGTGGCCCGCTTGCCGCCCACCGCCGCCGCCAGCGCCTTGAGGTCCAACGACCCCGACACCGGGACCACGGCCACCGTCAACGCGCCGTCGACATCCGCCAGCAGCGTCTTGAACACCTGCTCGGGCGCGACGCCGAGAGCCTGGGCGGCCTCCTCCCCGTACGACGGGGCGGCCGGGTCGTGCTCGTAGGAGTGCGTGGTGAACGGGACGCCCGCCGTGGTGAGGGCGACCGTGGCAGGGGTGCCGACGGATTTCCTGGACTTCTTCGCCACCGTCTTCGTGCCTCGCGTGGGGTCGGGCCGGCGGGTCCGGACACTGCGGTCGTCCGGGTGCGGCCGGTCGGTCAGTTGGGGCTCGTCGGCTGCCGGGTCAGGTCCACCGCCGGCAGCGACGGGAGCTTACCGAGCAGCGCCGATTCCTGGCGAAGGAGTTTCAGCTCCTGCCCCAGCCGGGACGCGGTGTCCGGTGCCTCCAGCAGCCGCTGCTTGGCGGGGACGTCCAGCACGGCCGCCGCGGCGACCAGATAGGACAGCACCGACGGATCGGCGGGCAGGTCCTGCCCGCTCGACAGGGTCCGCTCGTTCGCCCAGGCCAGCCGCTTCTGGTAGGTACGGAAGGCCCGTACGACGCCCGAGGCGAGCGCGCCCGCGCCCTCTCCGTCGCCGTCCTCCAGCTCCTCCAGCTCGCCGGTCAGATACGGCCCCGAGGCGTCCACCGACAGCAGCCGGAAGCGGGTGGTGCCGGTGGCCAGGACCTCGTAGCCGGTGTCGTCGTCGTCCGACTTCTCCCGGATGGTCGCCGCGTCGGCGATACAGCCCACGGCGTGGAACGCCTGTATCGGGTCGTCGCCGAAGCCCGCCGCGGGGCCGTCAGCGGACGGCAGGGTGGCATCGTCCGGCATGCCCTGCGCGGTGGGGGCGACCTCGCGGCCGTCCCGGATCGCGATCACGGCGAAGCGGCGGTCGTCCTCGGGCACCGCGCTCAGATCACGCATCATCGCCCGGTACCGCGCCTCGAAGACGTTCAGCGGGAGCACGAGTCCCGGGAACAGCACCGAGTTCAGCGGGAAGAGCGGTAGGCGCAGGGAGGTCACAGCCCGTAAGCCTAGACGCTGCGCTGGGCTGTGCTCCCATGTGGGCGGGTATTCGTCGGCGGGCTGCCCCGCCGTGGGGTTGCCGCCCTCGCGCCTCGCGCCTGGCGGCGGGCTGCTGCGCTCTGCCTCCGCCTCGTCTTTGGCTTTCCCGCCGTGGCGCCTGGCGGCGGGCGGGGTCCGCTGCGCGGGGCTGTGGGTGCGGTGACGGGCCTCCGGGGCAGGTGTGTGGGGAGAAGCCGGTGGTGGGTGCACGTGGGCGGGCGGGTGCACGCCCAAGCTCAGCCCCCACCGGCCCTCTACCACCCACTCACGGGAGGGGACGCACCGCAGGACGGAGTCCGGAGGGGCGTCACCGCACCCCGACAGCCCCGCGCAGCGGCACCGCCCGCCGCCAGGCGCCACGGCGAGCGCACCGCGCCAGCGGGCGACAAACGGCGAGCAACCCCCACGGCGGGAGAGCCGAAAACGTGGGAAGCCCCAGCCTCCGCTACTGCCGCCGCAAAAGCCGCGACGCCCCCGCCGCCACCGTCGTGGCCAGCACCCAGCCCGCCAGGATCAGGACGGCGGCCACCCACTGCGCGCCGCCGCCCGGTTTCCACGCGGCGCTCTGGTTGAGGTCGATCACCGGCAGGAGGAGGTCCAGGGAGTAGAGGTAGGGGTTCCAGGGCGGGGCCTCGCCCGCCTTGAGGGGCGGGGGCGGGGACATCGAGAAGTAGGCCGTGCCGATCGCCCACAGGATGGCCATCCACACCGCGGCCCGTCCCGGGCGGTAGCCGTAGGCCACCGTCCAGTCCTGGAGGAAGCCCCAGGCCTTGGCCGCCAGCGGCAGCGTCTCGCGGCGGCGGCGCTGTTTGGCGAGCAGGACCTCGCGGGCGTCCGCGTCCTCGCCGGTGGTGCGCAGCGAGGCGGCCAGCATCTCGTACGGCTCGGGCGCGTACTCCGGGGTCGCCGCGGCCACCCACTGCAGCCGCAGCGCCAGCGGGAAGGGGCCGCGCGGGATCAGCGTCTCGTAGGCGAAGCCGGCCATCCACAGCCCGCCGAGCCCCGGCCAGCTCGCCGATTTGTCGATGAGGTTGACGACCCGGGCACCGGAGAGGATCACCCGGCCGCGCTGCGGCCGGTCGCACAGGAAGCGCAGCTCGGGCGTCTGGATGCGGCGCAGCGACAGCTCCTGGTCGGACTCCATGATGAACCGGGCGTGCTCAAAGTCGACCGCGTCGCCGAACCGCCCGTCGTCCAGCCGCATCCCGCCCTCGCACTCGAAGCGCTGCATACGGGTACCGCGCGAGGGGGTGTGGGCGGTGCCGTACGGGGGAGTGGCGCTGCTGGAGAACGGCGAGTTGGCCAGGCCCGCGGCGGTCAGATAGAGGGTGCGCTCGACGGTCAGCTGCGGGGCGTTCAGCGCCCGCCGGCCGAAGGGGTTGCTCAGACGGCTGCCCCGCAGGCTCAGCGACACGCCGATGGTGGCGCCGCGCAGCGACAGCTCCCCGTAGGACTCCATCATCTCGGCCTGCAGGTCCTGGGCGACGGTCATCCCGTCCGCCGTGATGGACCGGCCCTGCCGGTCCTTGTGCACCACGGTCTGGTTGAGCATCAGGTCCGTGCCGATGTGCGCGTCGGTGAGCCGGACGCCGGAGTGCACCACACAGCGCGGCAGATGGAGATCGCCCTCGGTGTGCAGCCGGGCCGCCTCCAGCCGGGGTATCGCGCAGTTCACCATCCGCAGCGTGGTGAACCGGCTCTCCGGCAGCACCACCTCGGCCTCGAAGCGGCAGTCCCGCAGCTCCACGAATGGCTTGATCGTGCCGCCCGCAAGGTCGAGAGTGTCCGTGATGTACGCGCCGGTGAGCTCCAGCGCGGAGACCCGCCCCGGTTGCGGCGGCGGCCCGTCGAGCAGCAGTAACGCCACGACCCTGGCCCGCACCCGGCGCTCCGGGCCCCACAGATGCTGCCCGTGCGGATCGTCGCGGGCCGGGTCGCCGATGTGCAGATCACAGGTGCTGCCGTTGCGGAAGGCCTGCCACATGCTCCATTCCGCCGATGTCAGCTGCAGATCGGCGGGTGCGTCGCCGTCCCCGGGCTCGGTCACAGTGGATCCCCCTTGCTCTCCCGTGGTGTGTCGCAACCTGTTCGGACGCATGGCGTGCACCGGTCCTGCCGCGTCCCACAGGCGTCCCCGTACGCCGTCACGTGGCCCTTGCCCGCCCCGTGACCGCTTGAACACGCGTGGTCAGGGCCAACTCCGGTCAACTTCCGGGGCCCGTATCACGGTGTGTGGAGTGCGTGTGCCGCTGTGTATCACTGAGTGATACGGGCGACCGGGCCCAGGAGCGGGTCTGAGACACTGGGAGGGTGATCTCCCGAATCGATCTGCGCGGTGACGCCCTCCCCGAGGGTGGCGCCCTGCGCGACCTGCTGCCCCGTGCCGAGTTCGACGTGGAAGCCGCCCTGGAGAAGGTGCGGCCCATCTGCGAGGACGTACGCCATCGCGGCACCGCGGCGCTGATCGATTACGCGCGGCGGTTCGACGGCGTCGAGATCGAGCGCGTGCGGGTGCCCGCCGAGGCACTGCGCGCGGCCCTCGACGCGCTGGACCCGGCCGTGCGCGCCGCCCTGGAGGAGTCCATCCGGCGCGCCCGGATCGTCCACCGCGAGCAGCGCCGCACCGACGTCACCACCAAGGTCGTCCCCGGCGGCACGGTCACCGAACGCTGGGTCCCCGTCGAGCGGGTGGGCCTCTACGTCCCCGGCGGCCTGGCGGTCTACCCGTCGTCCGTGGTCATGAACGTCGTCCCCGCGCAGGAGGCCGGCGTCACGGGCATCGCCGTCACCTCCCCGCCGCAGAAGGAGTTCGGCGGCCGGCCGCACCCGACCATCCTCGCCGCCTGCGCCCTGCTCGGCGTCGACGAGGTCTACGCCGCCGGCGGCGCCCAGGCCATCGCGATGTTCGCGTACGGCACCGAGGAGTGCCTGCCGGTCAACCTCGTCACGGGCCCCGGCAACATCTTCGTCGCCTCCGCCAAGCGCCTCCTCAAGGGCCGGATCGGCATCGACGCCGAGGCCGGCCCCACCGAGATCGCGGTCCTCGCGGACGCCACCGCCGACCCCGAGCACGTCGCCGCCGACCTGATCAGCCAGGCCGAGCACGACACCCTCGCCGCCGCCGTCCTGGTCACCGACTCCACCGAGCTCGCCGACGCCGTCGAGGACGCACTCAAGCGGCAGGTCGCGGCCACCAAGCACATCGAGCGGATCACCGAGGCGCTGGCCGGACGGCAGTCCGCCGTCGTCCTCGTCGACGGCATCGACGAGGGCCTGAGGGTCGTGGACGCCTACGGCGCCGAACACCTGGAGATCCAGACCGCCGACGCCTCCGCCGTCGCCGCCCGGGTCCGCAACGCCGGCGCGGTCTTCGTCGGTCCCTGGGCCCCGGTCTCTCTCGGCGACTACTGCGCCGGCTCCAACCACGTCCTGCCCACCGGCGGCTGCGCCTGCCACTCCTCCGGCCTGTCCGTGCAGTCCTTCCTGCGCGGCATCCATGTCGTGGACTACTCGCGCGACGCGCTGGCCGAGGTCGCCCACCATGTGGTGACCCTCGCCGAGGCCGAGGACCTTCCGGCCCACGGCGCCGCGCTGAAGGCCAGGTTCGAGTGGAAGGTCCCGCAGAGCAAGTGAGCAGGCACGTGACCAGGATCGACGATCTCCCCATCCGGGACGAGCTGCGCGGCAAGTCCCCCTACGGCGCACCCCAGCTGGACGTCCCGGTGCGGCTGAACACCAACGAGAACCCCTACCCGCTGCCCGAGCCGCTGATCGAGCGGATCGCCGAGCGGGTGACCGAGGCCGCCCGCCGGCTCAACCGCTACCCCGACCGGGACGCGGTCGAGCTGCGCACCGAGCTGGCCCGCTACCTCACCCGCACCGGCGGCCACGAGGTCACCGCCGACCAGGTCTGGGCCGCCAACGGCTCCAACGAGGTCATCCAGCAGCTGCTGCAGACCTTCGGCGGCCCCGGCCGCACGGCCCTCGGCTTCGAGCCGTCGTACTCCATGCACGGGCTGATCTCCCGCGGCACGGGCACCGGCTGGATCTCCGGCCCCCGCAACGACGACTTCACCGTCGACGTCGAGGCGGCCAGGGCGGTCATCGCCGAAGAGCGGCCCGATGTCGTCTTCATCTGCTCGCCGAACAACCCCACCGGCACCGCCGTCGGGGAAGCGACCGTGCTCGCGCTGTACGAAGCGGCGCAGGCGGCCCGGGCCGACGGGGCCGGCGCGCTGGTGGTGGTCGACGAGGCCTACGGCGAGTTCAGCCACCGGCCCTCGCTGCTGCCGCTGATCGAGGGCCGGCCGAATCTGGTGGTCTCCCGGACCATGTCCAAGGCCTTCGGCGCCGCCGGACTGCGCCTGGGCTACCTCGCCGCCGACCCCGCCGTGGTCGACGCGGTGCAGCTGGTCCGGCTCCCGTACCACCTCTCGTCCGTCACCCAGGCCACCGCACTCGCCGCGCTGGAGCACACCGACACCCTGCTGAAGTACGTCGCGCAGCTCAAGACCGAGCGGGACCGCCTGGTCACCGAGCTGCGGGCGGCCGGCTGCCAGGTCGTCGACTCCGACGCCAACTTCGTGCAGTTCGGCCTCTTCGAGGACGCGCACGCCACCTGGCAGGCGATCCTCGACCACGGCGTGCTGGTCCGGGACAACGGCGTACCGGGCTGGCTGCGGGTCACCGCCGGCACCCCGGCCGAGAACGACGCGTTCCTCGACGCGGTTCGCGCAGTACTGAAGGAGAGCAAGCGATGACCCGCGTAGGACGCGTGGAGCGCACGACCAAGGAAACCTCCGTCCTCGTCGAGATCGACCTCGACGGCAGGGGCGAGGTGGAGGTGTCGACCGGTGTGGGCTTCTACGACCACATGCTCGACCAGCTCGGCCGGCACGGCCTGTTCGACCTCAAGGTCAAGACCGACGGCGATCTGCACATCGACACCCACCACACCATCGAGGACACCGCGCTGGCCCTGGGCGCCGCGTTCAAGCAGGCCCTCGGTGACAAGTCCGGGATCTACCGCTTCGGCAACTGCACCGTCCCGCTGGACGAATCGCTCGCCCAGGTGACCGTGGACCTCTCCGGCCGCCCGTACCTGGTGCACACCGAGCCGGAGAACATGGCGCCGATGATCGGCAGCTACGACACGACCATGACCCGGCACATCTTCGAGTCGTTCGTCGCCCAGGCACAGATAGCACTGCACATCCACGTCCCGTACGGCCGCAACGCCCACCACATCGTGGAGTGCCAGTTCAAGGCGCTGGCCCGCGCCCTGCGCTACGCCAGCGAACGCGACCCGCGCGCGGCCGGGATCATCCCCTCGACCAAGGGAGCCCTGTAGCCCGTGAACGGTCTGTCCACCGTCTTCATCCTGCTCGGGCTCTTTCTCCTCGGCGGTGTCTACTCGTTCTGGAAGCAGCAGCAGCCCAAGGGCCTGATCGTGCTGCTGTCCGTCGGTTCGGCGCTGTGCCTGCTCGCCGGCGTGCTGCGGCTGGAGGTATGGAATTGAGCCCCTCGGCATCCCGTAAGAAGGTCGTCGTCCTCGACTACGGCTTCGGCAACGTCCGCTCCGCCGAGCGCGCGCTGGCGCACGTCGGCGCCGAGGTGGAGATCACCCGGGACTTCGACCGGGCGATGAACGCCGAGGGCCTGCTGGTCCCCGGCGTCGGCGCGTTCGCCGCCTGCATGGCCGGGCTCAAGCAGGCCCGCGGCGACTGGATCATCGGACGCCGGCTGTCCGGCGGACGCCCCGTGATGGGCATCTGCGTCGGTATGCAGATCCTCTTCGGCCGCGGCATCGAGCACGGCGTCGAGACCGAGGGCCTGGACGAGTGGCCCGGCACGGTCGGCCCGCTCAAGGCCGAGGTCGTCCCGCACATGGGCTGGAACACCGTCGAGGCCGCCGGGGACTCCCAGCTCTTCGCCCAGCTGCCCGCCGACGCCCGCTACTACTTCGTGCACTCCTACGCGGTGCACGACTGGGAGCTGGAGGTCGGCAACCCCCACCTCACCGCGCCGAAGGTCACCTGGGCCACGCACGGCGAGCGGTTCGTGGCCGCGGTCGAGAACGGCCCGCTGTGGGCCACCCAGTTCCACCCCGAGAAGTCCGGCGACGCCGGTGCCCAGCTCCTGACCAATTGGATCGAGACCCTGTAATGCCGAACGCTGCGAAGCTCGAACTCCTCCCCGCCGTCGATGTCCGCGACGGCCAGGCCGTCCGCCTGGTGCACGGTGAGTCCGGCTCCGAGACCTCCTACGGGGACCCGCTTCAGGCGGCCCTCGCCTGGCAGCGGTCCGGCGCCGAGTGGCTGCACCTCGTCGACCTCGACGCGGCCTTCGGCACCGGCGACAACCGGGCGCAGATCGCCGAGGTCGCCCGCTCCATGGACATCAAGGTCGAGCTGTCCGGCGGTATCCGCGACGACGACTCGCTCGCCGCGGCCCTGGCCACCGGCTGCCGCCGGGTCAACCTCGGCACCGCCGCGCTGGAGACCCCCGAGTGGGTCGCCAAGGTCATCGCCGAGCACGGCGACAAGATCGCGGTCGGCCTGGACGTCCGCGGCACGACGCTGCGCGGCCGCGGCTGGACCCGCGACGGCGGCGACCTCTACGAGACGCTGGCCCGCCTCGACTCCGAGGGCTGCGCCCGCTACGTCGTCACCGACATCAACAAGGACGGCACCCTCCAGGGCCCCAACGTCGAACTGCTCAGGAACGTCTGCGCGGCCACCGACCGGCCCGTGGTCGCCTCCGGCGGTGTCTCCTCGCTCGACGACCTGCGGGTGCTGGCCTCGCTGGTACCGGAAGGTGTCGAAGGGGCGATCGTCGGCAAGGCGCTCTATGCGAAGGCGTTCACTCTCGAAGAGGCGCTGGCAGCAGTGTCGTAACTGTCGTAACGGCGAACGAAAGGCCGCATGATGACCATCGAGCGCGTACGGACTCCCAACCCCTGGGAAGAGAAGATCGGTTTCGCACGCGCCGTGGCGGCCGGCGACCGGGTCCTGGTCGCCGGCACGATGCCACTGGTCGACGGCGTCCTTGTGGGCGAGGGCGACCCGTACGAACAGACCAAGGCCGCCTTCACCCAGGCGCTGGATGCGCTCAAACCCTTCGGCCTCGGCGCCGACGCGGTGCTGCGCACCCGTGTGTACCTCACCCACCTGCGCGATGTGGACGCATCCGGCCGCGCCCACCGGGAGCTCTTCGAGGCCGCGCCGCCCGTTTCGAGCCTGGTCGTGGTCTCCGGATTCGTCGACCCCCGCGTCCTGGTGGAAGTGGAACTGGAAGCTTTCCGAGAACTGTCAGAGAGGCCTGAACCGACATGACCCTGGCGGTCCGAGTCATCCCTTGCCTGGACGTCGAAGGCGGCCGGGTCGTCAAGGGCGTCAACTTCCAGAACCTGCGCGACGCGGGCGATCCCGTCGAGATGGCGAAGGTCTACGGCGAGGAGGGCGCCGACGAGCTGACCTTCCTCGACATCACCGCCTCCTCCGGCAACCGCGAGACCACCTACGACGTGGTCCGCCGCACCGCCGAGCAGGTCTTCATCCCCCTCACGGTGGGCGGCGGCGTCCGCACCCCCGAGGACGTCGACAAGCTGCTGCGGGCCGGCGCGGACAAGGTCGGCGTCAACACCGCCGCCATCGCCCGCCCCGACGTGATCCGCGAGATCGCCGAACGCTTCGGCAGCCAGGTCCTGGTCCTCTCGGTCGACGCCCGCCGCACCGACGCGGGGACGCCGTCCGGCTACGAGGTCACCACCCACGGCGGCCGCCGCGGCACCGGCATCGACGCCGTGGAATGGGCCCACCGCGCCGCCGAACTCGGCGCCGGAGAGATCCTTCTCAACTCCATGGACGCCGACGGCACCAAGGACGGCTACGACGTCGAGATGATCGAGGCGGTCCGTAGGCACGTCACCGTCCCGGTGATCGCCTCCGGCGGCGCCGGCAAGCTGGACGACTTCGCCCCGGCCGTCGCGGCCGGCGCCGACGCGGTCCTGGCCGCCTCCGTCTTCCACTTCGGTGACCTGCGCATCGGCCAGGTCAAGGACGCCCTCCGGGGGGCGGGACACCCGGTGCGCTGACCCGGAGCGCACCCGTCGGGAGAGCCCCGCGGTCCGGCTCAGCGCCCCTTCCGCGCCGCCCGGACGAACTCCCGGTTCATGGCGGCGATGCTGAAGAGCGGAATCCCCTTGGGACAGGCCGTCGCACACGCCCCGGTGTTGGTGCACCCGCCAAATCCCTCGGCGTCCATCCGTCCCACCATGTCCAGGACGCGGCTCTCCCGCTCCGGGGCGCCCTGGGGCAGGGAGCCCAGGTGGACGACCTTGGCGGCGGTGAACAGCATCGCCGAGCCGTTGGGGCAGGCCGCCACACAGGCGCCGCAGCCGATGCACTCGGCGTGCTCGAAGGCGGTGTCGGCGGCCGGCTTGGGCACGGCGGTGGCGTGTGCCTCGGGGGCGGCGCCGGTCGGGGCGGTGATGTAGCCGCCGGACTGGATGATGCGGTCGAAGGCGGAGCGGTCGACGACCAGGTCCTTGACGACCGGGAAGGCGGCGGCCCGCCACGGCTCGATGTCGAGGGTGTCGCCGTCCCGGAAGGACCGCATGTGCAGCTGGCAGGTGGTGGTGGGCTCGGGGCCGTGCGCCTCGCCGTTGATGACCAGCGAGCAGGCGCCGCAGATGCCCTCGCGGCAGTCGTGGTCGAAGGCGACCGGATCGTCACCGCCCAGCAGGAGCTCTTCGTTGAGGGTGTCGAGCATTTCCAGGAACGACATGTCCGGTGAGATGCCGTCCACCTCGTAGGTGGACAGGGCGCCCGGGGCGTCGGCGCTTTGCTGGCGCCAGATGCGCAGGGTGAGCTTCATGCGTAGCTCCGCTGGGTGGGGTGGACGTACTCGAAGACCAGGTCTTCCTTGTGGAGGACGGGGGCCTCGCCGGTGGCGGTGAACTCCCAGCCGGCCGCGTAGCAGAACTCCTCGTCCCGGCGGGCGGCCTCGCCGTCGGGGGTCTGCGACTCCTCGCGGAAGTGGCCGCCGCAGGACTCGGCGCGGTGCAGGGCGTCGAGGCACATCAGCTCGGCGAGCTCCAGGTAGTCGACGATGCGGTGGGCCTTCTCCAGGGACTGGTTGAACTCCTCGCCGGTGCCGGGCACCTTGACGCGGCGCCAGAACTGCTCGCGGAGCTGCGGAATCCGGTCGAGGGCCGTGCGCAGCCCCTCGTCCGTACGGGCCATGCCGCAGTGCTCCCACAACAGGGCGCCGATCTCGCGGTGGAAGGAGTCGGGGGTGCGGTCGCCGTCGACGGCGAGCAGCCGCGTCAGGCGTGCCGTGGTCTCCCCGACAGCCGCGACGGCCGCCGGGTGGCCGTCGTCCACGGCGGCGAGGGGCGTGCGGGCCAGGTAGTCGTTGAGGGCCGGCGGCAGGACGAAGTAGCCGTCGGCGAGGCCCTGCATCAGGGCGGAGGCGCCGAGCCGGTTGGCGCCGTGGTCGGAGAAGTTGGCCTCCCCGAGGGCGAACAGGCCGGGGACGGTGGTCTGCAGGTCGTAGTCGACCCACAGGCCGCCCATCGTGTAGTGCACGGCGGGGTAGATCCGCATCGGCGTCTCGTACGGGTCCTCCGCGGTGATCCGCGCGTACATGTCGAAGAGGTTGCCGTACTTCTCCTCGACCGCGGCCCTGCCCGTCCGGGCGATCGCGTCGGCGAAGTCCAGGTACACGCCCTGACCGCCGGGACCGACGCCGCGGCCCTCGTCGCAGACGCCCTTGGCGGCCCGGGAGGCGATGTCGCGGGGTACGAGATTGCCGAAGGAGGGGTAGCGGCGCTCCAGGTAGTAGTCGCGCTCCTCCTCGGGGATCCGGCCGGGCGGGCGGACGTCGCCCCGGGCCTTCGGGACCCAGATACGCCCGTCGTTGCGCAGCGACTCGCTCATCAGCGTGAGCTTGGACTGGTGGTCGCCGGTGCGCGGGATGCAGGTGGGGTGGATCTGGGTGAAGCAGGGGTTGGCGAAGTACGCCCCGCGCCGGTGCGCCCGCCACACGGCGGTGGCGTTGGAGTGCAGGGCGTTCGTCGACAGGTAGAAGACATTGCCGTAGCCGCCGGACGCCAGGACCACCGCATCCGCGAGGTAGCTCTCGATCCGGCCGGTGACCAGGTCGCGGGCGACGATGCCGCGGGCCCGGCCGTCGACGACGATCAGGTCGAGCATTTCGGTACGGGCGTGCAGGCGCACCGTCCCGGCCGCGATCTGCCGGGAGAGCGCCTGGTAGGCGCCGAGCAGCAGTTGCTGCCCCGTCTGGCCGCGGGCGTAGAACGTACGGGAGACCTGGACGCCGCCGAAGGAGCGGGTGTCGAGCAGGCCGCCGTACTCGCGGGCGAACGGCACGCCCTGGGCCACGCACTGGTCGATGATCTCCACCGAGATCTGCGCGAGCCGGTGCACATTGGACTCCCGTGCGCGGAAGTCGCCGCCCTTGACGGTGTCGTGGAAGAGGCGGTGGACGGAGTCGCCGTCGTTGCGGTAGTTCTTCGCCGCGTTGATCCCGCCCTGGGCGGCGATGGAGTGGGCCCGGCGCGGGGAGTCCTGATAGCAGAACTGCTCGACGTGGTAGCCCTGTTCGGCCAGGGTGGCACCGGCCGCGCCGCCCGCGAGTCCGGTGCCGACGACGATGACGGTGTGCCTGCGGCGGTTGGCCGGGCCCACGAGCCTGGCCTCGAAGCGGCGGCGGTCCCAGCGCTCGGCGACCGGCCCGCCGGGGGCCGCGGTGTCGGCGAGGGGCGCGCCGGTCGGGTAGTCGGCGTAGCTGCCGCGCGGCGGCGTGGCGGCGGTCGGCGCGGGGCCGGCGGCCGAAGTCCGGCGGCCCGCGGTCGGAGCCTGGTCGGCAGTCGGCGTCATGTCAGCTCACTACTCCGGTCATCACGGAGACGGGGACCGCGAGGAAGCCCGCGGTCAGGACGGCGGCGAGGACGTTCGCGAGGGCCTTGAGCGTCCGGTCGCGGCCGGAGTGGCCCGCGCCCAGCGTCTGCGCGGCGCTCCAGAAGCCGTGCCGGATGTGCAGCCCCAGGGCGAGCATCGCCACGACGTAGACGGCGTTGCCGTACCAGGTGGAGAAGGTCGCCACCACGTTCGCGTACGGGTGGCCGGCCTCGGCGCGCGGATTCACCGTCAGCGTCGTCAGGTCCAGCAGGTGCCAGACGACGAACAGGCCGAGGATGACACCGCCCCAGCGCATCGTCCGGGTGGCGTAGCTCGCGCGGCGGCGCAGAAGGAGGTGCGGCGCGAAGCGCCCCGGCCGGGGCCGGTGGACGGGCAACGGGTGGGAGTACTTCACCGGCCGGGCGGCGAGGTCCCGCCGGCTGAGCTGGTACGCGGCCACCGCATGCACCACGACCGCGGCCAGCAGCACCACCCGCGCGATCCACAGGAACCACTCGTGGTGCAGGAACGGCTCGCCGATGGTGCGCAGCCAGGCGGCGTACCCGTCGAACTCCGCCGCCCCGAAGAAGATCTTGAGGTTGCCCAGCATATGGACGACCAGGTACAGCAGCATCACGAGGCCGCTGACGGCCATCGCCGTCTTCTTGCCGACGGTCGAGCGCCACAGGAGGCCCGCGAAGGACGGCCGTCGGCCCGTCCGTGTGTCCAGTGCCATGCGTCCCGACGGTAGGGACCGGCTTCCGATCAGTCCAAGACATGGTCCGGCTCATCTTCATAGGCTGCGCCTATCGCCGCCTATCCTTCCCTGTATGCAGTTGCAGCAGCTCCGCTACTTCACGGCCGTGGCCGACACCCGGCACTTCACCCGCGCCGCCGAGCGCGAACACGTCGCCCAGCCCTCCCTTTCCCAGCAGATCCGTTCGCTGGAACGGGAGTTGGGAGCGGAGCTCTTCCACCGCGCCCGCGGCCACATCACCCTCACCGACGCCGGCGAGACGCTGCTGCCGCTCGCCCGGCGGATCCTCGCCGATGCCGAGACCGCCCGCCGCGAGGTCCAGGAGGTCGCCGGGCTGCGCCGCGGCCGGCTGCGCCTCGGCGCCCCGCCCAGCCTGTGCGCCAGCCTCGTCCCCGACGTCCTGCGGGCCTTCCACACCGCGTATCCGGGGGTGGACCTCCTGGTGACCGAGGACGGCTCGCAGGACCTCGTCCGGGCGCTGGCCGACGGCGCACTGGACCTGGCCCTGGTCATCACTCCGCTCCCGCTCCAGGCCCCCGCCCTGACCACCTCCGCCCTGTTGCGCGAGGAACTGGTCGTGGTCTCCGCACCCGACCGCCCGGCCCCGGTCGGCCGGCGCACCCGCATCCGGGTGGAGGATCTGCGAGGCCGGCCGCTCGCCATGTTCCGCCGCGGCTACGACCTGCGGGAATTCACCACCGCGGCGTGCCGGGCGGCCGGTTTCGAGCCCGCCTTCACCGTCGAGGGCGGCGAGATGGACGCGGTCCTCGGCTTCGTCCGGGCCGGGCTGGGCCTCGCCGTGGTCCCCAGCATGGTCGCCGAACGCTCCGGCCTGCGCGTCACCCCCTTCTCGACGCCCGGTATGCACCGCGTGGTCTCCGTCGCCCACCGGGGCGATGTCTCCCCGCCGCGCGCCGCCCGGGAGCTGGAGCGCATCCTGCGGGAGCACCTGGAGCCGGACGGGCCCTGAGCGGGCGGGAATCCGGCAGACGGGGGAGAGGGGACGGTCACCGGACGAGGCCGGGCGCGGCCCCGTGGCAGGGGGCCGCGCCCGGTCGTAGGCTGGCCGCATGTCGACCCATGCGAAGCGTGAACGGCTCCTTCTCGCCGACCTGTTGGAGAGCGCAGGCCCCGAGGCGGCGACGCTGTGCGAGAACTGGAGCGCGCGGGACCTGGCCGCGCATGTGGTGGTGCGCGAGCGGCGCGCCGACGCGGCCGGCGGGCTGCTCGTCAAGCCGCTGGCCGCGCGGCTGGAGCGGGTGCAGGCGGAGTTCGCCGGCAAGCCGTACGAGGAGCTGATCCGGCTGATCAGGACCGGGCCGCCACGGATGTCGCCGTTCGCGCTCAAGCAGATCGACGAGGCGTCCAACACCGTCGAGTTCTACGTCCACGCCGAGGACGTACGGCGGGCGCAGCCGGACTGGAGCGCGCGGGAGCTGGACCCCGTGTTCGCGGACGCGCTGTGGTCCAGGATCGAGCGGATGGCCCGGGTGCTGGGCCGGAAGTCGCCGGTGGGCCTGGTGCTGCGGCGCCCGGACGGGCGGACCGCGGTGGCCCATCGCGGCACCCCGGTGGTCACGGTCGTCGGCGAGCCGGGCGAGCTGACGATGTTCGCCTTCGGCCGGCAGGACGCCGCCGAGGTGGAGCTGGACGGCGACAAGGACGCCATCGACCGGCTGCGGGCGGCGAAGCTGGGGGTGTGAGCCCGTCCTCCGGGAAGCCGGGGGCGTGAGCCCGTCCCCCGGCGCCCGTGAAGCCCGGGGGAGTCCGCCGTCCTCGCCCGGCGGGAGCACGCCCTCTCACGAGCGGAACACCACCATCACGACCACCACGCCGACCAGCACCGCCGCCGCGAACACCGCGCCCAGCACCCGCGCCGCCACCCGCGCGGCGCGGTCCGGGTCCGGCGGCGGTGGCGGCGCGGGCGGCTGCTGATGATGCATGCCTGCAGGATGCCGCACGGCACAATGGACACCATGAGCAGCCGCGCCGCCACCCCGGACACCACCCCCGCCCTGGACCCCGCCATCGCCGCCCGCCTCAAGCGCGGCGCCGACGGCCTGGTCCCCGCCATCGCCCAGCAGTACGACACCGGCGAGGTGCTGATGCTCGGCTGGATGGACGACGAGGCGCTGCACCGCACCCTCACCACCGGCCGCTGCACGTACTGGTCCCGCAGCCGCCAGGAGTACTGGGTCAAGGGCGACACCTCCGGCCACGTCCAGCACGTCAAGTCCGTGGCACTGGACTGCGACGCCGACACCGTCCTGGTCCGGGTCGACCAGGTCGGCGCCGCCTGCCACACCGGCGACCGGACCTGCTTCGATGCGGACGTACTGACCACCCGGGCCGGTCAGGACCAGTAGGCTCCGCTGCCATGACCACGGGAACCACCGGCACCGCCACTCCGGACCTCGACACCTTCCGCACCCTCGCCAAGGACCGGCGGGTCATCCCCGTCACCCGGCGCCTGCTCGCGGACGGCGACACCCCGGTCGGGCTCTACCGCAAACTCGCCGCCGAACGCCCCGGCACCTTCCTCCTGGAGTCCGCCGAGAACGGCCGTACGTGGTCGCGCTACTCCTTCATCGGAGTCCGCAGCGCCGCCACCCTCACCACCCGCGACGGGCAGGCGCACTGGCTGGGCAGCCCGCCCGTCGGCATGCCGGCCGGGGGCGACCCGCTCGACGCGCTGCGCGACACCGTCGAGGCGCTGCACACCCCCCGCGACCTCATCGAGGGCGAGGGCCTGCCGCCCTTCACCGGCGGCATGGTCGGCTACCTCGGCTACGACATCGTGCGCCGCCTGGAGAAGATCGGCGAGCAGACCGAGGACGACCTGCGGCTGCCCGAGCTGACCATGCTGCTCACCTCCGACCTCGCCGTCCTCGACCACTGGAGCGGCACCGTCCTGCTGATCGCCAACGCGATCAACCACAACGACCTCGACACCGGTGTCGACGAGGCCTACGCCGACGCGGTGGCCCGCCTGGACACCATGGCCGACGACCTCGCCCGGCCCGCGCAGGCCGGTGCCGCCGCGCTGCCCCCGTCCGAGGTCCCGCCGTACACCGCCGAGTGGGGCGGCCCGGCCTTCCGGGAGGCCGTCGAGGACATCAAGGAGCGCATCCGGGCCGGCGAGGCCTTCCAGGTCGTGCCCTCCCAGCGCTTCGAGACCCCCTGCACGGCGAGCGCGCTGGACGTCTACCGGGTGCTGCGGGCCACCAACCCCAGCCCGTACATGTACCTCTTCCGCTTCGAGGGCGAGGACGGCGTGCGGTCCGGCTTCGACGTCGTCGGCTCCAGCCCCGAGGCGCTGGTGAAGGTCGAGGACGGCCGGGCCATGGTCCACCCCATCGCCGGCACCCGCCCGCGCGGCGCGAGCGTCCAGGAGGACCAGGCCCTCGCGGACGAGCTGCTGGCCGACCCCAAGGAACGCGCCGAGCACCTGATGCTGGTCGACCTGGGCCGCAACGACCTGGGCCGGGTCTGCGAGCCGGGTAGCGTCGAGGTCGTCGACTTCATGTCCGTCGAGCGCTACAGCCATGTGATGCACATCGTCTCGACGGTCACCGGGCAGGTGGCCGAGGGCCGCAGCGCCTTCGACGTGCTCACCGCCTGCTTCCCCGCGGGCACGCTCTCCGGCGCCCCCAAGCCGCGCGCCCTGCAGATCATCGAGGAGCTGGAGCCGACCCGGCGCGGTCTGTACGGCGGCTGCGTGGGCTACCTCGACTTCGCCGGCGACTCCGACACCGCCATCGCGATCCGCACCGCCCTGCTGCGGGACGGCACCGCCTACGTCCAGGCGGGCGCCGGGATCGTCGCTGACTCCGACCCGGTGGCCGAGGACACCGAGTGCCGCAACAAAGCCGCCGCAGTGCTGCGCGCCGTGAACACTGCGAACCACCTGGGCGGGTAGCCCGCCGTTGGTGGTCCACCGGGCGGGACCACCAACGGCTCCTGCCCCGGTCCACCCCGCCGCGGGGTGCCCCGAGTGCCCAACAAGGCGGCAGCGGTGCTGCGTGCCGTGAACACCGCGAACCACCTGGGCGGGTAGCCCCCGTGACCTGAGGTGCCACCCCGCGCGCCGGGCCCCGCCGCCCGGTGCGCGATAGTGGTACCCGTGAGTGCCGTACCCCAGACCCCCGCCGAGACCGAGCCCCAGGTCACGCCCGGGCCCCCGCCGGCCAGGCCCGCGTCCCGTGCGAAGCGCAGTCTCGCGCTGGCGCTGCCGGCCGGTGCGGTCGGCGCCGCCCTGGCGCTGCTGGCCTCCGGCCGCACCTGGGCCAAGGGCACCGCCGTGCTGGCCCAGGGCGAGCTGCCGCGCTCCGTCACCGGCGCCGATGTGACCGGTGTGCCCGGCGCGCTGGCCGTCGTCGGGCTGGCCGCGCTGGTCGCCGTCTTCGCGGTGCGCAGGGCCGGCCGGATCGCGGTCGCCGTGCTGCTCGCGCTCAGCGGCGTGGGCATCGCCGTCGCCGCGGTGCTGGGCAACTCCGACACCTCGGCGCTGCGGGAGAAGGCCGCCACCGCGGTCGGACTGACCGACGCCGGTGTGCATCACGTCACGCACACCGGATGGCCGTGGGTGGCCGCCGCCGGCGGTCTGCTGCTGCTGCTCGCCGGGCTGCTGGCACTGGTCTGCGGGCGCCACTGGCCTGCCATGTCGGGCCGCTACGAGCGCACGCCGGGGGGCGGCCGGGGCCCGCGGCGGACGCCGCCCGCGCCGGATCTGGACCGCCCCGAGGAGATCTGGAAGTCCCTGGACCGCGGTGAGGACCCCACCCGGTAACGGGGCTCCACCCGGCATCGGTGACAATGGGCGCTGAGGATCACCGCGCCCCGACCCCGGCGCGAGAGAGCAACGAGGAGCATTCATGTCGAGCAGTGGCCACGGACACACCCCCGCCGCCTGGACCGGCGTCATCATCTCGTTCATCGGCTTCTGTGTCTCCGGAGCCTTCATCGTGCTGGGGAACGTTCCCGGCTTCTGGGCCGGCATCGTGCTGATCGGTCTCGGCGCCCTGGCGGGCGGTCTGATGCGCGCGGCCGGCCTGGGCCAGGAGCCCAAGCGCTCGGCCAAGCCGCGCACCCAGGCGAAGGCGCAGCCGCAGGAGGGCTGAGCCGGCCGCAGGAGGGCCGCGCTCTCCGCTCCCGTGGCGCCGCGACCCGGCGCACCCCTCGAAGGCGCCGCTTCCCGGTCCGTACGCACCCCCGGTGCCGTACCAGCCGTCCGTGCCCTTTCCGTACGGCGGCCGAGAAGCTGCGCCTTCGCGCGCAGGGCCGCACAATCGGCACGTGAGCGAACCCGCGGCGCGGCCCCGGCCCGAAGCCCGACTCCCCGGCGGGCTGCCCCGCCGTCTGGCGGCGCCCCTGGGCGTCCTGGCCGCCGCCACCGCCGCCTTCGCCTGCCTCGGCGTCGTCGACCCGAACGAACCCGGGCACTACCCGGTGTGCCCGCTGCTGCACCTCACCGGCCTCCTCTGCCCGGCCTGCGGCGGCCTGCGCAGCGCCCATGCCGTCGCCCACGGCGATCTCGTGGCGGCGCTGGGCGCCAACGCCCTCGCGGTGGCCGGGTACGCCGCCTGTGCGGTCCTCTGGGCCCGCTGGCTGGGCCGTGCGGTGCGCGGACGCCGTACGCCGGGCCCGCGGCCGCGAGCCGTCCACTGGTGGGCGCTGGGCGGTCTGCTGCTGGTCTTCACGGTCGTCCGCAACCTCCCCTTCGGCAGCGGGCTGGCCCCGTGACCGGCAGGCCGTGCGGGCCGGTAGCGCCCGCCCGCACGGGGGCTCGGGATGTCCGGGTCGTGGGACCGCGGTCCACCGGATGTGAGACCTGGATCCTTTGGCGGATACCATCGGAGTGCCGGATGGGGCAGCTCGTCCCGCCGGCCACTGTCCACCTCCACCGCTCAAGAAGGAGGCCGCTCGCGTGAGTGTGCTCGACGAGATCATCGACGGCGTCCGTGCCGACCTCGCAGAGCGGCAGGCGCGCGTCGGCCTCGACGAGCTCAAGGAGCGGGCCCAGAAGGCGCGTCCCGCCAAGGACGGCGTCGCCGCGCTCAAGGGCGAGAGCGTCACGGTGATCTGCGAGGTCAAGCGCTCCAGCCCGTCCAAGGGCGCGCTCGCCGCGATCGCCGACCCGGCCGGTCTGGCCGCCGACTACGAGGCGGGCGGCGCGGCGGTCATCTCCGTCCTGACCGAGCAGCGCAAGTTCGGCGGTTCGCTGGCCGACCTGGAGGCCGTCCGCGCCAAGGTCGACATCCCCGTGCTGCGCAAGGACTTCATCGTCACCGCCTACCAGCTGTGGGAGGCCCGTGCCTACGGCGCCGACCTCGCGCTGCTGATCGTCTCCGCGCTGGAGCAGGAGGCCCTGGTCTCGCTGATCGAGCGGGCCGAGTCGATCGGGCTGACGCCACTGGTCGAGGTACACGACGAGGAAGAGGTCGCCCGCGCGGTGGACGCCGGCGCCAAGATCATCGGCGTCAACGCCCGCAACCTGAAGACCCTCGAGGTCGACCGCGGCAACTTCGCCCGGGTCGCCCCCGAGATCCCCGACCACATCGTCAAGATCGCCGAGTCCGGTGTCCGCGGACCGCACGACCTGATCGCGTACGCCAATGACGGCGCGGACGCGGTGCTGGTCGGCGAGTCGCTGGTGACCGGCAAGGACCCCAGGACCGCGGTCGCCGACCTGGTCGCCGCGGGCTCCCACCCGGCGATCCGGCACGGCCGGTCCTGAGCGCCGGGGAACGGCACACACCGACATGACCGCCACCGCCGCGAGGCTCAGCTGCCGGGCCCGGGTTCCTTACCCGGGGCCGGCAGGCGTGCGTGCCGCGGCGGGGGCCGGCCGCGTCCCGCGCCCGGCGCTGGTCCGCGGCTTCCCGCCCGCCGCCCACCGCAGCCCCGAGCCCCAGCGCTGCGCGCTGCCGCCGTGGCACCGCGGCTGCCGGGCGCCCGCACGACGGGTCCACGGGCGCAGGGTCAGGTACCACATCGGATCCGAGCCGGGACAGATCAACGGCAGGCGATGGCGACCGGGGTCCGCGCGCTGACGCGTCGGCCCCTTCCGGGCGCCGGGGTGCGGGCGGGTGCGGCGGTCGTCTGACTGCCTTTTCACCCCCCACCCCCGAACCCACCCCCGCCCCCTCCCCCGAAGGGGGAGAGGGGGGAGGGGGCGGGGGAGCGCCGGCGGCCGGGTCCTGTGGCTCTGTGCCCTGCGACCGGGCCCACGGGCCCGCGGCCGGGTCCCATGACCCGCGCCCCACAGCCCGCGACCGGGTTCGGGATCCGCCACCGGATCCCGCCACCCGCGACCGGACCCCACGACGCCGTCCGGCCTCCGCGAAAGCCGCCCCGTGCGGCTCCGCGGCGGCACCGGTCCGTGCGGCGCGCGCCGCCTACCGTGATGCCTGAATCCCGAATTCCGAATCCCGAATGTCTCCGACACAACCGGACTTCCGGGGCAGCCCGCCCCGGCCGAGGAGTGCGTCTGATGTCCTCCGATTTCTTCCTTCCCGACCCCGAGGGGCGCGTCCCCAGCGCCGAAGGCTATTTCGGTGCCTTCGGCGGCAAGTTCATCCCCGAGGCGCTGGTCGCCGCGGTCGACGAGGTCGCCGCCGAGTACGAGAAGGCCAAGGCGGACCCCGCGTTCGCCGCCGAGCTCAACGACCTGATGGTCAACTACACCGGGCGCCCCAGCGCGCTCACCGAGGTGCCGCGGTTCGCCGAACACGCCGGCGGGGCCCGGGTGTTCCTCAAGCGCGAGGACCTCAACCACACCGGCTCGCACAAGATCAACAACGTGCTGGGCCAGGCACTGCTCACCAAGCGGATGGGCAAGACCCGGGTCATCGCCGAGACCGGCGCCGGCCAGCACGGTGTCGCCACTGCCACCGCCTGCGCCCTCTTCGGCCTCGAATGCACCATCTACATGGGCGAGATCGACACCCAGCGGCAGGCCCTCAACGTCGCCCGGATGCGGATGCTCGGCGCCGAGGTCATCGCCGTGAAGTCCGGCAGCCGGACCCTCAAGGACGCCATCAACGAGGCCTTCCGCGACTGGGTGGCCAACGTCGACCGCACCCACTACCTGTTCGGGACCGTCGCCGGACCGCACCCCTTCCCTGCGATGGTGCGCGACTTCCACCGCGTCATCGGCGTCGAGGCGCGCCGCCAGATCCTGGAGCGCGCGGGCCGTCTGCCGGACGCGGCCGTCGCCTGTGTCGGCGGCGGCTCCAACGCCATCGGCCTCTTCCACGCCTTCCTCCCGGACGCCGGCGTCCGGCTCGTCGGCTGCGAGCCGGCCGGCCATGGCATCGAGACCGGCGAGCACGCGGCGACCCTGAGCGCCGGTGAACCGGGCATCCTGCACGGCTCCCGCAGCTACGTCCTCCAGGACGAGGAGGGCCAGATCACCGAGCCGTACTCCATCTCGGCCGGCCTCGACTACCCGGGTATCGGGCCCGAGCACGCCTACCTCAAGGACAGCGGCCGCGGTGAGTACCGTGCCGTCACCGACGACGCCGCGATGCAGGCGCTGCGCCTGCTCTCGCAGACCGAGGGCATCATCCCGGCCATCGAGAGCGCCCACGCGCTGGCCGGCGCCCTGGACCTCGGCAAGGAGCTCGGCACGGACGGCCTGATCGTCGTCAACCTGTCCGGGCGCGGCGACAAGGACATGGACACCGCCGCCCGTTACTTCGACCTGTACGACACGGACGCCGCCGTCGAGGCGGACAACGCCGCCACCGACGCGGAGATCGAGGGGGACGTCAAGTGAGCGGGAACATCAAGCTGTTGAGCGACACCCTCGCCGCCGCCAAGGCAGAGGGCCGCTCCGCCCTCATCGCCTACCTGCCGGCCGGGTTCCCGACCGTCGACGGCGGCATCGAGGCGGCGAAGGCCGTCTTCGACGGCGGCGCGGACGTCGTGGAGGTCGGGCTGCCGCACAGCGACCCGGTCCTGGACGGCCCCGTCATCCAGACCGCCGACGACATCGCCCTGCGCGGCGGCGTGAAGATCGCGGATGTGATGCGGACGGTACGCGAGGCACACCGGGCCACCGGCAAGCCCGTCCTCGTCATGACGTACTGGAACCCGATCGACCGCTACGGCATCGAGCGGTTCACCGCCGAGCTCGCCGAGGCGGGCGGCGCCGGCTGCATCCTGCCCGACCTGCCGGTCCAGGAGTCCGCGACCTGGCGGGAGCACGCCGACAAGCACGGCCTCGCCACCGTCTTCGTCGTCGCCCCCAGCAGCAAGGACGCGCGGCTGGCCGAGATCACGGCCGCGGGCTCCGGCTTCGTCTACGCCGCCTCGCTGATGGGCGTCACGGGCACCCGTGAGTCGGTGGGCGCGCAGGCGCAGGACCTCGTACGGCGTACCCAGGCGACCACCGACCTGCCGGTCTGCGTCGGCCTGGGCGTCTCCAACCCCGAACAGGCCGCCGAGGTGGCCCGGTTCGCGGACGGAGTGATCGTCGGCTCGGCGTTCGTCAAGCGGATGCTGGCGGCGGACGGCGATCTGGCGGACGGTCTCGCCGGGATCCGCGCCCTGGCCGCCGAACTGGCCGAGGGCGTGCGACAGCGGGCCTAGCGCGGAGCGCGCCGCCGGTCCCACAGGGATGGGGGGACCGGTCGGCTGTCCCTCGATAGGGCGAACATCGGTGCGGAGGGGTGCGGCGGCACCCCTCCGCTTCGTTGTCCAGGGGCGTGAGCCAGAAGAACCATGAGGGTAAGAGAACCGCCCGCGAGCGGATGCAGGAACAGCGGGAAAAGGAGAAGGCGCGCGCCCGGCGCGGCCGGCAGGCCGTCGTCGCCGGAGCGGTGGTGGTGGCGCTGGCGGTCGCCGGTGGCATCGCCGTCTGGGCGACCTCGGCCGGCAGCGGCAAGAGCGGTTCCGACAACGAAACCGCCCGCCCGAAGCAGGTCGGCGGCGGCAGCAGCCCCGCCGTTCCCGTCGGCGCCCCCCAAGCCCCCTCCACACTCACGGTGTGGGAGGACTTCCGCTGCCCCGCCTGCCAGCAGTTCGAGACCGGCTTCCGCCCGGCCATCCACGAGTTGCAGGACTCAGGTCAGCTCAAGAACGAGTACCACCTCGTGACGATCATCGACGGGAACGCCGGCGGCAAGGGGTCCCTCAACGCCGCCAACGCCGCCCTCTGTGCCCAGGACGCGGGGAAGTTCCGCGAGTACCACGATGTCCTCTACTCCCACCAGCCACCCGAGGAGGAGGACAAGTTCGCCGACAAGCAGTACCTCCTCCAGCTCGCCGGCAAGGTCAAGGGACTGGTGACCCCCGCCTTCACCCGGTGCGTCAACGACGGCAGGTACGACCGCTTCGTGCAGAAGTCCACCGACGCCTTCGCCAGGTCCGGATACCGCGGTACCCCGACCGTCCTGCTCAACGGAAAGGACCTCTCGAAGGAGAAGGGCGGCCGCTTCAGCCCCGCGGACCTGAAGAAGATGGTGCAGGACGCCGACAAGGGCAAGCAGCCGGGGAAAAGCGCCTCGCCGCACGCGGGGGCCCCGCCGCACTCAGGGGCCTCGCGCCACTCCGGCGCCTCGCCGCACCCGGCCGCCCCGACCCGGGGGAAGCAGGCCCTCCGGAGCACCCCGCCCCAGGGAGAACACGCCGCCCGGAACACTTCGCCCCGAGGGGAGCAGCACGGCGTGAGCTCCACACCGGGGACCTACAGGGATGCCACGCCGGGGACCTAGGGGACTTGGGGGACCACGGGACCACGGGACCACGGGACCAGGGGACCAGCAGACTCGGCCGGGGTCCTGGGGGAGTCAGAGGGAAGACCCTCTTGGCGTTCCTGGCCTTCCTGGCCTTCATGGCCTTCCTGGTGTTCCTGGCGGTCTCGACGGGCTCCGCCCCCGCGGCGCCGCGGTCCGCTCCCGGACACACAGCGTCATCGCACGACAGCGGGGTCGTTACGCAGCCGTTGCCGGGTGGGTTGTCGCCGACCCCGCCCGGCGCGGTAGCGTCGACCCTGCCATGGACCTCGCATTCATTCCCAGCCCGTCGGTCGGCGTCGTACATCTCGGCCCGATCCCGCTGCGCGGCTACGCATTCTGCATCATCATCGGCGTCTTCGTCGGCGTCTGGCTCGGCAACAAGCGCTGGGTACAGCGCGGTGGCCGCTCCGGCACCGTCGCCGACATCGCCGTGTGGGCCGTGCCCTTCGGGCTGGTCGGCGGCCGCCTCTACCACGTCATCACGACGTACGAGCCGTACTTCGGCCCGAACGGCCACCCGCTCGACGCCTTCAAGGTGTGGGAGGGCGGCCTCGGCATCTGGGGCGCTGTCGCGCTCGGAGCCGTGGGCGCCTGGATCGGCTGCCGCCGGCGGGGCATCCCGCTGCCGGCCTACGCCGACGCGCTGGCGCCCGGTCTGGCCATCGGGCAGGCGATCGGCCGGTGGGGCAACTGGTTCAACCAGGAGCTGTACGGCAAGCCGACCGATGTCCCGTGGGCGCTGAAGATCAGCTCCGACCCGGCGATCGGACGGATCGGCGGTACCTACCACCCGACCTTCCTCTACGAGAGCCTGTGGTGCCTCGGCGTCGCGGCGCTGGTGATCTGGGCCGACAAGCGCTTCCGGCTCGGCCACGGGCGGGCGTTCGCGCTGTACGTCGCCGCCTACTGCACCGGGCGCGCCTGGATCGAGTACATGCGGGTCGACGAGGCGCACCACATCCTGGGCCTGCGGCTCAACGTCTGGACCGCGCTGATCGTTTTCGTGCTGGCCATCGCCTACCTGGTGGTCTCCGCCAAGAAGGCACCCGGCCGGGAAGCGGTCGTCGAACCGGGGGCGCAGCTCGCCGAGGGCGAGGGCGCGGACGAGAGCGGTGAAGGCACCAAGGGCGCGGACGGCGTCAAGGGCGTCAAGGGCGCTGAGAGCGTCGACGACGCCGATGCTGACGCCACCACCGCCGGTGCCGCGGCCGTGAAGACCTCGCCGAAGCCGGCCTCCGCCGACGGGACCGCGCAGGCGGAGGAGCCCGCGAAGTCCGAAAACCCCGAGACACCCGCGAAGCCCGCGGAGTCCGCGGAGTCCGCGAAGGACGAGCCCGCGGACGGGAAGGCCGAAGACGCGGCCGACGCCCCCGCGGCGGACGCCGCCAAGCCCGCCGGCAGCGGCAGCACCAAGAAGTCCTGAGGCGGCCACCCACCACCGGCCGCCGACCGCGCCGGGCGGACCCGATACGTCGGATCCGCCCGGCGCTGTGCTGTCCCGGGGCGTTGCCGCGCCGTCAGCACCGTCGCCCGGCCGGCTCCCGCACCCGCCGGGCCCCGCCGGCCGGGGGCCGGGGGGCGCCACCGTCACAGCACCCCCGACGCGCGCAGCCCCTCGATCTCGGGACCGGTCAGGCCGATCCCGGCGAGCACCTCGTCCGTGTCCGCGCCGTGCGGGCGCCCCGCCCACCGGATGGCGCCCGGTGTTTCGGAGAGCCGGAAGAGGACGTTCTGCATCCGGACGGTGCCGAGTTCGTCGTCCGGGACCTCGGTGATCGTTCCCAGCGCCCGGTACTGCGGATCCGCCATCACCTCGCGGATGTCGTAGACGGGTGCCACCGCCGCTTCGGCCTTCTCGAAGGCGGCCAGCACCTCGGCCCGGTCGTGCCGGGCGATCCAGCCGGCGACCGCCGCATCGAGCTCATCGGCGTGCCGGGCACGCCCCTCGCCGGTCGCGAACCAGGGCTCGTCGATCACCTCGGGCCGGCCGACCAGCCGCATCACCCGCGCGGCGACCGACTCGGCCGAGGTGGAGACCGCCACCCAGGAGCCGTCGGCGGTGCGGTAGGTGTTGCGCGGCGCGACATTGGGGGACCGGTTGCCGGTCCGCGGCTGGAGGTGGCCGAGCTGGTCGTACCAGAGCGGCTGGGGGCCGAGGACGGTCAGCATCGGTTCGATCAGCGCCAGGTCGATGACCTGGCCGCGGCCGGTCGCCGCCCGGGCGTGCAGTGCGGCCATCACGGCGTACGACGTGGTCAGCGCGGCGACCGCGTCGGCGAGGCCGAACGGCGGCAGGGTCGGCGGGCCGTCCGGCTCACCGGTGATCGCGGCGAAGCCGCTCATCGCCTCGGCCAGGGTGCCGAACCCGGGGCGCCGGGCATACGGGCCGAACTGCCCGAAGCCGGTGACCCGCGCCAGCACCAGCCCCGGACGGCGCGCGGACAGCTCGTCCCAGCCCAGCCCCCAGCGCTCCAGGGTCCCGGGCCGGAAGTTCTCGATGACGACGTCGGCCCCGGCGGCCAGCCGCAGCAGGACCTCCCGGCCCTCCGGGTGGGAGAGATCGAGGGTGACGGTCTTCTTGTTGCGGCCCAGCAGCTTCCACCACAGTCCGATGCCGTCCTTGGCGGGCCCGTGGCCGCGTGACGGGTCGGGGCGGTGCGGATGCTCGACCTTGATCACCTCGGCGCCGTAGTCCCCCAGCAGGGTGGCGGCGAGCGGACCGGCGAACAGCGTGGCGAGATCGAGCACCCGCAGCCCGGCGAGCGGACCGGGGGAGGGCGCCGCACCATCGGGCCGGGCGCCGGCCCCGGTGGCCGTCACCGTCCGCCCGCCTCCGTCATCGCGGGGATGGCCGAGATCGCGGTGAAGGCCTGCTCGTGGGTGCGGGCACGGGCCCGGTCACGGGTGAAGACCTCGCGGGCGACGGTGGCCAGCGCGGCCCCGGGCGCCTGCAGATCGAGACGGCTGGCGCGGGCGACCTCCTCGCTCCACTCGGCCGGTACCGCCGCCGCGCCGCGCAGGGCGCCGACCAGCGCGCCGCACATCGTGGCGATCGAGTCGCAGTCGCGGCCGTAGTTGACCGCGCCGAGGACCGTGGCCCGGTAGTCGCCGCCACCGGTCAGCAACATGCCCAGGGCGATGGGAAGTTCCTCGACGGCGTGCAGCCGGGAGGGCCGCCGGGCGCCGAGCGACGGGTTGCGGTAGTCCGGGCCCACCGTGTCGAAGGGGGCGACGGCCGCCCGCAGCGGCGCCGGTGCCGACTCGGCTTCGGTGACCGACGACGCGGCTTCGCAGACCGCCTCGATCGCGGCGCGGGTGCCGTCCTTGGCCAGCCGCAGCGCCTGGACGACGACCGAGGACGGGGTGGCGTCCGGCAGGAACGCGGCGGCCACGGCCGCGGCGAACACCCCCGCCGCCTCCCGCCCGTAGGAGGCCTGGTGCGCACCGGCGATGTCCAGCGCCTCGGCGTACGCCCGGTCCGGGTTGCCGGCGTTGACGATGCCGACCGGAGCCATGTACATCGCCGCACCACAGTTGACGATATTGCCGACGCCCGCCTCGCGGGGGTCCGCGTGCCCGTAGTGCAGCCGCGCCACGATCCACTTCTCGGCGAGGAAGATCCGCTGCAGCGGCAGCGCCTCGGTCTCCAGTTCCGGGATCCAGCGCGGGGTGCCGATCAGGTCCGGGACGAGGTGGTCGGCGATGTCATAGGCGTCGAGGTGGTCGCGCACCGTCTCGTAGACCCGCACCAGCGCATGTGTCATCAGGGTGTCGTCGGTGACGTGGCCGTCGCCCTTGTGGAACGGCGTGAGCGGGCGGGCGGTGCGCCAGTTGTCGTGGAACGGTCCGACGATGCCCTCGACCCGGCCGCCGTGCCGTTTGACGATCTCCTCCGGCGACCAGCCCTGCACGGGCCCGCCGAGCGCATCGCCGACGGCGGCGCCGACCAGGCAGCCGGCCGCCCGGTCCTCCAGGGACGGCGGGGCCGGGACGGCGGGCGGCACCGGCCCCGCGGGCGACGGTTCGGCGACCGGCGGGACGGTGCGGGCCGTGAGGGTCCGGACGGCCCCCGCGTCGGAGGCGTCCGGTGCGTCCGGCGAAGCCGGTGCACCCGGCGTATCCGGTGCCGAGGCCGGCCTCGCCTCCGGCCTCGTCTCCGGCGCCGCGGCCGGTGTCTGCTCGCTTGCGTACGTCATCTGCGGGTGAGTCCTTCCACGGGCGGGGGAGGGGGAGGCGGCCGGAAGGGCGCCGGGACGGCAACGGGGCGGGCCGGCGGAACGGCCGTCCCGGTGACCTGGGGCGCCGGGACGGTTTCGGACCGCCGCGCTGTATCCGTGCCACGCGGCGCCCCGGCTCTCCTGTCCCGGGCGGCAGGGTCACCCGGTCGACTCCCCCGTACGGCACCCGGAACCGGACCGCCCGAGGGTCCGAAAACGGGGTGTGACCCGGATCTCATCACCCACCTCAAGGAAAAACCGCAGGTCAGCGCGGTAAGTTCGGCCTTCCTTGCTAGCGGCGGAGGGTGCTGCGCGCATAACTTCGAGGTGTTGAAGGGGGAAGCGCCGCCATCGGCCCACACCTCGCTGCAGGGAGTAGGTACCGATATGTCCGTCATGGAGATCATGGATGCCGCGGCGCCGACGCATGTGGCCCACCGCGACAACCACACCCACCGCGATGTGAACGGCGGCTGGCTGCGCCCCGCCGTCTTCGGTGCGATGGATGGGCTGGTCTCGAACCTCGCCCTGATGACGGGTGTCGCCGGCGGTGCGCTGTCGCAGCAGACGATCATCATCACCGGCCTGGCGGGGCTGGCCGCCGGCGCCTTCTCGATGGCCGCGGGGGAGTACACCTCGGTCGCCTCGCAGCGTGAGCTGGTGCAGGCCGAGCTGGACATCGAGCGGTCCGAGCTGCGCAAGCACCCGAAGGACGAGCTGGAGGAGCTGGCGGCGCTCTACGAGTCCCGCGGGGTCGAGCCGGCGCTCGCCCGGCAGGTCGCGGCGCAGCTGTCCCGGGACCCGGAGCAGGCCCTGGAGATCCATGCGCGCGAGGAGCTGGGGATCGACCCGTCCGACCTTCCTTCGCCCACCGTCGCCGCAGTCTCCTCCTTCGGATCGTTTGCGCTGGGTGCGCTGCTGCCTGTCCTTCCTTACCTGCTGGGGGCGTCCGCGATCTGGCCCGCGGTGCTGCTCGCGCTGGTCGGACTCTTCGCCTGCGGTGCCGTCGTGGCGCGGGTGACGGCGCGTTCCTGGTGGTTCAGCGGGCTGCGGCAGCTGACCCTGGGCGGCGCGGCCGCGGGTGTGACGTACGCCCTGGGAGCACTGTTCGGAACCGTCGTAGGCTGACGTGTCATACGGGTGACCGCATAATTACCGCGTTACCCAGCGGTTTCGTTTTGTTGACGACCGGGCATAAGGCCCAGGCGTCGCGGGCAACGTCGCTCGCCGAACGCCGCCTTGTGGGACGGCCTGGATTCCGTCCGTGCACTGACTCACCGCCCGTGCGGTGTCCGCATGTTGGAAGCCCCTTTTCGCTTTTTGAGAAGGGAGTCATCCTGTAACCTGCACGAAATTTCGCGGAGGGCCAACGTCGTCCCTCGGCAATGCCTATGCCACGACGACGTTGGGAGAGCCGATGCGTCTCGCGTCCACGCACTCCGCGACCACCAGCAGCGCCAGCGCCGCCGCCTGGTCGCCCATGGACGGCCGCCCTGCCCAGCAGGGCATGTACGACCCGCGCAACGAGCACGACGCCTGTGGCGTCGGCTTTGTGGCCACCCTCACCGGCGAGGCCAGCCACGCACTGGTCGAGCAGGCACTCACCGTCCTGACGAATCTGGAGCACCGCGGTGCCACCGGCTCCGAGCCCGACTCGGGTGACGGCGCCGGCATCCTGCTCCAGGTGCCGGACGCGTTCCTTCGCGAGAACGTCACCTTCGAGCTCCCCGAGGCCGGCGCCTACGCCGTCGGCATCGCCTTCCTGCCGTCCGACGCCCGGGAAGCGGCCGACGCCGTCTCGCGCATCGAGACGATCGCCGGCGAAGAGGGCCTGGACGTCATCGGCTGGCGGGTGGTCCCGGTCGCCCCGCAGCTGCTCGGCAACGGCGCCCGCGCCACCATGCCGGCCTTCTCCCAGATCTTCGTGAGCGACGGGGAGAACACCGGTCTGGCCCTGGACCGCAAGGCCTTCGCGCTGCGCAAGCGCGCCGAGCGGGAGGCCGGGGTCTACTTCCCCTCGCTGTCCGCCCGCACGATCGTCTACAAGGGCATGCTGACCACCGGCCAGCTGGAGCCCTTCTTCCCCGACCTGTCCGACCGCCGCTTCGCCACCGCCGTCGCGCTGGTCCACTCGCGGTTCTCCACCAACACCTTCCCGAGCTGGCCGCTCGCCCACCCGTACCGCTTCGTCGCGCACAACGGCGAGATCAACACGGTCAAGGGCAACCGCAACTGGATGCGGGCCCGCGAGTCGCAGCTGGCCACCAAGCTCTTCGGCAAGGAGAACGCCGAGAACCTGGAGCGGCTGTTCCCGGTCTGCACCCCGGACGCCTCCGACTCCGCCTCCTTCGACGAGGTCCTGGAGCTGCTCCACCTCGGCGGCCGCTCACTGCCGCACTCGGTGCTGATGATGGTCCCCGAGGCGTGGGAGAACTCCCCCTCCATGGACCCGGCCCGGCGCGCCTTCTACCAGTACCACTCCACGATGATGGAGCCCTGGGACGGCCCGGCCTGCGTCACCTTCACCGACGGCATCCAGGTCGGCGCGGTCCTCGACCGCAACGGTCTGCGCCCCGGCCGCTACTGGGTCACCGACGACGGCCTGGTCGTGCTCTCCTCCGAGGTCGGCGTCCTGGACATCGACCCCGCGAAGGTGGTCCGCAAGGGCCGCCTGCAGCCCGGCCGGATGTTCCTCGTGGACACCGCCGAGGGCCGCATCATCGAGGACGACGAGATCAAGGCGCAGCTCGCCGCCGAGCACCCCTACCAGGAGTGGCTGGACTCCGGTCTGATCGAGCTCGCCGACCTGCCCGAGCGTGAGCACATCGTGCACACCCACGCCTCGGTCACCCGCCGCCAGCAGACCTTCGGTTACACCGAGGAAGAGCTGCGCGTCATCCTCGCCCCGATGGCCAAGGCCGGCGCCGAGCCCATCGGCTCGATGGGCACCGACTCGCCGATCGCCGCGCTGTCCGAGCGCCCCCGGCTGCTCTTCGACTACTTCACCCAGCTCTTCGCGCAGGTCACCAACCCGCCGCTGGACGCCATCCGCGAGGAGCTGGTCACCTCGCTGATCTCCTCCCTCGGCCCGCAGGGCAACCTCCTGGAGCCGAGCGCGGCCTCCTGCCGCAGCGTGACCCTGCCGTTCCCGGTCATCGACAACGACGAGCTGGCCAAGCTCGTCCACATCAACGCCGACGGCGACATGCCCGGCATGAAGGCCGTGACCCTCTCCGGCCTCTACCGGGTCTCCGGCGGCGGCGAGTCGCTGGCCGCCCGGATCGAGCAGATCTGCGCCGAGGCGGACGCCGCCATCGACGACGGCGCCCGGCTGATCGTGCTCTCCGACCGCCACTCCGACGCCGAGCACGCGCCGATCCCGTCGCTGCTGCTCACCGCCGCGGTCCACCACCACCTCATCGGCACCAAGGAGCGCACCCAGGTCGGTCTGCTCGTCGAGGCCGGTGATGTGCGCGAGGTGCACCACGTCGCGCTGCTCATCGGGTTCGGCGCCGCGGCCGTCAACCCCTACCTGGCCATGGAGTCGGTCGAGGACCTGGTCCGCGCCGGTACCTTCCTGCCGGGCATCGAGGCCGAGGCCGCGATCAAGAACCTGATCAAGGCGCTCGGCAAGGGCGTCCTGAAGGTCATGTCCAAGATGGGCATCTCCACCGTCGCCTCCTACCGGGGCGCGCAGGTCTTCGAGGCCGTCGGCCTGGACGAGGAGTTCGTCGCCCGGTACTTCCACGGCACCGCCACCAAGATCGGCGGCGCGGGCCTGGACGTCATCGCCAAGGAGGTCGCGGCGCGGCACGCCAAGGCCTACCCGGCCTCCGGCATCGCCGCCACCCACCGCGCGCTGGACATCGGCGGCGAGTACCAGTGGCGCCGCGAGGGCGAGCCGCACCTCTTCGACCCGGACACCGTCTTCCGGCTCCAGCACTCCACCCGCTCGCGCCGCTACGACATCTTCAAGCAGTACACGGACCGGGTGAACGAGCAGTCCGAGCGGCTGATGACGCTGCGCGGCCTGTTCTCCTTCGCCGCCGAGCGCCCCTCGATCCCGATCGAGGAGGTCGAGCCGGCGTCCGAGATCGTCAAGCGCTTCTCCACCGGCGCCATGTCGTACGGCTCCATCTCCCAGGAGGCGCACGAGACCCTCGCCATCGCCATGAACCAGCTGGGCGGCAAGTCCAACACCGGTGAGGGCGGCGAGGACCCGGACCGTCTCTACGACCCGGCGCGCCGCTCCTCCATCAAGCAGGTCGCCTCCGGCCGCTTCGGTGTGACCTCGGAGTACCTGGTCAACTCCGACGACATCCAGATCAAGATGGCCCAGGGCGCCAAGCCCGGCGAGGGCGGCCAGCTGCCCGGCCACAAGGTCTACCCGTGGGTCGCCAAGACCCGGCACTCCACCCCGGGCGTCGGCCTGATCTCCCCGCCGCCGCACCACGACATCTACTCCATCGAGGATCTGGCTCAGCTGATCCACGACCTCAAGAACGCCAACCCGGCCGCCCGCATCCACGTGAAGCTGGTCTCCGAGGTCGGCGTCGGCACGGTCGCCGCGGGTGTCTCCAAGGCGCACGCGGACGTGGTCCTGATCTCCGGCCACGACGGCGGTACGGGCGCCTCGCCGCTGACCTCCCTCAAGCACGCGGGCGGCCCCTGGGAGCTGGGCCTGGCCGAGACCCAGCAGACGCTGCTGCTCAACGGCCTGCGCGACCGCATCGTGGTGCAGACCGACGGCCAGCTCAAGACCGGCCGCGATGTCGTCATCGCCGCCCTGCTGGGCGCCGAGGAGTTCGGCTTCGCCACCGCACCGCTGGTCGTCTCCGGCTGCGTCATGATGCGGGTGTGCCACCTGGACACCTGCCCGGTCGGTATCGCCACCCAGAACCCGACGCTGCGCGAGCGGTTCAGCGGCAAGGCCGAGTACATCGTCAACTTCTTCCAGTTCATCGCCGAAGAGGTCCGCGAGCTGCTGGCCGAGCTGGGCTTCCGCACCCTCGACGAGGCCATCGGCCACGCCGAGCTGCTGAACACCTCCCGCGCGGTGGACCACTGGAAGGCGCAGGGCCTGGACCTGGCCCCGCTGCTGCACGTCCCCGAGCTGGCCGAGGGCGCCGTGCGCCACCAGGTCATCGAGCAGGACCACGGCCTGGAGAAGGCGCTCGACAACGAGCTGATCAAGCTCGCCGCCGACGCCCTGGCCGCGGACAGCGCCGAAGCCGCCCAGCCGGTCCGGGCGCAGATCGCGATCCGGAACATCAACCGGACCGTCGGCACCATGCTCGGCCACGAGGTCACCAAGAAGTTCGGTGGCGCGGGCCTGCCCGACGACACCATCGACATCACCTTCACCGGCTCGGCCGGCCAGTCCTTCGGTGCGTTCCTGCCGCGCGGCATCACCCTGCGGCTGGAGGGCGACGCCAACGACTACGTCGGCAAGGGCCTGTCGGGCGGCCGGGTCGTGGTCCGCCCGGACCGCGGCGCCGACCACCTCGCCGAGTACTCCACCATCGCCGGCAACACCCTCGCCTACGGCGCCACCGGCGGCGAGCTGTACCTGCGCGGCCGGGTCGGCGAACGCTTCTGCGTCCGCAACTCCGGTGCCACGGTGGTCTCCGAGGGCGTCGGCGACCACGGCTGCGAGTACATGACCGGCGGTAACGCGGTCGTCCTGGGCGAGACGGGCCGCAACTTCGCGGCCGGTATGTCCGGCGGCTTCGCCTACGTCATCGACCTCGACCCGGCCAACGTCAACAAGGAGCTCGTCGACGCGGTGAACCCGCTGGACGACGCCGACAAGCAGTGGCTGCACGACGTCGTGCAGCGCCACCAGGAGGAGACCGGCTCGACCGTCGCCGCCAAGCTCCTCGCCGACTGGGATGCCGCGGCCGCACGTTTCAGCAAGGTCATCCCGCCCACCTACCAGGCAGTGCTCGTCGCCAAGGACGCCGCTGAGCAGGCCGGACTCTCCGAGTCCGAGACCCACGAGAAGATGATGGAGGCGGCGACCAATGGCTGACCCCAAGGGCTTCCTGAACCACGAGCGCGAGATCGCCAAGACCCGCCCCGTCGAGGAGCGCGTCAAGGACTGGAACGAGGTCTACCAGCCCGGCTCCCTGCTGCCGATCATCAGCAAGCAGGCGTCGCGCTGCATGGACTGCGGCATCCCGTTCTGCCACAACGGCTGCCCGCTCGGAAACCTCATCCCCGAGTGGAACGACTACGCCTACCGCGAGGACTGGACCGAGGCCAGCGAGCGGCTGCACGCGACCAACAACTTCCCGGAGTTCACCGGTCGCCTCTGCCCCGCGCCCTGCGAGGCCGCCTGTGTGCTGGGCATCAACCAGCCGCCGGTGACCATCAAGAACGTCGAGGTCTCCATCATCGACAAGGCGTGGGACAACGGCGACGTCACCCCGCAGCCGCCCGAGCGCCTGTCCGGCAAGACCGTCGCCGTCATCGGCTCGGGCCCCGCGGGCCTGGCCGCCGCCCAGCAGCTGACCCGGGCCGGCCACACCGTCGCCGTCTACGAGCGCGCGGACCGTATCGGCGGTCTTCTCCGCTACGGCATCCCCGAGTTCAAGATGGAGAAGCGGCACATCAACCGCCGCATCGAGCAGATGCGCGCGGAGGGCACCAAGTTCCGCACCGAGGTGGAGATCGGCCGGGACCTCGACGCGAAGAAGCTGCGCAAGCGCTACGACGCCGTGGTCATCGCCGCCGGCTCCACCACCTCCCGCGACCTTCCGGTGCCCGGCCGCGAGCTGAACGGCATCCACTTCGCGATGGAGTACCTGCCGCTGGCCAACAAGGTGCAGGAGGGTGACCTGACCGTCGCCCCGATCAGCGCCGAGGGCAAGCACGTGGTCGTCATCGGCGGCGGCGACACCGGCGCGGACTGCGTCGGCACCGCCCACCGCCAGGGCGCGGCCTCGGTCACCCAGCTGGAGATCATGGGCAAGCCGGGCGACGAGCGGAACCCGGGCCAGCCCTGGCCGACCTTCCCGATGCTCTACAAGGTCACCTCCGCGCACGAGGAGGGCGGCGAGCGGATCTACTCCGTCTCCACCACCCACTTCGAGGGCGACGAGGACGGCAACGTCCAGTGGCTGCACCTGACCGAGGTGGAGTTCAAGGACGGCCGCCCGGAGCCGAAGCCCGGCACCGAGCGGAAGATCCCGGCCCAGCTGGTCACCCTCGCCATGGGCTTCACCGGCACCGACCAGGAGAACGGCCTGGTCGAGCAGTTCGGCCTGGAGCTCGACGAGCGCGGCAACATCGCCCGCGACGCGGACTTCGCCACCAACGTCCCCGGCGTGTACGTCGCCGGTGACGCCGGCCGCGGCCAGTCGCTGATCGTGTGGGCCATCGCCGAGGGCCGTTCCGCGGCCAAGGGCGTGGACCGCTTCCTCACCGGAGTCAGCGCCCTGCCGGCTCCCATCAAGCCGACGGACCGCGCACTGACCGTGTGATCCGTCCCCCGATGTCCCGTACAACGTCGTACGGAACAACCGCGGCGCCTGTCCCCCTCCCCCGACCGGGAGGGCAGGCGCCGCGGGCCTGTGCGGACACCTCCCGGTCCCCGGATCAGGTGCCCCGGGCGCCCTGCAAGCCACCGCTCCCGGCCGGGAAGCGCCGCTCCCACTGCCGTGCCATCTCCCGCGCGGGCACCGGCACGGCCTGCGGCGGGGGAGTGCCCGACGGCCGGAAATCGTGTACCGGCGGATGCCACGCCGCCGCGCCGGTCACCGGGCCGCTGGGCGGCCCCACCCACCGTGGATCGGCATGCACCCGCAGCACCTGCGCCTCGATCCGCGTCCATGCCCCGTCGGTGACCGTCCGCCCCCCGACCCGGCGGGCCTCCAACTGCACCGGGCAGTGCGCCAGTCGGGGCGGCCGCACCAATTCGGACGGCTCCGTCCACGGCGCATCCGTGGTGCAGGGCATGCCGCCCGTCGTCCCCTCCTCGGTCCCCGCTTCGTCCGGCGGCAGATTGAAGACCACGTCCGGGCGCACCGCGAGATTCCGCGCGGTCCGGCCGCGGGCCGGCAGCCAGACGCTGACGGCCGGTCCGAGCTCCCACCGGATGCGCAGCTCGACCAGTACGAATGTCCCGTCGTCGTTCTCCGTGGACAGCAGCGCCGGGGCGGCCGAACTGCTCTTCTCCAGCGCGACTTTCATGGCTCCGAGGATAGGAGCCGGTTGATTCGGTGCTCACCGAAATGTTATCAGAGGTTACTCTGTGTACATGAAACGATGGGACGCCGATCAGGAAAGCGTCGCGGAAACCCCCGATCTGGCCGCCCTCGCGGCACTGCTCGCGGACCGCACCCGTGCCGCCATCTGCATGGCCCTGCTCGACGGCGGCGCCTGGACCGCCGGTGAACTCGCCGCATACGCCGCGGTGGCACCCTCCACCACCACCGAACACCTCAACCTCCTGGTCGCCGGAGGCCTGCTCGCCGAGGAGCGACAGGGGCGGCGGCGCTACGTACGCCTGGCCGGGCCGGAGGCCGCGGAGACCCTGGAGAACCTTGCCGCCCTCGCCCCCTACCGCCGGGTCCCGGTCCGCTCCCTGGCCGAGGCCAACCACCGCAGGGCCCTGCATCACGCCCGTACGTGCTACGACCACATCGCCGGCGCGCTCGGCGTCGCCATCGCCGAGGCGATGACCGAACGCGGCCTGCTGGGGCGGGACCACGGCCCGGTGCTGACCGTCGAGGGGGCCGGCTGGCTGACCGCCCTCGGCATCCCCGACACCGACCCCTCGGCGGCGCACCGGGCGCATGTCCGCACCTGCCTCGACTGGACGGTGCGCCGCCGGCATCTCTCCGGCGCGGTCGGCGCCGCCCTCTACCGCCACGCCCTGGAACGCGGCTGGGTCGTCAAGGCCGTCACCACCCGCATCCTGACCGTCACCGCGGCGGGCCGTACGGTCTTCCGCGCGCAGCTCGGCCTGCCCGACGAGGCACTGTTCCCCTCCCTCGCCCTCGCCCCGCCCCCGCCCGGCGGCCCCGGGACGCTCAGCCCTCGCCGACCTGACTGATCCGGTCGTCGCCGAGCTTGCGCTGGGTGTCCTCGGTGGGCCGCGCCGGGTCCGTCGCCGACATCGCCGGCACGGTGGCCTTCCTGGCCTCGCCGGCGGCCCGGCACGTCACCGGCCAGGTGCTGAACGTCAACGGAGGTACCCGCGGGACCCGTTGAGGCCTCCCCGGCCCGGACTGCCCGGTGCGGAGTGTTCGGCCGGTCCGGCCTGCCCAGCCTTCCCGGGCCGCGTGCCGGGTCGTGGCGGGACGGACGGACTATGCGTCGTCGTCGCCGTCCGCCGCGAGCCGGGCCGGGAAACCGCCGGTAGCCACCGGCCCCCAGCGCAGCGGGGTCACCCGGATCAGCGACTTGCCCTGGGTGCGCATCGCCTCCCGGTACTCGTCCCAGTCCGGGTGCTCCCCGGCGATGTTGCGGTAGTACTCGACAAGCGGCTCGACCGAATCCGGGGCGTCGATGACCTCGGCCTCGCCGTCGATCTGCACCCACGGGCCGTTCCATTCGTCGGACAGCACGATGACGCTGACCGACGAGACCCGGCGGACGTTGCGGACCTTGGCGCGCTCCGGATACGTCGACATGACCAGCCGTCCGGAGTCGTCCACCCCGCAGGTCAACGGTGAGCCCTGCGGGGTGCCGTCGCTGCGGCGGGTGAGCAGGATCGCGCGGTGACGGGGGCGGACGAACTCCAGCAGCTCGGGCAGTTCGACACGGGTGTTGCGGGCGATGGAAGGGCTCATACGGGCGAGCCTAGGGGGTGGAGTGCGCGTGCGCGCGAACCGCGGAGCGGGCGCGCGCTCACGCCGCACCCGCAGGTCAGCCCTTGACGAGCTGCTTGCCGGTCGCCGCGTCCACGACCTTGCGGCCGTCCAGCGCGCTCTTGAGGTGCACGGTCACCTTGTCGGTGGCCAGTTGCTCGGTGCACATCCCCTTGGAGCTCTTCCGCTTGCCCCAGCCGGTGATCACCACAAGGTCCTTCGACTCATGGCTGCGCGCCCCGAAGCGGGCATCGCAGGCGCTGTGCCCGACGGTGACGGTGATCTCCCGTGCCCCCGTCTTCTCCGGGCGCTCCGCCTTCACCAGCGGCAGCAGCGCCTGCTGACGGCCGTGGACGGGGGAGACCTTCGGCCAGTCCCGCACGATCTGATCGGCGCGCTGCTCGAACGCATCCTGCTTCTTCGGCGGTGCCGCGGGGGTCACCTTCTGCTCGTTCTGGCCGCAGCCGGACAGCGTGACGGCGCCGGCCGCCGCCAGCGCGAGCACGGCGGTGAAGGTACGGGTGCGGGAGAGGTGGGATCCTCGCATGACATTGCCTCCTTGTGTCACGGATGGGACGTGCCAGGCGCAAGACAGGTTCCGGCCGCTTTCCGGCGGTGCCGTGGACGCCGCCGTGGCCGTGGTTGCCGCCCGTGCCGTGGATGCCGCCGGGGCCGGGGAGACGCTGCTTCGCCGTCCGGTCGGCTCACGGTGAAACCCGGTCCGCCCACGGTGAAACAGCCGCGGCGGCGGACCGCCCGCCCGCTAGCGTCCGGGCCATGGACACCCTCACCGCACTCACTCCCACCGTCTGGCAACTCCCGTTCCCCGTAGGGCACGTGTACCTCGTCGCCCTCCCCGACGACGGCTATGCGGTGGTCGACACCGGCGTGCCCGGTTCGGCCCCCGCCATCCTCGACGCCCTCGCCACACTCGGTGGCCGGCCCGGCCGGCTGCGGCAGATCGTGCTCACCCACTCCCACCTGGACCACATGGGCTCCGCCGCCGACCTGGCCGATGCCACCGGAGCCCGTGTCCTGGCCGGCGCACTGGACGCCCCGTACATCCGTGGCACCGCCCCGGAGCCCGAGCCGGTGCCCACCCCCGCGGAACGGTCCCTGCACGAAGGGATCATGGCGGGCCTGGCGGCCGCCGGGACCCCGCCGCTGCGCCATACCGAGGTCGATACCGTCCTGCACGACGGGGACACCCTCGACGGCTGGGGTGAAGAGGTGCGGGTGCTGCACGTCCCCGGTCACACCCCCGGCGGGATCGCCCTGCACCTCCCCGCGAGCCGGGTGCTCTTCCCCGGCGACCTCATCGCCACCGACCCCGACGGCCGCCGCGCGGTGCTCGGCCCGTTCAACGTCGCACGTGAGGAGGCCATCGCGTCCTTCCGGCGGCTCGCCGCCCTCGAAGACGTCGACACGGTCTGCGTACCGCACGGCGTCCCCCTGCGCACCGGCGCCCGGGACGTACTGGCCGCGGCCACACCGGAGAAGGACTGGCTCTGAACGGTGCCCGCGCGGGGCGCGGCGCGTCCCCCGCACCGGGGGACACGGGTAATCTCGCGCGGGTGTTCCCCGGCAGGCGAACCGGCCCGGCGAACCGGCAGGACGAACCAGCAGGACGAACCGGCCCGGGGAACCGGTTCGGGGAACACCGGCAGGCGGGCGAGCGCGGGACGCGAGGAGAGACACGGGCATGCAGTTGCACACCCACGAGTGGGGCACCGGCGAGCGGACCGCGGTGCTGGTCCACGGGCTGATGTCCGACCACCGCACCTGGCACCGCGTCGCTCCGGCACTCGCCGACCGGGGCTATCGCGTCATCGCCGTCGACCTGCGCGGCCACGGCCGCAGCCCGCGCGGCGACTACGACCCCGAGCTGTACGCCGAAGACCTCGTGGAGACCCTGCCCGCCGCCCCCGAGGTCGTCATCGGACATTCGCTGGGCGGCCTGGCACTGTCCCTGGCGGTGGAGCGGCTGCAGCCGCGGCGGGCCGTCTACAGCGATCCCGCCTGGCAGTTCCCCAGGTTCCAGGAGCCCGTCGACCCCGCCCTGTTCGTCACGTTCAAGCGGGCCGACCGGGCGATGCTGCGCACCTTCAACCCGCGCTGGAACGACTCCGATCTCGACATCGAGCTGGCCACGATCGCGCAGTGGGACACCGCCACCGCCCTCGCGCTGTCCGCCGTGCACCGGCAGGACCATGTGCCCGAGAAGCCGGTCGTCCCGTCACTGGTGCAGTTCGCGGGGGAGGGCTTCCTCTTCTCCGAGCAGGCGGCAGACGAGCTGACCGGCCGCGGCTTCGAGGTCCGTACGGTGCCCGGCGCCGGACACACCATCCACCGCGACGACTTCGACGGCTTCATGGCGGGGCTGGAGGGGTGGGTCTAGGGGAGCACGCCCCCGGCGGACTCCTCCCGTGTGCCGGGTGGCGTCCTGCCGCCGTCTCCTTGCCGTGTGCGGCCCCATACTTGCCGTGTGATGAGCGAAGACGAGGACGCGGAGCGTGCCCGCCGCTGGCTGGCAGCGGCAGGTGTGACACAAGTCAGCAGCGACGCCTGGCGGCAGGGCGATTCTCCGGAGGTGCTGCTGACGCCGAACGAGGTGGCACACACCTGGACGAGCGTGGCCCTGGAGGATCCCGCGCTGGAGGCGACCGCCCGGCTGCGGACTGCCCTCGGCCTGCTGGATCTGCTCGGCGAGTACTGGGTGACGATGGAGATCCGCCTCGCTCTCGCGGACAAGCACAACCCCCTGCCGGCGGAGGCGTTCTGGGATTCCTGCCGGGTGCGGCTGGAGGCCGCGGCCGAGCCCGAGGCGCTGCTCTACTCGCTCTGGGTCGACTGGTTCGAGGACCGGGACACCTCGGCGACGGCGTTCGCCGAGGTGCTGGGCAACGACATCGCCTCGCTGCCGGCCCAGGAGATACCTGCCGGCCCGGACCGCGGCCCGCTGCTGCGCCGCGCCCGGCGTGTTCTCGAAGCCTCGGGGCCCGTGCCCTGGCCGGTCAAGCAGCCGGCCTACCGGACGGCGGCGGGGATACCCGAACTTCACCCCGCGCTGTTCCGCGGGCTCCTCGGCAGCTACCACGATATCTATGGAGACCTCGAACCCGAGGCCGCCGTCGTGCTCTTGAGGCAACTGGACCTCCCGGCCGCCACCGAGCACCTGACGAAACTGCACCAGGTCCTCCAGGCCGGCCACCGCAATCACTACCTCGCTCCGCACGCCTGGCGGTGAGCAGCGGTGAGCGGCGGTGAGCAGGGGGAACCCAGCGGTGAGTACCGGTGAACCCGGGGGATCCGGCAGGGAGCCGGGGAGCAGGCCAGCGCTCCGTCACGTATCGCAGTCCAGCAGCGTCTTGCACAGCCCGCAGCGGGCCTGCAGCCGGCCACGGACCGGGACCCGGATCCGCTGGTGGCAGGCGGGGCAGGGGAAGGACACCCGCAGGGGCGGCGGGCCCTCGAAGGCGTAGTCGCCGGTGGCGGGCGGGCGGCCGGTGCGCCGTGGATCCTGCGCCGCCCGGCGGTCCTTGGCGTAGCGCAGCCGGGCGGCCCAGCCGGCGGTGGCGAGCGGCGGCCTGCGGGCGTCCCGGCGGGCCCGTGCCGCGCCCGCCGTGTACGCGTCGTACGCCTGCGGGCTGGTGAACCACGGCGACGGGTCCTCGCCGAAGAACTCGGCCCGCTGGGCAAGGACATACCCGAACTCCTCCGGCGTCAGATAGCCGAGCTTCTGCGAGAGCGGGCCGTGCTCGCGGAAGGCGTCCAGCAGCAGCCAGCCCGCGCCGAGGTACGCGGCCGCGGTGTCGGTGAGGATCTCGTTGTCCCGGGTGCCGGGGAACGACAGGTCCAGACGGTGCAGATACAGGTGCATCACCTCATGGGCCAGCGCGGCGCCGATGTCCTTGCGGTGCTTCCTGAAGCGGTCGTTGAGCTCGATGAAGTACTCCGGCCCCGCGCTGAGTTCGACGACGGCGGCGTGTTCCATCTCCCGGAACGTGATGACCGTCCGCGCGTCCGGCAGATGCAGATGGCGGAGCATGACCCGGGCGACCCGCTGCGCCCCCAGGTGCAGCTCCTCGGTCTCGTCGAAGGCCACATCGACCGGCAGCACACTGGTGGCAAAAGTGCTCACCGTGTCGTACGACAGGCGCTTGAACAGCGCGTGGACGGCCGCACGCACCGTGTCGAGATGCGGGTATCCGTGCTCGATCTCACTGCCGCCCGTGGTCACCCGGCCACTGTACGGGGGCCGGGAAGGTCCGGTATGGGCCGTACGGGGCCTGTGGGGCAGGCGAGTTGGCCGGATGCGCACTCTTGTCACCCCGATCGGCCGCTCCACATAATCACAGGGCGCTTTACGGACTCATCCCCCACTGGGTCCGGTCGCCTTGCGGCGTGCGGCCGTCCTCCACACACCTTCTGCGGCGGCCACGTCCGGCTCCGGTGTTGGCATGGGCTCGTCATCGACGTGCAACCCCCCACGAAAGGAAGCCCGTTGCGCAGCTACCGGAAGCCCCTCAGCAGATCCCTTGCCCTCGGCGCCGTCGCCCTTGCCGCCGTCAGCCTTCAGCCCGGCTCGGCCTCGGCCGCCCCCTCGGCCGCCCCGTCCGGCTCCGTCCACCATCAGGTCGTCGGCGGCACCAAGGCCGGCCAGGGTGAATTCCCGTTCATGGTCCGGCTGTCGATGGGTTGCGGCGGCGCCCTGTACGCCAAGGACATCGTGCTCACCGCCGCGCACTGCGTCGACGGCAGCGGTGCGAACACCTCCATCACGGCCACCGCCGGCGTGGCCGACCTGGAGGACTCCCACGCCGTCAAGGTGAACTCCACGCAGGTCCTCCAGGCCCCCGGCTACAACGGCAAGGGCAAGGACTGGGCGCTCATCAAGCTCGCCAAGCCGATCGACCAGCCCACGCTGAAGATCGCCGAGGACGACAAGCTCAACAACGGCGACTTCACCATCGCCGGCTGGGGCGCCGACAAGGAGGGCGGCGACCAGCAGCGCTACCTCCTCAAGGCCACCGTGCCGTTCGTCGACGACGCCGCCTGCCAGAAGGCCTACGGCGACCAGCTGACGCCCGGCGACGAGATCTGCGCCGGCAAGCTGGACACCGGCGGCATCGACACCTGCCAGGGGGACTCCGGCGGCCCGATGTTCCGCAAGGACGACGCCGGGCAGTGGCTCCAGGTCGGCATCGTCTCCTGGGGCGAGGGCTGCGCACGTCCCGGCAAGCCCGGTGTCTACAGCGAGGTGAGCACCTTCGCCGCGAACATCAAGAAGGCCGCGGGCGAACTGGGCGGCTGACCGTTCCTGGTCGGTGCGCCGCGCTTCGTACGCGGCACGTACCGCGTGCACAAGAAGCGCACTGAGCACGAGAAGTGCACTGAGCACGAGAAGTGCACTGAGCACGAGAAGCGCACTGAGCACGAGAAGCGCAGCGCGTACACGAGGGGCCCGGGGATCCGCGGTGGATCCCCGGGCCCCTCGCCGGGTTCGAAGCCCCCGGCCCCGGTCCGGGACCTTGGTCCCTTCGTGCCACGGCCCTTGGTCCGTCCGCCGCGGGACCAAGCTCGTGCGCGCGGCCGGGCCTTGTGCCGTCAGGGATGACCGGACGGCCTATGGGCCGCCCCGCGACGGCTTCCTACCGTGAACGCTATGAGCACCGAGCCCCGACCCGGACCCCGCCCCCGTCCCCCGGCACCCGACCGCGGCCACCGAGCCACCGTCCTCGCCGCGCTGCTCCTCGCCGCCTCCGCCGTGACCCTCGCCTATGTGCTGCTCGGCGGCCCGGACGACCCCGTCGAGCTGCCGGCCGACGACCGCCCGAACGCGGCCCAGGGCTGATCGGCAGGTCCCGCCGCCGGGAGGGAGACGGATACGCCGCCGAGGGGGAAGACCGATACGGGCCCGCGCCCCCGAGGGCGCCCAGGAGGAACGACATGCCGATCAGTGTGGTGATCGCGGACGACCAGGAAGTGGTCCGGATGGGCTTCCGGACGGTTCTGGAGAGCCTGCCCGACATCGAGGTCGTCGCCGAGGCCACCGACGGCGAGGCCGCCCTCGCGGCCGTCGAACGGCTGCGTCCCGATGTGCTGCTGCTGGACATCCGGATGCCCGGGACCGACGGACTGGAGGTCACCCGGCGGCTGACCGGGCCCCCCGCCGACCACCCCGTCGGCCACCCCGCCGACCGCCCCGTCGGCCACCCCGCCGACCGCCCCGAGGGCCGGCACACCCCTGGGATCGTCATCGTCACCACCTTCGACCTGGACGAATATGTGCACGCCGCGCTGCACGGCGGCGCCTCGGGCTTCCTGCTCAAGGACGCCCGCCCCGCGCTGCTCGTGGAGGCCGTACGGGCCGCCGCCGTCGGCCACTCCGTGCTCTCGCCCTCGGTCGCCGCCCGGCTGCTGCGCGAGCTGTCCCCGGCCGGCGGCAGGGGCCGGGCCGCTTCCCGCACCCCGTCCGAGCCGCTGACCGGCCGCGAACGGGACGTCGTCCGGGCGCTGGCCGGCGGCCGGACCAACGCCGAGATCGCCGGCGCCCTGTATCTGTCGCTGTCCACGGTCAAGTCCCATCTGGCGAACGTGCAGATCAAACTGGCTGCCCGCAACCGGGTCGAGGTCGCCTTCTGGGCCTGGGAGAGCGGCCTGTCCTCCGGCGGCCCGTGAGCGAGCACGGCGAGCGCACCCGGACACGGCCCGGGGTACGGCGTCTCTCCGGCGGTGTCCCGGTGCGCGCCCGGTGGGCCGCGCCGGGCAGCCGGCCGGCACGGTGGGCGCAGCCCCCTCCGCGGCAAGCCGTCGCCGCCCGGGCCGCCCTCGCGCTGGCACTGCTCCTCCTCGTCGGGCTCGAAGCGCTGGCGACGGCCCGACAGCCCGCCCGGCCGCACCTGATCGTGGTGGCCGCCGGCCTCGTGGTCTGTCTGTGTGCGGTGCCCTCCGAGCGGATCCTGCCGACCGGCCGTGGGTGGACCGCGGCAACCGTCTCCCTCACCGCGTCGGCGGCGCTGACCGCCGGGCAGCACGCACGGGAAGTGTGGGGCCTGGGCGAGGGCATCGCCCTGCTCGTCCTGCTCGCCGCCGTGATCCGCCGGGCGCCCGGCCGCACCGCCGCCGTCCTCGGCCCGCTGCTGGGCCTGGCCTGTGTGCTCGCCCCGCTGCGGGACGTCAGGCCGGGGCTGTTCACCGTCGTCTCCGCCGTGCTCACCGTGGTCGTCGCCGCGTATTCGGCGATCCTGCGCCGGCAGGACGCCCGGCGGCTGCGCGATCTCGCGGCCGTGCGGGCCGCCGAACGCCTGGAACTGGCGCGGGAGCTGCACGACCTGGTCGCCCACCATGTCACCGGCATCGTCGTCCAGGCCCGCGCCGCCCGCTTCACCGCTCTCGAAGGCCGGCCGGCCGGCGCCACCCTCGAACGGATCGAGGCCTCCGGCAGCGAGGCGCTGGGCGCGATGCGCCGCCTGGTGCGGGTCCTGCGCGAGGACGGGGCACACCCGCACCCGGTCGCCGGGCTCGCCGAGGTCCGGGCGCTGACCGAGGCGTTCGCCCGCACCGGCCCGCCGGTCGTCCTCTCCGTCGACACCGGCCTGGCACAGACGCTGCCGGACGATGTGGCCGCGGCGGTCTACCGCATCGTGCGCGAGGCGCTGACCAACGTCCGCAAGCACGCGGCGGACGCCACGGCGGTACGGATCGGCCTGCGATCGGTCCCCTTCGGCGCGGAGCTGCGCATCGCCAACGACGGCGGCCGCCCGGCCCGCCTCGGCGAACAAGCCCGCGGCGGCGGCTTCGGACTGGCCGGCCTCACCGAACGGGCCGAGGCGATGGGCGGACGGCTCCTCGCGGGCCCCGCCGCCGAGGGCGGCTGGGAACTCACCGCCGTACTGCCCCTCGACAGCGGGGCGACGGCCTGAGGCCAACCGGTCGCACCGGCCGCCACCGGCCGGCCGTGCCTGCCGCCATCGACGAACTCCTGTGCTCGCCCGCCCGCCCTCGAAGGCGCCCGGCGTGCCCCGCCTTTCAGGTGGGTCGTTGTCGTGCCGTGCAGGCCCTCCGTGGCGTTGAATAGGCCGTGAGCATCCCTACCGCCCCGCGGCCGGCCGAAGGACGGATCCCATGAGCATCGAGTCCGTCGACTACAGCAACGGCGTCGACCCCGAACGCGCCCTCAAGTACGCCATCCAGCACATCAAGGGCGAACGGGCCCAGATCGTCGAAGGGGTCATCGAACCGGTGTCACCGACTTGGGACCACGAAGCCGCAGCCGAGACGATCCGCGACCAGATCCGCGCGCGGGCCCGGGAGCTGGACTGTGTCACCGGGTCCGGGAACCTGGACCTGCCGGGTTCCTCCAACTGGTACGTCCCGGACATCGCCGTCGTGCCGGCCGCGGCCGCGAAAGGCGCCGGAGCGCTGCTGCCCGCGGACACCCTCCTCGTGGTCGAGGTCACCAGTGAGTCGAACGCGGAGACGGACCGGGTCGTGAAGCGACGGCGGTACGCGGAGTACGGGGCGCCGCTGTACCTCCTGGTCGACCGTCAGGAGCGTTCGGTGACGGTGTACTCGGAGCCCGGTGAACTCGGGTACACGCGGGCGGACGGCCCCCACCCGTACGGCACGACGGTGCGTCTTCCGGAGCCGTTCGGCCTTGAGCTGGACACCACCGGCCTGTAGCCCGCCGGGAGCAGCACCTCATCGTCCTCGCCGAGGAGTCGGCGCAGCCGGCCATTCCAAGGCGGCGCTGAACGAGGTGTTCGCCGCAACCGACCCCGACGCCCCCGACGCCCTCCCACATCTGTCCAACACCTGCCCCTCCTTTGTCCATAGGCGCACTACCCGCACGCGCAGCACGCTGTCCGCCGACAGAGCAGTGCAGGCACGAAGGAGGACAGTGCGCGTGAACGAACCCACCGGCGCCCCGCGCGGGCCCAGCCGCAGAAACGTCGTCGCCGCCACCGCGCTCGCCGGAGCGGCGGGCGCCCTCCCGCTCGGCGCGCACCCCGCCGGCGCCGCCCCCCGCACAGGCGAGGCGGTGCTCCGGTCCGACGTGCTGGAGGTCCGGGTCGACACTGCCTTCCCCCGGATCGTCTCCTACACCGACCGCGGCACCGGTGCCGTCCTGCACGGCCAGGACACCCCGGTCACCCAAGTCCTCCTCGACGGCACCGCCCACACCCCCCGCGTCACCCACCACACCCGCGCCGACCGCGCCACTTACACCCTCGGCTTCGACGGCGGCGCCGGCCTCACCGTCGAGATCGCCGTCCGGGACCGGCGCACGACCTGGCGGGTCACTCGCATCGCCGACACCCCGGCGCTGCGCATCGGCACCCTGGAGATCCCCGGCCTCGCCCTGCTGAGCGTCCGCAGCGACCAGCCCGGCGCCGCCCTGCTGGCCGCCCGGCTCGAACTGGACAAGGCCAAGAGCGGCGACACCCTGGTGCAGGTCACCGGCGACACCCCCGCCGACGCCGCACCCACCGGATGCGCCTACGCCGTCGTGGCCACCGACGCGCTGGCCGGCGCCGTCGAGACCAACACCTGCTACGACAAGCCCACCGGGGCCACCACCTGGGAGAACGGCCGCCTCTGGCGGCAGACCGTCCAGGGCGACGGGTTCGTCAAGGCCCAGCTGTCCTGCGGCCAGTGGACCCACCGGGCAGCCGGACAGCCGTCCCCCACCGGCCCGCTGCCGTACGCGACCGTCATCGTCACCGGTGACCGCAACGGCGACGGGAGGACCGACTGGCAGGACGCCGCCCTCGCGCTGCGCGACATCATGGTCATGCCGCTGGGCGCCGACGAGCAGCACCTACGGGTCGTCCCGCACATCCCGTTCAACTTCGCCAGCCAGGCCACCAACCCGTTCCTCGCCACCCTCGACCACATCAAGCGGATCGCCCTGGCCACCGACGGGCTCCGGCAGTTCACCCTCCTCAAGGGCTACCAGTCCGAAGGCCACGACTCCGCCCACCCCGACTACGGCGGCAACTACAACACCCGGGCCGGCGGGCTCGCCGACCTCAACGCCCTGCTCCGCGCCGGCAAGAAGTGGAACAGCGACTTCGCGGTGCACGTCAACGCCACCGAGTCCTACCCCGTCGCCCACGCCTTCTCCGAGCAGCTGGTCGACAAGAACGACAAACAGTGGGACTGGCTCGACCAGTCCTACCGCATCGACGCCCGCCGCGATCTGCTCTCCGGCGACATCGCCCGGCGCTTCGCCCAGCTCCGCAAGGAGACCGACCCGGCCCTCACCACCCTCTACCTCGACGTCTTCCGCGAGTCCGGCTGGAACTCCGACCAGCTGCAGCGCCTTCTGCGCGACCAGGGCTGGCAGATCGCCACCGAATGGGGCCACGGCCTGGAGCGCTCCGCCCTCTGGTCGCACTGGGCGAACGAGACCGACTACGGCCCCGACACCTCCCGCGGCATCAACTCCCGGCTGATCCGCTTCCTGCGCCACCACCACAAGGACGTCTTCGCCGACAAATGGCCCACCCTGCTCGGCAACGCCCGGATGGGGAACTTCGAGGGCTGGGTCGGCAAGACCGACTGGAACGCGTTCCACACGATCATCTGGACCGACGCCCTGCCCGCCAAATATCTCCAGGCGTACCCGATCAGCACCTGGGGCCCGCACGAGATCACCTTCGAGGGCCCCACCAAGACCTCCGTCAGCGACGCCGAGGGCATCCGCAAGATCACCACCGACGGGCGGCTGGTCTACGACGACGGCACCTACCTGCTCCCCTGGGAACCCCGCCGGGCCACCGACCCGCACCGGCTCTACCACTACAACCCCCATGGCGGCACCACCACCTGGACCCTGCCGCGCGGCTGGACGGACACCGCCGCCGTCTACGCCTACCGGCTCACCGACCAGGGCCGCACCCAGGAAACCCGGCTCCCCGTCAGCGGCGGCAGGATCACCCTCACCGCCCGGCCCGGCGTCGCCTACGTCGTCCACCGCACCAAGGCCCCGGCGCAGCGCGACCCCGGCTGGGGCGAGGGCACACCCCTGACCGACCCCGGCTTCCACTCCGGGAACCTGGCCGGCCGGCAGGTCACCGGCCCGGCCTCCGTCCGGCTCAGCACGCCGGGCGACTACGAGCTGGTCATCGACGCCGGCGCCGCCGCCACCGTCGCCCAACGGCTCGCCCGCCTCGCCCCCGGCAGCTACGCCGCCTCCGTACAGGTCGAGGTCGGCGCCACGGCGGGGGAGCGGCGGCGGGCCGCCCTGGAGGTCCGTACCGCCGACGGCGTCACCGCCGCCAACTGGACCGACACCTCCACCGCCGGCAACTACGTCGCCGCCGACCGCAAGTCCGGCACCCGCTTCCAGCGCCTCTTCACCCACTTCACCGTCCCCGAGGGCGGCGGCCCGGTCACCCTCACCCTCACCGCGGCGGCCGGCCGGGCCCGGGTCAGGTTCGACAACCTCCGCGTCGTACCGGCCCGGCCCACCACCAAGCCCGGCACCCTCGCCTACGAGGACTTCGAGCACGTACCCCAGGGCTGGGGCGTCTTCGTCAAGGGCGACGCGGGCGGCAGCACCGACCCCCGCACCCATATCGCCCAGCGGCACGCCCCATTCACCCGGCGCGGCTGGAACGGCAAGGCCATCGACGACGTCATCGACGGCGGCCAGTCGCTCAAGTCACGCGGCGAGAACACCGGACTCGTCTACCGGACGGTTCCGCACACCGTCCGCTTCACCCCCGGCCGCCGCTACCGCGTCACCTTCCGCTACGAGAACGAGCGGGCCGGCCAGTACGCCTGGGTCACCGCCGCCGACACACCCGCCCCCCGCGAACTGACCCGCACCCCGCTGCCCGCCGCCCTCCAACCCGCCATCCACACCTACGAGTTCACCGCGCCGTCCGACGGCGAGGCATGGGTGGGGCTGCGCAAGGTGGCCGACGACGCGACCGCGGAGTTCGTCCTGGACTCCTTCGAGGTACGCGAGATCTGACGCGCCCGGGGCGGCCCCGCCGCCCCACGGACCGCTCAGCGCCCGCCCGCGCACGGATACAGACCGGGCGCCCCCGCCTCGTCCCCCACCAGGGCCGGGGCGCCCTCCCACTCCCACAACAGCAGCTCGTTGACGCCCTCGCGCAGCACCGGGCCCGGCACATACAGGGTCCGCTGCGGCCCGAGATCCCAATAGCGCCCCAGACAGAAACCGTTGATCCAGGCGACGCCGTGGCGCCACCCCGGCAGCGCCAGATCGGCGTCCCCGGGCCGCCCGGCCACCGTCACCGTCCCCCGGTACAGCCCCGCGGCCCCGCCCGCCTCCGCCACCGCCCGGAACGGCACCCTCGCCAGCGCCCCGGCATCCTCCATCGCATCCAGCCGCAGCCCCCGTGACCGTACGCCGTGCAGGTACTGCCGCTCGTGCAGCAGCCCGCCGGTGATCCCCTTGGACTCACCGAGCCGCGGACCGTAGTTGACCCGCCCCAGCGACGCCACCCACAACTCCACCGACGCCGGCCCGGCCACCTCCCCGAGCACCGCGTCCTCGGTGTCCACCACAGGCCCGCGCACCCCGTCGACCCACACCACCGCCCGGTCCCGCAGCCCCCGCACCCGCAGCGGTCGCGGACCACGCGGCCCCGGCACCTCGACCCGGTAGCGGACCACACCCCGGTCCACCCCCAGCTCCTCGAACGTCGCCGGAGCGCCCCCCGCGGTCTCCGCACCCCCCAGCGCCTCCATCACATCCCCGGCGCACGCCCACTGCCCGACCACCGCACGCACCGGCTCCGCCAGCACCCGCAGCGGCTCCGGCACCCGGGGCAACGGCCCGTCCGCCCACGCGGCCAGCACCTCCCGGAACCGCCAGAACTTCTCCGTGGGACGCCCGCGTTCATCGACCGGCGCCCCGTAGTCGTAGGAGGTGACCGTCGACCGCAGCGCCCCGTCATGCAGCTCGCCCGCGCGGTTCGCCCCCGCCCACCCGCCGAAATTCGTCCCGCCGTGCGCCATATAGACATTGACCGACGCCCCGCACTCCAGAATCTCGCGCAGCACCGCCGCGGCATCCTCCGGAGCGCGCGACACCTGCTCCTGCCCCCAGTGCGCGAACCACCCGCACCAGAACTCCATGCACATCAGCGGCCCCCGAGCCTGATGGCGCCGCAACGCCGCCAGCGCCTCCCCGGCCCCCGAACCGAAGTTGACGGTGGCCGGCAGACCCGGAACCGAACCACCGCTGAGCATGTGGTCCTCGGGCCCGTCCGAGGTGAACAGCGGCACCCGCACCCCCAGCGCCCGCAGCCGCTCCACGAGGTGCGCCAGATACACACCGTCGCTGCCGTACGAGCCGTACTCGTTCTCCGCCTGCACCATGACCACCGGCCCGCCGCCCGCGCCACCGGGCCCCGCCGCCGTGCACTGCCGCGCCACGACCTGCGGCAGCAGCCGCGCGAACCAGGCGTCCACGGCCCGCAGATACGCCGCGTCCCGCGTCCGCACCCGCCGCCCCAGCGGCCCGGTCAGCCACTGCGGCAGCCCGCCGTTCTCCCACTCCGCGCAGATGTACGGTCCCGGGCGGACGATCGCCCACAGCCCCGCCGCCCGCACCGCGTCCAGGAACCGCCCCAGCGCCTCCGGGTCCCGGAACTCGCCGGGCCGCGGCTCGTGCAGATTCCACGGCACATAGGTCTCCACACAGTTCAGGCCCATCGCCCTGAGCATCGCCAGCCGGTGGTCCCACTGCGCCTCGTGCACCCGGAAGTAGTGCATCGCCCCCGACAGCAGCCGCACCGGCCGCCCGTCCAGCATGAAGTCCCGCTCGCCCGCCTCGAACTGCGTCACGTCACCCGCCCCTGCGTCGTCTCCCGTGCGCCACCGGCCGGACGCACCCGGTCACCGGCCACCCTTGCCCTCTGGCGGTGTGACGGTCCATGGACAAAGATCGGATCTGTTTGGACGGTTCGACGGTCCGGCGGAGCGGTACGGAGCGACGGGAGGCCCGGACGTGTACCACACCTGGATGCGCTACTTCACCCCGAGCCCGGTCCACCACCGGCTCGGTCTGGTGTGCCTGGGAGTCGGCCTCCAGCACGGCACCCTGCCCACGGTCGGCCCGCGCACCCTCGACCACCACGTCGCCATCGTCATCAGCGCAGGCCGCGGCTGGTTCACCGCCCCCGACGGCCGGCGCCGCGCGGTGACCGCCCCCGCCCTGCTGTGGATCATGCCGGGGGTGCCGCACCACTACGGCGCCGACCCGGAGACCGGCTGGGACGAGAGCTTCGTCGACTTCACCGGGCCGGCCGCCGCGACCTACACCGAACTCGGCTACATCGAACCGGACCGCCCGCTCGTACCGCTCGCGGACACCGGGCCGGCCCGGACCGCCATCGGACGGATCGCCCGCGCGGCGCGGCGGGGCAACCCCCTGCTGGAGGTCGAGACCTCGGCCGCGGTCCACGAACTCCTCGTCGCCCTGCGCAGGGCACGCGCCGACACCGACGCCGACGGGGACCCGGTCCTCCAGGCCCTCGCCCGGGACGCCTTCCTCCCCCTCTCGGTCGCCGAACACGCCGCCCGGCACGGCATGACCCCCGCGGAACTCCGCACCGCCGTACGCCGCGAGGCCGGCTGCAGCCCCAAGGACTACCTGCTGGCCATACGCCTGGGCCGCGCCAAGGAACTCCTGGTGGGAACCGAACTCCCGGTGGCGGCGGTGGCCCGCCGGGTCGGCTACGACGACCCGGCGTACTTCAGCCGCCTGTTCACCCGCCGGGTCGGCACCGCCCCCGTACGCTTCCGCGACCGCCAGGTCCGCAACGTACCCGGCGGCTGGTCCACGCAGGTCCCCGACCCGGACGACCCGCCGCTGGTCAGGGGGTGTAACGGCTGAGGTTGTTGGGGGCCGCTTCGGCTCGGCTGGGTTGCGGGTTACGTGTGGCTGGGGCCGGGCACGTGGTCGCTTCGCTGCGTGGACCTGGTGCGGGGTGTGCCGGTGGCTGGGGCCGGTGCGCCTATCCGTCGTGGGTGGTGGGTCGGAGGGACGCCCGGTACCCCTCCCCCAGCCTTCGGCCGGGAGGTGCCCCCACGGCGCGGGCGCATCTGCTACGTGGGAAAGATTGACCCGGCGTCCGCTCCGGTCCTGCGGGCGGGGCACCGGACATCCCCTCCGACCGCCGCACGTTGGCGACCGTCCCGCCGTACCGATCACCGTTACGGCCACCACCAGCTCACCCCTTGGCAGGGACCTGGCCGGAGCGACGCTTGTGATCGGTGACGGACGGTGCCACCGGCCGGCAGTCGGCAACGAACGAAGGCCGGAGGGGATGTACCGGGACCCGCCCGCAGGACCGGAGCGAACGCCGGGGTACTCAATTCCATGGACCAGGGCCGCCCGCGCCGTGGGGGCACCTCCCGGCCGAAGGCTGGGGGAGGGTTCCGGTGCGTCCCCTCCGGCCCCCGCGGCAACCACCGACCCCGCAAAGGCGCCCGCCCCCACGGCCCAACCGGCGACACCGAGGCCCGGCGCAACGGCGCCCCAAAGGGGCGCGAGGAACTGCGCGCCCAACCACAACGCACCCGCAGAAGAACAGGGATGCACCGCCCACCGGCGGTACGGCAGCATGACGTCATGCCCGCACTGCAGCGCGACGAGGCGCAGACCCGAGCCCGGCTCATCGACGTCCACCGTTACGAGGTCGCCCTCGACCTCACCCGAGGCGACGAGGACCACTTCGCCTCCCGTACGGTCATCCATTTCACCGCGCACGCCGCCGGCGACACCTTCGTCGAGGTCAAACCCGCGGAGCTGCACTCCGCCACCCTCGACGGCCACCCCCTCGACCCCGCGGCCCTGCAGGACAACCGCCTCCCGCTCACCGGCCTCACCCCCGGCGCCCATGAACTGCGCCTGGACGCCACCATGCGCTACTCCCGCACCGGCGAAGGCATGCACCGCTTCACCGACCCCGCCGACGGCGAGACCTACGTCTACACCCAGCTTTTCATGGAGGACGTCCAGCGCGTCTTCGCGGCCTTCGACCAGCCCGACCTCAAGGCCGTCTTCGCCCTCACCGTCACCGCCCCCACCGAGTGGACCGTCCTAGGAAACGGCATCGCCACCCAAGGCGACCCCGGCCACTGGACCCTCGCCCCCACCCCGCTGATCTCCACCTACCTGGTCGCCGTCGCCGCAGGCCCCTGGCACTCCGTACGCGCCGAACACGCCGGACTGCCCTTCGGCCTCCACTGCCGCCGCTCCCTGGCCCCGTACCTCGACGCCGACGCCGAGGAAATCCTCGACCTCACCCGGCGCTGCTTCGACCGCTACCACCAGATCTTCGAGGAGCCCTACCCCTTCGACTCGTACGACCAGGCCTTCGTCCCCGAGTTCAACGCCGGCGCCATGGAGAACCCCGGCCTGGTCACCTTCCGCGACGAGTTCGTCTTCCGCTCCGCCGTCACCGACACCGAACGCCAGACCCGCGGCATGGTCGTCTCCCACGAAATGGCGCATATGTGGTTCGGCGACCTCGTCACCCTCCAATGGTGGGACGACATCTGGCTGAACGAGTCCTTCGCCGAATACATGGGCTACCAGGTCCTGTCCGAAGCCACCCGCTTCAAGGACACCTGGACCGACTTCGCCATCGCACGCAAGGGCTGGGGCTACGACGCCGACCAGCGCCCCTCCACCCACCCCGTCGCCCCCGCCCCCGAGGACGTCCCCGACACCACCTCGGCGCTCACCAACTTCGACGGCATCTCCTACGCCAAGGGCGCCTCCGCCCTGCGCCAACTCGTCGCCTGGATGGGGGAGAAGGACTTCCTCGCCGGTATCAACGACCACTTCGCCCGGCACCGCTTCGGCAACGCCACCCTCGCCGACTTCATCGATTCGCTCGCCCGTGCCACCGACCGCGACGTCCACGCCTGGGCCGAGCGCTGGCTGCGCACCACGGGAGTCGACACCCTGACCCCCGTCGTACAGGAAGGCACGGACGGCCACTGGAGCGTGTCCGTCGAGCAGACCGGAAGCCAGGACGGCACCCGCCCGCACCGGCTCACCATCGGCCTCTACGACCACGACCGCACCACCCCGGGCCGCCTCGTCCCGCGCGAGCCGCTGTCCTGGGACGTGCCCGACGGCGGCGGCCACTCCGGCACGGGCGGCCGCCCCGCCCTGCTCCTGCTCAACGACCAGGACCTCAGCTACGCCAAGGTCCGCCTCGACCCCGTCTCCTGGGACACCGCCCTCGGCGCACTGTCCGGACTTCCCGAACCGCTGACCCGCGCCGTGGTGTGGAACGCCGCCCGCGACATGGTCCGCGACGGCGAACTCGCCCCCGCCGCCTATCTCGACGCCGCCCGCACCCACCTCCCGTACGAAACCGACCTCGCCGTCGTCCAGGGCGTCCTGGCCTTCGCCCGCACCCAGATCGCCGACCGTTACCTCCCCCGCATCGAACGCCGCACCGCCCTCGCCACCCTCACCTCCCTCAGTCGCGACATACTCCGCCGCACCGAAGGCCCCGAACACGGCGCGGAAGCGGGGCTGCGGCTCACCGCCGTCCGTACCTTCATCGACAGCGCCACCACTCCCGAAGGCATCCAGGACTGGCTCGATGACGGCAGCGTCCCCGGCGGCCCCCGCCTCGACCCCGAACTGCGCTGGCGCATCCTGGGCCGGCTCGCCACCCTCGGCGCGGCGCCGCTCGACGAACTCCGCGCCGCCATCGACGCCGAACTCGCCCGCGACCCCAGCGCCACCGGCCGCGAAGGCGCCGCCCGCTGCCACGCCGCGCTCCCCGACCCGGCCGCCAAACAAGCCGCCTGGGACGCCCTGTTCACCACCGACGGCAAGGCCGCCCTGTCCAACTACCTCTTCACCGCCACCGCCACCGGCTTCTGGGCACCCGAACAGCACGACCTGCTCCGCCCCTACGTCGCCCGCTACTTCACCGAGGTCCCCGCCCTCGCCGCCGCCCGCGGCCCCGCTCTCGCCGATGCCGCCGGCCGCTACGCCTTCCCCGCCGTCTTCGTCGAGGAGGACACCCTCAGGCGCGGCGAGGCCTGCCTCACCGACGGCGACCCGGCACCCGCCCTGCGCCGCAAGCTCATCGACCAGCTCGACGATCTGCGCAGGGCACTGAAGGTACGCACCGCGGCCGGGGGCGCCTAGCGTGTCGAGGGCCGGGCATCCCGTTCGTCCTTAAGCTCGATGGGGCATACCAGGCAATTCGCCCCACGAGCTCAGGAGTGATCATGACCGGTTCTGCCACCCAGGGAATCAAGACCGTGCTGCACCCCGTGTCCGACCTGGCGGCGGCCAAGGCGGTGTACGCCGCCCTGCTCGGCGTACCACCGCAGGCCGACGAGTCCTACTACGTCGGCTTCGAGGCCGGCGGCCAGCACATCGGGTTGGTGCCGGGCGGCGGCCCGCAGGGCATGACCGCGCCGGTGGCCTACTGGCACGTGCCGGACATCGAGGCGAAGCTGGCCGAGGTGACCGCCGCGGGCGCCACCGTGAAGGAGCCCGCGCACGAGGTCGGCGGCGGCCGCCTGGTGGCCACCGTCACCGACCCCGACGGCAACGTCCTCGGGCTGCTCCAGGACCGATGAGGGCCGCCCCCTCGCTCCCCGCCGCCCCCGGGCCGGGCGCGAGCTGAACCGGATGCCCGGCCGCGCGACGGCCGCCGGCCGGGCTGTCGCACACCCCCTCCGCCACAGCAAAATCAGACGTTACGCTCGGATCCGGTCAGGCCGAACCCGGCGACGCCGACGGAGACTGCGAAGGCGGCCGTCCTCACAGAGGGAGACACGATGAGCAAGGTCACGAGGACGGCCCCGCAGACGCCCGCCCCGCACGCCGCCGACAGCCACGATCTGATCCGCGTACACGGCGCGCGCGAGAACAACCTCAAGGACGTCAGCATCGAGATCCCGAAGCGCCGGCTGACGGTGTTCACCGGCGTCTCCGGCTCGGGCAAGAGCTCACTGGTCTTCCACACCATCGCCGCGGAGTCGCAGCGGCTGATCAACGAGACCTACAGCGCCTTCGTACAGGGCTTCATGCCGACCCTGGGCCGGCCCGAGGTCGACGTCCTCGAAGGGCTGACCACCGCGATCATCGTCGACCAGCAGCGGATGGGGGGCGATGCCCGCTCCACCGTCGGCACCGTCACCGACGCCAACGCGATGCTGCGCATCCTCTTCAGCCGGCTCGGGAAGCCGCACATCGGCCCGCCCGGCGCGTACGCCTTCAACGTCCCCTCGGTCCGGGCGAGCGGCGCCATCACCGTCGAGCGCGGAGCCCGCAAGGCGGTGAAGGCGACCTTCCACCGCACCGGCGGCATGTGCACACGCTGCGAAGGCCGCGGCACGGTCTCCGACATCGACCTCACCCAGCTCTACGACGACTCCAAGTCGCTCGCCGAGGGCGCGTTCACCATCCCCGGCTGGAAGTCCGACAGCTTCTGGACCGTACGGGTCTACGCCGAGTCGGGCCTGCTCGACCCGGACAAGCCGATCCGCGAGTTCACCAAGAAGGAGATGCACGACTTCCTCCACCGGGAGCCGACCAAGGTCAAGGTCGAGGGCGTCAACCTCACCTACGAAGGGCTGATCCCCAAGATCCAGAAGTCGTTCCTGTCCAAGGACAAGGAGGCGCTGCAGCCGCACATCCGGGCGTTCGTGGAGCGGGCGGTCACCTTCACCACCTGCCCCGAGTGCGACGGCACCCGGCTGAGTGAAGCAGCCCGGTCCTCGCGCATCGGCGACATCAGCATCGCCGACGCCTGCGCCCTGCAGATCAGCGACCTGGCCGCCTGGGTCCGCGGCCTCGACGAGCCGTCGGTGGCGCCCCTGCTCACCGCGCTGCAGCAGACGCTCGACTCGTTCGCCGAGATCGGCCTCGGCTACCTCTCCCTCGACCGGGCGTCGGGCACCCTGTCGGGCGGCGAGGCACAGCGCGTCAAGATGATCCGCCACCTCGGCTCCTCGCTCACCGACACCACCTACGTCTTCGACGAGCCCACCACGGGCCTGCACCCCCATGACATCCAGCGGATGAACAACCTGCTGCTGCGGCTGCGGGACAAGGGCAACACGGTGCTCGTCGTGGAGCACAAGCCGGAGACCATCGCGATCGCCGACCACGTCGTCGACCTGGGCCCCGGCGCCGGTGCGGCGGGCGGCACGGTCTGCTTCGAGGGCACCGTCGAGGGCCTGCGGGCCGGCGGCACCGTCACCGGCCGCCACTTCGACGACCGGGCCGCCGTCAAGAAGACCGTGCGCACCCCCACCGGCAAGCTGGAGATCCGCGGCGCGACCACGCACAACCTGCGCGGCGTCGACGTCGACCTCCCGCTCGGCGTGCTGACCGTCGTCACCGGCGTCGCCGGCTCCGGAAAGAGCTCACTCGTCCACGGGTCGCTGCCCAGGCGGGCGGGAGCCGCCGACGAGGGCGTGGTGTCCGTCGACCAGGCCCCGATCCGCGGCTCACGACGGAGCAACCCGGCGACGTACACCGGACTGCTCGACCCGATCCGCAAGGCCTTCGCCAAGGCCAACGGCGTGAAGCCGGGACTCTTCAGCTCCAACTCCGAGGGCGCCTGCCCCACCTGCAACGGCGCCGGCGTCATCTTCACCGATCTGGCGATGATGGCCGGCGTCGCCTCCCCCTGCGAGGAGTGCGAGGGAAGGCGGTTCCAGGCCTCCGTCCTGGACCACCACCTCGGCGGCCGCGACATCAGCGAAGTGCTCGCGATGTCGGTGACCGAGGCCGGGGAGTTCTTCGGCGACGGCGAGGCCCGCACCCCGGCCGCGCACCGCATCCTCGGCCGGCTCGCCGACGTCGGGCTCGGCTACCTCGGCCTCGGCCAGCCGCTCACCACACTGTCCGGCGGCGAGCGGCAGCGGCTCAAGCTCGCCACCCACATGGCCGAGAAGGGCGGCGTCTACCTCCTCGACGAACCGACCGCCGGCCTCCACCTCGCCGACGTCGAGCAACTGCTCGGCCTGCTCGACCGGCTCGTCGACTCCGGCAAGTCGGTCATCGTCATCGAGCACCACCAGGCGGTCATGGCGCACGCCGACTGGATCATCGACCTCGGCCCCGGCGCCGGACACGACGGCGGCCGGATCGTCTTCGAGGGCACCCCCGCCGACCTCGTCGCCGCCCGCTCCACCCTCACCGGCGAGCACCTCGCGGCCTACGTCGGCACCTGACCGGGGTGGGGCGGTCCCGCGAGCCGGGTGCCGCCCCGCCCCGAACGGAAAACCACCGAGGCCGGCAAGGCGGGGTGCACCCGAACACCTGCGGTGCACCCCGTACCACTTACGGGTGGTATGACCGCACAACCAGTGGATACAGGCTGTACAGGGAAAGTAACTTAGCGCTGCCTGAGGGCTGATCCCCACGGGACCGACACCCCAACTCCCCTGACAGAAGAGCACATTGATGCCTGTGCCCCCTGCCGGCACCGCCCTCGCAGGCGGCACCAACGGCCCCCGCGCACTCCGCCCCCTCCTCGACACCGTCCTCGACGCCCTCACCACCGGAGCCGAGGACCGCGCCGGCCCCCTCCCGCCCGGCGGCCCCGCCACCGTCACCCGCGCCGTACACGAGGCCTGCCACCCCCTGCTCCCCGACCGCGGCACCGGCCCGCACACCGCCCTGCGCACCCTCGTCCACACCCTCGCCGCCGGCGCCGCCGACCCCGCCGACCCCCACTGCGCCGCCCACCTGCACTGCCCGCCGCTGGCCCTCGCCACCGCCGCCGACCTCGCCGCCTGCGCCCTCAACCCCTCCATGGACTCCTGGGACCAGGCCCCCGCCGCCTCCGCCCTGGAAGCCCTCACCAGCCGCGAACTCGCCGCGCTGGTCTACCCACAGGCCACCCGCCCCGACGCCCTGATCACCACCGGCGGCACCGAATCCAACCAGCTCGCCCTCCTCCTCGCCCGCGAAGCAGCCGCCTCCCGAGGCACCGCGACCGACCCCCACCGGCCCACCCCGCCCCTCCAGATCGTCTGCGGCGCCAACGCCCACCACAGCATCCACCGCTCCGCCTGGCTCCTCGGCCTCCCCGAACCCCTCACCCTCCCCACCCCCGACGGCATCCTCACCCCCGACACCGTCCACACCTGCCTCGCCGACCTCGCCGGGCGCACCGGCCCCGTCCTCCTCACCGCCACCGCAGGTACCACCGACTCCGGCGCCCTCGATCCCCTGCCCGCCCTCGCCGACCTCGCCGACCGGCACGGCGCCCGCTTCCACGTCGACGCCGCCTACGGCGGAGCCCTCCTCTTCAGCGACACCCACCGCGGCGCACTGAACGGCCTCGCCCGCGCCCACACCGTCGCCCTCGACCTGCACAAACTCGGCTGGCAACCCGTCGCCGCCGGCCTCCTCGCCGTCCCCGACCCCGCCACCCTGGCCCCCCTCACCCACCAGGCCGACTACCTCAACGCCGACGACGACACCGAAGCCGGCCTCCCCGACCTCCTCAGCCGCTCCCTGCGCACCACCCGCCGCCCCGACATCCTCAAAATTGCCGTCACCCTCAAAGCCCTCGGCCGCCACGGCCTCGGCGAACTCGTCGACCGCACCCTCGCCGCCGCGCAGACCCTCGCCGACCTCATCGAGGCCCACCCCCGCTACGAGCTCCACTCCCGCCCCGCCCTCAGCACCGTCCTCTTCCGCCCCACCGGCGCCGACGACACCACCCTCGCCACCATCCGCCGCACCCTCCTCACTGACGGACAGGCCGTCCTCGGCCGCGCCACCACCCCCACCGGCCTCTGGCTCAAAGCCACCCTCCTCAACCCCCACACCCAACCCGGAGACCTCACCACCCTCCTCAAACTCGTGGAAGGCCACACGCCCCGATGAGCGCCACCCCGCACCCGGAAACCCCCCGCACCACCCACACCACGACCCCCGGCGAACCCCTCGACCTCGCGGGCATCGGCATCGGCCCCTTCAACCTCTCCCTCGCCGCCCTCGCCCACCCCCTCACCCCCCTTCGCACCGCCTTCTACGACCAGCGCCCCGCCTTCCACTGGCACCCCGGCCTCCTCATCGACGGCGCCACCCTCCAAGTCCCCTTCCTCGCCGACCTGGTCACCCTCGCCGACCCCGCCAGCCCCTGGACCTTCCTGAACTACCTCAAAACCCGCGAACGGCTCTTCCCCTTCTACTTCGCCGAACGCTTCCACCTCCACCGCGCCGAATACGACGCCTACTGCCGCTGGGTCAGCGAAAACCTCCCCAGCCTCCACTTCGGCCACCAGATCGACGCCGTCCGCTGGAACCCCGAACACGAAGTCTTCGAAGTCGACTTCACCCAGCTCGACACCGAAGGCGAAGCCGAAGCCCTGGGCCGCACCTACGCCCGCAACCTCGTCCTCGGCATCGGCACCACCCCCCACGTCCCCGTCCCCCTCCGCCCCCTCGCCGAGGCCCCCGCCGTCCCCGTCATCCACTCCGCCGACTACCTCGACCACCGCGACACCCTGCTCGCCGCCGGCCACGTCACCGTCATCGGCGCCGGCCAGTCAGGCGCCGAAATCTTCCTCGACCAGCTCCGCGCCCGCCCCGCCGGCCGCGAACGCCTCCACTGGCTCGCCCGCACCCCCGCCTTCGCCCCCATGGAATACAGCAAACTCGGCCTCGAACACTTCACCCCCGACTACACCCGTTACTTCCACGCCCTGCCCGAACGCGTCCGCGACGACCTCGTCCCCGGCCAGTGGCAGCTCCACAAAGGCATCGACCACGCCACCCTCGGCGCCATCCACGACGAGCTCTACCGCCGCACCCTCGACGGCGGCTGGCCCGACGCCACCCTCACCCCCGGAGTCTTCGTCCGCACCGCCGGCCGCGTCGGCACCACCAAGATCGAACTCCACCTCGACCACACCCAGCAAGGCACCCGCTCCCGCCTCACCACCGACGCCGTCATCCTCGCCACCGGCTACCGCGAACGCCGCATGGACACCCTGCTCGCCGCCATCGACCCCTACGTACGCCGCGACTCCGGCGCACGCCCCCGCATCGACGCGGACCACCGCCTCGCCCTCGACCCCGCCGTCACCGGCTCCGTCTACGTCCAGAACGCCGAAACCCACACCCACGGCGTGGGCACCCCCGACCTCGGCCTCGCCGCCTGGCGCAGCGCCACCATCCTCAACGCCCTCACCGGCAACACCCCCTACCCCCTCCCCAGCCGCACCGCCTTCACCAGCTTCGGCCTCCCCCAGCCGTCGACGGGACGCACCGGCATGGTCCCCCGCCAGGGCTCCACCCTCGTCCCCCGCCGCTGACCCCGGCCCCGCCCCACCCATGTCCGCCCGCCGCGCGCCACTAGGGTCTGTTGTGAAAGTGCTGGTCACAGCCACTCGTTGAGGACTGCGACCAGCACGATCGCCTCGTAGCGGACCGCGAGCGTGTCATACCTCGTGGCTACGGCCCGCCGGCGCTTGAGGCGGTTGATCCCGAACTCGACCGCGTGCCGCTGCTTGTAGTCGTCCTTGTCGAACTTGGGCGGCCGTCCGCCTCGCGATCCGCGCTCGAGGCGGTTGCGGACGCGGTCCGTCGGGACCGGGATCCGCTTGCTTGGAGTGCACTCCAAGGCCATAGCGTTGAGACAGCTGAACCGAACACCCGACGCGTCGACGCATCATCCCGCACGACCAATTGGAAAGGCGGCAAGTGGTAGACAACCAATTCACAACGCATGCAGAACTTTTCGATCTGTGTGGAAAGCGCGCGCTCGTCACCGGTGGCACCCGAGGCATCGGAATGATGATCGCGCGTGGCCTTCTCCAGGCGGGCGTCCGCGTGGTCATCAGCTCACGCAACGCAGAAGCGTGCGCTCAAGCGCAGGAACAGCTGTCCACATTTGGTGAGGTGCGGGCCATCCCCGCCGACCTGTCCCGCCACGACGAGTGTCGGCGACTGTCCGACCTCGTCACCGCCGACTCGGAGCGTCTCGACATCCTCGTCAACAACGCGGGCGCCATGTGGGACGAGCCGCTGGCGACGTTCCCAGACGCGGCCTGGGACACCGTCGTCGACCTCAACCTGAAGTCGCCGTTCTGGCTGGTCCAGGCGCTACTGCCCGCACTTCGCAGGGCGGGCACCGCCGACGATCCCGCGCGGATCATCAACATCGGCAGCATCGCTGCCATCCACATCCCCCAGCGGCCCAACTACTCGTACTCCAGCAGCAAGGCCGCACTGCATCAACTCACCAGAGTGCTCGCCAAGGAACTAGGACCGCAGCACGTCACCGTGAACGCCGTGGCGCCGGGACCGTTCCCGTCGACGATGATGGCTGCAACCCTCGATGAGTTCGGCGAGGCGATCGCGGCGTCGGCCCCACTACGCCGGATCGGCCGCGACGACGACATGGCGGGTGTCGCCGTGTTCCTCGCCAGCCGGGCAGGCGCATACCTGACAGGCGCCGTGATCCCCGTCGACGGCGGCATCGCCACAACCGCATAGGCCGCCTAGGGTCTGCTTGCGAAAGTTGATCTTGATCGTTGATGATCACGTCCTGTGGGATGCGGGGATCTGACGAACGGCCAGTGGGCCCGACTTGAGCCACTGTTGCCGCGGGGCATCAAGTCGGGCCGTCCGCCGGTACGGACGCGGCGGCAGCTGATAGACGGCATACGGTGGCGGACCCGGACGGGTGCTCCCTGGCGTGACGTGCCGGAACGCTACGGGCCGTGGGACCGGGGCTATGACCTGTTCCGGCGCTGGCAGCGCGATGGCACCTGGGCCCGGATCGTCACTCAGCTGCAGGCCGAGGCGGATACCAAGGGCCTGATCACCTGGGACGTGAACATCGACTCCACGGTCTGCCGGGCCCACCAGCACGCGGCTGGGGCGGCGAAAAGGGGGATCTCCAGAAGGAACCGCCCGGCGGGATCCCCGTCGAGCCGGCCGACCACGGGCTCGGACGCTCCCGGGGCGGCCTGACCAGCAAGATCCACCTCGCCGTCGAGCAGGGTCACAAGCCGCTATCGGTGGTCATCACCGCCGGACAGCGAGGTGATTCGCCTCAGTTCGAGTCGGTCCCAGAAGCGATCCGGGTGCCCCGGCTCGGAGTCGGCAGGCCGCGCAAACGGCCGGACCGGGTCCGGGCCGACAAGGCGTACGGCTCCCGCAGCAATCGCGCCTACCTGCGCAGACGCGGGATCAAGGCCACGATCCCGGTCCCGACGGACCGCGTCCGCAACCACCTCGAGCGCGGATCGCGAGGCGGACGGCCGCCCAAGTTCGACAAGGACGACTACAAGCAGCGGCACGCGGTCGAGTGCGGGATCAACCGCCTCAAGCCCCGCCGGGCCGTAGCCACGAGGTATGAAGCTCGCGGTCCGCTACGAGGCGACCGTGCTGGTCGCAGTCCTCAACGAGTGGCTGTGACCAGCACTTTCACAACAGACCCTAGGCCCACGGGAGCCGGGGGAGCGCCGCGGCCCCGGAAGAGACCACGGCCGCTCCCGGACGGCGCCCCCTCCGCCCCCCCCGGGGCCCCGCGGCCCCGGCAGTCCACCGGAACTCAGAACACCGGCACCCCGTCCCGCGTCAGCCTCCAGTCCACCGAAGCGAACCGGGCCGGATCGATCTGCCCACTCTCCTGCACCCACCCAATGATCAAATTCCGGATCTCGTCGGACGTCGACCACACCTGCTCCGCGGCCGCCACATGCGGGAAATTACCGCCACCGCTCGCCCGGTAATTGTTCACCGCCAGCACGAACCGCGCCGCATCATCCAACGGCTTCCCACCGAACATCAGCTTCCCGATCCGCTGCCCCGCCGGCTTCGCGATATCGATCTCGTACGAGACACCGCTCACCGCGTCATAGTTGTAATCCGGCGTACCATCCGCATTCGTCACCTTCGACGGATCCACCGGACCACCGGCCGCCGTTCGCACGTAATACCGCGCCGAAAACTCCAAATACGCCCGCACCTGCGCACCCGTCAACACCCGCGCCTCCAGCGTATTGTCGAACGGATACAACGCCGCCATCGACCGGATCGTCACATCCCCCTCCGGCACCCTCGCCGTCCGCGAAAAACACGACGCCTGCGACAACACCGGCAACGACGCATACGCCGACCCCGCAAGCGCCTTACGCACCACCTCCGCCTGCACAAAAGCAATGAAGTCCAAAAGCGGCGAATCCTTTACCGGCGCCTCGGCCGCCGTCATCTCCGCCTTCGACCGGCCGATCACCCGATTCACATACGCCACCACCTTCCGGTGCTCCGCCCGCAGCAACCCCGTGATCCGCGCATCCTCTGCCACCGCATTCGAGTTCAGAACCCGCGAAGCGACCGACGCCACCTCCCAGCGCCCCCGATGCCACTCCACCGCCACATCGAAAAGCGTCAGCCGCTGCCCCCACTTCAACGGCTCGGAGAGCACCACCTCCCGGCCCGACTCCTTGTTCACCACCCGCCGCTCGGGAACCTCCACATGCGCATGGCCCACCAAAATCGCATCGATCCCCGGCACCTGCTCCGCCACCAACGCCGCCGCATTCTCCACATACGGCAACTGATCCCCGTACGACGACGTACCACTCATCCCCGAATGCGCCGCCACGATCACCACATCCGCGCCCATCGACCGCAGCTTCGGCACCCACTTCGCCGCCTGCTCCACCAGCCCCGGAAACGCCAGCTTCCCCTGCACATGCGCCTTGTCCCAGATCGCGATCCCCGGATTCGTCAAACCCAGCACCGCCACGGTCACCTCCCGCCCACGAGGTGACCGCAAACGCTTCAGCACATACGGACGGAACGCCGGCCGCAACGACCTCGCATCCACCGCATTCGCCCCCAGCAGCGGAAAATCACAGCTCTCCTCGAACTTCCGCAGCACCGGAATGCCGTAATTGAACTCATGATTCCCCAGCGCCGCGGCGTCATAGCCGATCGCATTCATCGCCCGCGCCATCGGATGCACCGGACCGCCCGGATCCGTGATCGGATCCACCTTGGCGTAGTAATACGCCAACTGCGTCCCCTGAATCGTGTCGCCCGCATCGATCAACAGCGTGTTCCGCCGGCCCCTCTCCCGCCGCACCTGCGTCACCAGCGTCGAAATCTTCGCCAGACCGACGTCGTTGTGCGCCGCATCGTCGAACTCCGCGTCGGTGGTGTAATCCCAGTTGAAGACATTGCCGTGCAGATCCGTCGTGCCCATGACCGTGAAGGCATACCGCTCCCGCCGGTGACCGCGGCCACCCGGATCACCGGCGCCCCGGCCCTCCACCGCCCCGGCCGCCGGCGCCCCCGCCGCCCCCGCGAGCGCCACCCCGGCTCCCGTCACCACGGAACGCCCCAAGAACTTCCTACGGTCAAGCGACATGCCAACTCCCTTGGATGAAGGCCAAAACGCCGATACGCGCCGCCACACAGCGGGACAACGCGCGTAGATTCTGGCGCAGCCGCACCCCGCACAACACCCCTCACGCGATTCCCGCGGATGCCCCACCGACGCCCCATCGGCGCCCTCCTCGAAATCGCCGGCCTCGGCGCCGAGAACACCGCCCCCGCCCAGGTCCCCGGTATGCGCCTCTTCGCCGACTACGGCCGCGCCCCCAGCCAGGAATCCACCCCCGCCCCCGCCCTCCAACCCCAGCGCCAAGCCGTCCATGCCCACGTCAACGCATGCTTGACGATGACCCGCCCGGTACTGTGAGACCGTGCGAACAGAATGAATTTCCGCTCATCGGAGCACCGCCGCGCCCATTCCATTACTTGTCAACAGCCTTTCACCAAGCGCTCGTTGAGCAGACACTTCCCTACCGTTCCCTACCGTCCGGTAAGTCATAGGGTCGAAGCATGCGCCGAGCCAAGATCGTCTGCACACTGGGACCCGCCACCGACTCGTACGAGCAGATCAAAGCCCTCGTCGACGCCGGAATGGACATCGCCCGCTTCAACCTCAGCCACGGCACCTACGCCGAACACGAGGCACGATTCGACCGGGTCCGCAAAGCCTCCGAAGAAACCCGCCGCAGCGTCGGCATCCTCGCCGACCTTCAAGGCCCGAAGATCCGACTCGGCCGATTCCGCGAAGGCCCTGTACTTCTCGAACGCGACGACGAGTTCACCATCACCGTGGAACCCGCCGTCGAAGGCGACCGCCAGATCTGCGGCACCACCTACCACGGCCTCGCCGCCGACGTCACCACCGGCGAACGCATCCTCATCGACGACGGAAAAGTCACCCTCGAAGTCACCGACGTCGACGGACCCCACGTCCGCACCAGGGTCGTCGAAGGCGGCATGGTCTCCGACCACAAAGGCCTCAACCTTCCCGGCGTCGCCGTCTCCGTCCCCGCCCTCTCCGACAAGGACCAGGACGACCTCCGCTGGGCCCTGCGCTACGGTGCCGACATCATCGCCCTCTCCTTCGTCCGCAGCGGCCGCGACATCGAAGACGTCCACCGCATCATGCGCGAGGAAGACCGCTTCCTCCCCGTCATCGCCAAGGTCGAAAAGCCCCAGGCCGTCGACAACATCGACGACATCGTCGCCGCCTTCGACGGCATCATGGTCGCCCGCGGCGACCTCGGCGTCGAAATGCCCCTCGAAACCGTCCCGATCGTCCAGAAGCGCGCCATCAAACTCGCCAAGCGCAACGCCAAACCGGTCATTGTCGCCACCCAGATGCTCGACTCGATGATCGACAACTCCCGCCCCACCCGCGCCGAAGCCTCCGACGTCGCCAACGCCGTCATCGACGGCACCGACGCCGTCATGCTCTCCGGCGAGACCAGCGTCGGGAAGTACCCCACCGAGACCGTCAAGACGATGAGCCGCATCGTCGAGGCCGCCGAGGAAGACCTCCTCGCCAAGGGCCTCCCGCCGCTCACCAAGGCCAACAAGCCCCGCACCCAGGGCGGCGCCGTCGCCCGCGCCGCCGCCGACATGGGCGATTTCCTCGGCGCCAAGTTCCTGGTCGCCTTCACCCAGTCCGGCGACACCGTCCGCCGGCTCTCCCGCTACCGCTCGCCCATCCCGCTGCTGGCCTTCACCCCCGACCCGGCCACCCGCTCCCAGCTCAACGTCAGCTGGGGCGTGGAGACCTTCCTCGGCCCGACCGTCGACTCCACCGACGAGATGGTCGCCCAGGTCGACGAGCAGCTTCTGAGGCTCGGCCGCTGCCAGAAGGGCGACGTCGTCATCATCACGGCCGGCTCCCCGCCCGGAGTCCCCGGCTCCACCAACCTCGTCCGCGTCCACCACATCGGCGAGGACGACTCCCCGAAGTAGCCCCACCCGCACCGCGATTTAGCTGGGCCGAGGTACCTGACTGCCGTCCCCGTCAGTACTTCGGCCCGATGTGTCGGTCCATGAGAGCGACGGAGGCTTTGCGGGCCACGGAGATGTTGAACGGGTCGCTGCCGCGGGCGAGGACGGTCCATTCGACGCCGACCTTTGTGAGGGTGTCCGAGAAGAGTCGCCGGATGTGATCGGACTTGTTGCTGAAGAAGTACCTCGGATACTCGTAGCGTTTGCGCTCCCCGCCCACCATCCTGGTCGTCCAGTTGGTGATGCGGCAGCCGTCGGAGTGGATCAGCCCGCGGATGAACTCCCAGGGATGCTCGTCCACGATCTGCTGCTGCCAGGGTTCGAGCACGATCGGCCGCTCGTGCTTCTTGCCGGGGCCGTGCTGCGGGAACATGCACCATAAGTGCTTCGAATAGAGCTTCACGTTGTGGCAGCCGGGCCTGCGGACCCGGCACACGGAATTGTCGGGGAAGACCGCGCGCATGGCGGCTTCACAGGCATCCATGAGACCCGGCCAGCCGTCACCGCACGTGATCATGAGGCTCGGCACGCGGTGCGTCGAGTACTGGATGATGTGGCCGTCGCCGAGGTAGAGGGCCAGGAGGTAGGCGTACGCCGCGGGGTCGAGTTTCCGATCGTCGCAGCGCGGGCACTTCGGGTCGTGGGTTCCTGGACACTCTCCGCGTTTGGCGCGGTCCATGTGCCGCCAATAGCCGATGGTGCCGAGAGGTACGCCCAAAGCGCGGGCCACATCCGCGTTCCTTGCTCCCGCCCGGAGTTGGGCGATTGCTTTGTGTCGCACGTCCTTGCCGTGAAAGTCCATGACATCACTGTGCGTGACGAATCACGAGCGCGGGGCGAAAATGCGTGCGAACCACGCGAAGGTGAAATTCCGCTTTTTCAAGGGTGCCCGGTGTGGGATTCGAACCCACATGCCCAAGGGCACGGCTGTTTGAGAGCCGCGTGTCTGACCAGTTCCACCAACCGGGCCGGTTGCGAGAGACACCCTACCGTGTGCATCACTAAGGCCGCCTCTAGGTAGGCTGCAATGGCACCACCTGCCTGGAATGAGGAGTCCCGTGAGCGCCGCCGAGCCCGAGCAGCCCGTCGCCGATGACGATCAGTCGCACGTCCCGCCGCTGACCACGCGCGTCGTGATCGCCGAGGACGAGGCCCTCATCCGTCTCGACCTCAAAGAGATGCTGGAGGAAGAGGGCTACACCGTCGTCGGTGAGGCCGGGGACGGGCAGACCGCCGTGGAGCTGGCCCGGGAGCACCGTCCCGATCTGGTGATCCTGGACGTGAAGATGCCGGTGCTGGACGGTATCTCGGCGGCCGAGAAGATCGCCGAGGAGAGCATCGCGCCGGTGCTGATGCTGACCGCGTTCTCGCAGCGTGAGCTGGTGGAGCGGGCGCGGGACGCGGGTGCGATGGCGTATCTGGTGAAGCCGTTCTCGAAGACCGATGTGGTTCCCGCGATCGAGATGGCGGTGAGCCGGTTCACCGAGCTGAGGACGCTGGAGCAGGAGGTCGCTGACCTCACCCAGCGGCTGGAGACCCGGAAGCTGGTGGACCGGGCGAAGAGCATTCTGCAGACGCAGTACGGGCTGACGGAGCCGGCCGCGTTCCGGTGGATCCAGAAGACGTCGATGGACCGCCGGCTGTCGATGCAGCAGGTCGCGGAGGCGGTCATCGAGGACGCCGAGGAGAAGAAGCAGCAGCAGAAGGACCAGTAGCCGGCGGTAGCCGGGCTGGTCCTGAGGGCGCGAGCGGCCCCGTACCGATCTTCATCGGTGCGGGGCCGCTCGCGTCGGTGCGGGTGGGTCAGTCCTCGCCGAGGTAGGCCTTGCGGACGGATTCGTCGTGGAGGAGGGATGCGCCGCTGCCGGAGAGGACGATGCGGCCGATTTCCATGACGTGTCCTTGGTCGGCGAGGGAGAGTGCGGCCTGGGCGTTCTGTTCGACGAGGAGGATGGTGGTGCCTTGGGAGCGGAGTTCGCGGATGGTTTCCATGATCTTCTGCATCATGATCGGGGAGAGGCCCATGGAGGGCTCGTCGAGCATGAGGAGTTTGGGGCGGGACATCAGGGCGCGGCCCATGGCGAGCATTTGCTGTTCGCCGCCGGAGAGGGTGCCGGAGGCTTGTTTTCTGCGTTCGCCGAGGATGGGGAAGAGTTCGTAGACGCGTTGGATGTCTTTCTCGATGCCGTCGGTGTCCTTGCGGAGGAAGGCGCCGAGCTGGAGGTTTTCGGCGATGGTGAGGCGGGGGAAGAGGCGGCGGCCTTCGGGGGAGTGGGCGAGGCCGCGTTCGACGATCTTGTGGGCGGGGACGCCGTCGAGTGGTTCGCCGTCGAAGGTGATCTTGCCGGCGAGGGGCTTGAGGAGTCCTGAGAGGGTGCGCAGGGTGGTGGTCTTGCCGGCGCCGTTGGTGCCGATGAGGGTGACGGCCTGTCCTGCTTCGACGGAGAACGAGATGCCTTTGACGGCTTCGATCTTGCCGTAGGCGACGCGGAGGTCCTCGACTTGGAGCAGTGCGGTCATGGGGTGTCTCCGGTCTGTCCCTGGGCCGGGTGGTCTGGTGGGGCTGGTGGGGTCGTCCCGTCTGCTGCGTCGGGTTGTCCTGGCCCTGCCGCCTGTCCTGGCCCTTCCGCCTGTCCTGGCCCGTCGGCGTTTTCCGTCCCGGCTGCCGGGCCTGTTGTGCCGTCCGTGCCTGTTGTTCCGTCCGGCGCTGTTGTGCCGTCCGGGTCGGTGGTGTCGTCCGGCGCCGGCATGCCGTCGACGGGTGTGCCGAGGTAGGCGGCGATGACGCGTTCGTCGGCCTGGACGATCTCGGCGGTGCCCTCGACGAGTTTCTGTCCCTGGACGAGGACGGCGACGCGGTCGCAGAGGTTGAAGATGAAGCGCATGTCGTGCTCGATGACGAGGACGGCGGTGCCCTGTGCGCGGATGGCGAGGACGAGGTCCTGGGTGGCGCGGGTTTCCTGGGGGTTCATGCCGGCGGTGGGTTCGTCCAGGAGGAGGAGTCCGGGTTCGCTGGCGAGGGCGCGGGCGATTTCGAGCTTGCGTTGTTCGCCGTAGGGGAGGTTGCGGGCGAGGTGGTCGCGTTTGTGGGCGAGGCCGGTGAATTCCAGGAGTTCCATGGCGCGTTGTTCGCTGGTGCGTTCGGCTTTTTTGAAGCCGGGGCCGCGCAGGAGGGCGGACCAGAGGCCTTCTTTGGTGCGGGTGTGGCGTCCGACGAGGACGTTTTCGAGGACGGTCATGTTGGCGAAGAGGCGGATGTTCTGGAAGGTGCGGGCGACGCCGGCCTGGGTGACGAGGTGGGGTTTGCGGGAGAGACGGGTGCCTCGGTAGCTGACGGTGCCTTCGGTGGGCACGTAGAGGCCGGTGAGGCAGTTGAAGAAGGTGGTTTTGCCGGCGCCGTTGGGGCCGATGAGGCCGACGATTTCGCCGGTGCCGACGGTGAGGCTGACGTCGCGTACGGCGGTGAGTCCGCCGAAGCGCATGGTGACGCCGTCGGCTCGCAGGACGGTGTCGGTGTCAGTGGCGGGTGCGAGGCTGGTGGGTGTGGTCATGGTCGTCACGCCTTTGCCTGGGTGGCGCCGAGGGTGGCGTCTGCGTCGGGGAGGCGCTGGTCGGGCACGTCGAGTTGGCCGGTCTCGTGGAATTCGAGTTGTTTTCTGCGGTCGGGGATGAGGCCTTCGGGGCGGAAGCGCATGAGGAGGACGAGGGCGATGCCGAAGAGCAGGAGTTGGTAGTCCTGGATGAAGTCGAGTTTGGCCGGGATGAGGAAGAGGAGGGCGGCGCCGACTAGGGGGCCGCTGAGGGTTCCCATGCCGCCGAGGATGACGGCGGCGAGGAGGAAGGCGGAGTTGGGGGGCTGGGGGCCGGCGAACTGGAATTGTTCGGGGGTGGCGGTGGTGACGACGTGGGCGTGGACGGTGCCGGCGAGTCCGGCGAGGGCCGCGCCGAGGGCGAAGGCGAGGAGGCGGAGGCGGAAGCTGTTGATGCCCATGGCGATGGCGGCGGTTTCGTCTTCGCGGATGGCGATCCAGGCGCGGCCGATGCGGGAGGCTGCGGCGCGTCGGAAGACGAGGACGACGAAGGCCGTCACGAGGATCATCAGCAGGTAGTAGTTGCCGTAGGTGGCGAGGGGGATGCCGAGGATGGTGTGGGGTTCGCCGAAGTTGAAGCCGAAGATTTCGAGGTTGGGGATGTTGGGGATGCCCATGGCGCCGTTGGTGATGTCGGGGCCGGTGGTGCCGTTGAGGTTGAGCATGGCGATGCGGAAGATCTCACCGAAGCCGAGGGTGACGATGGCGAGGTAGTCGCCGCGTAGGCGCAGTGTCGGTGCGCCGATGAGGACGCCGAAGACGAGGGAGGCGGCGGCGCCGGTGAGGAGGGCCGCCCAGAAGGGGAAGCGGAGCCCGAAGGCGGATTCGGGGGAGCCGGAGACGAGGGCGGCGGCGTAGGCGCCGACGCCGAGGAAGGCGACGTAGCCGAGGTCGAGGAGGCCGGCGAGGCCGACGACGACGTTGAGGCCCAGGGCGACGGTGGCGAAGATCAGGATGTTGGCCCCGATGATCGTGTACTGGTCGGTGTCCTGGGTGAAGGGGAAGCAGGCGGCGGCGAGGAAGGCCGCGCCGAGGGCGACGGTGCGGTGGGCGTGGGTGAGTGCGGTGAGGCGGGCGATGAGTCCGGCCCGGTGGAGGGCGGGGACGGCGAGGGCCATGAAGATCAGGTAGCCGACGAAGGGGGCGCCGTCGTCGGTGTCGATGCCGTAGGTGAAGGCGAGGAGCCCGGCGGCGAAGGCGGCGGCGATGATCAGGATCTCGGCCCAGGAGGGGAGTTCGCCGGTGGGGCGCCGCAGGGGGCCGGGGGTGAGGGTGGCGGTGAAGCGCTGCCAGGGGCCCGAGGGTGGCCGGTCGGCGGCTCGGTCGGGGGGCAGGGCGAGGGCGCCGGTCAGGGTGAGCAGGGAGGTGACGGCTGCGAGGGCGCCGCCCGGTTCGAGGTTGACCAGCCCGCCGAGCCGGACGGCGATGGCGATGAGGGTGAACCAGGTGGCGGCGAAGGTGGCGAGGGCGGCGAGGAGGGTGGGGGCGTTGCGTCCTGCGGGGGTGAGCCATTGCAGGCCGCGGAGGCCGAGTGCCGCGAGGGCGAAGAGCAGGGTGAGGACGCCGCCGGCGAGGGTGACGAGCTGCAGTCCTGCGGGGGAGAGGTAGTAGGTGAGGTCGCCGGGGAAGTCGCTGCTCCAGGTCCAGGCGAGGCCGGTGGTGGCAGCGGTGGCGAGGGCGCCGGCGGCGGTGAGGAGGCGCGCGGTGCGTTCCGGGAGGGGGAGCAGGCCGCGGGCGGGGGGTGTGGTGGTGTGGGTGGTCATCGCTATCACGCCCGATCCGCGACGCGTTCGCCCAGGAGGCCTTGTGGTCTGAGCAGGAGTACGAGGATGAGGAGGACGAAGGCCCAGACGTCCTTCCAGGCGCCGCCGCCGAATTGCTCCATGCCGGGTATGTCCTCGATGTAGGCGGTGGCGAGGGCTTCGGCGATGCCGAGGACGACGCCGCCGAGCATGGCTCCGTAGATGTTGCCGATGCCGCCGAGCACGGCTGCGGTGAAGGCCTTGAGGCCCATGATGAAGCCCATGCGGAACTGGACCTCGCCGGTGCGCAGTCCGTAGGCGACGGCGGCGACGCCGGCGAAGGCGGCGCCGATGGCGAAGGCGAGGACGATGATGCGGTCGGTGTTGATGCCCATGAGCTTTGCGGTGTCGGGGTCCTGTGCGGTGGCCTGCATGGCGCGGCCGCTGCGGGTTTTGGCGACGAAGAAGCCGAGGGCGATCATGCAGAGGGGGGCGGCGATGAGGACGAAGAGGTCGCCGCGCTGGACGGTGGCGCCCAGGATGTCGAAGGCGTGGCCCTTGAACTGCGGGAAGACGCGGGCCTGTTTGCCGTCGGGGTACCACTTCCAGATGGCTTGCTGGAGGGCGATGGACAGGCCGATGGCGGTGATGAGGGGGGCGAGGCGGGGTGCGCCGCGCAGTGGTCGGTAGGCGAATCGTTCGGCCGCGATGCCGACGAGGACGGATACGGCGATGCCGCCGAGCAGCATGACGGGCAGGGCTAGGGCGAGAGGGGTGCCGGCGGGGAGAGCGAGGAAGACGCTGAGCGCTCCGAAGCCGCCGACCATGAATATCTCGCCGTGGGCGAAGTTGATGAGCTGGACGATTCCGTAGACCATCGTGTAGCCGATCGCGATGAGTCCGTACATCGCGCCGAGGATGAGTCCGTTGGCCAGCTGTTGCGGCAGTTCGCTCACCGCGGGCCTCCGTTGGGTGGGTGTGAGGGATGAGAGCCGGGTGGGATTGAGGGATCAGAGCCAGCCGGGTGTGAGGGGTCCGGAACGGCTGGTGGTGAGGGGTCCGGGGCGGCCGGCTGTGAGGCGTCCGGGCCGGTTGGGCGTGAGGGGCCAGGGCCCGCTGGGAATGTGGGGGCCGAGCCGGCCGGAAGTATGGGGATCCGGTTCGGCCCGTATCACGGGATCCGGGCCGACCGGCAACGACGGATCAGGGCCGGCCCGGGATCGATCCGGTGCCGGGAGCGCGGCCCCCGGACCGCCCGGCAGCGAGAGACGCAGTCCGGGGCGCAGGAGCGAGCAGTGCGGACTCCGGTGTGCCCCGGAGTTCCCGGTGGTGTGCCACGGGCCGCGCCAGGGTCATTGGTGCGTCCTGGCGCGGCCCGGGGTGAGGTGGCGCGGTGCGGTCGGTCAGCTCTTGTCGAACTTCTTGAATTCGGCGCTGAAGCGGGAGGCCCAGGCGCCCTTGTCGACCTGGTAGGCGGTGATCATGGTGTTGGTGGTGTCGCCGTATTTGTCGAAGGCGATGGGGCCGGTGACGCCGTCGAAGGTCACCTTGTTCATGGCGTCGGCGACCTGCTTGCGGGCGTCGTCGGGGAGCTTGCCGTTGTGGGTTTCGACGACCTTTTTGACGGCCTGGATGACGGCCCAGGTGGCGTCGTAGGTGGAGCCGCCGTAGGCCTCGTAGCCCTCCTTGAAGCCGGCTGCCTTGTAGTCGGCGATGAATTTCCTGGCGGAGGGGAGTTCTTCGACGGGCTTGCCGACGGAGGAGGCGTAGTCGCCCTGTGCTTTCTTGTTCAGCTTGATGTAGTCGCTGCTGTACATGCCGTCGCCGCCCATCACGGGGGCGGCGACGCCGCCGTCCTTGAGCTGCTGGCTGAGGGGGCCGGAGGCGGGGTATTCGCCGCCGTAGAAGACCATGTCGGGTTTGGCGGACTTGACCTTGGAGACGACGGCCTTGAAGTCGCGGTCGTCGGGGCTGACGTGCTCGGTGCCGACGATCTTGCCGCCGAGTTTGGCGAACTGGTCCTTGAAGGAGGCGGCGAGGCCGACGCCGTAGGTCTTCTGGTCGTCGATGACGTAGGCCTTCTTGGCCTTCATCTTCTCCCAGGCGTACTGGCCGTCGAAGGCGCCCTGGACCTCGTCGGTGGTGGCGGTGCGGAAGTAGGTGGGGAACTGGCGGACGCGCTTGTTCTGCTTCCAGTCCTTGCCCTGGGTGAGGTCGGGGGTGGTGTTCGCCGGGGAGATCAGCGTGAGGTTGTTCTGCTTGGAGACCTGCTGCATGGACTGGGCGACGCCGGAGTTGAGGGGGCCGATGACGCCGAGGACGTCCTTGTCGCCGGCGAGCTTGGTGGCGTTCTGCTGGCCGACGTTGGGGAGGGCCTTGTCGTCGAGGGCTTCGAGTTTGAAGGTGATGCCCTTGACTTCGCCGGCCTTGTTGGCGGTGTCGACGGCGAGTTGGGCGGAGTTGCGGATGCCCAGGCCCAGCGCGGAGAGCTCGCCGGTGGTGGGGGCGTCGAGGCCGATGACGACCGTGGACTTTCCTTCGCCGCTCTGGTTGTCGTCGCCGCGCGAGCCGCACGCGGAGAGCGTGAGGGCGCCGGTGGTGACTGCGGTGGTGAGGATGAGCAAGGAACGGTGACGCACGATCAGTCCTTTCCCTGGCGCGGCCACGGCTGTCGCATGGCCGATTCGCTCGCCGGGCTGTACGGGCCGTACAGGATCCGTGCTGCAGCGCGCCCGGCGGCGCGGTGACTGGCGGTGACTCTAGAGCGGTGTTCGTCGCACCGGCAGAGGCGCTGAGCAGGATGTGACGCTCTTGTTATGACCTTCGATGAGCGTTTTGCCGTTATGGTCCTTACACCGGGGGACGAACGCGGTGCGGAGGGTGAACTCGCACTTCCACGGGGGGATGGGGCGTGCGGTGACGGAAGAGCGTCCGGATAGCGGACGCGGTGTGCACGGGGGCGCCGGGGGCCGTGCGGGGCACGGGAGTTGGGGCCGTCGCCGTGGGGCGCGTGTGTGACGCAGGGTTACGGCAATGCGTACGGCCCCGCTCCCGGGGTCCGGGTGCGGGGCCGTTGAAGGTGGGCCGGCGGTCCGCCGGCCGGTACGGGTCAGCTGCGGTAGATGTCGGCGTCCGTCTCGCGCAGCATGCAGGTCAGCCGGGCGGTGCAGACCCGCTTGTCGTCCTCGTCGGTGATGACGATTTCGTAGGTGGCCGTGGACCGGCCGCGGTGTACGGGGGTGGCGACGCCGGTGACCAGACCGGAGCGGGCGCCGCGGTGGTGGGTGCAGTTGAGGTCGACGCCCACCGCGATTTTGGTGGGGCCGCCGTGCAGCATGGAGCCGACGGAGCCGAGGGTTTCGGCCAGGACGGCGGAGGCGCCGCCGTGCAGGAGTCCGTAGGGCTGGGTGTTGCCCTCGACCGGCATGGTGCCGACGACGCGCTCGGGAGCGGCTTCGGTGACCTGCACGCTCATCCGCTCGCCGAGGTGTCCGGCGGAGAAGAAGGACGGCAGGTCGAGGCCGAGGCCGGCCCACTGGTCGAGGATCTCCTGCGGAAACTTGGTCGTGCTCTGCTCACCCATGCCTACGGCTCCGTTCGCTCGCCCGTGATCGTCGTCGATCCGTGCCTGTTCCTATCAGGCCGCTGAGCAAGCGCTCAGCGCGGGGTTGTCGTTCCCGCCGGCCGGCCCGGTGGCGGTCGGTCCTCGCGGGGGCTCTCCGACGGTCCGCTTCGGCTTGCTCACCACCCCGGTGGCGGTCAGTCCTCGTGGGGGCTCTCCAGGCGGATCACGATCGACTTGGCGGCGGGGGTGTTGCTGGTGTCGGCGGTGTGGTCGAGCGGGATGAGGACGTTGGTCTCGGGGTAGTAGGCGGCCGCGCAGCCGCGGGCCGTGGGGTAGTGCACCACCCGGAAGCCGGGCGCGCGCCGCTCGCTGCCGTCCGTCCACTCGCTGACCAGGTCGGTGTACGCCCCGTCGGCCAGGCCCCGTTCGCGGGCGTCGTCGGGGTGGACGAGGACGACGCGGCGGCCGTTCTTGATGCCGCGGTAGCGGTCGTCGAGGCCGTAGATGGTGGTGTTGTACTGGTCGTGGGAGCGCAGTGTCTGCAGCAGCAGCCGTCCTTCGGGGGCGGTGGGGTATTCCACGGGCGCGGTGGTGAAATTGGCTTTCCCGGTGGCGGTGGGGAAGCTGCGGCTGTCCCGGGGGGCGTGCGGGAGGGCGAAGCCTCCGGGGCGGGCGACCTTGGTGTTGAAGTCCTCGAAGCCCGGGACGACGCGGGCGATGCGGTCGCGGATCGTCGCGTAGTCCTTCTCGAACTCCTCCCAGGGGGTGCGGCTCTCCTGGCCCAGGACGCGGCGGGCCAGGCGGGCGACGATGGCCGTCTCGGAGAGCAGTTGGGGGCCGGCGGGTGCCAGGCGGCCGCGGGAGGCGTGCACCATGCCCATGGAGTCCTCGACGGTCACGAACTGCTCGCCGCCAGCCTGCAGATCGCGTTCGGTGCGGCCCAGCGTCGGCAGGATCAGCGCGCGGGCGCCGGTGACCGCGTGTGAGCGGTTGAGCTTGGTGGAGACGTGGACGGTCAGCCGGGCGCGGCGCACGGCGGCCTCGGTGACGTCGGTGTCGGGGGTGGCGGCCACGAAGTTGCCGCCCATCGCGAAGAACACCTTGGCCTGCCCGTCGCGCAGGGCGCGGATGGCGCGGACGACGTCGAGTCCGTGCTCCCGGGGCGGGGCGAAGCCGAACTCCTTCTCCAGGGCGTCGAGGAAGGCGGGGGCCGGCCGTTCGAAGATGCCCATGGTGCGGTCGCCCTGGACGTTGCTGTGGCCGCGTACGGGGCACACGCCCGCCCCGGGGCGTCCGATGTTGCCGCGCAGCAGGAGGAAGTTGACGACTTCCTGGATGGTGGGGACGGAGTGCTTGTGCTGGGTCAGGCCCATCGCCCAGCACACGATGGTGCGGCGCGAGTCGAGGATCATGGCCAGGGCGCGGTCGATCTCCGCGCGGGTCAGGCCGGTGGCGCGCAGTGTCGCGTCCCAGTCGTCGTCGGCGCGGGCCAGCTGGGCGAACTCCTCGAAGCCGTGGGTGTGAGTGCCGATGAAGTCCTCGTCGAGGGCGCCGTCGGTGTCGAGGAGGAGGCGGTTGAGGGCGCGGAAGAGCGCCTGGTCGCCGCCGAGGCGGACCTGGAGGAACAGGTCGGTGAGCGCGGTGCCGCCGCCGGCCACGCCGCGCGGGGTCTGCGGGTTCTTGAAGCGTTCCAGGCCGGCTTCGGGCAGTGGATTGATCGAGATGATCTTCGTGCCGCCGGCCTTGGCCTTCTCCAGGGCGGTGAGCATCCGGGGGTGGTTGGTGCCCGGGTTCTGCCCGGCGATGATGATCAGGTCGGCCTGGTAGAGGTCCTCCAGGAGGACGCTGCCCTTGCCGATGCCGATGGTCTCCGTCAGTGCGGAGCCCGACGACTCGTGGCACATGTTGGAGCAGTCGGGGAGGTTGTTGGTGCCGAATTCGCGGGCGAAGAGCTGGTAGAGGAAGGCGGCTTCGTTGCTGGTGCGGCCGGAGGTGTAGAAGACGGCCTCGTCGGGGGAGCCGAGGGCGGTCAGCTCCTCGCCGACGATGTCGAAGGCCCGCTCCCAGGTCACCGGCTCGTAGTGGTCGGCGCCCTCGGGGAGGTACATGGGGTGGGTGAGGCGGCCCTGCTGGCCGAGCCAGTAGCCGCTGCGGGTCGCGAGGTCGGCGACGGAGTGCTCGGCGAAGAAGTCCGGGGTGACACGGCGCAGGGTGGCTTCTTCGGCGACGGCCTTGGCGCCGTTCTCGCAGAATTCGGCGGTGTGCGGCTTGTCGGGCTCGGGCCAGGCGCAGCCGGGGCAGTCGAAGCCGTCGCGCTGGTTGACGCGCAGCAGGGTGAGGGCGGTACGGCGCACGCCCATCTGCTGCTGGGAGATGCGCAGGGCGTGGGCGATGGCCGGCAGCCCCACGGCGGAGTGCTGGGGTTCGCTGACCTGGGGCGCGTCCTGGACGGGGTCCGACGCGGGCGGCTTGCCTGCCATGGCGCTCTCCCTTGAGCCTGAAGTGCTGCTCGCTCCGCCGGGCGCGGCGGAGCGTTGCTGTACACAGCGGATCGTTGCTGTGCGCATCTGATCCTGTCACGGACGCGGGGGGTGGTGTAGGGGCGAGTGGGAGGCGTCCGCGGTGGGGCGGACGGGGCGGGCCGGGCGGTGTGCGGTGTCGGGCCGGGGTGGGTGCGGAGGCGGTGGCCCCGCCGGTCCGGAGCGGGTTCTGAGCAGCTCCGGGGCAGGTCCGGGGCAGGTCCGGGGCCGGGCCGCGGCGGGGAGCCGCGGCCGTCGCGGCGGGGATTGTCAGTGGGGCGTGGCAGGATCGGGGGCGTGGCAGCAAAGGCAGCGAAGAAGAGCGAAGCGACCGGCACCGAGGCGGCGGCGGGCGGCCGTCCCCGCCTGCTCCTGATGGACGGGCATTCCATGGCATACCGGGCGTTCTTCGCCCTGCCCGTGGAGAATTTCACGACCGTCACGGGGCAACCGACCAATGCGATCTACGGCTTCGCGTCGATGCTCGCGAACACCCTGCGCGACGAGGCGCCCACGCACTTCGCGGTGGCCTTCGACGTCTCGCGCAAGACCTGGCGGTCCGAGGAGTTCGCCGACTACAAGGCGAACCGTTCCAAGACCCCCGACGAGTTCAAGGGCCAGGTCGAGCTGATCGGCGAGCTGCTCGACGCGATGCGCGTCAAGCGGTTCGCGGTCGAGGGCTTCGAGGCCGACGATGTGATCGCCACGCTCACCGAGCAGGCCACCGCCCAGGGCTTCGAGGTCTCGATCGTCACGGGCGACCGCGACTCCTTCCAACTGGTCTCCGACGACGTCACGGTCCTTTACCCCACCAAGGGCGTCTCCGAGCTGACCCGCTTCACCCCGGAGAAGGTCTTCGAGAAGTACGGCCTGACCCCCGCCCAGTACCCGGATTTCGCCGCGCTGCGCGGCGACCCGTCGGACAACCTCCCCGGCATCCCCGGCGTCGGCGAGAAGACCGCCACGAAGTGGATCAACCAGTTCGGTTCGTTCGCCGAGCTCGTGGAGCGCGCCGAGGAGGTCAAGGGCAAGGCGGGCGTCAACCTCCGCGAGCACCTGGACGCGGTGAAGCTCAACCGCCGGCTCACGGAGATGGTGCGTGATGTCGCGCTGCCGTGCGGCCCGGCGGAGCTGACCCGCGAGGCGTACGACCGCGATGCGCTCACGGTGTTCCTCAACGGGCTGGAGATCCGCAACCAGGGCCTGCGCGACCGGCTGCACGCAGTCGACCCCGGAGCGGCCGAGGCCGCCGAGGAGGCCGCCCCGGCCCCGGGCGTCGAGGTGGACGGCACGGTCCTCGGCACCGGCGAACTCGCTCCGTGGCTGGCCGAACACGGCACCGGCCCGCTGGGTGTGGCCACGGTCGACGTATGGACGCTGGGCAGCGGCAGCGTTGCCGAGGTGGCGCTGGCGGCCCCCGCGGGCCCGGCCGCCTGGTTCGACCCCGCCCAGCTCGACGAGGCCGACGAGCAGGCCTTCGCCGCCTGGAGCGCGGACGCCGCCCGTCCCAAGGTGATGCACAACGCCAAGGGCCTGATGCGGGTCTTCGGCGAGCACGGCTGGCGCATCGAGGGCGTCTCCATGGACACCGCCCTGGCCGCCTATCTGGTCAAGCCCGGCCGCCGCTCCTTCGCGCTGGACGCGCTCTCCCTCGAATACCTGGGACGTGATCTCGCCCCGGCCGCGGCCGGCGACGGCCAGCTCGCCTTCGGCGCGGACGAGGAGGCCGAGGCGGACGCCCTGATGGTGCAGGCCCGTACGGTCCTCGACCTGGGGACGGCGTTCGAGGCGAAGCTGGCGGAGGTCGGCGCGGCCGATCTGCTGCGCGAGGTGGAGCTGCCGACCAGCGAGCTGCTGGCCCGGATGGAGCGGGCCGGTATCGCCGCGGACCGGGGCTGGCTGGAGCGGATGGAGCAGCAGTTCGCGGGGGCGGTGCAGCAGGCCGTCAAGGAGGCACACGCCGCCGCGGGCCACGAGTTCAACCTCGGCTCGCCCAAGCAGCTGCAGGAAGTCCTCTTCGGCGAGCTGGGCCTGCCCAAGACCAAGAAGACCAAGACGGGCTACACGACCGACGCCGACGCCCTGGCCTGGCTGGCGTCGCAGACCGACAACGAGCTCCCGGTGATCATGCTCAGGCACCGTGAGCAGGCCAAGCTGCGGACGACCGTCGAGGGCCTGATCAAGACCATCGGCGCCGACGGCCGGATCCACACCACCTTCAACCAGACCGTGGCGGCCACCGGACGGCTGTCCTCCACCGACCCCAACCTCCAGAACATCCCGGTGCGCACGGACGAGGGCCGGGCGATCCGCCGCGGCTTCGTCGTCGGCGAGGGCTTCGAGTCGCTGCTGACCGCCGACTACAGCCAGATCGAGCTGCGGGTGATGGCGCACCTCTCCGAGGACGAGGGCCTGATCGAGGCGTTCACCTCCGGCGAGGACCTGCACACCACCGTCGCCTCCCATGTCTTCTCGGTCGAGACGAACCAGGTCGACCCGGAGATGCGCCGCAAGATCAAGGCGATGTCCTACGGCCTGGCGTACGGCCTGTCGGCGTTCGGTCTCTCCCAGCAGCTGGGCATCCAGCCCGAGGAGGCCCGCAAGCTGATGGACAACTTCTTCGAGCGGTTCGGCGGGGTGCGCGACTACCTCCAGCGCGTCGTCGAGGAGGCCCGCGCCACCGGCTACACCGAGACCATGCTCGGCCGCCGCCGCTACCTCCCCGACCTCAACAGCGACAACCGCCAGCGCCGCGAAATGGCCGAGCGGATGGCGCTCAACGCCCCGATCCAGGGCACCGCCGCCGACATCGTCAAGATCGCGATGCTCCGGGTCGACGCGGCGATGCGGGCCGACGAGCTGCGGTCGCGGATGCTGCTCCAGGTCCATGACGAAATCGTCGTCGAGGTCGCCCCCGGCGAACGCAAGAAGGTCGAGGAACTGCTCCGCCGGGAGATGGCCGCGGCGGTCCAGCTGAGTGCCCCGCTCGATGTCTCGGTCGGCTCCGGCAAGGACTGGGAGTCGGCGGCGCACTGAGCCGGGAAGCGGGCCGGTGACGGCGCGGGCGCCCCGCGCCGCAACCGGCCACGCAGCCCTGCCGCAACCCGGCCCGCACCGCACCGAATCGCGGTCGGTTCGGGCCTGCTCGACGGTGGCCCGAAAGCGGTTGTCGCCCGACGCGTCATGGATCCTGTTCCCCCCAAAAGCGCTCTGCTTTGATCACTCCGTGATACGTCGTGTGGCCCGAGCCCTGGGCACCTATCTCTCCCGCAGCCCGGTCACGGCCGGCTATGCCGGACTGCTGTTGTCGACCCATCTGTGGTGCACTGCGGTGCTGTCCGCCGCGGAGGCACAGCGTGTGGTGCTCGGCGTCAGTACGAATCTGGACAACTTGCAGGACCATCCGGCCCGTGTGCTGGCGGGCAGCATGCTGTTCTTCGACGGCACGCTGACCGAGATCACCTCAGAGGCCTTCGCCGGCACGCTGATCACGCTCGGTCTCGGCGTCATCGTGTGTCTGGCGTGGCTGGAGCGACGGTACGGAGCGAGGCGTGCCTGCGCCCTCTTCGTGCTGGGGCATCTCGGTGCCACCCTGCTGACCATGCCGTTGATCCACGTGGCTCTCGCTCATGGCTGGTACCCGGACAGCGTCCGGCATGCCACCGACTTCGGCATCAGCTACGGGGCCGAGACGGTCCTTGCGACGGGGGCGCTCCTGCTGCGCCGGGCGCGGTGGCTCGCGGCGGCCGGTGTCGTCGCCTGGCCGGTGCTCGGCGGCGACTGGAGCGGGCCGCTACCCGACTTCACCACCGTCGGACATCTGCTGGCGGCCGCCATCGGCTTCGTCTGCGGAGCCTTCCTGCTGCGGGCCGCCCGGCGCGCCGCCCCGGCCGCGGTGCCGCAACCCGCCCCGGCACTGGTCGAGTAGGCCGACGAGCGTCGCGGGCGCGGGTAACCCGAAAGGCGCCCCGGGCGCCGAAGAGCACGGTCGGGGCGGTCAACGGACCATGCGCCGCGCCGGTCCGCCGGATGGCGGGGAGCGCGGCACGGCCGCGGCATGACTGAGCGTAAACGGCAGGCCGCCCCTCCTGGATCGATTCGGATCATTATGTGTCCGATGTTGGTGGTAGATGCCGGGCCCGAGTTGTCGTAGTGTCGCCTGAGTTGGAGCGCTGGGGAGCGCAACACCGCGTCAGGGCGCGGTAGGCAACGCGGAGGGGAACCACGTATGGCAGCCACATTCCGAAGGCGGCTCCGTAGGGGAGCGGCCTCGACAGCGGTGGCGGCCGTGGTGCTCGCCGCCCTGACCGCCTCTCAGGCACCCGCCGCCACCGAGGCCCCGGCCGCCAAGGGGCCCAAGCCCGCCCCACCCGCCGATACCCCCATCGACGGTGGTTCGGCGTACTTCACCGACCGGCCGCCCGTCCACCGGCCGGCACCGCCGCACGAGACGCACCACACCGGCCAGGGCCCCGTCCTCGGCACCGGGCCCGCCGAAGCCGGTCTGCCCGCCACCGTCCTGGCCGCGTACAAGAAGGCCGCCTCGACGGTCGGTGCGTCCGATCCGGGCTGCCGGCTGCCCTGGCAACTGCTCGCCGGAATCGGCAAGGTCGAGTCCGGACAGGCACGCGGCGGGGCGGTCGACGCCGAGGGCACCACCCTTCAGCCGATACTCGGCCCGCAGCTCAACGGCCACGGCTTCGCCCTGATCAAGGACACCGACGGCGGCCGCTACGACGGCGACCTCACCCACGACCGTGCCGTGGGCCCGATGCAGTTCATCCCCTCCACCTGGTCCAACGGCGGCCCCGACGGCACCGGTTGGGGCGCCGACGGCAACGGCGACGGCAAGAAGGATCCCCACAACGTCTTCGACGCGGCCCTCGCCGCGGGCCGCTATCTCTGCGCCGGCGGCCGCGATCTGTCCGTCCAGGCCGACCTGGACCGGGCGATACTCGGCTACAACGCGTCCGAGGACTATCTGCGGACGGTGCTGTCCTGGTACGCGTTCTACCGCAAGGGCACCCACGAGGTCCCGGACGGCCGGGGCGTCCTTCCGGTGCACCGCGACGGCACCGGCAGGTCCGGCGGCCACGGCGACGGCCGTACCGGCGACGCCTCGCACCCCCACCACAGCTCTCCCGCGCCCGGCCGGCACAAGGGATCCGGCGGATCCGGCACCGGCACGCCGAACCGCCCCGGCAGGCCCGGGAGTTCGGACGGCACCGGTCACACTCCGGGCGGCAATACGGGGACACCGACCCCGAAGCCCCCGAAGCCCCCGAAGCCCCCGAAGCCCCCGAAGCCCACCCCGAAGCCACCCACCGAGCCCGCCCAACTCACCACCCTCGAACGGGTCGGCGACAAGGACTTGAGCGCCACCGCCGGCACCGAGTTCGCCGCATCGCCGCGGGTGCGCGCCAAGGACGCCGCCGGCAAGGCCGTCGCCGGCGCCCCCGTCCGCTTCACCCTGCCCAAGACCACCGGCGCCCGGTTCCCCGGTAACGCCACCTCGGTCACCGTCCCGACGGACAAGGACGGCCTCGCCACCGCTCCCACGCTGCGTGCGGGCGAGGTGGCCGGTGCCTTCACCATCAGGGCCAGCGCCGTGGGCCGCACCGCCCCCGCCCTGGCCTTCGACGCCACCGTCAAGGCCAAGCCGGCGCCGAAGGCCGACAAGCTCCTGCGCACCTCGGACAAGGAGCTGACGGCGACCGCCGGACAGGCCTTCGCCGAGGACGCGGTCGAGGTCAAGGCGACTTACCGGGGCAAGATCGCGCCGGGCGCCGCGGTCACCGCGACCATGGTCACCGACGACCCGAAGCAGCCCGAGGAGAACGACAAGGGCCCCTACTTCAAGGACCCCACGGCCACCGGCGACGGCAAGGACAAGCCGGTCCGCACCCTCACCGGGCTCACCACCGACGCCCACGGCCTGCTGAAGCTCCCGAAGATCTACACCGATACGCACGCCGGTACGTTCCTGCTGCGGCTGACCACCGCCGACGGCGCCGTACTCACCATCGAGCTCAAGGTCGCCGCCCCGACCGGTTCCTGACCACACTCCCGGCCCGTCGCCGCGGCCGGTCCCGCACCCCGCGGGCCGCCGGTCCGGCATCGCCCCGGCCGGCCCCGGCACTCTGGCCGGGCCGACGAGCCGGGCCGCCCCACCGGGCCGACGAGCCGGGCCGGCCGCCGCGCCGGCCCCGCCACCGCCGTCCTGCCCTCCGTCCAGGGCAGGACGGCGGTGTCACGTGTTCTCATCTCGGCCGCCCGTTGCTACGGTGCCCCCGCCCTGACGCTGCATCAGCTCTCGGGAGGCCGACCATGCGCGCCCTGACAGCAGCCGCGGCCGGACTGGCCGCGGCGTTCGCCCTCGTGCTCACCCTCGCGGCGATCGGCGCACCCCACGGCACGACCTCGCCCAAGCCGCTGCTGACCACCGTCCCCAAGCACCCCTGAGGGAGGGACGCCACCGCCATGCGTCGCACTGTGCCCACTCGGGGGACCACCCCCGCGTCCCCGGCCGGCTCCGCCACCGCGGGCCCCGGCCGGCGCGGAGAAGCGCGAGGGATGAGCCGCCCGGCGAGCCTGGTGCTGCTCGCCCTCGCCGTCTTCCTCACCGCCCTGTCCCCGCTGATGCGGTGGTACGCCTTTCCGCGGCTCGCCAAGATCCCGCCCGGCCAGTACCAGGACATGGTCCTGGAGGCCAGGCCCGCCACCCTCCTCAACTACGGGACGATGAAGGCCGAGCGCGTCCCCCGGGTCACCATCGTGCAGACCCTCAAGGGCGATGTCGCCGCGTCCGACCGCATCGAACAGTCCGCGGGCCGCGACGTCGTCGTCTGGGACGCGCTGTCCTACGTCGTGGGTCCCGACGGCAAGATGGTCTCCGAAATCCCCGAGCGCTACCTCTTCGACGCACACTCCCAGGAACCCGTGCACGCCACCGGCGAGATGGTCGACGGCGACCGGGTGCACCGCGAGGGCATCGAGTACAAGTGGCCGTTCCTCACCGAGAAGCGCGACTACGCCTACTTCGACGCCCAGACCCGCACCTCGGCCCCCATCCACTACAGGGGCACCCGCACCTTCCACGGCCTGGAGGTCTACTACTTCGAGCAGACCGTCCCCTGGACCAAGGTCGCGTTCCCCAAGAAGATGCCGGTCAGGGGCATCACCCCGCAGTCCGTCGAGAAGATGGGCACCACCCGCTGGTACACCACCAAGCGGATGTTCTGGGTGGAGCCGGTCACCGGCGCGCCGGTCAACGGCCAGGAGATCCACCGGGAGGAGCTGCGCGGCGGCCAACTGCTGCCCGGGGGCGGCAAGGTCACCGCGTTCGCCGGCCATGTGAAGATGCGCGACGACTACATCGACTCCACCGTGGCCCTGGTGACCTCGCAGCGCACCCTCGTCCTGCTGCTCACCCGCTACCTCCCGTGGGGATTCCTGGTCCTCGGCGCCGCGTCGCTCGCCCTGAGCCTGCACCTCGAAGCCCGCGGCCGCCGCCCCCGCTCCCCGGCCGGCAAGGCGCCCGCCCCCGCGCCGCCGTCGTCCGGCGACGGCATTGTCAGTGCCGGCCCGTAACGTGAACACATGACGTCAGCGAGCCGCCTCCGCGCCCCTCCGGCCCCGTGCTCAGCCCCGCTTGAGGCGCGCCGAGGTGTGCCGGGTCGGCTGGGCCGCCGAAGGATCCTGTGGCCAGGGATGCTTGGGATAGCGCCCGCGCAACTCCGCGCGTACGGACCGGTATCCGTCCCGCCAGAAGGAGGCGAGATCCGCCGTGACGGCAGCGGGACGCCCCGCGGGGGACAGCAGATGCACCAGCACGGGAACCCGCCCGCCGGCCACCCGCGGCGACTCCTGCAGGCCGAACAGCTCCTGGAGTTTGACGGCCAGCACGGGCTGCTCACCCTCGTAATCCACCCGCACCCGCGAACCGCTCGGCACCTCGATGCGCTCCGGTGCCAGCTCGTCGAAGCGCGCCGCGTCGCCGGTGGCCCAGGGCAGCAGCCGGGCCAGCGCCTGCCCCGCATCGACCCGTGCCAGGTCGGCCCGCCGCCGCGCCCGGCCGAGCTCCACCCCCAGCCACTCCTCGACGCGCTCCAGCAGCGCCGCGTCCGACACATCGGGCCACGGCGCGCCCAGCTCCCGGTGCAAAAACGCCAGCCGCTGCCGCAGCGACACCGCCCCGGGCGGCCACCGCAGCAGACCGAACCCCTCCCGCCGCAGGCCCGAGAGCACCGCGTCCCGCAGCAGACCGGGGTCGGGCGCGGCCAGCGGCCGGGACGCCAGTTCGATCGCCCCCAGCCGGGTCACGCTCCTGGCCACCACGTCACCGTCCGCCCAGCGCACCTCCTCACCGGTGGAGTACAGCGCCCGCGCCGCGGCACATGCCGTCTCCTCATCGATCACCGCCGCGAGCCGCACCCGCGCCGACACCGCCGCCACCGGCCGGTCCGCCACCGCAACCGCCAGCCACGCCGCATCCCGCAGTCCCGATCCGCCGCCCCCGCCCGAGGGACCCGCGTGGTGCCCCCGTCCGGCCTGCGCCCCCGGGCCCGGCCCTGCCCCCGCCAACTCGGCGCCGGTCCCCGACGCCATGAGAAAAGTCCCGCCCCCGCGGGCGCGTGCCACCCGCTCCGGGAAGGCCAGCGCGGCAAGGAGCCCGGCGACCGCATCGTCGGTGACCGCTGCCGCCGTGCCGTCCCCGCCCCCGGTTCCGCTCCGGCCACCGCCGGGGACCGCAGCGGCCCGGCCACCCACGCCCCCGGCGGTGTTCCGGCTTCGCCCGACACCGTGCCCGGCGGCCGTCCCTCCGTCACCGGGCCCCGCGCCCGTCCCTCCACCACCGGGTCCCGCGCCCGTTTGCCTGCCACCGGGCTCCGCGCCCGTTCCACCGCCACCGGGTCCCGCGCCCGTCCCGGCCCCGGAGCCCGCGCGGGCGTCCGCGCCCGCCCCGGCCCGCGGCTCCCCGGCCGCCGACGCCAGGCGCCGCGCCTCCTGCCGCCACCGCGCCGCGTACGCATCGCCGCCCCGCCGCGCGGTGCGCCACGCGGCCGCCAGATCGTCCCCGTACGCCCGCGGCGGCTCCTCGCTCAGCAGGGCGACCACCTCCGCGGCGCGGCGCACGCCGACCTCGGGTGCGCCGTCCAGCAGGGCGCGCGCCAGCCGTGGGTGCAGCCCGAGCCGTGCCATCCGCACCCCTCGCGCCGTTGCCCGGCCGGTCCCGTCCACCGCACCGATCGCCGTCAGCACCTCCCGCGCGGCGGCCAGCGCACCGGCCGGCGGCGCGTCGAGCAGGGCGAGACCTGCGGCCGCCGGATCGCCCCAGCAGGCCGCCTGCAGGGCGAACGCCGTCAGATCGGCGACCTTGATCTCCGGATCGGGGAACGCCGGCAGCCGCCCGTCCTCGCCCTCCGACCAGCAGCGGTACACCACCCCCGGCGCCTCACGCCCCGCCCGGCCGGCGCGCTGACGGCCCGCGGCCCGGGAGGCCCGCACGGTCGTGAGCGCGCTGAGCCCCCGTGCATGATCCGTCCGCGGCACCCGCGCCAGCCCGCTGTCCACCACCACCCGCACGCCCGGCACGGTCAGGCTGGACTCCGCCACCGAGGTGGCCAGCACCACTCTGCGCAGGCCGTTCCCGCCCGCCAATACGGCGTCCTGCACCTCGGCCGGGGCCCGCCCGTGCACCTGCAGCACCTCGGCGTCCACCCCGGCCAGCTCCCCGGCGACCCGCCCGATCTCCCCGACACCAGGGAGGAAACACAGCACATCACCCGTCCGCTCGCGCAGCGCCCGCCGCACCACCGCCGCCACATGCGCCAGCAGCGCCGGATCGACGCGCATCCCGTGCGCCGGCCGCACCGGCCGCTCCGGCGGCGCCCACACGGCCTCCACCGGATGCGACACACCCGCCGCCTCGACCACCGGCGCCGGGCCCTCCGAGCCGCCCAGCAGCCGTGCCCAGCCCTCGGCATCCGTCGTGGCCGACGCCGCCACCAGCCGCAGCTCGGGCCGCAGGGTCTCCCGTACGTCCAGAAGGAACGCCGCGGAGGTATCGGCGTCGAGATGCCGCTCATGACACTCGTCGAGGATCACCACATCGACGCCCGCCAGCTCCGGATCGCGCTGCAGCCGCTGCAGCAGCACCCCGGTCGTCACCACTTCCACGGTGGTACGGGGCCCGGCCCTGCGCTCCCCGCGCACCGTGAACCCGACCCGGTCCCCGGTCTTCTCGCCCAGCAGCCAGGCCATCCGCCGCGCGGCCGCCCGCGCCGCGATCCGCCGCGGCTCGGCGACCAGCACCCGCCGCTCGGGCCCCTCGCCGGTCAGGCCCGCCAGCTCCAGCGGCACCAGCGTCGTCTTGCCGGTGCCCGGCGGCGCGCACAGCACCGCGGCACCGGGCCCGTCGAGGGCGGCGCGCAGCGAGGGCAGCGCGGTGCGCACGGGCAGCTGGTCAAGGGCGTCACGGCGGATCACGCCCCCAGTCTGCCGCCCCGGCCGGGCCCGCCGGCCGGCTGCCCCGGGGCAGCGCCACCCCGACTGCCCGTGCCTGCCCGGCCGGCCGCCTGCTCCGCACCGGCACCGCCGGTCCGCCACGCCGCACCGCCGGTCCGCCCGTACGGCACCGCCGGCCCGTCAGCCGGGCACCACCGTTCCGCTAAGGAGCCACTGCCGAGCACACGAAGATCGCCGTCCCCGGGATCAGATGCCCGCGCAGCGGGGACCAGCCGCCCCACTCCTGGGTGTTCCATTCCGGCCATTCCGGCTCGACGAGATCCTCCAGCCGGAACCCGGCCGCCACCACGTCCCGCACCCGGTCGCCCAGCGTCCGGTGGTGCTCGACGTACACGGCCCGGCCGGACTCGTCCTGCTCGACGTACGGCGTGCGGTCGAAGTAGGAAGCCCCCACCGACAGCCCCTCGGGCCCCGGCTCGTCGGGGAAGGCCCAGCGGATCGGGTGCGAGACGGAGAAGACGAACCGGCCACCCGGCCGCAGTACCCGGCGCACCTCGCGCAGCACCCGCACCGGATCGGCGACGAACGGCAGCGCCCCGTACGCGGAACAGGCGAGGTCGAAGCTGCCGTCGCTAAACGGCAGCGCCCCGGCGTCCGCCTCGACCAGATCGAGGGCGTCCTCGCCCGGCCCGCCGGCGATCCGCAGGGCGTGCTGCAGCTGCCGGTGGGAGAGGTCGAGTGCCACCGGGAGCGCGCCCTGCGCCGCCAGCCAGCGGGAACACTGCGCCGCGCCGGCTCCGATCTCCAGGATCCGGCGCCCCTTCAGCTCGGCCGCCGGCCCGAGCAGCGCGGCGTCCGCCTCGTCCAGCCCCTCGGGGCCCCAGACGAACCGGTCGTCCCCGAGGAAGGCGCCGTGCTCGCTCTGGTACTCGTCCGCGTTGCTGTCCCACCAGCCCCGGCTGGCCCGGCTGCTTTCGGTGTCCGAGGCGTCACGGCGAGTCGCCTCCGGCTCGTGCTCTTGGTTCATGGCGCCCGTCGTCGTAAGGTTCGCTCTGCTTGTCGCTGCAGGGGCTGTGAGGCCGTTCGACCTCGCGGAACATCGTGTGTGCCGGTTATGGGGCGTTTGCCCCCGGTGTGCGCGTTCGCGCATTGACCGGGTCCGGCTGCCCCCGTATGCTACAAGTTGCGCTGCGGGCTTGCGCGCCTCAGACGTAGCAGGCCGCGCTCGCATCTGTATGTATGTCCCCTCGGTTTTGAGGCGATCTCGGGTCGCCCAGGATGCTCAGGCATCCACGGGCTTCCGGCGAAGGCGTCTTTGACACTGTCCGGCTTATGCAGAGGCGATACGGGCTCTCGGCGTAGCAGTACCTACGACTTCAATGTCCGCACCGGAGCCTTTACCCACATGACGAGCAGCACCGAGACCACCGCCACCACCCCGCAGGTTGCGGTCAACGACATCGGTAACGAGGAAGCCTTCCTCGCCGCGATCGACGAGACGATCAAGTACTTCAACGACGGCGACATCGTCGACGGCGTCATCGTGAAGGTCGACCGGGACGAGGTCCTGCTCGACATCGGTTACAAGACCGAAGGTGTGATCCCGAGCCGCGAGCTCTCGATCAAGCACGACGTCGACCCCAACGAGGTCGTTGCCGTCGGCGACGAGATCGAGGCCCTGGTCCTCCAGAAGGAGGACAAGGAAGGCCGCCTGATCCTCTCGAAGAAGCGTGCCCAGTACGAGCGCGCCTGGGGCACCATCGAGAAGATCAAGGAAGAGGACGGGATCGTCACCGGTACCGTCATCGAGGTCGTCAAGGGTGGTCTCATCCTCGACATCGGCCTCCGTGGCTTCCTCCCGGCCTCCCTGGTCGAGATGCGCCGCGTCCGCGACCTCCAGCCCTACGTGGGCAAGGAGCTCGAGGCCAAGATCATCGAGCTGGACAAGAACCGCAACAACGTGGTCCTGTCCCGCCGTGCCTGGCTGGAGCAGACCCAGAGCGAGGTCCGCCAGACCTTCCTCACCACCCTCCAGAAGGGTCAGGTGCGCTCCGGCGTCGTCTCCTCCATCGTCAACTTCGGTGCCTTCGTGGACCTGGGCGGCGTCGACGGTCTCGTCCACGTCTCCGAGCTGTCCTGGAAGCACATCGACCACCCGTCCGAGGTCGTCGAGGTCGGCCAGGAGGTCACGGTCGAGGTCCTGGACGTCGACATGGACCGCGAGCGCGTGTCCCTGTCGCTCAAGGCGACCCAGGAAGACCCGTGGCAGCAGTTCGCCCGGACCCACCAGATCGGTCAGGTCGTCCCGGGTAAGGTCACCAAGCTCGTTCCCTTCGGTGCGTTCGTGCGCGTCGACGAGGGCATCGAGGGCCTGGTCCACATCTCCGAGCTGGCCGAGCGCCACGTCGAGATTCCGGAGCAGGTCGTCCAGGTCAACGACGAGATCTTCGTCAAGGTCATCGACATCGACCTCGAGCGTCGCCGGATCTCGCTGTCGCTGAAGCAGGCCAACGAGTCCTTCGGCGCCGACCCGTCGGCCGTCGAGTTCGACCCGACCCTGTACGGCATGGCCGCGTCCTACGACGACCAGGGCAACTACATCTACCCCGAGGGCTTCGACCCCGAGACCAACGACTGGCTCGAGGGCTACGAGACCCAGCGCGAGGCCTGGGAGAACCAGTACGCCGAGGCGCAGCAGCGCTTCGAGCAGCACCAGGCTCAGGTCATCAAGTCCCGCGAGGCCGACGAGCAGGCTGCGGCCGAGGGTGCTGCGGCGCCGGCGGCGCAGGGTGGCGGCCAGACCGGCGGCGGCAACGCCGGTGGCGGCGGCTCCTACTCCTCGGAGTCGGCGGACAACTCCGGCGCCCTGGCGTCGGACGAGGCCCTTGCCGCGCTCCGCGAGAAGCTGGCCGGCGGCCAGAGCTGAGCTCTTGCCGGTAGGCACTAGCCGATAGACGAAGGTCCGTTCCCTCAAGGGGAGCGGACCTTCGTCGTGTCCGGGGGGCGGGCGCAGGCCGAGGTGGCAGGTGCGGGAGCGGGCGAGGGGCCGGATCGGGACTGTCGACCGGGCCGGCGCCGGGGCCTGCGCGAGGCAGGGGGCTTCCACGTCGTCGGGCATCGGGAATGCCCGCGCGGGATCGTGCGTTGCCGCTGAGGAGAACGAGGAGGAGCAGTCACTGTGTTGGATCCCCAGGGTATGTACGAATGGGAGCCGGACGGGCTCGCGGAGGTGGAGGCGATTGCCTCCAGGGACTCCGCCGGACTGGTGCTGCTGTACCACTTCGACGGGTACATCGACGCCGGCGAGACCGGCGACCAGATCGTCGAGCGGCTGTTGGACGGCCTGCCGAACCAGGTCGTCGCCCGCTTCGACCACGACCGCCTCGTCGACTACCGCGCCCGCCGTCCGCTGCTCACCTTCGAGCGCAACCGCTGGACCGCCTACGAGACCCCGAGCATCGAGCTGCGGCTCGTACGGGACACCACCGACGCGCCGTTCCTGCTGCTGTCCGGGCCCGAACCGGACGTCGAGTGGGAGCGCTTCGCGGCCGCCGTGAAGGAGATCGTGGAGCGTCTCGGCGTACGCCTCTCGGTGAACTTCCACGGCATCCCCATGGGCGTGCCGCACACCCGCCCCGTAGGCATCACCCCGCACGGCAACCGGACCGATCTGATGCCCGGGCACGGCGAGTTCTTCGACGAGGCACAGGTGCCCGGCAGCGCGGAGGCGCTGATCGAGTTCCGGCTGGCGGAGGCGGGGCACGACGTTCTGGGCGTGGCGGCGCACGTACCGCACTACATCGCCCGGTCCGCCTATCCGGACGCTGCGCTGACAGCGCTGGAGGCCGTGACGGCGGCGACCGGGCTGGTGTTGCCGGGCGCCGCGCATGCGCTGCGTACGGAGGCGCTGCGGACGCAGGAGGAGATCGAACGGCAGATCTCGCAGGGCGATGAGGAACTGGTCGCGCTGGTCAGCGGGCTGGAGCATCAGTACGACGCGGTGGCCGGGGCGGAGAGCCGGGGAAATCTGGTGGCCGAGCCGGTGGAACTGCCGTCGGCCGACGAGATCGGCAGGGAGTTCGAGCGCTTCCTGGCGGAGCGCGAGGGCGACGGCGGCGCGGGCGGGGCGTGAGCGAGCCGGAGCCTGTTGGGGTGTGAGGGGGACGCGTGTGGGTGAGGTCCGAGCGTGGGTGAGGGCGCGGCGTGAGTGAGGGTGTGCTTGGGGGAGGCTGGAGGGGAGTAGGCCGGAGCCGTCTCCTGCGCTCCTGTCGTCCGGGCGCAGCGTATAGCGTGGGCCCATGGTGAAGGTGGGGCTGACCGGCGGAATCGGTGCGGGCAAGAGTGAGGTTTCACGCTTGCTGGCGTCGTACGGCGCGGTGGTGGTGGATGCGGACAAGATCGCACGCGAGGTCGTCGAGCCGGGCACGCCCGGACTGGCGGCAGTGGTCGAGGAGTTCGGCGGCGACGTGCTCGCGCCGGACGGCACGTTGGACCGGCCGAAGCTGGGCCGGATCGTGTTCTCCGACCCCGGGAAGCTGAAGGCGCTGAACGCGATCGTGCACCCGCTGGTGGGGGCGCGGTCGGCCGAACTCGAAGCGTCGGCCGGGCCGGACGCGGTGGTGGTGCACGATGTCCCGCTGCTGACGGAGAACGGCCTGGCACCGCTCTACGACCTGGTGGTCGTGGTCGACGCCGCGCCGCAGACTCAACTGGACCGCTTGGTGCGGCTGCGCGGTATGGCAGAGGAGGAGGCCACGTCACGGATGGGGGCCCAGGCCACCCGTGAACAGCGGCTGGCCGTCGCGGATCTCGTCATCGACAACGACGGGCCGCTGGACGCGCTGGAACCCCAGGTCCGCGCCGTCTGGGAGCGGCTGCGGAGCGACTGAGGCCGGAGGGTAACCTCGCCGCCATGACTGCTGCTTCCGATCTTGACGCCACGAACTCCGCGACCGGGCCCGCCCGCACCACGGAGCCGGGCTCCGGCCCCGGCTCGGTGGCCGAGTCCGCCGCACCGCCCGTCGCCGGTGACCCGGCGCCCCCCTCGTTCGTGGTCAGCATCCCCGGCATCGCGGATGCTGATCTGGAACCTGATCCGCTGGACCCCTCGCAGATCGTCGCCGGCGAGCCGGTGGTGACGGGCAAGGTGTTGTGGGAGTCCCCCGACGGGCAGCAGATCCGCGGGATCTGGCAGATCACACCGGGTGTGGTGACGGACACCGAGGCCAATGAGCTGTTCGTGGTCGTCAGCGGGCGCGCCACCATCGAGGTCGAGGGCGGCTCGGTGCTGGAGGTGGGACCCGGCGACGCCTGCGTCCTGCGCGAGGGCGACCGCACGCGGTGGACCGTGCACGAGACGTTGCGCAAGGCATACCACATCAGCCTGTAGGGAATCGGACCGGTGGCGAGCGTCGGACCGGTGGCGAGCGGCCGGCGGGCGCTCCTTCGCCGGCCCGGCCTCCCCGCACTCGCGAAGGGAGGCCGGGAGTCCCGGTTGAAGCCATGGCGGCCGGGGAATGCCGCGGCCGACGGGAATGTTGTGGAGCAGGTAACGCCGTACGGTCCGTGGCCGGTGCATGCGCCGACGGCGACGGAGAGGAGCAACCGTGCCCGAGAGCAGCCCCGAGACGCATGTCATCGACTTCCGCGCCGCGGAGCAGCTGTTGGCGGCCCGTGACCCACGCGGGGCGATCCGGCTGCTGGACTCCGTCATCACGGCGCACCCCGAGAACACCGCGGCCCGACTGCTGCGCGCTCGTGCCTTCTTCCTCGCCGCTCAACTGCGGCCCGCGGAACTCGAGTTCCAGATCGTGCTGGAACGCGAGCCGGACAACGCCTTCGCGCACTTCGCACTCGGCCGCACCCTGGAGCGTGCCGACCGCGCCGAGGAGGCGTTGCGCCACTTCCGGCTGGCAGCGGCGCTCGAACCGCGCCCGGAGTTCATCGAGGCCGCTCGCTTTCCAGCAGGCACGGGCAACGGTGACGGAGGCGGCAACAGAGGCGGCGGCAGCGGCGACCGTGGTCGCGGGCACCCGGACGCCGGTCCGGAGTAGTGGCGCTGTCCGCGCCCATCGCGGCCGGCACGGCGGCCCGCCTTCGCGGTAAGCGTGGCGTCGCACCCCGCGTCGCGGCGCCTACGGTCTCCTGTCCCGTCTCCTGCCGGGCCCGTTCCGTATGCCGAACGCGTCGTTGCGCCCTCGGTCGGGGGCGTACGGCGGTATGTCCCTTCCCGGCTGGTAGTGCGGTCCCTGGTGGATGTGGCGGATCACCATGGCCAGGTCGGTGGCTGCCACCAAGGCCAGCGCGGCACAGGCCGCTGCCCACTCCGGTCGCCCGGTATCGACGAAGGCCACGGTTCCGGCGATCGCCCACAGCAACCCCCACAGCGCCAGTCCGCAGCGGATTCTCAGCGGGCTACGTGCCTGAAGGGGCTCATTTCCCGTACGCATCGGCACCCATCTCCCACCTCCAGGATCCTCCCGATCGGTCGGCCCGTCACCTGTCTCCGGCACCTCTTTTCCTGCTGTGCGCTCTTCTTTCCGCTCCTTCCGCCGGTGCTTCCGTGGCTTTTCCTCCGGTGGGGAACGAGTCGGGCAGCGGGGCAGGGGGCGGGTCGCCGACGGGGTGGCTGTTGATCCAGGACAGTCCGCCGATGTCGAGGAGCGAGCGGGCACGGGTCACGGCAACGTAGGCCAGGCGGGCCTCGTCGAGGTCGACCGGGCCGGGCAGCGGGGTCCCGTCCTCGCCGGGCTCGTCGAGGTCGTCGGGTCCCGTGAAATCGTCTGCGATGCGCACGCTCGCCCACTCCCGGCCCTTGGCCCGGTGCGCCGTGGACACCGTCACCTCGGCGGCGTCCTCGGGTGAGAGCTGATCCAGGGCGTGCAGCAGTGCCTCGGTGCCGTGGGCGTCGACGAGCTCCGCCAAGGGGAGCAGATCCCGTCCGGCCGGGTCGGACTCCGCGTACTCGCGCAGTTCGGCCCAGGTCTCGAAAAGCATCAGCTCGGGGTGGCCGGTGCGGCGGCCGGCCTCAAGGTCGTATGCGGCGCGGGCGAGAGCGCCGAGTGCTTGGCCGCCGCCGGCCAGGGCGACCCGGCGGCCCGCCTCCAGCTGCTCTATGACCTCTGCCATCGCTCCCACATTTGTCCGGCACAGGATCGCCTCCGGCGCGGGGACCCTGCGTAATTCCGTCTCCCGGCAGGGCGATCCGGTGAGCCGGATCGGGGCGCCGGCGATGGTGAGCCAGCGATTGGCCTCGGCCGCGAGAGCCGGGCCGAAGCGGAACGACCGGGAGAGGCTGAACTGTCTGCCGTCGAACCCGGTCATGACGTCGCGGGCGCCGCGCCAGCCGTAGATGGCCTGGGCCGAGTCTCCGACCAGCACCAGTTGTGCGTGGTCGCGCTGGGCCGTGAAGACCTGCTCGACCACGGGGCTGGTGTCCTGCGCCTCGTCCAGGAGCAGGAAATCCCCCGGGATCACGGGCTCGCGCAGTGCCCACATCTTGAGGTAGTGGTCGTGCTCGAAGCGGACGACGCCGCGGTCCGGATGCTGCAGGTCGGCCCAGGCCTTGCGGGCGTAGGGCAGGACGAGAGCGGCGAGCTGTGCGTGCAGTGGCGCGGATTCGGCTCCGCGCGGGGGCGGGACGTGATGGGGCGCGATCTCCTGGTCGGCCGACTGGCAGAAGCGGGTGACGGTGCGCAGGACCGTGTAGGAGAGCGCCTTGTGGGTCACCTTGCGTGCGCCGATGGGGACGGTCATGTCCTCGCCGATGCCCAGGGCGGCGCCCGTGCGCCATCCCGCTCGCCGGGGGGCGTTCATCCGCGCCTGGTAGCGCTTGCCCACGGCGGTGTAGGCGAGGGAGTGGGCGGTTCCGCAGGACACTTCGGCGGGGAACGTCCGCGCGGCATGGCGCGCGACCGCTCTGTTGAAGGCGATGTACCGGCCTGACCGGCCCTGCCGCCGCGCGGTGCGGGCGAGCATCGCGAGGGTGGTCGTCTTGCCGGTCCCGGCGCCGGCCTGGATCACCAGATGCGCGCCGGTCGGAAAGGCCTCCGCCGCCGCGGATTGTTCGGGCGTGGGGGTGTGCATGCCGTGCTCCTCGTCGCTGTGAATTGATTACTGAGCGTGACGATGTTGCTCACCGTAGCGGATTTCGGGCCGAGGGTGAGAGGGATTCCCGTGGCCTGTGGATAACCTCCGGCCCGCGCGCGGAAGGCCTGGTCGGGACGCATTGTCAGTGCTGTCTGCTTCCATCGATCGGGAAGGGCCGGGACCGCGGCGGAGTGGAGCGGGGCGGGGCCGGGCGGCAGGCAGAGGCATCTCTCGTTCATCTCCCGCGATGTGCGGCGAGGAGCGCACGCGGACGAGAGGCGCCGGTGCGGTCATGGTGTGCGGCCGGGGCTTCGGCGCCCGGCACTCCGAGGGAGGTGTGAGCGCTGGGGAGGGAAGCGGAAGACGTGCTGCGTGCGACCGTAGACTCGCAGGTCGGGGGCGCTGGAGCGGGCCGTTCGCGGCAGGTTCCGCGGGCACCGGGGCCGGGGCGGAACGACCACACGGCGAGCGACCGAGCAGTAAGGAATGGGATGACGAGGCGGCGGGAGGCGGCAGGGGAGGCCCGGCCGTCGTACGACCCGCCCACGGCCGGGTCCGGGGGCATGGGGGAGAGCGGGGAAACCGGCGCTGCGCTCGCTCGCTGCGCCGCGGTCTTCCTGCCCGCCGTGCCCGGCCTGCCGCCGCGCGCCGGGAAGATCGCCCTGTGGCGGCCCGATGGCGGCCCCCTCCCGGACGCCGGAACCGGGGAGGACGGCGGGGCCGCGCCGGGCGGCGGGACGGTGCCGGGCAGTGACGGGACCGCCGGGCCGGGGCAGCTGGCCGTCGCCCGCCGCCATGGGAACGGTGCCCGTAGCCGCACGGTCCCCGCCGTGCTGCTTCCCCTGGCCGAGGCCGTCCCCCTGCTGGTCCGTGCCCGGCACGACCCGGGCGCCCACCCGGCTGCCGCCTGCTGGGGCGCGGCCACCCTGCATGCGCTGCATCTCGCCGCCCGCGGCAGGCTGCTCCCCGGGCTGACCGCCGAGGACACCGACGCCTGGCGCGCCGGGCCGCTGGACCCCGACGACATCGCGCACCTCCGGGCCATCGCCGCCGCCATGCCCGCCGAGGCCCACGCCGTGCCGATCGCCGGCAGCCGCCCGCTCCAGGTGTACGACCCGGCGGCCCTGGTACGGCTCTACGTGGACGCGGTCGCCGATGCGCTGCCGCGCACTCCCGCCGCCGGACTGGTCGCCGGCGCACCGTTCGCCGCGACCGAGCCCCAGCACCTTCCCGGCGCCCGGGACTGGGCCGCCGAGGTCGCGGCCGGTGTCGATGCGGGGGTACGCCTCTCCCTGCGCCTCGATCTCGCCCCGCACAAGCTCTTCGACCGCGGGGAGGAGAGCGGAGCGGGCGGAGCCGAAGAGCGCAGTGCGGCGGCCGCCGTCCTCCAGGTGCACAGCCTCACCGACCCCACCCTGGTGACGGATGCCCGCGACCTGTGGGACGGCGAGGAGCCCGCACATTTCGGGCCGCGCTCCCGTGTCGACACCCTGCTCGCCCTGCGGCGCGCCGCCCGTATCTGGCCCCCGCTCACCCGCCTCCTGGAGCAGCCCGTTCCCGATGTACTGGCGCTCGGCGAGGATGAGTTGTACGCGCTGCTGGGGGAAGCCGCACCCCGGCTGGGCGCCGCGGGAGTGGCCGTCCACTGGCCCAGGGAACTGGCCCGCGGCCTGTCCGCGACGGCGGTGCTGCGCCCGGCACCGGGCTCCGCCGCGGACGGCTTCGGCTTCTTCGACACCCGTGAACTCCTGCAGTTCCGCTGGCAGGTGGCGATGGACGGGGTGCCGCTGAGCGAGGCGGAGATGGACGCCCTCGCCGAGGCGCACCGCCCCGTCGTCCGGCTGCGTGACCAGTGGGTCCTGGTCGACCCCGGGCTCGTCCGCAAGGCCCGTAAGCGCGAACTGGGCTACCTGGACCCGGCCGAGGCCCTTGCCACGGCGCTCAACGGCACCGCCGAGGTGGACGGCGAGGAGGTCGACGTGGTGCCCGAGGGCGCCCTCGCCGCGCTGCGCGGCCGTCTCGCCGCCGAGGCACGGCCCCTGCCCCAGCCGCCGGGGCTGCGGGCCACCCTCCGTGACTACCAACTACGGGGCATGGCCTGGCTCGACACCATGACCTCCCTCGGCCTCGGCGGCTGCCTCGCCGACGACATGGGCCTGGGCAAGACCCTCACCGTCATCGCGCTCCATCTGCACCGCCGGCCCGCCGCACCGGTCCTCGTCGTCTGCCCGGCCTCCCTGCTCGGCAACTGGCAGCGCGAGATCGAACGCTTCGCCCCCGGTATCCCCGTACGCCGCTTCCACGGCGCCGGCCGCAGCCTCGACGGCCTGGCGGGCGGCTTCGTGCTGACGACGTACGGGACGATGCGCAGCAGCGCCCCCCAGCTTGCCGGACACCCCTGGGCCTGGATCGTCGCCGATGAGGCCCAGCACGTGAAGAATCCGCGCTCCTCGACGGCCAAGGCGCTGCGCAGCATCAAGGCCCCCGCCCGGATCGCCCTCACCGGCACGCCCGTGGAGAACAACCTCTCCGAGCTGTGGGCCCTCCTCGACTGGACGACCCCCGGGCTCCTCGGCTCCCTCAAGACGTTCCGTGCGCTGCACGCCCGGGAGGTCGAGGGCGGCGAGGACGCGCGGGCGGCCGAGCGGCTGGCCAGACTGGTGCGCCCGTTCATCCTGCGCCGCAAGAAGTCCGATCCGGGCATCGTCCCGGAACTGCCGCCCAAGACCGAGACGGACCACCCGGTGGCCCTGGGGCGCGAACAGGCCGCGCTGTACCGGGCCGTCGTCCGCGAGACCCTTTCCCGGATCGAGACCGCCGAGGGCATCGCCCGCCGCGGCCTGGTCATGAAGCTGCTCACCGCCCTCAAGCAGATCTGCAACCACCCCGCGCAGTACCTCAAGGAGGCCGCACCCGGTCTCGCCGCCCGCTCCGGGAAGCTCGAACTTCTCGACGAACTCCTGGACACCATCCTCGCCGAGGGCGGCGCCACCCTGGTCTTCACGCAGTACGTGGGCATGGCGCGGCTGCTCGAACACCATCTGACCCACCGGGGCATCCCGGTACAACTCCTGCACGGCGGCACCCCCGTCGCCGAACGGGAGAAGATGGTCGACCGCTTCCAGTCGGGCCACGCCCCGGTCTTCCTGCTGTCCCTGAAGGCGGCGGGCACCGGCCTGAATCTGACCCGCGCGGGACACGTGATCCACTACGACCGCTGGTGGAATCCGGCGGTGGAGGAGCAGGCCACCGACCGGGCGTACCGCATCGGCCAGACCCAACCCGTCCAGGTCCACCGGCTGATCGCCGAGGGCACGGTCGAGGACAACATCGCCCAACTCCTCAGCGCCAAAAGGGCACTCGCCGATGCCGTGCTCTCCGGTGGCGAGAGTGCGCTCACCGAACTGTCCGATGCCGAACTGGCCGACCTCGTCTCCCTCAGGAGGCCCGGATGACCCCCCGCCCCGTCTCCGGGCGCGCCGCCGCCGCGGACCGGCTGGCCCGCGCGGACCGCTCGCGCACCTTCCCGCCCCTGCCGGTCCGGACCGGAGCCCGCGGGCTGTTCGCCGAATCCTGGTGGGGCAGCGCCTGGCTGGACGCGCTGGAGACCACGGCCCTCGACAGCGCCCGGCTCGCCCGCGGCCGGACCTATGCCCGTGACGGCCATGTCGACACCATCAACGTCACCCCGGGCCGCATCGTCGCCACCGTACGCGGCAGCAGACCCCGCCCCTACAGCGCCGAAATCCGTATCGGAACCCTCGCCGTCCAGGAGTGGGACGGACTCCTGGACGCCATCGCCGCGGAGCCCGCACAGCTCACCGCCCTGCTGGCCAAGAAGCTGCCCCAAGCCCTGGCCGAGGGCGGGGTGCGCCTCCTGCCGGGCCCGGGCGACCTCGTCCCCCGGTGCTCCTGCCCCGACCACGGCAGGCCCTGCAAGCACGCCGCCGCACTCTGCTTCCAGGTCGCCCGCCTCCTGGACGCCGACCCGTTCGTCCTGCTGCTGATGCGCGGCCGCGGTGAACGCGAACTCCTCGACGAGCTCTCCCGCCGCAACGCCGCCCTCACCGCCCGCGAGGCCCGCGCCCACCGGCCCGTTACCACCGAGCCATCCCTGCACCGCCCCGCGCCCGAAGGCGGAATCCCCCGCACCGGCACCGCACCGAGCGCCGTGACGGCCGCCGGCGCGGCCGCTGGGGAGCCCGGGGAAGCGGCCGGGCCGCAGGCCCTCCCCGGTGTCCTCGCCAGGGCGGCGCTCGCCGACCGCCCCCGCCCGCCGCTCCCTCCGCCGCTGCCTGCCCCGCCCCGGCCCGGCCACCTGCCCGCCCTGCCGGACGCCGACCACCACCCCTTCGACCCCGCGGCCCTCGAATTCCTGGCAGCCGACGCGGTGGCCCGTGCCCATGCCTGCGTGTCCGCCGCCGGAGCCTCGTGCCCCGGGGACGGGCGGAGCCCCGGGGACGGGCGGAGCCCCGAGGGCGGGCGGCATCCCGGGGGCGCGCGCCCGCCCGTCCCCAGCCCCTTCCCGGCGCTGCCCATCTGGGAGGACGCCGTCCGCCTGGCGGCCACCGCCCATCCCACCGCCGGCCTGACGTCCGCCACCCGGGCCCTCTACCGCGACCTCGCCGCGGCAACCGGCCGCACGACCACGGACGTGGCCCGCTCGGTCGCCGCCTGGCGGCAGGGCGGCCGCGAAGGCCTCGCCCTCCTCGAAGCCGTCTGGAACCCTCCGGCCGGCGACTTCGACCGGGCCCGCAGTGCCCTCCTCGCCGCGGACCTCCCGGCCCTGCGCCCGCGCCACAACCACCTCACCGATGCCGAGCGCGGCATCCAGCTCCGTTTCGGCCACGACCACCGCTGGTATCCCTACGAATCCGAGCCGGGCGCAGAGGACTGGTGGCCCACCGGCCCCGCGGACCTTGACCCCGTGGGCGCCCTCACCACGCTGCTCGCGCGATGACTAACCTCGACGCCGTGGAAGGTCTCGATGCTGTCACCCGATCCCTCGCCCGGCGTACCCCCGAGCAGCTCGCCGCGCTCCTCACCCGGCACGCCGAACCGCTCGCCCGCCGGCCCGCCCCCACCGAACTGCGCGGCCTGGCCCAGGCGTTGTGGTCCTACGAAACCCTCCACCACCTGGTGCTGCACCTCGACCATCCCCGGCTCCAGGTGCTCGCCGCCACCGCCCGCATCAGCCAGGAGCGGGCCGGGCGTGACGCCCCCGGCCCCGCAGCCCCGGCCCCGGGCGCCGACTACCAGTCCCTGATGGCGCACCGGCTGTCCTTCGCGCATCTGGCCACCGAACCCGTCCCGCCCGAGGACATCTACGCCGCCCTCGGGGCCGTCTCACCAGGCCCCGCGCGCACCGCCGCCGCATCCGCACTGCGCCACCTCTGCGAGGACGGACTCGCCGCGCCGGCCGAGGACGGCGCGATCGTCGTGCCGCCGCGCGCCCCGCAGCTCCTGGCCGCCCACGACCTCGGCCCGTTCCTCGCGCACGCCCCGCAGCCCGCGCCGGAGGACGCCGCCGCCCCCGGGGCGCCCGCCGCAACCGTCCCCCCGACCTCGCCGCAGGACGAATCCCGGGCCGCCGCGGCGACCCTCGCGGCCACCGCCGACCGGCTGCTGGCCGCCCTGGCGACGCAGCCCGCCGCGCTGCGCAAGTCGGGCGGGCTGGCCGTACGGGAGATCAAACGGCTGGCCAAGGCGGCCGGCGCCACCGAACCGCACACCCGCCTCCTCCTCGACCTCGCGCTGGCGGCCGACCTGATCGCGCTGACCCGCAGCCCCTCCGGCATCACCGCACTGCCCACCGGCGCCTACGACGACTGGCTCGCCCGTCCGCCTGGCGCCCGCCTCGCCCCGCTCCTGGCCGCCTGGTCGGGACTGTGGGACATCCCCACCCACACCCCGGCCGGCGAGACCCCGACCGCACTGGTCCGTGGCCACGACCGGCACGCCCCCGCCCTCCGGCACGCCCTCCTCGCCGCCCTGGCCGCAGTACCCCTCGACGGGGGAAGCGCTCTGCCGCCGTTGCCGTTCACGGAGCCCCCACGGCAGGAGACGGGTACCCGCACCCCATGGGAGGACCTGCTCGGGGCCGCGGACTGGCATCGCCCCCTCGCCGTCACCCGCCAGCCGATGGCCGGGGAACGCGCCGCCCACACCCTCCACGAGGCCGCCTGCCTCGGGCTGGTCGCCCACGGCACGCTCACCTCCCTCGGCCGGGCGCTGCTCGCCGACCCGCGCTCCCTCGACGAGCCGCTGGGCGATCTGCTCCCGCCGCTCCTCGAACAGGCCCATTTCCAGGCCGACCTGACCGCAGTCGTGCCCGGCCGTCCCACCGCCGCGCTCCAGGAACTGCTCACCGCCGCGGCCGACCGGGAATCCGAAGGCCACGCCGTGACCTGGCGGTTCACCCCCCGCTCCGTACGCCGTGCGCTGGACGCCGGCCACCGCGCCGCAACGCTGCTCGACGACCTCGCCCGTGTCTCGGCGACCGGCACTCTGCCGCAACCGCTCGGCTACCTGGTCCGGGACGCCGCCCGCTCCCACGGCCGGATGCGTGTCCTGTCCGCCGCCTGCTGCATCCGCTCCGACGACGAGGCCCTGGTCGAGGAACTTGCCGCGCACCGTGACCTGCGTGACCTCGGACTGCGGGTCATCGCCCCGACCGTCCTGGTCAGCAGCCGGCCGCCGGCCGCCACCCTGGACGCGCTGCGCGCCGCGGGCTATGCGCCGGCCCTGGAATCCGACACCGGCGCCACCACCGTCGAACGCCTCCCCGCCCACCGGACCAAGGCCCCCGCCCCTCCCCGCAACTCCCACGCACCGCTCGCCCTCGCCCACCGCCTCCTGGGGCTGCCGGCACCTTCCGAGGCCACCACGATCGGTAACACCTGACCCGTTGCCGGGGCGGGGCGGAGGGCTGTCCCGGCAACAGGCGGCGCCCCTGGTACGCGGTGGCGGCCTCAGCCGTCCGCGGGTTTCCGCCGCCCCGCCCCGCCGATACGACGCAGGGCGGTCGGCCCGAAGCCGAGGCGGGGGAGGCGTCGGGCGGTGGGCTGTGCGCGGGGCCGGGGCGGTGCCGACGGCTGCCCCGGGGCGGACGGCGCGGCGGAGAGCGTGGCCGCGGGCGTCGCCGCGAGGGCGGAGGCGGCACCGGCCGCTGCCGGGGGAAGCGGGTCGGCGGACGACGCGGGGCCGGCCGTCGCCCGCCGCGGGGGCGGGAGCGCCTGCGGTGAGACCGGCCCGCCCGCCGCACGGCTTGCCGCCGCTCCGGTCCGTGCCGCGTTCCGGAGCAGACCGAGTACGGCGAAGGGGCGCAGGAGCGGGGCCGTCGGAGCGAAGGGCGTGACGACGTCGAGGTAGGAACGGCTGACGGCGGGCCGGCCGGCGGCGGGGGAGGAGGGGAGCGTCGTGCCGGTGGCGAGGGACCAGGGGGCCCGGGCCAGGCGTCCGAGGCTCCGCTGCACCTTCCGGGCGAGCGCCGGTTCGTCGATCCCGTGCCGCCGCAGCGCCCCGCGCAGCACGGCGGCACCATGGGCGGCGAGGGCCAGGCCCTGACCGCAGTCGGGGGCGAGCGAGACCACGGCACCGCCGAGGGCGATGAATCCCGTGGGCCAGGACGGCAGTTGTTCATAGCGCCGCCGCCGGCTGGTGGTGTCCCGGGACAGCCGTACCTCGCTCAGCGGCTCGGCGTCCGCGATGAGGTCGCCGATCTCTCCGTTACCCGTGCGGCGCGCGAACGGCACGAACCGGCCCGCGTGTTCGGAGGGCCGGTCGTCCCCGGTGCCGGTGAGCGTGACCAGCCAGCGCCCGCCCTCAATGGGGACCAGCGTCGCGGTCTTGCCGGGCACCGGGCGCCGGGGCGCGAGCGCACCGGGCGCCGGGGCGAGGAACGCCGAACGGGTGGTGAGAACCGGACAGTTCTCCATGCCGCCAGGGGCACGGAAAATACGGGTCGCCGAGACGATGCCGCAGTCCGCGAGGTCTTCGCGTGCGGTGGGCAGCCCCAGCGCGGCCAGCCGGTCCCGGGTGGTGGAGTGCCGGCCGGTGGCGTCGACGACGAGGTCGGCGTCCAGACGGTAGGTGGCGCCGGTGGTGGTGTCCCGGACGCGCACGCCGGTGATGTGCTCCGCGGTGCCGGTGAGCCCGGCCGCTTCGGTTCCGTCGAGGACGCTCACCCCCGCCAGGGCCGCCGCCTGTTGGCGGATGACCCGGTCGAGCAGATCACGGGAGCAGGCGATCAGATGCTCCGGACGCGCCCGCATGACCGGCCGGCCCGCCGGGCGCCGGGCAGCGGACTCCGCCGGTTTCGGCGTCCTGCGGGCGCCCTCGGCCAGGCAGCGTTCGACGCTGCCGGGCAGCAGGGCGTCGATCAGCCGGGCGCCGTCCGCCGTCAGCAGATGGGCGTGCCGGGCCCGCGGAAGGTCCGTGGGCAGGGCGGGCGTCCGGGGCAGCCGGTCGCGCTCGACGACGATGACATCGGCGTGTCCGGACAGCGCTGCGGCGGCGAGCATGCCCGTGAAGCCGCCGCCGAGCACCACGGCGAGGTAAGGGTGGTGGAACTGGAGCCCGTTGCTGCTCGTCGTGCTCGATCCGTTCATGGGCAGTCCCTTTCTCGGCGGCGGAGCACGGATCCCCGGCGGGTGCGGGCCACGTCCAGAAAGGGCGGTGCCGCATACGGTCGGGAACGCCGGCGCGCGGCGGCGATGACGGCGTCGGTGACGGCAGTGAACGAAGCCGTCAACGAGAACGGCAGGGACGCGGATGCGGTCCGCAGCATGCGCAGAGGTGCCGGTGGAAGCGGTTGCGCTCGTTGTGGGTCCCGGCAGGCCGACGCGAACGCCGGCCTGCCGCCCCCCGATTTCCCCATCATGATTCCCCCTCAGGCCGTGCCCGCGCCGCCCCGCGCACCGCCACGTCCTCCTCCGCCACCCGCACGTATCACCGGGTGGGGCGGGCGAGCACCACTTCCTCGTGGAATGGGCTCGGCCCCGGGGGACGCAGCCGTCACATCCGGTCAACGGCGGGCACCCTTCCGGATCGTAGGCGGCGGCGATCACATCCGACAGCCGGGCGGGAGAGAGGGGCGCGTGGTGGCCACCCCGGACATACCGATGGGTAGACGTGCAGCAAAACGGTGCAATGGGCGGAAACTGCTGCGGCGCTTTCTCGCGACGTGAGAAAGGCGGGCCGGAACAGCTCGTGCGGGGAGGGACGGCGCCACCTGAAGCCCCGCAGGTTGGCGGGAAATGATCGGGTACTGACGGACACCCGACCGGCCTGCCTACCCTGTGCGGGCACCGCACCGGAGAACCCGAGGGAGAGTCGTGCGCGCGATTGTGATGCGAGAATTCGGCGGCCCGGACGTGCTGCGACTCGAGGACGTTCCCGAGCCCGCGCCCCGCGCCGGCCACTCGCTGGCCGAGGTGTCCCTGGCCGGCGTCAACTACGCGGATGTGCACGTCCGCGGGGACTCCTATCTCGCACCCGTCGAGCTGCCGTACGTGCCCGGGAACGAGGTCGTGGGGACGGTGGACGGCGGCCGGCGCGTCGTCGGGCTGTGCCGCGGCGGCGGGTACGCGGAGCGGACGCTGCTGCACCGCCGCGTGACCTGGGACGTCCCCGATGCCATCAGCGATGAACAGGCCGTTGCGCTGGCGCTGCAGGGCAACAGCGCCTGGCATCTGCTGTTCACCTCGCTGCGCCTCACCGAGGGCGAGACCGTCGTCGTACCGGCCGCCGCGGGCGGCGTCGGTTCGCTGGCCGTCCAGCTCGCCGCGCACGCCGGAGCCAGGGTCATCGGCCTCGCGGGCTCCCCGGAAAAGCGCAAACTGGCCGAGGAACTGGGCGCGCACGCAGTGGTCGACTCGACCGCCGAGGACCTGACCGAGCGCATCCTGGACGCGGCCGGCGGACCGGTCGCGGCGGCGCTGGAGATGACCGGCGGGGTCACCTTCGAGCGGACCCTCGCCGCCGTCGCACCGCGCGGCCGCCTCGCCGTCTACGGGTTCGCCGGCGGCGACCTGGCGAGCGTGCCCACCCGGGAGCTGATGGAGCGGAGCATCACCGTCTCCGGCTTCTGGCTGCCGCAGCTCTACGCGGACCGTACGGCCCTGCCGACGTCCATGCGGGCGCTGTTCGACGCGGTCGCCGACGGCACCCTCAAGCCGCTCACCGGCACCGCCTACGCCCTCGGCGAGGCGGCACGGGCCCACCACGATCTGGCCGCACGCACCCCGACCGGAAAACTGACCCTCGACGTCGCCCGGTAATACGGGTGACCCGGGGCGCCGGACGGGCACCACGCCTGCGGGAGCGGGCCCCGGGACCGGCCGCCGACAGGCGCGTCCGGCGGGGACGCCGGCCCGCAGCGCACCTGCCGTGCGCCTTCGGGCGCCAACCACTGCCAGGGGAGAGAGCACACGATGGGTAACAGCACCGCAGCCACGGGAGCACCGGCCTCGGCCGCCGTGCCCGCCACCGGCACGGCGCCGGGTTCCGCGGGCCACGGCAAGAAGGCGCGCCAGGAAGCCAAGGGCACCTCGTCCACGGGCTCCAGGGCGTCGGGATCCGGCCATGCCGAGCGGGTCTTCCTCGTCCAGACGGCCTTCGCCGAGCTGGGCGGATCCGCTCACGGCCCGGGTGAGATCGCGGAGTTCACCGGCCTGGACGACTCCGTCGTCTACCGCATCCTGCAGTCCGGCATCTACCAGCGCATCTTCGAACGGGTGGACCGCGGCCTCTACCGGCTGCGCACCTCGGCGGCCCAGCTGGCCTTCACCGCGCTCGACCACCGCCTCGACGGCGCGGCCTCGCAGACGGTGCTGAGCGACCTGCGGACGGCCACCGACGACGGGCTGGCATTCCTCTACATGGTGGCGCCCTTCTCCGGCGCGCAACGGCAGTGCGTCGACATGGCCGTCGGCGACTCCGACCTCGCCGAGCTGGGGATGACGCCGCGCGATGTGCTGTCCGTGACGCGGTCGCTGCGCACCGGTGCCTCCGGACGGACGATCCTCGCCTACCTGCCGGCGGTGCTGCAGCAGCGGGTGCTGGCCGAGCCCGTCCCCGACCAGGCGGGACCCGGTGTCTACCGGGACAACGAGGCGCTGGTGGAGTCCCTGGCCGAGGTGCGCGACCTCGGACACGCCCTCGGCTACGAGGAGTGCATGGCCGGCTGGAACTCCTGTGCGGCGCCGATCATGTGGGACGGCTCCATCATGGGAGCGGTGCTGCTCCTCAAGCGCAAGTCCGTGATGCCGGTGGCCCCCGGCGGCGTCGTCGAGGCGACGAAGGAGGCGGCGGCCGAACTGAGCCGCCACGGCGCCGCCCGGCCGTCCGCGGACCAGGCCTGAGCCGCGGCGGCCGGCCGCCGGCCGCGCGGCGTCCCGCGCCGGGCCGCCGGGCACAATGGCGGGGTGCGGCTCGAAGCGATCACCTGGGAACGGCTCACCGACGCGCTCGCCGAGCGCATCGTCACGATGCCGGCGAAGGACGGGAGCCCCTGGCTGCGGGTGGCCCTCGACGGGGCGCCCGCCGCCGCCCCGGGCGAGCTGGCCGGGCGGCTCGCCGAGGCGCTGCGGATCCGGGGGCGGGCGGTGCACCGGGCCGGCACCTTCGGCTTTCTGCGCCCCGCCTCGCTGCGGCTGGAATACGGCCGCGAGGATCCCGATGCCTACCACGACGAGTGGTTCGACCGGCAGGCCCTGTGGCGTGAGGTGTTCCAGCCGCTGGACGCGGGCGGCACCGGGCGGGTGCTGCCGGATCTGTGGGACCCCGTGGCGGACCGGGCGACGCGCAGCGGGTACGTGGAGCTCCCGCCCGGAGGCGTCCTGCTGCTGCACGGACCTCTGCTGCTCGGCCACTGGTTCCCCTTCGACCTCTCCGTGCATCTGAAGCTGTCTCCGGCCGCGCTCGCCCGCCGCACCCCGCAGGGTGAGCGCTGGACCCTGCCCGCGTTTGCGCGCTACGAGGCCGAGACCCGGCCAGAGGAGGCGGCGGACGTGGTCGTACGGGCCGACGATCCCCGCCGGCCGGCCTGGAGCGGCCTGCTCTGAACGTCCGGGCAGGTCTGCGTCCTCGGCTCCCACGACCGCCCCCTTCGTCGGAAAAATCCATCGGAAAAACCGTACGGCCGACCACTGACAATCGAGCCCGGACCGCTGCACGCGGACCGCTGATCACCGCGCCGGAGGCGGCGGTTAGCGTGACTGCGTGACCACTTCATTCAATGCATCCGACGAGTCCGCCGTGCTGCCCGGCAGCCAGGGGCCCACCGCGACCGTGGAGGCCCGTCCGCAGTCCGTCGGCACCGTGACGATGACCTATGCGCCCGACCCCGACGGCGACCCTGACCCCGGCGAGATCGTGTGGACCTGGGTGCCCTACGAGGAGAACGACGGCCGGGGCAAGGACCGCCCCGTGCTGGTCGTCGCCCGGGAGACCCGCGGAACGCTGCTGGCCGTGCAGCTGTCCAGCAAGCGGCACCAGAACGACCGGGAGTGGGTCCCGCTCGGAGCCGGCCCGTGGGACCGCGCGGGGCGCGACTCGTGGGTGGCCGTGGACCGGGTGCTGCGGGTGCACCCGGCCGGGATGCGGCGCGAGGCCTGCGCGCTGGACCGGGGCCGCTTCAACCTGGTCGTCAACCGGCTGCGCGAGCGCTACGGCTGGCGCTGACGGCGGGACTCCCGGACGCCGGGGCTTTCCGGGGCGCCGGACTCCGCGGCTCCGGGGAGGGGTTCCAGGCAGCGGTTCCGGGACTCAGGCGTCGGCCAGGGCCAGGAGCTTGGTGACGGTGTTCCAGTTACGGGCCGTCGCCGTCACCCCGAGCCGGGCGCGGCTCACCACCTCGGCGAGCTTGGAACGGCCGATGCCGCCGGGGCACCACAGATACAGTTCGCGTCCGGTCAGCCGGTACTGATCGGGCGCGAACGCGGCCGCGTCGAGCGCATCCAGCCGGGAGGTGTCGGCCGGCTCCGCCGACAGGAACGTGACATGCAGGCTCTTGGGCTCCGCCACGGCCTGCGGAAACGGATTCGCGTCGACGGCGGCGGCCAGCTCGTCGCGGGTCCGGACGACGACCGGCACCGTCAGGCCGAGTTCGGCGGCGATCCGGTCATGGAGTATCCGGGCCGTCTCCTGCGGTGGGGTACCAGGGTCGGCGAAGACGATATTGCCGGTCTGCAGGAGCACCGAGACCTCGCCGAAGCCCAGGGACTCGGCGAGCTCCAGCTGCTTCGCCTTGGGGAAGGAGTTGTGGCCGCCGACATTGATGCCGCGGAGCAGAGCGATCTGACGGGACATGGGCTGTCCTTCGTAGGAGCCGGCCTCGGCGAGGACGGACGACGGTCGTGGTCAGAAGAGCGGAGCGGGCAGCACCCCTTCGAGGGCCAGCAGCAGACGCTTGGTCTCCAGACCACCGCCGAAGCCGCCGATGCCGCCGTCACTGGCGACGACGCGATGGCAGGGGACGACGACCGGAAGCGGATTGGCGCCCATCGCGGCGCCCACCGCGCGGGCGGCACCCGGTTCCCCGACCCGGTCGGCGAGGTCCTGATAGCCGACCACGTCGCCATAAGGGACCCCGGCGGCCAGGGCCTGCAGGACCCGGGCGGCGAAGCCGGCGGACAGCGACCAGTCCAGCGGGACGGTGAAGGACCGCAGCTCTCCGGCGAAATAGGCGGTGAGCTCGGCCGTGGCCGTCGTCAGATGAGGGAGCGCGGCCGTCGGCGCCCCGCCGAAGAACTGCTCCAGACGGGTCAGCTCCCGGCGGGCCGTCCGCCCCTCGGCGTGGAAGACGACGCGGACCAGGCCCTGCCGGGTCGCGGCGAGCAGCAGGGGGCCGATCGGGGTCTCCAGCCGCGTCCAGGCCCAGTCGCGCCGGGCCGCCGCCCCTGCCTCCGGTGCGGCGTGAGGCGGCCCCTCCGGACGCGCGGCCTGCTCGGAATTCGTCACCTGATCAGGGTAGGACGCACCACTGACAATGCCGCGGGGAACGGACCGGCCGCCGGTACCCGATCCCGCTCCCCGCCGGCTCCGGCTCAGTCGTCGTCGCCCCCGACCGCGTCGCGCACCACGTCGGGCTTGTTGGTGATGATGCCGTCGACACCCAGACCGGCGACCTTGACCGCGGTGGCCGCGTCGTCGACGGTCCAGGTGTACAGGTCCAGCGGCCGGCGGTGCGGGCCCTTCAGACCGTGCACGGCGGCGACGTACTCCGGGGTGACCGCCGTGTGGACGGGGTTGATCTGATCGCAGTACCGCGCGAACTTCGGGAGGTCGGCGACGGACGGGTTGCCGAGAAAGCCCGTCTTGAGGTCCGGCCGCAGGCGGTGCACGGTCTTGAGGGCGTCGGCATTGAAGCTCTGGATGATCAGACGGCCCTTGACGTGTCCCTTGTCCAGCCAGCCCGCGCGGCGCAGCTCGTCGAGGGTCTGCCGCTCGATGCCGGGGTAGAGCTCCGGCGATTTCAGCTCCATCAGCAGACTCTGGTCGTTGTGCTCGACCTCGTCCATGTAGTCCTCGAGGGTCGGCACCCGCTCCCCGCGGAACTTCCGTCCGAACCAGCTGCCCGCGTCCAGCTTCTCGATCTCGCGGAGCGTGAAGTCCGATACCCGCCACGGGGAGCGGCCGGGAAAGACCTGCTCGACGTTGGTCGTCCGGGCGAGCGAGTTGTCATGGAGGATGACCAGCTCGCCGTCCTTGGTCCGCTGGACGTCGTTCTCGACCCACTCGAAGCCCAGCCGGTCGGCCGCGTCGATCGACGCGAGGGTGTTCTCGGGCGCGTACGTCGAGGCGCCGCGGTGAGCGATCGTCACCGGAGGGCGTCGGTCCGGTGCGGCCTGGGCGACGGTTGTGGAGAGGGCGAGCGCGGACAGACCCATGAGCGCACCGGCGGCAACGGTGGCGACGGGGCGAATACGCATACGGACTCCTCGTGACGTCGTGGACGTGAGCTGACGTGAAGTGACGTGAACCGGGTCGGACGGGCAGAGGCTCGCAGCTGTGCCGTAGCGGGAGGCGGTCGTGTGGTGGCCGGGCGCTGAACGGGGAGTGGCCGGTTTTCCGTTGCGGAGCGACACGCAGTTGCAGGATGCCCGGATGGGCCGTGCCACAGACGTACGCCCCGACGCCGTCCAACTTGCCGGAGCCTCGGCATCCGCGCATCTTGACCGATGATGCGTCACCCGTCGTGCGCCTGAACGGTTTTGACCGAACGCCTCGCGGAGCGGTCCGCCGCGCAGGCTCCGTGCGTGGGCGCGTCGCGCTCACGGGCCCGGGCACCACAGCCGGACCCCGCCCCGGCCGCGGAGGGGTGCGGGGCCGCCTTCCCGCGTGTCCCGCGTATCCCCTCTGTTCCGCGCGTCTCCTGCGCGCGGGGGTCACGGCCGCCTGCGGTGTCCCGCGCTCCGGTGCGTCCCACCGGGCCGCCGCGCCCCACCGGGCCGCCGCGCCCCACCGGGCCGCCGGCCCGTCGGCCCCGCCGCTCCGTGCCGTCCGTCGATCCCGGCCGCCCCGCCGTCCGCCGCCCGAAGCCCGGAACGCGGTCCCGTCCGTCCCCCCCCGAAGCCGCAGGTCAGAGCGCTGGTCACGTCGATTGTCAGTGCCGGGTCGTACGGTGGATGCCATGCGGCCCGTATCAAGCATCGAACGCACGGTGGCGCCCTTCGAGGTCGTCAGCCCCTACCAGCCGAACGGCGACCAGCCCGCGGCCATCGCCGAACTCGACCGGCGTATCCGCGGGGGTGAAAAGGACGTCGTCCTGCTGGGCGCGACCGGCACCGGCAAGTCGGCGACCACCGCGTGGATGATCGAGAAGCTGCAGCGCCCGACGCTCGTCATGGCGCCCAACAAGACCCTCGCGGCCCAGCTCGCCAACGAATTCCGCGAGCTGCTGCCGAACAACGCCGTCGAATACTTCGTCTCCTACTACGACTACTACCAGCCCGAGGCGTACGTCCCGCAGTCCGATACGTACATCGAGAAGGACTCCTCCATCAACGAGGAGGTCGAACGGCTGCGTCACTCCGCGACGAATTCGCTGCTCACCCGGCGTGATGTCGTCGTGGTCGCCTCGGTGTCCTGCATCTACGGCCTGGGCACGCCGCAGGAGTACGTCGACCGGATGGTGCCGCTGAAGGTCGGCGACGAATTCGACCGCGACGCGCTGCTGCGCCGCTTCGTCGACATCCAGTACACCCGCAACGACGTCGCCTTCACCCGTGGCACGTTCCGGGTGCGCGGCGACACCATCGAGATCTTCCCGGTGTACGAAGAGCTGGCCGTGCGGATCGAGATGTTCGGCGACGAGATCGAGGCGCTGTCCACCCTCCATCCGCTCACCGGCGAGGTCATCAGCGAGGACCGGGAGCTGTACGTCTTCCCGGCCAGCCACTACATCGCGGGCCCGGAGCGCATGGAGCGGGCCATCGCCGGGATCGAGGCCGAGCTGGCGGACAGCCTCGCCACGATGGAGAAGCAGGGCAAGCACCTGGAGGCCCAGCGGCTGCGGATGCGCACTACCTACGACATCGAGATGATGCGTCAGATCGGCTCCTGCTCGGGCATCGAGAACTACTCGATGCACATGGACGGCCGTGAACCCGGCTCCGCGCCCAACACCCTCCTCGACTACTTCCCGGACGACTTCCTGCTGGTCATCGACGAGTCGCATGTCACGGTCCCGCAGATCGGTGCCATGTACGAGGGCGATGCCTCGCGCAAGCGCACCCTCGTCGAGCACGGTTTCCGGCTGCCGTCCGCCATGGACAACCGGCCGCTGAAGTGGGAAGAGTTCCTGGGGCGCATCGGTCAGACCGTCTACCTGTCCGCGACCCCGGGGAAGTACGAGCTCTCCCGGGGCGACGGCTTCGTGGAGCAGATCATCCGCCCGACCGGCCTGGTCGACCCGGAAGTGGTGGTCAAGCCCACCGACGGACAGATCGACGACCTGGTGCACGAGATCCGTACGCGCACGGAGAAGGACGAGCGCATCCTGGTCACCACCCTCACCAAGAAGATGGCCGAGGACCTCACGGACTACTTCCTCGAGCTGGGTATCCAGGTCCGCTATCTGCACAGCGACGTGGACACCCTGCGCCGGGTGGAGCTGCTGCGGGAGCTGCGATCGGGTGAGTACGACGTCCTGGTGGGCATCAACCTGCTGCGGGAGGGCCTTGACCTGCCCGAAGTCTCCCTGGTGGCCATTCTGGACGCCGACAAGGAGGGCTTCCTGCGGTCCGGTTCGGCGCTCATCCAGACCATCGGACGTGCGGCGCGCAATGTCTCCGGACAGGTGCACATGTACGCCGACAAGGTCACCCCGGCGATGGAGAAGGCCATCGACGAGACCAACCGCCGCCGGGAGAAGCAGCTGGCGTACAACAAGGAGAACGGCATCGACCCGCAGCCGCTCCGCAAGAAGATCGGCGACATCGTCGCCACCCTCGCCCGCGAGGAGATCGACACCCAGGAGCTGCTGGGCTCGGGGTACCGCAAGGGCGCCGGGACCAAGGAGGCCCAGGGCAAGGCGCCGGTCCCGGCGCTCGGCGGGAAGGCCGCGAAGGGCAAGGGCGGCAAGGCAGGCGCGGAACTGACGGACCGTCCCGCCGCCGAACTGGCCGCGCTCATCGAGGAGATGACGGAGCGGATGCGGGCCGCCGCGGCGGAGCTGCAGTTCGAGGTCGCCGCCAGGCTGCGCGACGAGGTGGGCGAACTGAAGAAGGAGCTGCGTCAAATGAGGGAGGCCGGGGTGAAGTAGGGGGGAACGGCACGAGTGGAGCCGCACGGGCCGTGAGGCATGAGGCAGGCGGCAGGAGCCGAGGGGGAGTACCGGGGCGGTGCGGGACCGCCCGCCGGGTCGGCCGCCGCGCCCGGCCCGGTGCGGCATCGCCGCACGCGAATCGCCGCACGTGAACGGGGGTCGGCCGGCCGTGCCCGATGTGTTGCAGAAGCGCCACAAAACGCGGGTCCGGCGCGCCCCGGGCCCGTCGTCGTGCATAGGGTCGAAGGGGCCGCCGGAAAGCTGGGCGGGGACAGTACAGAGAGGGGACGGGCGTGTCGGTCAATTTGTCCAAGGGGCAGGGCATCAGCCTGCAGAAGTCCGACGGCGGAAGCCTGACCGCGGTGCGGATGGGGCTGGGGTGGCGCTCGGCGCCGCGCCGTGGCCTGTTCGGCAGGCGCACCAGTGAGATCGACCTCGATGCCTCGGCGGTGCTCTTCGCCGACAAGAAGCCGATAGACGTGGTCTTCTTCCAGCACCTGGTCAGCGACGACGGCGCGGTCCGGCACACCGGCGACAACCTGGTCGGCGGCGCGGGCCAGGGCGGCGACGACGAGGCGATCCTGGTCGACCTGGCGCGGCTGCCGGTGCACATCGACCAGATCGTGTTCACCGTCAACTCCTTCACCGGCCAGACGTTCGCCGAGGTGCAGGACGCCTTCTGCCGCCTGGTCGACGAGACCACGGGCCAGGAGCTGGCCCGGTACACCCTCACGGGCGGCGGGAACTACACCGCACAGGTCATGTCCAAGGTGCACCGCGCGGGCAACGGCTGGCAGATGACCGCCATCGGTGAGCCCTCCGTCGGCCGCACGTTCCAGGACCTCGTGCCGGCGATCCTGCCGCACCTGTAGCCACCAGCGTCCGGCCACCACCGTCGCGGCGGCGCGTACCGGGCCGCGCCGCCGAACCTCTGGGCCCGTGCCCGGGGCAGGACCCGGGCACGCCACAACCACCAGGGGGAACAACGATGACGGCCGAGCTGGTCCGGGGGCAGAACCATCCACTGGACCGGACGCGGGTCGAGATCCGGGTGACGGCGGGCTCTCCCGTCATGGCCGGGGTCACCCTCGGCGACGAGCAGGGCAGGCTCGCCGGCGCCGAAGCGGTGGCCCACCCCGGTGCGCCGCGGCGCACCGGCATCGAGGTTCCCCGTCAGGCGGCCGCCGAACACCGCATCGTGGTGGACCTCGACGCGCTGCCCGCCGCCGTCCACCGGGTGAGCGTGCTGCTGGCGCTGCCCGGCGGGACCGGCGCCCTGGCCACCTTCGGCTCGGCCGCCGCGCCCGCCGTCACGGTCACCGGTCTCGACGGCACCGGCCTCGCCCGCTACACCGTCACCGGCCTGGGCGCCGAGTCCGCCGTCGTCGCCGTGGAGCTCTACCGCCGGCGGGGCGCCTGGAAGGTACGCGCCGTGGGCCAGGGGTACGCCGGCGGTCTCACGGCGCTGCTGGGCGACCAGGGCCTGCCGCAGGCGGCGGAGCTGGCCGCGGAGATCGAGGGAGCGGTCAGCCGGGGGCAGGCCCGTGCGGTCCCGGCGCCCGCCCCCGTGGCGGCGAGCCGGTCCGAACGGCCCGGGGCCGGCCCGGCCGCCGCGGACGGGCCGTCCCCCGCGCACCCTCCCGCAACTGACGGCCCGGCACCCGCCAGTTCCGGGGCCGGAACTGGCCCCGGAACTGGACCCGAAAACGCCCCCGGGACCGCCCCCGGAACTGGAGCGCAGGCCGAAGCCGGAACCACTGGCGCAGCGCCCACACCCCTGGGCGGCGGCCCCGTCGACTACCGCCATCCGAAGCGCCGCAGCCCCTCCGCCCCGGCCGGCCCTGCCTCGGCCGGGGCCGCTCCGTCCGGTCCCGCTCCGGTCGGTCCCGTCCCGTCCGGTCCCGTCCCGGCAGGGGGTCCGGCACCTGCCGCCCCCGCTTCCGCACCGGCCGACGGCCCCGCGTCGCCCGACGGCCCCCCACTGCCCGTGGCCGGTGACGCCGCGGGCTGGAGCATGGAGGAGCGGCTCTACAACCAGGTCTGGGGGATGTTCGAGGACCTGGCCCGCTCGGTCGCGGCCTACCGCAGCGCCTCCGGCTTCGCCGAGTCGCGCCTGGAGCAGGAGCTCGACCAGGCCCTGTCCGACCCGCGCAACCGCCTCGGCACGGCCGCCGACGGCGCCCGTGCCGCAGCCCGTGACAAGCACGCCGCCCTCGTCACCCAGGCCCGCGCCGCCCTCGACCGCGACCTCGCGCAGCTCGCGGCCGAGTCGGCGGTCGTCGAGCCCGCACTGCCGCCCGCCTTCGCCCGCTGGGACAACCCCGTCTGGCAGGGCCACCACGCCCCGTCCACGCGCCCGATGGCGATGCGCCTGGGCGATCTGCACCTCCCCGAAGTGCTGGACCTGCGCATTCCGATGCTCGTACGCCTCCCCCTGGAGCGCGGGGTGTGGATCGACAGCGGGCCCGCTTCCTACGCCGCGGGCACCGCTCCGGACCCCGGGCGCGACATCCCCCGGCGGGAACTCGGCAGCGCGCTCACGGACGGGCCGCCCGACGAGGCCGAACTGCGCCGGCTGGCCATGGAGACGGCCGTGGCGATCGCCGCCCGGCTGCTCGCCATCCACCCCGCCGGTGGTTTCGCGGTCCAGGTCATCGACCCGGGCGGCACCGCGGCGCCCGCCCTCGCGCCGCTGGTGGAGAGCGGTGTGCTGTCCGCCGCCCCGGTGCCCGGAGCCCAGGGCGTGACCGCGGTGCTGGAGGCGCTGACACGACGGGTGGACCTCGTCCAGATGGCCGTCCGCCACCGCGCGGCGGACTCACTCCCGCCGGATCTCGACCCCGCCGACCAACTGCTGATCGTGCACGACTTCCCGCACGGCTTCGACGACCGCGCTCTCACCCGGCTGCGCTATCTGGCCGACGAGGGGCCGGCCGTCGGCGTGCATCTGCTGCTGGTCGCCGACCGCGCCCAGGCGCGGGACCACGGCCCGGTCCTCGACCCGCTGTGGCGCTCGCTGCTGCGGATCACGCCGGTGCCCGACGCCCATCTCGCCGACCCCTGGGTCGGCCATGCCTGGACGTACGAGCCGCCGCTCGCCCCCAGGGGAAGTCAGGTGGTGCGCCAGGCGCTGAGCCGGGTGGCAGCCGCTCGCCGACTGTCCTGACCGCCACCCTGACCAGGCGTTTTGCCTTTTTCTTTACTATTCATTGCCCTTCCTTTACGCTTCTTGGTGCGGAGGGGAGTATTCCCGCTACGACGTACCCGTCATCACGGACCGGTTGTGTGAGGCGGTCCCGGGGCGTCGGCCCCGTTCCCCCATGTGGCGGAGCGGGGCGGAAGAGACCTCCGGCAGCGACGACGCTGTAAGTGCCGTACGACTCTGCCGGAGGAGCAGTGGACGTTTCCCTGAACCTGTGGGTGCTGACCATCCTTGGTCTGTGCGCCCTGATAGCCGCCGATTTCTTCATCGGCGGACGCAAACCCCACGAGGTCTCCCTCAAGGAGGCCGGAATCTGGACCGGTGTCTGGATCGCGCTCGCCGGGCTCTTCGGCCTCGGGCTGCTGCTGTTCGGCGGTGCCGCGCCGGCCGGTGAGTTCTTCGCGGGCTTCATCACCGAGAAGTCCCTGAGCGTCGACAACCTCTTCGTCTTCGTACTGATCATGGCGAAGTTCGCGGTCCCGGCGATCTACCAGCAGCGGGTGCTGATGGTGGGTGTGCTGATCGCGCTGGTGCTGCGGGCCGGCTTCATCGGCGCGGGCGCCGCGATCATCGCCAACTTCTCCTGGGTCTTCTACATTTTCGGCGCGTTCCTCATCTGGACCGCATGGAAACTGATCAAGGAGGCCCGCGCCGAGGAGGAGGACGAGGAGTTCGAGGAGAACCGCTTCCTCAAGATGGTCGAGAAGCGCTTCCCGTCGACCGACACGTACCACGGCACCAAGCTGTTCGTGGTCGAGAACGGCAAGCGGCTGATGACGCCGATGCTGATCGTCATGCTGGCGATCGGCACCACCGATGTCCTCTTCGCGCTGGACTCCATCCCGGCGATCTTCGGCCTCACCCAGGACCCGTACATCGTCTTCACCGCCAACGCCTTCGCCCTGATGGGGCTGCGGCAGCTGTACTTCCTGATCGGCGGCCTCCTCAAGAAGCTGGTCCACCTCTCGTACGGCCTGTCGGTCATCCTGGGGTTCATCGGCGTGAAGCTGGTGCTGCACGCCCTGCACGAGTCCGGGGTGCCCGTTCCGGAGATCAGCATCCCGGTGTCGCTGGGCGTCATCTGCGCCGTCCTGATCGTCACGACGCTCACCAGCCTGCGTGCCTCGAAGAAGCAGGCCGCGGCCGACGCGGCGGCCAAGGAGCGCATCGACGTCTGAGGCCGGTCCGCACGGCGCACGCGCGCCCGGTTCCCGCTCCTCACCAGAGCGGGAACCGGGCGCCGTTGTGTGTAGTAGGGGCCCCTGGGGGAGTGCCCGCGGGGCCCCGCGCTGTGCCGGTCCCCTCGGTTACCAGCCGCGCTGGTGCCACTCGGCGAGGTGCGGACGCTCCGCGCCGAGCGTGGTGTCGGCGCCGTGGCCCGGATACACCCAGGTCTCGTCGGGAAGTTCGCCGAAGAGCTTGCGCTCCACATCGTCGATCAGGCGGGTGAAGTTCTCGGCGCTGCCGAAGGTGTTGCCGACGCCACCGGGGAACAGGCAGTCCCCGGTGAACAGATGCGGGGCACCGTGCGGGTCGTCGTAGACCAGCGCGATACTGCCCGGCGTGTGTCCGACCAGGTGACGCGCGGTCAGCTCGACCCGGCCGACGGTGAGGGTGTCGCCGTCCTCGACCAGCACATCCGTCGGGACGGGAATGCCCTCGGCGTCGTACCGCCCCGCATAGGTCCGCGCACCCGTCGCATCGACGACCTCGCGCAGCGCGCCCCAGTGGTCGCCGTGTTGGTGCGTGGTGACCACGGACCCGATACCGCTGTCGCCGATCAGCGCGAGAAGGGTGTGCGGTTCGGCGGCCGCATCGATCAGCAACTGCTCCTCGGTCGCCCGGCACCGCAGCACATAGGCGTTGTTGTTCGTCGGACCGACCGCGACCTTCGAGATCATCAGGTCGGTCAGCTCGTGCACGTCGGCCGGTCCGCCGACCTTCACTGCTCCGCTGTAGCCCATGGGACCACTCTAGAGCGGCGGCACCGCGGGCAGGTCGGAGCCGTGACCGTCGAGTGCGCCGCCCCCGGCGCGTCCGGTGAGCCAGCCCACCAGCGCGACCGCGGAGCCCGTCACCACCACGGGCCGGTCCCCGGCGCCCGGCCCGGTGGCGAGGCGGCCGGTGCGCCACCTGCGGCCGTCGTCGGACCGCAGCTCCAGCGGGGGCAGCTCCGGGTGGCCGGCGAACTTGACCGTGGCCAGGAAGGTCAGTTGGCGCCCGACGAAGTCGGGGGAGAGCTGGTCGAGAGTGTGGCCCACGCCGAGGTCGACATGGTGGAGTTCCAGTTCGGCCAGGCGGCGCAGCGGCAGCCGGTCGGCCCGTTCGACGACGTTGTTGCGCATCTCGACCTGGTAGGCCCGGCGGTCCCGCGGCAGGTCGTCCATCGTCTTGTCGAACCGCGCCGCGGACTCCCTGAGGTCCGCCAGATGCGCCGCCAGCGGGCGGTCGGCGCCCCGCTCGATATCGGCGGCACGGGCCTCGGGGCCGGCGTACATCGGTGTGGGCACATCCGTCCGCGCCCAGGTGAGGAGGTTGCCCAGCGCGTCCGCGTTGCGGGCCAGATGGGCAAGGACATGGCCGCGGGTCCAGCCGGGCAGCAGCGACGGTTCGCCGACCGCCGCGTCGTCGAGTTCGCTCACCGAGACGAGGAGCCGGTCGGTGGCCTCTCGGACCGCTGCCACGTCGTGCGGGAAGTCGGGCGGGGTGAGGGTCATGGTCCGACGCTAGCGCCGTCGGCGCGGGTTCGGGAGTGGGCCGGCTCCGATCGAGGCGTACGCGGGCGGAGCGGGCGGCGCGCGGCAGCCGGAAGGATCCGCCGGTCCGCGCCGCCCGCCCGGCGTATGGATCACGAGCGTGGTCCCGCCCGGCGTATGGATCACGGACGTGGTCAACGGCCGTGATCCATACAGCCAGGGACTGTCATCACCGTCCCGTCGTTCGCCCGGAGGTCAGGCCGCCGCTTCGCCCGGCGTCCCGAACCAGAGCCGGAGTGCGGCGTCCAGCCCGTCCGGACCGCCGGGGGCGTCCACCGCCCAGGCGGTGGTGCCGTCGGGACGCACCAGCAGGCCGGCCAGACCGGGCCGCCCCGGGCAGTTCACCGTGCGCACCCGTATCCGGTTGCCGTATCCGGCGGCGCGCCCCCGCACCGCGGCGTCCCCGGCGAGATCGAGCAACAGCCCCTGTCCGCCGTGCAGATGGTCCGCGAGCCGGGTGCCGTCACCGAGCTCCAGGTCGGGCGCGCTGCGGCCGGTCAGCGGATGGTCGCCGGGCAGGTCGTAGCGCTGCCGGACGCCGGAGATCTTCTTGGCGAAGAAGGTGGTGGCGGCGACCGTTTCCGTCAGTTCGGCGATCACCCCGCGCAGCGCCCTGGCATGCGACTCCGGCCGCATCAGCGCCACTTGGACCCGGGTCCACTCCAGCACCCATGCCCCCAGGGGGTGCCGCTCGGCCGTGTAGCTGTCGAGCAGCCCCTCCGGCGCCCGGCCGTGCACCGTGGCCGCCAGCTTCCAGCCGAGGTTCATGGCGTCGCCGATGCCGAGATTCAGCCCCTGGCCGCCGAACGGCGAGTGGACGTGCGCCGTGTCACCGGCGAGCAGCACCCGCCCCCACCGGTAATCGGGCACCTGGCGCGCGTTATCGGTGAACCGGGTCGCCGAGTGCACCGCGTGGATCGTGACGTCCTCGACTCCGGACACCTTCCGCAAGGAGGCCTGCAGCTCCTCGGCGGTGACGGGGGCTTCGCGGTCCGCCGGCGGCCCGTCGAAGTCCACGGTGAGGATCCGGCCGGGCACCGGCCCGTGGACATACGTCCCCGTCCGGGTGGAGTTCCAGCCGGCGCCCAGCGCATCGGCGCCGGTCATCTCGACGAGGGCCTGACGGCCGGTGATCTCCGGGGCCGTACCGGGGAAGGGGAAGCCGGCGAGCCGGCGGACGGTGCTGCGGCCGCCGTCGCACCCGGCCAGCCAGCCGGTGCGCAGCGACCCGTCCGAGGTGTGGACATGCACACCGTCCTCGCCGGCGTCGAAGCCGGTCAGGGTCACCCCGCGGCGCAGGTCGACCCCCAGCTCGGCGGCGCGGGCGTCCGCGAGCGCGGTGCGGACGAGTCACCGCTCGCCGCGCTGCGCCGGCTCGCGCTCGGGCTGCTGGCGGAGCGGCATCCGCTGGCCGCCGTGGGGGAGGGCTTCGAGCACTTCTACCGGACGGTGCTGGACTCGCCGGCGCTGCGCGCGCGGGGCCGGGAGGCGGTCGAGGAGATGGAGAGCACGCTGGCCGAGCTGCTGGCCGAGGCGGCGGGCGGCGAGGCGGACCGTCCCGGCCCGGACGCCCGGCTCGCCGCGGCGCTGATCATCGCGGGGATCCGTGCGGCGGGCGCCGAAGCGGTGGCCCGGCAGGTCGGGGGTGACCCGGTGGAGGAGGTGGCCGTTGAACAGGTGGAGGTGCTGCGGCGCACGTTCGATGCGCTGGAGCGTGCGCTGCCCGGTGTCGCCTGAAGGGGGAGTCCCTGCGGGGTGCGCGGGGCGGAGGAGGCGTACGGGGTGTGGGAGTCGTACGGGGAGTCCGGCGAGGGCGGGGTGCGTGGCGGGGCGGGAAGATTGTGGGGCCGCCACACGTTCGGGTGAAGAGGGCTTGCGATACCCCTAAATCGAATGCGCGTGCTATAAGCTCGTGTGTGGCATCCCAAAGACAGTGCCGCGGCGGGCCCCATACCCTGGGGCGGGGGCTCCGCTCCGCTCCGTCGCCTCTGCTCACCCACCGCGCGGCGGACGCAGAGCCGCGGCCCCCGCCCCCTCCAAGAAAGGTGCCGACCGGCGTGGCCGACCGTCTCATCGTCCGTGGCGCTCGCGAGCACAACCTCAAGAACGTCTCGCTCGACCTCCCCCGCGACTCCCTCATCGTCTTCACGGGGCTCTCCGGGTCGGGCAAGTCCTCGCTCGCCTTCGACACGATCTTCGCCGAGGGGCAGCGGCGTTATGTCGAGTCGCTCTCCTCCTACGCCCGGCAGTTCCTCGGGCAGATGGACAAGCCCGATGTGGACTTCATCGAGGGCCTGTCCCCCGCGGTGTCGATCGACCAGAAATCGACGTCGCGCAACCCCCGCTCGACGGTCGGCACGATCACCGAGGTCTATGACTACCTCCGTCTGCTTTTCGCCCGTATCGGCAAGCCGCACTGCCCCGAGTGCGGGCGGCCGATCGCCCGGCAGTCGCCGCAGGCGATCGTCGACAAGGTGCTCGAACTCCCCGAGGGCAGCCGCTTCCAGGTGCTCTCCCCCCTGGTGCGCGAGCGCAAGGGCGAGTTCGTCGATCTCTTCTCCGACCTCCAGACGAAGGGCTACAGCCGGGCCCGGGTCGACGGGGAGACGATCCAGCTCTCCGAGCCCCCGAAGCTGAAGAAGCAGGAGAAGCACACCATCGAGGTGGTCGTCGACCGCCTCACGGTCAAGGAGACCGCCAAGCGCCGGCTGACCGACTCCGTCGAGACCGCCCTCGGGCTCTCCGGCGGCATGGTCATCCTCGACTTCGTCGATCTGGACGCGGACGACCCGCAGCGCGAGCGGATGTACTCGGAGCATCTGTACTGCGCCTACGACGACCTCTCCTTCGAGGAGCTGGAGCCCCGCTCCTTCTCCTTCAACTCGCCCTTCGGCGCCTGCCCGGACTGCACCGGCATCGGTACGCGCATGGAGGTCGACCCCGACCTGATCGTCCCCGACGAGGACCGCTCCCTCGACGAGGGCGCCATCCACCCCTGGTCGCACGGCCACACCAAGGAGTACTTCGGCCGTCTGGTGGGCGCGCTGGCGGACGCCCTCGGATTCCGTACGGACATCCCCTGGGCCGGGCTGCCGGCCCGCGCCAAGAAGGCGCTGCTGAACGGCCACAAGACCCAGATCGAGGTGCGCTACCGCAACCGGTACGGCCGTCAGCGGGCCTACACCACCCCCTTCGAGGGCGCCGTCCCGTTCGTCAAGCGGCGGCACTCCGAGGCGGAGAGCGACACCAGCCGGGAGCGCTTCGAGGGCTATATGCGCGAGGTGCCCTGCCCGACCTGTGAGGGCACCCGGCTGAAGCCGATCGTGCTCGCCGTGACGGTCCAGGAGAGGTCGATCGCCGAGGTCGCGGCCATGTCGATCAGCGACTGCGCCGACTTCCTGCGGGACATGAAGCTCACCGCCCGCGAGAAGAAGATCGCCGAGCGGGTCCTCAAGGAGGTCAACGAGCGGCTGAAGTTCCTGGTCGACGTCGGCCTGGACTACCTCTCGCTGAACCGCGCGGCCGGCACCCTCTCCGGCGGCGAGGCCCAGCGCATCCGCCTCGCCACCCAGATCGGCTCCGGCCTGGTGGGCGTGCTCTACGTCCTCGACGAGCCGTCGATCGGTCTGCACCAGCGCGACAACCACCGGCTGATCGAGACCCTGGTGCGGCTGCGCGACATGGGCAACACCCTGATCGTCGTCGAGCACGACGAGGACACCATCAAGGTCGCGGACTGGGTCGTGGACATCGGCCCCGGCGCGGGCGAGCACGGCGGCAAGGTCGTGCACAGCGGCCCGATGAAGCAGCTGCTGGCCACCAAGGAGTCGATCACCGGCCAGTACCTCTCCGGCAAGAAGGTCATCGCGACCCCGGACATCCGGCGGCCGGCCGACCCGTCGCGGCAGCTGACGGTCCACGGCGCGAAGGAGAACAACCTCCGCGACATCGACGTCTCCTTCCCGCTCGGCGTGTTCACCGCCGTCACCGGCGTCTCCGGATCCGGTAAATCGACGCTGGTCAACGACATCCTCTACACCCACCTGGCGCGCGAGCTGAACGGCGCCAAGTCGGTCCCGGGACGGCACACCCGGGTGGCCGGCGATGACCTGGTGGACAAGGTCGTGCATGTCGACCAGTCGCCGATCGGCCGGACCCCGCGCTCCAACCCGGCCACCTACACCGGCGTCTTCGATCATGTCCGCAAGCTCTTCGCGGAGACGATGGAGGCCAAGGTCCGCGGCTATCTGCCGGGGCGCTTCTCCTTCAACGTCAAGGGCGGCCGCTGCGAGAACTGCTCCGGCGACGGCACGATCAAGATCGAGATGAACTTCCTGCCGGACGTGTATGTGCCGTGCGAGGTCTGCCACGGTGCGCGCTACAACCGGGAGACGCTGGAGGTCCACTACAAGGGCAAGTCCATCGCCGAGGTGCTGGACATGCCCATCGAGGAGGCCCTGAGCTTCTTCGAGGCGGTGCCGACCATTTCCCGGCATCTCAAGACGCTCAACGAGGTCGGCCTCGGGTACGTCCGGCTCGGCCAGTCCGCGCCGACGCTCTCCGGTGGTGAGGCGCAGCGCGTCAAGCTGGCCAGCGAGCTCCAGAAGCGCTCGACGGGCAGCACCGTCTACGTTCTCGACGAGCCGACCACCGGTCTGCACTTCGACGACATCAGCAAGCTGATCAAGGTGCTGTCCGGCCTGGTGGACAAGGGCAACACGGTGATCGTCATCGAGCACAACCTCGATGTGATCAAGACGGCGGACTGGGTCGTCGACATGGGCCCCGAAGGCGGCAACGGCGGCGGTCTGGTCGTCGCCGAGGGCACCCCGGAGGGTGTCGCCTCGATCCCGGCCAGCCACACCGGCAAGTTCCTGCGGGAAATCCTCGGCGACCGCGTCAGCGATGCCGCGCCGGTGGGGGCCACCGCGAAGAAGCCGGCGGCCAAGAAGGCCACGGCAAAGAAGACGGCCGCCAAGAAGAGCGCGCCCGCGGCCAAGAAGACGACGGCCCGGGCCCGCAAGGCCACCTGACACCGCCGGACGCTTCCCGCCGGGCGCTTCCCGCCGGGCGCTTCCCGCCGGGCGCGTCCCGCCGGGCGCTTCCCGCCGGGCGCGTCCCGCCGGGCCGTCATCGCTCTCCGTACGGGGAAGCGGTGGCGGCCCGCACCGTTGCTACGCCGCCAATGTCCCCTACGCCGCCAACTCCGCGGCGAACGGCGGTTCCGCTCCCGCGCGGGAGCAGGTGACGGCGGCCGCGCGGGCGGCGAAGCGCAGGATGTCGCGCCAGTCGTCGTCGCCGAGGGCGGCCACGGCGGCGTACGAGAGGGCGTCATGGGCGTCCAGGCGGTGCAGGAGCGCGGCGTTGACCGTGTCGCCGGCACCGATGGTGTCGACGACGGTGACCCGCTCGCCGGGGACCGCCAGCTCACCGCCGCCGCGCCTCAGCACCGTCAGACCGTCGCCCCCACGGGTCAGCACGATCGCGGCCGGCCCCGCCGCCAGCCATTCCCGCGCCGCCGCGGCGACCGCCTGCCACGTGTCGTCCGGGGCCGTGCCGCCCGGCGCCGCGCCGTCCCCGGTACCGGCCCCGGCCAGCCACAGCGCGTCCTCCTCCGACAGCTTCAGCAGGGCGAGGTCGGGGAGCCAGGAGAGGAAGCGGGCCCGGTAGGCGTCCGGGTCCGGGATCAGCCCCGGCCGGATGTTGGGGTCGAGCGCCGTGAAGATGCCGCGCCGGGCCTCACGCCGCAGCAGGGACTCGTACGCACTCGCGCCCGGTTCCAGGACGAGCGAGCAGGTGCCCAGGGAGAGCGCACGGACCCCGGCGGGCAGTGCGGGCGGCAGGGTGAAGAGCCGGTCGGCGGTGCCGTCGGCGTAGAAGCCGTAGCCCGCCGACCCGTCCGGGCTGATGTCCGCCACGGCGAGGGTCGTCGGCTCGCTGCCGCGCTGCACCAAGGAGGTGTCGACACCGCCGCCGACCAGCCCCTGGAGCAGCGCCTGGCCGAAGCTGTCGGTCGAGATCCGGGAGCAGAACGCGGCCGGCGAACCCAGCCGTCCCAGCGCGACCGCGGTGTTGTACGGACCGCCGCCGCGCCGCGGCAGCAGCGCCGGCAACCGGTCGTCCGAGGCGGGGTTCCCGCCCGTGCCCTCCGGGGAAGGAGGAGTGTCCTGCGGGCTGGGGACGAGGTCGATCAGCGCCTCGCCGGCGACGACGATCACGGGATGGGGTTCCTTTCCTGGGCGGCCGGGGGCGTGGCCGGGGCGGTTTCGGCGCAGCCGCACGACGTACGGTGCACCAAGGTGCAGGGGAGGCGGACGGTGCGCGGCGGCCGGTCCGGCTGGGCCAGGCGCTCCAGCAGCAGCCGGACCGCCGCCGCCCCGATGTCCTTGCTGGGCTGCGCGATCGCGGTCAGCCGGGGCGTGAAGAGATCGGCCCACGAGAAGTCGTCGAAGCAGGCCAGCGCGATGTCGCGGGGTACCTCCAGGCCGAGTTCGCGCAGGGCCCGGAGGGTGCCGATGGTCATCGCGTTGTTGGCGGTGATGAGCGCGGTGGGTGGTTCGGGAGCGGCCAGCAGCCGGCGGGTGGCGACCTCGGCGCCCGCCGCCTCGGAGTTGCCGCCGGCGAGGAGCTCGGGCGCGAAGGGCAGGCCGTGGGCGCGCAGCCCCTCGCGGTAGCCCTGGACCCGTTCGGTGGTCGTGCTCAGGCCGGGAAGACCGGCGACCAGGCCGATCCTGGTGTGCCCCGACTCGGCCAGATGCCCGACCAGTTGACGCACCGGGCCGGCGTTCTCCGCGCACACCTGGTCATGGTCGTCGCCGACCAGCCGGTCCAGGAACACGGTGGGCACCTCGCGGCGGGCCAGGTACTCCACCATCCCGGCGGGCTCCGCGGACGGCGCCACGATCATGCCGTCCACGCGCCGCTCGTGGAGCAGCTGGACGACCTTGCGCTCGTGCCGCGGGTCGTCGTGCGGATCGGTGATCAACAGGCTGTAGCCGGCCTCCAGGGCGCGGGCCTCGACCCCCTGGAGGATCTCGGTGAAGTACGGGTTGCTGATCGCGGAGACCGCCAGGCCGATCGAGCGGGTGCGGGAGGTGACCAGGGAGCGGGCCAGGGTGTTGGGAGTGTAGCCGAGCTCGTCGATGGCGCCGAGCACCGCGGCGCGGGTGCCGGGCCGCACCGGACGGGTGTCGTTCAGCACGTGCGAGACCGTGGCGACGGAGACCCCCGCACGCCGTGCCACATCCGTCATCGTCGTCATCCGGCTCTGCCTCTCCTCCCCGAGCGTGCGGCACCCCGTCGGCACCGCGGCCTCCCACGGCCCCGTCCCGCGAAGTCCCCCACATTACGAGCATCCGACCGCAAACGTAAACGCTTGCGCAAGCGTTTACGTCCAAGCTGCCTTCCCGGCATCGCCATCCCGCACGACGTCGTGAGAGGCGCCGATGCGCGCTCTCGTGGCCACCGCACCGGGCAAGGGGGGCGGCATCGCTGTCACCGAGCTGCCCGATCCCCGCCCGATCCCCGCCCGATCCGCGCCCGGACCCCGATGAGGTGGTTGTGCGCGTCACGTCCTGTGGGCTGTGCGGCACCGATAGGCGCCTCCTCGGCGGTGAGCTGCCCGCCGTGGTCCATCCGCTGGTGCCCGGGCACGAGCTGGCCGGCGAGATCGAGGCGGTGAGCGCGGCGGTGACCGGCCGGGCGGTCGGGGACCGGGGCGCCGTCGACCCCAGCATGCCGTGGGGTGCCTGCCAACAGGACCTGCTGCGGGGACGCCCGGCCCGGCCGGAAGCGGAGCGGTCTGTGCCGGTATCGTCGGGAGCCGCCCCCCCCACTGATGCCGTGACCTCTGGAGCAGCCATGAGTCAGCCCCCCGCCCGCCGGACCGTGCTGCGGGGGGCCGCGCTCGCCGGCGCCGCCGGCTTCGGCCTGGCGGCCTGCTCGCCCGGGGACTCGGGCGCGAACGCCCCGGCGAAGCCCGCCGAACCGGTCGACCTCGGATCCGCCGCCGCGGTGCCGGTCGGCGGCGCCAAGCTCTACCGCGAGGACCGGCTCGTCGTCTCGCAGCCCGCCAAGGGCACCTACAAATGCTTCAGCGCCAAGTGCACCCACGCCGGCTGCATCCTCGCCGAGGTCGAGAAGAAGGAGGGCAGCTGCCCCTGCCACGGCAGCCGCTTCGACGTCACCACCGGCAAGGTCATCCAGGGGCCGGCGGCCGAACCGCTGCCCGAGGTCCCGGTCAAGGCCGAGGGCGGCAAGCTGATCGCGGGCTGAGGCGCCGGCCCGCCGGCGCCGCCCGCAGCGACTCGTGGCGCGGGTGCCGCCTCGCGCCCTGCTGCCGGTAACTCGGGCCGGACACCACGGGGGTGACGCCGCACCGGGCGAGCGCCGCAACTCCGCTTCGTACGTGGCCAGTTGGCTCTGCCAGGGCGGCATGCGGGGCGGTATGCGGGGCGAGACCGGCGCCGGTCGGCCCGTCAGGACCCGGGTCACGCGGTCCTCCGGCAGTCGCCCTGTGCATGTGATCCACGGATATGACACGGATTGCCAGTGGGTGCACCAGGATGATCCATGGTCGACCAATAATCGCTACAACTGGGACGATTTCGACTACTACGTGAACGGCAACTCCTTCTCCTGGACACACTCCCTGTACTGGATAGGAGCCTGGGGGCATGACGAAGCGCCCCGCCGTCCGCACCGCCCTTCGCGCCGTCGCCACCGGCACGTCCCTCACGGCCCTCCTCGCCCTCACTCCGCACCTCGCCCTGGCCGCACCCGCGCCCGTGCCCGCACCCGTCCTCCGGACCCGGACCCCGGCCCCGGCGAGCGCCACCGCCGCCCGCGCGGCGGCCACCGCTCCCGCAGCCACGGACGTCCTCGCCCGCTACACCGCGGCCGAGGCCGGGGCCGGGGTCGCGCCGGTGAAGGGCGGAACGGTCTGCCACGAGCCGCAGGCCGACGCCTGGTACGTGCGGCACGGCGACCGGATCGAGCCACTGGACGCGGATGCCCGCAGGGCCGTCGGCGCGCACGGGATCACCGTCGCCGCCTACCGGGAGAGGGTGGCGAGGGCTTACGGGGGCAAGCTCCCCGGCTCCGTGTACGACCGGCGCGGCGCGGCCGGCGGCGACGGGCCGGCGGCCGCGGCCCCGCCCGAGGACCGGGAGCCCCGCGCTCCGCGGCCCGTCACGGCGGGTGCGTTCGCGGGCGACAGCCTGCCGGTGACCGCCGCCACGAGCGTGGCGGGCGCCGCCGCCCTGCTCGCGCTGGGGCTGTCCGCCTCGGCGGCGCTGCGCGGGCGGCGCAGCGCCTGACGGGTCCGCCTGACGGGTCCGCCTGGCCGACTCGCCTGACGGGTCCGCCTGGCCGTCACATGCCGTCGGTACGGCGCTCAAGCCGCCTCCTGCCCTCCCGCCTTGCCGTTCCCCCCCCGGCCCGTCGCCCCGCCGCCCGTCGCCCGCTGCCCGCCGCCCGCGCCACCGGGCCGGGGCCGGGAATGGCCGGGGAACGGTGATTGTCGGTCCCGGTCAGTAGGGTGGTGTGCATGGCAGACCCCAGCAGCTATCGACCCAAGCCGGGACAGATCCCCGACTCGCCGGGGGTCTATAAGTTCCGCGACGAACACGGCCGGGTCATCTACGTCGGCAAGGCCAAGAGCCTGCGCCAGCGCCTGGCCAACTACTTCCAGGACCTGGCCGGCCTCCATCCGCGTACGCGCACGATGGTCACCACCGCGGCTTCCGTGGAGTGGACCGTCGTCTCCACCGAGGTCGAGGCGCTTCAGCTCGAATACAGCTGGATCAAGGAATTCGACCCGCGCTTCAACGTCAAGTACCGTGACGACAAGAGCTATCCGTACCTCGCGGTGACCCTCAACGAGGAATTCCCGCGCGCCCAGGTCATGCGCGGCGCCAAGAAGAAGGGCGTGCGCTACTTCGGTCCGTACGGCCATGCCTGGGCCATCCGCGAGACCGTCGACCTGATGCTGCGGGTCTTCCCCGTACGGACGTGCTCCGCCGGTGTCTTCAAGCGCTCCGCCCAGATCGGCCGCCCCTGTCTGCTCGGCTACATCGGCAAGTGCTCGGCGCCCTGCGTCGGACGGGTCTCCGCCGAGGAACACCGCGAACTCGCCGAGGAGTTCTGCGACTTCATGGCCGGCCGGACCGGCGCCTACCTCCGCCGACTGGAGCGGCAGATGCAGGAGGCCGCCGAGGAGATGGAGTACGAACGCGCCGCGCGGCTGCGTGATGACATAGGGGCGCTCAAGCGGGCCATGGAGAAGAGCGCCGTGGTGCTCGCCGACGCCACCGACGCCGATCTGATCGCCCTCGCCGAGGACGAACTCGAAGCCGCCGTCCAGATCTTCCACGTCCGCGGCGGCCGGGTGCGCGGTCAGCGGGGCTGGGTGACGGACAAGGTGGAGGCCGTCACCACCAGCGGTCTCGTCGAGCACGCCCTCCAGCAGCTCTACGGCGAGGAGCGGGGCGACGCCGTCCCCAAGGAGGTCCTGGTCCCGGCGCTCCCCGAGCCCGTCGAGCCGATCGCGCAGTGGCTCTCCGAGCGTCGCGGCTCCCAGGTCTCGCTGCGCATCCCGCAGCGCGGCGACAAGAAGGACCTGATGGTCACGGTCGGCCGCAACGCCCAGCAGGCCCTGGCGCTGCACAAGACCAAGCGCGCCTCCGACCTCACCACCCGCTCCCGCGCCCTGGAGGAGATCGCCGGGGCCCTGGGCCTGGATGCGGTGCCGCTGCGCATCGAGTGCTTCGACATCTCCCACCTCCAGGGCGATGACGTGGTCGCCTCGATGGTGGTCTTCGAGGACGGCCTCGCCCGGAAGAGCGAATACCGCCGCTTCCAGATCAAGACCTTCCAGGGCCAGGACGATGTCCGGTCCATGCACGAGGTCATCGGCCGCCGCTTCAAGCGCTACCTCCAGGAGAAGCAGAAGTCCGGTGAGTGGACCCAGGAGCCGTCCGCCGACGCCCGCGTGGACGACAACGGCGTCACCGCCGGGACCGGAGCCGCCGCCGACGTCACCAACGGCACCGCGGCCACGGACGGCACCGGCGGCATCACCCCCGGCATCGTTCCCGGCACCGGCACCGGCATCGTCCCCGGCACCGGCATCGTCACCACGCACCCCGACGAGCCGGAGCCGGACCCCATGGCCGGCCGCCCGACCGACGAGGACGGCCGCCCCAAGCGCTTCGCCTACCCGCCCCAGCTCGTGGTCGTCGACGGCGGCGCCCCGCAGGTCGCGGCCGCCCGCCGGGCACTGGACGAGCTCGGCATCGACGATGTCGCCGTGTGCGGCCTGGCCAAGCGCCTCGAAGAGGTCTGGCTGCCCGAGGACGACGACCCGGTCGTGCTGCCGCGCAGCAGTGAGGGCCTTTACCTCCTCCAGCGCGTCCGCGACGAGGCGCACCGCTTCGCGATCACCTACCAGCGCAGCAAGCGCGGCAAGCGGCTGAAGTCCTCGCCGCTCGACGCCGTCGCCGGCCTCGGCGACACCCGCCGCCAGGCGCTGCTCAAGCACTTCGGCTCGGTGAAGAAGCTGCGGGCCGCGACCGTCGACGAGATCTGCGAGGTCCCGGGCGTCGGCCGCAAGACCGCACAGACGGTCGCCGCGGCACTGGCGGGGGCGGCGCCGTCCGCTCCCGCGGTGAACACCGCCACAGGAGAGATCATGGAAGATGACGGGGCCCCGCCGGCCGCGTTGTCGGCAGAACGGGGGCAGGAACGATGAGTACACCGCATGAAGCGCAGGAACCCGAGAGAGACGGTGCACAGGTGAGCACGGGCACGACCGACCAGGGCGAGAGCGCCGCGATCCCCGAGTTGGTGATCATCTCCGGGATGTCCGGCGCCGGCCGCAGTACGGCCGCGAAGTGTCTGGAGGACCTCGGCTGGTTCGTCGTCGACAACATCCCGCCCGAGCTGATCGCGCCGATGGTCGAGCTGGGCGCCCGCTCGCAGGGCAACGTCGCCCGGATCGCGGTCGTCGTCGACGTCCGCGGCCGCCGCTTCTTCGCCAACCTCAAGGAGTCGCTGGCCACCCTCGACGCGCAGAACGTCAAGCGCCGCATCGTCTTCCTGGAGTCCTCCGACGAGGCCCTGGTGCGCCGCTTCGAATCGGTGCGCCGCCCGCACCCCCTGCAGGGCGACGGCCGGATCGTCGACGGCATCGCCGCCGAGCGGGATCTGCTGCGCGAGCTGCGCGGCGACGCCGACCTGGTCATCGACACCTCCAGCCTCAACGTCCATGAACTCCGCGCCAAGATGGACGCCCAGTTCGCCGGCGAGGAGGTCCCCGAGCTGCGCGCCACGGTCATGTCCTTCGGCTTCAAGTACGGCCTTCCGGTCGACGCCGACATGGTCATCGACTGCCGCTTCATCCCCAACCCGCACTGGGTCCCCGAGCTGCGGCCCTTCACGGGTCTCAACGACGAGGTCTCCAGTTACGTCTTCAGCCAGCCGGGCTCCAAGGAGTTCCTGGACGGCTACGCCGAGCTGCTGCGGATCGTGGCCGAGGGCTACCGCCGTGAGGGCAAGCGCTATGTGACCATCGCCGTGGGCTGCACGGGCGGCAAGCACCGCAGCGTCGCGATGTCCGAGAAGCTTGCCCGCCGGCTGGTCTCCGAAGGGGTGGAAACCGTCGTCGTCCACCGGGACATGGGGCGCGAATGAGCGGGCGTGCGCCACGGCTGCGCAAGGTCCGGCGCTTCGTTCCCAGCGGCCGTATGACGAAGGGGGCCACCCCCAAGGTGGTGGCACTGGGCGGCGGCATGGGGCTGTCCGCCTCGCTGGCCGCGCTGCGCCGTATCACCGGCGACCTCACCGCCGTCGTCACGGTCGCCGACGACGGCGGCTCCAGCGGACGCCTCCGTGACGAGCTGGGTGTCCTGCCGCCCGGCGACCTGCGCAAGGCGCTGGCCGCGCTGTGCGGTGACGACGACTGGGGCCAGACCTGGTCCCGGGTGATCCAGCACCGCTTCACGAGCGAGGGCGAGCTGCACGACCACGCGGTCGGCAATCTGCTGATCGTCGCGCTGTGGGAACAGCTCGGCGACCATGTCCAGGCGCTCGACCTGGTCGGCAAGCTGCTCGGCGCGCACGGCCGGGTACTTCCCATGTCGGCGGTGCCCCTGGAACTCCAGGCCCAGGTCAAGGGCCATGACGAGGGCCGGCCGGACGCGATCACCACGGTCCGCGGCCAGGCCACCGTCGCGCTCACCCGCGGCGAGGTGCAGTCCGTCCATGTGGTCCCCGAGGAACCGCCGGCCGTCCCCGAGGCGGTCGCCGCCGTACGTGACGCCGATTGGGTGGTGCTCGGACCGGGCTCCTGGTTCTCCTCCGTGATCCCGCATCTGCTGGTGCCTGAGCTGCGCGAGGCGCTGGAGGAGACCAAGGCCCGAAAGGTCCTTTCGCTCAACCTTGCGCCCCAACCGGGCGAAACCGATGGCTTCTCCCCGCAGCGTCATTTGGAGGTTTTGGCCCGACACGCCCCTAAACTCGCCTTCGACGTGGTGCTGGCCGACAAGGCCGCCGTGCCCGACATCGAAGGTCTGACGGTTGCCGCGAAGCAGCTGGTCGGCAGCGAGGTCGAGCTGGCGGCGGTCGCCGCACAAGGAGACGACGCCCGGTCGAGCGCCGGGGGAGCCCCCGACCGGCACGACCCGGAGCTGCTGGCAGCCGCGTACGACCGTATTTTTCGGATGCATGGAAGGATCGGCCCATGGCGATGACGGCAGCGGTGAAGGATGAAATCTCCCGGCTCCCCGTCACCCGGACCTGCTGCCGGAAGTCGGAGGTCTCGTCGATCCTGCGGTTCGCGGGCGGTCTGCACCTGGTCAGCGGGCGCATCGTGATCGAGGCGGAGCTGGACACGGGCATCGCCGCCCGGCGGCTGCGCAAGGACATCCTGGAGATCTTCGGGCACAGTTCCGACCTGGTGGTGATGGCCCCCGGCGGCCTGCGGCGCGGCAGCCGCTATGTCGTACGGGTCGTGGCCGGCGGCGATCAGCTGGCGCGCCAGACCGGTCTGGTCGACGGCCGCGGCCGCCCCATCCGCGGGCTGCCACCACAGGTGGTCTCGGGCGCGACCTGCGACGCCGAGGCGGCCTGGCGCGGCGCCTTCCTGGCCCACGGCTCGCTGACCGAGCCCGGCCGCTCCTCGTCCCTGGAGGTCACCTGCCCCGGCCCCGAGGCGGCGCTCGCCCTGGTCGGCGCCGCCCGTCGGCTCGGCATCGGCGCCAAGGCCCGTGAGGTACGCGGCGTGGACCGCGTCGTCGTCCGTGACGGTGATGCGATCGGCGCGCTGCTGACGCGGCTCGGCGCGCATGAGTCGGTGCTGGCGTGGGAGGAGCGGCGGATGCGCCGCGAGGTGCGCGCCACCGCCAACCGCCTCGCCAACTTCGACGACGCCAACCTCCGCCGCTCGGCGCGCGCCGCGGTCGCCGCGGGCGCCCGGGTCCAGCGGGCCCTGGAGATCCTGGGCGAGGAGGTCCCCGAGCACCTCGCGGCGGCCGGCCGGCTGCGCATGGAGCACAAACAGGCGTCCCTGGAGGAGCTGGGTGCCCTCGCCGACCCGCCGCTGACCAAGGACGCCGTCGCCGGCCGGATCCGCCGGCTGCTGGCGATGGCCGACAAGCGCGCCCAGGACCTGGGCATCCCCGGCACCGAGTCCAACCTCACCGAGGAACTTGCCGAAGGCATGGTGGGCTGAAACGAAAGCCCGGCCCTTGCTCATCTGCGCCCCCGGCGCCCGTATCGGGCGCCGGGGGCGCCTCTTTGTGCAGGGGCGCCGAGGGGCGCGTCAGGGCGTGCGTCAGAGGGGCTGAAGGGCGCTCACTTGAGCATCTTTTGGCGTCGATGTCAATGTCACGTACGTCTCTTACAGGGGGTAGGGTCGGAGGCGGTCGGGGACATCCCATACAGCTCGCCGGTAACTGCGCCGGCGTACCAACGAGGAGATCGGTTCGTGACGATCCGCGTAGGCATCAACGGATTCGGCCGCATTGGTCGCAACTACTTCCGCGCGCTCCTGGAGCAGGGCGCGGACATCGAGATCGTCGGTGTCAACGACCTGACCGACAACGCCACCCTGGTTCACCTGCTGAAGTACGACACCATCCTGGGTCGTCTCAAGCAGCCCGTCAGCCACACCGACGACAGCATCACGGTCGGCAACCAGACCTTCAAAACGATGGCCGAGCGCGACCCGGCCAACCTCCCGTGGGCCGAGCTCGGCGCCGACATCGTCATCGAGTCGACCGGCATCTTCACCAAGAAGGCCGACGCCGAGAAGCACCTCGCGGCCGGCGCCAAGAAGGTCCTGATCTCGGCGCCCGCCAAGGACGAGGACATCACCATCGTGATGGGCGTCAACCAGGACAAGTACGACGCCGCTCAGCACCACGTCATCTCCAATGCCTCCTGCACCACCAACTGTGTGGCGCCGATGGCGAAGGTTCTCGACGAGAACTTCGGCATCGTCAAGGGCATGATGACCACGGTCCACGCCTACACCAACGACCAGCGCATCCTGGACTTCCCGCACAGCGACCTGCGCCGCGCCCGCGCCGCCGCGGAGAACATCATCCCGACCTCGACGGGTGCCGCCAAGGCCACCGCCCTGGTCCTCCCGCAGCTCAAGGGCAAGCTGGACGGCATCGCGATGCGCGTGCCCGTCCCCACCGGCTCGGTCACCGACCTGGTCCTGGAGCTTGACCGTGAGGTCACCAAGGACGAGATCAACACCGCCTTCCAGAAGGCCGCCGAGGGCCAGCTCAAGGGTGTCCTCGAGTACACCGAGGACCCGATCGTCTCCTCGGACATCGTGAACTTCCCGGCCTCCTGCACCTTCGACTCTCAGTTGACCATGTCGCAGGGCAAGCAGGTCAAGGTCGTCGGCTGGTACGACAACGAGTGGGGCTACTCCAACCGCCTGGTGGACCTGACCACCTTCGTCGGCGGCCAGCTCTGATCCCTGGCTGACGCCCGGGACACCGAGATGTGGGGACGGGGCTCGTGTGACGCGATGAGGCGTCGCACGAGCCCCGTCCCGCGACCGACCGACCCATGTGATGGAGTCATTCCTCATGAAGACGATCGACGACCTCCAGGTAGCCGGTAAGCGGGTCTTTGTCCGCGCCGACCTGAATGTGCCGCTGGACGGCACCACCATCACCGACGACGGCCGGATCCGCGCCGTTGCCCCGACGATCGCCAAGCTCGTCGAGCGCGGCGCCAGGGTGATCGTCGCCTCCCACCTGGGCCGTCCCAAGGGCGCCCCGGACCCGGCCTTCTCGCTGGCTCCCGCCGCCGGGCGACTGGGGGAAATCCTCGGGCAGGACGTGGCGTTCGCGACCGACACGGTCGGTGAGTCCGCCGCGTCCGTGACGGCCGCGCTGGCCGACGGCCAGGTGGCCGTGCTGGAGAACCTTCGCTTCAACGCGGGCGAGACCAGCAAGGACGACGCCGAGCGCGCCGCCTTCGCCGACCGTCTCGCCGCCCTCGCGGACCTGTACGTGGGCGACGGCTTCGGTGCCGTGCACCGCAAGCACGCCTCGGTCTACGACCTGCCCCGGCGCCTTCCGCACGCCGCCGGCGATCTGATCGCCACCGAGGTGCGCGTCCTGAAGAAGCTCACCGAGGACGTCAAGCGCCCCTACGCCGTCGTGCTCGGCGGCGCCAAGGTCTCCGACAAGCTCGCCGTCATCGACCAGCTGATCGAGAAGGCCGACCGCATCCTGGTCGGCGGCGGGATGGCGTACACCTTCCTCAAGGCCAAGGGCCACGAGGTCGGCATCTCGCTGCTCCAGGAAGACCAGGTCCCGGCCTGCCTGGAGTATCTGGCGCGGGCCGAGAAGCGCGGTGTGGAGTTCGTCCTCCCCGTCGACGTCCTGGTGTCGTCCGAGTTCCCGGACCTGAAGACCAAGGCCCCGGCCCACCCCGACATCGTCGCCGCGGACGCCATCCCGGCCGACAAGGAGGGCCTGGACATCGGCCCGAAGACCCGCGAGCTCTACGCCGCGAAGCTCGCCGACGCGGCCACCGTCTTCTGGAACGGCCCGATGGGCGTCTTCGAGCACCCCGACTACGCCGGCGGCACCGAGGCCGTCGCGAAGGGACTGCTGGACTCGGACGCCTTCACCGTCGTCGGCGGTGGTGACTCGGCCGCCGCCGTGCGCCTGCTGGGCTTCGACGAGAATGCATTCGGCCATATTTCGACCGGCGGCGGCGCCAGCCTCGAATACCTCGAAGGCAAGACGCTGCCCGGCCTCGCCGCTCTGGAGGACTGAACAACGTGACTGACCGCACCCCGCTGATGGCGGGCAACTGGAAGATGAACCTCAACCACCTCGAGGCCATCGCCCACGTCCAGAAGCTCGCCTTCGCCCTCGCCGACAAGGACTTCGACGCCGTGGAGGTCGCGGTGCTGCCGCCCTTCACCGACCTGCGTTCGGTGCAGACGCTGGTCGACGGCGACAAGCTCAAGATCAAGTACGGCGCCCAGGACATCTCCGCGCACGACTCCGGTGCCTACACCGGTGAGATCTCCGGCGCGATGCTGGCCAAGCTCAAGTGCGCGTATGTGGCCGTCGGCCACAGCGAGCGCCGCCAGTACCACGGCGAGAACGAAGAGATCTGCAACGCCAAGGTCAAGGCCGCCTTCACGCACGGCATCACCCCGATCCTGTGCGTCGGCGAGGGCCTGGACGTGCGCAAGGCCGGCAACCAGGTCGCGCACACCCTCGCCCAGGTCGACGGCGGTCTGGCGGACGTCCCGGTCGAGCAGGCCGAGACGATCGTGATCGCCTACGAGCCGGTGTGGGCCATCGGCACCGGCGAGGTCGCCACCCCCGAGGACGCGCAGGAGGTCTGCGGTGCCATCCGCGGCCGCCTCGCCGAGCTCTACAGCCAGGAGCTGGCCGACAAGGTCCGCATCCAGTACGGCGGCTCGGTCAAGTCCGGCAACGTCGCCGCGATCATGGCGCAGCCCGACGTCGACGGCGCGCTGATCGGCGGCGCGGCGCTGGACGCGGACGAGTTCGTGAAGATCGTCCGCTTCCGCGACCAGTAGCAGCTATGACGAGGGGGAGCCCTCGTCGTACCCTGTCGGGGCCGGGACCGGTGCAGCAGCACCGCCCCCGGCCCCGCACCCTTTGTTACCGATATCGTGATCCATACCTCCGTCCGTCAGTCCTAGAGAGTTGGTCCAGCCGTGGTCATCGGGTTCTCGATCGCCCTCATCGTCTTCAGCCTGCTGCTGATGATGCTGGTGCTCATGCACAAGGGAAAGGGCGGCGGCCTGTCCGACATGTTCGGTGGCGGCATGCAGTCCTCGGTCGGTGGCTCCTCGGTCGCCGAGCGCAACCTCGACCGCATCACCATCGTGATCGGTCTGCTGTGGTTCGCCTGCATCGTTGTGCTCGGCATCCTGATGAAGCTCAGCAACTGACAATGCGTCGGAGGCGCGGCCTATCATGAGGCAGGCGTCCTCGGACGGGTAACTCCAGCCACTGGACGCGCGTTGGGCCTTACGTAGACTGGGGCGTTCCGCAGCCCAGCTGCTGCGAGAGGCTGTGCAGCACCATGACGCAGGGAGTTACGACCGTGGCAAGTGGCAACGCGATCCGAGGAAGTCGGGTCGGGGCGGGGCCGATGGGGGAGGCCGAGCGCGGCGAGTCCGCGCCGCGTACCCGCATCTCCTTCTGGTGCTCCAACGGGCACGAGACGCAGCCCAGCTTCGCCGGCGACGCGCAGGTTCCGGACACCTGGGACTGCCCGCGCTGTGGTTTCCCGGCAGGCAAGGACCGGGACAGCCCCCCGGACCCGCCGCGCACCGAGCCCTACAAGACCCACCTCGCCTACGTCCGGGAGCGCCGCAGCGACGCCGACGGTGAGGCGATCCTCGCGGAGGCGCTTGCCAAGCTCCGCGGCGAAATCTGACGGATCTGCCAGCTCATCTCGGTCGGCCCGGCCGGAGGGGACCACACACCCCCTCCGGCCGGGCCGACCGCGTTGGTACGCCGTCGCGGGCCTCGCCCGTCGCGCATCCGTTCCGCGGCCGTTCCGCGGCCGTTCCGCGTCCGCTCTGCGGCCTGCCGTACCTGTCACCTGCCGTACCTGTTGCCTGCCGCATCGGCCCTGCCGGGCACATCTGAGGCAGTGGAGGGGGCAGTTGCCCGAGGGTCGCTGTCAGTGGTCGCCCGTACTGTTTTCGTAGGCGCACGAAGCGCACGAGGTGGACGGGGGACGGGGCGGGATGGCACGCAAAAAGGCAGGCGCGGCGGCGGGCACGGGGACGGGGAAGAGCGCGGAGAGGGACCGTGCGGCAGGAGCCGGCGGGCTCATCCGGGGTGGTGGCTTCGGCCGGTTATGCGGCGCCGCCGCCGTTTCCCGCTTCGGTGATGCCCTGCGCGGTACGGCGCTGCCGTTGCTCGCCTACAGCCTGACCGGTTCCCCGCTGTTGATCTCGCTCGTCACCGCCTGCGGCTTCGTTCCCTGGCTGCTTTTCGGGCTGTTGGGCGGCGCGGTGGCCGACCGTGTGGACCAGCGGCGGGCGATGTGGGCGGTCGATGTGCTGCGCGGGCTGCTGATGGCCGGCTTCGCCCTCGCGGTGGCGCTCGACCGGGTGAGCATCGGGCTGCTGCTCGCCCTTTCCTTCGCGCTGACCACCCTTCAGACGCTCTTCGACAACGCCGCCACGGCCCTGCTGCCCGCAGTGGTGCCCCAGGAGAAACTGGGCCTGGCCAACGCGCGCCTGATGACCTGTCAGGAGGTGTCGGGACGCTTCGTCGGCGGGCCGTTCGCTCCGGTGCTCATCGCGCTCGGCGCCGCGCTCCCCTTCCTGGCCGACGCGGTCACCTACTTCCTTGCGGCCGCTCTCGTCGCTTCCCTGCGCACCGGCCCGCCGGCCGCTCGTCCGGCCGTCGCGGGACGCACCCTGCGGCACGACATCGCCGAGGGGATACGGCGGTTGTGGCGCGACCGGGTGCTGCGTGCCCTGTGCCTGTCGGTGGCGCTGGGCAATATCGGCCTCGGCGCCCTGATCGCGACCCTGGTGGTGGTCGTCAAGAGGTGGCTGGGTGCCGGGGATTTCGGCTATGCGGCAGTGACGACCGGGTACGGCATCGGGATGGTGCTGGGCGGCCTCCTCGCACGGCGGGCGATCGCCGCGGCCGGGGGCGGCGGCCGTGCCCTGCTGGTCGCCGGAGTGCTCCAGACCGTGGTGCTGGTGGGTCTCGGGACGCTGCGCTCAGCGGCGGCCGCGGCCGTCTTCCTGGGCCTGTTCGGCTTCGCCTCCATGGTGATCAACGTCTTGGAGGCCACCGTCGTACAACGGCGCAGCCCGGCCGGGATGCTCGGCAGGATCAGCGCCGCCTTCCGTACGGTCTCCGTCGCCGGGACGCCGCTCGGCGCGCTGCTCGGCGGCGCGGTCGCCGGGCTGTACGGTCCCCGCAGCCCGGCGCTGCTGGCCGCCGGGCTGCTGGCCCTGGGCGCGGTTGCGCTGATACCTGTTCTTCAGGCCCCCGACACCCCCTAGCCCGGCGGCGGACGGCTCCCTTCCCCCACTCTCGGCTTCGCTCGAGTGGGAGGTGCCCCCATCGCGCGCTGATCAATTAGGTTGGGAGACGGCGGGGCCGGTACGAGAAGAAGAAGGCTGATGTCCGAGATGAACGCAGAAGGCCGCAGCAGGCTCGATCAGTTGCCTGAGTGGACCGCGCTGAGCAAGCACCGGGAGCAGATGGCGCAGGTGCATCTGCGCGAGCTGTTCGAGCGGGACCCGGGGCGCGCCGAGCGCTACACCCTCCAGGTCGGCGATCTGCACCTGGACTACTCCAAGCATCTGGTCACCGACGAGACGCTGGGGCTGCTGCGCGACCTGGCCGCGGCGCGGGGCGTGGCCGAGCTGCGGGACGCGATGTTCCGCGGGGAGAAGATCAACATCACCGAGCGGCGCTCCGTGCTGCATGTCGCGCTGCGCGCCCCTGCCTCCGAGGCCATCAAGAGCGACGGCGAGAACGTCGTCCCCGGGGTGCACCACGTCCTGACGAGGATGGGCACCTTCGCCGACCGGATCCGCTCCGGCGACTGGAAGGGCCACACCGGCAAGAGGATCAAGACCGTCGTCAACATCGGTATCGGCGGCTCGGACCTGGGCCCGGCGATGGCGTACGAGGCGCTGCGCGCCTTCACCCACCGGGACATGCAGTTCCGCTTCGTCTCCAATGTGGACGGCGCCGATCTGCACGAGGCGGTCCGCGATCTGGACCCGGCCGAGACGCTGTTCATCGTCGCCTCGAAGACCTTCACCACCATCGAGACCATCACCAACGCCACCTCGGCCCGCGACTGGCTGCTGACCGGCCTCGGTGCCGGGACAGAGGCCGTCGCCAAGCACTTCGTGGCGGTGTCGACCAACGCCGGGAAGGTCGCGGAGTTCGGTATCGACACGGACAACATGTTCGAGTTCTGGGACTGGGTCGGCGGCCGCTACTCCTACGACTCCGCCATCGGCCTGTCGCTGATGGTCGCGATCGGCCCGGAGTGCTTCCGCGAGATGCTGGCCGGCTTCCACCTCGTCGACGAGCACTTCCGCAGCGCCCCGCCGGAGGAGAACGCCCCGCTGCTGCTGGGCCTGCTCGGCATCTGGTACGGCAACTTCTGGGACGCGCAGTCGCATGCCGTGCTGCCCTACAGCCACTACCTCTCCAAGTTCACCGCCTATCTGCAGCAGCTGGACATGGAGTCCAACGGCAAGTCCGTGGACCGCGAGGGCCATCGGGTCGGCTGGCAGACCGGCCCCGTCGTCTGGGGCACCCCCGGCACGAACGGCCAGCATGCCTACTACCAGCTGCTCCACCAGGGCACGAAGATGATCCCGGCCGACTTCATCGGCTTCGCCCGGCCGGTCGACGATCTGCAGCCGGGCCTGGTCGCCCAGCACGACCTGCTGATGGCCAACCTGTTCGCCCAGGGCCAGGCGCTGGCGTTCGGCAAGACGCCGGAGGAGGTGCGTGCCGAGGGCGTGGCCGAGGAACTGGTGCCGCACAAGACCTTCCCGGGCAACCGGCCCACCACCACCATCCTGGCCGGTGAACTCAGCCCGTCCGTGCTGGGCCAGTTGATCGCGCTCTACGAGCACAAGGTGTTCGTCCAGGGCGCGGTCTGGCACATCGACTCCTTCGACCAGTGGGGCGTGGAGTTGGGCAAGGTCCTGGCCAAGCGCGTCGAACCGGCCCTGACGGACGGCGCCGAGGTGCCGGGTCTCGGCGCCTCCACGGCCGGCCTGGTCACCAAGTACCGGGAGCTGCGCGGACGTTGATCACCGGGGTCGCCGGGGGCACCGGGGCACCGGGGTCACCGGCGATCTCGCCGATCACTGACACGGCCGGGATCACCGGCAGTGTCGCCCGCTGACCACGGTGACGCCGAAGGCCCCGAGCCCTCCAGGGGATGCCGTTGGTACCAACGACATCTCCCTCAGGGCGCGGGGCCTTCGGTATCGGCTCCTGCTGCGGCGTTCAGGCCGACGCCGGCGGGTAGAGGCCGCGCGGCAGTTGTGCCGCCGCCGCCTCGTCCAGCAGCCACAGGGTCCGGCTGCGGCCGCGTGCACCGGCCGCCGGAGCCTGGACCTCCCCGGCGCCGGAGAGGGCGATCGCCGCGGCGTTGGCCTTGTCCTCACCGGCCGCCAGCAGCCAGACCTCCCGCGCCGCGCGGATCGCGGGCAGGGTCAGCGAGGTACGGGTGGGCGGCGGCTTGGGTGCGCCGTGTACCCCCACCACCGTCCGCTCCTGCTCGTAGACGGCAGGCAGCTCGGGGAAGAGCGAGGCCACATGGGTGTCCGGGCCGACGCCCAGCAGCAGGACGTCGAAGGAGGGCACCGGCCCGTGGTCCTCGGGGCCTGCCGCGGCGGCCAGTTCGGCCGCATACGCCTCGGCGGCGGCGTCGGCGTCCTTGCCGTACGGACCGTCCGACGGGGGCATGGGGTGCACCCGGGCCGGGTCCAGCGGGACGCTGTCCAGCAGCACCTGCCGGGCCTGGGTGTGGTTGCGCTCCGGATCGCCGTCCGGGAGGAACCGCTCGTCGCCCCACCACAGGTCGAGCCGGGACCAGTCCACGGCGTCGCGGGCGGGCGCCTCGGCGAGGGCCGCGAGCAGCCCGTTGCCGTTGCGCCCGCCGGTCAGGACCACGGAGGCGAAACCGCGGGCGGCCTGCGCATCCACGATCTTCGTGATCAGCCGGGCCGCCGCGGCCTTGGCCATCAGCTCCTTGTCGCGGTGGACGACGACCTGTGGAGCGCTCACTTGGCGGCTGCCTTCTTGTTGGCCGCCTTCTTCGCCGCGGGCTTGGCCGGAGCGTCCTTGCCGGCCTCCGGCTCCCCGGTCTTCGGCTCCCCGGCCTTCGCCTCCCCGGCCGACGGCTGCCCGCCGGCGGTGTCGGCGAGCCGGTCCACGCCGTATTTCAGGGCATCGGCGTAGATCTCGTCCGGGTCGAGCCGGCGCAGCTCCTCCGCCAGCAGCTCGGCGGTGTCCCGCCGCTTGAGCGCCACCGCACGGTCGGGCTGGCCGTGGATCGAGAGCGTGGCCAGCGAACCGTCCGGGCGGTCCAGCACGATCGCACCGGTGCCGGACTCCATCCGTGCGGCCGTCAGACCCGGGCCGTCGGACACCTTGCGGGTGACCGGGACCTGCAGCCGGTCGGCCAGCCACATGGCGAGCAGCTCACAGCTGGGGTTGAACTCCTCGCCGGTGACCTCGGCCGAGGTCACCGTGCAGGGTGCCTGGTCGAGCGCCGCCGCCAGCATCGAGCGCCAGGGCGTGATGCGGGCCCAGGCCAGATCGGTGTCACCCGGGGTGTAGGTGTCCGCGCGCGCCGCCAGTTCCTCGATGGGCTGCTCGGCGGCGTAGGCATCGGTCACCCGGCGCTGGGCCAGCGCGCCGAGCGGGTCCTTGGCCGGGTCCAGCGGGGCGTTCACCGCCCACCAGACCACGACCGGCGCGTCCGGCAGCAGCAGCGGGAGCACCACCGACTGGGCGTGGTCGATCACATCGCCGTAGAGCCGGAGTATCACCGTCTCGCCGGTGCCGGCGTCCGTGCCGAGCCGGACCTCGGCGTCGAGGCGGGCCTTGGCGCGGTCGCGCGGCGACCGGCTGACCCGCTTGATGACGACGAGGGTGCGCGAGGGGTGCTCACGGGACGCGTCGTTGGCCGCCTTCAGCGCGTCGTAGGCGTTCTCCTCGTCGGTGACGATGACGAGGGTGAGCACCATGCCTATGGCCGGGGTGCCGATCGCGCGGCGTCCCTCGACCAGCGCCTTGTTGATCTTGCTGGACGTGGTTTCCGTCAAATCGATCTTCATGGCCGACGCCAGCTCCGTCCGTCTCGTGCGAGCATTTCGTCCGCCTCGGCGGGGCCCCAGCTGCCCGCCGGGTACTGCGCGGGCCTGCCGTGCTTGTCCCAGTACTCCTCGATCGGGTCGAGGATCCGCCAGGACTGCTCCACCTCCTCCACACGCGGGAAGAGGTTGGCGTCGCCGAGCAGCACATCGAGGATCAGCCGCTCGTAGGCCTCGGGGCTGGACTCCGTGAAGGACTCGCCGTAGGCGAAGTCCATCGACACGTCCCGTACCTCCATCGAGGTGCCCGGGACCTTGGAGCCGAACCTGACGGTCACGCCCTCGTCCGGCTGCACCCGGATGACCAGGGCGTTCTGCCCCAGCTCCTCGGTGGCGGTGCGGTCGAAGGGGGAGTGCGGGGCGCGCTGGAAGACCACCGCGATCTCGGTGACGCGGCGGCCCAGGCGCTTGCCGGTGCGCAGGTAGAAGGGGACGCCCGCCCAGCGGCGGTTGTCGATCGACAGCTTGATCGCGGCATAGGTGTCGGTCTTCGACTTGGGGTCGATGCCGTCTTCCTGGAGGTAGCCGACGGCCTTCTCGCCGCCCTGCCAGCCCTCCGCGTACTGCGCGCGGACCGTCTCCTTGCCGAGGTCCTTGGGCAGCCGGACCGCGCCCAGCACCTTGGTCTTCTCCGCGACCAGCGCATCCGCCTCGAAGGAGGCGGGCTCCTCCATGGTGGTCAGCGCGAGCAGCTGGAGGAGGTGGTTCTGGATGACGTCACGGGCGGCGCCGATGCCGTCGTAGTAGCCGGCCCGGCCGCCGATGCCGATGTCCTCGGCCATCGTGATCTGGACGTGGTCGACATAGCTGCGGTTCCACAGCGGCTCGAACATCGTGTTGGCGAACCGCAGCGCCAGGATGTTCTGGACCGTCTCCTTGCCCAGGTAGTGGTCGATCCGGAAGACCTCGTGGGGCGGGAAGACCTCGTGGACGATCCGGTTGAGCTCCTGGGCGCTCTCCAGGTTGTGCCCGAAGGGCTTCTCGATGACCGCGCGCCGCCAGGAGTCCTCCTTCTGGTCGGCCAGCCCGTGCTTCTTCAGCTGCTGGACGACCTGGGGGAAGAACTTCGGCGGTACGGACAGGTAGAAGGCGAAGTTGCCGCCGGTGCCCTGGGCCTTGTCGAGCTCGCTTATCGTCTCCTTCAGCGTCTCGAAGGCCTCGTCGTCGTCGAAGTTGCCCTGGACGAAGCGGCAGCCCTGGACCAGCTGCTGCCAGACCTCTTCGCGGAACGGCGTACGGGAGTGCTCCTTGACCGCCGCGTACACCTCCTGCGCGAAGTCCTCGTGTTCCCACTCCCGGCGGGCGAACCCGACGAGCGAGAAACCCGGCGGCAGCAGACCGCGGTTGGCCAGGTCGTAGACGGCGGGCATCAGCTTTTTACGGGACAAATCGCCCGTGACGCCAAAGATCACCAGGCCCGACGGCCCCGCGATACGCGGGAGCCGTCGGTCCAGGGCGTCACGAAGCGGGTTGGCTCCGTGTGCATCAGACAAGAGAGATCAGCCCTCCGAGGGAGCGAGGCGCTTGAGCTCCGCCTCCGTGGACTTGAGCAGGTCGTTCCAGGACGCCTCGAACTTCTCCACGCCCTCGTCCTCCAGGACCTGTACGACCTCGTCGTACGAGATCCCGAGCTTTTCGGTCGCCGCCAGGTCGGCCTTGGCGGCCGCGTAGCCGGCGCGCACGGTGTCACCGGTGATCCGGCCGTGGTCGGCGGTGGCCTCCAGGGTGGCCTCCGGCATGGTGTTGACCGTGCCCGGGGCGACCAGGTCGTCGACGTACAGGGTGTCCTTGTAGGCCGGGTCCTTGACGCCGGTCGAGGCCCACAGCGGACGCTGCTTGTTGGCGCCGGCCTTGTCCAGGGCGGCCCAGCGCTCGGAGGAGAAGACCTCCTCGTACGCCTGGTAGGCCAGCCGGGCGTTGGCCAGCGCGGCCTTGCCCTTGAGGGCCTTGGCCTCGTCCGTGCCCAGCTTCTCCAGGCGCTTGTCGATCTCGGTGTCCACCCGGGACACGAAGAACGACGCGACCGAGCGGATCAGGGACAGGTCCAGGCCCGCGGCCTTGGCCTTCTCCAGGCCCGCCAGGTAGGCGTCCATGACCTCGCGGTAGCGCTCCAGCGAGAAGATCAGGGTGACATTGACGCTGATGCCCAGGCCGATGACCTCGGTGATCGCCGGGAGACCCGCCTTGGTGGCCGGGATCTTGATCAGCGTGTTGGGGCGGTCCACCAGCCAGGCCAGCTGCTTGGCCTCGGCGATGGTCGGGACGGTGTGGTGCGCCAGGCGCGGGTCCACCTCGATGGAGACCCGGCCGTCCTGGCCGCCGGTGGCGTCGAAGACCGGGCGCAGGATGTCGGCGGCGTCGCGGACGTCCGCCGTCGTGATCATGCGGATGGCTTCCTCGACGGTGACCTTGCGGGCGGCGAGGTCGGCGAGCTGCTGCTCGTAGCCGTCGCCCGAGGAGATCGCCTTCTGGAAGATCGACGGGTTCGTCGTGACACCGACGACATGCTGCTGGTCGATCAGCTCGGCGAGGTTGCCGGACGTGATGCGCTTGCGCGACAGGTCGTCCAGCCAGATCGCGACGCCTTCGTCGGAGAGGCGCTTGAGTGCGTCTGTCATGGGTTCTGCATCTCCTACTTGTCGTGTGCGGGCGTCGTCAGCGCGCGGCGGCTTCGACCGATTCGCGGGCGGCGGAGGCGACCGCGTCGGCGGTGAAGCCGAACTCGCGGAACAGGGTCTTGGCATCGGCCGAGGCACCGAAGTGCTCCAGGGACACGATGCGCCCGGCGTCACCGACGAAGCGGTGCCAGGTCAGACCGATGCCGGCCTCGACGGCGACCCGGGCCCTGACGGACGGCGGGAGCACGCTGTCGCGGTAGGCCTGGTCCTGCTGGTCGAACCACTCGACCGACGGCATCGACACCACGCGGGTGGGCACGCCCTCGGCCTGCAGCTGCTCGCGCGCTTCGACGGCGAGCTGCAGCTCGGAGCCGGTACCGATCAGCACGACCTGCGGCGTGACGGTCTTGCCGTCGGCGTCCTCGGCCTCGAACCGGATGTAACCGCCCTTGGCGGTGTTCTCGTCGGCCGGGTACGTCGGCACGCCCTGACGGGTCAGCGCGAGGCCGTGCGGGGCCCCGACGCCGTACTCCTTCGTCCAGCGCTTGAGGATCTCGCGCCAGGCGATGGCGGTCTCGTTGGCGTCGGCCGGACGGACGAGGTTCAGGTTCGGGATGGCGCGCAGCGAGGCCAGGTGCTCGACCGGCTGGTGGGTCGGGCCGTCCTCGCCCAGGCCGATGGAGTCGTGCGTCCACACGTACGTCACCGGCAGGTGCATCAGCGCGGACAGCCGGACGGCGTTGCGCATGTAGTCGGAGAACACCAGGAAGGTGCCGCCGTAGACCCGGGTGTTGCCGTGCAGCGTGATGCCGTTCATCTCCGCGGCCATGGAGTGCTCACGGATACCGAAGTGGATCGTGCGGCCGTACGGGTTCGCGCCCGGCAGCGGGTTGCCCTCGGGCAGGAACGACGAGGTCTTGTCGATCGTGGTGTTGTTCGAGCCCGCGAGGTCGGCGGAGCCGCCCCACAGCTCGGGGATGACCGCACCGAGCGCGTGCAGCACCTTGCCGGACGCGGCGCGGGTGGCCACGGCCTTGCCGGTCTCGAACGAGGGGAGGTGGTCCTCCCAGCCCGCGGGCAGCTCGCCCGCGGCGACCCGGTCGAACTCCGCGGCGTGTCCGGGGTTCGTGGTGCGCCAGTCGGCGAACCTCTTGCCCCACTCCTTCTCCAGGTCACGGCCGCGGTCGAGGGCGGCGCGGGTGTGTGCCAGCACCTCCTCGGGGACCTCGAAGGACTTCTCCGGGTCGAAGCCGAGGACCCGCTTGGTGGCCGCGACCTCCTCCTCGCCCAGCGCCGAGCCGTGCGCGGCCTCGGTGTTCTGGGCGTTGGGGGCCGGCCAGGCGATGATCGAGCGCATCGCGATGAACGACGGGCGCCCGGTCTCGGCCTTGGCCGCCTCGATGGCGTGGTACAGCGCCTCGGGGTCCAGGTCGCCGTTCGCCTTCGGGGCCACCCGCTGCACGTGCCAGCCGTAGGCCTCGTAGCGCTTGCAGGTGTCCTCCGAGACCGCGGTCTCGGTGTCGCCCTCGATCGAGATGTGGTTGTCGTCCCACAGCATGATGAGGTTGCCGAGCTTCTGGTGGCCCGCGAGCGAGGAGGCCTCGGCGGAGATGCCCTCCTGCAGGCAGCCGTCACCGGCGATGGCGTAGATGTGGTGGTCGAAGGGCGAGCTGCCCTCGGGCGCCTCCGGGTCGAACAGACCGCGCTCGTAGCGGGCGGCCATCGCCATGCCCACCGCGTTGGCGACACCCTGGCCCAGCGGGCCGGTGGTGGTCTCCACGCCGGTGGTGTGGCCGTACTCGGGGTGGCCCGGGGTCTTCGAGTCCCAGGTGCGGAACGCCTTCAGATCGTCCAGCTCCAGGCCGTAACCGGCGAGGTAGAGCTGGATGTAGAGGGTCAGGCTGGAGTGGCCGGCGGAGAGGACGAACCGGTCGCGTCCGGTCCAGTTCGCGTCCGCCGGGTCGTGCCGCAGCAGCTTCTGGAAGAGAAGATAGGCGGCCGGAGCCAGGCTCATGGCCGTACCCGGATGGCCGTTACCGACCTTCTGCACGGAATCCATGGCCAGGACACGGACCGTATCCACTGCCCGCTGATCCAGTTCGGTCCACTCGAGGTCTGTGGTGGTCGGCTTGGTGCTCACCCTGAGTCAGGGCTCCTCTCCACATGTCGAATGCCGCGGACGGTATGTCCGCCAGGCGGTGTCGAGCCTACCCCCGCAAGTGCGTGCGTCTTTTCGACGCTCAGTCGGTGTTTTCGGCGCTCAGTCGGTGCGTAGGTGTCACGGTGGCTTGTCGCTTTGGGCAACCACCTCACCACCGGGGGCATTCCCGGCACCGAGGCGACGGCCCTACGCACCAGACTGCCGGGCGGCGGTCGCGTTCGCCTCCCGAACGCCGGGTGGCCACCGGCCAATAGATACGGCGGTGCCCCGTGCCCCGACGTCCAACACGACCCCACCCCCGCGAAGATCGCCTTATGGCCAACGTCTAAAGTGGCGTGGTACGCGCAAGCCCTTCACCGGGTATTCACGGCCGGACGGGCTTGCAGGCCTTATCTCTTCCGCGGCAGAGGCCGCTGATGTTACTTCCAGGGGTGTGCGTGACGGCCGTCGAATCCCGTCCTGTGGGGGCGCTTTCTCCGGTCCCCGGGAGTCCTGGCCATCGGCCGCTCGGGGCCCGCGTCAAGGCGTTCGTGGCGCTGACCAAGCCGCGGGTCATCGAGCTGCTGCTGATGACCACGGTGCCGGTGATGTTCCTGGCGGCCAAGGGTGTGCCGGACCTGACGCTGGTGCTGGTGACCTGCGTCGGCGGATATCTCTCCGCCGGCGGCGCCGCCGCGTTCAACATGTACCTCGACCGCGACATCGACGCGCTGATGGACCGTACGGCCCAGCGGCCGCTGGTCACGGGCATGGTGAGCCCCCGCGAATGCCTGGTCTTCGCGACCGCGCTCGCGGTGGGCTCCACGGCCCTGTTCTGGTTCCTCGTCAACCCGCTGTCGGCGATGCTGTCGCTCGGTGCGCTGCTTTTCTATGTCGTCGTCTACACGATGATCCTCAAGCGGCGGACCTCCCAGAACATCGTCTGGGGCGGCATCGCGGGCTGTATGCCGGTCTTCATCGGCTGGTCGTCGGTGACGAACTCCGTCTCCTGGGCCTCGTTCATCCTCTTCCTCGTCATCTTCTTCTGGACGCCGCCGCATTACTGGCCGCTGTCGATGAAGGTCAAGGACGACTACGAGCGCGTCGGGGTGCCGATGCTGCCGGCCGTCGCGGGCAACAAGGTCGTCGCGCGCCAGATCGTCGCCTACAGCTGGGTGATGGTGGCCGTCTCGCTGCTGCTGCAGCCGCTGGGCTACACGGGCTGGTTCTACACCGCCGTCGCGGTCGTCTGCGGCGCCTTCTGGCTCAAGGAGGCGCACGGTCTGCAGTCCCGCGCCAAGGCCGGGATCACGGGCGCCAAGCTCAAGGAGATGCGGCTGTTCCACTGGTCCATCACCTATGTGTCGCTGCTGTTCGTCGCCGTCGCCGTGGATCCCTTCCTTCGTTGATTACCGATGGGTAGCATGTCGGTATGGCAGACACCCAGCAGGCGGACGAGCAGACGGAGACGGCGGCCGGTGTGAAGGCCGCGGCACGCACCGACAAGAAGGCCGGCAAGCACGCCGACCGGCTCGCCAAGCAGATCCGCGCCTTCGCCGCCACGCACGGCGGCAGCGCCGAGGGCCAGCTCGCGCACATCGGCCGGGGCCGCACCCGGATCGCACTCGTCGGGGCCGACGGCGAGTGGGGCAACCTCGTCGCGGACACCTTCGGCTCCGCCAAGGACGCCGCCGACAAGGCCGGCCTCACGCTCCTCGACGACTTCGACGGCGACCTCGCCGCCAGGGTCCGTACCGGCCGCTACGAGTGGTCCCGGATGGCGGGCATCCAGGTGGGCGGCCCGTCCAACGGCTGACGGCCCGGCGCCCGCGCGCCGTGCGCCGGAGCGCACGCCGGAAGCGGAGCCCGCTACCTCACCACCTCCTCGCCCGTTAAGCCCACCAGGTGCGGCGCTCGGGCCGCGCCCGGCGGGCCTACGGCGAGGAGGAGCGGATGGACGGCCTTCCGCCGCTCATCGATCAGCACAGCCACGGCGCGGTGCACGGTGAGCTCGGTCTCGGCTCCTTCGAGACCCACCTCGCCGCCGCGGCCGGTGCGCACGGCCCGGCCCCCGCGGGCACCAGCTACTTCGACAGCTTCACGGGCCTTGCGATACGCCGCTGGTGCCCGCCGCTGCTCGGCCTGGAACCCCGGTGCCCGCCCGCCCGCTACCTGGCCCGCAGGCGCGAGGTCGGCGCCTACCGGGCCGGCCGTCTGCTGCTGCGCGGCTCGGGCATCGGCACCTTCCTGCTGGAGGCCGGCACCCCCGATGCCCTGACCTCGGCCGGTGAACTCGCCACGGCCGCCGAAGCCGGGGCCCACGAGGTCGTCCGGCTCGAACCGCTCGCCGAGCAGGTCGCCGACACCTCCGGCAGCGTCGACTCCTTCCTCGGCTACACCGCCGAGGCCCTCTACGGCGCGGCCCAGCACGCCACTGCCTTCGCCTCCGGGGCCACCCACTGCGACGGGCACGCGCCTGAAGCGGGAGAGGTACGGCGCGCCGCGGACCGCTGGCTGCGCGGCCGCCGTCCTGGGGAGCGGCTGGGGGAGCCCGTGCTCGTACGGCACCTGTTGTGGAGCGCGGTGGCGACGGGTCTCCCGGTGCAGCTGCACTGCCCCGATCCGCGGCCGCTGGCGGCCTTCCTGCGCGCCACGACCGGCATCGGCTCGGCTCTCGTCCTGCTGCCGCGGGCGCCGCACCACCGGCGGGCGGCGGAACTCGCCGCGGTGCACGCCCATGTGTACGCCGACGCCGGGCCCCGCCCCGCGGACACGCTCGACCGGGCGCCGTTCGGCAAGCTGCTCTTCTCCTCGGGCGCCCGCGGGCTGCCCGAGCTCTATGTGACCGGCGCCCGGTGCTTCCTGCGGGCCATGGGCCGCCTCGTACGGGAGTGGGCCGACGAGGGGCTGTGCGGCGCCGAGGAAGGGCGCCGGATCACCGAGATGGTCGGGTCGGGGACCGCGCGCCGGATCTACCGGCTGAGCGCGGCGGCCGGCTGAGGTTCCGGTGCCTCGTGCCCGTCCGCGGGCACGTCGGAGTCCTCCAGGGGACCGCGGTCGCGCAAGGACAGGCAGACCCGCAGCACACAGAGCCACACCAGGGCCGACCCCAGCATGTGGAAGCCGATGACGATCTCGGGCAGGCCCATGAAGTACTGGACGTAGCCGATGACGCCCTGCAGGCCGAGGCAGGCGAGCAGTTCCAGGACCTTCCGGCGCGGGGCGGCCGGGGCCTTGACGGCCCGCAGGGTGAACCACAGGGCGACGGCCAGGCCGACGACGATGTAGACGAAGTCGACATGGAGCTGGGTGATCTCCTGCCAGTCCAGCGGGATGCGGTGCACCTTCCTGGCGTCACCCGCGTGCGGGCCCGTGCCGGTGACGACCGTGCCGATGACGGTGAGCGCGCCGGTCGCCCCCACCAGCAGCCAGGCCAGCTGCCGCACCGGACGGGCGACCAGCTCGCGCGGTGTCCCGTCGCCCTCGCAGGCGCGCAGCCAGCTCAGCACGGCGACCGTGAGCAGGCCGGTGGCCGCCAGGAAGTGCGAGCTGACGATGTACGGGTTCAGGCCGGTGAGGACCGTGATGCCGCCGACGACGGCGTTGGTCATGACGAGCCAGAACTGCGCCCAGCCCAGGCGGGTGAGCGAGCGGCGCCGGGGGTGGCGGGCGCGGGCGGCGATGATGAACACTCCGACGACCACGCACAGCACATCGGTCAGCATGCGGTTGCTGAACTCGATGATCCCGTTGATGCCCATCGCGGCGGTCGGGGTGAGGCTGTCCGGCGTGCACTTGGGCCAGGTCGAGCAGCCCAGTCCGGACTGGGAGAGCCGGACGGCGCCCCCGGTGACGACGATGATCACGGCCATCACGACGGTGGCCAGCGCGGCCCGTCGCACGAAGGCGGCGGACGGCTGCCAGCGGCGGGCGATCAGCTCGAGGGGATTCAGCGTTTTCGGCACGGGAGACATCGTAGGCGGGTCCTTGTGCAAGTTTTCACGAGGGGTCGTGCCGGGTGGCGGACCGGGCCGGGACCACTCGGCGGCACGGCCGCCCGGCGGCTCACTCCCAGCGGAAGAAGCGGGCCGCCGTGCCCAGTCCCAGCACCGACCAGACCGCCAGGATGCCCAGGTCCCGCCAGGGGATCTGGGCGCCGTGCTGGAGGACGCCGCGCAGTCCGTCGGACAGCGCGGCGATCGGCAGCAGTCCGAGCACGCTCTGTGCGGCCTCGGGGAACTTGTCCAGCGGGACGATCACGCCGCCGCCGACCAGCAGCAGCAGGAACACCAGGTTGGCCGCCGCGAGGGTGGCCTCCGCCTTGAGCGTGCTGGCCATCAGCAGGCCCAGGCCCGAGAAGGCGGCCGTGCCCAGCAGGAGCAGCAGCACCACCGAGAGCGGGTTGCCGTGCGGCGACCAGCCCAGCGCCAGGGCCACGGCCGTCAGCAGCGCGGTCTGCAGCACCTCGGTGACCAGCACCGCGCAGGTCTTGGCGGTCATCAGCCCCCAGCGCGGCAGCGGCGAGACGGCCAGCCGCTTGAGCACGCCGTAGCGCCGTTCGAAGCCGGTCGCGATGGCCTGGCCGGTGAAGGCGGTCGACAGCACGGCGAGCGCCAGGATGCCGGGCGCCAGGAAGTCCACGGAGCTGCCCTTGCCGCCGGCCGTGTCGGTGGGCACCGCGATGATGTCGACGGCGGAGAACAGCACCAGCAGCAGCGTCGGGATGATGACGGTCAGCAGCAGCTGCTCGCCGTTACGCAGCAGCATCCTGGTCTCCAGGGCCGCCTGTGCGCGGATCATCCGGGGCAGCGGGGCGGCACCGGGCCGCGGGGTGAACGTACCGGTGCCGGCGGCGGTGCCGTTTCCGGCCTCCAGGGCGGTCATGCGCGCAGCTCCTTGCCGGTCAGTTCCAAGAAGACGTCCTCCAGGGTGTGCCGCTCGACGGCTATCGCGTCGGGCATCACGCCGTTCTGGGCGCACCAGGAGGCGACGGTGGCCAGCAGCTGCGGGTTGACCTTGCCGTGGACGCGGTAGACGCCGGAGGCCGGTTCGGTGGCGGCGCTGTCGGCGGGCAGCGCCTTGAGGAGCGAGGCGATGTCGAGGCCGGGGCGGCCGGTGAAGCGCAGGCTGTTCTCGGCGCCGCCGCGGCACAGCTCGTCCGGGGTGCCCTGGGCGATCACCCGGCCGCCGTCGATGATCGCGACATCGTCGGCCAGCTGCTCGGCCTCGTCCATGAAGTGGGTGGTCAGCACGGTGCTGACGCCGTCGGCGCGCAGCTCCCGTACGAGGTCCCAGGTGGCGTGCCGGGCCTGCGGGTCGAGGCCGGCCGTCGGCTCGTCGAGGAAGACGAGTTCGGGGCGGCCGACCACGGCCATCGCCAGTGCGAGGCGCTGCTGCTGGCCGCCGGACAGCCGCCGGTAGGGCGTCCGGCCGCAGCTGCCCAGGCCGAGCCGGTCGATGAGCCCGCCGACGTCGAGGGGGTGGGCGTGCAGGGTGGCGGTGTGCCGCAGCATCTCCTCCGCCTTGGCGCCCGCGTAGACGCCGCCGGACTGCAGCATCACGCCGATCCGCGGCCGCAGCGCGGCGGCCTCGGCGACCGGGTCCAGACCCAGGACCCGGACCCGGCCGGCGTCCGGGCGGCGGTAGCCCTCGCAGGTCTCGACCGTGGTGGTCTTGCCGGCGCCGTTCGGGCCGAGCACGGCGGTCACCGCGCCGCGTGCGACGGTCAGGTCGAGGCCGTCCACGGCGGTCTTGGTCCCGTATCGCTTGACCAGGCCGACGATCTCGACGGCAGGCTCTCGTCCGGGGGGCCGGGGGGCGCCCCCCGGGGAGGTGCTGGGCATGGCGGGCAGTCTACGGAGAGTGGCGGGGGGCTCTTCAACGGGGGCGTCGGTGCTTTTCCGTGCTTTTCCGCGCCCGGGTACGCGAACGGCGGTGTGCGGCCCTGCCGGTTTCACCGCTCCGCGCGCCCCGGTGCGCCCCACCGGGTGGGACCGCCCTGTCGCAGGTCGGCGGCGCTTCGGGGCGCGGAAGGTACTTGAATTTAGGGCAGCCTAAGTGATAGAGGCCACCCGTCCGTGATCCGGACGAGGCTTGTATCGCTTCGGCGAATTACGCAACAATGACGTTGTGAAATACGCGAGCGAGGATCAGGAAGGGCCCGCGGTCGACCCGACCGCAGGGCCGGCCGCCTCCGCGCCCGAGCAGGCTGAGCAGCGCGCGCCGGACGCCGCGCCCGCCCCGGCGCCGCACGACGAAGCGCAGGGCACCCGCAACCGGGTCGCCCGCTCCATCCTCGACCACGGTCCGTCCACCGCGGCCGAGCTGGCCCTGCGGCTGCGGCTGACCCAGGCCGCGGTGCGCCGGCATCTGGACGCGCTGGCCGCCGAAGGTGTCGTCGAGCCCCGTGAGAAGCGGGTCTACGGCGCGCGTGGCCGCGGCCGCCCGGCGAAGTCCTTCGCCCTCACCGACTGCGGGCGGGACGCCTTCGACCAGGCCTACGACCAGCTCGCCTCCGATGCGCTGCGCTGGATCGCGCAGAGCGCGGGAGGCGGCGAGCAGGGCGAGGCCGCCGTAGCGGCATTCGCCCGCGCGCGGTTCGCCGCCCAGGCCGAGGGCTACCGCAAGGCGGTCGAGAGCGCGGAGCCACAGGCCCGTACCGAGGCCCTGGCGAAGGCATTGACCGCGGACGGGTACGCTGCTACGGCGCGCAGCGCCCCCAATCCCCAGCTCGGTGAGCAGCTCTGCCAGCACCACTGCCCGGTCGCCCATGTCGCCGAGCAGTACCCGCAGCTGTGCGAGGCGGAGACCGAGGTCTTCTCCCGTTTGCTCGGGACCCACGTACAGCGGCTCGCCACCATCGCCCACGGCGACGGGGTGTGCACGACCTTCGTCCCGAAGGCCGGTGCCGGCAAGGCCGCGCACAGCACCGCACGCACCAGCAAGACCACCACAGCATCTGCAAGCACGGCCGGGAGGAACCCCGCATGACGCTCCCCACGGAGACTGCTCACCCCGAGCTCGAGGGCCTGGGCAAGTACGAATACGGCTGGGCCGACTCCGACGTGGCCGGCGCTTCCGCGAAGCGCGGTCTCTCCGAGGCCGTCGTCCGCGACATCTCGGCGAAGAAGAACGAGCCGGAGTGGATGCTCAAGCTCCGCCTCAAGGGCCTGAAGCTGTTCGACAAGAAGCCCATGCCGAACTGGGGCTCGGACCTGTCGGGCATCGACTTCGACAACATCAAGTACTTCGTCCGCTCCACGGAGCAGCAGGCCGCCTCCTGGGAGGACCTGCCCGAGGACATCAAGAACACCTACGACAAGCTCGGCATCCCCGAGGCGGAGAAGCAGCGCCTGGTCGCCGGTGTCGCGGCCCAGTACGAGTCCGAGGTCGTCTACCACCAGATCCGTGAGGACCTGGAGGAGCAGGGCGTCCTGTTCCTGGACACCGACACCGCGCTCAAGGAGCACCCGGAGCTCTTCCAGGAGTACTTCGGCACGGTCATCCCGGTCGGCGACAACAAGTTCGCGTCGCTGAACACCGCGGTGTGGTCCGGCGGCTCGTTCATCTACGTCCCCAAGGGTGTCCACGTCGACATCCCGCTGCAGGCCTACTTCCGGATCAACACCGAGAACATGGGCCAGTTCGAGCGGACGCTGATCATCGTCGACGAGGACGCCTACGTCCACTACGTCGAGGGCTGCACGGCGCCGATCTACAAGTCGGACTCGCTGCACTCCGCGGTCGTCGAGATCATCGTGAAGAAGGGCGGCCGCTGCCGCTACACGACCATCCAGAACTGGTCGAACAATGTCTACAACCTGGTGACCAAGCGCGCCGTCGCCTACGAGGGCGCGACCATGGAGTGGGTCGACGGCAACCTCGGCTCCAAGGTGACGATGAAGTACCCGGCGGTCTACCTCATGGGCGAGCACGCCAAGGGCGAGACCCTGTCCATCGCCTTCGCGGGCGAGGGCCAGCACCAGGACGCCGGTTCCAAGATGGTCCACATGGCGCCGAACACCTCCTCCAACATCGTCTCCAAGTCGGTGGCGCGAGGCGGCGGCCGGACCTCCTACCGCGGTCTGGTCGAGATCGGCGAGGGTGCCGCGGGCTCCAAGTCCAACGTGCTGTGTGACGCCCTCCTGGTGGACACCATCTCGCGCTCGGACACCTACCCCTACGTCGACGTCCGCGAGGACGACGTCTCCATGGGCCACGAGGCGACCGTCTCCAAGGTCAGCGAGGACCAGCTCTTCTACCTGATGGCCCGCGGCCTGACGGAGTTCGAGGCCATGGCGATGATCGTGCGCGGCTTCGTCGAGCCGATCGCCCGTGAGCTGCCGATGGAGTACGCGCTGGAGCTGAACCGGCTGATCGAGCTGCAGATGGAAGGCGCGGTCGGCTGACGGCCGGCCACCAGGCAGCAACGGATTCACGAGGCAGCGTCCTCTTCAAGAAAGCGAGCTAGACGACAGCCATGGCTGAGGCTCAGAACTCCCCCTCTCTCGGCTCCGCTCGAGCGGGGGGACCCCCACCGGCAGGCTCCACGACCACCGGCTCTCTCGCGGTGGCCGCGGAGTCCACCGTCGCCACCCGGATGAGCGCCCCGCCGTCCTACGACGTGGCGGACTTCCCGGTGCCGCACGGCCGCGAGGAGGAGTGGCGCTTCACGCCCCTCGCGCGCCTCAAGGGCCTGCACGACGGCAGCGCCGAGGCGGGCGGTCCCGACCTGAAGATCGACATCGCCGCTCCGGAGGGTGTCACGCACGAGCTGGTCGACCGTGACGACCCGCGGGTCGGCAAGGCCGGCACGCCCGTCGACCGGGTCGCCGCCCAGGCGTACAGCTCGTTCGAGAAGGCGTCGGTGATCTCGGTCCCCAAGGAGGCCCAGCTCTCCGAGCCGATCCGGATCACCGTCCACGGCGAGGGCGGCACGGCCTACGCCCACCAGGTCATCGAGCTCGGCGCGTTCGCCGAGGCGGTCGTGGTCATCGACCACACCGGTGACGCGGTGCTCGCCGCCAATGTCGACTACCTCCTCGGTGACGGCGCCAAGCTGACCGTCGTCTCCGTCCAGGACTGGGACGACCGGGCCGTCCACACCGGGCAGCACAACGCCCTGGTCGGCCGGGACGCCGGCTTCAAGTCCGTGATCGTCACCTTCGGCGGCGACCTCGTCCGGCTGCACCCGCGCGTCACCTACGCGGGCCCCGGCGGCGAGGCCGAGTTCTACGGTCTGTACTTCACCGAGCAGGGCCAGCACCACGAGCACCGGCTCTTCGTCGACCACGAGGCGTCCAACTGCCGCTCCCACGTCGTCTACAAGGGCGCACTGCAGGGCGACGACGCGCACGCCGTGTGGATCGGCGACGTGCTGATCCGCGCCTCGGCCACCGGCACCGACACCTACGAGCTCAACCGCAACCTCGTCCTCACGGACGGCGCGCGGGTCGACTCGGTCCCCAACCTGGAGATCGAGACCGGCGAGATCGTCGGCGCCGGCCACGCCTCGGCGACCGGCCGCTTCGACGACGAGCAGCTCTTCTACCTCATGGCCCGCGGCATCCCGGCCGACGAGGCCCGCCGGCTGGTCGTCCGCGGCTTCTTCGCCGAGCTGGTCCAGCAGATCGGCCTCCCGGACGTCGAAGAGCGCCTGATGAGCAAGATCGAGGCCGAGCTGGAAGCGTCCGCGGCATGACCTACGTACGCGCAGCGGCGCTGAGCGAGCTGGAGGAGGACACCCCCAAGCGGGTGGAACTCGACGGCACGCCCGTTTCCCTGGTCCGCACCGAGGGCGAGGTGTTCGCGATCAACGACATCTGCTCGCACGCCAACGTCTCCCTCTCCGAGGGGGAGGTCGAGGACTGCTCGATCGAGTGCTGGCTGCACGGTTCGAGCTTCGACCTGCGCACCGGCAAGCCGAGCGGCCTTCCCGCGACGCGCCCCGTCCCCGTATACCCCGTCAAGATCGAAGGGGACGACGTGCTCGTCTCCGTCACCCAGGAGTCCTGAGTTCCCCATGGCAACGCTTGAGATCCACGACCTGCACGTCTCCGTCGAGGCCGAGAACGGCCCGCGCGAGATCCTGAAGGGCGTCGACCTGACCGTGAAGCAGGGCGAGACGCACGCCATCATGGGCCCCAACGGCTCCGGCAAGTCGACCCTCGCCTACTCCCTCGCGGGTCACCCCAAGTACACGATCACCGGTGGCACCGTCACCCTCGACGGCGAGAACGTCCTGGAGATGTCCGTCGACGAGCGCGCCCGTGCCGGCGTCTTCCTCGCCATGCAGTACCCGGTCGAGGTGCCCGGCGTCTCGGTCTCCAACTTCCTGCGCACCTCCGCGACCGCGATCCGCGGCGAGGCCCCCAAGCTGCGGCTGTGGGTCAAGGAGGTCAAGGAGGCCATGGAGCGCCTGCAGATGGACCCCTCCTTCGCCGAGCGCAACGTCAACGAGGGCTTCTCCGGCGGTGAGAAGAAGCGCCACGAGATCCTTCAGCTGGAGCTGCTGAAGCCCGCCATCGCGATCCTCGACGAGACCGACTCCGGTCTGGACGTCGACGCGCTGCGCACGGTCTCCGAGGGCGTCAACCGCGTCCGCGAGACCGGCGAGGTCGGCACCCTGCTGATCACCCACTACACGCGCATCCTGCGCTACATCAAGCCCGACCACGTCCACGTCTTCGCCAACGGCCGCATCGCCGAGTCCGGCGGCGCCGAGCTCGCCGACAAGCTGGAGGCCGAGGGCTACGAGGCTTACACGAAGGGTGGCGCAACCGCGTGACACAGCTGCCGGGCCTCCTCGACACCGAGGCGATCCGTAAGGACTTCCCCATCCTGGATCGTCAGATCCACGACGGGAAGAAGGTCGTGTACCTGGACAACGCGGCGACCTCGCAGAAGCCGCGTCAGGTCCTCGACGCCCTGAACGCCTACTACGAACGTCACAACGCCAACGTCCACCGCGGCGTGCATGTGCTCGCCGAGGAGGCCACGGCGCTGTACGAGGGCGCGCGGGACAAGGTCGCCGCCTTCATCAACGCCCCGAGCCGCGATGAGGTGATCTTCACCAAGAACGCCTCGGAGTCGCTCAACCTCGTGGCCAACATGCTCGGCTGGGCCGAAGAGCCCTACCGCGTGGACCGCGAGACCGAGATCGTCATCACGGAGATGGAGCACCACTCCAACATCGTGCCGTGGCAGCTGCTCTCGCAGCGCACCGGCGCGAAGCTGAAGTGGTTCGGCATCACCGACGACGGACGTCTCGACCTGTCCAACATCGACGAGATCATCACGGAGCAGACGAAGATCGTCTCCTTCACGCTGGTCTCCAACATCATGGGCACCATCAACCCGGTCGAGACGATCATCCGCCGCGCCCAGGAGGTCGGCGCGCTGGTCTGCATCGACGCCTCGCAGGCCGCCCCGCACATGGTGCTGGACGTCCAGGCGCTGCAGGCCGACTTCGTGGCCTTCACCGGCCACAAGATGTGCGGCCCGACCGGCATCGGTGTGCTGTGGGGCCGCCAGGAGCTGCTGGAGGACCTCCCGCCGTTCCTCGGCGGCGGCGAGATGATCGAGACCGTCTCGATGCACTCCTCGACCTATGCGCCCGCGCCGCACAAGTTCGAGGCCGGTACGCCCCCGATCGCCCAGGCCGTCGGCCTCGGTGCGGCCGTGGACTACCTCACCTCGATCGGCATGGACAACATCGCCGCGCATGAGCACGCGATCACCGAGTACGCCGTCAAGCGGCTGCTGGAGGTCCCCGACCTGCGCATCATCGGCCCGAGCACGGCCGAGGACCGCGGGGCGACGCTCTCCTTCACGCTCGGTGACATCCATCCGCACGACGTCGGCCAGGTGCTGGACGAACAGGGCATAGCGGTCCGCGTGGGTCACCACTGCGCACGGCCGGTCTGCCTGCGCTTCGGAATTCCTGCGACCACGCGAGCGTCGTTCTATCTGTACTCCACCCCGGCCGAGGTCGACGCCCTGGTCGAGGGCCTGGAGCACGTCCGCAACTTCTTCGGTTAAGAAGACCCAGCCGGTTAACAAGCACAGCGGATGAGGACGAGGACTGACTGAGCCGTGAAGCTGGATTCCATGTACCAGGACGTCATCCTGGACCACTACAAGCACCCGCACGGGCGCGGTCTTCGGGACGGCGACGCCGAGGTGCACCACGTCAACCCCACGTGCGGTGACGAGATCACGCTGCGTGTGCGGCTCGACGGCGCGACGATTGCGGATGTGTCCTACGAGGGCCAGGGCTGCTCCATCAGCCAGGCCAGCGCGTCGGTGCTCAACGACCTCCTGGTCGGCAAGGAGCTCGGCGAGGCGCAGAAGATCCAGGAGACGTTCCTGGAGCTGATGCAGTCCAAGGGACAGGTCGAGCCGGATGACGCCATGGAGGAGGTGCTGGAGGACGCGGTGGCGTTCGCCGGCGTCTCCAAGTACCCGGCGCGCGTGAAGTGCGCGCTGCTCAGCTGGATGGCCTGGAAGGACGCCACGGCCAAGGCCCTCTCCGAGGAGGCGAAGACCGCATGACCGACACCCCGACCACCACCAAGCCGGCCTCGGAGGAAGAGGTCCGCGAGGCGCTGTACGACGTCGTCGACCCCGAGCTGGGCATCGATGTCGTCAACCTGGGGCTGATCTACGGCATCCACGTCGACGACGCCAATATCGCCACCATCGACATGACGCTGACCTCCGCGGCCTGCCCGCTGACCGACGTCATCGAGGACCAGGCGAAGTCCGCCACGGACGGCATCGTCAGCGAACTGAAGATCAACTGGGTCTGGATGCCCCCGTGGGGCCCGGACAAGATCACCGACGACGGCCGCGAGCAGCTGCGCGCGCTGGGCTTCAACGTCTGACGCGATCTCCTCAAGCGTACGGCCGTGCCCGCCAGTCACCACTGGCGGGCACGGCCGTATCGCGTGCCGGGCGGAGGGGATGCGCACGCGTATGTACGACCGTACGCAACGCTGTGTACGCTCGTACGCATGGCCTACCTGACGCTTGCCGGCGCGATCCTCTCCGAGGTGCTTGCGACCACCGCGATGAAGTACAGCGACGGCTTCAGCAAGCTGTGGCCCTCGCTGGCCACCGCGCTGGGCTATCTGCTCGCCTTCGCCCTGCTCGCCCAGACGCTCAAATCGATGAGCGTCGGCACCGCGTACGCCATCTGGGCCGGTGTCGGCACGGCGCTGATCGCCGCGATCGGGATGGTGTTCCTGGGGGAGAGCACCAGTGCGCCGAAGATCCTCGGCGTACTGCTGGTCATCGCGGGTGTCGTGGTGCTGAATCTGGACGGTGCGCACTGATGGCCCGGCGCTACGACCCGGACCGGCGGCAGCGGATCATCGACGCGGCGATCACCGTGGTCGGTGAGCGCGGGATCGCCGGGCTCAGCCACCGCGCGGTGGCCGCCGCGGCGGATGTCCCGCTCGGCTCGACCACCTACCACTTCGCGACCCTGGACGAGCTGCTGGTCGCCGCGCTGCGGCAGTCCAACGTCGTGTGCCTGGCCGACTTCGCGCGCTGGGTCGACGGCATCGACCCGGCGGCACCGCTCGCCGAGGAGGTCGCGAGGCTGGTCGAGGAGACACTGAGCGGCGACCGCAGGCGGATGGAGCTGGAGTACGAGCTGTATCTGGCGGCGCTGCGGCACGAGGCGGTGCGGCCGATCGCCGCCGCATGCCTGGACGAGATGGTGCACCTGCTCGGAGCGCGGATCGGCGATATGCGCACGGCGCGGACGGTGGTGGCCCTCACCGACGGACTGGTGCTGCAGCATCTGCTGACCGGGCAGCCCTTCGACCCCGAGGCGGTGCGGGCCGGGCTGGCCGGCGTGCTGGGCTGAGCCGGCCCGGCCGTCGGGCGGGCCCCGGCGGACCGGTGGAGGCGTCCCACGGCCCGGCCCGGCTGATGGGACCGGTTCGCCTCGGCGGGCGCCCTCCGGTTAGGTTTCGAGCATGACCGATGCTGCTGTTTCCGCTGCTTCTTCCCGTACGACCGGCGCCGTCGCCGCCGGGCTCGCCACCGTCACCTCCGACGGCACCGTTCTCGACACCTGGTTCCCGGCGCCCGAGCTGGTCGGCGCGCCCGGCCCGGCCGGCACCGAGCACCTCGACGACGCGCGTGCCACCGAACTGCTGGGCGCCGCCGTGCTCAAGGCGATCGGCCCCGACCCGGTCCGTGGTGTCGAGGTCGTCGCCGTCCGTACGGTCATCGCCTCCCTCGACGACAAGCCGCTGGACGCGCACGACGCCTACCTGCGCCTCCACCTGCTCAGCCACCGGCTGGTCAAGCCGCACGGACAGAACCTGGAGGGCCTTTTCGGGCTGCTGTCCAACGCCGCCTGGACCTCGCTGGGCCCGGTGGCCGTGGACCAGGTGGAGACGGTGCGGCTGAACGCCCGCGCCGAGGGCCTGCATCTGATGGTCACCAGCATCGACAAGTTCCCCCGGATGACCGACTATGTCGCGCCCACCGGGGTGCGGATCGCGGACGCCGACCGGGTGCGCCTGGGTGCGCACCTCGCGGCCGGCACCACCGTCATGCACGAGGGCTTCGTCAACTTCAACGCCGGGACGCTGGGCACCTCCATGGTCGAGGGCCGGATCAGCGCGGGCGTGGTCGTCGGCGACGGCTCCGACATCGGCGGCGGCGCCTCCACCATGGGCACCCTCTCGGGCGGCGGCAAGCAGATCATCTCCATCGGTGAGCGCTGCCTGCTGGGCGCGGAGTCGGGCATCGGCATCGCGCTCGGCGACGAGTGCGTGGTCGAGGCGGGGCTGTATGTGACCGCCGGTACCCGCGTCACGCTGCCCGACGGCCAGATCGTCAAGGCCCTGGAGCTCTCCGGCGCGGACAACATCCTCTTCCGCCGCAACTCCACCACCGGCACCGTCGAGGCCCGCCCGAACAAGGCGACCTGGGGCGGCCTCAACGAGGTGCTGCACAGCCACAACTGAGGCCATGGGCCGGGCCGGTCGTGCGGCCGGCCCGGCACGGCAGCGTCAGCGGCCCGGCGGGGGAGACCCGCCGGGCCGCTTCGGCTTCCGCTCCCTGCCACCTCTCCTGCCCCAGCGCTCCTCCTGCCCTAGCTGCCCCTGTCGTCCCGCCCCCCGCCCCGGCCGGACGCCGCTAGGCTGGGCGCCATGCGTGATCTTGCAGCGGGGATGCGGTATCTGGGTAAGGGGCAGCGCTGGGTCGCCCGGCACGGCCGGTGGTGGGGATTCGGGCTGATCCCGGCGCTGATCGCGCTGGTGCTGTACGCCGTGGTGCTCACCGTGCTCGCCCTCTGGTCCGGCGATATCGCGGCCTGGGCGACGCCGTTCGCCGACGACTGGGGCTCGCCCTGGCAGGGGCTGCTGCGCGGAGTCTTCGTGGCGCTGCTGTTCGCCGGCGGACTGATGCTGTCGGTGCTGACGTTCACCGCCGTCACCCTGCTGATCGGCGACCCCTTCTACGAGTCGCTGTCGGAGAAGGTCGAGGAGTCCGAGGGGTACTGCCCGCCGCCCCCGGACCGCCCGCTGTGGCGGGAGATCGGGATCGCCCTGCGCGACAGTATCCATGTGCTGCTGCGGGCCGCCGGTTTCGGGATCCTGCTGTTCGCCCTCGGCTTCGTGCCCTTCCTCGGGCAGACCGTGGTCCCCGCCGTCGGCTTCTGCGTCTCCGGCTTCTTCCTCACCGTCGAGCTGACCTCGGTGGCCCTGCAGCGCCGGGACATACCGGTGCGGGAGCGGCTGCGGCTGCTGCGGGGCCGTAAGGCGCTCGCGGTCGGCTTCGGCACCCCGGTGGTGCTGCTGTTCCTGATCCCGTTCGTCGCGGTGGTGCTGATGCCGGGCGCGGTGGCCGGCGCGACGCTGCTGGTACGGGACCTGGTGGCGGACGAGGAGGAGCCGCCCGCGCCGGAGCGGGACGCAGCGGCGACGGGGCACGACCCGGCCGCCGGTGCGGCGTACGGAGCGCCGGGCGCGCCCTATGGACAGCCGGGCACGCCGTACGCGCAGCCGGGCGGCTTCGGGGCGGCGCCCGCGCCCTACCCCGCTAACCAGGGACAGCCGCAGGCACCCCAGCAGTATCCCCGTCCGCAGTCCGGTCCAGGGTCGTCTGCAGCGCGTCCGCCAGCCGCCTGGTGAGCTCGGCATCCGCCGCCAGCAGCGGGCCGCGGACCGGCCCCGCGGGCAGGCCGAGGTGGTTGAGCAGTGCCTTCACGGTGACCGCGCCGGGGTTCTCGCCGCCGGTCACCGCCTCGATGAGCGGGATCAGCGCGAGCTGACGGCGGGTCGCCCCGGCCGTGTCGCCGGCGTCGAAGGCGTCCAGCACGGCGCGCACCGCCCGGGGCGCGGCGTTGCCGGCGGTGCTGACGCAGCCGGCGCCGCCGAGCGCACGGAGCGGGAGGATCTGTTCGTCGCAGCCCGCGTAGTAGGCCAGGCCCGTCGCGGCCAGCACCTTCGCCGACTTCAGCGGGTCGTAGGCGCAGTCCTTGACCGCCGCGATCCGCGGATGGGCGGCCAGCCGCAGCAGCGTTCCGACGGCCAGCGCGGTGCCGGTGCGGCCCGGGATGTCGTAGAGCATCACCGGCAGTCCGGTGGCGTCCGCGACCGTTCGCAGGTGGTGGGTGACGGCCTCCTGGGTGGGCCGTGAGTAGTAGGGCGTGACCACCAACAGGCCGTGGGCGCCCGCCCGTTCGGCGCTGCGGGCCAGGGCGACGGAGTGGCGGGTGTCGCTGGTGCCGATCCCCGCGGTGATCCGGGCCCGGTCGCCGACGGCCTCGACCACGGCCCGCAGCAGGGTCTCCTTCTCGGCGTCCGAGGTCGTCGGGGACTCCCCGGTGGTGCCGCTCAGCACCAGGGCGTCGCAGCCGCCGTCGTCGACGAGATGGGCGGCGAGCCGCTGAGCGCCGTCGGCGTCGAGCGCGCCCTCGGCGGTGAACGGGGTGATCATGGCGGTCACGACCCGGCCGAAGGGTGATGCGGCCGCCGGGGGTGTGAGGGGAGTGGTCATGGTCGGTGTGCCAGGAGTCTGGGGGCGCCTCATGTTTCACGTCCGCTGAGTTGTGCCGGCTGATGTGTGAAGCAGCGCTGCGTCCGGTGACAGGCCCGGAACGCGAAGCGGCCGCCGCGCCTTCCGGTGCGACGGCCGCTCGGGCATCACAGGCCCATCACGCGCCAGTCAGGCCATTCCGCGAACGCTTCAGGTCCTGGGTCCGCTCGGAAGCGGACTCCTCCGACGACTTCGGCTTCCGCTGGTCGGTGCGCCGCTCGGCGGCACGCTCCTTGTTGCCCGACTTACGGTTCTGGGACTTCGGCATGATGACTCCCTAATGTCTCGCCGAATGTTTCTTACATGCCCAGTACCGCACCCCACGCGGCAGTTGGCCCCCCGGCGTGGGCCAGGCGGGTGACGGGAGTGTCACACGGGGTGACATGCCGCGGACTACGGCTTGATGCGCAGCACCTGCGGATCGTGGTCGCTGGCCTGGTCGGCGTACTCCGCGTTGAGGTGCACGATGTCGTAGTCGGACCGCGTCAGCGGACGGCTGGTGAGCATGTGGTCCAGCACCTGTGAGTTGCCGCTGTAGACATAGCCGTAGCGCTCGGCGGCCGGCAGCCGGCCCACCTGGTCGGTGAGCACACCGCCGGCGGTGAGGTCCTTCAGGGCCGGCGAGAACTGGTAGTCGTTGAGGTCACCGGCCACCACCACATCGGCCTTCGGGTCCTTGGCCAGCAGATCCTTGACGAAGGTGTTGACCAGGCGGGCCTGGGCGGTGCGCTGGGTCTCGGAGCTGCGGGCCGGGGGCTGGAAACGGCTGTCCAGACCCTGGTCGCCGCCCTTGGAGTTGAAGTGGTTGGCGACCACGAAGACCCGGCTGCCGGGACGGCTCTTCGCGGAGAACTCGCCGACCAGAGGCTTGCGGCTGGTCTTCCACGCCTCGTCGGCGGGCGCGATCCGGCCCGGGGACGCGGACAGCGAGGCCTTGCCGTGGTCGTCGACCACCTTCACCGCGGTGGTGGCGTCGCCGCCCTTGATGTCCGTGAAGGACGCCCGCTCGGGGTTGAACAGGAACGCCGTGCGGATGTTGCCGCCGGGCTGGCCGCCGTCCTGGTCGTTGACCGGGTCGATCTGCCGCCACTCGTACGCCGGACCGCCGGCCGCCTTGATGGCGTCGGTCAGCTTCTTGAGGGTTTCCCCGGCGGTGACCACGCCGTTGTCCTTGGGACCGCTGTCGTCCTGGACCTCCTCCAGCGCCACGACATCGGGCGAGGACAGGTTCTGCACCAGTGCCTTCGCCAGCCGGTCGAACTTGGCCTGCGGGGTGGCGGGGGACAGGTTCTCGACGTTGTAGGTGGCCACCGCCAGCTCGTCGGACTTCTGCTTGCGGGTGGTCTCCGGGGTGGGGCTGTCACCGGTGACCTTGCCCAGCTCGGTGGCCTGCAGGGTGTAGCCGCCGAAGTTGTCGTAGTCCAGGGGCCCCGCGGTGGTGCCGGACAGCGCCTGGCCGACGTCGGCGACCGGGAACGGCTGCTGCGCGAACGGGATCAGGGACGCCACCTTGACCCGGCCGCCGTTGGGGTCCGCGTACGAGCCGTAGAGCGTCCCGCCGCGGGCGGTGCGGTGGTGGCCGGGCTCGGCGGTCACCCACAGCTCGTGGTAGCTGCTGGTCGGGCCGACGACCGGGGCGTTCGAGACGGAGACCCGCATGCCCTCCAGGGACTCGTAGCGGTCCAGGGCGTACGACGAGGGGCGCAGCTTCAGCGACTCGATGCTGTCGCCGCCCGCGGAGGGGGCGTAACGATTCGGCACCGAGGCCGGGTTGAGCTTGAAGGCGGCCGGCAGCGGGGCGTCGGAGGAGGCCGTCTTCCAGGTCGCACCGGTGATCTCGGTGACGGACTGCAGGCCGGCGTCCTTGCCACCCGGGTAGTACTCGCTGACCGTGCCGGAGAAGGTGATCGCATCGCCGACGGCGACCTTCGGCGTCTCCTTCCCGGTGAAGACGAAGACCGCCTCGCTGGTGGCGGGGTTCTTGTCCGGGTGCGGGTCCTGCACCCAGAAGCCGCGCGCCGAGCCGAACGAGCGGATCGCGGTGACGGTGCCGGGCACCTCGCTGACCTGCTGTCCTGCCAGCGGGGATATACGGGTGCTGCCCTGGATGTCGTGGATCCGGGTGCCGGCGGCGGAGGCGGACTGCGTGGCGGTCAGCAGTCCGCCGGCCAGGGCGGCACAGATCACCGCGCCGAGGGTGACCGGTCTGCGGAGTGAACGACGGGACGGCATGGATGCCTCCGAGGTGTATGGGGGGTGGCCGGTGAAGGTGGCGTGCGGAGCCGGACCGGCGCGCGCTACGCGCGTCGACTGCGTCAATCTCTTGCGCACACAGGGGAGTTGTCAAGCTTCTCCCGGTGACCGGCAGGGGACGTGCGGGTGAACCGTCCGGGTTACGGCGAATTCCGTCTACGCTTGGGCGGCGCGTTCCCCCAGCTACTGCTGGGAGGCACCCCAGCCGTAGTCCGTCCGAGGAGCTGAGCACCCGATGTCCGCAGACCGCCCCACCCTGCCGCCGGTGCGGCTGCACTCCGAAGCGGAACTGGCCAGGGACGCGCTGAGCGCCCCCCTGCTGGCCCGGGCCGCGAAGCTCGCCCGCTGGGCCGAACGGGGTGTCCCGGTCGGCGTCGGCGGTCAGATCCTCGACGAGCCGCTGGCCGCCGCCACCGAGCACCTGGGCCTGGCGGGCGACGAGGACGGCGCCGCCTACACCGCCGAGGCCTGGCAGCTGGCCGTGGACACCGGACTCGTGGAGATCGAGGAGAGCGCCGACGGCGAGGACGGCGACGACCTCCCCGACGATGCCGCCGCCGGCCTCGCCACCCCCGGCGAGGAGCTTGACCTGCTCACCTCCGGCAGCCCGCAGGACATCCTCGACATCTGGCTGGGCGGCATGGAGACCGTGCTCGCCGATGCGGCCGCCCCCGACCTCGCCGATCTCGCCGACCAGCTCACCGAGGGCGGCGAACTCGACCTGGACGCGATCGACTGGAACCCCGAGGAGGAGGCCGAGCTGCTGGACGGCATCCTCGGCAACCTCTATCTGCTCACGGCCCTGAGCGAGAGCCCCGACCAGGAGGTTCCGCTGCCCGCGCTGGCCGCCTCCATGATCGTCCCGGACGATATGGACGAGCCCACCGACGATGTCCTCGAAGAGGTCTCCGAGGCGATGATGCGCCTGGACGACCAGTTCCGGGTGCTGGAGCCGATCGGTCTGGTCGCCTACCGGCCCGTCGACGAGGCGCTGATCGAGGAGCTGGACGAGGACGGCGAGACGGTCCTGACGGACGGCGCCCCGGCGGCCCCCGCCGACGGGCCGCTCACGGACGAGGACGTCTCCCGCTACGGCCTGGTCCGCCTCACCCCGCTCGGTGTCTACGCGGTACGCGCCCGGATGCTGGACGCGGGGGTGGCCGCCCCGGCGGTCGGCGACCTCGCCGACAAGGGCGCCGATGTCCTCCTGGAGGCGCTGCCCGACTACCCCGAGGCGCTGGCCCAGGCCGAGTCCGAGCTGTGGCTCGCCGCCCGTACGCCCCTGGACGCCGCACGGGACCTGCTCACCGCCGCCCGCGGCGACGACGACCGCGCCCCGCGGCGCCGGCTGGCCGCCCAGCAGACCCTCTCGCTGGTCTCGCCGGACGCCGAGGCCGCGCTGCGCGAGGTGCTCGACGACCGGCAGCTCGGCGGTCTGGCCCGGGTCTGGCTCGCCGAGCGGGCGCTGCCCGGCATCCCCGAGCCGTCCCAGGAGATGATCTTCTGGCTGACGGTGGACACCATCGCGGCGCAGCTGGAGAGCGCCGAGGAGGACGCCACGGGCGAGCTGCGCGACCTGGTGCAGGGCCTGACCGAGCAGCACAGCGGGTTCTTCGACACGGCCTGGCGGGTGGACCACCCGGCCACCGCCGACGTCCTGGAGGTCATGGGCCGGCTGCACCCGGACAAGAAGGCGGCGAAGGAGGCCCGCAAGGCGGCCTTCAAGGCGCGCTCGCGGCAGTCCGGCTGACAACGCCGTCCGGGCACGGCCGGTGGAGCCACCACCCGGGCACGGCCGGGGCGGACCGGTTCGCGGGGAGACACCCCCTGCGCCCGGGGCCGGTCCGGCGGATCAGGACCTTTTCCGGCCCTGATCCGCCGGACCGGCCCCAACTGCTTCCTGGATGTCGCACGGCGTTCAACTGGAGTTCGACGACGCACGGGAGCGTGTGCGGCGCAGGCACAGGGGATGCAGAAACCGGCCGTCCAGGAGATGACAATGCCGCTCACCCGTAGAGACTTCGCCAAGCGCTCCGCCCTCGCCGGCGCGGGGGTCACGCTGGCCGGGAGCGTCGGGGTGCTGGCCACCGCGCCCGGGGCCCTCGCCGAGGAGGCACCGGACGCGGGTCCGGACGGTGCGGCGGACGGCCACGGTCACGGCGTCGGCTACGGCCCGCTGGTCCCGGACCCGGACGGCATCCTCGCGCTGCCCGCCGGGTTCTCGTACAAGATCATCACGCGGACCGGCGTCACCAAGCTGGACAGCGGCGAGTCCACCCCCTCCAACCACGACGGCACCGGCACCTTCGCGGGCCACCGCGGCACCACCCTCCTCGTCAACAACCACGAGCTCAAGGGCCCGCGCGCCGACTGGCCGCACCCGGTGCCGCTGGCCGAGGGGCTGGTATACGACCCGGCGGCGGCCGGCGGCTGCACCGTCGTCGAGGTCGCCAAGGACGGCAGCCCGGTCGGTGAGTGGGTCGGCATCGCCGGCACCTCCACCAACTGCGCGGGCGGCACCACTCCTTGGGGCACCTGGCTCACCTGCGAGGAGAACGAGGACAAGGCCGGCCAGCACGGCATGACCAAGGACCACGGCTACGCCTTCGAGGTCGACCCGCACGACCTCCGTGCCGGCCGCAACCCCAAGCCGGTCAAGGCGTTGGGGCGCTACGCCCACGAGGCCGTGGTCGTCGACCCCAAGCGCGGTCACCTCTTCCTGACCGAGGACGCCGACACCCCCAACGGCCTGTTCTACCGCTGGACCCCGCCGCACGGATTCCGGCACGGCCGCGGACAGCTGCGCACGCTGGCCGATGACGCCGGTGTGCTGGAGGCCTTCAAGTGCTTCGACTCCGGCGGCCGGTTCGTCGACGACCTCTCGCGCGCCACCAAGGCCGGCACCGTCTACGGCGTCGACTGGGTCGAGGTCCCCGACCGTGACGCCCGCAAGGTCTCGGTGCGCAAGCAGTTCAAGGACGGTGAGGTCACCCGCGCCCGCAAGCTGGAGGGCCTGTGGTGGGCGGACGGCGGCGCGTATGTGGTGTCCTCGTACGCCCGCGACGAGAGCCCCGTCCAGCACGACGGCCAGGTCTGGTTCTACGACCCGCGGCGGCGGACCCTGACGCTGAAGGTGCTGCTGGGCGTCAACAAGGAACCGTCGAAGGACGGCGCCCTGGACGGCCCCGACAACATCACCGTCTCGCCCTACGGCGGGCTGATCATCGCCGAGGACGGCGAGGGCGTCCAGCACCTCTTCGGGGCCACCGAGGACGGCCGGACCTACCCGATCGCCCGCAACGACCTCAACATCGGCACCGCGGACGAGCCGGAGTTCAGCGAGTTCACCGGGCCGGTGTTCTCCCCGGACGGGCGCACGCTGTTCGCCAACATCCAGGAGCCCGGCATCATGCTGGCCATCACCGGGCCCTGGAAGCGGCAGCGCCGTCAGGGGTAGCGCCAACGGCGGTCGTGCCGTCAGCGGTGGCCTACCCCGGCGGTCACGGGGCGGGCGGCTCAGTCCGCCCCGGCCGTGAGCAGGTAGTAATCCAGCAGCCCGGTCTCGTACGCCGTCAGGTAACGGCGCGGCCACTCGTCGCGGAGCTCGGGCTGCTGGGCCATATAACGGTCGTAGGACTTCCAGACGCCGTCGCCGATGGAGCGGACCCGGACGTCGCGCAGACCCGCGGCGGTCAGCGTCGCGGCGACCTCGTCGACCACGTGCGGGACGTCCAGGCCGTCGGCGTACGGGGGCAGCACGGTGGGCAGCACTCGCGCCGCCTCCCGGGTACGGGCGAAGAACGTCGTCAGCGCCAGCCGGCCGCCCGGGCGCAGCACCCGCGCCGCCTCCCGGGCGAAACCGGCCGGATCGCGGAAGTGCTGCGCCGCCTCGACGGAGAACAGGCAGTCGACACCGCCGCCGGGGAGCGGGATGCGCTCGGCCGCGCCCAGGAGGAACGTCAGCCGCCCGGAGGCGTCCGACGACGGGGCGAGCAGCGCGGCATTCTCCTCCCGGGCACGGGCGATCTGGTCGGGGTGCGCGTCCATGCCGAGGACCGTGCCCAGGCCGAACTCCCGCAGCGCCAGCGCGGAGCCCAGCCCGCGTCCGCAGCCGACCTCCAGGGCGGTGCGGCCCTGCGGCCGGTCGAAGGTGCCGAGCACCAGGCGGTAGAGGTCCTGCTCGCTGCGTACCCGGTCGGCCTCGGTCAGCGGCCGCCCGGCGGGGCCGGGCAGGCCCGTCCAGTAGCCGAAGTTGATGAAGCCGCCGGCGAAGGCGGGGACGGTGCTGAGGTCGAGTGCGCCGTAGGTCAGCGCGACCTGGTCGGGAAGGTCCGGGAGGGCTGGACCGTCCGGGGGATCCGCGGGTCCGGCCGGCGGCTGCTGCGTCATCGAACGCTCCTCGTGCGTGCCGTGGGGGACGCGCCGCGACGGGCCGGACGGGGCGGCCGTGACGGGGCGGGCCAAAGGGCGTGGCGGGAAGGGGGACGGCACAATTTTCGGTCCTGGGCGCCTTCCCGCACCAGGGAGGTTTTCGTTCCCGGCGTTCCCGGCGTTCCCGGCGTTCCCGGCGTTCCCGGCGTTCCCGCGGCAGGGGCGACGGCCGCCGGTCCCCGTCCCTGACGGTGGGTGGCCTGTCAGGGACGGTGGCCCGTCAGGGACGGTGGGTGTCAGCGGCTCACAGGGCCTGTGCGGCGGGTTTGGCCATGCCGCGCACCGTGCGGGCGTCGACGAACTCGCCCAGCGCGGTCATCTCCCACTCGCCGGAGAACTGGCGGATGAGCTTGGCCATCATCACGCCCGTGCGCGGCTCGGCGTGGGTGAGGTCGAAGCGGACCAGCTCCTCGCCGCTCTGGGCGTCCACCAGACGGCAGTACGCCTTGGCGACGTCGGAGAACTTCTGGCCGGAGAAGGAGTTCACGACGAAGACCAGGCCCGTCACCTCCGGGGGAACTCCGCCCAGATGGACGGTGATCGACTCGTCGTCGCCTGCGCCCTCGCCCGTGAGGTTGTCGCCGGAGTGCTGGATCGCACCGCCCAGGATCATCAGCTTGCCGAAGAAGCAGTTGTCGATCTTTTTGCGGTCCGGGCCGTAGGCGATGACCGAGGCGTCCAGGTCGATGCTCTTGCCGCGGAAGGCCGGCTCCCAGCCGAGCCCCATCGTGACCGAGGTGAGCAGCGGCCGGCCGCCCTTGACCAGCGAGACGGTCTGGTTCTTCTGCAGACTGACCCGGCCCTTGTCGAGATTGACCTTGCCGGAGGCGGCTGCCGGAGCGGCGGGGGCCGGGGCCGCGGCACCGGGCGGCGGGGCGACCGGGGCCGGGGCGCCCGCGGGCGGTCCCCACTGGCCTGCGGGGGCCGGGGGAGCGGCGGGTGCCTGAGGTGCGGACGGTGCCTGAGGTGCGGAAGGTGCCTGGGGTGCGGAAGGTGCCTGCGGCGCGGCGGCGGGCGCGGCCGGCTCCTCCACGCTGACACCGAAGTCGGTGGCGATCCCCGCCAGGCCGTTGGCATAGCCCTGGCCGACCGCGCGGACCTTCCAGACACCGCCCCGGCGGTAGATCTCGACGACCACCAGCGCGGTCTCGGGGCCCAGCTGCGGCGGGGTGAAGGAGGCGATGACGCTGCCGTCGTCGGCGTTGCGGACCGTGCCGGTCGGCTCGGTGCCGGCGAAGGTCGCGCCGGGGGCGTCCGGACTCGCCGTGACCACGATCTTCTCGATGCCCTCGGGGACCGCGGCGGTGTCCACGGTGATGGTGTCGCCGCCGCCGGCCGCGGCGGAGTGCGTCACGCCCGGTCCGCTGGGCTGGTTGTAGAACACGAAGTCGTCGTCGGAGCGCACCTTGCCGTTGGCGGCGAGCAGCAGGCCCGATACGTCCAGCCGCACGGGGGCGGTGACGTCCACCGCCACCCGCACGGCGTGCAGCGGGAGGTTCGAGCCAGGAGTCATAGCGGTCATGCCGGGCTCAACGATCGGCCCGCCTTTGCGGTTCCATTACCTGCCCTCCGATGGCCGCCGAGCCCGGTCACCGGCGTTCGCGGGAGTTGCCGAAGAGCAGCCGGTAGGCGATCAGCAGGACCAGGGCCCCGGCGACCGAGGAGATCCACATGGACGGTTCGCCGAAGTCCTTGGGGATCGGGCGGTGCAGGAATTTGGTGGAGAGCCAGCCGCCGAGGAAGGACCCCACGATGCCGATCAGGGTGGTGCCGACGATGCCGCCCGGGTCCCGCCCCGGCAGCAGGACCTTCGCGATGATGCCCGCGATCAGCCCGAGTACGAGCCAGCTGACGATGCCCATGATGCGTTCCTCGTTCCTGCGCGGTGGGTGGGTACACAGACCAGGACGCCCCGCGGGCGGCGGGGGTTCCGTGGCGTGGCAGGGGCCACGTGCGTACGGCGGGGCGGTTCGGCGGTGGTGCGGCACCGGGCGGGACCGTCGCTCCGGCCCCACCATGCGGGACCCCCGGCATGACCGCCGTGCGGGACCGTCAGTGCGGCCACCGGGGAGGGTCGGTGCAGAAGGTGCCGCCGAGGAAGGCGTGTCCGGGGTTCTCCGGGTCCAGTGCGCCCTGCGCGGCGATCAGCCGTTCCGCGTACGGCTCGGAGTCGTCCTGCGGCGTGTACCCCAGGGCGCGGGCGGTCGACAGGTCCCACCACAGGCGGGTGTTGGCGGAGGAGCCGTAGACCACGGTGTGGCCCACGTCCGGCGCGGTGAGCGCGGCGTGCAGCAGCCGTGCGCAGTCGGCCGGGCTCAGCCAGATGGACAGCGTCCGCACCGAGTTCGGCTCCGGGAAACAGGCGCCGATGCGCACCGAAACGGTCTCGATGCCGTGCAGATCCCAGTAGAGCGAGGCCAGATCCTCACCGAACCCCTTGGACAGCCCGTAGTAGGTGTCGGGACGGCGGGGTGTGCCGACGGGGATGGCGCCGGAGCCGTCCGCGGGGCGCGGGGTGAAGCCGACGGCGTGGTTCGAGGAGGCGAAGACGATCCGGCGGACGCCCGCCTCGCGCGCCGCCTCGTACAGGCGGTAGGTGCCCTCGATGTTGGCGCGCAGGATCTGCTCGAAGCCGGCCTCCAGGGAGATGCCGGCGAGATGGATCACCGCGTCGACCCCGCGCACCGCCTCGCGCAGCGCCTCGGTGTCGGCCAGCTCGGCCGTGATCGCGTCCGGTTCGCCGGCGGTGGTGTCGACGGGCCGCTGGTCGAAGAGGCGCAGCCGGTACCCGTACGGCGGCAGCAGCTCACGCATCAGGGTGCCGAGCCTGCCGGCGGCGCCGGTGAGCAGGACGGTGCGGGGTGCGGGGTGGGGCGCGGTCATGGGGGGAGACTCCTCCGGCTGAACAGCGGGGCCGTATGCGCAGACAGCATGGACGGCATTCAATGGGCAGCATGCAGCTGTGTGAACACGCCTTGTGCGGACACGCTGAAGGAGCCGGCTCACGGCCGGTCAAGACGCTTGACGGGGCCGGTGAATCCGCTTGTGGCGGGGCAGTTGGGGACCCTCGGCCGACCCGGAATCGCTACTCCGGCGTGGCCGCGCATCACCCCGGCCGGACGCATCACCCCGGCCGGACGCGTCACCCCGGCCGTTCGCATCCCCCTGGCCGTTCGCCTCACCCCGGCCGGACGAACCCGCACTCGTACGCGGCGATCACCGCCTGGGTCCGGTCCCGCACCCCGAGCTTGGCCAGCACCCCCGCCACATGCGTCTTGACCGTGGCCGGGCCCACCCCCAGCCGGTCCGCGATCTCGGCATTGGTCATCCCGGCCGTCATCAGCCGCAGCACCGCCCGCTCCCGCTCCGACAGCCGGGCCCGCAGTGCCCGCACCGCGTCGTCCGCGGCCCGCTCCCCGGCGTGCCGGGCGGCCAGCTGCCGCACCGCGGCCGGGAACAGCAGCGAGTCGCTGCGCGCCACCAGCCGCACGGCCTGCACCAGGTCCTCCGCACCGGACCGCTTGAGCAGGAACCCGCTGGCACCGGCCCGCAGCGCGTCATAGACGTAGGCGTCGTTCTCGAACGTGGTCACCACGATGATGCGTGGCGGCCGGTCCATCCCGGCGAGCACCTGCTCGGTCGCCCGGATTCCGTCGATCTCCGGCATCCGGACATCCATCAGCACGATGTCCGGGCGCAGTGCCCGGATCAGCGGCACCGCCTCGGCGCCGGTCGACGCCTCGCCGACGACCTCCATGTCCGCCTCGGCGCCCAGGATCGCGCGCAGCGCCGTGCGCACCATCCGCTCGTCGTCGGCGAGGACGATACGGAGTGGGCGGGCAACGCACCCGTCACCGCCGTCACCCCGGTCACCCCCGTCGCCGGACCGCTGGTCGTCGTCCTGACGCGTGGTCATGCGCTGCCCCCCTGTCCCCGCTCACTCACCCTGCCCCCACTCCTCGCCCCGTTCCGTCGGCTGTCACCCCGTCGCCCGTAGCCCCGTAGTCCGTCGCCCCCGCCGACGGCAGCCGGGCCGTCAGCCGCCATACGCCGTCCTGGGCCCCGGCCGTCGCCTCGCCGCCCAGCAGCCGTGCCCGCTCGGCGATGCCCCGCAGCCCGCGGCCCCCGAACGGACGGTCCCCGAACGGACGGTCCCCGAACGGACGGTCCCCGAACGGACGGCCCCCGCCCGCAGGGTCCGCCGCCGGGGGGGAACTGTCCGTCGGCCCGGTCACCGGATTCTCCATCAGGATCGTCAACTCCCGCTCTTCACACCGCAGTTGAAGCCGTACTGACACCGGACCGGCATGCCGCAACGCATTGCTGAGGCCTTCCTGCACGATCCGGTAGGCCTCCCGCGAGACCACCGATGCCGGCCCCGCGCTCCGTCCCTCGACCGTCGCCTCGACCGCCAGGCCCGCCGCCCGGGTCCGGGCGAGCAGCGCGTCCAGGCCGTCCAGGCTCGGCGCGGGCGCCGCCGGATCGGCACCGTCCTCCTCGCGCAACAGGCCGAGTACGGTGTCCAGTTCGGCGACCGCCCCGCGGGTGGTCTCCTCGATGGCGGCCAGTGCCCGGCGGGCGAACTCCGGGTCCGCGTCCAGCACCCGGCGGGCCGCGCTCGCCTGGAGGGTGACCGCGCTCAGCGCATGTCCGACGGCGTCGTGCAGCTCGCGGGCCAGCCGGTTGCGGGACGCCAGATCCCCCGCCCGGCGCTCGGCGGCGGCCAGTCGGTCGGCGGGCGTGGGGCCCAGCAGCGCCGGGGCGATGCGGCCCAGCAGCGCCCCCGCCGCCCAGGACGTGCCGGCCACCAGAGCCAGCAGCGCCAGCCCGGCGAGCGGACCCAGCACGCCCGAGAAGGCGTCCGGCCAGCCCAGCGCGGTGTGCCGCAGGGGCTCGGAGAACGGCAGCAACAGCAACAGCACCGCGGCCGGCGGCGCGGCCAGCGTCATCCCGCTGACGATCCCCCCGGCCAGCAGATGCGCCACGAACCACAGCGCGGTCCGCCGCCGGGCCGCCCACGAGAGAGCCGGCCCCTCGGCCAGCCGCTCCGCGGGCACCCCGCACAGCGACCGTACGGCGGTCACCTCCAGCGGCCGCAGCAGCGGGAAGAGCAGCGCCGCCAGGGCGGCCAGTGGCAGCGCACAGCCGAACGCGGCCAACTGCCAGCCCACTTGGCGCAGCGGGTCGGCACCCTCCACGGCCAGCGGCACGGCCACCGAGGCCAGCAGGAAGAAGGGCATCAACAGCGCGCCGCCCAGCACCAGATGGACCCAGCGCCGGCCGGTCAGTCGCACCGGACGGCCGCACGTTCGGCGAAGAAGTGGGACCCCGCCACCGCCACCATCGTCCCCACGATCATCTGCACAGAGTAAGTGAGGCTCATCAGCGGTGCGGGCAGCTTCGGATCGGATGCCGTGGCGGTCAGCGTGGTCAGCGTCAGCCAGCCGCCCCAGCAGGCCAGGGCGCCCGACCCCAGCCAGGTGGCGGCCAGCGGCAGGAGCAGCGGGATCCGGCGCCCCCGGCCGTACGCCAGGGTCAGTGCACCGGCCGCGGTGAGCACGGCGAACAGGACGTACCCGGCGTCGTTGAGCCGGGCGTCGAGATCCGTCGCCGCGGCCCGCGCCGGATTCAGACCGGTCGTGCCGCCGGCCGCCCACAGCAGATGTACCGCGGCGGGCAGCAGGCTCAGTACGGCCACGGCGGCTCCGGTCAGCCGGCGGGCGGGCCGGGTGGCACCGTGCGCGAGCGTATCGAGGCGGCCGCGCCACAACGGGCCCCAGCGCTCCCTGGCGTACTGCACGAAGAGGGCGCCCAGGGCCAGGCCCTGCACGATGAAGCCGGTGTAGACGACGCTCCATACCCACGGGGCGAGCAGCTCCTCCGGGCCGGCGTGCGGTCCGCTGCCGGCCGCGCCCCCGCGCAGCGCCGCGGCCAGGCGCTGTACGGGGAAGACCGCGAGGATCGGTGCGATCAGGCCGGTGGCGCACCACATCGGCAGCGCCAGCAGCCAGGCCGGTATCCGCCGTCCCCAGGGCCGGGTCAGCAGAAACGCCAGCACGATCACCGCCGCATCCATCAGCACGGTCAGTGCGTTGAGCGCCATCAGGCTGTTTCCGTCCCGGCGCAGAGCGCTGCCCTCGGGGATGCCGAGGTGACTGCCCGCGAGCCAGGCGATCTTGAGCGAGAGGTAGGGGATACAGGCGGCCAGGGTGATCAGGCGCAGCACCGTACGGGCCGCCGTGCGTGGGGCGGGGGACGGTGCGGCGGGGTGCGGGGCCCGTGCGGGCCGGCTGGTCCGAGTGCTCATGGCCGCCAGCCTTCCGGTGGCCGCCCCGCGGCACCTCGGCCCCGGTGACGATCCCCCTCCGTCGTACGGGGGAGGAGTTGCTCAACCGGCCCTGTGGGGCCGTCTCACAGCCGCCGGGTGGCCAGCGTCAGCCGGTCGCGGGCGTCGAACAGGGCGTCCTCGATCATCTGTTCATGGGCTGGGGTCAGCCGGGCCGCCGGCACCGAGCAGCTGACCGCGTCCCGGGCCGGGGTGCGGTACGGGATCGCGACGCCGAAGCAGCGCAGGCCCAGGGTGTTCTCCTCGCGGTCGACCGCACAGCCCCGCTCGCGCACCGCGTGCAGCTCCTCGATCAGCTGCTCGCGGTCGGTGAGGGTGTGCTCGGTCAGCCGCGCGAGCGTCGGCGGCAGCATCTCCCGTACCTGGTCGTCGCTGTACGTGGCGAGCAGCGCCTTGCCCAGCGCGGTGGAGTGCGCGGGCAGCCGCCGGCCGACGCGGGTGAACGGGCGCAGGGAGTGCGGCGACTGACGGGTGGCGAGGTGGACGACGTCGGTGCCGTCCAGGCGGGCGAGGTGGATGGTCTCGGTGGTGTCGTCGCAGAGCCGGTCCAGCGTCGGCCGGGCCGCGGCCACCACCTCGTCGCCGTCGATGTACGACGTGCCGACCAGCAGTGCGCGGACACCGATACCGTAGCGGGTGCCGGTGGCCTCGGTCTCGACCCAGCCCAGGTCGACCAGGGTGCGCAGCAGCATGTAGAGGCTGGATTTCGGGTAGCCGACGGCTTCCTGGACAGAGGACAGACTGTGCATACCGGGACGATGTGCGAAGTACTCGAGCAACTCCACCGTCCGCACCGCGGATTTGACCTGAGATCCACCGGTCTCGGCAGCTGACATCGCCCTTGACCCCTCTGTTCGGACCGCCATAGAGTCCCGGTTGTTCACCATGTGGGACAGTGTTCAGCATATAGAACGCCATCCGAGGTGCGGCAGGACTCGGAAAGACTCGGCAGGCACGCCCGGGAGGAATGCACGGTGACAGCAGCAGCACCAGTCTGGAGCGTCGATCCCCGAACCGGGAAGCAGCGCGAACAGGTCGCGGTGGAGGCCACGGCCGACGAGGTGGACACCGTGGTCCGCGCCGCCCACGCGGTCCGGGACGCGCTCGCCGACCGCGCCGTACGCGCCACGCTGCTGCGCCGCGCCGCCGATCTGCTCGACGACGCGGGCGAGGCGGTCATCGAGGCCGCCGACGCCGAGACCGCGCTCGGCCCCGGCCGGCTCACCGGCGAACTCGACCGCACCACCTACCAGTTGCGGGCCTTCGCGGACCTCGTACAGGAGGGCGCGTTCCTCGACGTACGGATCGACCACGCCGACCCCGGCCTCACCCCGCCCCGGCCCGACCTGCGCCGTTACAAGGTTCCGCTGGGCCCCGTCGCGGTCTACTCCGCCAGCAACTTCCCGCTCGCCTTCTCGGTGCCGGGCGGCGACACCGCCAGCGCCCTCGCGGCCGGCTGCCCCGTCGTCGTCAAGGCACACCCGGACCACCCGGCCACCTCCGAGCTGTGTGCCGCGCTGCTGCGCCGCGCCGCCGCCGAGGCCGGTCTGCCGGAGGGCGTGCTGAGCCTGGTCCACGGCTTCCAGGCCGGTATCGACCTGGTGCGCCATCCGCTGGTCACCGCGGCCGGGTTCACCGGCTCGGTGCGCGGCGGCCGCGCCCTGTACGACGCGGCCGCGGCCCGCCCGCACCCCATCCCCTTCCACGGCGAGCTGGGCAGCCTCAACCCCGTCGTGATCACCGAGGCCGCGGCCGCGGAGCGCGCCGAGCAGATCGGCGCCGGCCTGGCCGGTGCGATGACGCTCGGCGTGGGCCAGTTCTGCGTCAAGCCGGGCCTGGTCCTGGCGCCCGACGGTGAGAGCGGCGAGCGGCTGCTGACGGCGCTGACCGACGCGGTCAGCGACACCGAGGCCGGGGTGCTGCTCGACCACCGGATGCGGCAGGCGTTCCTCGACGGTGTCCGCACCCGCGCCGAGCTCCCCGGCGTCGAGGTGCCGGTGACCCCGGGTGCGGGCAGCGAGCACACCGTCAGCGCCGGCTTCCTCTCCGTGCCGGCCGCCCGCCTCGCCGCCGAAGGGCCGCACGACCTCCTCCTGGAGGAGTGCTTCGGCCCGGTCACCGTCGTCGCCCGCTACACCGACGAGGCCGAGATCGGCGCCGTACTCGCCCGGTTGCCCGGCAACCTCTCCGCGACCCTGCACCTCGGCGACGCGGAGAGCGCCGGCCACGACGACGGGGGCCGCGGCGCCCGGCTGCTGGCCGAGGTCACCCCGCTCGCCGGCCGGGTGGTCGTCAACGGCTGGCCGACCGGGGTCGCCGTCGCCCCTGCCCAGCACCACGGCGGCCCCTACCCGGCGACGACCTCCACCTCGACCTCCGTCGGCGGCACCGCCGTCGAACGCTGGCTGCGCCCGGTCGCCTACCAGAACACCCCGCCCGCGCTGCTGCCGCCCGAGCTGCGCGAGGACAACCCGCTCGGTCTGCCGCGCCGCGTCGACGACCGCGCCGAGGGCGCGTAGAACCGCGCTCCCGACCACCGCCGAGGGCTCGTAGAACCGCGCTCCCGACCACCGCCGGGGGCCCCTTTCCCCTTTCCCCTTTCCCCCTCACCCTGACGCCGGCCCCGGCGACGGCTCCGGCCCCGCCGCGTCCGGCTCCCTCAGGGCAACGATCTGCAGCCGCTCCGCCGTCCGCCCGTCCAGCGTGCCCACCACACCGGTCCGCTCCTTCCGCACCGAGAAACCGGCCTCCCGCAGCAGCCCGCGCAGCCGCTGTGGCGGATGGTGCCGGAACACCCCGCCATCGGGCGTCTCGAAGACCCCGTACGTCCCGTAGCGCTCCGCGAACCGGGCATAGCGCTCCCGGTTGAGCGCATCGCCCTGCAGCGGCACATCGCTCAGGTACACCACCCCACCGGGCCGCACCAGCCGTCCCAGCTCCCCGGCGATCGCCGTCTGGTCCGCGTCCGCGGGCACGCAGGTGAGCACGGCGAACAGCAGCGCCGCATCGAAGCTGCCGTCCTCGAACGGCAGCGGGAACCCGGGACACCGCATGAGCGCCAGCTCCGGATGCTCCCGCCGCCCCCGCGCGATCAGCGCCGCCGAGACATCCACCCCACGCACCGCCCCGTACCCGAGCCCGGCCAGCTCGGCGGTCAGCCGCCCGTACCCGCACCCGTAGTCCAGCACCCGCGCGCTCCGCGGCACATAGGCGTCCAGCAGCACCGGATCGAGCGGATGGGTAAAGGTCTTGGCGGACCCGGTTGTCTCCCAGAACCCGAGAAATCCCTGTGGCGAGGTCATGCCCGGACGCTACCCACGGAACAGGCTGCCGGCCCCCGGGAAACCGGTGGGCCGGACCGCTGCGGCGGGACGGCCCCGGGAATACCCCGCCGCCAGCCGAGGTTCCACCCGCACACACCCCTCACGAGGAAAGTCAGCTCATGCGCGTCGAAATCTGGTCCGACATCGCCTGTCCCTGGTGCTACATCGGCAAGGCCCGCTTCGAGGCCGGGCTCGCCGCCTTTGCGCATCGTGACGGTGTCGAGGTGGTGCACCGTTCCTTCGAGCTGGACCCGAAGGCGCCGGCCGCCACCGATGTCCCCGTGCTCGACATGCTCGCCACGAAGTACGGGGTGAGCCGTGAGCAGGCCGAGGCGATGGAGGCCCGGGTCGCCGGGGCGGCGGCGGGGGAGGGGCTGGACTACCGCTCCGACCGGATCCACGGCAACACCTTCGACCTGCACCGGCTGCTGCACGCCGCCGCCGCGCACGGCGTGCAGAATGCCGTGCTGAACGCCTTCTACCGCGCCAACTTCGCCGAGGCCAGGAGGCTCGGTGACCCCGCCGTGCTCCGCGAGACCGCCGTCGGTGCGGGGCTGCCCGCCGAGGAGGCCGACCGGGTGCTCGCCGACCCCGGGGCGTACGCGCAGGAGGTGCGCGCCGATGAGCGTGCAGCCGCGGAGCTCGGCGCGACGGGTGTGCCGTTCTTCGTCATCGACCGCCGTTACGGCATCTCCGGCGGGCAGCCCGCCGAGGTCTTCCGGCAGGCCCTGGAGCGCGCGCACGCCGACGGCGCGGAGCTGATACCGGCGGGCGGCGAGGCCGGGGTGTGCGGTGACGACGGTTGCGCGGTGCCGGGGGAGTGAGCGTGTGCCGGCCTGCCCGAGCTGTGTGCCGGTCTGTCCTAGCTGCGTAACGGCCCACCCTCCCCGCCGCGCACCGGTCCGCCCGGGCCGCGTAACGGCCCGCCCCCACCGCGCACCGGCCCGCGCCCGCACCAGCCGACGCGGGCCTCGCCCCCGCGCGGCCCCCCCAGACGCGTTGGCGGGATACGGCCCCGGTCATGGACGCGCCGGGGGATCACCGCGCACAGTGGGGGCATGCAGCGACGTGCGTCACTCGGCGGGGACGAGTTCGAGCCCCGGACGACCTATCTGAACTCCGCCTCCAGCGGGCTCCTCCCGGCGCGCAGTGCCGCCGCGCTGCGTGCTGCCGTCGGGGAATCCGTTTCCCACGGCACCATGGGCCGCGACTACTTCGCCGCCGCCCATGCCTCGCGTGCCGCCTTCGCCCGGCTGCTGGACGTGCCCGCCGAGCGTGTTGCCGTCGGCAGTTCGGTCGCGGTGCAGTCCGCGTTCGTCGCCGGCTCGCTCCCGGCCGGTGCCGAAGTGCTCGCCCCCGAGGGCGACTTCAGCTCGCTGCTCAATCCGTTCGCCGCCCACCCGGGGATCAAGCTGCGCACCGTGCCGCTGGAGGCGCTTGCCGATGCGGTGCGCCCCGGCACCGCGCTGGTCGCCTTCAGCGCCGTGCAGTCGCTGGACGGGCGGATCGCCGAGATGGCGGCGGTCCGCGAGGCGGCGCGGGCCCACGGGGCGCGTACCTACCTCGACGTCACCCAGGCCGCCGGCTGGCTGCCGCTGCGCGCCGCCGACTTCGACTTCGTCGTCGCCGGGGCCTTCAAGTGGCTGCTGTGCCCGCGTGGGACGACCTTCATGGCGTTCGGAGGGGACATCGGGCGGGGCGGGGAGTGGCCCGCCGCCCTGCACGCCGGCTGGGTCGCCGGCGAGGACCTCGGCGCATCCAACTACGGCCCGATCCGGCCGGCGGCCGACGCCCGGCGTTTCGACGAACCGCACGCCTACCTCTCCTATGTGGGCGCCGAGCAGTCCCTCGGCCTCCTCGGAGAGCTGGGGGTGGCGGCCGTCCACGCCCACAACACCGCACTCGCCGACCACTATCGCGCGGGCCTGGCCGACCGCGGTCTGACGCCCTGCCCCGCGCCCGGCTCGGCGATCGTCTCCACCCCCGGGATCGCGGACGCGGAGCAGCGGCTGACCGAGGCGGGGGTGCGGGTCTCGGTGCGCGGCGGGCTGCTCCGCGCGGCCTTCCACCTCTACAACTCGACGGACGACGTGGACCGGTTGCTGGCCCTGCTGAGGTAGCCCGGCCCCGCACACACCAGCCCGCCCCCCCCCGCACACACGAGCGCGGCCGCCGCACAGACCCTGCTGTGCGGCGGCCGCGCCACCCGTACTGCGCCGTGCCTACTTCACCGGCGTGAAGTCCCGGGCTCCGATGTACTCGGGGCGCCGGACCGGCGCCGCGAAGGGCTCCACCGCTTCGTTGTCCACGCTGTTGAAGACGATGAAGACATTGCTGCGCGGGTACGGCGTGATGTTGTCACCCGAGCCGTGCATGGCATTGCAGTCGAACCAGGTCGCCGAGCCGGCCTTGCCGGTGAAGAGACGGATGCCGTGCTTGTCCGCCATCTTCGTCAGCACCTCGTCCGACGGGATGCCGGCGTCCTGCATCTGCAGCGACCGCTTGTAGTTGTCCTTCGGCGTCTCACCCTCACAGCCCACGAAGTGCTGGTGCGAGCCGGGCATGATCATCAAGCCGCCGTTGGTGTCGTAGTTCTCCGTCAGAGCGATCGAGACCGACACGGTGCGCATATTCGGCAGACCGTCCTCGGCGTGCCAGGTCTCGAAGTCCGAGTGCCAGTAGAAGCCGGAGGCACCGAAGCCCGGTTTCACATTGATCCGCGACTGGTGGACGTAGACGTCCGAGCCGAGGATCTGACGGGCACGGCCGACCACACGCGGGTCGGAGACCAGCTTGGCGAACACCTCACTGATCTTGTGCACCTCGAACACGGTCCGCACGTCCTGGGACTTCGGCTCGACGATGGAGCGCGGGTCGGCGCGCATCGTCGGGTCGAGGACGAGACGGTCCAGTTCGGCGCGGTACACCGCGACTTCTTCCGCCGTGAGCAGTTCTCCGATGGCGAAAAAGCCGTCACGTTCGAAGTCGCTCAGCTCGGACGGCGCGAACGGGCCGGCCGCTCCGGGCTGCGACCACACCACCGGGTCCTTCCGCGGGGTGATGACCTCAGCGGTCCCACGGGTCGGGTACAGGTCGGCGGTGCGCTCGGGTGCGGTGGTCATGGTGTTGCCTTCCTCTCCTCTCGTACGGGCTCTGGCTTCCGTGCGTGTGGGCGTGCCTTCCTCATCTGCCGGACGGGGCAGGCGGGTGCCGATCGCCTCAGACCGTCTCGGCCTCGGGCTCCGGCTCGGTGAGCAACGGGTAGACCCCGTTCTCGTCGTGGTCCTCGCGGCCGGTGACCGGCGGGTTGAAGACACAGACGCAGCGGAAGTCCTTCTTGATCCGCATGGTGTGCTTCTCGTGCCCGTCGAGCAGGTACATCGTGCCCGGCGTGATGATGTGCTTCTCGCCGGTCTCGTCGTTCGTGAGCTCGGCCTCGCCCTCTACGCAGAGTACGGCTTCGATGTGGTTCGCGTACCACATCGAGGTCTCCGTACCGGCGTACAGGGTGGTCTCGTGCAGCGAGAAGCCGACGCGCTCCTTGGCGAGCACGATGCGCTTGCTCTCCCAGGTGCCCGACTTGGCCTTGACGTGGCGGTCGGTGCCTTCGATGTCCTTGAAGGATCGGACGATCACGGTGACTCGGTGCCTTTCTGTGGAACGGTAAGGGGCTCTGGAGTGGTCAGACGCAGTCGCGGACCGCGCGGGCGAGGATCCGAAGGCCCTCGTCCAGCTCCTCGGGGGTGGTCGTCAGTGCGGGCAGCAGCTTGACGACCTCGCTCTCCGGGCCGGAGGTCTCGATCAGCAGACCCAGCTCGAAGGCGCGCTTGGCAATCTTGTCGGCGAGGGGCTTGTCGTTGAGCTCCATGCCCCACACCAGACCGCGGCCGCGGTACTCGGCGATGGCGTCCGGGTGCTCCTCGGCGATGGCCTTGAGGTGTGCTTCGACGATCTCACCGCGGGCGAGAGTCTGCTTCTCCATCTGGCCGTCGGCCCAGTAGGTGTCCAGCGTCGCGGCGGCGGTGACGAACGCCGGGTTGTTGCCGCGGAAGGTGCCGTTGTGCTCGCCCGGCTCCCAGATGTCCAGCTCAGGCTTGAACAGGGTGAGCGCGAGCGGCAGGCCGTAGCCGCTGATGGACTTCGAGACGGTGACGATGTCCGGCACGATGCCCGCCTCCTCGAAGGAGAAGAAGGCACCCGTACGGCCGCAGCCCATCTGGATGTCGTCGACGATGAGCAGCATGTCCCAGCGCTCGCACAGGTCGGCGAGGGCGCGCAGCCACTCGGGACGGGCGACGTTGATGCCGCCCTCGCCCTGGACCGTCTCGACGATCACGGCGGCGGGGGTATTCAGGCCGGAGCCCTGGTCCTCCAGCAGCCGCTCGAACCACAGGAAGTCCGGGTAGGTGCCGTCGAGGTAGTTGTCGAACGGCATCGGGGTGCCGTGCACCAGCGGGATACCGGCGCCGGCCCGCTTCATGGAGTTACCGGTGACGGCGAGCGCGCCCAGCGACATGCCGTGGAAGGCGTTGGTGAAGGACACGATCGACTCGCGGCCCTTGACCTTACGGGCCAGTTTGAGCGCGGCCTCGACGGAGTTGGCGCCCGTCGGGCCCGGGAACATGACCTTGTAGGGCAGGTCACGGGGCCGCAGGATGATGTTCTGGAACGACTCCAGGAACGCCCGCTTGGCCGTGGTGGACATGTCCAGGCCGTGGGTGACGCCGTCCCGCTCGATGTAGTCGATCAGAGCGCGTTTGAGCACGGGGTTGTTGTGGCCGTAGTTGAGCGAGCCGGCCCCTGCGAAGAAGTCGAGGTAGGTGTGGCCGTCCTCGTCGGTCATGCGGCTGCCCTGCGCGCGGTCGAAGACGGTGGGCCAGCTGCGGCAGTAGCTGCGGACCTCCGACTCCACGGTCTCGAAGACGCTCAGATCGGGCTGGGTGATGGTCACAACATGCTCCTGGGAGATGAGTGGCGAAAAGGATCAGGAAGTCTGTGGGGCTGGGCGGTGCCGGCGGTGTCGCGTGGGTGTGGTGCCGGGTCCCGCATGGCCGCTGCGGCGCGGTGGCCGCGCGGTCCTTGGGTGGCGTCAGTGCTCCGGGCGGGCCGGTGGACCGAACGGGCCGATGAGGTGCAGCACCTCCGGCTCGTGGCCCTGCTCGGGGAACAGCCCCGCATCGAAGAGCACCTCGCGCTTGATCGGCACTGAGTGCCGCTCGGCGAAGGACGCGAACAACCGGTTGGATGCGGCGTTGTCGGGGGTGATGGTGGTCTCGACGAAGCGCATGCCCAGCTCGTCCCCGGCACGGGCGGCGAGCCCGTCCAGGAGTGCGGCCGCCAGCCCCTGGCCACGGTGCGCGTCGTCGACGGCTACCTGCCAGACGACGAGGGTCTCCGGGCGCTCGGGGCGGATGTATCCGGTGACGAAAGCGGCCGGCTCGCCCTCTGTGTCACGGGCGACGACAGAGGTGGCGGCGAAGTCGCGACACCACAGGAGGTAGCTGTACGAGGAGTTGAGGTCCAGCGTCTTCGAGTCGCGGGCGATACGCCAGATCGCGGCTCCGTCCTCCACGCGTGGGGTGTCGAGCTTGAAGCCCTCCGGCAATTCTCTGATATCGCTTCGGGCACCTGCATGGTCTGCTTGTGCGGCGGTCATAGAAATTAAATTTACCCAGGGAAAAAGGAAATTGCATCGTGGGCAGGGGTTACACAAGCGCCGAAGATGTGTTATCGCGCGGGGGCGCCCGTACGCGCGATCCCACCGCCGGATGTCCCGATTTGACCGGGATGTTCGGGGCGAAACGGACACGTTGTGTAGTCGGTCACAGCTCCGTAACACCGATGAGATCCGTCCGAATTGCGGAACTTGCCACTAGCAAAATCTTGGCGTTTGGGGTGCGGAAAAGCGGGCAGAAGAATACGGGAAGCTGTACGCACGGGTAATTGGGAATTCGCCCCCGGAAGGCTGGGCGTAAGGCCCATCGAAACCTGCTCGGCACATCGATGGCAAGACCCGTAAGAACATGCGCGAGATGATGTCCGCAAGCGTGCGGAGAACGTCGGCGGAAGTGTGCGCAGAACGTGCGGAAGCTGTACGGAGAGCGACCGCGGAGAAAAGCGCGGCGCGGCTGCGGCTATCCCGGGAAACGGCGGGGGAATGCCGCCTTGCGGCCGGTGTGACCGTACGGGTCACAGCGGCGGTGACGCCGCCTACAGTGCCCCTATGACGTCCATGAGCGAAGGTGCGGTGCTGCACCTCAAGGGGAGGGTCCTCGTCGGGCCGGACGACGTGCGCGACGAGCTGTGGGTGGTCGGCGGGCGGGTCACCTTCGACCGGCCGGTGATGGCACGGGATGCCATCACCGTGACGGGCTGGGCACTGCCCGGCCTGGTCGACGCCCACTGCCATGTGGGCCTGGACGCGCACGGCCCGGTGGACGACGCCACCAGTGAGAAGCAGGCGCTCACCGACCGTGACGCCGGCGCGCTGCTGATCCGTGACGCGGGCTCCCCGTCCGACACCCGCTGGATCGACGACCGCGAGGATCTGCCGCGGATCATCCGGGCCGGCCGCCATATCGCCCGCACCAAGCGCTACACCCGCAACTACGCGCACGAGATCGAACCCGAGGACCTGGTCGCCTATGTCGCCCGGGAGGCCCGCGGCGGCGACGGCTGGGTCAAGCTCGTCGGCGACTGGATCGACCGCTCCACGGGCGATCTGGGGGCCTGCTGGCCCCAGGGGGCGGTCGAGGCGGCCATCGCCGAGGCCCACCGGCTGGGCGCCCGGGTGACGGCCCACTGCTTCGCCGAGGAATCCCTCGCCCCGCTGGTCGAGGCCGGCATCGACTGCATCGAGCACGCCACCGGGCTCACCGAGGACACCATCCCGCTGTTCGCGGAGCGTGGCGTCGCCATCGTTCCCACGCTCGTCAACATCGCCACCTTCCCGAAGCTCGCGGCCGGCGGCGAGGGGAAGTTCCCGCGCTGGGCGGACCACATGCGGCGCCTGCACGCGCGCCGCTACGACACCGTACGGGCGGCCTACGACGCCGGGGTGCCCGTCTTCGCCGGGACGGACGCCGGCGGTGCGCTCGCCCACGGCCTGGTCGCCGACGAGGTCGCCGAGCTGACCAAGGCCGGCCTGTCCGCCGTGGCCGCCCTCTCCGCCACCACCTGGGGGGCCAGGGACTGGCTGGGCCGCCCCGGCCTCACCGAGGGCGCTCCGGCGGATCTGGTGGTCTACGGCAGCGATCCGCGCGAGGACGTCCGGGTGCTGGCCGCGCCGCGGCGGGTGGTGCTGCGCGGGCAGGTCGTGGGGTAGCCGGCAGCGGGTGGTGCCGGGGTTACGCACAGGTGCCCCGGCGTCATCCGGGCCGGTCAACCCGGGTCACCCGGACGGTGGGGCCGCTGTGGCGAGGGTGGTGCTCCGTGCCACAGGAATCGAATAAATACCCGGAAACCACCCATTGGGGTGAACTGACGCCACGTGGCTCCCCGTTCACCCTCCGTGCGGACACGATGTGCGGGTCGAGGTCGTCGGCCCGCGTGATGTCCCCCATGGCGCGGCCGGCGGCTCCATTTCTCCTGTGAGGGTTCCACACACGTGTCCACCAGTCCCGCCCGCTCCTTCGGCATGCCCCGACGCCTCGCCGCGACCTTCGTCGCCACCGCGCTCACGGCCGGCCCCGCCCTCCTGCTGGGCGCCGTGCCCGCGCATGCCACCGGAGACCACGGCCCGGCCCGCGGCACCGCCGACGCGGTCGTGCTGCGCACCGGCCTGAACATCGGGCTGCTCCACAAGACGGTCGACGTCCCGCTGAACGCCGTCCTCAACGAGGTGCACGCCCCGGCCTCGGCCTCCAAGACCGCGCTCACCGTCCACCTCGACGGCATCGACCGCGGCAAGCCGTTCAGCCTGCTGCGCGCCGACGCCGCCACCGCACGGGCCACCTCCGACCACCGCAAGACGGAGGGCTACGCCAACCTCGTGAGGGCGAAGGTGCAGGTGCCGGGTCTGGTGCTGCGGTCCCTGGTCGAGGTCCGGCAGGTCACCGCCAAGGCGGTGTGCGAGGCGGGCGAGCGGCCCCGGGCCGAGGCGAACGTGCTGGGCGACGTCCTCGTCCTGGGCAAGCGGGTCGCGCTCACGGCGGGCGGGACGACGGAGGTCAAGGTGCCGGGCGTGGGCGAGGTACGGCTCGACCTGTCCCGGAAGAACGTCCTGTCCAAGAGCGCCGCGGCCACCGCGCTCGACCTCAAGGTCTCCCTCAACCCGTTGAAGCTCGGCGTCGCCGAGGTGCGCGGCCAGGTCACGCTGGCCCGGGCCACCTGCACCGCACCAGGTGTCAGGGCGCCCGAACACAACGGCTCCGGCGGCACCGGCGAGGGCACCAAGCCGGACGGCGGCACCAAGCCGGCCGAGGGTAAGGGCACCGAGGTGCAGCAGACCGGCTCGAAGCCCAGCACCCAGAACCTCGCCGAGACCGGCAGCAGCTCGGCCACCCCGTATCTCGCCGGGGGTGCGGCCCTGCTGGTCGCCGCGGGCGCCGGGTCGGTCGGCTACGCCCGACGCCGCCGCAACGCCGCGCAGGGCGGCCGCGGCTGACGGACCCCGTACACCGCGCCGGTGCTGTGGGGGCGTCGCGCGCGGAGTACGGCCCGAGGTGCGCCGTACCGGGCCGGAGACGGCCGGGTGCGGCGCACCTCACTTTCGCCGGATGCCGCCGCGGCTCGTCGCCCAATCTCCCACGGCTTCGGCTGAATTACCCCACCCCGAGGAACGAGATCACCGATCCCTCACTGGCAAAGGAATTGACGCTTTGTCAGGTTCCAGGCCCCGGTTACCATGATCAGTTGCGGTCACGCCGGCGGCCTTTGGAGAGGGAGTCCCCCATGTCAACGATCAGCATAATTACCTCTGTGCACGACGGCGGCCATCATTATATTGACGAGGCGTACCAATCTCTGCGAGAGCAGAAACTTCCGGGCGACTGGGATTGGCATTGGTACCTCCAGGAGGACGGTCACACCGGAATCACCGACGGCATCCTTCCCCGGGATTCCAGGATCTCGATCGAGTCGGGCCTGCCGGCGCGCGCCGCGGTGGGACGCACACACGCTCTCGCGCGTGCGACCGGCGAGTTGGTCCGGACACTGGACGCGGACGACGTATTGCTGCCGGGAGCCCTCGAGCGCGACATCGAGACGTTGGAACGCGTTCCGTGGTGTGTATCCGCGTGCCTCGACCTCCACCAGGACGGCAGCACGTCACCGGGCCCGTACGACCCTCCGGGCGGCCCTGTCGAGCCCGGCAGGTTCCTGGACGAGGTGGTGGAGCACCGTCTGTCCGTGCAGGCTGCGACGTTCGCCGCGCGGCGCCCTCTGGTGCTCGCGCTGGGCGGTTGGCACGCTCTGACCGGAGCCGAAGGGGTGGCCCTGCTGCTCGCCGCGGAGGCTGTCGCGCCCGGCGAATTCATCGCGGAGCCGAGCATCCTCTACCGGAAGCACCCCGACCAGACCACCGCGGCGGATCGCTACTGGAAACCGGCGGAAACGGCGACGCGACGAGAAGCAGGAATACAGCGGGCCAGGGCGATGCGGGAAGTCGGCTGGACGTGGCCGTGAAATCCACGGAAGTCATGGAGTGTTGTGCTGCATCGGAGACGTGATGAGGGGAATTCAAGGCGTACAACTGAGGGGAATGGGCCGCATACGGGACCGGCAATGTGAGGGCGCAGTTGGCTGATTCGGGCTGTGCCTGACGCCGGTTCCCGAGATCTGGTGGTGGGGCTTTTGGAGCCTGCCCTGAGATGCGGGAAGGGCATCGCTGTCGATATGACCCGAGGAGCCACAGGAGATCTCGGCAAGGTCCCATTCGTCGTACAGGACATTGCCTTGACGGCCATATGGTGAAGGTTATCCCTATCGCAAGGCGGAGACGGGACTTCGACGACAGGGGCCGGCGGAGCACTTCGGTCTAGCGGAGCACCTCGCCCAGCGCCGCAGCGAACCGGTCCGTCGTGGCCCGGTCCCGTACCGCCAGGCGCAGCCAGCCGGGGCCCAGACCGGGGAAGGTGTCACCGCGGCGTACCGCGAAGCCGCGGGTCCGCAGTGCGGTGCGTACCGCGTCCGCGTCGGGCAGCCGGATCAGCACGAACGGGCCCTCCGCCGGGCCGGCCGCCCGGAGCTGCCCGAACTCGCCCAGCCGGGCCAGCAGATGCGCCCGGTCCACGGCGATCTCCCCGGCCGCCGCCTCCGCCTCCGCCAGCGCCCGCGGCGTACAGCACGCCTCGGCGGCGGCCAGCGCGGGGCTGGAGACCGGCCACAGCGGCTGCGCGCGCTCCAGGGCGGCGACGGTGTCCGGGGCGGCCAGCACATAGCCGATCCGCAGCCCGGCCAGCCCCCAGGTCTTGGTGAGGCTGCGCAGCACGACCAGCCCCGGCAGGTCGGTGCGCCCGGCCAGCGCCTCCCGCTCACCGGGTACCGCGTCCATGAAGGCCTCGTCCACCACCAGCGTCCGGCCGGGCCGCGCCAGGGAGGCCAGTACGCCCGCCGGGTGCAGGACCGAGGTGGGGTTGGTGGGGTTGCCGACGACGACCAGGTCGGCTTCCTCCGGCACGGCGGCCGGATCCAGCCGGAAGCCGTCGTGCGCGTCGAGCAGCACCCGTCCGACGTCGTGCCCCGCGTCCCGCAGCGCCGCCTCGGGCTCGGTGAACTGCGGATGCACCACGACCGGCCGGCGGGCCCGCACCGCGCGCGCGATCAGTACGAACGCCTCCGCGGCCCCCGAGGTCAGCAACACCCGTTCCACGGGCAGGCCGTGCCGGGCCGCGACCGCCCGGCGTGCCGCGCGGCCGTCGGGGTACGCGGCCAGACCGTCCAGGGAAGCGGCGATCTCGGCCTTGAGCCAGGCCGGGGGAGTGCCGGTACGGACATTGACCGCCAAATCCGTCAATCCGTCGTCCGCGCCCCGCACTTCGGCATCGCCGTGGTGGCGCAGGTCGGGCTCGTGGCCGGGCTCGTGGTGCCGCGGGCCGGGCTCGGCGGGCGGTGCGTCCCGGCCGTGGGAGGGGGTGTCCCGGCCGGGCGGGGGTGTGTCCTCGACGGGCGGCCGGAGCGGGGCGGACCCGGTGTGTGCCGGCATGCTCACCGCTCCCCGGCGTCCGCCGCCGCAGCGGTCCGCAGCGCCGTGCCGTCCGTCCCCCGGGCGTCCTCCGCCGCCGCCCGGCCACCGCACGCCGCGTCACCGGGCAGCGGAGCGTCCGCCACCGTCGCGCGGTAGCGCTCCATGACCGCCTCGGCCACCTCGGCCGCGGGGCCGATCGCCTCCGCGCCGAACACCTCCGTGCCGGGGTGGGCCGCGGCCCAGCCCTCGGCCTGCAGGTGCAGCCGCTCCAGGAGGCCGCCGGGGAAGAAGAAGTAGGGCAGCACCACGATCCGGCCCGGCCGGCCGGACGATGCCGCGGCCACCAGTGCCCGGCACCGGTCCAGGCCCGCCGGCACATCGGGCGCCGCCTGGGAGACGAACGCGGTCTCCACCCCCGCGAAGCCGCGCCCCTCCCACAGCAGCCGCGCGGCCCGTGCCACCTCGGCGTTGGCGTACGGATCGGTCGCACCGCGCCCCACCAGCAACACCGTGGTGCGCGCCCGGTCCTCGGGCCTGCGGGCGCCGGCGGCCAGCGCCTCGTCCAGCCGTCGTTCCAGTACGTCGAGCACCTTGGGGTGGGGCCCCAGTTCGGCGTCGCAGGTATAGCCGAGCCCGGGGTGACGCTCCGCCGCCCGCTCCAGAACCGAGGGCAGCGCGTCCGGCAGGGGGCCGGTCGGGGCCGGCAGCAGCGGTATGACCACGAGCCGGGTCGCGCCCCGCGCGACGAGCCCGTCGACGGCGTCGTCCAGCGGCAGGGGAGAGGCCGGGGCACCGAAGAACCCGCCGGCGACGGGCACGTCGGGGTGGCGGTCGCCGAGCATGCGCACCAGCGTGCGCAGCGCCTCGGCCCCGCCTTCGTCACGGGTGCCGTGACCGGCGATGAGCAGTGCGGGAGGAGTGGTCACTGGGGCTCCTTGCTACCGGGGGTTGCGCTGCCGGGCGCCGGGTCGCCGGCGACCGCCGTCCGCCGATCCGGGCCACGGCGGGGCGGGTTGGGGGAGGCCATGACGATAACCGTCCCGGTGGAAGGCACGACGGGCGCTCCCTCCCTACCAGCGGTAAGGGCGCCGCTGTCCGTTACAGCCGTACCGGCGCGTCCCGCCGGCACGGCGAGCGCACAGGTCGCCCGGGCCGGCGGCGGTGACTTCCGCTTGCCGGCGGCCAGCACGGCGCCCGGCCCCGCGGCGAGCAGTGCGGCCGCCTCGGCCACGCTCGGCGTTCTGGCGGCGGCCGCCGCGGCCGCGGACGGCTCCGGCACCGGTACGGCCGCCAGCGCGGCCGCCGGGAACGACCGCAACGGCACCCCCAGCTCCCGGGCCGCCCCGGTCAGCCCCGGCTCGTCCGCCTTGGCCACAACCGTTGCCAGGGCGACGACCTGGCGGACGGCGTACCCCGCCGCCGCGCAACTGGCCGTGATCAGCTCCAGCACTTCCGCCACCGGGACGCCACGGCGCGCGCCCACGCCGGCGACCAGCGGCACGAGCGGGGGCGGGGGCGGCACCCCGGCCCCGTCGTCGGCCGCCCGGCCCCTCATGCCGCGACGGCTCCCCGATGGGCGGCTCCCAGGCCGGCGGTTCCCAGGGCGACGGCGGACGGCCCGGGCCAGCCCGCCGGGACCGAAGTGAGAGCACCGGGTCCTCCGCGCTCCCCACAGCCGCTCCCGCCGTTCCTCACACCGAGCTCCGCGCCACGGCGCCACGCGCCGCGCTCGCCACCAGACGCCCGGCCAGCGACGGCTCGGCGGCCCAGTGCACATGCAGATACGAGGCGTGCACCCCGCCGGAGACAAAGCCCTCCACCCGCCGCTCCGGGTGGGTCAGCCCCCATGCCGGGTCGGCGCCCGCGCCCGGCTCCAGCACCGTGCGGTGGAACTCGTGGCCGCGCACCCGGGTCCCGGCCGCTGCCAGCGCGTTGTCCCGCAGCGCCACCGCCTCGCGGTAGCCGAGGGTGAGCCGTTCGGTCATCCGGGACTCGGCGGGCAGCACCCCGCACATCGGCTTCCCGTCCAGTGACCGGGACAGGTAGAGCAGCCCGGCGCACTCGGCGGAGACCGGTGAACCGGACGCGGCCAGCGCGGCCACCGCCGCGCGCAGCGGCGCGTTCGCCGACAGGTCCGGTGCGTACATCTCGGGAAAGCCGCCGCCGATCACCAACCCCCGGGTTCCGGGCGGCAGCTGTTCGTCCCGCAGCGGGTCGAAGGCGGCCACCTCGGCGCCCGCGGCGGCCAGCAGCTCGGCGTGCTCGGCGTACGAGAAGGTGAACGCGGGACCGCCCGCGACCGCGATCAGCGGCTTCTGAGGGGAGGCGCCCCCCTCGGGCACGTCGGCCACGGCCAGCTCCGACGCCGGGTCCCACGGGGCGTCCGGCAGCTCGGGCACCGTACGCGCCAGCGCCAGCAGCGCCTCAAGATCGCAGCCCTCGCGGACCCGCGCGGCCAGCTCGGCCACCGACTCCACCGCCTCGGACCGCCGTTCGGCGACCGGCACCAGCCCCAGGTGACGCGACGGCGTACCGGCCCGCCCGTCCCGGCGCAGCGCGCCCAGCACCGGCACCCCGGAGGACTCCATCGCCTCCCGCAGCAGCTCCTCGTGGCGGTCCGAGCCGACCTTGTTGAGGATCACCCCGGCCAGCCGCACCTCCGGGTCCCAGGAGGCGAAGCCGTGCACCAGCGCCGCCACCGACCGCGACTGCGAGGAGGCGTCCACCACCAGCACCACCGGCGCCCGCAGCAGCTTCGCCACCTGCGCCGTCGAGGACAACTCGCCCATCCCGGACGCCCCGTCGAACAGCCCCATCACGCCCTCGACGAGCGCCAGATCGGCACCCGCCGCGCCGTGCAGGAACAGCGGCGCGATCCGGCCGGGCCCGCACAGATAGGCGTCCAGGTTGCGGCCGGGACGGCCGGTGGCCAGGGAGTGGTAGCCCGGATCGATGTAGTCCGGGCCCACCTTGTGCGGCGACACCACGAGCCCGGCCTCGGCGAACGCCGCCATCAGGCCCGTGGCCACCGTCGTCTTCCCCGCGCCCGAGGACGGCGCGGCGATCACCAGCCGGGGGATCGCACCGCCGCTCATGCCGCGCTCACCCGGCTCACCATTCGATCCCCCGCTGGCCCTTCTGGCCGGTGTCCATCGGGTGCTTGACCTTGGTCATGTCCGTCACCAGGTCGGCGAAGTCCAGCAGCGCCTCGGGGGCGTTCCGCCCGGTGATGACGACATGCTGGGTACCGGGACGGTCGCGCAGCGCCGACACCACCTCGTCGGTGTCGATCCAGCCCCACTTCAGCGGGTACGCGAACTCGTCGAGCACCAGCAGCTTGTAGGTCTCCGCGGCGAGATCCCGCTTGACCTGCTCCCAGCCCTCGCGCGCCGCCTCCTCGCTGGAGGCGATGTCGCGCTGGACCCAGGACCAGCCCTCGCCCATCTTGTGCCAGGCGACGGTGCCGCCCTCGCCGGACTCCCCGAGCACCTTCAGCGCCCGCTCCTCGCCGACCTTCCACTTCGCCGACTTCACGAACTGGAACACCCCGACCGGCCAGCCCTGGTTCCAGGCGCGCAGCGCCAGCCCGAAGGCCGCGGTGGACTTGCCCTTGCCCTGGCCGGTGTGGACGAACACCAGCGGGCGGTTGCGGCGCTGGCGGGTGGTGAGCCCGTCGTTCGGTACGACGGACGGCTGTCCCTGCGGCATTACGCGGCCTTCCTGTTGCCTTGTACGGTCCGTACGAGCGCGGAGACGCTGTCCGCGCGCAGTTCGTCGAGGGTGACCGCGGTGCCCTGCAGATCACGGGCCAGCTCGCCCGCGAGGCCCAGCCGCACCGGGCCCGCCTCGCAGTCCACGACCACCGAAGCGGTGCCCTCGGCGGCCAGCAGGCGGGCCGCGCGGGCGGCGCGCACGACGGGCTCCGGGCCGCCGGTCGCCCGGCCGTCGGTGACGACCACCAGCAGCGGCCGCCGCGAGGCATCCCGCATCCGCTCCACCCGCAGCACCTCATGGGCCCGCAGCAGCCCCTCCGACAGCGGCGTACGGCCGCCCGTCGGCAGCTGCTCCAGCCGCGCCGCGCCCGCCTCGACCGACGAGGTCGGGGGCAGCGCCAGCTCGGCGCCGGTGCCGCGGAAGGTGATCATGCCGATCTTGTCGCGCCGCTGGTAGGCGTCGAGCAGCAGCGAGAGCACCGCGCCCTTGACCGCGCTCATCCGCTTGCGCGCCGCCATCGAACCGGACGCGTCCACGACGAAGAGGACCAGATTGCCCTCCCGCCCCTCGCGTACCGCCTCGCGCAGATCGTCCCTGCGCACCACAAGACCCCGCCCGTGGCGCCCGCGGGCCCGCTGGTGCGGCGCCGCGGCCTGCACGGTCGCCGCCAGGTGCAGCTTGCCCAGGGCGCCGTGCGGGCGCCGTGCCCCGGTCGTCCGGCCGTGCGCGGTCCGGGCCCGCGACCTGCGGCCGTCCGCGCCCTCGCCCAGGCCAGGGACATCGAGGCGCCGGGTACGGAACGGCTCACCGGCGCCGACCGCGGCCTTCTCGCCGCCCGCGGCGGGAGCGCCCTCCTCGGACCGCTCCGGGGCCGCGGGCTGCTCCGCGGGCCGCTCGGGGCCCTCGGCGCTCTCCCGCTCCTGCTGGTGCGGGAGTTCGGGGCTCTGCGCCGGGGGCGCCTCCTGCGGACCGCCGTCCCCGCTGTCCCGCGGGGGCGCTCCGCCGCCGTCCGGACCGCCCCCGCCGGGGCCGCCGTCCGGGCCGTCCGGGTCCGGATCGTCCTCGCCGTCCGTGCCCTGGCCGTCCGTGTCCTCGTCCGCCCCGCCGAACTCCTCCAGCGTCTGGTCGAGCTTGTCCTGGTCCAGGCCGGGGGCGTCGAAGGGGTTACGGCGCCGGCGGTGCGGCAGCGCCAGCAGCGCCGCCTGCCGCACGTCCTCCTCCAGGACGTCCGTCCGGCCCGCCCATGCGGCCAGCGCGGTGGCGGTACGCGCCATCACGATGTCCGCGCGCATCCCGTCCACTTCGAACGCCGCGCAGGTCGCGGCGATCTGCCGGAGCGCCCCGTCGCCCAGCGTCACCCGCGGCAGCAGCTCCCTGGCGGCGGTGATCCGCCCGCGCAGCGCGTCCTCCTCGGCCGCCCAGCCCGCCGCGAAACCCGCCGGATCGGCGTCGTAGGCCAGCCGGCGCCGGACCACCGACACCCGCTCGTCGGGCTCCCTGGAGGCGGCCACCTCGACCGTGAGCCCGAAGCGGTCCAGCAACTGCGGCCGCAGTTCGCCCTCTTCGGGGTTCATGGTGCCGACGAGCAGGAAGCGGGCCGCGTGCCGGACCGAGACGCCCTCGCGCTCCACGTAGGAGGCGCCCATGGCGGCCGCGTCCAGCAGCAGGTCCACCAGGTGGTCGTGGAGGAGGTTGACCTCGTCGACATAGAGGATTCCCCGGTGGGCGTCGGCCAGCAGGCCCGGTTCGAAGGCCTTGACGCCCTCCGACAGGGCCCGCTCGATGTCCAGCGCGCCGACCAGCCGGTCCTCGGAGGCGCCGACGGGCAGTTCGACCATCCGCGTCGGGCGCTCCGCGGCGGCGGCACTCCCGTGCGGCCCGTCGGGGCAGCCGGGGTCGGGCGCGGCCGGGGCACAGGCGAAGCGGCAGCCGCTGACCACGTCCACCTGCGGCATCAGCGCCGACAGCGCTCGTACGGCGGTGCTCTTGGCGGTGCCCTTCTCCCCGCGGACCAGCACGCCGCCCACCGCGGGGCTCACCGCGTTCAGCAGCAGCGCCAGCCGCAGGTCGTCCATGCCGACCACCGCGGTGAAGGGGTACTGCGGGGTGGTGTGGTGAGCGGTTGTCATGCGGTGTCGTCCTCCGGGTCGTCGGGCGGCTGTGTCGTCTGCGTCGGTAGCGGTCCTCGGGTGCCTACCCTCATGGCGCCCCCGGAGGCACGAACGGCAGCCCCTCCGGGACTCCTTCCTCGATCAGCCGCAGCAGCGCGCCGGTGTCCGCGTGCTCCTCGATCAGATCGCCCAGCCGGTCCAGCTGCTCCTCGCGCAGGGCGGCGAAGGCGGTGTCGGGGGCCGGCACGAACGCCCGGCCCGCGTCCGCCGCGACGCGCCGCAGGAAGGCCCGCCGGAAGCCGTCGCTCTCCAGTGAGCCGTGCCAGTGCGTGCCCCATACCGAGCCGGCCCGGCACCCGTCCAGGCTCCGCCCCTGGCCGTCCGACATGAACGCCTCGTCCCCGCCGGTCACCTCGGCGAGCCCGTGGTGGATCTCGTAGCCCGTCACCGGCTCGCCCAGCGCCTGGCCGGCCGGCCGCGCCAGGGTCTTCTCCGCCGCGAACCGTACGCGCACGGGCAGCAGCCCCAGCCCGTCGACCGTGCCGGCCTTCGACTCCACGTCGTCCTCGATGCGTTCGCCCAGCATCTGGTAGCCGCCGCAGATGCCCAGCACCGGGCGGCCCTCGGCGGCCCGCCTCACGACCGCGTCCGCCAGCCCGCGCTCACGCAGCCACTGCAGCGCCCGGACCGTGCCCCGGGTCCCCGGCAGCACCACCAGGTCCGCGTCGGCCAGCTCCTCGGCCCGGTCCACGAACCGCACCACCACGCCCGGCTCCGCGGCCAGCGCGTCCACGTCCGTGAAGTTCGACATCAGCGGGACGGCACAGACCGCCACCCGCAGCACCTGGGCGCCGTGCGGCGGAGCGACCACGCTCTCGCGCACCGCGCCGCGCAGCGACACGTGCAGTCCGTCCTCCTCGTCGATGCCGAGGCCGTGCGAGAAGGGCAGCACGCCCAGCGTCCGCCGCCCGGTGAGGCCGCGCAGCATCTCCAAGCCCGGCTCCAGCAGCGTCACATCGCCGCGGAACTTGTTGACGAGGTACCCCGCGACCAGCGCCTGGTCCTCCTTGGACAGCAGCGCGGTGGTGCCGAAGAAGGAGGCGAACACCCCGCCGCGGTCGATGTCACCGACCACCACCACCGGGATCCGGGCGGCCCGCGCCAGCCCCATGTTCACCAGGTCGGTGCGCCGCAGATTGATCTCGGCCGGGCTGCCCGCGCCCTCGCAGATCACCGCGTCGTGGGTACGCCGCAGCTCCGCCAGGCAGTCGGTGACCGTGCCGAGCAACTGCTCCTGGCGGCCCTCGTGGTAGCCCCGGGCACTGAGCTCACCCACCGGCTTGCCCAGCAGCACCACCTGGCTGCTGCGGTCGCTGCCGGGCTTGAGCAGGACCGGGTTCATCAGCGCGGTCGGCTCCACCCGCGCCGCGGCGGCCTGCATCGCCTGGGCCCGTCCGATCTCCGCGCCCTCACGGGTGACGAACGAGTTCAGGGACATGTTCTGCGCCTTGAACGGCGCCACCCGCACGCCCTGCCGGGCCAGCCAGCGGCAGATGCCCGCCGTCACCACGCTCTTGCCGGCGTCGGACGTCGTACCGGCCACCAACAGGCCACCGCCGACGGCCCCGCCCGATGCCTTCAACCGCCCGTTCACCGGGTCCTCCTCATGCGCCGGGACTCCGGCTGTCGTGAGCCGTACGCGCCAGTGCCCGCACGGTCTTGCGCGATACCGCACCCGCGGCCGGCCGGGCGGCGGCCACCGGGGCCCGCCGCAGCGCCCCGGCCGCCAGCCGCGCCGCCACCGTCGTCGCCAGCGCGAGGACGCTCACCCGGCGCGAGAGCCGCACGGCCCGTTCGATGTCGGGCACCGCGACCGGCGGCGCCCCGCCGTTGAGCTGCGGCCGGTGCTCCACCCGCCCGCCGTAGGCCAGCGTGCCGCCGAGCCGTACGCCCAGCGCGCCCGCGAACGACGCCTCCACCGGGCCCGCGTTGGGGCTCGGATGGGCGCCGCCGTCCGCCCGCCAGGCCCGCAGCGCACCGCGCCGGTCGGGGCCCGCGAGCACGGTGAGGGCGGCGGTCAGCCGGGAGCCGGGCCAGCCGGCGAGGTCGTCGAGCCGGGCCGAGGCCCAGCCGAAGCGGCGGTGGCGCGGCGACTTGTGCCCCACCATCGCGTCCAGGGTGTTCACCGCACGGAACGCCACCAGGCCGGGCACCCCGCCCAGGGCGCCCCACACCAGGGCGCCCACCACGGCGTCCGAGGTGTTCTCGGCGACCGACTCCACCACCGCGCGGGCCATCTGGGACCCGTCCAGGGCCTGCGGATCGCGGCCGCACAGATGCGGCAGCCGCTCCCGCGCCACGTCCAGGTCACCCGCCGTCAGCGCACCGCCGACGGCCCGGGCCTCCCGGCCGAGCGAGGTGCCGCCCAGCACCGCCCAGACCGTCGCCGCGGTCAGCGCGATCCGGGCGCCGCCGCGCAGCGGAGCCGGGGCGGCGGCCCGTACGGCGCGCTCCAGCAGGGCCGCACCGGCGGCGGCACCGCCCGCACACAGCACGGCATGCGCCGCCCCGTATCCGCGGTGATCGCGCCACAGCCGGCGTTCGACGGCGCTCGCGGCCCGGCCGAAGGCGGCAACCGGATGGCCGCGCCGCGGGTCCGCCGCGATCAGGTCGCCGAGGAAGCCGAGGGCCGCGCCGCACGCATATCCCGCGTGTTCGCCGCGCACCGGTCAGACCGCCGCTGCGGCGTGTCCAACGGGCCCGGTGGCGGCGGGCAGTGGAGATCTCGAAGGGCGGCCGGGCATGGCGGTGTGTCCTCACTCAGGGTCCGCGCCCTGGCTCGACGTGACGGCGACAAGAGTCTCCTGGCTCCCGGATCGGCGAGTCCCCCGGCCTTCCAGTCGCTGCGTACGTCATCGGACGTACGCGAGGCGGACCGTGGCCTTCGCTGGAGGAACGCTCCCCGGTGACAGTGGCGGGACCGCGCCGGATTCGCACCGGACTTCCTCAGCTGTCGCCGAATGGCTCCGGCAGTCCACCACGCCCCGCGATGCCCGTCAACTCGCCCTTGACCTGCGACGCTGTCCTGTGACACGCGCTGTGGTGCACGCCACAGCGTGGCAGGAAGGTCACAGACGGTTGCCCCTGCCCCTGATCCCGCGTCACTATCTGGTGGTGCACGGTGGCGACGGGGCCGCCGGGAGGGGGCCGGGGGATGCCGCAGAGCGCTGACCGCCACGAGATCCGCCTCAGGATCACGGGCACCAACAATCCGGAGCAGGACACCGAAGACCTCAGGGCATGGCTGGAGCGCGAGCCGTGGCTGGAGGGGCACGGCCACGACTGGCTGCTCCGGCCCCGGCCGGCGAGCGGGGGCGACGACGGCCCCGGTGACATGGCCGCCGGCCTCGACGACCTGATCCTGGTCATCGTCGGCGCCGTCACCGGCGAGATCACCAAGAGTCTCACCATCGCCCTCCAGGAGTGGCTGCGCCGGCGCCGGGAGGACCGCGACACCGGCGAGCGGCCCGCCGTCGCGGTCGGGTCCGGTGACGGGGGCCTGCGCGCGCTCGGCGACACGGGCCCGGCCGCCACGGCCCCCGAACACCCCGATCCCGGCAGCCCGGCGGACGGGAGCGGCAGCACCCGCGGGGACTGAGCCGGATGTCCGAATACGACGCACGGGGCAAGGCCAACCGGGCGCTGCTGATCGGCGTCGACGACTACCGCACGCTGCCCCCGCTGCCCGCGGTGAGGGACAACGTCCACAAGCTGGAGCAGGCCCTGCTCGCCCCCGGCACCGATCTGTTCACCAAGGGCGAGATCGTCACCTGCCGGCCCCAGGAGCCCTGGGAGGTGGAACAGGCGCTGGACACCGTCGTCCAGGAGGCGCGCGGGCTGCTGCTGGTGTACTTCGCCGGCCACGGCCGGGTGGGCAGCGACGGCGGCAATCTGCACCTCATGGTCGGCGCCTCGGAACGGCGGCACAAGACCGTCTCCTGGCAGGACACCGTGCTGTCCTATCTGGACAGCGCACGGGCCGACCGCATCGTGATCGTCCTGGAGTGCTGTTACGCCGGCAACGCGAGCGAGGCCTTCCACTCCTGCCGCAACCCCACCTCGCTGCTGATGGCCGCGCAGCCCAACCGCCGGATCTTCAGCGGCGAGGAACCCACCGGGGGCAGCGTCTTCAACCGTGCCCTGGTCCGGATCCTGGAACGGGGCATCCCCGGCAGACGGTTCGTCACCTTCGAGGACCTGGTCAGGGCACTGCGGGAACAACTGGCCGGTGAACGGACCCCGATGGGCGACGTCTGGGAGCCGCGCTCGGCGAAGCAGAACACCGTCGACGACGTCATCCTGTCCTTCGCCACCCCCGAGGCCCGCCCGCCGACCCCGCTGCGGGTCCGCTTACGCCGCCGGCTGAAGCCGTCCTTCCGGCGCTGGACCGGACTCCTGCTGATCCTGGCGATGATCCTCGTACCGGCCGTCACCGGCGTCGTCCTGCTCCGGCTCCCGAACGACGACGGGGCACCCTGTCCGCCCGCCCTCGAACTGCGGCTGCTCACCGCCCCCGAGGCCGAACCCGCGCTGCGCCAGGCCGCCTTCGACTACGAGATGTCCGAGACCAACACCCGGCCCCTGACCGGTGAGGGCGACCTCCCCGACGGCTGCCGGCGCGCCCAGATCACCGTCTACTCCGCCGCCCGGGACCAGGTCGACCAGGGCTTCGCCGCCGCCGAGCGCTGGCAGGGCGAGGCCCTGGGGACCGGCAAGGCCCGCCCGGCCGACAAGGGCTTCGACCCCCTCAACCGGCCCGGACCGCAGCCCGACATCTGGATCCCCGAGTCCACCGCCGACTACGACGAGGCCCGCCGCGGCATGCCCGCCACGACTTCCCCGGCGACCCTCCACTACAGCGCCCCCGTCGCCTACACCCCGCTGGTCGTCGGCGTCCCGGAGAGCCGGCGGCTGGACGACGTCGAACCGGCCGACGCCTCCTGGCCGGAACTGCTCACCCAGACCGACGGCAGCCACCACGACCTCGCACTCCTGCGGCCCAGCCCGGTGCTGTCCGGCACCGGCCTGCTGCACACCCTCGGCCTCTACCTCGCCCACGACGGCCCGGCCGGCACCTCGGCCGGAGCACCCGACCTCACCCTCGCCCGGCAGGCCGAGGAGCGGCTGTCCGCCCCGGGCAGCCAGTACGCGGGCAGCACCGAACTGCTGTGTTCGCTGCGGCCCGACACCGGCACCGACGCGGCCGGCTCCGTCGACCGCGCGAGGTCCGCGCCCCTGGTGACGGAGAAGTCCCTCGCCGACTACAACCTCGGCCACGCCATCGGCAGTTGCCCGGCCCGCCCGTCCGCGCTCCCGTTCCGCGACCGCTACCTCGCCTACTACCCCCGAAGCGTCCCCGCGCTCGACCACCCCCTGGTCCGCGTCGACTGGCAGGGCGCCACCGACGCCACCGTGCGAAAGGCCGCCGTCGCGCGCTTCGCCGGCTGGCTGCGCGCCCCCGACGGCGGGCAGCGCACCCTCACCGCGCAGGGCTACCGCGGGGTGCGGGAGACGAGTCCCCCATCGGGCTCACCGCTGCGGGACAGCCGTGCGGACGTCGACCCCGTCGGACCGGTCGTGCCCTTCACCGCAGGACCGGAGCAGGTCTCCCAGGTGCTGGACGGCTACGACAAGGCACAGAAGTCCAGCCAGGTGCTGATCCTCATGGACACCTCCACCTCCATGGCGGAGGGCGGCAGGCTCCCGGTCGCCCTGAGCGCGGCCGGACGCGCCCTGGAGATGGCAGGACCGCGCCACACCTACGGCCTGTGGGCCTTCCCGGACCGCGCACACCCCGCCGACGCCGGCGCGGTGCGCGAGCTCGTCCGGCTGGGCAGCGCCGACCCGGCCCCGGGCAAGGCGGCGCTGGAGGGGATCGCCGGCGGCGAACTGGTCGAGCACGGCGCCGCGATGGAGGAGGCGCTGACCCGTGCCCTGCACACGATGAAGAAGTCCCCGGCCACCAACAAGGCCATCGTGCTCCTGCTCGACCAGGACGACGGTGCGGCCCGCCGCGCGGCGAGCGTGGAGCGCACGCTCGGCACGCTCCTGGAGGAGAAGCCCGACGTGCCCATCCTGGCGCTGGTGCTGGGCCCCTCCGGCTGTGACACCTTCGCCTTCCGGCAGCTGGCCGGCGCCTCGCACGGACAGTGCGTGCCCGCGGGACCGCAGGCCGTCGACACACTGGCCGGCCGGATCGCCTCCATCGGCACGGCCGCCAAGGGGGACCGATGACCGCTGTGCGCACCACCGCGCCCGCCGCCGCGCTGTGCCTGCTGCTGACGCTGGCGGTGAGCGGCTGCACTCCGGGGGAGCAGGACGTCCCGGAGAAGGGCGCTATCGTCTTCGCCACCGGCAGCGACCTCAGCAGCTCCGGCATCCGCCAGGACCTGATCCACGCCTGGGAGAAGGCGCACGGCCGCACGGTCCGGATCGTCGAACTCCCCGACACCGCCGACGGCCAGCGCAGCCAGCTGCTGGCCGCGGGCCAGTCCGGCAACGGCGGCTACGACGTGCTCAACCTCGATGTGGCCTGGACCGCGGAGTTCGCCGAGGCGGGCGTGATCCGCCCCTGGCCCGCGAGCCTGGACGGGGACTTCCTCGGCAGTGTGGCCAAGACCGTGGAGTACGACGGCAAGGTGTGGGGCGTGCCCTTCAACACCGATGCCGGGCTGCTCTACTACCGCAAGGACATCCTGGCCGCGTACCACCACGGCGCCCCGTCCACCTGGGACGAACTGAAGGACGTGGCGACCGAGGTGACCCGGGACTACAACCGGAAGGCGGCCCACGACGCCGCCGCCGGCGAGAAGAAGCGGCCCACGATGTACGGCATGGTCGCCCAGCTGCGGCCCTACGAGGGACTGACCGTCAACACCCTGGAGTCGGCCTGGGGCCACGGCGGCGACCCGGAGGCCACCAGCTTCACCAAGGGCGAGCAGGTCGGTGCGCTGCAACTGGGCGTCGCCGAGCTCAAGAACCGGCTCGATACGATCATGCCGCACGAGGCCACGGCCATGGACGAGACCGAGAGCCGCCGCTGGTTCGCCGACGGCCGCGCGCTGTTCATGCGCAACTGGCCGGTCGAGTACGCCTCGGTCGCCCACAAGCTCACGCCGGGCAAGGAGTTCGACGTCACCCAGCTGCCCGCCCGCCCCGGCGACGGCAAGCGGATGTCCGTGCTGGGCGGGCAGAACCTCGCGATCTCCGCGGGCAGCAAGCGGCCGGCCGGCGCGCGGTCCCTGATCGAGGCGCTGACCGGCGCGGGCAGCGAACGCTGTCTGCTGGAGCGGGGGTTCGCGGCCACCCGCAACTCGGCGTACCGCGACGGGCCCACGGCACCGCGCTGCCCGCTGCCGCCCCGCGACGCGGAGCGCGGCGGCCCGGGGGCGCCGGAGCCGCGCCCGGACCCCCGCACCCTGCACGAGGCGCTGCTGGCGGCCGAACCGCGCCCGCGCAGCGCCCACTACCAGACCTTCAGCAAGGTCGTGCAGCTCGGGGTGTCCGCCTTCCTCAACGGCCGCGGCGGCACGGCCATCGCCGACCGGCTGGCCCGGGAGGCCGATGACGCGCTCGGCGGACGGAGCACACCGACGACGAAGCGCCCGGCGGACGACGGCTGATGCCGTGGTCCGCCGGGCGCCTCGCGCCGTCCGGTGCCGCCTTCGACAGCGGTCAGGCGGCGACGATCAGATAGATGCCATAGGCCACCGCCGCCGCGCACAGGGCGAAGGCGGCCACCGCACCGGCCCGCGCCCCCGCACCCGGTGCGGCGACCGCGGCCGCGGCGCCTTCCGGCCGCGGCTTGGGGGAGGTACCGACGATGCCGACGGTGAACAGGCCCACGATCCCGACCGTGACCGCGAGGGTGACGCCGAAGACCTGGCCGAGAGCTGCCCAGTCGATGCTCATGGAGTTCCTTATCAGGATCAGGTGATGACAGCTAGCGGGAGACCGTCGCGGCCTTGGGGCGCGGGGCGGGTGTCGCGGGGGCGCCGGCGCCGGATGCCCGGGTGGGGAACACGGCCGCCTCCGGGGCGTCGGCCACGGGGGCGTCGGCCGGCCGGGCGTCCGTCACCTGGACGTCGGCCACCGGGACATCAGCCGCCGGGGCGTCGGCCGCCGGGACTCCGGTCGTCGCGGCCGGCTGGCCTGCCGGGGGAGGGGAGACGGTGCGCAGCGCGGCGGTCACCACGCCTGCCGGCTCGGCCGCCGGGCCTTCGTTGACATTGCTGTGGTCGATCGGCTTGCGCCGGGAGGCGGCCCAGATCGCGCCGCAGATACCGAGCGCGAGCACGGCCACCGCGGCCACACCCCAGTCGCCCTGCCCCGCGAGGAACGCGGCGCCCGCCGCGACCAGACCCGCGGCCGGCAGCGTCAGGCCCCAGGCCAGGACCATCCGGCCGGCCGTGGACCAGCGCACCACGCCGCCCTTGCGGCCCAGGCCCGAGCCCATCACGGAACCGGAGCAGACCTGGGTGGTGGAGAGCGCGAAGCCGAGGTGCGAGGAGGCCAGGATGGTGGCCGCCGCGCCGGTCTGGGCGGCGAAGCCCTGCGGCGGCTGGATGTCGGTGATGCCCTTGCCCATCGTGCGGATGATCCGCCAGCCGCCCAGGTACGTACCGAGCGCAATGGCCAGACCGGCCGAGGCGATGACCCACAGCGGCGGGTCGGCGTGCGGGGCGACCACACCGCCGGTGATCAGCGCGAGGGTGATCACACCCATCGTCTTCTGGGCGTCGTTGGTGCCGTGGGCGAGGGAGACCAGGGCGGCGGAGGCGATCTGCCCCGCGCGGTAGCCCTTGGCGGTGTCCGCCTCGTCGCGGTTGCGGGTCAGCCGGTAGGTGAGCCGGGTCGCCGCCATCGCGGCCAGGCCGGCCACGATCGGGGCGGCCACCGCCGGGATCAGGACCTTCATCACCACGGCCTCGCCGTGCACCCCGTGGGTGCCGACCGACACCAGGGTCGCGCCGATGAGACCGCCGAAGAGAGCGTGGGAGGAACTGGAGGGGAGCCCCGCGAGCCAGGTCAGCAGGTTCCAGACGATGGCGCCGACCAGGCCGGCGAAGATCACTTCAGGTCTGATGCCGGCGCTCTCGTCGATGATCCCGCCGGAGATGGTCTTGGCCACCTCCACGGACAGGAAGGCACCGACGAGGTTGAGCCCTGCCGACATCGCCACCGCGGTCTTGGGTCGCAACGCCCCGGTGGAGATGGTGGTGGCCATTGCGTTGGCCGTGTCGTGGAAGCCGTTCGTAAAGTCGAACACCAAGGCCGTGACGATCACGATCCCGATGAGAAGCGTGATGTGTTCCATTCACCCAGGCAATCAGTTCGAAGGTCAGTGTCGTTGGGACCGTACGGAGAGCGGGTGAACGGAAAGTGAACTGGGACGGGCGCGGTGATGACACCACCGCAGTGTTCACGCGGAGGAATCTCCCACGTCACTTCCGCCTCATCCGTTGGCGAACTCGATGAGTTGGAGCCGGCGAGCCGCCCCCACGTGGGCGTCGCGCACCGGCTCCCCGGCGACGTGAACGGAAAACCAACACAAGGTGACCCGTCTCCGGCAAATCCCCACCAGAGGGTCAGAAATCCCTATATGGCGGATGCCGGGCGGGCGGGCCCCGTCGTACTCTGCCCCGGCCCGCTCGTACGGTGTCGCGCACCGCAATCCGCCACTCGCCGCACCGCGCCGGAGGACCCATGAAGGACCACGCCGACCGCCTCGCCGAAGCCTGGGGCGAACTGGTCGCCACCGCCCGCAGAACCGTGACCGACCAACTGGTCGTCGGCACCTCGGGCAATGTCTCCTGCCGCCTCAGGGACCTGATCCTGGTCACCCCCAGCGGCGTCCCCTACGACCGGCTGGGGCCGGGCGACACCACCGCGGTCGACCTCGAAGGACGCCAGATCATCGGCACACTCCGGCCGACCAGCGAACTGCCGATGCACCTGGCGGTCTACCGCAGCACCACGGCCACCGCCGTCGTCCACACCCACGCCCCGTACGCCACCGCCGTCTCCACCCTCGTCACCGAACTCCCGCCGGTCCACTACATGACCGCGGCGCTCGGCGGCCCCGTGCGCGTCGCCCCCTATGCCCTCTACGGCAGCGACGAACTCGCCGCGAACATGCTGGCGGCGCTCCGCGACCGCACCGGCTGCCTGCTGCAGAACCACGGCACCCTCACCCACGGCGACGGCCTCGGCCAGGCGCTGGACCGCACCGCCCAGCTGGAGTGGATGTGCCGGGTCTGGCTGACCGCGAGCTCCGTACCGGGGCACACGCCGCACCTGCTGTCGGCCGCGCAGCTCGACGCGGCCGCCGCACAGCTGCGGGGCTACGGCCCGCAGGGCTGAGCGCCCGTAGCGGACGGCGGCCCGTCCCCCCGCCCGCCGTCCACCCGCTCACCGGCCGCCCCCCTGGTCACCCGCCCGGCACCGCCAAGTGGCCGCCCCCGCCGCCGCTGCGCACACTGAACAGGTGCGCCTGGTTACCGCGGCGGCCGTGGCCGCCACCACCGTGATCGGTGCCGGGGCGGCCGCCGTGGCGGTCGGCCGGTACGCCGGCGACATTGCCCTGAAACCGTCGCCCGACGACCCCTTCCCGGGCGACTCCCGCCTCACCGTGCACTCCGCCACCGAGAACCGCATCGCCCTCACCCGCAGCCTGGCGACCCTGCGGCCCGGCACCTACGGGCTCACCGGCTCCGGCTGCCACGCGGTGGTCGGCGATGTCGTCCACGGCGTACCGCACCCCGCCGACGCGGTCGTACGGCGCCTGGTGCGGGTCACCCACGGCACCCTCAAACCCGGCAACCGGATGCGGCTCACCCCGCAGGTGCACGTCGGCAACCCCCGTGACGCCCTCGGCCTGGACTGCGCCGACGTCGACGTCCCCGGTGAACTCGGCGCCCTGCCCGCGTGGTTCCTCCCCGGCGTGCGCGACACCTGGGTCATCACCGTCCACGGACTGGGCACCACCCGTGAACACCCCATGGTGGTGATGCCGTTCCTGCACCGTCACCGGCTGCCCGTCCTCGACCTGGCGTACCGCAACGACGTCGGCGCCCCGCGCACCGCCGACGGCCTGAGCCACCTCGGGGACACCGAATGGCGCGACCTCGACGCCGCGATCCGCTACGCGGTCCGGTACGGCGCCCAGGACATCGTCCTCTACGGCTGGTCCACCGGCGCGACCATGGCACTGCGCGCCGCCGCCCACTCCGCCCTGCGCGCCCGGATCAGCGGCCTGGTCCTGGACTCCCCGGTCCTCGACCGGGGCGCCACCATCCGGGCGCTGGCCGCCGCCCGCCGGGTCCCGCGCGTCCTGCTGCCGCTGGTCGTACGCGCCGCCGAGGGCGCCACCGGAATGCCCGTCGACCGGCCGGACTCCGTCGACCCGGACGGGCTGAACGTCCCCATCCTGCTCTTCCACGGCCCCGACGACCTGATCGCCCCCTGGTCGGCCTCCCGTTCCCTGGCCGCCCGCCGTGCCGATCTGGTCACCCTTCAGCCGGTCCCGCACGCACCGCACGCCGCGATGTGGAACGCCGACCCGACGGGCTGTGAAGAGGCACTGCGGCGCTTCCTCACCCCGCTCATGTGACACCCGTCCGCCGGTCCGCCGTCCCGCCGGGAGCCGGCGCCCGATGACGCCCGGGCATACGGGGCGACAACACCCCCCCATCAGGGACGGGCCGGCCGGATGACATGGCCCCGGCAGGTCGCAGGCAGGGTTCCGATTGGGCTTTCGGGCCGACAGCGGCAACACTGCTCCTGTGACGTCCCGTACCCCGCGCGACTCCCGGCTCCGCATCGTCCCCCGTCAACCGGTTGCGGCCGCCCGCCGGGCGGTGACAACCCGGACCAAGCGTCCGGCGCCCCGCCCGCCCGAGGGCACGCCGCCGCCCGCGGAACTGGCCCGGCAGGCCCGGACCGTGCTGGCCGGCGCCGCCCGCCTCGCCCGCTGGGCCGACGGCGCCGCGCTGCGCGCAGGCCCGGACGGGACGCTGCCGAAGGCCGCGGCACAACGCGCCGCCGAGGCCCTGAGCCTGACGCCGCAGCAGGTCCGCACCGACTGGGACCGGGCCCGGCTTGCCGGTCTGGTCGAGCTCCACGACGGCCTCGCCCGCGCCGGCTGGCGGCTGCGCGCCTGGGACCGCGACGACACCGCCGTACTGCGCGGCTGGGTCGCCCTCTTCGACGCCTGGTCACTGGCCCGTCCCGCGCCGGCCACCGCCGGCCCCGCGATAGTCGCCGAAGTCGTCGAGGCGCTGCCGCAGTTGCTGTCCCTGCTGTACCTGTCGGCCGGCCCCGTCCGGCTGTCGGCGCTGCTCGACATGCTGGACCAGCGCGTCGCCGAGCTGCGCACGGAGCGCTGCGAGGTCCCCTACGGCCAGGACCCGTCCCCGGGCAGCGCCGACCATGCCGCCCCGGCGGCCGACGACGCCGCGGGGGCGTCGCTGGCCGAGCTGCTGGGCTGGGCACTGGACGCCCTGCTGACGGTCGGCGCGCTGGTGGCGCCGGACGGTGCGCACGACGGCGTCCACGAGGCCTTCCACGACGCGTCCGAGGCCCAGCTCACACCGCTCGGCAACTGGTCGGTGTGGGTCAAGCTGGAGCAGATCTGCGTCGCGGCCCAGAGCCCGGCCGGCCATATCGAGCAGTCCGCGGAGGCGATGCTGCGCGGCTGCGCCCGGCTCACCCCCGGCCCGGCCCGCGCCGAGTACCGCGCCTGGCTCGCCGCCCGCTCGGTCGGCGCGGCCGTCGAGGAACTGCTGACCGTGGCCCGCGGCGAGGACGCCCTGCTGCGCGGCCTGGCCTTCGAGGCGCTGCGGGCGGTCGGCGCCCCCGCCGAGGCCGCCGTACGCGCCGCGGCCGACGAACCGGCCCTGCGGCCGTACGCCCTGCTGTGGCTGGTCGAGCACGAGGGCGGCGACCCGGAGACCGCCCCCGATGTCCTCACCCGCGAGGAGTCCACCTGGCTGTGGGTGGACACCGCGGCGGCCGTCGCCGACCACGGCGAGACCCAACTGCTGGTGCGCCACCTCGACTCGGCGGTCCAGGGCTCGGTCCCCCGCCTCCTGGAGGAGGTACGCGCCATCGGCCACCCCCGCACCGTCCAGGTCCTGGTGGCCCTCGCCGCCGCCCACCCCGACCCGGCCCTCGCAAAGGCGGTACGGCGCGCGGCGTTCCAAGTCCACACGGGTGGGGTTTGATTCCCACGTTTTTGTCTTTCCCGCCGTGGGGGTTGCTCGCCGTTTTTCGCCCGCTGCGCGGTGCGCTCGCCGTTTCGCCTGGCGGCGGGCCGGTCCGCTGCGCGGGGCTGTGGGTGCGGTGACAGGCCTCCGGGGCCTGGTGTGTGGACTGCTTCGCTTTACGTCCCCACACCAGGCCCCTCCGGCCCGTCCCCTCCCGTGGGGGAGTAAGTGAAAGGTGGGTGGGGGCTGGCCACGGTCGTCGCCGTGCGACCCCTACTGGTCATCCAGGGTGGCCCGCTTTTCATGTGATCGCCAGGCGCGCCGAACCAGCCACGTTCACCCCCACCGGCCTTTTCCCACCCCTCAACGGGAGGGGACGGGCCGGAGCGGGTGGGTGTCCGGACGTAAAGCGAAGCAGTCCGGACACCCACCCGCGGAGGTCCGTCACCGCACCCCGACAGCCCCGCGCAGCGGACCCGCCCGCCGCAGGCGCAACGGCGAGAAAGCCAAACATGAGCCGAGGCAAAGCGCAGCGGACCGGCGAGCGCACCGCGCAGCGGGCGAAAAACGGCGAGCACCCCCCACGGCGGGCCAGCCGAAAACGTGGGAGGCAAACCATTTGCATGGGGCCGTTAGACTGCCTCCCATGGCAGTTCTCCCTTGGGTTCATTAGACGGCGTAGCCCGCTTTCGGACCGTCCGTCCAATCCGCCGTCTTCCTGCCCTGGAGTTTTTCCGTGATCACCGCCTCCGGCCTCGAGCTGCGCGCCGGCGCCCGCATCCTCATCGAGTCCGCTTCCTTCCGTATCGCCAAGGGCGACCGCATCGGCCTGGTCGGCCGTAACGGCGCCGGCAAGACCACCCTCACCAAGGTGCTGGCGGGCGAGGGCATCCCCGCCTCCGGCTCGGTCACCCGCGCCGGCGACGTCGGCTATCTGCCGCAGGACCCGCGCACCGGTGACCTCGACGTGCTGGCCCGTGACCGCATCCTGTCCGCCCGTGACCTCGACAGCGTGCTGCGCAAGATGCGCGAGAACGAGGACCGGATGGCCAACGGCAAGGGCGCCACCCGCGAAAAGGCGATGCGGAAGTACGAGCGCCTGGAGACCGAGTTCCTGACCAAGGGCGGGTACGCCGCCGAGGCGGAGGCCGCGACCATCGCCGCCAGCCTCGGTCTGCCCGACCGCATCCTCGGCCAGCCGCTGCACACCCTCTCCGGTGGTCAGCGCCGCCGCGTCGAGCTGGCCCGGATCCTGTTCTCGGACTCCGACACCCTGCTGCTCGACGAGCCGACCAACCACCTCGACGCCGACTCCATCGTCTGGCTGCGGGACTACCTCAAGACCTACCGCGGCGGTTTCATCGTGATCTCCCACGATGTCGACTTGGTCGAGACCGTGGTCAACAAGGTCTTCTACCTCGACGCCAACCGCTCGCAGATCGACATCTACAACATGGGCTGGAAGCTCTACCAGCAGCAGCGCGAGGCCGACGAGAAGCGCCGCAAGCGCGAGCGCGCGAACGCCGAGAAGAAGGCCGCGGCGCTCAACACCCAGGCCGACAAGATGCGGGCCAAGGCCACCAAGACCGTCGCCGCCCAGAACATGGCCAAGCGCGCCGACAAGCTGCTCGCCGGCCTGGAGCAGGTGCGCGCCGCCGACAAGGTCGCCAAGCTGCGCTTCCCGGACCCGGCGCCGTGCGGCAAGACCCCGCTCACCGCCGAGGGCCTGTCGAAGTCCTACGGCTCCCTGGAGATCTTCACCGATGTCGACCTGGCCATCGACAAGGGCTCCCGGGTCGTCATCCTCGGTCTGAACGGTGCCGGCAAGACCACCCTGCTGCGGCTGCTGGCCGGCGTCGAGACTCCGGACACCGGCGAGGTCCGCCCCGGGCACGGCCTCAAGCTCGGCTACTACGCCCAGGAGCACGAGACCCTGGACCCGGACCGCACGGTCCTGGAGAACATGCGCTCGGCCGCCCCGGACATGGACCTGGTCGCCATCCGCAAGACGCTGGGTTCCTTCCTCTTCTCCGGGGACGACGTCGACAAGCCCGCCGGGGTGCTCTCCGGCGGCGAGAAGACCCGGCTCGCCCTGGCGACGCTGGTCGTCTCCTCGGCCAATGTGCTGCTGCTCGACGAGCCCACCAACAACCTCGACCCGGCCAGCCGCGAGGAGATCCTGGGCGCGCTGCACACCTTCACGGGCGCGGTGGTCCTGGTGTCGCACGACGAGGGAGCGGTGGACGCGCTGGAGCCCGAGCGCATCATCCTGCTGCCCGACGGCGTCGAGGACCTGTGGGGCCAGGACTACGCGGACCTGGTCGCGCTGGCCTGATCACGGCGTATGGATCATGCCGTATGGATCATTCGGCCGATGTGTGATCCATCATCTGAGTGAGAACGGCTCGTACACCGGCGAGTCTGCGGCATCCGGCCGGGTCCTTGGGGCCCGGCCGTCACCATTTCGTCGGCATACCGCCTGACCTGCCCCTTCTCGCGCAAAGCCGGGGACGGGCGGCTGTCCACAGAGGCGGAATATGGCATTCCGGGCCGCCTGGGCGTCCGCCGGACGGCAAAGGATGTCGTACTGACCCTGCGGAATGGGTGGCCAGGAAGCCGGGGAGGGGTGATCATGAGAGTCCAGAGCGCACTTCCCACGAGGAGGCACGGGTGGCCGAGACTCTGAAGAAGGGCAGCCGGGTAACCGGCGCCGCGCGCGAGAAGCTCGCGGCAGACCTGAAGAAGAAGTACGACTCCGGTGCGAGCATCCGGGCGCTGGCCGAGGAAACCGGCCGCTCCTACGGATTCGTGCACCGGATGCTCAGCGAATCCGGTGTGGTCCTGCGCGGTCGAGGCGGAGCCACAAGGGGCAAGAAGGCCGCATCGGCCTGACGGCTGCGACTCCGGGTGCGACGGTGTCCCCCCGGTCGACCGAGCAGTCGACCGGGAGGTTACCGTTCAGTCACTTACGCACGCAGGTGCGGACGGCTGACTCGGAGGCGCTGATGACTCTGCTCGACAAGGACGGTGTACGGCTCACCGTTGACGGTGCGATCGCCACGGTGACCCTCGCCAACGCAGCGAAGCGCAATGCGCAGTCGCCGGCCATGTGGCGGGCGCTCGCCGAGGCGGGTTCCCTGCTGCCGGGAAACGTGCGGGTCGCGGTGCTCCGTGGTGAGGGCCAGTCCTTCTCCGCGGGCCTCGACCGTCAGGCGTTCACGCCCGAAGGCTTCGACGGCGAGCCGTCGTTCATCGATCTTGCCCGCGGCACGGACAGCGAGCTGGACGCCACGATCGCCGAATACCAGGAAGCGTTCACCTGGTGGCGGCGCAACGACCTGGTGTCCATCGCCGCCGTGCAGGGCCATGCCATCGGCGCGGGCTTCCAGCTCGCCCTGGCCTGCGATCTGCGGGTGGTCGCGCCCGACGTCCAGTTCGCCATGCGTGAGACCAGCCTGGGACTCGTACCGGACCTGACCGGTACCCACCCCCTGGTCGGACTGGTGGGCTACGCCCGGGCGCTGGAGATCTGCGCCACGGGCCGCTTCGTGCATGCCGAGGAAGCCGAGCGGATCGGCCTCGCCAACCTCGTGGTGCCCGCCGACGAACTCGATGCCACGGTGACCGACCTGGCCGCCGCGCTCACCGCCCCGCCGCGGGACGCCGTCATCGAGACCAAGGCCCTGCTGGCCGGCGCCGCGGGCCGTACGTACGAGGAGCAGCGCACCGCCGAACGCGCCGCCCAGGCACGCCGGCTGCGCGACCTCGCGGGCGTGGGGGAGTAGCCCCCGCTGTTCTTCGTCATCGACGGGCGTCCCTTCCGGCCGGGGCGTCCGTCAGCTCCGTTCCGACGGCGGTGACCAGCACGGCAACCGTCGACGGCGCCGCCGGTGCGGCGGCCACCGCCCGCCGTACGGCACTGGAGACGTCCAGGGCCCGGTAGCCGGGCGCGGTCGCCAGCTGGATCAGTACATGGCCGTCGGTGTACCGCACCGCTCGGGACGCCCCGCCGAGCACCGGTGCCAGCCGGGCCACCCCCGGTACGCCCCGCGCGACGGCGGTGGGCCCTGCCGGGCCCTCCTGTGTCGCACCGCTCCTTTCCTCCGCCGAGGGCGTGGCAGGCGGCCCCTGGGTACGGTCGGCGGGCGGCGGGGACGGTGCCTCGTCCTCGTCCAGCAGCTCGCTGACCTGCAGATCCACCACGCCCACCACCAGCCCCAGCTCCCGGACCGAGGCCTCCAGCAGCGCGGTGCGCACCTGGTCGGCGACGGTGGGCAGCGGCCGGCCGGCGACCGCGGCGAAATCCGCCTCGATCCGCAGCGGGCCGGGCGGCAGCGCGCTCGGCGGGGCCGGCACCGCGGGCTGCGGGGCCCGGTCCGGGTCGGCGACGGACAGCCGCAGCGAGCCGAGGTGCACCCCGGCCGGCGTCCCCGCGGCCGCCCGCAACGCCCCGGTGGCCGCCTGCTCGGTGATCCATGATCCGTCCGCGGGACCGCCGAGCGGCAGCACCCGGCCGATCCCGAGCTGTACCCGCACCGCCTGCGCCCACTGGTTCGCGGCCACCGCGTCACCCCTTTCCCGGCGGTCCCCGGACCCGTTCCGGACACCTCCCGCACCACGTCACCAGCCTGCCGCAGACCGGCCCCCGCGGCCCGTACGGCAGGGCGGTGTGCCGGGCGTCGCCGTGCGGAGCACTCCGCTGCCACGTCCCCGGAGCGGCCCGGGGGATGCGGACCTACTGTGGGCAACGGAGCGGGCGGACCGCTTCTCCTCGCGGAAGCGGACCGCTTCTCCTCGCGGAAAGGGACGACGGCGATGAGCGAGAGCCAGCAGCATGCGGAGGGGCCCCGGACTCCTGCCAAGCGGGGTGGCGGCGACCCCGCGACCCGTGGGCGGACCACCATCGCCGACGGTGTGGTCGAGAAGATCGCCGGTCTGGCGGCCCGGGACGTCCTCGGCGTGCATGCCATGGGCAGCAGTTTCGCCCGTACGGTCGGCGCCGTACGCGACCGGGTGCCCGGCGGCGGCAGATCCGCCACCGCGACCCGGGGGGTCAAGGCCGAGGTCGGCGAGGTGCAGACCGCGCTGGACCTGGAGATCGTGGTCGACTACGGCGTTGCCATCGCCGATGTCGCGCGCTCCGTCCGGGAGAACGTCATCTCCGCCGTGGAGCGGATGACGGGCCTGGAGGTCGTCGAGGTCAATATCGCGGTCAGCGACGTCAAGCTGCCCGACGAGGAAGACGAAGAGGGGGGACCGGAGCAGCGGCTCCAATAGCCGGGCCCGTCCGGAGGGGTAGCGAAGGAGCGCACGATGAGTATGGCCGTGGTCGGCCTCTTGGCCGGTATGGCGCTGGGCTTCGCCGGATACTTCGGCGGCTTCGGCGCCTTTGTTCTGGTGGCGGCGCTGGGCGCCGTCGGCTTCGTGGTCGGCAGATTCCTGGAAGGGGATCTGGAGGCCGGCGATTTCTTCCGTCCGCGCCGCGGCGACCGCGACGAACGACGGCGGTGAGGCCGGGTGGCGACGGTGTCCCCGGCCGCCGCTGCCGCCGGCGTGGCGGCGGGCGAGCGGGGCGCGACCAGCATCGCGGACCGGGTGGTGGCGAAGATCGCCGCGCAGGCGGCCAGGGAGGCGCTGCGCCGGCAGTCCCCGCAGGCCCGCACACAGGCGCACGCGACGGTGACCGTGCACCGGCGCGATGACCGGCGGCACTTCGGCGAGGCGCGGGTGCGGATCGCCGTGGAGCTGGGCTACCCCTCCGACATCGGCGCCCAGTGCCGGGTGGTGCGCCGTCATGTCACCGAGCGGGTCAAGGCGTTGGTGAGCATGGACGTGCCCGAGGTCGCCGTGGAGGTCGAGCGGCTGCACTCCCCGCTGGAGGAGCGCACGGGCCGCGGGAGGGTGCGATGAGCGACGACGCGGAGCAGCCGGACACCCGGCGGATGCCCACTCTCGACAAGACGCCCGGCTCAGCGGATGAGCGGAGCGAGTCCGCTCCGGACGCGGCCGCGGCGGACAAGGGCGGCGACGGCCGCACCGGGCGCTTCTGGTCGGCCCGCCGGGTGCCGGCCGCGGTGGTCGCGCTGGTGCTGCTGGCCGCCGCCGGACTGCTGCTCTACGACGTGGTCGCGGTGCGCGCCCACCACCCCGCGATGGCCTGGCGCCGGTGGCTCGCCCGCGAACTGGCCACCCGTCACCTCGACAACCCCTGGGTGCTGGCCGCCGCCGCGCTCGCGGTGGTGCTCGGCATCTGGCTGATCGCGCTGGCGCTCACCCCCGGACTGCGCCAGGTGCTGCCGATGCGGCCGGCGGCGCCGGACCTGCGAGCCGGGCTGGACCGGGCGGCCGCCGCGCTGGTGCTGCGCGACCGTGCCATGGAGGTGGCCGGCGTCCAGTCCGTACGGATGAAGGTCGGCCGCCGCAAGGCGAAGGCGCACGCCGTCTCGCACTTCCGCGGGCTGGACGAGGTCCGCGCCGATCTCGACGTCGCGCTGGGCGAGGGCCTGCGGCAGCTGGGGCTGGCGCACCGGCTCGGCCTGACCGTGCACGTCCGGCGCCCGAAGAAGGGATGAGGCAGCGATGCGCAGGGTCGGCAGAGCGATCAACCGGGTACTGCTCGGCGTGACCGGTGTGGTGCTGCTGGGCACCGGTGGCCTGGTGCTGTTCGGCGGCCTGGACCTGCCCGCGAGGTGGCGGCTGCGCCTGCCCGCCCACTGGCCCTGGTCAAGCCCCGGCGACGTGCTGCTCCCCGGGCGGCAGCGCACCCGCTTCAGTGGCCAGGGCTGGTTCTGGCCCGCCGTGATCGCCGCCCTGGCCGTCGTCGTGCTGCTGATGCTGTGGTGGCTGCTGTCCCAGCTGCGGCGGCACCGGCTGAACGACATCCTCGTCGACAGCGGCGACGGCGAGGGCGCCACCCTGCGCGGCCGGGCGCTGGAGGGCGTCCTCGCGGCCGAATCCGAGTCGCTGGAAGGCGTCGACCGGGCCGGGGTGCTGCTGACCGGCCGCCGGAGCGCACCGCGGATCCGGGCCCTGCTGTCCCTCGCCCCGCACGCCGACCCGGGCACCGTGGTCCGCCGTCTGTCGGACGAGGCGGTGTCTCATGCCCGCCGCTCGGCCGGGCTCGACCGGCTGCCGGGGGACGTCCGGCTGCGTGCGGTCAAGCACCGGCCCGAGCGGGTGAGTTAGGGATGGGCGGGTCGGTGAGGGCCAGGGCACTCCCCGTCAGAAGCCGTGCCGGGCCCCGCCGTCCACCGGCACCATCACCCCGGTGACATACGACGCGGCCGGCGACAGCAGGAACGCCGCGGCCTTGCCGAACTCCTCCGGTGTCCCGTAGCGGCCCAGCGGGATCGCCGCGCAGTTACGGGCGCGGCTGCCCTCCGGGTCGCCGGAGAGCGCGTCGAGCTGGGTCATCCGGTCGGTGGCGATCCGGCCGGGCAGGACGCCGAGGACCCGGATGCCGCGCGGCCCGAGCTCCACCGAGAGCGACTTGGCGAAGCCGGCGAGGCCGGGGCGGAGCCCGTTGGAGACGGTCAGCCCGGGGATCGGCTCATGCACCGAGCCGGACAGCACAAAGCCGATCACACCGCCCTCCGCCAGTTCGGCGGCGGCCGTGCGGGCCAGCCGTACCGCGCCGAGGAAGACCGATTCGAAGGCCTGCTGCCACTGGTCGTCGGTGTTGTCGAGGGCGCCGCCGGGCGGCGGGCCGCCCACGCTGATCAGCACGCCGTCCAGGCGGCCGAAGCGTTCCCGGGCCGCGGCCACCAGGCGGCCCGGCCCCTCCGGGTCGGCGTTGTCGGCCGCCACCCCCAGGGCCCGTTCGCCGAGCGAGGCCGCGGCCGCCGCCGCGCTCTCCTCGGTGCGTCCGGTGAGCACGACGTTGGCGCCGTCGGCGACCAGCTCACGGGCGGTGGCGAAGCCGAGGCCGCGGGTCGCCCCGGTGACGAGGTACGTCCGGTCGGTGAGTCCAAGATCCATGGCCCTAGTCTGCCCCTGCCCCGTCCTGGAGCCCGAAGGCGGTCCCCACCAGCCCGATATGGCTGAACGCCTGCGGATAGTTGCCCAGCTGGCGGCCGGCCGCCGGGTCGTACTCCTCGGAGAGCAGCCCCACATCGTTGCGCAGGTCCAGCAGCCGCTCGAACATCTCCCGGGCCTCGTGCCGCCGTCCATTCATCCGCAGCGCGTCGACGAGCCAGAACGAGCAGGCCAGGAAGGTGCCCTCGTCGCCGGGCAGCCCGTCGACCGAGCCGCCCTCGGTGCTGTAGCGGCGGACCAGACCGAGGGGGGCACCTCCCGTGCGGTCAGGGCAATGGGGGACGCTCAGCTCCCGGCGGACCGTGTCGATGGTGCCGGCGACCCGCGGGTCGTCCCCCGGCAGGAAGCCGACCCGGGGGATCAGCAGGGTCGCCGCGTCCAGTTCCGCCGACCCGTAGAACTGGGTGAAGGTGCCGCGTTCGGCGTCATAGCCCTTCTCGCACACCTCTCGGTGCACCTCGTCGCGCATCGCCCGCCAACGGCCCACGTCCCCGCCCAGCTTCGGATCGGCCTCCAGCGCCCGCACCACCCGGTCGGCCGCCACCCAGGCCATGACCTTGGAGTGCACGAAGTGCCGGCGCGGCCCGCGGATCTCCCACAGCCCCTCGTCGGGGTCGCGCCAGGCGGACTCCAGATAGTCGACCAGCGCGCGCTGGATGCTCCAGGCGTGCGGCTCCGACGGCAGCCCGGCCGTGCGCGCGATGTGGAAGGAGTCGAGCACTTCGCCGTAGACGTCGAGCTGACGCTGTTCGACGGCGGCGTTGCCGATGCGGACGGGCGCGGAGTCGGCGTATCCGGACAGCCACGGCAGCTCGGTCTCCGGCAGCCGCCGCTCACCCGCCAGCCCGTACATGATCTGCAGATCGTCGGGGGCGCCGGCCACCGCGCGCAGCAGCCAGTCCCGCCAGGCACCGGCCTCCTCCAGGTATCCCGCCGAGAGCAGCGAGTTCAGGGTGAGGCTGGCGTCGCGCAGCCAGCAGTAGCGGTAGTCCCAGTTGCGCACCCCGCCCAGCTCCTCGGGCAGCGAGGTGGTGGGGGCCGCGACGATGCCGCCGGTGGGCGCGTAGGTGAGCGCCTTGAGGGTGATCAGCGAGCGCATCACGGCCTCGCGGTAGGGGCCCTGGTAACGGCAGCGCCCGGCCCAGGCGTGCCAGTCGTCCAGGGTGTCCTGAAGCGCCTCGAACGGGTCGATCCGGACCGGCCGGGGCTCGTGCGAGGGGTGCCAGGTCAGCACGAACGCGGCGCGTTCGCCCGCGGCGACGGTGAAGTCCGAGCGGGTGCTGAAGTCCTTGCCGTAGGTGGTGCTCCGCTCGGGGGTGCGCAGCCACACCGAGTCCGGCCCGGCGACCGCGACCCGGCAGCCCTCGGTGGCCCGCACCCAGGGCACCGCCCGGCCGTAGTCGAACCGCAGCCGCAGCACCCCTCGCATCTCGACGCTGCCGCTCAGGCCCTCGACGATCCGTACGACATCGGGCTGGCGGTCGCGCTGCGGCATGAAGTCGATGACCCGGACGCTGCCGGTGGGGGTCTCCCACACCGTGTCGAGGATCAGCGAGTCACCGCGGTAGGAGCGCACCGCGCGGGCCTCGGAGGAGCGGGGGGACAGCCGCCAGTGGCCGTTGTCCTTGTGGCCCAGGAGCGCGGCGAAGCAGGCCCCGGAGTCGAAGCGGGGCAGGCACAGCCAGTCGATGGAGCCGTCGCGGCCGACGAGGGCGGCGGTCTGCAGATCGCCGATGAGCGCATAGTCCTCGATATGTGGGTGCACTCAACGGCTTTTCCCGCACGGCGCGGGCGCCACGCGCCGTGGCGGCTGTACGGGCTACGACCTGGCCGGCACCGGCGCCGTCTCGTCGGACTCCGGAGCCTCGGGAGTCTCAGCATCCTCAGGAGCCTCCGGGTCCGGTCCGGCCCCGGCTGCCTCCTTCTCCTTGGCGGCGGCCTCCACCCGGTCGCGGTGCTCCCGGCGGACCAGGATCACCCAGCCGACCGGCACCGCCGCCGCGAACAGCCACCACTGGACCGCATACGCCATGTGCGGCCCGATGGAGTCGTGGTCCGGCTCGGGGACCAGCTCCGGCTTGCCGCCGGGCGGCTTGGGACCGGTCTGCTCGATATAGCCGCCGAGCAGCGGCCGGCCGACCCGCTTCGCCTGCTCCTTGCTGTTGATCAGCATGATCTGGCGGGCGGGCAGGCCCTTGGTGTCCTTGATGCCGCTGACCGCGGTGGTCTCGTCGGCCATCATCCGGCCGGTCACGGTGACCTTGCCCCGGGGGGTGGCCGGGACGTCAGGGAACTTGGTGAGGTCGTTGCCCGCCGAGATCCAGCCGCGGTTGACCAGCACGGCCCGGCCGTCGCCGAGGACCAGCGGGGTCAGGACGTAGTAGCCGATGCTCTGCTCGTCGGCCGCGGTGCGCTGACGGACCACGACCTCGTGCGCCGTGTCGAAGGTGCCGGTGGCGGTGACCGTGCGCCACATGTCGTGGTGGGGCAGGTTGCGGCCGGGCGCGGTCAGCTCGGTGACCGGGACCGGCCTGGCGGCCAGGCTGCTCGCGATCAGCTGGTTCTGCGCCACCTTGTGCTCATGGCGGTGGAGCTGCCAGAAGCCCAGCTTGATCATGACGGGGATCAGCACGAGACCCACGAGGGTGAGGATCACCCACTGCCGGGACAACAGGAAGCGGTACACGGCTTCGACGGTACCCGGGCCTTCACCGCGCCCGAGCCGGGGGTCCCCGGTAGCGGCCTGGGGAGGGGCCGGGGAAGGCGCCGCCCGGACCGGTCCGGGCGGGCCGTTCGGACCGGCCCCGGTGGCATCGGGCCCGGGTGGCATCAGGCAGGACCGGGTGGCATCAGGCAGGACCAAGGGGTCTCAGACCCGGTCGACGATGCCCACCCTCCCGTCCGACCGGGCACAGTGCGCACCGCAGTACCACTGCCCGTCGGCTTCCACGCCCTGGCCGATGATCTGGCACCGGCAGTGCTCACAGATCGGCGCCATGCGGTGGATGGCGCAGGCGAAACAGTCGAAGACATGCACCGCGCCCTGCGCATGCACCTCGAATGTCATGCCGTATTCATTTCCGCATACCTCACAACGTGCCATGCGCCACAGGGTGCGGGCGGCGCCCCCGCGGGGCGAGGTGCCGGCGGGTGTGTTGGCCGGGCTTCACCCGGACGCAGGCGCCGATGCCGCCGGCTCGACATCCTGCAGCAGCTGCATGAAGGCCGCCTCGTCGACCACGACCGTGCCGTACGAGGCGGCCTTGGCCGTCTTGGAGGTCCGGGCGTCGGGGTCGTTGGTCACCAGCAGGCTGGTCAGCCGGGACAGGCTCGTGGCGACATGGAGCCCGGCCTCGACGGCCCGGTCCTCCAGCAGCTCACGGTCCACGGAGGTGTCGCCGGAGAAGGCGACCCGCATCCCCTGGACGAGCCGGCCACCCGCCTCGTAGCGCCCCGGGTTGGGGTACGGGCACGCCGGGCGCTTACGGGAGGGCCGCCAGGTCGTGGGGCGGTAGGCCGACGCCGTGGCATGCTGCCGGGGCGCGGGGGTGTCCGACCACTCCGTCAGCGGCTGGCAGTTCATCAGGGGCAGCCGCAGGTTCTCCTGTGCGGCCTTCCGCAAACCGGGACGGAACGACTCGGCCAGCACCCGGGCGTCGTCCAGCGCGTGGTGGGCCCGCTCCTGCACCACGCCGTAGTGCGCCGCGAGGGATTCCAGCTTGTGATTGGGCAGCGGGAGCCGCAGCTCCTTGGACAGGGCGATGGTGCACAGCCGCTGCCGGACCGGTGCCGTGGCCTCGGCGCGGGCGTACTCGCGGGCGATCATCGACCAGTCGAACATCGCGTTGTGCGCGACCAGTACCCGGTCCGCCAGGCGCCGGGACAGTTCTGGGACGATCTCCGGGAAGAGCGGGGCATCGGCCAGCACGGCGCTGGTCAGACCGTGGATCCAGACCGGCCCCGGGTCCCGCTGCGGGTTGACGAGGGTGTACCAGTGGTCCTGGACCTCGCCCTGCGCGTCGAGTTGGTACACCGCGGCGGAGATGATCCGGTCGTCGCGGGCCAGGCCCGTGGTCTCGACGTCGACCACCGCGTACCCCTGGGGATACGCGGACGGCCAGGGAGCCGGCGGCGTCTGCGGGCCCGGCTGCTGCCCGATCTTCGGCGCGATCGGGTCGGCTGCTGCCATGCGGTCTTCGAGCATGGTCATTGAGGATACGGGCCACCACCGACAGGCACCGAACCGGCGTGGGGCGCGCGGGGGCAGCCGCACGCCCAGGTGCCGCGGGGCTGGTGCCGCGGCGGGCGGCGGGGAGGCCGGTGGCAGCTCTCTTTCCGTGGCCGGCAGCGAAGTTGACGGTGAGCCGGAAGCCGGTCACCGGTGCGGGAGGGGAGGCACCCGTTACGCCCCTTACGTCCCCAGCTGCCGCGCCGGCTGCGCCACCTCCGCCACCGAGCCGTCCCCGCCGACGCTCACCCGGTGGAGCGTGGCGCCCGGTCTGCGGGTGACGACCTCCACGAGGCGGCCGTCGGCGAACACCCCGGCGGCGCCGTCGTCGACCGCCCAACCTCCGGGCAGCGCACCGTCGTTGACCGCCGCGAGATAGCCGGGCCTGCGCTCCGGTTCGCCGTCGTAGTGCGGGCACAGGCTGCCCGGCAGCAGCCCCAGCCCGTCGGCCAGTGGCACGGGCGGGCCGAAGGAGTCGGAGAACGCGCTCTCGAACCAGCAGCAGGCCCCGGCGCTGATGCCGCACAGCAGCACCCCCGCCGCGTACGCCTCGCGCAGGATCGCGTCCAGGCCGTGCACCCGCCAGACGGCAAGCATGTTGGCGGTGTTGCCGCCGCCGACGTAGACGATGTCCTGGGCGAGGACGAAGGACCGCAGATCGGTCACGGTGCGCCGGAACAGCTCCAGATGGCCCGTTTCGCACCCGCGCCCGGCGAACGCCGCGTGGAACCTCTCGATGTACCCGGGTGCGTCGCCGCTCGCGGTCGGCAGGAAGCAGACCTTCGGCCGGGGCCGCCCGGCCCTCTCCAGTACGAAGTCGTCCAGCAGGGTGTCGGGGTCGTCGGAGAAGCCGCCGCCGAGCAGGGCGATCGTGGGTGTGCGGGTCATGGGACCTCGATTCCGGTCGTCGCGGGGACCTGCCGCCGGGCCGCCGTCGCGGCGCAGCTGACGGCACGTCTTACATACTTCTCAGTAACAACCCCTAGCGGCACCGCCGTCCACGCCTTTATGGTGCGGGACATGCCGCACCTGCCCGATGTCCTGTTGTGGTCCATACCGGCCTTCGTCCTGCTCGCCGTGATCGAGATGGTGAGCTACCGCCTCCATCCCGACGAGGAGGCGGCCGGCTACGAGGCCAAGGACGCCGCCACCAGCGTCGGCATGGGCCTGGGCAGCCTGGTCTTCGACGCGCTGTGGAAGATCCCCATCGTGGCGATCTACGCCGCCGTCTACGAGCTCACCCCGCTGCGGATCCCCGTGCTGTGGTGGACGCTGCCCCTGATGCAGCTCGCCCAGGACTTCTTCTACTACTGGTCGCACCGCGGCCACCACGTCATCCGCGTCCTGTGGGCCTGCCACGTGGTGCACCACTCCAGCGAGAAGTTCAACCTCAGCACCGCCCTGCGCCAGCCCTGGACGACCTGGACCGTCTGGCCCTTCTACGTCCCGATGATCGCGCTCGGCGTCCATCCGGCCGTGATCGCCTTCACCTCCGGCGCCAACCTCGTCTACCAGTTCTGGGTGCACACCGAGCGGATCGGCAAACTGCCCCGGCCCTTCGAGTTCGTGCTCAACACCCCCTCCCACCACCGGGTCCACCACGCCTCGCAGGGCGGCTACCTGGACCGTAACTTCGGCGGGATCCTGATCATCTGGGACCGTATGTTCGGCTCGTTCGTGGCCGAAACCGAGCGGCCGGTCTACGGACTCACCAAAAACATCAAGACCTTCAACCCGCTGCGGGTGGCCACCCATGAGTACGCCGCCATCGCGCGCGACCTACGGGCCGCGGACAGCTGGCGCGAGCGCGCCGGACGGGTGTTCCGCGGACCGGGCTGGCAGCCGGCCGGACGGGCCGCCGCGGCGCAGCCCCCGACGGCCGGCCGTTCGGAGTCCGAGGCGCGCCCCTCCGTCGGGGAGCCGGCCGCATGAGGGAACGGTGGCCACGGGTCGTCCGGCCCCTGCTGTGGGTCTTCGCCGCACTGGCCGTCGTGCACCTGGGGGCGCTGCTCGGCGGTGTTACGGCCGTCGGGCAGCTCACCAAGCCCGCCCTGATGCCGGTGCTCGCCGCCTATGTGCTGGCGCGCGGCGGTCCCCTGCTGCTCGCCGGTGCGCTGCTGTGCGGCTGCGGCGGGGACACCTTCCTCCAGATCGGCGGGGACGTCGCCTTCCTGGTGGGGATGGGCTCGTTCGCCGCCGGACACGTCTGCTATCTGCTGCTGTTCGCCCGGCACGGGGCGGCGGCGGAGGCCGGACGGCGGGGGCGGACGGTCGCCGCGGCCGCTGCGTACGCCGTGCTGCTCACCGGCACGGTGGTGCTCCTGTGGCCGGACCTCCCGGCCGACCTGCGGATCCCGGTCGCCGGCTACAGCCTGCTGCTCACCGCGATGGCGTTCAGCGGGCTCCGGGCGGGGTCCCTGGCCGCCGTCGGCGGACTGCTCTTCCTCCTCTCCGACACGCTGATCGCGAGCGGCATCGCCCACTGGCCGCAGCTGCCCGCCCCGCAGTTCTGCATCATGTTCACCTATCTCGCGGCCCAGTACGCGCTGGCCGGCGGTGTGCTGCGGGCGGCCGGCACCGCTCCCCGGCCCGCACCGGAGGCCGGTGCGGCGCGGGCCGAGGTGGCCGGCGGCACCGCCGCTTGAGTCTCCCCCCGTGGGAGACCCGACAGTGGACGGCATGTACGAGGACGGCACGGGCCTGCTCACCATCGGCGCACTGGCGCGCCTGACCGGCATTCCGGTCAAGACCATCCGGAATTGGTCGGACCAGGACCTGTTGCCGCCCGCCGCCCGCACCCCCGCGGGCTACCGGCTGTACGGCGCGGACGCCCCGGCCCGCCTGGAGATCGTGCGCAGCCTGCGCGACCTGGGCATCGGGCTGGCGGCGATCCGCTCCGTGCTGCACCGCGAGTGCACCGTCGCCGAGACGGCCGCGCAGTGCGCGGACGCCCTGGACGCACAGATCCGGACTCTGCAACTGCAGCGCGCCGTGCTGCGCTCGGTGGCCACGCGGGGGAGCGCAGCAGAGGAGCTGCCGACCATGACCGAACTGGCCCGCCTGTCGGACCAAGAACGCCGCCGCATCATCACGGACTTCGTCGAGGACGCCCTCGACGGTGTGCACGCCCCCGCCTACCGCCGCGGTCTGCTGGCCGCCGTCCCCGATCTCCCCGACGACCCCACCCCCGAGCAGATCGACGCCTGGACCGCACTGACCGCCCTGGTCCGGGGGCCGGAACTACGGGCGGCGCTGCGCCGGCTGGCCGAGTACAGCGCGCGCACCGGGCCGGCCGCGAGTGAGCCGCGTGCCGCGAGCGGGGCCCACACCGCGGGGGAGACGACCCCGGCCGCACCGGAACAAGCCGAGCAGGAGCAGGCCGCGCAGGAACGAGTCGCACTGGAACAAGCCGCGCAGCAACAGGCCGCGGTGCGCGTCGCGGAGCTGATGCGGCTGCGCGGAGAGGAGGCCGTCACGGCCGGCATCGCCCCCGACTCCCCGGCCGCGGAGCCCTTCCTCGCCGAGCTGATCGCCGCCTGGCTCCCCACCCAGGCCGGCACCGCAGACCCGCCCGACGGTGACGGTCCGCAGGCCCGCGGCCGGCTGCTGGAGCAACTGAAGACCGCCGCCGAGCCGGCCGTCGAGCGCTACTGGCAGCTGCTGTGCACCGTCACCGGCCGGCCCGCCCCGCCCCGCTGGGACCTCGCGGGCACCTGGACCGCGGCCGCACTGCGCGCCCACCCCCGGCCGTACGAACTGGACCGGTCCGCGTTCGACGGCACCGGTCCGGACCGGGTGATGCACGCCTACGAGCAGGTGATCCGGGACGTGTCCGCGCTGGTCGCCGCCGTACGGCCGAAGGACCTGGATCTGCCGACACCGTGCGCGGGGTGGCGCGTACGGCAGTTGCTCGACCACATGGTGTGGGAGAACCTGATGGCCGCCTCGATCGCCGAGGACGCCCCGCGCACCGACCACACCGCCGACCACCTCGGCGACGATCACCGCGCCGCCTTCGAGGACTCGGCGCGTGCCGCCCTCGCCGCCTTCACCCACAGCGGGATGCTCCGGCGCACCTTCGGTCCCTACGAGGCGCCCGGCGCGATGCTCGTCCAGCAGGTGGTGGTCGAACTCCTCGCCCACGGCTGGGACCTGGCCCGGGCGACGGGCGCACCGACCGTTCTGGCACCCGCGGTGGCCGAGGAGACCCTGGCGGCGGCCCGCCGGATCTACGGCGCCGCGCCGCGCACCGAGGGCGGCTCGTTCGCCCCCGAACGCCCCGCCCCGCCCGGCGCGAACGCCACGGACCGGCTGGCGGCCTTCCTCGGCCGCGACCCGGCCCTCCCCGGCCACGACCAGGTTGCCCCCGGCCGCGCCCCGGCCTGACCGGCCCGTCCGCCCGCGGCCCGCCCGTCCCGGGGCCCGCCCTCACCCCCGCAAGGCAAAGGGCCGGGTGGCGCACCACCCGGCCCTTCCCCCCCGCAACTACCCGCCAAAAATCTGGGAGTTACTTCTTCACCGCGTCCAGCGCATCCACGATGCCGTAACCGAAGTGGCTGTTGACATGCTTGGTGCCGGTGCAGGTCGCGTCACCCGTGGGGCAGCCGGGGTTGTCCGCCTGCTCCTTGAGGAGCCACTGGATCTCCTGCGGGCCGGCCTTCGGGTGGGCGCTCTTGATCAGCGCCGCGACGCCCGCGACGTGCGGGGTCGCCATGGACGTACCGGCCAGGTAGGCCCAGTCACCGCCCGGCATGGTGGAGAGGATGTTGCCGTTCTTGGCGGGCAGCTCGGGCACCTGCCGCGAGTCGCCGCCCGGTGCGGCCACATCGATCTGGCCGAGGCCGTAGTTCGAGTAGTACGACTTGAGCTTGTTGACGCCCGCCGCCGCGACCGTCACCGTGCCCGGCAGCTGGGTGGGAACGTCCCAGCAGGTCTTCGGGTTGACGGTCCGCTGGACCGGGGTGGAGTCGTTCGGGCTGGAGGCGTCGGGGAGCTGGGGCGCCGCCAGGTCGAGGCCGGAGTTGCCCGCCGCGGCGATGTTGATCGTCCCCTTGCGCTGGGCGTAGCTCGCCGCACGGCCGACCGCGTCGATGATGGCGGCCTGGTCGGCGTCGTCCTTGCAGTTGAACATCCACGGGTCGACGTAGTAGCTGTTATTGGTGACCGCGATGCCGTGGTCGGCGGCGAAGACGAAGGCGCACACCACGCTCTCGGCGTAGAAGAGGCTGGTCTCCGGCTCGCTGACCTTGAGGGCGGCGATCTTCACGCCCGGGGCGACCCCCGCCACGCCGATGCCGTTACGGGCCGCGGCGATCGTGCCCGCGACATGGGTTCCGTGGTAGTCCTCGTCCGGGTTCCAGGGCCGCCAGGCACCCTTGGAGGTGTCGGCCACGCCGCCCACGCAGTTGGCGGACTGCTTCGCGGAGAAGTTGGCCTTCAGATCGGGGTGGGTGTCGTCCACCCCGGTGTCGATGATGCCGACGGTGACGTTCCTGCTGCCCGGGTTCACCTTCGCGGCCTGGTCGGCCTTGATGGCGGGCAGGTCCCACTGCAGCGGTTCGAGCGGCTCCTCGCCGTTCGCCTTCGCCGCCTTGCCGGCCGCCGCCAGCTGGGACTTCGGCAGGTCGATCTTCTGCGGCTTGCCGATGTCGGTGGTGCCCTGCGCCTTCAGCGGCGCGGTGCGGGTCGCGCCCGCCGACTGCACACCGGGCACCGTGCGCAGGGTGGTGGCGAACTGGGGGTTGGCCGAGTGGACGACGATCACGCCTATCTGTTCATGGGCGATGACCACCTTCCCGCCGGCCTTGGCTATCGCCTTCTCCACCTTGCCGACCACGGCACGGCCGGGCGTGGTGTTCACGACGTACGACAGCAGCGGGCCGTCGGCCTGGGCCGCTGCGGCCGGGGCGGAGTCCTGGGACGCGGCGGTGGCCACGTTCGGGAGGAAACCGAGGGACGCGGTCAGAGCCAGTCCGAGCGGTACGGCCAGCGCCCGCATGCGTCTGGATCGGGGATGTGCCATGGATACTCCACATCATCCGTGAGACCGCCCGTGCGCGGGTTGCGTACGGGCGGTTGCAATGAGAAGTGAAGCTATCGGCGACCACTCCTGTGCAGCAATGGACTTCGGAGAAAAAACGGGGAGAAAACCCGCCAGGAGTGTGAAATTGATAGGGCGTCAGCCGATTTCGACCGTCCGGACGCCGTCCGGACGCCGTCAGGCCCGGTCAGCCGTCGCGCCGCAGGGCGGTGATGCTCAGCGGGGGCAGGGCGATCCGCGGTCCGTACCAGCGGCGCGCGCCGGCGGCCGCCCCCGGCCGCGGTGGTGACGGGGCGAGGGGGAGCGGCGCCGGCAGTCGGATGCTGCCGTAGGGGCGCCGGTGGGGAACGGGGGGCTGCGGGGCCTGCTGTGGCGGCGGATTCACACCGGGCTCAACGAAGCGCCCCGCGCGCGGTGGCGGTCCGGTACGGGCATTCCCCCGGTTTCTTCTGGGATTCAACCAACGGACCCCTGTCGTATCGTCTGATGCGCCTCTACGATGCGTGATCCAGATCACTTACGTGAGCTTTACCGTCGGCCGGGCTCCTCCCGGGCCGCTCCGCCGGACCGGCCCGGACCCGCCCCTTCGCGTCAGGAGATTCCGTGAGCGCCGCACCGACCCTCGACCCGGGGACGCATGAGCCGCCCGACTACATCCAGGTGCAGTCGAGTGCGGAATTCGATGAACTCCGCCGCGCACACCGCTCGTTCGCCTTTCCGCTGACCGTCGCCTTCATCCTCTGGTACCTCGGGTACGTCCTGCTGTCGAGCTACGCCGGCGGCTTCATGGGCACCAAGGTCCTCGGCCGTATCAATGTGGCCTTCGTCCTCGGCATCGCCCAGTTCGCCACGACCTTCCTCATCGCCTGGTGGTACTCCCGGCACGCCGCCAACCGGCTCGACCCCAGGGCCGAGGCCATCAAGTCCCGACTGGAAGGTGACGCATGAGCCCTCTGCACCGTCCCCTCGCGCTCGACCTCGCGGCCGGCGGCGCGGGCGAGCACCGCACCCTGATCGTCACCCTCTTCGCGGTCTTCGTCGCCGCCACCCTCGGCCTCACCGTCCGGGCCGGCCGGCAGACGAAGGGTGCGGAGGACTTCTACGCCGGCGGCCGGCAGTTCAGCGGCTTCCAGAACGGCCTGGCCATCTCCGGCGACTACATGTCCGCCGCGTCCTTCCTGGGCATCGCCGGCGCCATCGCCCTCTTCGGCTACGACGGCTTCCTCTACTCCGTCGGCTTCCTCGTCGCCTGGCTCGTCGCGCTCCTCCTGGTCGCCGAACCGCTGCGCAACTCCGGCCGCTTCACCATGGGTGACGTCCTCGCCTACCGGATGCGCCAGCGCCCGGTCCGCACCGCCGCCGGCGCCTCCACCATCGTGGTCTCGATCTTCTACCTGCTCGCCCAGATGGCGGGCGCGGGAGCCCTGGTCACCCTGCTCCTGGGCATCACCAGCGAGGCGGGCAAGATCCTGGTCGTCGTCCTCGTCGGCATCGTGATGATCCTCTACGTCACCATCGGCGGGATGAAGGGAACGACCTGGGTCCAGATGGTCAAGGCGGTCCTGCTGATCGCCGGTACCCTGCTGATCACCTTCCTGGTGGCGCTCAAATTCCACTTCAACCTCTCCGAGCTGCTGGGCGCCGCCGCCCAGAACAGCGGCAAGGGCTCCGCCTTCCTGGAGCCCGGCCTCAAGTACGGCGCCACCGCCACCTCGAAGATCGACTTCATCTCGCTGGGCCTCGCCCTCGTCCTGGGCACCGCGGGCCTGCCGCACATCCTCATCCGCTTCTACACCGTCCCCACCGCCAAGGCTGCCCGGAAGTCCGTGAACTGGGCGATCGGCATCATCGGCGTCTTCTACCTGATGACCATCGCCCTCGGCTTCGGCGCCGCGGCCCTGATCAAGCCAGGGACGATCACCGCGTCCAACAAGGCGGGCAACACCGCGGCCCCGCTGCTCGCCCAGGAGATCGGCGGCGGCGCGGGCTCCACCGGGGGCGCGATCCTGCTCGCCGTCATCTCCGCCGTCGCCTTCGCCACCATCCTCGCGGTGGTCGCCGGCCTCACCCTCGCCTCGTCCTCGTCCTTCGCGCACGACCTGTACGTCAATGTCCTGCGCAAGGGGAAGGCCACCGAGAAGGAAGAGGTCGGCGCGGCCCGCTGGGCGACCGTCGGCATCGGGGCCGTCGCCATCGTCCTGGGTGTCTTCGCCCGCGGCCTGAACGTCGCGGGTCTGGTGGCGCTCGCCTTCGCGGTCGCCGCCTCCGCCAACCTCCCGACCCTCTTGTACAGCCTGTTCTGGAAACGCTTCACCACCCACGGCGCCCTGTGGTCCATCTACGGAGGCCTGGTCTCCTCCGTCCTCCTGGTCCTCTTCTCCCCGGTCGTCTCCGGCAAGGAGACCTCGATGTTCCCCGGCGCCGACTTCGCCGTCTTCCCCCTGGAGAACCCGGGCCTGATCTCCATCCCGCTGGGCTTCCTGCTCGGCTGGCTCGGATCCCTGCTGTCCAAGGAGGAACCGGACATGAAGAAGTACGCCGAACTGGAGGTCCGCTCGCTGACCGGGACCGGAGCACACTGAGGCGGCGCGGCCGGCGGCCCGGCTGAGCCGTCCCTACAGGGCCCGGGCGGGGTGGCATCGTAGATCTCTACGACTCCACCCCGCTCACCTCGTGCTTCTCCTCCCTGCTCGCTGTCACACCCATCGCGTAGGCTCGAAGGCGTACTGATCCACCGGAGGAGAGGTACCGAGCCAACACTCTTGGGGAGGGGGCCCAGTGCTCATCGACACCTACGGTCGTGTGGCCACCGACCTGCGCGTTTCACTCACCGACCGGTGCAATCTGCGGTGCACGTACTGCATGCCGGAAGAGGGCCTGCAGTGGCTGGCCAAGCCCGACCTGCTCACCGACGACGAAATCGTCCGGCTGATCGGCATCGCCGTGCGGGACCTGGGCATCGAAGAGGTCCGCTTCACCGGCGGTGAACCGCTGCTCCGCCCCGGCCTGCCCGGCATCGTCGAGCGGGTCGCCGCCCTCGCCCCGCGCCCCCGGATGTCGCTGACCACCAACGGCATCGGCTTGCAGCGCACCGCCGCCGCACTCCGCGACGCCGGCCTGGACCGCGTCAACGTCTCCCTCGACACCCTGCGGCCGGACGTCTTCCAGGCCCTGACCCGACGCAAGCGGCACGACGATGTCCTGCGCGGTCTGGAAGCGGCCCGCGCGGCCGGTCTGACCCCGGTCAAGGTCAACACCGTCCTGATGCCGGGGCTCAACGACGACGAGGCCCCCGACCTGCTGGCCTGGGCCATCGCCCATGACTACGAGCTCCGCTTCATCGAGCAGATGCCGCTGGACGCCCAGCACGGCTGGAAGCGCGACGGCATGATCACCGCGGGCGACATCCTCGACTCGCTGCGCACCCGCTTCACGCTCACCCCCGAGGGCGAGGACGAGCGGGGCTCAGCGCCCGCCGAACGCTGGATCGTCGACGGCGGGCCGCACCGCGTCGGTGTGATCGCCTCCGTCACCCGCCCGTTCTGCCGGGCCTGCGACCGCACCCGGCTGACGGCCGACGGCCAGATCCGTACCTGCCTGTTCGCCACCGAGGAGACCGATCTGCGCACCGCCCTGCGCTCCGGTGCCCCGGATGACGAGATCGCCCGCATATGGCAGCGCGCGATGTGGGGCAAGAAGGCGGGCTCCGGCCTGGACGACCCCTCGTTCCTGCAGCCGGAGCGTCCGATGTCCTCGATCGGCGGCTGAGCCGGCCGGTGTCAGCGGTCCGATGCAGTGACCGGTGCCAGCGGTCCGGTTCAGTGACCGGTGTCAGCGGTCCGAACCGGCGGCCGTCGCCGGTGACCGGCCTCAGCGACCGGCCTCAGTGACCGGCGGCCGAAGCCTCCCACTCCTCCAGCGTCACGACATCCTTGAGGAAACCGCGCACGCCGAGGAACTGCGACAGATGCTCCCGGTGCTCCTCGCAGGCCAGCCAGGTCTTGCGCCGGTCCGGGGTGTGCAGCTTCGGGTTGTTCCAGGCCAGCACCCATACGGCGGCGGCGCGGCAGCCCTTCGCGGAACAGATGACGGTGTCCCCGGCGGGGCCCTGGAGGTTAGGGGAGTTCACGGCCTCAACCCTACGTGCTGCTCACGGCCCCGGGCCCGGCCACCGCGCCCCGCGGGCCGGCGGACATGACGACGCCGGGCAGCCACGGGGGGAGCCGCCCGGCGTCGGTCCGTCGCTCCGACGGGGGATGCGGAGCGCGTACGCAGTATGTCACGGGGGAGGGTGCCCGGTGCACCGGAACTCCATGATTGATCTGAGCTTTTCTTGAGCTTTGCAGACCGGGTGATGATCAGCCGTGGTCGTGCGGTGCGGCGGAGGAGCCCGCCGCCGGACGCTCCGGTACGGATTCCGCCGGAGCGTCGTCGGCTCCCGGCGTCAGCATCGGCCGGGTCGGGCCCGCGACAAAGGTCTTCGGGAGCGAAGGGACGTTCTCCCGGCCCGCGTTGGCGATCACCACCGCGATATAGGGCAGCGCCAGACCGAGCACCAGCGTCGCGATGGCGACCGGCCGTTCGATGTTCCACAGCACGACGGTGAGCACGACGGACACCGTCCGCACCGCCATCGAGATCACATACCGCCGCTGCCGTCCGCGCACATCCTCGGACAGGCCCTGCCGTGCCCCGGTGATCCGGAAGGCCTGGCCGCTGCTCTGCTTCCGCATCACGTTCCACCGCCTGCTCAGTCGTGCCGGATTCTCCCCGGTATCCGGTCGGTTTCCACGGTACGCCGCGGCCGTGCCGCCTTCGAGACCGGGGCACGACCCGTTCCGGCGGGTCTGCCATCGCCACCGGGGGTGTCCCTCCCACCCCGGTGCGCACGATGGTTCCCGGCGTGCGCCGTAGCCGGTGCCGGGCGACACTTACGGGGCGAGTGTCCATCTGCACCGTGCCGCGGGAGGAGTCGACATGACGTGGTTGTGGGCCATCATCGTGGGCCTGGTGCTCGGCCTGATCGCGAAGGCCATCATCCCGGGGAAGCAGCAGATCCCGCTGTGGCTGACCGTGATCTTCGGCATGCTGGGCAGCGTCCTCGGCAACTGGGTGGCGACCGGCATCGGGGTCAACGAGACCCGGGGCATCGACTGGATCCGGCACCTGCTGCAACTGGCCGGCGCGATCGTCGTCGTCGCCGTCGGCGACCGTCTCTGGGTCTCCATGCGGGACCGCAAGAAACACGCCGCCTGAGGGCTGTCCCGTAGGCCAGATCTCCCCGGCCGTGTCCCGTAGGCCAGATCTCCCCGGCCGTTCCGGACCTGCGGGCCCGGCACGGCCGGGAGTCGTACGACACGGGCGGCCGGAGCGCATCCCTGCGCACCGGCCGCCCGTGTCATCCGCCGTCTCAGCGGCCGTCGAGCTGGGCCAGCTTCCGTCCGGCCTTGAGGTACGCGACCCCGGCCGTGTCGGCCAGCTTCTCGGCCAGCACCTCACCCAGCGGCCGGACCGAATCGGCCTCCGCGAGCGTCACGGTCTGCTGCCCGTCCTCGCCCTCCACGACCAGCCGCAGCGCATTCTGCTTGGCCAGCCGCCGCGCCGCCGAGGCGCTGGGCGTGAACTCCAGGATCTTGGTCAGCACCGTCGCCACCGTCTCCGCGCCGTGCGCGGTGACATCGACGACCGGGAGCGAGTCCACATCGGAGAACGACTTCTTGGAGAACTGCGCCACGAAACCGGCCCGCGCCGCCATCGCCGCCTCCATGCCGTACAGCGCCGCCACGACCTCTCCCGCCAGGACCTTCTTGAGGTCCATCGGGTGCAGCGAGCGGTCCGTGACCCGGCCCAGGACGAGCGCGATCTCCGCGTCCGTCCACTCCGTCCAGGCCTTCAGGTACGGCTCCATCAGCCGGTCGGGCACCGACATGATCTTGCCGAAGACATCGTCGGCGGGGGCGCTCAGCCCGACGTAATTGCCCTTGGACTTGGACATCTTGGCGCCGGTGCCGTCCGTGCCCTCGATCAGCGGCATGGTCACCACCAGCTGCGGCCGCTGCCCGCGCAGCTCCATCAGCTTGCGGCCCATCTGCAGATTGAGCAGCTGGTCCGAGCCGCCCAGCTCCACATCGCACTCCAGCGCCACCGAGTCCAGGCCCTGCGCGATGGGGTACAGCAGCTCCGTCATGGTCAGACCGGAGCCGGCCGCAAGCCGGTTGCGGAAGTCCTCGCGCTGCAGCAGCTGGGAGGCCGGCACCTGGGCGAGCAGCGTGAGCAGTTCCGGGAAGGTGTACGGCGCCAGCCACTCGCTGTTCTGCCGGAAGCTGACCTTCTCGAAGTCGAAGAAGGGCCGCACCTGTTCGCGGTACGTGGCGAGGTTGTGCGCGATGTCCTCGTCGGTCAGCGGCGGGCGCTCGGCCGTACGGCCCGACGGGTCGCCGATCTTGGCCGTGAAGTCACCGATGATCAGGGTGACGTCATGGCCCAGCCGCTGGAACCGGCTCAGGACGATCAGCGGCACCGCATGCCCCAGGTGGACATCGGTGGCCGTAGGGTCGATGCCCAGCTTGATGTGCAGGCCCTGGCCGGCCGCCCGGCGCTCCTCGATCCGCTCGGCCAGCTTCTCCACACCCGGCAGGACCTCGACCGTACGGGCCGCGATCAGCTCGGCCTGCTCCTTGGCGGGCAGGTCCGTCAGGTCGAGATAGCGCCGCGCGCCCGTCTCCTGCAGCAGCTCCCGGACCGTGGCGTCCGAGGAGAGGTCGGCGGAGAGCAGGGTGGTGGCGCGGGCGACGGATTCGCCGAGGCGTGTCATGGCGTTCCTGATCGATCGTGGTTCCCGAACGGGTGGACAAGCGGACAGTCTATTAGCCCCGCAGGACGCACCCGCGCCGTCCGCCCGCCACCGGCCTGCCCGGTCACCGGCCCGCCCCGCCCGCCGGCCCGCCACCACCCGCCGGGCGGACGCCCGCGGCCTCACACCCCGCGGCTGACCGAGCTCATATGGAAGTCCGGGATGCGCAGCGCCGGCATCGCGGCCCGGGTGAAGTAGTCGCCCCACTCCCGCGGCAGGGTCCGCTCCGTACGGCCCGCCTCCACCGCCCGGGACAGCAGGTCCACCGGCGACTCGTTGAACCGGAAGTTGTTCACCTCGCCGACCACCTCGCCCCGCTCCACCAGGTAGACCCCGTCCCGGGTCAGCCCGGTCAGCAGCAGTGTCGCCGGGTCGACCTCGCGGATGTACCACAGGCAGGTCAGCAGCAGCGCCGGGCCGTCGTGCCCGGCGGCGGCCACCATCTCCTCCAGGGAGCGCGAACCACCGCCCTCCAGAAGGAGGTTGTCGATGCCCGGCGCCACCGGAAGGCCGGTCAGCCCCGCGCTGTGCCGGGTGGTCGGCAGCCGGTGCAGCACGCCCTCGCGAAGCCACTCGGTGGCCGTCAGCGGCAGCCCGTTGTCGAAGACCGACGCGTCGTCGCCGGAGGAGTGCGCCAGCACGAACGGTGCGCACTCCAGACCGGGCGCCCGCGGGTCGCTGCGCAGCGTCAGCGGCAGCTCGCTGAGCCGTTCGCCCAGCCGGGTGCCCGCCCCCGGCCGGTCCGCCGCGCCGCCGTCGGCCGGCCGGGAGAAGACCGTACGGCCCTCGACGGCGTCCCGGGCCCCGGAGGACCACAGCTGGTAGACGAGCAGGTCGGCGACGGCGGTCGGCGGGAGCAGGGTGTCGTACCGCCCGGCGGGCAGCTCGATCCGCCGCTCGGACCGGCCCAGCCGCCGCGCCAGCTCACCGTCCAGCTCCCGCGGATCGACGTCGGTGAAGTCCCGGGTGGCCCGGCCGGCCCAGGCCGAGCGGGGTCCGGCCGCGCCGGTACCCGCGGACTTGGCGTTCAGCTCCAGCGTTCCGGTGGGCTGGTCGTGCCGCAGCCGCAGCCCGGTCGAGGTGCCCAGATACGACGAGACGACCTCGTGCCGGGCGAAGCCGTACAGCTCCCGGCCGCCCGCGCGGGCCTGCCGGAAGGACTCGCCCAACGCCGGGGCGAAATCCGCGAACACCTCCGAGGAGGTCTCGGCGGGCGCCTCGGTGAAGTCGGGGGACACCTTCCCGCCGCCGACCAGCGGCTGGGCGTCCTCGGCGGGCCCGGCGTCCCTGGCGGCCGCCTCGGCGGCCCGCACCAGCGGCTCCACGTCATCCGCGGTCACCGCGGAACGCGAGACGACACCGGACGCCGTGCCCCGGCCGCCGTCCACGGTCGCCACGACCGTCAGGGTGCGCCCACGGGTCACGCCGTTGGTGGTGAGCGCATTGCCCGCCCAGCGCAGATTGGCGCCGGAGTGCTCATCGGCGATGACCACACAGCCGTCGGCGCGCGAGAGCTCCAGGGCCCGCTCGACGATCTCGTGCGGCCTGTTCCTGCGCGGGGTACGCGTGCTCATCGACCGGCCTCCTGGTGGAAAGCGGACTGCTCGGGTGGGGTGATGCCAGGGTCTCGACTGGCAACAGAGCTTATCGAGCGGTCTACCCGGCCATGGCGCGCTCTGCCAAGGGCGCACCGTGCCCGAGGGGCGTCCCCAGGCCACTTGGGCGACCCGGCGGAACCGGGCACGGGGAGCCGCCTGAAGGCAGACGTCCGCCGGCGCGTGGGGGGCGGGCCGTCGAGGGTCCGGTGACGTTTCGTGCGCCCGGCCATTCGGGTCATCTGCGGTCCGATGCCTGGACGCGGTGTGCCGGCGGTGCCTTACTGCTGGGAGTGGTAATCCGGCGGGCCGTCCATCCCTCACCGGGGGTGGACGGCCGTGCCGTGGAACAAGCATGACTTCCCGGTCCGGCTCCGTATGCGCGCCCCGGATGAGGAGATTTCACCACCCGCTGAGCCATGGCGAACATGGCGGTCCGGGTGGCCGGCGGCCCCTGACAGAAGAGGCTGTCATGGAAATCGCAGGAAATCGGACACTCGCGCAGTCGCTCGCCTCCCTTGCGGCCGGCGGTGAGGCGACGCAGATGAGCAAGGAGGCGCAGGCGACCCTCGCGTCGGCTGTCGCCTCGATGCTCTCGCAGGGATGCGGAGCCCTCCCGTTCCCGGGCCGGCCGGTCACGGCGGCGTCGCCGGGCGTGGCGACGCTGCTCGCCAATGCCCTGGTACCCGTGGGGACCGGGCCGATCGGCGTGGAGATCACGCCGGACGGGGCGTTCGCCTACGTGGCGGACAACGGCGGCAACACGGTCAGCGTCATCGACACCGCCACGAATCTGGTGACCGCCACCGTCACGGGCCTGAACGGGCCGATCGACGTGGCGATCACCCCGGACGGCAACTTCGTCTACGTCACCAACGGCAGCAGCAACACCGTCAGCGTCATCGACACCAGCACCAACCTCGTCGTGGGTTCCCCCATCACCGTCGGCTCCAACCCGTTCGAGATCGACATCACCCCGGACGGGGCCTTCGCCTACGTGGCCAATCACGGCAGCGGCACGGTCAGCGTCATCGACACCAGCACCAACCTGTCGATCGCCACCATCACCGTCGGCAGCACGCCGAACGGCGTGGCGGTGAGCCCCGACGGCCTGACCGTCTACGTCACCAACTCCGGCAGCGGCTCGGTCAGTGTCATCGACACCGCGACGAACCTGGTGACCGCCACCGTCGGCGTCGGCAGCACCCCGATCGGCGTGGTGTTCACCCCCGACGGCAACTTCGCCTACGTGGCGAACAACGGCTCCAACACGGTCAGTGTCATCGACACCACCACCGGCCCCCCGAGCGTCGTCACCACCATCAACGGCTTCGCCACCCCGGCCGGTGCGGCGGTGAACCCGGACGGCACCTTGGTGTTCGTGGTGAACTTCGGCGCCAACAACGTCAGCGTGATCGACACCAGTACCAACACGATCCTCACCACCCTGGCCGTGGGCACCCAGCCCTCCCGGGCCGCGGTGACCCCGGACGGCAACTTCCTCTACGTCACCAACAACGGCAGCAACAACGTCAGCGTCCTGCAGATCCGGCCGATCGTCACCAGCATCACCCCGGGTTCCGGATCCACGCTCGGGGGCGATCCGATCACGATCTCCGGCAGCGGCTTCACCGGCGCGACCTCCGTCACGCTCAACTCCACCCCCGTCGCCAGCTTCATCGTGGTCGACGACAACACCATCACGGCCACCACGCCCGCGCACGCCGCCGGAACCGTCCAGGCCAGCGTGACCGTGCCCCTGGGCACCGGAACGGGCGGCAGTTTCACCTTCGTCCCGCCCCCGCCCACGATCACCAGCATCAGCCCGAGCTCGGGCACCACCTCCGGCGGCACGCTGGTCCTCATCACCGGCACCAACTTCACCGGCGCGACCGCCGTGAGCATCGCCGGAACCCCGGTCACCAGCTTCCAGGTGGTCGACGACACCCACATCTCCGCGATCACCGCGCCGCACGCACCCGGTACCGGCCTGGTCTCCGTCACCACCCCCGGCGGCACCGCCAACGGACCGGTGACCTACACCTACGTCACCCCGGCCCCGACGATCAGTGGCTTCAGCCCCGCCTCCGGCAGCACCGCGGGCGGCACCCAGGTCACCATCACCGGAACCGGGTTCACCGGCGCCACCGCGGTCAGCATCGCCGGGGCCCCCGCCGCGAGCTTCCAGGTGCTCAACGACACGACCATCGTCGCCGTCACCGCACCGCACGCACCCGGGAGCGGCCCGGTCTCCGTCACCACCCCGGGCGGAACGGCCGTCAGCGGCACCAACTACACCTACGTCACACCGGCGCCGACCGTCACCGCCATCTTCCCCAGCAGCGGCCCGGCCGGCGCAAGCACCCAGGTGTCCATCAGCGGTACCGGCCTGACCGGCGCGACCAGCGTCACCGTCAACGGCACCCCGGTGCCCTTCACCGTCGTCTCCGACAACGAGATCACCGCGACCCTGCCCCCGCACGCGGCCGGCACCGTCACGGTCACCGTCACCACCCCCGGAGGCAGCGCGAGCATCCCCTTCACCTACACCCGCGACCGCACCCAACTGACCGCCACCCCCGCGATCGTCCAGGTCTTCCCGCCCCACCCCTACGCCGGGATCCTGACCGCGACGCTGACCGACCTCGACACCGGAGCGCCCCTCGCCGGACAGCCCATCACCTTCACCACCGGCAGCACCACGCTGTGCACCGTCGTCACCAACGCGCAGGGAGTGGCGACCTGCCCGGCCGTCCTGGCACTGCCGCTGATCATCCTCAACGGCGGCTACACCGCCACCTACGCGGGCAACTCCAACCACCAGCCCGCCACCGCCCACGGAGCCGTCATCACCTTGTGACGGTCCGACAGCCGACAGCCGACAGCCGACAGCCGACAGCCGACAGCCGACAGCCGACAGCGGACAGCCATCGGAACCTGCTCCACTCGGCACGGCGACACGAGCATGCACTCCGTGCTCCCGGGCCGCCGCCCCTCGACGAGGGGCGGCGGCCCAGCCCCGTCCTACGGGTTCCTCCGGACCCCCGTTCCGCGTCCGTGATCGTCGCCCACGCCCCCCGGACGGGGTTCGAGCCGGCGCTCACGACAGCGAGCCGGGGCCCGTACTTCCAGGTCAGGGAGCTTGACGCGCAAGGGCGGGTGCTCGGGACCTCCACAGTGGTGAGGCTGACCGGATGACGGCGCCCGTGGCCCCGTGCGGGACCCTCAGGAACGCCCCGACTCCTGTGCCGTGTTGAGGATGTTGACGTCCCGGAACAGCGCCGAGGGACAGCCGTGCGACACCGCGGCGACCTGGCCCGGCTGGGCCTTGCCGCAGTTGAAGGCCCCGCCGAGCACGTAGGTCTGCGGTCCGCCGACCGCCTCCATGGAGCCCCAGAAGTCGGGGGTGGTCCCCTGATAGGCAACGTCCCGGAGCTGTCCGCACAGGCGTCCGTTCCGGATCGCATAGGCCCGCTGCTCGGTGAACTGGAAGTTGTACCGCTGCATATCGATCGACCAGGACCGGTCGCCGACGACATAGATGCCGCGCTCCACCCCCGAGATCAGCTCCTCGGTGGACGGTCCGTCCGGGGCCGGCTGCAACGAGACGTTCGCCATCCGCTGGACCGGCACATGGCCGGGGGAGTCCGCGTACGCGCAGCCGTTGGAGCGGTCGAAGCCCTTCAGTTTCGCCATTCTGCGGTCGAGTTGGTAGCCGACCAGGGTCCCTTCCTTGACCAGGTCCCAGGACTGGGCGGCCACCCCCTCGTCGTCGTAGCCGATGGTCGCGAGCCCGTGCTCGACGGTCCGGTCGCCGGTGACGTTCATCGGCGCGGAGCCGTACGCCAGCTTCCCGAGCTGGTCGAAGGTGGCGAACGAGGTGCCCGCGTACGCCGCCTCGTAGCCCAGCGCCCGGTCCAGTTCGGTGGCGTGCCCGATCGACTCGTGGATCGTCAGCCACAGATTGGACGGGTCCACCACCAGGTCGTACGTGCCGGCCTCGACGCGCGGCGCGCGCATCTTCTCGGCGAGGTACTCCGGGATACGGGCCAGCTCACCGTCCCAGTCGTGGTGGTCGCCGGTCAGGTACTCCCAGCCGCGGCCGGCCGGCGGGGCGAGGGTGCGCATCGAGTCGAAGTCGCCGGTCACCGGGTCCACCGCGACCGCGGTCAGTTCGGGGTGCAGCCGCACCCGCTGCTGGGTGGTGCCGGTGCCCGCGGTGTCGGCGTAGAACTTGTTCTCCTGGACGGTCAGCAGCGAGGCGTCCGCGTGGGCCACGCCCGCGGCGCCCAGCAGCCGGGCGCTCCACTCGGCCAGCAGCCCGCTCTTCTCGGCGTCCGGTACGTCGAACGGATTGATCTCGTACGAGGAGACCCAGGTGCGGTCCGGGTGGGTGGGCTCGTCGGCCAGCTCGACCCTCTCGTCGGAGCCGGCGGCCCGGATGACCTCGGCCGACAGCTTGGCCATCGCCACCGCCTGCGAGGCCACCCGCGCCGCCGCGTCCATGGTCAGACCCACCCCGGAGGCGAAGCCCCAGGCCCCGCCGTGCACCACCCGGACCGCGTACCCGAGGTCGGTGGTGTCCGAGGTCCCGGACGTACGGGCGTCCCGCAGCCGCCAGGACGCGCTGCGGATCCGCTCCAGGCGGAAGTCCGCGTGGTCGGCGCCCAGCGCGCGGGCGCGGGCCAGCGCCGCATCGGCCAGCGCGTGCAACGGCAGCGCCAGGAATGTTTCGTCAACGGCATGGGGTGCAGGCAAGGAGTCCTCCCGTGGTCGGCGCCTGCATCATGCCCTGCCGGGCGCCCGTGGCCCAGGGCGCGGCGGTGTGCGGCGGTGCGCGGCGCCGGAAGTCGGCCAGGGCGTGCGCCCAGGTGCCGGGCGCCGGTGCGGGCGCGGATGGTGGCCGCCGGGGGCGCGCCGCGGGCACGCACGGTGGCCGCAGAGGGGGCGCGCCGCGGTGGTGGTTCTGTGGAGACCCGACAGTGACCGGCGCCCGTGCCTGTCCGTGCTGGATTCCACCTAAAGGCTCCGTGACCGATAGTTTCGTATCGAACGCAGGACGGACAGGAAACGGAAAGGGTGATCTCTTGAGCCGCTCGGTTCTGGTCACCGGAGGTAACCGCGGCATTGGCCTCGCCATTGCCCGTGCCTTCGCCGAGGCAGGCGACAAGGTCGCCATCACCTACCGCTCGGGCGAGCCGCCCGCGGGGTTTTTGGCCGTGAAGTGCGACATCACGGACAGCGAGCAGGTCGAGCAGGCGTACAAGGAGATCGAGGAGAAGCACGGTCCGGTCGAGGTGCTGGTGGCCAACGCCGGCGTCACCCGTGACCAGCTGCTGATGCGGATGTCCGAGGAGGACTTCACCTCGGTACTGGAGACCAACCTCACCGGCACGTTCCGGGTGGTCAAGCGCGCCAACCGGGCGATGCTGCGGGCCCGCAAGGGCCGCGTCGTGCTGATCTCGTCCGTGGTGGGCCTGATGGGCGGCGCGGGCCAGGCGAACTACGCCGCGTCCAAGGCCGGCCTGGTGGGCTTCGCCCGCTCGCTCGCCCGGGAGCTGGGCAGCCGCAACATCACCGTCAACGTCGTCGCCCCCGGCTTCGTCGACACCGACATGACCCGTGTGCTCACCGATGAGCAGCGGGAGGGCATCGTCAAGCAGGTGCCGCTCGCGCGGTATGCGCAGCCCGAGGAGATCGCTTCCTCGGTCCGCTTCCTGGCCTCCGACGAGGCCGCGTACATCACCGGAGCCGTCATTCCTGTCGACGGCGGATTGGGCATGGGTCACTGATCAGCATGAGTGGAATCCTTGCAGGCAAGCGCATCCTGGTCACGGGTGTCCTGACCGAGTCGTCGATCGCCTTCCAGGCGGCCAAGGTCGCCCAGAACGAGGGCGCCGAGGTCATCCTGACCGGCTTCGGCCGGCTCTCGCTCGTCGAGCGGATCGCCAAGCGGCTGCCCAAGCCCGCCCCGGTCATCGAGCTGGACGTCACCAACCAGGAGCACCTGGACGGGCTGGCCGACAAGATCCGTGAGCACCAGGGCGAGGGCGCCCGCCTCGACGGCATCGTGCACTCCATCGCCTTCGGCCCGCAGGGCGCCTTCAACTTCCTGGAGGCCGAGTGGTCGGACGTGGGCACCGCGGTGCAGGTCTCGGCGTACTCGTACAAGTCGCTGACCATGGCCTGCCTGCCGCTCATGGAGCACGGCGGCGCGGTCGTCGGCCTCACCTTCGACGCCCAGATCGCCTGGCCCAAGTACGACTGGATGGGCGTGGCCAAGGCGGCGCTGGAGAGCACCAACCGCTACCTCGCGCGTGACCTCGGCCCCAAGGGCGTCCGCTGCAACCTGGTCTCGGCAGGACCCATCAAGTCGATGGCCGCCAAGTCCATCCCCGGCTTCGAGGAGCTGGCGGACGTGTGGAACCACCGTGCCCCGATCGGCTGGGACCTGGCCGACCCGGAGCCGGCCGGCCGCGGCGTCGTCGGCATGCTGTCCGACTTCTTCCCCCGCACGACGGGCGAGATCGTCCACGTCGACGGCGGTGTGCACATGATGGGCGCCTGACGCACCGGCGCTTTTGCGCTGCACGTCCGCGCTGCTCGTCCGTACTGCCCGTTCCGGTCCGCCGGGGCGGGCAGTACGCGTTCACGGGCGAGGCGGTCTGCGTTCGCGGGCGGGCGGTGCGGGTTCACGGGGCGGGAGCCGCCGGGGCCCGCCCGGGATGTGGTGCGTGCGGTGTGTGCGGCGTGCGGTGTTCCGCGGGTCAGCCGAGGTCCGGGAGGCCGGGCCGGCAGCCGAAGGGGTGGGCGCTCGCTTCGGCGGCGGCCCGGTCGCCGTCGCCCGCCCGGATCGCCTCGACCAGCCGGGAATGGTCCCTATGGGCCTCGGGCCGCAGCTCCTCGCCCACATCGGCCCGCAGGAAGTCGCGCAGCACGCCCCCGAGGTCCGCGTAGATCTCCGCCAGCACCTCGTTGTGCGAGGCCGACACGATCGCCATGTGCAAGGTCGCGTCCGCCTGCACGAAGGCCTCCGCCGCGCCGGACTCCCAGGCCCGCTCGCGCCGCTCCAGCAGGGCGTCGAGCTGCCGCAGGTCCTGTGCGGTGCGGCGCTCGGCGGCGAGCCGGGCGGCCGACGCCTCCAGGGCACTGCGCAGCTCGGCGACGTGTCCGGGCTCGGCCGCCGCGAACCGGCGGTTCATCACCCCGGCCAGTTCACTGGTCGCCACCACGTATGTGCCCGAGCCCTGCCGGATGTCCAGCAGCCCGTTGTGCGCCAGTGCCCGTACGGCCTCGCGGACGGTGTTGCGGGCCACCCCGAGCTGTTCGACGAGCGCCGGCTCGGTCGGGATACGGGAGCCCACCGGCCACTCGCCGGACGTGATCTGGGCGCGCAGCTGCGCGATCACCTGGTCGGACAGCGCCGACCGGCGGGGCGAGGTCAGAGGCATGGCTGCACTCCGGGGTGAGGGGGACGGCGGACGGGGGCGGTGCGGCGCCCGGCGGAGCCTTGCGGCCACCGGCGCCGGCCGGGCCAGCAGAGGGTATCGATACCGGCTGGACAAGCATTCATCCCATGATTCTATGATGGCGCCTATGGCAGACGACGACCTCGCGACCCTCGGCCCCGCCGCCGGGCCCCATACGACCCCCGCCGACCGGCCCGCCCACGGCACCGGACGCCCGCAGCCGGGCCTCGGGAAAGCCGCTCAGGAGCACCACCACCAGGCGACCGGGCAGGACGGCCACCGGCTGCGGTGGATCGTGATCGCCGGTCTCGTCCTCGCCGCGCTCAACCTCCGCCCGGCCATCACCAGCCTCGGCGCGCTGCTGGAGGAGGTCCGCGACGGTCTCGGCATGAGCGGCACCGTCGCCGGCCTGCTGACCTCGGTACCCGCGCTGTGCTTCGCCGCCTTCGGCATCGCCGCACCCCGTCTGGCCAGGCGCTTCGGGCCCGGCGCGGTCGTCTGCGCCGGGATGGCCGCGATCGCCGTGGGTGTCGCGGTGCGCCCGTACGCCGGCGGCACCGGCGGCTTCCTCGCCGCCAGCGGGCTCGCCCTGGCCGGCATCGCGGTCAGCAATGTCCTGATGCCGGTGGTCATCAAGAGCTGGTTCGCCGACCGGGTCGGCCCGATGACCGGGCTCTACTCCATGGCGCTGGCCCTGGGCACCTCGCTCGCCGCGGCGCTCACCGTGCCCATGACCGATGCGCTCGGCGGGAGTTGGCGGACCGGTCTGGCGGTGTGGGCGGCGCTCGCGGCGGTCGCCGTGCTGCCCTGGCTCGTGGTGGTACGGCAGCGCAGGGCCGCCGCCGGGCCGGCCACGGGCGGCCCGGCACACAGCGGGGAAACCACCTTGCGGATCACCTCCTCGCCGACCGCCTGGGCGCTGGCCGTCTTCTTCGGACTGCAGGCCACCGCCGCGTACATCACGATGGGCTGGATGCCGCAGATCTTCCGCGATGCCGGGGTCTCGGCGGGCACCGCAGGGGTGCTGCTGGCGGTCACCATGGCGATGGGCGTCCCGCTCTCCTTCGTCCTGCCGCGGCTGGCGGCCCGGATGCGGCATCAGGGTCCGCTCGCGGTGCTGCTCGGCCTGTGCGGCCTGGCCGGCTACGCCGGACTGTGGCTGGCACCGGCCGCCGGTGCCTGGGCCTGGGCGCTGCTGATGGGCATCTCCAACTGCGCCTTCCCGCTGGCCCTGACGATGATCGGGATGCGTTCGACCAGCTCCGCCGGGGTCGTCAAGCTCTCGGCCTTCACCCAGAGTGTCGGCTATCTGATCTCCGTTCCCGGACCGCTGCTGGTCGGCACGCTCTACCAGCACAGCGGCGGCTGGGGGCTGCCGATCGCCCTGATGGCAGGGCTGATGGTGCCGCAGATCGCGGTGGGTGTGCTGGCCGGGCGGGACCGCCGGATCGAGGACGAGACCTGAGTGCGACACTGGGCGCATGCCAGTGCTCGAACCGAATCCGCAGGGCAGCCAGAAGAAGCTGCTCCTCGTGCTGGGCGTCATGCTCGGCGTGACCGTCCTCGTCGCGATCATTGCGAGTATCGCGGCGCCATAGGGAGACCCCCTGGGTGTACTCGGCCGGGGGTCGGACGGGCCGGGGCCGGGGCCGGACGGACCGCGGCCGGCCCGGGCGCGGGTGGGCGTGCCCCGTCCCCTAGGGGATCTACGCCAGGGTCGAGTGGGGGGCTTCCCGGATAGGAACGGCCGCCGGGAATCCGTAGCTTCGAAGAGCACCGCACACAGCGGTGGGCGTGCCGCGGTCCGCGGTGGCGCCGCCCTTCGATGCGCCACGGAGGCGATGCGCATGTCCGCCGTGCCCAGCCGGCCGGCCGCCGCCGAGGCCCGCAGCCACCCCCTGCGGATGCGCCTGCCGTGGTGGGCACTGGCCCTGCCGGTGATCTCCTTCACGGCCCTGCTCATAGTCGTCACCGGTCCCGCCGAGGCGAGGGCTGCGAGCGCCCCGCAGGGCCTGGTCGCGCTGCTGGAACTCCTGGCCCGGATCGTGCGCGGCGGTGCCTGACACCCGCCCGCCGCCCGCGCCTCATCTCGCGGAGGGAGCACTTCAACACCCCGCGCCCCGTGCCGCCTTTCGTGCGAAGCTGGGACGCATGAGCGCCGATACACCCCGCCGGATTGTCCTCCTCCGACACGCGAAGGCCGAATGGTCGGAGACCAGCGATCATGAGCGTCCGCTCGCCGAGCGCGGCCGCAAGGATGCCCCGGTCGCCGGCCGCTGGCTGGCCGGAGCCGGGATCACCCCCGATCTCACCCTGTGCTCGACCTCAGCGCGTACCCGTGAGACCTGGAAGCTCGCCGTCCACGAGCTCCCGCAGCGACCCAAGACCGTCTATGAGGAGCGGATCTACGAAGCCTCCCTGGGCGAACTCATCGCGCTGCTGAACGAGACCTCCGACGACGTCACCGATCTGATGCTGGTCGGCCACAACCCCGGCGTGCATGCCCTCGCCGACGCGCTCTCCGGCGACGCCGAGGGCGATCTGCTGCCCCGGATGAACCGCAGCGGCTTCCCGACCGCCTCGCTCGCGGTGCTCGCCTTCAACGGCTCCTGGAAGTCCGTCGAGCACGGCGTCGGACGCCTGGTCGCCTACTGGACCCCCCACGGATAAGGCTGCGGACCCCGCGCCCACGGAGTGCGGGGAAGCGTGACGCACGCGAGAGGGCCCCGGCACCCAGGCGCCGGGGCCCTCTCCCCGTCCGTCCTCGTCCTCCGCCGGGCGGCGCTCCCTGCCGCGGCCGTGCCGACCGGGCGGGGCCGGGCCGAGCCGGGCCACCGGACCAGGCCTGGCCGGGCCAGGCCGGACCGGGCCGCTCAGCCGACCAGCGTGTCCGCCGCCTCAACCTCTTCGCGGGTGATCCCCAGCAGATACAGCACGGTGTCCAGGAACGGTACGTTCACCGCGGTGTGCGCCGCCTCCCGCACCACCGGCTTGGCGTTGAAGGCGACACCGAGCCCGGCCGTGTTGAGCATGTCGAGGTCGTTGGCGCCGTCCCCGATCGCCACGGTCTGTGCGAGCGGCACCCCGGCCTGCTGGGCGAACTCCCGCAGCAGCCGCGCCTTGCCGGCCCGGTCCACGATGTCGCCGGTGACCCGGCCGGTGAGCTTCCCGTCGACGATCTCCAGGGTGTTGGCCGAGGCGAAGTCCAGCCCCAGCTCCTCCTGCAGTGCGTCGGTGACCTGCGTGAAACCGCCCGAGACGACGCCGACTTGATAGCCCAGCCGCTTGAGCGTCCGCACCAGGGTGCGGGCCCCGGGGGTGAGCCGCACCTCCTTGCGCACGGCCTCGACCACGGACGCGTCCAGCCCGCCGAGCAGCTCGACCCGGGCGTGCAGCGACTGCTCGAAGTCCAGCTCACCGCGCATCGCGGCGGCGGTGACCTCGGCGACCTCGGCCTCACAGCCGGCATGCGCCGCGAACAGCTCGATGACCTCGTCCTGGATCAGCGTCGAGTCGACGTCCATGACCACCAGCCGCTGCGCCCTGCGCTGCAGCCCGGCCGCCACCACCGCGACATCCACGCCGAGCCGCGCGGCCTCGGGGGCCAGCACACTGCGCAGCGCCTCGGTCGCCGCACCGGACACCGCGAACTCGACGGCGGTCACCGGATACTTGGCGAGACGGAAGATGCGGTCGATGTTGCCGCCGGTGGCCGTTATGGCGGCGGCGATCGCGGCGGCGGTCTCCGCGGTGAGCGGGTGCCCCAGCACGGTGACGTGCGAACGCCCGGTGCCGCGCGGGCGGTTGTCGCCGCGGCCGGAGATGATCTCCGCCTGGAGGTTCAGCGACTCGGCCCAGCTGTGCACGGTGGCCCGCAGGTCGCCTTCGGAGGTGCCGGAGGAGCCCTCGGCGGGGGAGGGGGCGGTGACCAGTGCGCACAGCGTGATGCGCCCCCGGGTCACCATCTGTTCGATGTCCACGACATCGACGGAGTAGGCAGCGAGGGTGTCGAAGAGACCTGCGGTGATGCCGGGCCGGTCCTTCCCGAAGATCTTCACGAGAAGGGTCGGTACGTCATCGCCCGGTACGGCGGTGGCAGGCGGGGTCTGCGATGCGCTCATGGTGCCCTTACGGTAACCGCCGGGCGGTCGCCTCCGTACGGGTGTCCGGGGTTCGGACCCGCGCGGCCCGGTCCCGCCGCGCCCGCACCCCTGTGCCGTTGGCCCCGGCGGCCCGTCGATCGTTATCGAGTCGTGTCCGGCTCACCTCGCGCCGCCCGACCAGGGCATCCGCCCCGGCGCGCCAACCCGCCTGCCGGGGCGACGGGTTCGGCGCGCCGGCGGTGCGCGGACGCGGCGGACCGGGCGGTCGGCCCGGGTGCGTATCCGCTTCCTCCCATAATGCGGCCTCCACCGCGGACGTGCAGGGCGTCGGCGGCGGGCCGTACCGCTCCCGCCGGAGCCCCTTCCGTCCGGAATACCCGTTATCCGGTGGTCTCCGGGTATCCATGGGTGCTTCCCGCGCTCCGAGGGGCTTTGACGGGCAGCGGCGCACCCATCTGCACCCCGGCCCCGTCCCGGTTACCGGTCCACGGGCCGAGCCTGAAATAGTTCCTCACGATGTTCACCATCCCTGGACTTCCCATACAGGGCGTCACTCGGGGGACTATGTAATGGGGCGTGGAGTGCCTGAACTCGTACTCGAATTGAACGGTAGGACCTGGACGCTCGACCCGTCCCGGTCCTACAACGTGGGCCGTGATCCGCAGGGCGACATGGTGCTCGACGACGCCAGGGTCTCCTGGCGGCACGCCACCGTGCGCTGGGCCGGCCACAGCTGGATCATCGAAGACCAGGGCAGCACCAACGGCACGTATGTCCAGGGCCGGCGGATCCACCAGATGGAGATCGGCCCCGGCACGAGCGTGCATCTGGGCAACGCCACCGACGGCCCCCGGGTGACCCTGTCCGCCGGGGCGCAGGCCGCCGACGCGTTCGGGGCGCAGGCCGCGCAGGCCGCGAGGGCGCCGCAGCAGCAGCCCGCGCAGGGCTGGCAGGCGCCCCCCGCGCACCAGCCACCGGGCCACCACCAGCCGCCCGCCCAGCAGGGCTGGCAGGCGCCGCCGCAGGACCAGCAGCAGCCGTACGTCCCGCCGCAGCAGGCCCAACAGGCCCAACAGGCCCAGCAGCCCCCGCAGGCCCAGCAGCCCTCACAGGCCGTGCCCCCGCAGCAGGCCCGGCAGTCCCCGCAGGCCGGCGCCCCGGCCCACGGCGACCGCAGCCCGACCACGTTCCACCGCCTCGACTCGGGGCGGGTGATGCGCATCGGCCGTGCGCTGGAGAACGAACTGGTCGTCTCCGACCTCCAGGTCTCCCGCCACCACGCCGAGTTCCGCGCCACCCCCGACGGCCGGTTCGAGATCCACGACCTCGGCAGCCACAACGGCACCTACATCAACGGCCAGCCGGTCCCCAAGTCCGGCAAGGCGCCGGTCGGCCCGAACGACATCATCGGCGTCGGTCACTCCACCTTCCGGCTGGTCGGCGACCGCCTGGAGGAGTTCGTCGACACCGGTGAGGTCTCCTTCTCGGCGCGGCACCTCACCGTCACCGTCGACGGCGGCAAGCAGATCCTCAAGGACGTCTCCTTCGGCGTCCCCGAGAAGTCCCTGGTCGCGGTCATCGGCCCGTCAGGATCCGGCAAGTCGACGCTGCTCAAGGCGCTGACCGGCTACCGCCCCGCCAACCAGGGCGATGTCCTCTACGACAACCGGAACCTCTACAAGCACTTCGCCGAACTGCGCCAGCGCATCGGTCTGGTCCCGCAGGACGACATCCTGCACAAGGAGCTGACCGTCGAGAAGGCCCTCAGGTACGCGGCCAAGCTCCGCTTCCCCGGTGACACCGCGGACGCCGAGCGCAAGGCCCGGATCGACGAGGTGCTGCACGAGCTCAAGCTCCACGTCCACAAGGACAAGAAGGTCACCTCGCTCTCCGGCGGCCAGCGCAAGCGCGTGTCGGTGGCCCTGGAGCTGCTGACCAAGCCCTCACTGATCTTCCTGGACGAGCCGACCTCCGGCCTCGACCCGGGCATGGACCGCGATGTCATGCAGCTGCTGCGCGGCCTCGCCGACGACGGCCGTACGGTCCTGGTCGTCACGCACTCGGTGGCCGAACTCGCGCTGTGCGACAAGCTGCTGGTGATGGCCCCGGGCGGCGGCGTGGCCTACTTCGGACCGCCCGAGGAAGCCCTCAACTTCTTCCAGTACGACTCCTGGGCGGATGTCTTCTCGGCGTTCGAGAACTACCGCGACTACGACTGGATGGGGCGCTGGCGCGGCTCCCCGCACTACCAGATGTACGCCGCGGACATCGATTCCGTCGCCCCGCAGTCGGTCGATGTCCAGGTGCCGTCGGCCCGGATACACAAGTCCCAGAGCTGGGGCTCGCAGCTGTGGACGCTGATGCGCCGCTATGTCTCGGTGCTCGCCTCCGACCGGGGCTTTCTGGGCCTGATGGTCATCCTGCCCGCGGTGCTCGGCGTGGTCTCGATGCTGATCCCCAGCGACTACGGCCTCGGCTACGGGCCGATCAACAAGATCGGCGGCCGGCCGAACCGCGATGCGAGCACCATCATGCTGATCCTCGCGGTCGGCATGTGCTTCTCGGGCGCCGCCAACTCGGTGCGCGAACTCATCAAGGAACGGGTGATCTACGAGCGCGAACGGGCCACCGGCCTGTCGCGGTCGGCGTATCTGATGTCCAAGGTGATCGTGCTCGGGGTGGTCACGGCCTTCCAGGGCGTGATCATCGCGACGATCGGCTTCTGGACCCGGAACCTGCCCTCCGAGGGCCTGATCCTGGCGAGGTCCCCGCAGATCGAGATGGCGCTGGCGATCATCGCACTCGGTTTCACCTCGATGATGTTCGGCCTGGTCATCTCCTCGCTGGTGAAGACCGCGGAGAAGACCATGCCGCTGCTGGTCATGTTCGCCATCGTCCAGGTGGTCTTCACCGGTGTGCTCTTCCAGCTCTTCGACACCCCGGGCGTCGCACAGTTCGCCTGGCTGATGCCGTCGCGCTGGGCCGTCGCCGCGATGGGCACCACCGCGGACATGAACACCCTGCTGCCCTGGGAACCGGGCACCCCGGACCCGTTGTGGAAGCACCAGACTGGCGTCTACGTGATGGACATGATCATCCTGATCGGCCTGGGCGTCGCACTCGCCTTCGTCGTCGCACGGCTGCTGCGCCGCCATGAACCCGAGGTCATGCGCAAGTAGCACCGCGCCGTGCGCCGCACCGCGCACCGCACCGGCACGCCCGAGGGGCGGCACCCGAGACCGGGTGCCGCCCACCGGCACGCCCGAGGGGCGGCACCCGAGACCGGGTGCCGCCCCTCGGCGGTGTGCGCGACGGCGGACTGCCTGAACCGGCGGCTCAGTACGCCGAGTTGACGTTGTCCATCGAGCCGTACTTGGCGGCCGCGTAGTTGCAGGCGGCGGTGATGTTGGCGACCGGGTCGTACAGGTTCCAGGAGGTGCCTTCGACGTGGTACGTGTTGAAGGTCGGCGCGATGACCTGCAGCAGGCCCTTGGACGGGGTGCCGTTGATGGCGTTGATGTCCCAGTTGTTGATGGCCATCGGGTTACCGCTGGACTCGCGCATGATGTTGCGGTGGATGCCCTCGTACGAGCCGGGGATGCCCTTCTTGGCCATGATGGCCAGCGACTCGCGGATCCAGCCGTCCAGGTTGTCCGGGTAGGTCTTGGCGGCCGGCTTGGCGGCGGTCTTCGCGGGCACCGGCTTCACGGTCGGCTTCGCCGCGGCGGGGATCGCGGTGCGTACGGCGGACCGGCTCGCGGCGGCCTTGGTGGCGCGCGCCTTCTCGGCCTGGGCCTTCGCCTTGGCGGCCTTGACGGCCGCGGCCTTCTTCGCGGCGGCCTCGGCCTGGCCCTTGGCGGCCGAGCTGTCGGCCTGCTTGGCGATCGAGGCCTGCTGGGCCTTGGCGGCGGTACCCACCGCGCTGAAGGCGACCGGCTTCACGTTCTCGACAGTGGTGGCCTGCGCCGCGCCCTGACCGGCGTCGGCACCCGGAACGGCGGTGAAGACCAGAGCTGCGGCACCGGCTGCGGCGACACCGGCGACGGAGAGCTTCTGCGTCCGGGTCAGGCGGCGGAGACCAGAAGTGGCGTGCTGAGGCATGGCGGGACAGACCTTCCGATGGGGGGACGCCGCACGGGCCCGAAGTGGTGGCGAACGCCGTAATTCCCTTCACGGCGCCGAGCGACGGGGCCATTCTTAGCGGCCGGAAATTCCCCCGGCAAAGGTGTGACGTACGATCCGGGTTAGTGGAACCCTGGCGGTGGATATTGCGTCCCGAAGAGGACTTTCCCAGCTCACGCAGTAATGCGGGGTCCACTAACCCGGCTCGTAAGTGACCTGCGTCCTATGTGCGGCGTCACAGTGCGACGGTGTTTGTCTCGCCGGACGTAATTGCAAACGCACAGTCCGTATGCGTCATATCCCCGCCCGGATACGGCGACGGAATCCTGGATCACCCCCGGCCGTGCGGCCCGTCCGGGGCGCCGCGGCACACTCTCCGCACCCGGAACTCAGTCGGGCAGCACGAGATGCAGATCGCCGAATTCATGCCACAGATAGCGCCGCCGCACCGCCGCCGCGTAGGCCCGGCGCAGCGCCTCCCCACCGTCCGCCACCGCCCGTAGCATCAGCAGATGGGAGGCGGTGGGCTCGTGCAGGCCGGTGAGCAGGCCGTCCACCGCCCGCACCCCGCGCTCCGGCGTGACCACCAGCTCCGTCCAGCCGGCCGCGGCCCGCACCCGCCCGTCCGTGCCGGTCGCCGACTCCAGGGCCCGTACGGCCGTGGTCCCCACCGCCACGATCCGCCCGGCCGGGGCGCCCGGACGCTGTCGCCGCGCCGCCGCCCTGCGCCGGGCCCGCGCCGCGTTCACCAGCCACGCCGTGACCGGCGGCACCACGAACCGCTCCGCATACGGCGGCTCGAACGCCTCCGCCGAGGCGACCCCCGTGTGCAGCGAGACCGGCGCGAACTGCACCCCCTTGCTGACCAGCCGCGCCACCAGCGCGGCGGTGAAGGGCCGGGCGGCACTCGGCATCTCCGCGCTGCCGCCGCCGGGGGAGTCCACCGCGAACACCGTCCGGTACGCCTCCAGCGGCTGGTCCCGGTCCGTGTAGCCGTAGCGGATCGGCCGCCCGTGGCGCCGCATCAGCCCGTACACCTCCGCGCCCGCCACCCGCGCCCACCACAGCCGGGCGCTCCCGGGAGCCAGCGGGGCCCGGAGCTCCAGCCGCGCCCCGCCGGGCAGCCGCACCACCGCGCCGGCCGGGCCGCCCGCCCGCGGCACGGTGCTGCCCCGCCCGTCCGGACTCCGCAGCTCCACCGCCCAGCAGCCGTCCACCGCCCGGCCCGCCGGGTGCCAGCGGTCCGCCCGCGTGGAGAAGTGCACCACCACCGGCTCGCCGCGCCCGCGGCCGTCGCCCACCCGTCCGTCCACCGCCGCCGGCAGCGTCGGCGAGGTGTTCACCACCAGCACGTCCCCGGCCGCCAGCAGGTCCGGCAGCTCACCGAAGCCGTGGTGGCCGGGCTCGGCCGACCCCCGGCTCACCATCAGCCGTACGGCGTCCCGGCCGAGGCCGGGCCCCCGCTGCTCGGCCGGCATCCCGGCCGACAGCTCCGCCGGGACCTCCACCGCCTCCGTGATCACCGGGAGCTCCCCCCGTCGGACCCGGGCGCCCCGTCGGACCCGGGCGCCGCGTCGGACGGTTCCGCGCCGTCGGACGGTTCCGCCTCGGCCGCCGCGTGATACCGCCCGCTGGGGGCCTTGTCGTCCAGCAGGCGCAGCACTCCGGGGACCACGGCCTCGGGCAGTGGCCGCCCGGAGGTGTCCTCGTCCGGCGCGGCGGCCGCATACAGATCGGTCCGCATGTCCCCCGGATCCACCCACCACACCCGCAGCCCCGGCTCCTCCACCGCGAGCACCGCCGACTGCTGGTCCAGCGCCGCCTTCGTGGCGCCGTACCCGCCCCAGGTCGGGTACGCCTCGACGGCCGCGTCCGAGCTGATGTTGAGCACCGCCCCACCCGTCCGGGCAAATGCCCCTTTTGCCCGGATAGTCTTACCGCTTTCCGGTTCATAGCTGGACGAATCGGACGTTCCGGCATTTCGGGCATTCTCGACGTAAGGGTGTGGATCGTATTCCACTCCATTTCCGACATCCCCTATATAAGGAGCATTCCCTATATAGGGGGTAGCTTCCTCGTACGAGGACAGGTAGGAGGAATTCCGCAAGAGCGGCAAAGCCTCCTGGACGAGTCCGAGCGGTGCCACCACATTCACCTCCAGCGCCGCCCGCAGCCCGTCCAGCGGATGGTCCGCCAGCCGCGCCAGCGGCTCGGCCCCCAGTGCGCTCGCGTTGTTCACCAGCAGATCGAGCCCGCCCAGCGCACCGGCCGCGGCCACCAGCGCCGCCCGGTGCCCCTGGTCCGTCACATCCCCGGGCAGCGCGACCACCCGCACCCCCGCCCCGCGCAGCTCCCGCGCCGCCTCCTCCAGCGGCCCGGCCGACCTGGCGTCCACGACCAGATCCCACCCCCGTGCCGCCAGCGCCGCGCCGAGCGCCCGGCCCAGCCCCTTCGATGCCCCCGTGATGACCGCCACCGGCATGATCGCGTCCCCTTTCGGTCCGGACCGGGATCCCGGCCCGCCCTCACCGTAGGAACGCCGCGAGCCCCCGGACGTCGGCCGCCGGACCGGCCGTGGCCAGGGCATTCGGCCTAGGCCGGGCGGCGTAGCCGGGGGCCGCCGCCGGACCGATACGCGCTGGTCGCGCCGCCGGTACGGTGAGCCCATGAGCAACGGACCGGGAGCCGGAATCCCCGCGGTGAGCACCGCGATCCTGGCGATGAGCAGGCATCTGGAGGTGCGCGACGTCCTCAAGACGATCGTGGCCTCGGCCCGCGAGCTGCTGGACGCCGAGTACGCCGCCCTGGGCGTGCCCGACGACCACGGCGGCTTCGCCCAGTTCGTGGTGGACGGCGTCAGCGCCGAGCAGTGGAAGGCCATCGGCCCGCTGCCCCGCCAGCACGGCATCCTCGCCGCGATGCTGCACAACGCCACCCCGGAACGGCTCGCCGACGTCCGAGAGGACCCCCGCTTCGGCGGCTGGCCTTCGGCCCACCCGGACATGTCCGACTTCCTCGGCCTGCCGGTCGCCGACGGCGACGAGATCCTGGGCGCCCTCTTCCTGGCGAACAAGCGCTGCCCCAAACCGGCCGGTGACTGCGGTTTCACCGAGGAGGACGAGCGGCTGCTCGGGATACTCGCCCAGCACGCCGCCATCGCCCTGACCAACGCCCGCCTCTACGAGCGCAGCCGCGAGCTGACCATCGCCGGGGAGCGCGCCCGGCTCGCCCACGAGCTGCACGACGCGGTCGCCCAGAAGCTCTTCTCGCTCCGCCTCACCGCCCAGGCCGCCACCGCGCTGGTCGACCGCGACCCGGCACGCGCCAAGGACGAGCTCCACCAGGTCACCGCGCTGGCCGCGGAGGCCGCCGACGAGCTGCGGGCCGCCGTCATCGAACTGCGCCCCGCCGCCCTGGACGAGGACGGCCTGGTCGCCACCCTGCGCTCCCAGGCCCAGGTCCTGGACCGGGCCCACTCCGCACGGGTCACCTTCGCCGCCCACAGCGTCCGGGCGCTGCCCGCCGCCCAGGAGGAGGCGCTGCTCCGGGTCGCCCAGGAGGCGCTGCACAACGCCCTGCGGCACTCCGGCGCCGAGCTGGTCGGGGTGACCCTCACCCGCAGCGGCCAGGGCGCGCTGCTGCGGATCGCCGACGACGGCTGCGGATTCGACCCCGGCGCGGTCCGCCGGGCCGGCCGCCACCTGGGCCTGGTCTCGATGCGCGACCGCGCGAGCGGCGTCGGTGGAAAGCTCACCGTGGAATCGGAGCCCGGTAAGGGCACCACTGTCGAGATGGAGGTGCCCGGTGGCTGATACGGACAGGAGCGGCGCGATGGGGATTCCCGCGGACGGAGCAGGGGCGGCCTCCGGGCGGCCCGCGGGCGGCGGAGCGGCGATCCGCGTACTGCTCGTCGACGATCACCAGGTCGTGCGCCGCGGGCTGCGGACCTTCCTGGAGGTCCAGGACGACATCGAAGTGGTGGGGGAGGCCTCCGACGGCGCCGAGGGCATCGCCGCCGCCGAGGAGCTGCGCCCGGACGTCGTCCTGATGGACGTCAAGATGCCCGGCATGGACGGCATCGAGGCGCTCCGCACGCTGCGCGAACTGGACAACCCCGCCCGGGTGCTGGTGGTCACCAGCTTCACCGAACAGCGCACCGTCGTCCCGGCACTGCGCGCGGGCGCGGCCGGCTACGTCTACAAGGACATCGACCCGGACGCGCTGGCCGGCGCCATCCGCTCGGTCCACGCGGGCCATGTCCTGCTGCAGCCCGAGGTGGCCGGCGCACTGCTGTCCCAGGAGGAGAACAACGGCGGCCAGGGGCGCGGCACTTCCCTCACCGACCGGGAGCGCGAGGTCCTCGGCCTGATCGCGGACGGCCGCTCCAACCGCGAGATCGCCCGGGCGCTGGTGCTGTCCGAGAAGACCGTCAAGACCCATGTCTCCAACATCCTGATGAAGCTCGACCTCGCCGACCGGACACAGGCCGCACTGTGGGCCGTACGGCACGGCATCGGCGCCTGAACGCCCGTGGGGGAGCGCCGGGTACGACGGTGCTCCTCTACCGCCGACACAAGCGGAATGTCGTCTTCAGATCCGAGATTCATACTGTCGTGTAGCCGTAGTCCATTCGGCGTATCCCTTCTCGGCCCGGGCCGTTGTCCAGTGCAGTCGTGGCGGCTGGCCACGGCAACGGCAACGAGGAGCTAGAGAAGTGAAGAACATCAAGCGCGCAGCGGCCATCACGATGGTGGCGAGCGGTCTCGCCCTCGCGGGCGCCGGCGTCGCCTCGGCCCACTCCCCGCAGGCCCAGGGCGGTGCGGTGCACTCCCCGGGAATCGTCTCCGGCAACGTCATCCAGGTCCCGGTGCACGTCCCCGTGAACGCCTGCGGCAACACCGTCACCGTCATCGGTGCGCTCAACCCCGTCTTCGGCAACCCCTGCGCCAACGTCTGATCCCCAGGCGCCCGCAGGACCCTCGTCCGACCCCCGCGATGCCATGGTCCGCGCGGGTCGGGCCGGACCGGCCCCGTCCTGTCTCGGACGCGCGGCCGGTCCCCCACCCTCCGCCATCGTCTTACGGCCCTGTGCCACCACGTGAGGAACACGCCCCCATGAACACCGCCAAGAAGGCCGCACTCGTCCTCGCCGCCACCGGGATCGCCCTCGGCGCGGCCGCCGGATCCGCCTTCGCGACCAGTGGCGCGCAGGCCGACGGCACGGCTGTGCTCTCCCCCGGCATCGGCTCGGGCAATCTCGTCCAGGTCCCGGTGCACGTCCCCGTGAACGCCACGGGCAACACCGTCACCGTCATCGGCGCGCTCAACCCCGCCTTCGGCAACGCCACCTCGAACAACTGAGGATGTCCGCACGGGCCGGTCGGCTTCGCCTGCCCAGAGGCGTCCGGCCCGTGCGGCAAAGGCCCCGCCCGACCACACAATGGTCCGGCGGGGCCGCTTTTGTTCACCCGCGGTGCCGCTCGCGCTCCTCCACCGCGGAGTTGTACGCCGCCACCTGCGCCCGGCGGGCCGTCCGCTCCACCGGCCGCAGCGCCTCGGCGCGGGCCGCGATCTCGGACGAACTCACCGCCGCACCGTGCTCCCTGCCGTCCCCGCCGGCCTGCTGCGCGATAGCGATGAGCGCGCCGACGCGCTGCGCCAGCTCCAATACCCGCACCGCCCGCGGCGGATATCCGGGAGCCAGCACCCGCCGGCCGGCCTCGGCCCGCGCCCGGTACGCCTCCAGCGCCGCCTGCGCCACCGGTCCTGACCCAGCCACATCCAGCTTCGAAAGCAGTTCGGTCGCCTCCCGCAGGGCCTCGGCAAGCTCCCGCTCGGCCTCACCCAGCGACGGCACATCGGCCGGCGGTGCCTCCCGCACCGGTAGACAGCGCCAGACCACCTCCACATGCACATCGGGTCCGCTGCCGCCCTCCGGCCCGGCCTCGTACCTCTCCGGGATCAGTCCCAGCCCGGCCCCCGGGGCGAGCACCGCCTCCTCGGCCTCCAGCGCCCGCGCATTGAATTCCGGCGGTCCGCACAGTCCCAGCGGATGCCCGGGAGCCGGCAGGGCCACCCACAGGCCCCTCGCCCCCAGCGTCCGCAGCCGCCCCAGCGCGAGGGTCAGGCCGACCGGCGCCTCCTCCCCGGGCAGGCCCTCCACGCGGTGGACCGCATCGTCGTCCGCGATCCGGTGCGCGGCTTCATCAGGTGAGACAAGTCCGGCCAATAGGGCATTTCCCCATGCCGCGAGCCGTCCTGAACGTGGTTCATCGAGCATGGTCCCCAGCCTAGGGAAGAGCACCGACAACGAGTGGCGTAGGTTTGCAGGGGGGCTGCGCCTACAGGTGTACGCGACGACCGAGAAGCAATGGGAGACAACGCGCTCATGAGCGATGTGCTGGAGCTGGTGGACGTATCCGTGGTCCGCGAAGGACGGGCTCTGGTGGACCAGGTCTCCTGGTCGGTGAAGGAAGGGGAGCGCTGGGTGATCCTCGGCCCCAACGGCGCCGGCAAGACCACCCTGCTCAACCTCGCCTCCAGCTATCTCTTCCCGAGCTCCGGCAGCGCCTCGATCCTCGGCGAGCAGCTCGGCCGGGTCGACGTCTTCGACCTGCGCCCGCGCATCGGCATCGCCGGCATCGCGCTGGCCGACAAGCTGCCCCGCAGCCAGACCGTCCTGCAGACCGTGCTCACCGCCGCGTACGGCATGACGGCCGGCTGGCAGGAGAGCTACGAGGACATCGACGAACAGCGCGCCCGCGCCTTCCTCGATCGCCTCGGCATGAACGACTACCTCCACCGGAAGTTCGGCACCCTCTCCGAGGGCGAGCGCAAGCGCACCCTCATCGCCCGCGCCATGATGACCGACCCCGAGCTGCTGCTGCTGGACGAGCCGGCCGCCGGTCTCGACCTCGGCGGCCGCGAGGACCTGGTCCGCCGCCTCGGCCGCCTCGCCCGCGACCCGTACGCCCCCTCGATGATCATGGTCACCCACCATGTCGAGGAGATCGCCCCCGGCTTCACCCACGTCCTGATGATCCGTCAGGGCAAGGTGCTGGCGGCCGGCCCCCTGGAGCTCGAACTCACCTCCAGCAACCTCTCCCACTGCTTCGGCCTCCCGCTGGTCGTCGAGCGCAACGGCAACGACCGCTGGACCGCGCAGGGCCTGCCCCTGACCTGACCGCCCGTCGCCGAACCGCCCTCCTCAACGGGCTGTCCCCCGGACTCCGTCCGGGGGACCCGCTCGCGGCACCGCGCGCTTCGGGCCGCTGACCGATCGCGCCCTGTCCCGGTCCGCCGCGCGGACCTACCATGAAGCCGTGGATCCATGGGTGTGGTGGCTGATCGCCGCCGTAGGACTGGGCATTCCCCTCGTCGTGACCGCGATGCCCGAATTCGGGATGCTCGCGGTCGGTGCCGTCGCCGGTGCCGTCACCGCGGGCGTCGGTGGCGGCACCGTCCCGCAATTCCTGGTGTTCGTCGCCGTGTCGGTGGCGCTGATCGCCGTCGTACGCCCTCTGGCCAACCGCCACCGAGGCCAGAGCCCGCAACTGGCGTCCGGTATCGACGCGCTCAAGGGCAGGAGCGCTACGGTCCTGGAGCGGGTCGACGGCGGAGTCGGCGGCCGGATCAAGCTCGCCGGTGAGGTCTGGTCCGCCCGTTCCCTGGACGGCAGTCAGGTCTACGAGCCCGGCCAGCAGGTGGACGTCGTCGAGATCGAAGGCGCCACGGCCGTCGTCATCTGACCCGAACACGCTGCGCGACGAGGCACGACTCTGAAAGACTGATCAATGGCAAGCCGGTCACCGGCCGGCGCGGACCAGCAACGAAGGGCACGGGAGCCGCTGTGGAACCGATCATCATCGTCCTGATCATCCTGGTGGTGCTCGTGTTCATCGCACTCATCAAAACGATCCAGGTCATCCCACAGGCCAGCGCCGCCATCGTCGAACGCTTCGGCCGCTACACCCGCACCCTCAACGCGGGCCTGAACATCGTCGTCCCGTTCATCGACTCGATCCGTAACCGCATCGACCTCCGCGAACAGGTCGTGCCGTTCCCGCCGCAGCCGGTGATCACCCAGGACAACCTGGTCGTGAACATCGACACCGTCATCTACTACCAGGTGACCGACGCCCGCGCCGCGACCTACGAGGTCGCCAGCTACATCCAGGCCATCGAGCAGCTGACCGTCACCACCCTGCGGAACATCATCGGCGGCATGGACCTGGAGCGGACCCTGACCTCCCGCGAGGAGATCAACGCGGCGCTGCGCGGCGTCCTCGACGAGGCCACCGGCAAGTGGGGCATCCGCGTCAACCGCGTCGAGCTGAAGGCCATCGAGCCGCCGACCTCCATCCAGGACTCGATGGAGAAGCAGATGCGCGCCGACCGCGACAAGCGCGCCGCCATCCTCCAGGCCGAAGGTGTCCGGCAGTCCCAGATCCTCACCGCCGAAGGTGAGAAGCAGTCCTCGATCCTGCGCGCCGAGGGTGAGGCCAAGGCCGCGGCCCTGCGCGCCGAGGGCGAGGCCCAGGCGATCCGGGTGGTCTTCGAGTCGATCCACGCCGGCGACCCGGACCAGAAGCTGCTCTCCTACCAGTACCTCCAGATGCTCCCGAAGATCGCCGAAGGCGACGCCAACAAGCTCTGGATCGTGCCGAGCGAGATCGGCGACGCCCTCAAGGGCCTCGGCGGCGCCCTCGGCAACTTCACCCCGCCGACCGGCGGCGGCTCCATCCCCAAGCCCAGCTCGCCGAACCGCGAAGCACCCCCGATCGACTGACACCCCCGAACGACCGGACCGCCGACCCCTGGTGCATGATCGGGCGAGACCGCACCGCTCATGCACGGGGGGATCCGCGTGACCATCTGGGAAGCCGTCGCCATCTTCGCCGCCGGGATCGGCGCCGGCACGATCAACACCGTCGTCGGGTCCGGCACCCTGATCACCTTCCCGGTGCTGCTCGCCTTCGGCCTGCCGCCCGTCACCGCCAATGTGTCCAACACCCTCGGCCTGGTGCCCGGTTCGATCAGCGGAGCCATCGGCTACCGCCGCGAGCTCGCCGGCCAGCGCCGCCGGATCCTCCGCTTCGGCGTCGTCGCCCTCATCGGGGGCCTGGCCGGCGCGATCCTGCTGCTCGCGCTGCCCTCGAAGGCCTTCGACGCGATCGTCCCCGCCCTGATCGCCGTCGCGCTGGTACTCGTCATCGTCCAGCCCAAGCTGGCCGCCGCGCTCCGCGCCCGCCGCGAGCGCAACGGCACCACCCCCCACCGCGACGGCGGCATCGTCCTGCCGGCCGGACTCCTGCTCGCCAGCGCCTACGGCGGCTACTTCGGCGCCGCCCAGGGCGTGCTCTACCTCTCCCTGATGGGCCTGCTGCTCCCCGAGGACCTGCAGCGCCTCAACGCCCTCAAGAACGTCCTCGCCGCGATCGTCAACGGCGTCGCCGCGGTCTTCTTCCTCTTCGTCGCGCACTTCGACTGGGCCGCCGTCGGCCTGATCGCGGTCGGGTCCGCCCTCGGCGGCCAGGTAGGCGCGAAGGTGGGCCGCCGTCTGCCGCCCACCGCCCTGCGCGCCGTCATCGTCGTCGTCGGCCTGCTGGCCATCGCCCAACTCCTTCTCAAATAAGGCGAGTCGGACGACGGCCCGGTACCCGACGGCCCGGCCGTCCGCACCCTACGCAGGCAGCGCCAGCCACTCCGGCAGCCCCTCCCGCACCGACACCCCCAGCGTCGACAGCAGCGCATCGGCCGGCGTCGGCTCGAACGGCCGCCGCAGCAGCTGCATCCCCGCCTGCTCGGGCGTCCGGTCCGCCTTGCGGTGATTGTCCTCCGCACACGAGGCAACGGTATTCAGCCAGGTGTCCCCGCCGCCGTGCGACCGCGGCACGACATGGTCCACGGTCGTCGCCCGGCGCCCGCAGTACGCACACCGGTGCTGGTCGCGCACCAGCACCCCGCGACGCGACCAGGCCGCCCGTTGTCGGAACGGCACCCGTACGTACCGGCAGAGTCTGATCACCTGCGGCACCGGCACGTCCACCGCGGCGGCACGGATCCGCAGCCCCGGGTGAGCGTGCTCGATGACCGCTTTGTCCTGCATGACCAGCACCACCGCCCGCCGCAGCGACACCGTCGACAGCGGCTCGAAGCTCGCATTGAGCACCAGCGTCTCGCGCATCCCGCCCACCTCCCGGACCCGCTCCGCCCCCACGGCGAAGCTGCTCCACTGTGCAGCGGCAGGTATTCCCCGAACAACGCAATTTCCGCATGCCACAAGGGAAATGGACGGCGATCAGCAGATGAAAAAGAAGAACCGGCGGTGCCCCACGGCCCGCGGAAAGGAGTGCGCCCCGGGTCCCACCCCCGTGAATTACCGGGACCCGGAGCGAACGGCAGCCGGTGAGGACACCCGAGACACATACGGGCTCCGGCGAACAGCGGGCGACACACCTGCGCCCCGCCGCTCCCGCCACTGCGGTACCTGCTGCCCGCCGCCCCTTTCACGGGGCGGCGGCACGGGAACCACTCTGTGTGCGAGAAGCGCCGGGGCGCAACGGAATTACGGCGTTCAGCCCGCCGCGGGAATCTCGTACTCGGCGATCAGCTGAGCCCGCCCGAGCGTATGGAACCGCAAATTGAAGCCCACCACCGCGGGCGAGGCCTCGGCGTCGGGACCGAGCTTTTCCTGGTCCACCGCGTACACCGTGAACACATAGCGGTGCGGGCCGTCCCCGGGCGGCGGCGCGGCGCCCCCGAAGTCCCGCGTCCCGTAGTCGTTACGGACATGTACGGCGCCCTCGGGCAGCCCCTTCATCTCCCCGGAACCGGCACCGGCCGGCAGCTCCGTCACCGACGCCGGAATGTCGAACAGCGACCAGTGCCAGAAGCCACTGCCTGTCGGCGCGTCCGGGTCGTAGCAGGTGACGGCGTAGCTCTTCGTCCCCGCGGGCGCACCCTCCCACCGCAGCTGCGGCGAACGGTTCCCCTCGGCGAACACCTGCTCCGGCCGCAGCGTCCCGCCCGGCTCCACCTCGTCGCTCAGCACCGTGAACTCCGGCACCGGCGGATGGAAATCGTGCGGGAGCGGCCGCCGCTTCAGCTCGGACACTGCAACACCTCCTGGTCGCTTGCTGACACCTGTCCGGCCAGGTTAGAGCCAGTTCCGCTTACCGCCGACCTCCGCCAGCCACTGGTTGAGGTAACCCGCCCAGTCGGTCCCCTCGAAGTCGTTCAGCCCGACCGTGAACGACCGGTAGGTGTCCGACCCCTCGCTGAACAGACCGGGCTTCTTGTCCATCTCCAGGACGACGTCCATCTCCCGGTCGTCCGCCACGAACGACAGCTCGACCTGGTTCAGACCCCGGTACTGCTGCGGCGCGTAGAACTCGATCTCCTGGTAGAAGGGGAGCCGCTGTCGCGTTCCCCTGATGTGCCCCTGCTCGAGATCGGCGGCCTTGAAACGGAACCCCAGCCGCCCGAACGCGTCCAGGATCGCCTGCTGCGCCGGCAGCGGATGCACATTCACCGGGTCCAGGTCGCTGGAGTCCACCGCCCGCGCGATCGCCAGCTCCGTCGTCACCCCGACGTTCATCCCGCGCAGATGCGTCCCCAGGAACGTGGTGATCGGCGTCTCCCACGGAATCTCCAGCCCGAACGGCACGGTGTGCGCCGCCCCCGGCTGCACCGCGAAGGCGCCGCCCAGCTGCACCTTGGTGAACTCGATGTTCCGCTTGTACTCCTCGTCGCCGCTCTCGACCTCGACCTTCGCCTGCAGTCCGACGGACAGCCCCTGGATGTCCTGGGCCACGGACCCGCCCTGGATCCGCACCTCGCCCTGTACGACCCCACCCGGGACGACGTTCTCCTCGAAGAGCACCGTCTCCACCGACGCACCCCCGGCGCCCAGGCTCGCCAGCAGCTTCTTGAATCCCATGCTCGTCCTCCCCAGGCGGAACGCCTGTGCTGTGTATTGCACGCCGAGCTCTCGGCTTGATCCCTACGAACGCGAAACCGTACGACCCGGTTCCACGGCCCACACTTTCCCAACCCCGGCGTCCCCATGACCAGCCGACCTGCCCAACTGCTGCACTACTCTCGGTCCGCATGACCGACGTACCGGAACGTATGCCGCTCACCCACGACTTCTTCGACCGTCCCGTGGTGGACGTGGCCCCCGACCTGCTGGGCCGCATCCTGTGCCGCAACACCCCGGACGGCCCGATCGAACTCCGTCTCACCGAGGTGGAGGCGTACGACGGCGAAACCGACCCCGGTTCCCACGCCTACCGCGGCCGCACCGCGCGCAACGCCACCATGTTCGGCCCGCCCGGCCATGCGTACGTCTACTTCATCTACGGAATGTGGTTCAGCCTCAACGCGGTCTGCGGCCCCGAGGACAAGGCGAGCGGTGTCCTCCTGCGCGCCGGCGAGATCCTGACCGGCGCCTCCCTGGCGGCCACCCGCCGCCCCAAGGCCCGCAACACCAACGAACTGGCGAAGGGCCCGGCCCGCCTGGCCACCGCCCTCGGCATCGACCGCACCCTCGACGGCACCGACCTGTGCAGCGAAGCCACCGCCCCGCTCTCGGTCCTGCACGGCCGCCCGCCCGCCCGCGAGCTCGTACGCAGCGGACCGCGCACCGGCGTCGGCGGTGGCGGAGCCGACCACCCCTGGCGCTACTGGATCGCCGACGACCCCACGGTCAGCCCCTACCGCCCCCACACCCCCCGGCGCCGCACCACCACCGCTACTTGACTCCGTGTCGCCGACCGCCTAACGTGGCCCGAGCCGCTGGAGACGGGCAGCGCTATTTGCGCAGACCGCCAGGCGGCACAACCAACTACTCCGATCGGCTCCCTAACGGGTCCTATTTCGCGTTGCCGAAATTCGATCCCGCCGTCTCGATTATGAGTCGCCAGGGAAGACCGCTAAAGTAGTAACCACGCCGAAAGGGCAGCAGTAAATAACTGCCTCGCGGTGGACCTCCGACGAATATCGGAACCGGAATCGAGAGAAGCCGGGTCTGGTAGAGTCGGAAAGGCCGGAAAGCGAAAGCGGAACGGCCGACCCGCTCCAACAGGGCGCCGGACACGGAAACGGATCTGGTAAGGTTGGAAACGCGAAGAAGCCGAAAGGCGGAAACGCACCGGCGAAAATCGGGCCCGCAAGGATCTGATAGAGTCGGAAACGCAAGACCGAAGGGAAGCGCCCGGAGATCCTGGTGAAACAGGAACAAAGGAAGCGTCCGTTCCTTGAGAACTCAACAGCGTGCCAAAAGTCAACGCCAGATATGTTGATACCCCGTCCACCGGAAACATCCGGCGGATGAGGTTCCTTTGAAAGCCCACCACGGCCCACGGGTCGGGGTGGCACACACAGCGAGGACGCTGTGAACGAGTAGACCTATTCCGTCCGCTCGTTCCGCTCTCGTGTGTGTTCACCGGCTGTAATTTATTTACTGGCCGAGTAAACATTCACGGAGAGTTTGATCCTGGCTCAGGACGAACGCTGGCGGCGTGCTTAACACATGCAAGTCGAACGATGAACCTCCTTCGGGAGGGGATTAGTGGCGAACGGGTGAGTAACACGTGGGCAATCTGCCCTTCACTCTGGGACAAGCCCTGGAAACGGGGTCTAATACCGGATACGACTACCGACCGCATGGTCTGGTGGTGGAAAGCTCCGGCGGTGAAGGATGAGCCCGCGGCCTATCAGCTTGTTGGTGGGGTGATGGCCTACCAAGGCGACGACGGGTAGCCGGCCTGAGAGGGCGACCGGCCACACTGGGACTGAGACACGGCCCAGACTCCTACGGGAGGCAGCAGTGGGGAATATTGCACAATGGGCGAAAGCCTGATGCAGCGACGCCGCGTGAGGGATGACGGCCTTCGGGTTGTAAACCTCTTTCAGCAGGGAAGAAGCGAGAGTGACGGTACCTGCAGAAGAAGCGCCGGCTAACTACGTGCCAGCAGCCGCGGTAATACGTAGGGCGCAAGCGTTGTCCGGAATTATTGGGCGTAAAGAGCTCGTAGGCGGCTTGTCACGTCGGATGTGAAAGCCCGGGGCTTAACCCCGGGTCTGCATTCGATACGGGCAGGCTAGAGTTCGGTAGGGGAGATCGGAATTCCTGGTGTAGCGGTGAAATGCGCAGATATCAGGAGGAACACCGGTGGCGAAGGCGGATCTCTGGGCCGATACTGACGCTGAGGAGCGAAAGCGTGGGGAGCGAACAGGATTAGATACCCTGGTAGTCCACGCCGTAAACGTTGGGAACTAGGTGTGGGCGACATTCCACGTCGTCCGTGCCGCAGCTAACGCATTAAGTTCCCCGCCTGGGGAGTACGGCCGCAAGGCTAAAACTCAAAGGAATTGACGGGGGCCCGCACAAGCAGCGGAGCATGTGGCTTAATTCGACGCAACGCGAAGAACCTTACCAAGGCTTGACATACACCGGAAAACCCTGGAGACAGGGTCCCCCTTGTGGTCGGTGTACAGGTGGTGCATGGCTGTCGTCAGCTCGTGTCGTGAGATGTTGGGTTAAGTCCCGCAACGAGCGCAACCCTTGTTCTGTGTTGCCAGCATGCCCTTCGGGGTGATGGGGACTCACAGGAGACTGCCGGGGTCAACTCGGAGGAAGGTGGGGACGACGTCAAGTCATCATGCCCCTTATGTCTTGGGCTGCACACGTGCTACAATGGCCGGTACAATGAGCTGCGATACCGCGAGGTGGAGCGAATCTCAAAAAGCCGGTCTCAGTTCGGATTGGGGTCTGCAACTCGACCCCATGAAGTCGGAGTTGCTAGTAATCGCAGATCAGCATTGCTGCGGTGAATACGTTCCCGGGCCTTGTACACACCGCCCGTCACGTCACGAAAGTCGGTAACACCCGAAGCCGGTGGCCCAACCCCTTGTGGGAGGGAATCGTCGAAGGTGGGACTGGCGATTGGGACGAAGTCGTAACAAGGTAGCCGTACCGGAAGGTGCGGCTGGATCACCTCCTTTCTAAGGAGCACTTCTTACCGACCTCTGGTTGGTCAGAGGCCAGTACATCAGCGAATGTCTGATGCTGGTTGCTCATGGGTGGAACGTTGACTATTCGGCACACTTGATTGGTTGTCATTAGTACTGCTTCGGCGTGGAACGTGGTGATCGGTGAAGTGGGCCGGGCACGTTGTTGGGTATCTGAGGGTACGGACTGTGAGTCTGGACCTTCGCGATGCCGGCCCCGGTAAAGGCTCACTTCGGTGGGTTGTGACGGGTGGCTGGTCGTTGCTTGAGAACTGCACAGTGGACGCGAGCATCTGTGGCCAAGTTTTTAAGGGCGCACGGTGGATGCCTTGGCACCAGGAACCGATGAAGGACGTGGGAGGCCGCGATAGGCCCCGGGGAGCTGTCAACCGAGCTTTGATCCGGGGGTGTCCGAATGGGGAAACCCGGCAGTCGTCATGGGCTGTCACCCGCTGCTGAACACATAGGCAGTGTGGAGGGAACGCGGGGAAGTGAAACATCTCAGTACCCGCAGGAAGAGAAAACAACCGTGATTCCGGGAGTAGTGGCGAGCGAAACCGGATGAGGCCAAACCAGTTACGTGTGATACCCGGCAGGGGTTGCGTGGCTGGGGTTGTGGGAGTTCTCTTTCACAGTCTGCCGGCTGTGAGACGAGTCAGAAACCGTTGATGTAGGCGAAGGACATGCGAAAGGTCCGGCGTAGAGGGTAAGACCCCCGTAGCTGAAACATTGACGGCTCGTTTGAGAACCACCCAAGTAGCACGGGGCCCGAGAAATCCCGTGTGAATCTGGCGGGACCACCCGTTAAGCCTAAATATTCCCTGGTGACCGATAGCGGATAGTACCGTGAGGGAATGGTGAAAAGTACCGCGGGAGCGGAGTGAAATAGTACCTGAAACCGTGTGCCTACAAGCCGTGGGAGCGTCGCACAGAGACTTGTCTCTGTGTCGTGACTGCGTGCCTTTTGAAGAATGAGCCTGCGAGTTTGCGGTATGTTGCGAGGTTAACCCGTGTGGGGAAGCCGTAGCGAAAGCGAGTCCGAAGAGGGCGTTGAGTAGCGTGCCCAAGACCCGAAGCGGAGTGATCTAGCCATGGGCAGGTTGAAGCGGAGGTAAGACTTCGTGGAGGACCGAACCCACCAGGGTTGAAAACCTGGGGGATGACCTGTGGTTAGGGGTGAAAGGCCAATCAAACTCCGTGATAGCTGGTTCTCCCCGAAATGCATTTAGGTGCAGCGTCGTGTGTTTCTTGCCGGAGGTAGAGCACTGGATAGGCGATGGGCCCTACCGGGTTACTGACCTTAGCCAAACTCCGAATGCCGGTAAGTGAGAGCGCGGCAGTGAGACTGTGGGGGATAAGCTCCATGGTCGAGAGGGAAACAGCCCAGAGCATCGACTAAGGCCCCTAAGCGTGTGCTAAGTGGGAAAGGATGTGGAGTCGCAGAGACAACCAGGAGGTTGGCTTAGAAGCAGCCATCCTTGAAAGAGTGCGTAATAGCTCACTGGTCAAGTGATTCCGCGCCGACAATGTAGCGGGGCTCAAGCACACCGCCGAAGTCGTGTCATTGCAACATGAGGACCAACGTCCGTTGTGATGGGTAGGGGAGCGTCGTGTGCCGGGTGAAGCAGCCGTGGAAACGAGTTGTGGACGGTTCACGAGTGAGAATGCAGGCATGAGTAGCGATACACACGTGGGAAACGTGTGCGCCGATTGACTAAGGGTTCCTGGGTCAAGCTGATCTGCCCAGGGTAAGTCGGGACCTAAGGCGAGGCCGACAGGCGTAGTCGATGGACAACCGGTTGATATTCCGGTACCCGCTTTGAAGCGCCAAATATCGAATCCATTAATGCTAAGGCCGTGAAGCCGCCCTGAGCTCTTCGGAGCGTAGGGGAGTGGTGGAGCCGCTGATCCAAGGTGGTAGTAGGTAAGTGATGGGGTGACGCAGGAAGGTAGTCCAGCCCGGGCGGTGGTTGTCCCGGGGTAAGGGTGTAGGGCGTTGTCCAGGTAAATCCGGACAGCATGAAGCCTGAGACCTGATGCCGAGCCGATTGTGGTGAAGTGGATGATCCTATGCTGTCGAGAAAAGCCTCTAGCGAGTTTCATGGCGGCCCGTACCCTAAACCGACTCAGGTGGTCAGGTAGAGAATACCGAGGCGTTCGGGTGAACTATGGTTAAGGAACTCGGCAAAATGCCCCCGTAACTTCGGGAGAAGGGGGGCCATTGCTGGTGATCCGATTTACTCGGTGAGCTGGTGGTGGCCGCAGAGACCAGCGAGAAGCGACTGTTTACTAAAAACACAGGTCCGTGCGAAGCCGTAAGGCGATGTATACGGACTGACGCCTGCCCGGTGCTGGAACGTTAAGGGGACCGGTTAGTCACATTTCGGTGTGGCGAAGCTGAGAACTTAAGCGCCAGTAAACGGCGGTGGTAACTATAACCATCCTAAGGTAGCGAAATTCCTTGTCGGGTAAGTTCCGACCTGCACGAATGGCGTAACGACTTCTCGACTGTCTCAACCATAGGCCCGGTGAAATTGCATTACGAGTAAAGATGCTCGTTTCGCGCAGCAGGACGGAAAGACCCCGGGACCTTTACTATAGCTTGATATTGGTGTTCGGTTCGGCTTGTGTAGGATAGGTGGGAGACTTTGAAGCTATGACGCCAGTCATGGTGGAGTCATTGTTGAAATACCACTCTGGTCGTGCTGGATGTCTAACCTGGGTCCGTGATCCGGATCAGGGACAGTGTCTGGTGGGTAGTTTAACTGGGGCGGTTGCCTCCTAAAGGGTAACGGAGGCGCCCAAAGGTTCCCTCAGCCTGGTTGGCAATCAGGTGTTGAGTGTAAGTGCACAAGGGAGCTTGACTGTGAGACTGACGGGTCGAGCAGGTACGAAAGTAGGGACTAGTGATCCGGCGGTGGCTTGTGGAAGCGCCGTCGCTCAACGGATAAAAGGTACCCCGGGGATAACAGGCTGATCTTCCCCAAGAGTCCATATCGACGGGATGGTTTGGCACCTCGATGTCGGCTCGTCGCATCCTGGGGCTGGAGTCGGTCCCAAGGGTTGGGCTGTTCGCCCATTAAAGCGGTACGCGAGCTGGGTTTAGAACGTCGTGAGACAGTTCGGTCCCTATCCGCTGTGCGCGTAGGAGTATTGAGAAGGGCTGTCCCTAGTACGAGAGGACCGGGACGGACGAACCTCTGGTGTGCCAGTTGTCCTGCCAAGGGCATGGCTGGTTGGCTACGTTCGGAAAGGATAACCGCTGAAAGCATCTAAGCGGGAAGCCTGCTTCGAGATGAGTACTCCCACCTCCTTTGAGGGGTTAAGGCTCCCAGTAGACGACTGGGTTGATAGGCCAGATATGGAAGCCCGGTAACGGGTGGAGTTGACTGGTACTAATAGGCCGAGGGCTTGTCCTCAGTTGCTCGCGTCCACTGTGTGGTTCCCGGGTTGCGAACAGTCGCAATCGCTGGTTGAACCAAGTTTCACTTCAATTAACTGAAGAGTGTGCTTGTTCGCTAGAACCCGATAGGGTTTCGGTGGTCATAGCGTTAGGGAAACGCCCGGTTACATTCCGAACCCGGAAGCTAAGCCTTTCCGCGCCGATGGTACTGCAGGGGGGACCCTGTGGGAGAGTAGGACGCCGCCGAACAATCTTTCAGGACCCTTGGTCCCAGCGTTCACGCTGGGACCAAGGGTCCTTTTTTGTTTTTATGCCGAAGCGCGCCGAAGTCATCGGTGCGTGAGAATGAATGCAGTACCGAAGACAGGAGTCACGTCGATGTCCACCAACTCTTCCGACGATCGTTCGGAGCGCCGGCCGCAGCGGCGCGACGACGGTGACCGCGGTGGTTTCCGGCGTGACGACCGGGGGCCGCGTCGTGACAACGACCGCGGTGGTCGCCCGGCCGGCGGCGGTGGCGGTTACGCGGGCCGAGACAACCGCGGTGGGGATCGTGGTGGGGACCGTGGTGGTTTCCGTCGTGATGACCGTCCGTCCGGTGGTGACCGTGGTGGATTCCGCGGGGGAGACCGCCGTGACGACCGTCCGCGCGGGCCGCGTCGCGACGATGAGCGCGGCGGTGGATTCCGGCGGGATGACCGGGGTGGGGACCGTGGTGGTTTCCGTCGGGACGACCGTCCGTCCGGTGGTGACCGTGGTGGGTACCGCGGTGGTGACCGGCGTGACGATCGCGGTGGCGAGCGCGGTGGTTTCCGTCGCGATGATCGTCCGTCCGGTGGGGATCGTGGCGGGTTCCGTAGGGATGACCGTCGGGATGACCGGGGTGGGGACCGTGGTGGTTTCCGTCGGGACGACCGTCCGTCGGGCGGCGACCGTGGTGGATTCCGCGGTGGTGACCGGCGTGACGATCGCGGTGGGGACCGTGGTGGTTTCCGTCGCGATGATCGTCCGTCCGGTGGGGATCGTGGCGGGTTCCGTAGGGATGACCGTCGGGATGACCGGGGTGGGGACCGTGGTGGTTTCCGTCGGGACGACCGTCCGTCGAGTGGGGACCGTGGTGGATTCCGCGGTGGTGACCGGCGTGACGATCGCGGTGGGGACCGTGGTGGTTTCCGTCGCGATGACCGTCCGTCCGGTGGTGACCGCGGTGGGTACCGCGGTGGTGACCGGCGTGATGACCGCGGTGGGGACCGTGGTGGTTTCCGTCGCGATGACCGTCCGTCCGGTGGGGACCGCGGCGGATTCCGCCGGGACGACCGGGGCGGGGACCGTGGTGGTTTCCGTCGCGATGACCGTCCGTCCGGTGGGGACCGTGGTGGTTTCCGTCGCGATGACCGTCCGTCCGGTGGGGACCGTGGTGGTTTCCGTCGTGACGATCGTCCGTCCGGGGGCGACCGTGGTGGTTTCCGTCGTGACGATCGTCCGTCCGGTGGCGACCGTGGCGGTTTCCGTAGGGACGACCGTCCGTCCGGGGGCGACCGTGGTGGGTACCGCGGTGGTGAGCGGCGGGATGACCGTGGGCCGCGGCGGGACGACCGTGGTGGGTTCCGTCGGGACGATGAGCGTGGGCGTCGGCCGTATGGTGCGGGGCGTGGGCGGGATGACCGCCGGGACGACCGGCGCGATGACCGGCGGGACCGGGACCGGGAGCCGATCAAGCGGCTGCCGATTCCGGAGGATGTCACCGGTGAAGAGATCGACAAGGATGTGCGTCAGGAGCTGCTGAGCCTGCCGAAGACGCTCGCCGACGATGTCGCCAAGAACCTGGTGATGGTGGCGAAGCTGCTGGACGAGGAGCCGGAGAAGGCGTACGGGTACTCGCGGGTGGCGCTGCGGCTGGCGTCCAGGGTGGCGGCCGTGCGCGAGGCCGCGGGCTTCGCGGCGTACGCGGTCGGCAAGTACAGCGAGGCGCTGGCGGAGTTCCGGGCGGCACGGCGGATGACCGGCAGCGTGGAGCTGTGGCCCGTGATGGCGGACTGTGAGCGCGGTCTGGGGCGGCCCGAGAAGGCGATGGCCATGGCCGGTGAGCCCGAGGTCCAGAAGCTGGACCGGGCCGGACAGGTCGAGATGCGGCTGGTCGCGGCCGGTGCCCGGCGGGACATGGGGCAGGCGGACGCCGCGGTGGTGACGCTGCAGAGCCCGGAGTTGGCGTCGAGTGCGGTGCACCCGTGGACGGCGCGGCTGCGGTATGCGTACGCGGATGCGCTGCTGGCGGTCGGGCGCGAGGACGAGGCGCGCGACTGGTTCGCCAGGGCGCTGGAGGCCGATCAGGGCGGCACCACGGATGCCTCGGACCGGCTCGCTGAGCTGGACGGGGTGGAGTTCACCGATGCGCTGGAGGAGGCCGACGAGATGGAGGAGATGACGGAGGCCGACGAGAGCGCCGGTGCACGCGAGGGCGACGGTGGTGCACGGGACGCCGAGGGCGCACGGGACGCCGAGGGCGCACGGGACGGCGACGGTGTGCGGGACGATGAGGGCGCACGGGATGACGAGGGGCCGGCGAAGGGCTGAGCCGGCTGGTCGCCTCGTGATCAGCTGAGGTGAGAAGAAGGGCGGGTCCCCAGGAGGGGGCCCGCCCTTCTTTCTATTGCGGTGGGGGTCAGGGGGCAGCCGGTGCGTAGGGGGCGAGGGGGTTGCGGAGGGTGCCGATGAGCTGGAGGGCGCCGGCGGGGTCCTGGAGGTCGACCATCTGCTGGTTGTTGTGCAGCTGGAGGCGGTTGAGGCAGGAGAGGGCGAACTCCTCGGTGAACAGGTCGTACTGCCGGAACTTGTCGGCCAGGTGGGGAGCGCTGGCCTGGTAGTCGGTGACGCAGGCGGCGACGGTGCGCCAGAAGGTGTCCTCGTCGAGGATGCCGCGGTCGGCGAGGGTCGCGCTCAGGAAGCGGAAGAAGCAGTCGAAGACGTCGGTGAACACCGAGAGGAGTTTTTTGTCCTCGGGGACGTCGGCGCGGATGCGTTCGACGGCGGGAGGCAGGACCGCGTGCGGGTCCATGACGGCGATCTCTTCGGCGATGTCCTTGAAGATCACGCGGTCCACGGCGCCGCCCTCGACGACCAGGATGGCGTTCTCGCCGTGCGGCATGAAGACCAGGTCGTAGGCGTAGAAGGCGTGCAGGACGGGGGTGAGGTACGCGTCGAGGTAGCGGCGGAGCCAGACGGCGGGCTCCAGGCCGGACTCCTCGATCAGGGCGGCGGCGAACGAGCCGCCCTCGTCGTCGAGGTGCAGCAACGAGGCCATGGTGGCCAGCCGTTGGCCCGGTTCGACGGTGGGTACCGGGCTTTCGCGCCACAGGGCGGCGAGCATTTTCCGATACGGGGAGCCCTTGGCGGTGGCGGCCTCGTACTGGCGGTGGTGGTAGCCGAGGGCGGCGCGCTCGCGGATGATCGAGAAGCGGGCGGCGCGGAAGGTGTCATCGGCGGCGATCAGGCGGGCCAGCCAGTCGTTGATGGCCGGGGTGGCTTCCATGTAGGAGGCGGACAGGCCGCGCATGAAGCCCATGTTGAGGACGGAGAGGGCCGTTTTGACGTAGTGCTTGGCGGGGCTGGTGGTGTTGAAGAAGGTGCGGATGGACTGCTGGGCGAGGTGGTCGTCGTCGCCGGGGCCCAGGCAGACCAGGCGCTGCTGCGCGACCTCGGCGGCGAAGGAGACGGAGAGCTTGTTCCACCACTGCCAGGGGTGGGTGGGGAAGAAGAAGTAGTCGTCGGGGTCGAGGCCGAGGCCGGTGAGGGTGGTGGTGAAGCGGGTGCGGGTGGTGGCGTCGAGTTCGTCGCGTATGAGGGTGTCGTAGTCGAGTCCGGCGCCGGCGGTGAAGGTGGCGTGGTCGCGGTGGGCGGCGAGCCAGATCAGCCGGATGGGGCTCGCGGCCTCCGGGGCGTAGGCGTGGTACTCGTGGATGCCGAAGCCGAGGCGGCCGTTGTTGGCGACGAAGCAGGGGTGGCCCTCGGTCATGCCGGTCTCGATGGCCTGGAACGGTGATTTCGCGAGCTCGGCGGCGCTGGGCAGGCCGGCGGCCAGTTTGTAGGCGGTGCCGGAGAGGGTGGAGCTGATCTCCTCCAGGTAAACCGGCAGGATGTCCTCGCCGAGGCCCAGCGCTTCGCGCAGCTCGATGAAGAACTCCAGTGCGTCCAGGGGGAGTTCGGTGTCACCGCGATGGCGGGTGATGCTGTCGGCGTCGACCTGCCAGTGGTCCAGCGCCTGCCGGCGGGCGGCGAAGCGGTAGGTGGTGGTGCCGTCGTCGCTGCGTACGGTGTAGTGGTCGTCCTGCGGCAGGCGCCGGGGGGTGAGCAGCCGCTCGTGGGCGAACTCGGCGAGTCCCTTGCGGATCAGCAGGCGGTTGGCGCGGGCCCACAGCGCGGGGGTGAGGTGGGCGACGGCGTCCTGGGCGGTCGGCCCGTTGCCGGCGGTCATCGGTGGTCTCCCTTGGGTGGCCAGGAACTGTTCGCGGGTGCAGGTGCTGAGGTACGCGTCTTTGGAGGGGAGCGAGACGGTGCGCTGGATCTCGAAGCCGACGGACTTGTTGAGGGCATGGACGGCGGTGTTGTGGGCGTCGGGTTCGACGACCACCCGGCGGGTGGCCGGGTCGGCGAAGAGCATCTCCATGACGGCGGTGATGACGGCCCGGGTGAAGCCGTGTACGGGGGTGTCGGTGGGGGCCGCCAGGAAGTGCATGCCGACGTCGCCGGGGGCGGCGGCGTGGATGCCGACCAGCTCCCGGTGGGCGGGGTCGTAGCGCTCCATCAGGAAGGCCGGGGTGCCGTTGTGCAGGCCGAGGAAGGCGTCGTGGAAGGGGTCGGCGGCTATCCGCGTGAACTCCTTCTCGACCGCGGCGAGGTCGCACTGCTGCATCAGCCAGAAGACGGCCTTGGGGTGGGTGACCCAGCCGTGCAGCAGCTCGGCGTCGGCGGACGGGTCGACCGGGCGCACGGAGAACTCCCCCAGCGCGGGGTCGGTGCGGGTGAAGACCACAGCGCTCATGCCGGGGCCTCCATGAGGTGGTGCGGGCCGGCCGGGGCGGCGAATTCCTGGAAGGCGATGGCCTTTTCGACCGGGTAGTACTCGCGGCCGAGCAGTTCGCGGATGATGCAGGCGTTGCGGTAGGCGGCCATCCCGAGGTCGGGGGTGACGAAGCCGTGGGTGTGCAGTTCGGCGTTCTGCACAAAGATGCCGTGGCCGGTGGTGTCGATGCTGTAGTTGCGCGCCACGTCGTAGCGGCCGGCGTCGTCCCAGGCGATCCGGTCGTGGACGGGGGCGAGGAAGTCCGGTACGCGGTAGCGGTAGCCGGTGGCGAGGATCAGGCCCTGGGTGTCGAGGGTGAAGTCGGTGCCCTGTTCCTCCTGGCGCAGGCCGAGGGTGTAGGTGCCGCTCGCCTCGTCGTAACCGGCCCGGTGCAGCGCGGTGTTGGTGAGCAGCCGGGTGGGGACGGGGCCGGCCAGGTTCTTCCGGTAGAGCAGGTCGAAGATGTCGTTGATCAGGGCGGAGTCGATGCCCTTGTAGAGGTGTTTCTGGGTGGCGCCCAGGTGGTCGCGGGTGGCCGGCGGGAGGGCGTGGAAGTAGTCCACGTACTCCGGTGAGGTCATCTCCAGGGTGAGCTTGGTGTATTCGAGGGGGAAGAAGCGCGGGGAGCGGGTGGCCCAGGTCAGGTGGTAGCCGTGGCTGTCGATGTCCTGGAGGAGGTCGTGGTAGATCTCCGCGGCGCTCTGGCCGCTGCCGATGAGGGTGATGCTCTCCTTGACCTGGAGGGCCGCCTTGGCCTCCAGGTAGTCGGAGTTGTGCAGCAGGTCGCCGCCCAGGCCCGCGCAGGCGTCGGGGAGGTGCGGCGGGGTGCCGGTGCCCAGGACGAGCTTGCGGGCGCGGTGGGTGGTGCGCTCGCCGGTGGGCAGGTGCTCGGCATGGACGACGTAGAGCTCGGCCCCCGGGTCGTACTCGACGCGGGTGACCCGCTGGGAGAAGCGGACGGTGTCGAGTTTGCCGGCCGCCCAGCGGCAGTAGTCGTTGAACTCGGCGCGCAGCGGATAGAAGCTCTCGCGGATGTAGAACGGGTACAGCCGCCCCGATTCCTTGAGGTAGTTCAGGAACGAGAAGGGCGAGGTGGGGTCGGCGAGGGTGACCAGGTCGGCCAGGAACGGCACCTGGAGGTGGCTGCTGTCCAGCATCATGCCGGGGTGCCAGTCGAAGGACGGCTTGTCGTCCAGGAACAGGCCGTCGAGTCCGTCGACCGGCTCGGTCAGACAGGCCAGGCCCAGGTTGAACGGGCCGAGCCCGATGGCGATGAAGTCGTAAGGGGCGGACACGAGGTCTCCGATGGGGGAGGTCTGCGGTGGGGAGGGTCAGCGCGCGCTGAGCGCCGGACGGGGCTGCTCGGCCAGGAAGGTGCCGGCGTGTTCGGCGATCAGGTCGAGGACGGTGGCGATGTCCTCCACCGTGGTCTCCGGGTTGAGCAGGGTGAACTTGAGGTGGTGGCGGCCGTCGACGACGGTGCCCGCGACGATCGCGTCACCGGAGGCGGACAGGGCCTCGCGGGCGTGCAGATTGACCCGGTCGCCGAGTTCGGGGTCCTGGTCGGTGCCGGGGACGTAGCGGAAGACCAGGGTGCTCAGCCGGGGTTCGACGACGACGGAGAAGCGGGGGTCGTCGTGGAGGAGTTTCCAGGCCTCCGCGGCGCGGTCGATGACGTCGTCGAAGAGTTCCCCGACGGCGCGGGCGCCCATGATGCGCAGGGTGAGCCAGAGCTTGAGGGCGTCGAAGCGGCGGGTCGTCTGGAGCGCCTTGTCGACCTGGTTGGGGATGCGCGCTTCCGCCATGCGGCGCGGATTGAGGTAGTCCGCGTGGTAGGTGACGTGCTGCAGCGTGGCGCGGTCGCGGACCAGGACGGCGCTCGAACTGACCGGCTGGAAGAAGGACTTGTGGTAGTCGACGGTCACCGAGTCCGCGAGTTCGATGCCGGTCAGCAGGGCGCGGCGGCGGGAGACCAGCAGGCCGCAGCCGTAGGCGGCGTCGACGTGCATCCAGGTGCCGTAGCCGGCGCACAGGCCGGCGATCTCGGGGAGCGGGTCGATGGAGCCGAAGTCGGTGGTGCCTGCGGTGGCCACGACGGCCATGGGTATCAGGCCGTCGCGGTGGCAGCGCGCCAGTTCCGCGGCCAGGCTGTCGGTGCGCATCCGCTTGTGCTCGTCGACGGGGACGGTGATGACGGCCTCCGGGCCCATGCCGAGCAGGGTGGCCGACTTGCGGATGCTGAAGTGGCTGCACTCGGAGGTGAGGATCCGCAGCCGGGGCAGGACGTCCGTGCGGCGGCTCGGCGGAGGTGCGCCGAGCTCGGAGGAGGGGACGCCCGCAGCGGTCAGCGCGCGGCGGCAGGCCTCGTCGCGGGCGAGCAGCATGGCCTGGAGGTTGGACTGGCTGCCGCCGCTGGTGAAGATCCCGTCGGCGGCTTCGCCCAGGCCGATCCGCTCGGCCGTCCAGTCGATGAGCCGGCGCTCGATGAGGGTGCCGCCGGCGCTCTGGTCCCAGGTGTCCAGGGAGGAGTTGACGGCGGAGAGCACGGCCTCGCCGACGAGGGCGGGAATCACCACGGGGCAGTTGAGGTGCGCCAGATAGCGCGGGTGGTGGAAGTAGACGGCGTCGCGGAGGTAGACCTCTTCGAGCTCGTCGAGGGCGGCGGCCGCGTCGTGCAGCGGGGCGTCGAGGTCGACGCCCATGACGGCGGGGGCGAGGTCGTCGGCGGTGATGCCGGTGAACGGGCGGGTGGTGCCGGCGATTTTGGCGCCGATCCGTGTGACGCTCTCGGTGACCGCGCTGCGGTAGCGCTGGGCCGTCTTCTCGTTGAGCAGGTATGTCCGGCTGTCGGCCGGGTCCTCGGCGGGGCGCGCGAGGAGATCCATGAAGGTGTCCTCCCTGGTGCGGACTTGACCACGTCCAGCGCAGGCTGAGGTGCGCGCAGAGGCAGGGAGACCCACCCGTGCGACGTGGTTAGGTAAGGCTAACCTAATTTCGCCTCGGGAGGGGTGGGGTGCCGTGGAGGGCGGCGGCCCGGAGGATTCAGTTCCGGTGGTCGTCCAGGGTGCGCAGGACCAGACCCGTGGCGGGCTTGGGGCCGAACGAGGTGGACTTCCGCGGCATCGTCACGCCGCGCTCCGCGAGTTGACGGACCGTCTCCTCGGAGGTGGCGCGCATCAGGACCGCGGTGCCGCCGTGCCGGGCGGCCTGCTCGACGGCGGCCGCGGTGTGATGCAGATAGCTGATGTCCGACGGGTGGTCGGGGATGTTCCAGACCTCGTCCAGCAGGACGGAGTGCAGCACCGTGGCGTCCAGCCGTCGCCAGGCCTCGGGCCGGTCCCGGCGGATCGTACGGTCCAGCAGGGAGGGGTCGGGACGGTCCAGGAGGTGGAAGGAGCCCGGCCCGCCGGCGAGGACGAAGGCGGTGCCGGGCGTCTCCTCCAGGGCCTCCAGGGCGGCGGACAGCTCGCCCGGCAGGGTGCGGGCGCGGAAGGCGCCGGCCAGATCCGCCAGCGCCTTGGCGGGCGGCAGATGCGGCAGCACCCGGTGGATCGCCCGGACCTGGAGCGGGTAGCGGGCGGTGTCCACCAGCAGCACCAGGCCGGACGCCCAGGGCGAGGCGGCGGTGGTGCCGGGCTGCTGCTCGTACAGCCGCTGATAGGTCGCCCAGCGGTGGTGGCCGTCGGCGATCAGCGCCTGCCGGCGGCTGAGGTCGTCGTCGACGGCGGTGAGCTCGGCGGGGTCGGTGACCGCCCACAGCCGGTGCGCGAAGCCGTCCTCGGTGGTGGTGGCCAGCAGCGGGTCGCGCTCCACCGTGCGCTCGATGACCGCGGCGGCGCCGGTCGCGGTGCCCTGGCTGCGGTAGGAGAGCAGCAACGGCTCGAAATTGGCGGCCGCCGCACGCATCAGGGCGGCCCGGTCCTCGACCACCTCCGGGATGACGCCCTCGTGCGGCAGCACCGGTCCGTCCAGGCCCAGCGCCCCGATCAGTCCGCGCTGCAGCACCTCGCCGGAGCGCTGCTCGTAGACGTACAGCGCGGGCTCGGCGTCCTGCCGCAGCACGCCCTCGGCACGCCAGCGGCTCAGGGTCTCGGCGGCCTGGCGGTGGCGGGTGGTGGGGTCCGCGGCGTGCGGCAGGATCAGCCGGACGATGTTGTACGGGTCGGCGGTCTCCAAGTGGCGCACGCCGTCCGGCCGCACCACCACGTCGTACGGCGGGGACATCACAGCGGTCAGGCTGCTGACCCGGTCGCGGTCGTATCGCAGTCCGCGGAACGGGTGGAGGCGGAGGCCGTCGGTACTGGTCATTGAAGAATGCTATGCCGCCGGGCCGATGAGGGAAGATCGGGGGACAGCCCGTGCGTGGCTGGAAATATCGGTGTGCGCGAGGGGGAGATCGGGGTATGCAGGCGGCGCGGTGCGCGCGTGCCCGGTACCCGGCGGATCCCGTCGTGCGGTGTGTGGGAGCGAGGAGCGAGACGGCATGAACGAGCAGATTCGCAGGCGGCCCGACGGGTGCCGGCGCCCGCTGAGCGAGGCGTACGACACGGCGCTGCTGGATCTGGACGGGGTCGTCTACGCCGGCGGGCGGGCCATCGACCATGCCGTGGAGTCGCTGACGCGCGCACGGGACGGCGGGATGCACCTCGCCTATGTGACCAATAACGCCGCCCGCACCCCGCAGGCCGTGGCCGGCCAGTTGTCCGGCTTCGGGCTGCCGACCGGCCCGGCGGATGTGATCACGTCGGCGCAGGCGGTGGCGCGGCTGATCTCCGAGCAGGTGCCGGCGGGCGCGCGGGTGCTGGCCGTCGGGGGCGAGGGGCTGTGGGTGGCGCTGCGCGAGCGCGGCCTCGAACCGGTCCGCTCCGCCGACGACGACCCGGCGGCGGTGGTGCAGGGCTTTGACCCCACCCTGGACTGGGAGCGGCTGGCGGAGGCGGCCTACGCGGTGCAGCGCGGGGTGCCGTGGTTCGCGTCCAACACCGATCTGACGATCCCCAAGGAGCGGGGGATCGCCCCCGGCAACGGGGCGCTGGTGGAGGTGGTGCGGACCGCCGCGGGCGGCTCGCCGCAGGTGGCGGGCAAGCCGCAGCCGCCGATGCACCGGGAGACCGTGCTGCGCACCGGTGCGCAGCGGCCGTTGGTGATCGGCGACCGGCTCGACACCGACATCGAGGGCGCCTGCAACGGCGGGGTCGACTCGCTGCTGGTGCTCACCGGCGTCACCACGCCCGCCGAACTGCTGGCCGCCCCGCCGCGGCACCGTCCCGCGTACGTGGCCGAGGACCTGCGCGGGCTGCTGGCACCGCAGCCGGAGGTGACCGCGGACGACGGCGGGTTCCGGTGCGGCGGCTGGCGGGCCGAGGCGGCCGGTGACGCGCTGGCCGTGACGGGCGAGGGGACGCCGCTGGACGGGCTGCGGGCGCTGTGCGCGGCGGCCTGGACGGCTGCCGGGGACGGCAGTTGCGGGGCGGATGCGGGCAAGGCGCTGGAACGGATCGGGAGGTGAGGCGGGGCCCGGGCCTTGCGGTCCGGGCCTTTCGCGGCAGGCCCCTGGTGGGGTCGTCGGTCCTCGGGGGCGGCCCACGCCGTCAGCCCTGGCGGTAGTTCTCCTCGGCCGTCGCCTCCGTCGCCTCCGTCGCCTCCGTCGTCGCCGCGGCCGCCGCGGTCAGCTCCGTGATCAGATCCTCCTCGGTGGCGCCGCGGCGCCAGTAGCCGGTGAACTTCACCGCCCTGCGGTCGATGCCTCGTTCGCGGACCAGGTGCCTGCGCACCGCCTTGACGGTCCCGGCCTCGCCGGCGATCCAGGCGTACGGGGTGCCCTCGGGCAGCTCGGCGGCGCGCAGCGCGTCGAGTACGGGCTCGCCGCGCCCGGCGGCCGTCTCGTCCCGGACGAGCCAGTGGATGCCGGCATCGGCGAAGGTCGAAAGCCGCTGCCGGTCGTCCTCGTGCGCGATCTCGATCCAGACCTCGGCCCGGGTGCCGGGGGAGAGCCAGGACAGGATGCCGGCGATCGCGGGCAGCGCCGTCTCGTCGCCGGTGAGCAGAATCCAGTCGGTGCCGGCCGGTGGCCGGAAGTCGACACCGCCGTTGTCCTCGACGGCCGGGGCGAGGACGGTCAGCCGGTCGCCGGGCCGGGCACGGGCGGCCCAGCGGGAGGCGGGGCCGCCCGCCGTGGCGGCGGTGCCAAGGCCGGCGCCGTGCAGCGCGAAGTCCACATCGAACTCCGCCGGTTCGTGGCGCTGTTCGCGGATCGTGTACGAGCGCATCACCGCACGCTCGGCCGGATCCTGTGCCCGCCAGGCGGTGTACCAGCCGTCGCCGGTGTCGTCGAAGACCGGCCGGTCCTGGTGGGGCTGCGGGAGGAAGAGCTTGAAGCGCTGGTCGCGACCGCCGGAGGCCAGGTCCGTGAGCCGTTCGCCGCCGAAGGTGATCCGCACCAGGGAGGGGCTCAGCCGTTGGGACCGGACGACGTGCACATCGAAGAAGCGGAACGGTGCGGTGGACGGGGCGACGGTCGTGGTCATACGGGAACCTCCCGGAACGGTGGTGGGGGCGGGTGAGGCCGCGGCGGGCGGCGACGGTCTGGCCGCACCGTCCCGTCGCTCGTCCGTGGAGGCGGACGGGACGGTGCAGCCGGGCCCTGCAGCCGGGCCCTGCAGCCGGCGGGCGCTGATCGCCGCGGCCGTAGGTCAGTTGGTCTTCTTGGCGCCCTCGATCGCCTTGGCGAGCGATTCGATGAGTGGTGCGGCGCCCGCGTAGGAGAAGCGCGGCTCGCTCGACCAGGGCGTGATCTGGCCGGCCTTGACGGCGGGCAGCTTCGACCAGGAGGGCTTGGCGGCCAGGTCCTTGGGCTGGAGGGTCGCGGTCCGGTTGTCCAGCAGGAGGACATCGGCCTGGTACTTGTCGGCGTTCTCCCAGCTCAGGCTCTCGAAGTAGCCGCCCTCGTCCAGCTGGTCGGGGACGATCAGATCGACGCCGAGGGACTTGTAGTACATGAGGTCGGCGTTGATACCGGGGTTGGAGGCGTAGAAGAGGTCGGGGCTGCCGGAGCAGGCGAGCACCTTGACCGGGTGGGACTTGGCGGCCTTGCGCAGCGCCGCGGAGGCCTTCTCGAAGCGGGCCTTGGCGTCGGTGACCTTCTTGGACTTCAGATCGGCGCCGAGCGAAGCGGCCAGCTCGGCGTAGCGCTCGATGATCTTGATGAGCGGGACGCGGGAGGAGGTGAGGGCGACGGACTCGGCGAGCTTGGTGATCTTGTCCTTGCTGTCGTCCGGTACGAACCACAGCGCGCCCGGCTCGTACATGTTGGTGACCAGCAGATCGGGGCGCAGCGCCGCGTACTTCTCGATGTTGAACTGGTTGTAGGCGTTGCCGATGACGGTGACCTTGTCGACGTCCAGGTCGCCGGCCTGTGGGTCGGGTTTGCCGTTCTTGAGCTTGGTGGGGCCGAAGACGCCGACGATCTGGTCGTCGATCCCGAAGTCGTGCAGTGCGGCCGCGGTGCCGGTGAAGGCGACGATGCGCCGGGGGGTGTGCTGCAGGGAGACCTTCTGCTGACGGTCGTCGGTGAACGACCAAGGGCCGGTCTTGGGGCCGCTGTTGGTGCCGTCCGAGTCCTTGTTGCCGCCGCAAGCGGCGAGCAGGGCGCCGATGCCGAGGGCACCGCCCGTGGCCAGAATTCCGCGACGGGACGGGGTGACGCTACGGGAGGTGCTCATGATGGCTGTGCTTCTCTCCGAGAGGGGCAGCTGGTCAATGTGAGGGTAGGCTAACCTAACTACCGTGTTGGTTGACAGTTCCCCCGAAGCAACAGCGGCCCCGGCCCCCGTGATCCCCAGGAGACGCCATCTCCTGCGCTCCGCGGGGCTGTTGGCCTCCTTTGCCGTGCTGGCCGTGATCGCCGTCCTCGGTATCGCCGTGGGCGCGAAACAGATCCCCCTCGACCAGGTGTGGCACGGGGTGTTCCACTACTCCGGCACCGACACCGACGTGATCATCCGCGATGTCCGCTTTCCCCGTACGCTGCTCGGCCTGATCATCGGTGCCGCGCTCGGCCTGGCCGGCACGGTCATGCAGGCGCTGACCCGGAACCCCCTGGCGGACCCGGGAGTTCTCGGCATCAACGCCGGCGCCTCGGCCGCGGTCGTCTCCGCCATCAGCTTCTTCGGCGTCACCTCGCTGACCGGCTATGTGTGGTTCGCGTTCGCCGGCGCCGCGCTGGTATCCGTTGCGGTGTACGTCCTCGGCGGCACCCGCAGCGCCACACCCGTACGGCTCGCCCTCGCCGGCACCGCGCTGACCGCCGTCCTCGTCGGCTACATCAACGCCGTCAATCTGATGGATACCGCGGCCCTGGACAAGATGCGCTTCTGGACGGTGGGTTCGCTGGCCTCGGCCACCCTGCCGACGGTGGGCCAGATCGCGCCATTTCTCGCCGTGGGGAGTGTCCTCGCGCTGCTGCTCGCCCGGCCGCTGAACGCCCTTGCGCTCGGCGACGACCAGGCGCGGGCGCTGGGTGCCCGGCTGACCCGCACCCGGGTGCTGGCGATGCTCGCGGTCACCCTGCTGTGCGGCGGGGCGACCGCCGCCTGCGGCCCGATCGTCTATGTGGGCCTGATGGTTCCGCACGTCGTACGGGCCATCACCGGGCCCGATATGCGCTGGATCCTGCCGTACTCCGCGGTGCTCTCGCCGGTCCTGCTGCTCGGCGCCGATGTGCTCGGCAGGGTGGTGGCCCGGCCCGGTGAGCTGCAGGTCGGCATCGTCACGGCCGTCGTCGGCGGCCCGGTCTTCATCTATCTCGTACGGCGTCGGAGGATGGCCCAGCTGTGAACGCGAGTGTGCGGCCCGGGAAGGGCACCGAGGAGAACACCGAGGAGTACACCGGACCGAGCGCCGGAGAGAACGCCGGGCGGAGTGCCGCGCCGAGTGCCGGGGCGGTGGCGGAGGCCGGAGCCGCGCGCGGCCTGGCGGGGCGGGCCCGGCGGGTCACGGTGGTGCGGACCAGGGGCGGGCTCTCGGTGCGCCTGGACGTGCCCGCCGTGGTGGCGGGGCTGGTGCTGCTGGCCGTCGCGCTGGCGGCCGCCGTCGCCCTGATCGGCTCCGGCGACTACCCGATGAGCCCGGCCGAGGTGATCGCCACCCTGACCGGCGGCGGCGATGCCGGCCAGGAGTTCATCGTGCAGGACCTGCGGCTGCCGCGGGTGCTGGTGGGGCTGCTGGTCGGCGCCGCGTTCGGGATCGCCGGGGCGGTCTTCCAGACCGTTTCGCGCAATCCGCTGGGCAGCCCGGACGTCCTCGGCTTCGCCCAGGGATCGTCCGTCGGCGCGCTGGTCGCCATCGTCTACTTCCAGGCCGGGACCTTCGCGGTCGCCGCCGGAGCGGTCGCCGGCGGCGTGATCACCGGCGTCGCCATCTTCCTGCTCGCCTGGAAGCGCGGCATCCACGGCTACCGCTTCGTGCTCGTCGGCATCGGAGCGAGCGCGATGCTCTACGCGATGGTGCTCTACCTCCTGACCAAGGCGAACATCGTCGACGCGACCCGGGCCACCACCTGGATGACCGGTTCCCTGGCCGGCCGCGACTGGGACCAGCTGTGGCCGCTGGCCGCCGTCTGCGTCGTCCTCGTCCCGGTGCTGCTGTTCCACGGACGCCCACTGCGCATGCTGGAGATGGGCGATGACGCCGCGAGCGCCCTGGGCGTACGGGGCGAGCGGGTCCGTGTCGTCGTGCTGCTGGCGGCGGTCGTGCTCGTCGCCGCCGCCACCGCCGCGGCCGGGCCGATCTCCTTCGTGGCGCTGACCGCGCCCCAGCTGGCCCGGCGGCTCTCCCTCCCGCGCTTCCTCAAGGGCGCGGGGAGAGGCACACCCCTGCCCGGCCCCCATCTGCTGCTGTCCGCCCTCATGGGCGCCGTGCTGCTGGTCGCCGCGGACTGGGCCGCCCAGCGGCTCTTCGGCGCCGACCAGCTGCCGGTGGGCGTGCTGACCGGCGTCCTCGGCGGTGGCTATCTGCTGTGGCTGCTGGCCACGGAGCGCAAGGCGGGACGGATATGAGACGGCGGACGCAACGGACCAACGTGCCCGGCACCAGCATGGATACGACAACCCCAGGAGTTCCGAAGTGAGCCGTCTTACGGCTGAGAACGTCACCCTCGCCTACGACCAGCGGGTCATCGCCGAGAACCTCTCGGTGGCCATCCCCGACCACTCCTTCACGGTCATCGTCGGCCCGAACGCCTGCGGTAAGTCCACGCTGCTGCGCGCGCTCTCGCGGATGCTCAAGCCGGCCACGGGATCGGTGCTGCTGGACGGCTCCGCGATTTCCTCCCTGCCGGCCAAGAAGGTCGCCAGGACGCTCGGGCTGCTGCCGCAGTCCTCGATCGCCCCGGACGGGATCACGGTGGCGGACCTGGTGGCCCGCGGCCGCTATCCGCACCAGGGCCTGCTGCGGCAGTGGTCGGCCGACGACGAGCGGATCGTCCAGGAGTCGATGGCGGCCACCGGGGTCGGCGAGCTGGCCGACCGCTATGTCGACGAGCTGTCCGGGGGGCAGCGCCAGCGGGTGTGGATCGCGATGGCGCTCGCCCAGCAGACGCCGTTGTTCCTGCTCGACGAGCCGACGACCTACCTGGACATCCAGCACCAGATCGAGGTCCTGGACCTGTGCGCCGGGCTGCACGAGGAGCAGGGGCGGACGCTGGTCGCGGTGCTGCACGACCTCAACCACGCGGCCCGTTACGCGACCCATCTGATCGCCATGAAGGACGGCGCGGTCCTCGCCGAGGGCGCGCCGGGCGACATCGTCACCGCGGAGCTGGTGGAACGGGTCTTCGGGCTCAGCTGCCAGATCATCGAGGACCCGGAGACCGGCACCCCGCTGGTCGTCCCGGCCGCGCGCAAGCCCCGTAACGGCGGGAGCGGAGCGGGCCGGGGCGCGGCGCGGACGCCGCGCACGGGGCAGGACGGTGGCCGGGCCGACGGAGCTGCCACGGGCGGCGCCTCGGCCGACGGGCACCCGGCCGACGGGAACCCGGCCGACGGGCACCCGGGCGAGGAGAACCCGGCCGAGGGGAAGACGAAGGCCGAGACGGCGACTACAGCAGCGTCCTGAGGCGCAGCAGGTCGCGCAGGCCGGCCTCCAGCTTGACGCGACCGCTGCCCCAGGCCTTGGCGAAATTCAGCTTCCCGTCCACCAGGGCGACCAGATCGTCGCCGGCCATGGACAGGCGGATCTCGGCCTTGTGCGGAGGCGGGCCGGGGACATGGGTCACCTCCTGGAGGGAGCCGTCGGACAGCCGCCCGAGGAAGGTCACATCGAGGTCCGTGATGCGGCAGCTGAGCGAACGGTCGAACGCGGCCGCGCGCCGGACGTTGCCATCCGCCGCGGACAGATTCTGGGCCAGCCGGTCGAGAGCGGCGCGGCACTGGTCGAGGGTTGCCATCGTGAGCGACGATACGCCAGGTCGGGGGCGGCTCGTTCGTCCTTGTCAGCCTTCGCCAAGGTAGCGTCGGGGGCATGGAAGAGCCGATGCCCGGCCCGGAGCCGGAGGCGCCCGCACAAGCCGTGCCGGCGCAGCCCGTGCCGTCCGGGGAACAGCAGAAGGGCAACGGGGCCGCGAGCGCCGCGGGAGCCGCGCCGGCCGGTGATGCCGGGCCGCAGCCGATCGGGCTGGGGACGACCCCGACCGGTCAGGACGCGGTCGACGCCACGCTGCGCCGCCTCGCCGATGCCGACCACCTCCCGGCGAGCGGACACCTGCAGGTGTACGAGGATGTGCACCGTGGGCTGCGCGAGGTGCTGGCCGGTCTCGACCAGCACCCCGGGCCGCCCGCCCCTTCCCCGACGACGCACGGCACGACGCACGGCACGACGCACGGCACGACGCACGGCACGACGCACGACACGTCGCACGACAACAGGAGCTGAACCACAGGTGGCAGGAGTGGCACGACGCCGACTCGACGCGGAGCTGGTGCGCCGCAAGCTGGCCCGTTCCCGCGAGCATGCGAGCCAGCTGATCGCCGCGGGCCGGGTGACCGTCGGCGGGGCGACCGCGACGAAGCCGGCCACCCAGGTGGAGACCAGCGCGGCCGTGGTCGTACGCGACGACGAGAGCGATCCGGACTATGTCTCGCGCGGCGGGCACAAGCTCGCCGGAGCCCTCGCCGCCTTCGTACCGCTCGGCCTGAAGGTCGAGGGCCGGCGGGCGCTGGACGCGGGCGCCTCGACCGGTGGCTTCACCGATGTCCTGCTGCGGGCCGGTGCCGGTCACGTCGTGGCCGTCGACGTCGGATACGGACAGCTCGCCTGGTCGCTGCAGAGCGATGCGCGGGTCACCGTGAAGGACCGCACCAACGTGCGCGAGCTGACCCTCGAACAGATCGACTCGCAGCCCGTCGACCTGGTCGTCGGCGATCTCTCGTTCATTCCGCTGGGGCTCGTCCTGCCCGCGCTGGCCCGCTGTGCGGCGCCCGACGCGGACCTGGTGCTGATGGTCAAGCCGCAGTTCGAGGTCGGCAAGGAGCGGCTGGGCAGCGGCGGGGTGGTGCGCAGCGCGGAGCTGCGCGCCGACGCGGTGCGGGCGGTCGCGCAGCGCGCCGCGGAACTGGAATTTGGCGTACTTGGCGTAACTGCGAGCCCGCTGCCCGGTCCTTCGGGGAACGTCGAGTACTTTCTGTGGCTCCGCGCCGGGGCGCCTGCACTCGACCCGGCGGACGTCGACCGTGCAGTGGCGGAGGGGCCTCGTTGACCACTACCCAGGCAGTTGAAGGCAGCGCAGCACACGGGAACACCGGAGCCGGGCGGACGGTCTTCCTGCTCGCCCACACCGGCCGCCCCGCGGCCATCCGCAGCGCCGAGCTCGTCGTCCAGGGGCTCTTGCGCTGCGGCATCGGCGTGCGGGTGCTGGCGGAGGAGGCCGCGGATCTGCCGCTGCCGCCGTCGGTCGAGCGCGTCGAGTCGGAGCAGTGCGCGGCCGAGGGCTGCGAACTGCTGGTGGTCCTGGGCGGGGACGGCACACTGCTGCGCGGTGCGGACTTCTCCAGGACGTCCGGTGTCCCGATGCTCGGCGTCAACCTCGGCCGGGTCGGCTTCCTCGCGGAGGCCGAACGCGATGACCTCGACAAGGTCGTCGACCGGGTGGTCACCCGCGCCTACGAGGTCGAGGAGCGGATGACGCTCGATGTCCTCGTACGCAACAACGGCAGTGTCGTCCACACCGATTGGGCCCTCAACGAGGCGTCGGTGGAGAAGGCGGCCCGGGAGCGGATGCTGGAGGTCGTGACCGAGGTCGACGGCCGGCCCGTCTCGCGCTTCGGCGGCGACGGGGTGGTCTGTGCGACGCCGACCGGCTCCACCGCCTACGCCTTCTCGGCCGGCGGCCCGGTGGTCTGGCCCGAGGTCGAGGCGCTGCTGATGGTCCCGATCAGCGCCCATGCCCTGTTCGCCAAGCCGCTGGTCACCTCGCCGCGCTCCGTCCTGGCGGTCGAGGTGCAGCCCAAGACCCCGCACGGCGTGCTGTGGTGCGACGGCCGCCGCAGCATCGAACTCCCGGCCGGCGCCCGGGTCGAGGTCCGCCGCGGCGCCGTGCCCGTACGTCTGGCCCGCCTGCACCACGCCTCCTTCACGGACCGTCTGGTCGCCAAGTTCGCCCTCCCGGTGGCGGGGTGGCGGGGAGCACCGCACTAGGAACCGCCGACGGCTTCCTCACCGGAGAAACAGGGGCCGGCGCGGCGGGAAATGCCCCCGTGCCGGCCCTTGCCGGTGACCTGGACAGGGCTTCACCCCCGGCCGTGACCCGGCACCCTTCCCGCCTCCGCCCGCACCGCTCACACGGTCGCCACGGCACCCGGCGACACCTCTGGATCCGAGCCCCGGTGACATCCGGTCCTATGATCTGCGAAAGGGGAAAACGGGGCGGAAAGGGCGGGGGCGGGGATGGCGAAGGGGGAGCCGATGGACCGGAACATCCGCAGCGTGGAGGACGTACTCAAGCTCCTGGACGGGCTGTTCGCGCCGGAGGCCGACCGCTGGACGGCCGAAGGTGCCGCCTGGTGGGACGACTTCTACGCGGACCGCTCCAAGCCGGTGCCGTTCTTCGTCGCGAAGCCCGACGAGAACCTGGTCTCCTACCTCGAACGCGGACTGATCGGCCCGGGGCGCGCCCTCGACCTCGGCTGCGGCCCGGGCCGCAACGCACTGCACCTCGCCGCCGCGGGCTTCGCGGTGGACGCCGTGGACCTCTCGCCGGCCGCCCTCGCCTGGGCCGAGGACCGGGCCCGGGAAGAGGGGGCCGACGTCAGGTTCCTGTGCGGCGACGCCTTCGCCCTTGCGGAGACCGCACTGACCGGCCCGTACGACCTGATCTACGACTCCGGCTGCTTCCACCATCTGCCGCCGCACCGCCGCATCAGCTACCTCGCCCTCCTCGACCGGGCCCTGGCGCCCGGCGGGCATCTCGCCCTCACCTGTTTCGCGGCGGGCGGGATGGGCTCCGAACTCGGTGACACCGACTTCTACCACCAGGCAGGCCTCCATGGCGGCCTCGCCTACACCGCGGAGTCCCTGCGCTGGATCTTCTCCGGTCTGGCGGAGGTGGAACTGCGTCGCATGCACGACGAGGGGCCGGAGTCCGCGTGCTTCGGCGAACCGTTCCTGTGGACGGCTCTGTTGCGGCGCCCGGTCCCGTCGTAACCGGCACCGGCACCGGGCCGCCTGCACCCGGCACCCGGCAGTCCCTCATCGAGGCGGATGCGGGTCCCGTCCTGGTGAATGCGGGCCACCTTGCCGGTGCATACGAGCCCCGTGCCGGTGAACGCGGGACGCCGGCCACGCCGGTGCCGCATGCGTCGCCGTCCTCGGCACGAGCGCACCTTTCGTTCCGTTCTGTGATCATTCCGGCGGCAGGGCGTGATCGTGCTCCGTGGAGAATTCCCCCGGTTTGTGCGGAGGTTTTCCGCGGTGCCGGCGGCAGGAGTGAGGGGAGGCCGTCGCGGGGCGGCCCTGGGACCTCGTAAGGTCGTATCCGTGTTGGAGGAGATGCGGATCCGGTCCCTGGGTGTCATTGACGACGCCGTTGTCGAGCTGTCCCCCGGCTTCACGGCGGTGACCGGCGAGACGGGCGCCGGTAAGACCATGGTCGTCACCAGCCTCGGCCTGCTGCTCGGCGGGCGCGCCGACCCCGCGCTGGTGCGGATCGGCGCCAAGTCGGCGGTCGTGGAGGGCAGGATCGGCGTCGGCCCCCGGGCCCCCGCTGCCGTACGGGCCGAGGAGGCCGGCGCGGAGCTGGACGACGGCGCGCTGCTGATCAGCCGCACGCTCTCCGCCGAGGGCCGTTCGCGCGCCCATGTGGGCGGCCGCTCCGTACCGGTCGGCCTGCTGGCGGAGCTGGCCGACGACCTGGTCGCCGTGCACGGCCAGACCGACCAGCAGGGCCTGCTGCGGCCCGCCCGCCAACGCCAGGCGCTGGACCGCTACGCCGGGGACGCGGTCGCCGTCCCGCTCGCCAAGTACACCGCCGCCCACCGCCGGCTGCGCGGCGTCGCCGCCGAGCTGGACGAGCTGACGACGCAGGCCCGTGAACGTGCGCAGGAGGCCGATCTGCTGCGCTTCGGCCTCGACGAGATCGCGGAGGCCGAGCCTCAGCCCGGCGAGGACACCGACCTCGCCGCCGAGGCCGAACGGCTCGGTCACGCCGAGGCGCTGGCCTCCGCCGCGACCGCCGCGCACGCCGCGCTGGCCGGCAACCCCGAGGACCCCGAGGGCGTCGATGCCACGACCCTGGTCGCCGGTGCCCACCGTGCGCTGGAGGCCGTACGCAGTCACGACCAGGAGCTCTCCTCGCTCGCCGAGCGGCTCGGTGAGATCGGCATCCTGATGGCGGACGTGGCGGGCGAGTTGGCCAGTTACGCGGACGGCCTGGACGCGGACCCGTTGCGGCTCGCCGCGGTCGAGGAGCGCCGCGCCGCCCTGAACCATCTGACCCGCAAGTACGGCCAGGACATCGCGGCCGTGCTGGCCTGGTCCGAGGAGAGCGCCGCCCGGCTCGCCGAACTGGACGGCGACGACGAGCGGATCGGCGAGCTGGCCGCCGAACGGGACGCCTTGCGCGCGGAACTGGGCGAACTGGCTCAAACGCTGACCGATGCCCGTACGGCGTCGGCGAAGCGTTTCGCCGACGCGGTCACCGCCGAGCTCGCCGAACTCGCGATGCCGCACGCCCGGGTGACCGTCGAGATCCGCCAGACCGAGGTCGCCGAGGACGCCGACGGCATCGAGGTCGGCGGCCGTACCGTGGCCTACGGACCGGCCGGCGCCGACGAGGTCGAACTCCTGCTGGCCCCGCACCCGGGCGCACCGCCCCGGCCGATCGCCAAGGGGGCGTCCGGCGGTGAGCTCTCCCGGGTGATGCTCGCCGTCGAGGTGGTCTTCGCCGGCTCCGACCCCGTACCGACCTACCTCTTCGACGAGGTCGACGCGGGGGTCGGCGGCAAGGCGGCCGTCGAGGTCGGCAGGCGGCTGGCCAGGCTCGCGAAGTCGGCGCAGGTCGTCGTCGTCACGCACCTCCCGCAGGTCGCGGCCTTCGCCGACCGCCAGCTGCTGGTGGCGAAGACGAACGACGGGTCGGTCACCAGGAGCGGTGTCACGGTCCTGGAGGGCGAGGAGCGGGTCCGCGAGCTCTCCCGGATGCTGGCCGGCCAGGAGGACTCCGAAACGGCCCGCGCGCACGCCGAGGAACTGCTGGAGACGGCGCGCACGGGGAGCTAGGGGGAGGCGTCCCCTGGTAGGGCCTGTCTTTGCCCGTAGACCGGCGGTGGTCGATGAGCCGGCAGCAGCCGGTGAGCCGACGGCGGCCGGGGGCCGGTGCCGGCCGCCGAGCCGACGCCGGCCCGCCGAGTGGCATCGCTCACGGCGCGGCCGCCACGACATCGGCCGCCCGGTCTACCCGCGCCGCCGTTTGTGCTGGTCAGAAGCCCATGTGACGGGCCGGGTGCTGATGATCTTCGCGACGTGGCCCCCTCCGGCCATGACTACACTCGCCCACCATGTGTGAGCCCCGACGGTATGCAAACCGGCACAAGATGCGCGACGGCCGACCGTGCGCCGCTGCTTGCGCCGGGCGCTCTGGGGCCGCGCGGAACCTGCTCGCGACCGTCACAGCCGCCCCGTACCGGACCTCCGCCGTCCGCGGCCGCACCCCCTCGGCGCCGGTCTGCGGCGCCCCGGGGACCGTGTGAGACGCCGCGCGAACCGGGCCCGGCACCGGCGGCCCCGCGACCCGCGCGGTCACTGGCTGCTGCTCCTCCTGATCCTCCCGGTGATGTTCGGCGCCCTGCTCTTCGAGGGCTGGACCACCCATGAGGTGGACGCCGCGAAGACGCGCAAGGACTGCACCAGCCCCGTGCCCGGGTCCGTTGCCAAGGGCGGCCCGGTGCTCCGGTTCCACGACGGCAAAGCGGTCTCGTCCGCGGTGCCGGCCCGTACGGTGGCGCTCACCTACGACGGCGGGCCCGACCCCGTATGGACACCCCGGCTGCTCGACCTGCTGCGCAAGTACCACGCCCACGCCACGTTCTTCCTCCGCGGCGCGCAGGCGGCCCAGTACCCGGAGCTGGTGCGGCGGATCCGATCCGAGGGCCACGAGATCGGTTCGAACACCTACACCGGCGCCGCCATGGGCGCCTCCTCGCCGCTGCGCGCCTCGCTGGAGCAGTCGCTCACACAGAAGGTGCTGGCGGGCAGCGCGGGCCTCCACACCAAGCTGCTGCGGCTGCCGCAGACCACTTCGGTGGACACCCTGTGCGGCGCGGAGTGGAAGGCCGCCCAGAAGGCCGGCGCGGAGGGGTACACCCTGGTCGCCGCCGACCGGTGGTTCCGTAATCCGTCGCAGGGCGTGATCCGGCAGTTCGGCCAGAACGATCTCGGATACCTGGGCAGCAAGGAACTGCTCGACAACCCGAAGGCCGACAGGTTCACCACCGTGACGGCGGGAGTCGGGCAGCCCCCGCCCGAGGTGCCGGCCTCCGGTGTCGAGCGCTGGTCGGGGACGGCTCTGATCTGGGCCAAGGCCCTGGGGCACGCCTTCATCAGCGCGATGGCCTGGGTGCTCGCCGTTGCGGGCGGACTGGGGCTGCTGCGGCTGGCGATGCTGGTGTTCTTCGCCCGTACCCATGTCCGGCGGCTGACCCGTATCCGCCCCGGATCGACCGTGCTGCGGGAGGTCACCGATCCGGTGACGGTGCTGGTCCCCGCGTACAACGAAGCGGCGGGTATCGAGTCCACCGTCCGTTCGCTGCTCGCCTCGACCCACCGGCAGCTGCAGATCATCGTGATCGACGACGGGTCGTCGGACGGTACGGCGGACATCGCGGCCCGGATCGGCGATCCGCGGGTGCGGGTGATCCGCCAGGCCAATGCGGGCAAGGCGGCCGCCCTCAATACGGGGCTGGCCCATGCGCGGTACGAGATCGTGGTCATGGTCGACGCCGACACCGTCTTCGAAAGCGACGCCATTCACCACCTCATCCAGCCGCTCGCCCACCCGGCGGTGGGTGCGGTCAGCGGCAACACCAAGGTCGGCAACCGCCGTCGTCTGCTGGGCAGGTGGCAGCACCTGGAGTACGTCTTCGGGTTCAACCTCGACCGGCGGATGTTCGAGGTGCTGGAGTGCATGCCGACGGTTCCCGGTGCGATCGGGGCCTTCCGCCGGGATGCGCTGATGGGCGTCGGCGGTGTCAGCGAGGACACCCTCGCCGAGGACACCGACCTCACCATGGCCCTGTGGCAGGCGGGCTGGCGGGTGCTGTACGAGGAGTCCGCGGTGGCCTGGACCGAGGTGCCCACCTCGCTGCGGCAGCTGTGGCGGCAGCGCTACCGCTGGTGCTACGGCACGATCCAGGCGATGTGGAAGCACCGCGGGGTCCTCGTGCAGGCGGGGCCGGCCGGGCGCTCCGGCCGCCGCGGACTGAGCTATCTCGTCCTGTTCCAGGTCGCGCTGCCGCTGTTCGCGCCGGTCGTCGACATCTTCGCGCTGTACGGGCTGCTCTTCCTCGGCCCCTGGCAGTCGGCCGGCGTCTGGTGCGGCTTCCTGCTCGTGCAACTGCTCTGCGCCGGATACGCGCTGCGGCTGGACGGGGAGAAGCTGCGGTCACTGTGGGCGATGCCGTTCCAGCTCCTGGTCTACCGGCAGCTGATGTACCTCGTCGTGATCCAGTCCGTGGTGGCCTTCCTGCTCGGCACCCGCCTGAAGTGGCACCGGATGCACCGCTCGGGGACGGCCGCACAGCAGATCGGGCAGCCGGTGACGTACCGGAGGCTGTCGTCGAGATGACCTCGAAGTCCGCTTTCCCCCCTCTGGGAGCCCTTCCGGTGGTGCGCAATGGCGCAATATTTGGTGAAGTGCGCGCAAGCAGGGAGACTGTCCGCCCATGAGTGACTGGCCGGCCCGGGTCCCTGACGCCACCCCTGACGGTGGTGCGGGGGAGCCGGTGCACCCCGTCACCGGGCAGGTACGGCGGCACGACCCGTCTGCGCCGCAGCCGGTCATCGAGCCACGGCTGCCCGGCCCGTACGGCGGGCGCGGCGGGCCCGTGCGCAGGAGCACCCGGCCCGCGGCCATCCGTCCCACCTGGCGCCGCCGGATCCTGCGGCTCTCGGGCCTCCTGATCGCCGTGGCCCTGCTCGCCTCCGTCGGCACCTACACCTGGGCCGACACCAAGCTGGAGCGCGACGTCGACCTCGGCAAGCTCGCCGGCCGGGCGGCGCCCGGCAAGGGCGCCAACTATCTGATCGTGGGCTCCGACAGCCGCCAGGGCCTGTCGGGAAAGCAGTTGAAGGACCTGCACACCGGCGGCTCGGCGGCCGCGGGCCGCCGCACCGACTCGATGATCCTGCTGCACACCGGCGCCCACGGCACCACCATGATGAGCCTGCCGCGCGACTCCTGGGTGACCATCCCGCCGTACACCCGCCCCGAGACCGGCAAGCACTACGCCGCGTCGAAGGACAAGCTCAACGCGGCGTTCTCACGCGGCGGCCCCGAACTGCTCGTCCGGACCGTCGAGCACAACACGGGCCTGCACATCGGGCACTACACGGAGATCGGCTTCGCGGGCTTCGTCGGCATCGTGGACGCGGTCGGCGGAGTGCCGATGTGTCTGGACAAGGCGGTCAAGGACGAAAAGTCCGGCGAAAACCTCACCAAGGGCTGCCATACGCTCGACGGCCGCGCCGCGCTCGCGTTCGTCCGCCAGCGCCATCAGGAGGCCCAGGGCGACCTCGGCCGCAGCCGGAACCAGCAGAAATTCCTGGCCGCGCTCTCCCACAAGGCGGCCACACCCGGCACCCTGCTCAACCCGTCCAAGATCTACCCCACCCTGGACGCGGGCCTCGACACGCTCATCGTCGACAAGGGCATGAGCCTGTGGAACCTCACCTCGCTCTTCGAGGCGATGAGGAGCGTTTCGGCCGGCAACGGCGCCCGCGTCCGCGTCCCGGTCTCCAGCCTCGGCTTCAAGACCCCCAAGGGCAGCGCCGTGAAGTGGGACGTACCACGGGCGAAGAAGCTCTTCGCGGAACTGCACGACGATCAGCCGGTGACGGCCGGGGCGAAGGACCGGAACGGCACCCCCTAGGGATGCCTCCCCCTGAGAGGGCCGTCCCGTCCGCCGGGTAACGGGTGAAGCGCTTTAGGGTGACGGCAGTTGAGCGCGGCACGGTGCCGGGCGAGGGGAGCGACATGGTGGCGGCGGCAGGTAACAGGGTGCCGGGGCGGATCTCGGTGCTCATGGGGGCGGCAGGGGTGACCTGGGCCGCGTACAAAGCACTCCGGAAGCGGCCGCCGGGTGGTGCCGCCCGGTGGGAGCGGAAGAACTACGCCGGCCGGATCGTCGATCTCCACGCCGGGCTCGCCACGGCCACCGGCACCGCGCTCGCCGCCGCCACCGCACCGGGGCTGCCCGCCCGGACCCGGGCCGCCACGGCGCTGGCAGTACTGGCCGCCGGGGGCTGCGGGGCGTACGACGACGTGATCGGCGCGGATGACCCCCGCCGCGGATTCCGGGCGCACCTTTCGGCACTCCGGGACAAGGAAGTCACCAGCGGCGCCGTGAAGCTGTTCGGGATCGGCGCCGCGGGGCTGGCGGCGGGGGCCCTCCTCAAGGAGCGTCCGGCCGACAAGCTCCTGGCCGGTGTGGTGATAGCGGGCTCGGCCCACCTGGTGAACCTCCTGGACGTCCGTCCCGGCCGGGCGGCCGGCGCCGTGCTGGCGATCGGAGCTCCCGGGCTGCTGCGCCGCGGTCCGGCGGGCCCGCTGTCCGCGGCGCCCCTGGGGGCCGCGGCGGCCGTCATCGGCGATGACCTCGGGGAGCGCACGATGATCGGGGACTCCGGGGCGCACGCCCTCGGCGCGGCGCTCGGCGTCGCCATCGTCGCGGGCAACGGCCGCCGGGGACTGGCCGCACGCGCCGCGGCACTGGTCGCCGCGGCGGCCGCGGGGGACCGCGTCAGCCGGGCGGCCGCGGCGCTCTGAGGCCGCGGGGGAGGGGCCGGGGCGGGGGCGACCGAAGCCCAGAGACGCGGCTGTCCGAAGCCCGCGAGCGCCGTCGAACACCACCTCCCCCCACCGCCCATCCGGCCATACACCCATGCGCTCCGGCCGACGGCGTACGCGCCCCCTGTCGCGGCGCAGGCGCACTCCAGGAAGTGGACTCACTCGAACGAGCCGTTCATCCGCGCGGGCGGTTTGTCGCCCATGTGGGTGATCTGATGGGTGCCGGGGTGAGACTTCCCACCGGAACGGCGGGCCGACGGTGCCGAATTGACATCGCGGGGCTGGCATCCTGGGCGCGGTGCGCAGTCGCGGGCGTGCTCGCCCCGTCCCGTCGGGCGTGCTCGCCCCGTCCTGCCCGTCCGCCGGGCAGGCGGGCGGCCGCTCGTCCGCGTCGCGGCACCCCGCACCAACGGACCGACCCGCCGGTACGGCCCGTCCGCCCCGACCCAGGAGCCCCGACCACGTGATCAGCACCCCGGCCCCGGCGCACGGGCTGTCGCCGCTGCGCACGGTCCAGGTGCTGGGGCACGGCAGTGCCGGCAGCGCCGCGCACGTCCGCTCGCTGGCCGAAGGGCTCGTCGCACGCGGGGTGCGGGTGACCGTGTGCGCCACCCCGGAATCCGAGGAGGCCTACGACTTCACCGGCGCGGGCGCGCGGTTCGTGCCGGTCCCTCCGCGTACGGATCCGGCGAGCGTGGCCTCGCTGCGCAGCGCCTGCTGGGATGCCGACCTCGTGCATGCGCACGGTCTGCGGGCCGGGCTGCGTGCCTCGATGGCGCTGCGCGGACTGCGCGGCCCCCGGGGCGGGCGGCGGGTTCCCCTGGTCCTCACCTGGCACACCAAGGCGCACACCGAGGGCGCGCGGGCCGGGCTGGTGCATCTGATGGAACGGCGGGTGGCGCGGGCGGCGGCTGTCGTACTGGGGGCGTGCTCCGACCTCGTGGACCGGGCGCGTGAGCGGGGCGCGCGTGATGCCCGGCTCGCGCCGGTCGCGATTCCCCGCCCCCGCTCGGGCGGCGCGCCGGCCGAGCCCGGGAACGACGACCGGATGTTCCGCAAGGAGCGGGCCGAACTGGGCGCGGTGGACCGTCCGTTGCTGCTCGCGGTCGGCCGTCTCGACCCGAGCCAGGGGCATGACCTCCTGCTGGACGCGGCGCACGCCTGGTGCGCGCTCGACCCGCAGCCGCTGGTCGCCATCGCGGGGGAGGGCGAGCAGCGGGCGGCACTGCAGCGGCGGATCGATGCCGAGCAGTTGCCCGTCCAGCTGCTCGGGCGCCGCGACGATGTGCCCGAACTCCTCGCCGCCGCCGACCTGGTGGTGCTGCCCAGCAGGTGGGAGGCCCGCTCGCTGATCGCCCAGGAGGCGCTGCGCGCCGGGGTGCCGCTGGTCGCCACCGACACCGGAGGCACCCGCGAACTGGTCGGCCGCGCCGCGGAACTGGTGCGTTACGGCGACGCCGCCGCCCTGGCCCGTACGGTGCTCGCGCTCCTCGCCGATCCGGTTCGGCGGGACGCACTCGCCGCGGCGGGCCGCGACCAAGCCGCCGGCTGGCCCAGCGAGAACGACACCGTCACCCAGGTCCTCAGCGTCTACGACGAATTGACCCAGCCGGTTCAGCCCGCGTAGCCGGGCGTCGGTATCGAGGCGTCGCGGCGGCCGGGTGTGACCGTCACGGCCGGGCGCCGCCGGACGCGTCCGGCCCTCCGCCCGTTACGGCTTGTCCGTATGACGCCTGGCGCGCAGGGCCAGGCGCAGCCCCAGGCCCGTCTGCGGATCGTCCAGGTCCGTGCCCAGCAGCTGAGCGATACGGGCCAGCCGGTCGTACAGCGTCTGCCGGTTCACATTCAGGTCGCGGGCGGTCTCCGCCTTGCGGCCCGCGCTGGCCAGATAGGCCTCCAGCGTCGGCAGCAGCGGCTGACGGGCACCACGGTCATGGGCGAGCAGCGGCCCGATGGCGCGCTCCACGAAGTCGGTGAGCACCCCCTGTTCGCCCAGCTCGCGCATCCGCCACAGCAGCAGCTCGATGTCCAGGCGGCGCGCGTCGTACCAGGGCGCTTCCGGCAGCCCCTGGGCCGCGGCCGCCGCCTCCGCGGCATGCCGCAGGCCGGGGCCCGCCGCCGCCCAGTCGCCCGGTGTGCCGACCACGACCACCGGACGGTGGGCGGCCGGCCGGTCCAGGCCGGTGCGGACGACTCCGGCGCGCAGCGCGTCGGCGATCCGGCCGGCGAGCGCCTCGCGGTCCTGGCCCGCGCGCAGCGCGACGAGCATCGGGACCCGGCCCTCCACGGGGCGTACGCCGAGGAGCACGGGCACTCCGGGGGCGGCAAGTTCCTCGCGCAGCGCCTGGGCGAGCAGCGCCCAGCTGCCGGGGGAGGGAAGGCCGGCCGGCAGCCGCATCACCACCGGGAGCACGGGGTCCGTGCCGGGGCGGAAGCCCAGCAGGCGGGCCTGGCCGGGCGCCTCGGCGGCGGAGATCCGGCCCTCCGCCAGGTCGGCGAGGAAGTCGCCGCGGCCACGGGCGGCGAGCACTTCCTCCTGGCGGGACTGGAGCATGACGACGGCCAGCAGGTCGGCCGCGCGCTCGGCGGCGATCCGGTGCACCGGCGCCAAGGGGGCGTTGACGGGCAGCAGGACGAGCCGGGCGCGGACCGCGTCCGGGCCGGGGCCTGCCCCGCTCTCCGCTCCGCTGGAGCGGGGAGACCCCCATCCGGGAACGTCGATGCGTACGCCGGTGTCGCGCAGGCCCTCCCAGGCCACCAGCGGATCGGCGTCCGCCGGGCCGTCGTCGGCGTCCGGGCCCGCCGCGTACAGCGGGCTGCCGTCGGGGGCCTCCAGACAGAGCGGGTTGCCGGTGAAGACGGCCAGCAGCCGCAGCACCTCGGGAGCGCCGCCGCCCCGCAGCAGCACATCCGTGCAGCGCCGCAGGATCTCGTCGGCGCGCCGCAGCAGCGCATAGTGGCTGTTGATGATCTCGGTGTGGATCGCTTCGGTGACCGTGACGTACGGGACCTCGCGGTGCAGCTGGATCAGCGGCAGTCCGCAGTCCCGTGCGGCGTCGACCAGCGCGGCCGGCAGGGACGCGAAACGGGACCCCAGTTCCACGACGAGAGCGGCGATCTCGCGGTCCGCGAGCTTACGGATGAAGGCGCGCTGTTCGGACGGCCGGGCACCGAGTCCGAGCCCGGTGGTCAGCAGCAGCTCGCCGCCCTTGAGCAGCGAGGCGATGTGCGGGACCTCGCCCGCGTGCACCCAGCGCACCGGGCGGTCCAGCCGGTCCTCGCCGGCCAGGACCTCCGGCAGACCACGCCGCAGCGCGGGCAGCTCCAGTGCCCTGCGTACCGTGATCTCGGCTTCGATCTTCGCTTCCGGCCCCATGACCTGGAACGGTACCCGTATTCCGCAGTGCGGAGCAGCGCGGTCCGGACGGCACCCCGAAGGGGGGCTAACCTCCGTACGCCCCGCTGGCCGTCAGCCGCAGCGCCGTGTCGATCAGCGGAACATGGCTGAACGCCTGCGGGAAGTTGCCGACCTGCCGCTTGGCCTTGGGGTCCCACTCCTCGGCGAGCAGCCCCAGGTCGTTGCGGAGCGAGAGCAGCTTCTCGAAGAGCTTGCGGGCCTCGTCGACCCGGCCGATCATCGCGAGGTCGTCGGCGAGCCAGAACGAGCACGCCAGGAAGGCGCCCTCCTCGCCCTCCAGGCCGTCCACGCCGAGATCGTCGGCACCGGACGTCGGGTAGCGCAGCACGAAGCCGTCCTCGGTGGACAGCTCCCGCTGGATCGCCTCGATCGTGCCGATGACGCGCTTGTCGTCCGGCGGCAGGAACCCCATCTGCGGGATCAGCAGCAGCGAGGCGTCCAGCTCCTGCGAGCCGTAGGACTGGGTGAAGGTGTTGCGCTCCTTGTCGTAGCCGTTCTCGCAGACGTCCCGGTGGATCGTCTCGCGCAGGTCCTTCCAGCGCTCCAGCGGCCCGTCGACGTCCCCGGACTCGATCAGCTTGACCGTGCGGTCGACCGCGACCCAGGTCATCACCTTGGAGTGCACGAAGTGCCGGCGCGGGCCGCGGACCTCCCAGATCCCCTCGTCCGGCTCGTCCCAGTGCTTCTCCACCCACTGGATCAGCTTGAGCTGGAGCAGCGAGGCGTAGTCGTTGCGCGCCAGCCCCGTCATGTGCGCCAGGTGCAGCGCCTCGGTGACCTCTCCGTAGACATCGAGCTGGAGCTGCCCTGCGGCGCCGTTGCCGACCCGCACCGGACGGGAATTCTCGTACCCGGGAAGCCAGTTGAGGTCGTTCTCGCCCAACTCCCGCTCACCGGCGATGCCGTACATGATCTGCAGGTTCTCCGGATCGCCGGCCACCGCCCGCAGCAGCCACTCCCGCCAGGCCCGCGCCTCTTCGCGGTAGCCGGTGCGCAGCAGGGAGGACAGGGTGATCGCGGCGTCCCGCAGCCAGGTGAAGCGGTAGTCCCAGTTGCGCACGCCGCCGATGCACTCCGGCAGCGAGGTCGTCGGCGCCGCCACGATCCCGCCGGTCGGCGCGTACGTCAGCGCCTTGAGCGTGATCAGCGAGCGCACCACCGCATCGCGGTAGGGGCCGTGGTACGTGCAGTGCTCGACCCACTCGCGCCAGAACTCCTCGGTCGCCTCCAGCGACGCCTCGGGCTCCGCCACGGCCGGCGGCGGCTTGTGGGACGGCTCCCAGCTGATCGTGAACGCGATCCGCTCACCCGGCGAGACGGTGAAGTCGGAGAACGTCGTCAGGTCCTTGCCGTAGGTCTCCGCCTCGGTGTCCAGCCACACCGAATCGGGGCCCGCCACCGCGACCGTACGGTCGTCGATCTTGTGCACCCAGGGCACGACCCAGCCGTAGGAGAACCGCATCCGCAGCTCCGAGCGCATCGGGACCCGGCCGCTGACACCCTCCACGATGCGGATCAGCTGCGGTGCGCCGTCACGCGGCGGCATGAAGTCGATCACGCGGACGGTGCCGCGCGGGGTGTCCCACTCCGACTCCAGGACGAGCGAATCGCCCCGGTATCGCCGGCGGTCGGCCGGTACGGGCCGCCCCCCGGAGCCGTTGACCGGCCCCATCCGCCAGAATCCGTGCTCCTCCGTGCCCAGCAGCCCTGCGAAGACCGCCGGGGAGTCGAAGCGCGGCAGGCACAGCCAGTCGACCGTGCCGTCCCTGCACACTAGGGCGGCGGTCTGCATATCGCCGATAAGTGCGTAGTCCTCGATGCGCCCGGCCACGTGCATCTCCCGTCGAACTGGAGTCACGCCCCCCATGGGACGTATGAATCGGTCCGTCCTGCCCATGAAACGTCGCCGAGCAGCGGGACCGGAAATCGGGCTGGGGGCACCGTCCAGCGGTAGCTGGGGGAGGGTGCTGCCTTCCCGGGCGGCTCGTCGCGAGTGTCCGAGCAGGATACGACGCACGTGGGTGATCCGCGCGCCCCTCGCGAGGAGTGAAGCGGTCCAAACGGGTGGCCTCCGTCACGTGACAGCGTCATCCGGAACCACCGCCGCCGGATTCCCCGTGCGGCCGGACACGACCATGCCGGGTCGCTGATAGCCTGGTACCCCGTGGACCGGTGGGACGCAGATAGATGTCACGGCAGAAGTCACGGCACCCCCGAACCGCAGCGACGGCACCTGAACCCCAGGCCCCACGCCGCTTCGCACCTCTCCACCTCGCGACCACGGGAGCTCCCTCTTGGCCATGCCGCCCACTGCTTCTCGAATGAATGCAGCCACGACGACCAAGCACCTCTTCGTCACCGGGGGCGTCGCCTCCTCGCTGGGCAAGGGGCTCACCGCCTCCAGCCTGGGTGCTCTCCTCAAGGCGCGGGGCCTGCGGGTCACGATGCAGAAGCTCGACCCGTACCTGAACGTCGACCCGGGAACGATGAACCCGTTCCAGCACGGTGAGGTCTTCGTCACCAACGACGGCGCCGAGACCGACCTGGACATCGGCCACTACGAGCGCTTCCTCGACGTCGACCTCGACGGCTCCGCGAACGTCACCACCGGCCAGGTCTACAACACCGTGATCGCCAAGGAGCGGCGCGGCGAGTACCTCGGTGACACCGTGCAGGTCATCCCGCACATCACCAACGAGATCAAGCACCGCATCCGGCGGATGGCGACCGAGGACGTCGACGTCGTCATCACCGAGGTCGGCGGCACCGTCGGCGACATCGAGTCGCTGCCGTTCCTGGAGACGGTCCGCCAGGTCCGCCACGAGGTCGGCCGGGACAACGTCTTCGTCGTGCACATCTCGCTGCTCCCCTACATCGGCCCCTCCGGTGAGCTGAAGACCAAGCCGACCCAGCACTCGGTCGCGGCGCTGCGCAACATCGGCATCCAGCCCGACGCGATCGTGCTGCGCGCCGACCGCGAGGTGCCGACCGCCATCAAGCGCAAGATCTCGCTGATGTGCGACGTCGACGAGGCCGCGGTCGTCGCCGCGATCGACGCCCCGTCGATCTACGACATCCCCAAGGTCCTGCACACCGAGGGCCTGGACGCCTATGTCGTACGGAAGCTGGACCTCCCGTTCCGCGATGTGAACTGGACCCAGTGGGAGGACCTGCTCGACCGCGTCCACAACCCCGACCACGAGGTCAAGGTCGCGCTGGTCGGCAAGTACATCGACCTGCCGGACGCCTACCTCTCGGTCACCGAGGCGCTGCGGGCCGGCGGCTTCGCGAACAAGACCCGCGTGAAGCTGAAGTGGGTCACCTCCGACGACTGCAAGACCCCGGCCGGCGCCGCCCAGCAGCTCGGCGACTGCGACGCCGTCTGCATCCCCGGCGGCTTCGGCGACCGCGGCGTGGACGGCAAGGTCGGCGCGATCACCTACGCCCGGGAGCACAAGCTCCCGCTGCTCGGCCTGTGCCTGGGCCTGCAGTGCGTGGTCATCGAGGCGGCCCGCAACCTGGCCGGCATCGAGGGCGCGAACTCCACCGAGTTCGACCCGGCCGCCGCCGACCCGGTGATCTCCACGATGGCCGAGCAGATGGACATCGTCGCAGGTGAGGGCGATATGGGCGGCACGATGCGACTGGGTATGTACCCGGCCAAGCTCGCCGAGGGCTCCATCGTCCGCGAGGTCTACGACGACCAGCCGTACGTCGAGGAGCGCCACCGCCACCGCTACGAGGTCAACAACGCCTACCGCGGTGAGCTGGAGAAGAAGGCCGGGCTGCAGTTCTCCGGCACCTCTCCGGACAACAAGCTCGTCGAGTACGTCGAGTACCCGCGCGAGGTGCACCCCTACCTCGTCGCCACCCAGGCGCACCCCGAGCTGCGCTCCCGTCCGACCCGCCCGCACCCGCTCTTCGCCGGGCTGGTGAAGGCCGCGGTCGCGCGCAAGACGGGCACCGCGAAGTAACGGACACCGCGGCGGATACGGTTGCCGGGGTACGGCCTCTTCGAGGTCGTGCCCCGGTTTCTGCGTTTGGCATCGGCAACACACAGGAGGACGCGCCATGGCGATCAAGGACACCCCCGAGGAGTGGACGGTCACCGCGACCACGACGCCGTTCACCGGGAACAAGACCAGCGTGCGCACCGACACGGTCGTCATGCCGGACGGCTCCACCGTCACCCGCGACTACCAGGTCCACCCAGGCTCCGTGGCCGTCCTCGCCCTCGACGACGAGGGCCGGGTGCTGGTGTTGCGCCAGTACCGCCACCCCGTGCGCCAGAAGCTGTGGGAGATCCCCGCCGGGCTGCTCGACATCCCCGGTGAGAACCCGCTGCACGCCGCGCAGCGCGAGCTGTACGAGGAGGCACACGTCAAGGCCGCGGACTGGCGGGTGCTGACCGATGTCTACACCACGCCCGGCGGCTGCGACGAGGCCGTACGGATCTTCCTCGCCCGTGGCCTGTCCGAGGCCGAGGGGGAGCGCTTCGAGGTCTCCGAGGAGGAGGCCGACATGGAGCTGGCGCGGGTGCCGCAGGACGAGCTGGTCCGCCGGGTATTCGCCGGTGATCTGCACAACAACTGTCTCGTCGTGGGGGTGCTGGCGCTGACCGCGGCCCAGGGCGGCGAGGGCCTGGACGCGCTGCGGCCGGCCGGTGCCCCGTGGCCGGCCCGCCCCTTCGAGGCCTGAGCCGCCGGACCCGCCGCCCCGTCCGCCACGAGCCGGTCGGATGATCCACCGATCCGATCGGGTGACGCAACCGCCCTGCTCTGCAGGGGAGGTGACGGCCCGTGAACTACGCTCGGCAGCGTTCCGTCCCGGCGGCGGACACGTACGTGCAGGTGGACGGGAGCGTGACCGGTGACGGATCAGGCGGTGGGCGGGGGGCACCTCCCGCCGAAGACGGCGGACGGGCCTGCCATGGCGGCACCCGGACGGCGGGCACCGGGGGCCCGCAGAGACGGCGCCGCCGCCCGCCCCGCCGCTGCTTCCGTCACCGGCGGTTTCGCCGGACGCCGCCGTGAGCTCAAGGCGCTGCACGCCGATATCGCCCGGGCCGGCCTGGACACCCTCTCCGGCCGCAAGGGCACCCGCAGCCGGGTGCTGCTGATCGCCGGCCGTCCCGGCTCCGGACGTACGGCCCTGGCCGAGGAGCTGCTGCACGAGCTGGCGGACGGCCATCCCGACGGAGTGCTGCGGGCCACGCTCACCGGGCCGGGCGGCGAACCGGCCGACACCGGCCGCACCGCGCGGGAGCTGCTGGCCGCGCTCGGCCGGGGCGCCGTGCCGGGGGCCGCCGAGGACGAGCTGACCGAGCAGCTGCGCGAGGCCCTCGCCGGGCGTCGCGCGCTGCTCTTCCTGGATGACGCACCCGGCGCCGAGCAGGTCGAACCGCTGCTCCCGGATGCCCCCGACTGCCTGGTCGTGGTGGTCTCGCAGGGTCCGCTGACCGGCATCTCGGACGTCCGGCCGTGCGCCCTGGGCGGCCTGGACAGCGCGGCCGGTGTCGCCATGCTCAGCCGGTACGCCGGGCCGACCCGGATCACCGTCGACCCGCGCACCGCCGACAGCGTCGCCGAGGAGTGCGGCGGCCAGCCCGCCGCGCTGGTGCTGGCGGGTGCCTGGCTCGCCGCCCGCCCCATGTCCTCGGTCGCCGATCTGTACCAGGCGCTGCACGCCGTCGCGCTGCCCGAGGACCTGCCCACCGGTGCCCGCCCGCTGTACCGCGCCTTCCGGCTCGTCCACGATGCCCTGCCGCCGCCCGCCGCCCGCATACTGCGGCTGATCACCCTGGCCCCGGCCGGTCTCGTGGACGCGCATATCGCCTCCGCCCTGGCCGGCTGCTCGGTGGCGGCGGCGGCCACGACGCTGGACGACTTCACCACGCTGGGCCTGCTGCGGCCGGCCGGCGCCATCGGCGACGGGGCCGCAGCCGGCGAGGGTGCACCTGATCCGGCCCTGCGTCCGCAGTACCGCCTGCCCGGCTGCCTCGCCCCGCTGGCGCGCGATCTGCTGGGGGAACACGAGCGCCCGGCCGACATCCAGCTGGCCCGCGCCCGGATGCTGGAGCGGACCGTACGGCTGCTTCAGTCCTGCCGGGCGATGGCCGAGCCGGCCGATTCCCCCGCCCGGCACAAGGTCGCCGGGCTGCCGCGCTCGCTGCGTTTCTCCTCGAAGGCCGCGGCCGCGCACTGGCTGCACACCCGCCGCGGGGCGCTGCTCGACGCCGCCGCCATCGCCGTCGCGGACGGCGAACTCGACACTCTGGACCGCCGGTTGATGGCCGCGCTGACCCGCACATTGCTCGCCCACCAGGGCCCCGAGGCCGCCGCGCCGGACCTCTATGCGCTGCACACCCTCGTGCTCCGGGTCGCCGAGCGGCGCGGGCTGCCGCGGGAGAAGGCCGCCGCCCTGCTGAACCTCGCGGACCTGGACGGGCAGGCGGGCCGCACCGACCAGGCGCTCACCCGCTACCGGGGTGCGCTGGAGGCGGCCCGCTCGGTGCCGGACCCGGTGGCGACCGGCCGGGCGCTGGAGTCGCTGGGCGGTACGTACACCACGCTGGGTGACTGGCAGCGGGCCGCCGACTGGTACGGCCGGGCGCTGGAGCTACGGCTGGCCCGCGGCGAGAGCGGGGACGCGGCGCGGCTGCAGGGCCGGATCGGCGGGGCGCACACCTACGCGGGCCGGTGGGGTGAAGCGCTCAAGGCCTGGCGGGCGGCGGTCGGCACGTACCGCAGGACCGGCGATGTGGCCGGTCAGGCGCGGGCGACGGGCGAGCTGGCCCGGGTGCAGGAGTACGCGGGGCGGCCCGAGGAGGCGCTGCGGACCTGCCTCGAAGCCCTCGGCATCGCCAGGAAAGCGGGCGACGGACGACTGGAGGCGGCACTGCAACTACGGATTGCGGACACCCTCGAACGCCTCGGGGACCCGGCAGCGGCACGGCTCCATCGGGCCGTGGGGGAGCGTCTCCTCGAAGATCACTCCCAGTAGCCTGCGAAATCGGTGGTGCTTCTCGCAAGAATTAATGCTTTGCAAGGCTAGACAACGAGAGCTCCTTCAATAGACTGGCCGAGCCGCGTTCGGCGCGGTCAGTTCCGTCATGCAACGCATGAGGGGATAATTCCTCCTGCACCCTCTCTTTCAAGGACCGTGATCGACGTGAAGGTCGGCATCCCCCGCGAGGTCAAGAACAACGAGTTCCGCGTGGCTATCACGCCCGCCGGAGTGAACGAACTCGTCCGCCACGGCCACCAGGTCTTCATCGAGAAGGACGCCGGCGTCGGCTCCTCCATCACGAATGAGGAGTACGTCTCCGCCGGTGCGTCCATCCTGGACACCGCCGACGAGATCTGGGGCACCGCTGACCTGCTGCTGAAGGTCAAGGAGCCGATCGCGGAGGAGTACCACCGCCTCCGCAAGGACCAGACGCTCTTCACCTACCTGCACCTGGCCGCCTCCCGGGAGTGCACCGACGCGCTGCTGGAGTCCGGCACCACCGCGATCGCCTACGAGACCGTCGAGACGGCCGGCCGCCAGCTGCCGCTGCTCGCCCCGATGTCCGAGGTCGCGGGCCGGATCGCCCCGCAGGTCGGCGCCTACCACCTGATGCGCCAGGCCGGCGGCCGCGGCGTGCTGCCCGGTGGTGTCCCCGGTGTCCACGCGGGCAAGGCCGTCATCATCGGCGGTGGCGTCTCCGGCTGGAACGCGCTGCAGATCGCCGTGGGCCTCGGCTTCCACGTCACCCTGCTCGACAAGGACATCAACAAGCTCCGCGAGGCCGACAAGATCTTCGGCACCAAGGTGCAGACGATCGTCTCCAACGCCTACGAGCTGGAGAAGGCCGTCGTCGAGGCCGACCTCGTCGTCGGTGCCGTCCTGATCCCCGGCGCCAAGGCGCCGAAGCTGGTCACCAACGAGCTCGTCGCCAAGATGAAGCCCGGAAGTGTTCTTGTCGACATCGCGATCGACCAGGGCGGCTGCTTCGAGGACTCGCGTCCCACCACGCACGCCGAGCCGACCTTCGCGGTCCACAACTCGGTCTTCTACTGCGTCGCCAACATGCCCGGCGCGGTGCCGAACACCTCCACCCACGCGCTCACCAACGCCACGCTGCCCTACATCGTGGAGCTGGCGAACCGCGGCTGGGTCGAGGCGCTGCGCCGTGACCCGGCGCTGGCCAAGGGCCTGAACACGCACGACGGCAAGGTGGTCTACGGCCCCGTCGCCGAGGCGCACGGCCTGGAGCACGTCGAACTGCGCACGCTCCTCGGCTGAGACGTCAACGAAGCGCGTCAACGCTGCATATCCGGCCGGGCCCTGTCGACAGGGCCCGGCCGGTTGCATGCGTGGGGCGCGGAACGCCGCGTTCCGGAACGCCGGTCCCCAACTCGCCGCGAACGTGACCCTTTAGCCGTTTCGCGCACCCCGGAAACTTCGGTCCGACGCCCCTTGCGCCCTTGACATCGAGGGTCCGGTTACCGACACATCGTGCCGGGTCCGGTGGATTGTGTTGCTGCGGACGCCCGACACGCCATAGAGTCGCCAACCGTCGGCATGGTGCCACGCTGACCTATCGATAAAGTTTCCTGGTCACATCCAAGGAGGTAAGACGACTTGTGAATGAGTCGACATTTACTCCCGGAGGTGGTCAACCAGGAGCGGTTGCAGGGGACCAGGGTCCCTCGGGGCGCGAGGCTGTCGGCTCCGTTGCGGTCCACACCTTCGCAGCCCATCAGAGCATTTCCACGACAGCCCACCAGAGCATGGACGGCCATCACGTGAACGCCATGGCCGGCGACCGGGGCAGTGGAGAACCCGCCCGTCTCGCCGACTACGACGACCTGCCCGAGGGGCACTTCTACGATCCGGACGCGGAGTACGAGCCCGACCCCGAATATGCCGCGACGCTCGCGCCGGACGCCGCGCGCCAGCGCCGGGAGCGCGTCGGCCCGACCGGACGTCCGCTTCCCTATTTCCCCATCCCGGGACCGCTGTCCGACCACGGCCCCGCCAAAATCATCGCCATGTGCAACCAGAAGGGCGGGGTCGGCAAGACCACCTCGACCATCAACCTGGGTGCCGCGCTCGCCGAATACGGACGACGGGTGCTGCTCGTCGACTTCGACCCGCAGGGCGCCCTGTCGGTCGGGCTCGGCGTCAACCCGATGGAGCTCGATCTGACGGTCTACAACCTGCTCATGGAGCGGGGCATGGCGGCCGACGAAGTGCTCCTGAAGACCGCGGTCCCCAACATGGACCTGCTGCCCAGCAATATCGATTTGTCAGCGGCAGAGGTGCAGTTGGTCAGCGAGGTCGCGCGCGAGTCGACCCTGCAGCGCGCCCTGAAGCCGCTGCTGGCCGACTACGACTACATCGTCATCGACTGCCAGCCCTCCCTCGGTCTGCTCACCGTCAACGCCCTGACGGCGGCTCACAAGGTCATCGTGCCGCTGGAGTGCGAGTTCTTCGCGCTGCGCGGTGTCGCGCTGCTCACCGAGACGATCGAGAAGGTCCAGGAACGGCTCAACCCCGAACTGGAGCTGGACGGCATCCTGGCGACGATGTACGACTCCCGCACGGTGCACAGCCGTGAGGTGCTGGCGCGCGTCGTCGAGGCCTTCGACGACCACGTCTACCACACCGTCATCGGCCGTACGGTCCGCTTCCCGGAGACCACCGTCGCGGGCGAGCCGATCACCACGTACGCCTCCAACTCCGTCGGCGCCGCCGCCTATCGCCAGCTCGCCAGGGAGGTGCTCGCCCGGTGTCACGCCGAGTGAGTCTGCCGGGAGCCGACGAACTGTTCCGCACCACCGGGGGAGGGGGGCTCCAGCCCTCCAGCCCCCGCCGCTCCGCGAACGGCTCCACGGCGGGCGGCGAGGCGCCCCGGGTACCCGCACCGGCAGGTGAGCCCGCTACGGCGGAGGAGGGGCCGGAGACGGCCACCGCGGTACGGCAGCGACAATCCGGGGGCAGCGGCTGGGACGCCCCGGCGGCGACGGCAGGCGACGGCGGACCGGCCACACCGCCCCGGGTACCCGCGGTCGGCCCCCCGGCCGAGCACGGTGGCCGGGAGAACGACGGCGACGCCGCCAAGGGCCACCGGGCGCAGTCGGGCCAGGGCGGCCAGGCGGCTCCCGACGCGGCCGCGGCGACAGCACAGGCCGGTGGCCAGGGGCGCCGGCGCGGCGGCTCCCGCGGCGCCAACCGCCGTCCCAGCGGCCGGGAGCGGCACGACGAGAAGATCACCGTCTATGTCTCCGCCGAGGAGCTCATGGACCTCGAACACGCCCGGCTGGTGCTGCGCGGTGAGCACGGTCTCGCCGTCGACCGCGGCCGGATCGTCCGCGAGGCGGTCGCCGTCGTCCTCGCCGACCTGGAGTCGCGCGGCGACGCCAGCATTCTGGTGCGGCGGCTGCGGGGGCGCTGACGCCCGGCCCCGGCGCATGCGTGGGGCGCGGCCGGTCCGGCACCGAAGGCTGGCTGCGGGGTGGCCGCTCGCCGTGGTGGCGGCGCTTTCCTGTGGAGGATGCCGTGAGGGCGTGGGGGCGTGCGGGCGTGGTGCTCTGATGCCGAAGCGGTGCTGAAACGTCACGCCGCGCGGGACCGGCCGCGTGGGGGTCGGCGCTCGGGCGGTGCCGCGGGATAGCCTGCCTCCTCGGCGGGTTGTCCCGCCCGTGACCAGCCCGTCGCCCCCGGCACGGGACCACAGCACCATGGACCGACCGCGATGCCGACGACCGACGACGACGCCCCCGCGACCCGCGCCCGCAGACCTCTCGGGCGCGGGGCCGCCGCGGGGCCGGTGGCACCGGACGCCCCGACACTGGACGACGGCACCCCGGACACCCCCGAGGACACCCCTGATGCCTCTCCCGGCGGAGAGACGGCCCCCGGGGCCGGTGACGGCACGTTCACCCTCCGGCTGGAGAACTTCGAGGGCCCCTTCGATCTCCTTCTGCAGTTGATCTCCAAGCACAAGCTGGACGTCACCGAGGTCGCGCTGTCGAAGGTGACCGACGAATTCATGGCGCACATCCGGGCCATGGGGCCGGACTGGGATCTGGACCAGACCACGGAGTTCCTGGTCGTCGCCGCGACGCTGCTGGATCTGAAGGCGGCCCGGCTGCTGCCCGCGGCCGAAGTGGAGGACGAGGCCGATCTCGCGCTCCTGGAGGCCCGTGATCTGCTCTTCGCCCGGCTGCTGCAGTACCGCGCCTACAAGCGCATCGCGGACATCTTCAGCGGCCGGCTGGCCGACGAGGCCCGGCGCCATCCCCGTACGGTCGGGCTGGAACCGTACCTCGCCGAGCTGCTGCCCGAGGTGGTCATCAGCACCGGAGCGGAGGGGTTCGCCAAGCTCGCGGTGAAGGCGATGCAGCCCAAGGCCCGGCCGCAGGTCTATGTCGACCACATCCATGCGCCGCTGGTGAGCGTGCGGGAGCAGGCCGAGGTGCTGATGGCGCGGCTGCGGGAGGCGGGTGAGGCCGGCTTCCAGGATCTGTGCGCGGACGCACCGGACACCCTCACCGTCGTGGCGCGCTTCCTGGCCCTGCTGGAGCTCTACCGGGAGCGGGTGGTGGTCCTGGAGCAGGACGAGGCCCTGGGGGCGCTCACGGTGCGGTGGACGGGCGCGGAGGGGGCCGAGCCGGTGGTCACGGACGAGTTCGACCGGGAACCGGGGCAGCGCGCCGACGGGGCGGAGCAGGGAGAGCACACAGCGAAGGAGCGGGCATGAGCGGCGTGGCCGGCAACGGGGCGTACGACATCACGGAGGCGGCGTCCGGTCCGGGCGCGGCCGCGGGGGAGATCGCGGGGGAGCGGTCCGAGGCACCCGCCGGGGCGCTGGGCGTGGCCGAGCTGGCGCTGAAGCCCGCGCTGGAGGCGGTCCTCATGGTCGTCGACGAGCCCGCGACCGAGGAACACCTGGCCAGGGTGTTGCAGCGGCCCCGCCGGGCGGTCGCGCTGGCGCTGCGTGAGCTGTCCGAGGACTACGCCCGCCAGGGGCGCGGTTTCGACCTGCGCCTGGTGGCCGGGGGCTGGCGGTTCTACTCCCGTGCCGCGTACGCGGACGCGGTGGAGAGCTTCGTCCTGGACGGGCAGCAGGCCCGGCTCACCCAGGCGGCTTTGGAGACTCTGGCCGTGGTCGCGTACCGTCAGCCGGTCAGCCGTTCCCGTGTCTCGGCCGTACGCGGCGTGAACTGTGACGGTGTGATGCGCACGCTCCTCCAGCGCGGCCTGGTGGAGGAGGCGGGGACGGAACCTGAAACAGGTGCGATCCTGTACAGGACGACGAATTACTTTCTGGAGCGGATGGGCCTGCGCGGCCTGGACGAGCTCCCTGAGCTCGCACCGTTCCTCCCGGAGGCGGAGGCGGTCGAGGGCGACTCCCCGGAAGGTATCCCGTCGTTCGACGTAGACGACAGCGGCGACTCTCAGACGGATCATTGATGCGAAGCAGCGGCAGGAACAACAGGGACAGCGGCCGGGGCGACCACCGCGGCGCCGGTGGGGGCACCCCGCGCCCGAAGGCCGGGGGGAAGAGGGACGACAAGCAGCGCTCGGGCCGTCCCCGTCCTGAGGAGCGCCGCTACGACGTGGGCGGATCCGGCGGCCCCGGGGGTTCCCCGGACCGCAAGGACGAGCGCGGCGGTGCCAAGAGCGGTGGCTCCAAGAGCGGCGGTCCCAAGAGCGGCGGCGCCCGTGGCGCGGCGGCCCGTGGCGGCGCCAAGGGCGGCCCGCGTACCGGCGCCGCGTCCAAGGGATCTGGCCCCGGCGCCAAGGGCGGCCCGCAGCGCGGCCGCAGCCAGGCGCCCGCACGGCCCCGTGAGTACGACGCCCAGGTGGAGGAGCGCAACCGCGCCCGCCACGACAAGCCGCAGGTCAAGACGCCCAAGACGTTCGGCGACCAGGAGGGCGAGCGCCTGCAGAAGGTGCTGGCCAGGGCCGGTATGGGCTCGCGGCGGGCCTGCGAGGAACTGATCGAGCAGGCGCGGGTCGAGGTCAACGGCCAGATCGTCATGGAGCAGGGCGTCCGGGTCGACCCGGAGAAGGACGAGATCAAGGTCGACGGCCTGACGGTCGCCACCCAGTCGTACCTCTTCTTCGCGCTGAACAAGCCGGCCGGTGTGGTCTCCACCATGGAGGACCCGGACGGCCGCCAGTGCCTGGGCGACTACGTCACCAACCGGGAGACGCGGCTGTTCCACGTCGGCCGGCTGGACACCGAGACCGAGGGCATCATCCTGCTCACCAACCACGGCGAGCTGGCCCACCGCTTGACGCACCCGCGCTACGGCGTCAAGAAGACCTACCTGGCCGCGATCCAGGGCCCCCTCCCGCGCGACCTGGGCAAGCAGCTCAAGGACGGCATCCAGCTGGAGGACGGCTACGCCCGCGCCGACCACTTCCGGGTCGTGGAGAACACCGGCAAGAACTACCTCGTCGAGGTCACGCTCCACGAGGGGCGTAAGCACATCGTGCGCCGGATGCTGTCGGAGGCCGGCTTCCCGGTCGACAAGCTGGTGCGGACGAGCTTCGGCCCGATCGCCCTGGGCGACCAGAAGTCGGGCTGGCTGCGCCGGATGACCAACACCGAGGTCGGCATGCTGATGCGCGAGGTCGAGCTCTAGGTGCCGTACCGGGGGGAACTCCCCCTGGGACCGCAGGGAATGCCGGCAGGCCGTACGGCAGGCAAAGGCCTTGCGGCGGCGTCGCACCACCCCTTAATGTCACCATGACGTTAAGGGGTGGTTTTTTGATGATGTCCACGGGGTCCGCCGCTACCGGCTCGCTGATCGGGCTCGCTCTCGGTGACGCGCTCGGCTTTCCCACCGAGTTCCACGATGTGCCGTCGATCCTGGCCAAGTGCGGCCCCTGGCGGCAGATGGCGCTGCCCGATCCCGCCTTCGTCACCGACGACACCCAGATGACGCTGGCACTGGGCCGCGGGCTGCGCACCGCCATGGGGCACGGCGGCCTCACGCCGGCCGGTCTCGTGGGCCCCGTGCGCGAGGAGTACGTCGCCTGGTGGCGCTCGCCCGACAACGACCGGGCGCCGGGCGGGACGTGCCTGAGGGCCTGTGAACTGCTCAGTGACCGGGACCTGCCGTGGGCCGGGGCCGCCCAGATGGGGTCGAAGGGCTGCGGCGCCAATATGCGGGTCGCGCCGATCGGGCTGGCGCCGGGGCTGAGCCCCCGGCAGCGCTCCGGCGCCGCGCAGCTGCAGTCCGCGCTGACCCATGGGCACCCCACCGCGCTGGCCGCCAGTGACCTGACCGCCTACGCCGTACGCGCCCTCGCCGACGGCGCACCGCCCGCCGAGCTGCCCGGCCGGCTGCGGGCGTACGCCGAGGACCACCGCACCGTCTACCCGGAGGACTGGCTCGGCGACCTGTGGCGGCGGGGCCAGGACCCCTCCGCGACGGCCTTCGCCGCCCGCGGCTGGGACGAATGTCTCGGTGTCCTGGACCGGCTGGACGCGGCGCTCGGCGCCCCGGACCCGGAGGCCGACCCCTGCCTGGCCACCGGCGCCGGCTGGATCGCCGAACAGGCGCTGGCCACCGGCCTGCTGTGCTTCCTGCTCTTCCCCGGTGAACCGCTCACCGCGCTGCGCCGGGCCGCCTGCACCTCCGGCGACTCCGACTCGATCGCCTGCCTCACCGGCGCCTTCGCGGGTGCCCACCTGGGCGCCGGCGCCTGGCCCGAGGAGTGGGCCTCCCGTATCGAGTACCGCGAGGAACTGCTGGCACTGGGGGAGGCCTGGGACGCCTGAGGCCCTGACGGGGCCTCAGCCGAGCGCCGATGCCCGCCGGGCCCGGAAGAGGAAGTCGGCCACCCGGCCCCGGTCCGGCTCGGCCGGCAGCGGCGAGCCGGACACCGCGGCCTCCGCCTCCTCGGCCAGCTGCGCCATCCGGCGTTCGACGGTGTCCCAGGCCACCTCACCGCGCCGGACCGCCAGCAGCTCCTCCCGGTCCTGCCCGACGTCCAGGGTGAGCCGGCCGGTACGGAGCAGATCGCGGGACGAGGCCAGCAGCCGCAGCAGATGCATGGCGTGCTTCCAGCGGGGCGCGCCGTGCTGCCGTACATCGGCCCGCAGCTGCTTGAGCTGGCCGCCCGCGTAGCCCGTGAAGGTGCGGTGGGCCTGCCGGGACAGGAAGGCGTCGCGCAGCGCGAGCAGTTCCCGGCCGGTGGCGTCGATCCGCTCGACCAGGGGGGAGTGCAGACACTCCAGGATGGTGGGGTTGGCGCGCAGGGCCAGCTGGCAGAACCGCTCCAGCTCCCAGGAGAACTCCTCCTCGCGCGGTCCCTCCACATGGGTCGGCGGCTTCTCGAAGCCCCAGAAGAGCGGGGTGGGCGCGAGGTACACCCCGCGCCGGTCGGTGTCACTGGTCTCCGTGGCCAGACCGAAGGCGCGCGAGCCCATCACACAGGCGTAGACGGTGTGCTCGGCGACCAGGGTGTGACCTTGGGCGGCTTCGGACATGGCGGCGATTGTCGCTGGTGGGATGGCGAATGTCACCAGGTTTTGAAAGCGGAATATTGAACTCCGGCAGTGCGCTCACCGTCGGTGGGCGGCCGGTCGCGACGCGCGGAGGCGGCCGGCCGCGTCGCGCAGGGACCGCCGCCCGTGCGCCCCCCGGCGGCCCCGGCCGTCTCGCCGACCGGCCGCCGCGTACGGATTGTCGGTGCGGCTGGTTACGCTGATCAGTGCGCGCACAGGTGCGTGACGCGGCACAGAACGCAAGGGGAGCAGCGACGTGGCGGTACGAGCGGTCCGCGGGGCCGTCCAGCTGGAGCGGGACGATGCGGAGCACATGCAGCAGCAGGTCGGCGCACTGCTCACCGCCCTCCTCGAACGCAACGGCCTGCGCGCGGACGACCTGATCAGTGTCTGGTTCACCGCCACCCCCGATCTGCACAGCGACTTCCCGGCCGCCGCCGCGCGCGCCCTGGGCATCACGGACGTGCCGCTGATCTGTGCCCAGGAGCTGGACGTCACCGGCGCCATGGAGCGCGTGGTGCGGGTGCTCGCCCATGTCGAGACCGATCTGTCCAAGGCCGGGATCGCCCATGTCTACCTCGGCGCGGCCGGGGCGCTGCGAAAGGACATCGCGCAGTGAGGAGCGCACTCGTCATCGGAACGGGCCTGATCGGCACCTCCGCCGCGCTGGCGCTGAGCGCCCGCGGCGTCCAGGTCTTCCTGGAGGACCACGACCAGGCCCAGGCCCGCACCGCCGCCGCGCTCGGCGCGGGCACCACCGAGCCGCCCCCGGGCCCGGTCGATCTGGCCGTCGTGGCCGTGCCGCCGGCCCATGTCGCGGCGGCGCTGGCCGATGCCATACGGCGCGGGGCGGCCCGCGCCTACCTCGACGTCGCCAGCGTCAAGGGCGGCCCGCGCCGCGAGCTGGAGGCGATGGGCTGCGAGCTGTCCGGCTACCTCGGCACCCACCCGATGGCCGGCAAGGAGCGCTCCGGCCCGCTGGCCGCCACCGCCGACCTCTTCGAGGGCCGGCCCTGGGTGCTCACCCCGACCCGCGACGGCGACACCGAGGTGCTCAATCTCGCACTGGAGCTGGTCGCGCTGTGCCGGGCCGTCCCGGTGGTGATGGACGCGGACGCGCACGACCGCGCCGTCGCCCTGGTCTCGCACACCCCGCAGCTGGTCTCCAGCCTGGTGGCCGCCCGGCTCAAGGGCGCCGACGAGACCGCCGTACGGCTCTGCGGCCAGGGCATCCGCGATGTGACGCGGATCGCGGCCTCCGATCCGGCGATGTGGATCGACATCCTCTCCGCCAATCCGGGCCCGGTCGCCGATGTGCTGGGCGAGATCGCCGCCGACCTGGACGAGACCGTACGGTCCCTGCGTGCCCTGGAGTCCGCCGACGACGCGAAGCGCGGCGGTGGCGCCGGCGGCATCGAGGACGTGCTCCGCCGCGGCAACGCCGGGCGGGAGCGGGTGCCCGGCAAGCACGGCGCCGCCCCGGCCACCTATGAGATCGTCGCCGTGCACATCGGTGACCAGCCCGGCGAGCTGGCCCGGATCTTCGCCGACGCCGGCCGGGCCGGGGTCAACATCGAGGACGTCCGCATCGAGCACGCCACCGGCCAGCAGGCCGGCTTCATCCAGCTCATGGTCGAGCCGCAGGCCGTTCCGGGGCTGACCGCGGAGCTGCGGGAGCGGGGCTGGTCGATCCGGCAATGACACCGTGGACGGCGCCGTGCGGGTGAGCCAGTAACCTTGTCCGAGGCCCATGTGGCCCTTGGACCCCCGCCCCGTGTACAAGAAAGGTGTTCGTCACCGTGGAAACCGCCGCTCGGACCGCCCCGGCAGCAGTGATTGTCGCCATCGACGGCCCCGCAGGCACGGGCAAGTCCAGCACGTCCAAGGCCGTCGCCGCCAAGCTGGGCCTCGGCTACCTCGACACCGGCGCCCAGTACCGCGCGATCACCTGGTGGATGCTGACCAACGGCATCGACGTCGACGACGCGATCGCGGTGGCCGACGCCTCCGCCAAGCCCGTGATCGTCTCCGGCACCGACCCGGCCGCCCCGACCATCACGGTCGACGGCCTGGACGCCGCGGGTCCGATCCGCACCCAGGAGGTCACCGCCGCGGTCAGCGCCGTCAGCGCCGTGCCCGAGGTGCGGACCCTGATCACCGATCTGCAGCGCAGCATCGCCGCCGAGGCGCCGAACGGCATCGTCGTCGAGGGCCGGGACATCGGCATCACCGTCCTGCCCGACGCCGACCTCAAGATCTTCCTCACCGCCTCCCCGGAGGCGCGGGCGGCCCGCCGCAGCGGCGAGCTCAAGGGCAAGGAGGCCGGTGACCTGGCCGCCACCCGCGAGGCGCTGATCAAGCGGGACGCCGCTGACTCCGGCCGCAAGACCTCCCCGCTGGCCAAGGCGGACGACGCCGTCGAGGTCGACACCACCGAGCTGACGCTGGAGCAGGTCATCGAGTGCGTGGTCACCCTCATCGAGGGCGCCGGCGCCGAGAAGGCAGGGCGGGTCGCCCGGTGACCGACAGCGGCGGGGCCCCGAGCGAGGCGGGCGCCGCGGTCGGCCGGCGGATCGGCATCGGCCTGATGTACGGGCTGTGGCGGCCGCGGGTGCTGGGCGCCTGGCGGGTGCCCTCGGCCGGCCCGGTGATTCTTGCGGTCAACCACTCGCACGGCATCGACGGCCCGATGCTGATGGGCACCGCGCCGCGGCCGGTGCACTTCCTGATCAAGAAGGAAGCCTTCGTCGGCCCGCTGGACCCGTTCCTGCGGGGCATCGGGCAGCTGAAGGTGGACCGCGAGACCACCGACCGCAAGGCGATCACCGACGCCCTCGGAGTGCTGGACCAGGGCGGAGTGCTGGGGATCTTCCCGGAAGGCACCCGCGGCGAGGGCGACTTCGCCTCCCTGCGGGCGGGCCTGGCGTACTTCGCGGTGCGCTCCGGCGCCCCGGTGGTGCCGGTGGCGGTGCTCGGCAGCACGGAGCGGCACAGCAGGCTGACACCGGCCGTGCCGCCGCTGCGCTCCCGCGTCGATGTCGTCTTCGGTGACGCCTTCGAAGCGGGCGAGAGCGGCGGCCGGCGCACCCGTAAGGCGCTCGACGAGGCGACCGTACGGATCCAGGAGCGGCTGACCGCCCACCTGGCGGCGGCCAGGCGCCTGACCGGGCGCTGAAGAGACTTGAGTAGTGGGCCGCGGACGAGCGGCCCACCGATCACGATGATGAACGAGGAACGGACTTCATGAACGACCAGATCCCCGCCGGCGACGAGCACGGTGCGCTGGGCGACGCCGAGTACGCGGAGTTCATGGAGCTCGCCGCGGAGGAGGGCTTCGACCTCGAGGAGGTCGGGGGCGACATCGCCGCGGCCGGCCACGGCCCGCTGCCCGTCCTCGCCGTCATCGGCCGCCCCAATGTGGGCAAGTCGACCCTGGTGAACCGCATCATCGGCCGCCGGGAAGCGGTCGTCGAGGACAAGCCCGGCGTCACCCGTGACCGCGTCACCTACGAGGCCGACTGGAACGGGCGCCGCTTCAAGGTCGTCGACACCGGCGGCTGGGAGCAGGACGTCCTCGGCATCGACGCCTCCGTGGCGCTGCAGGCCGAGTTCGCCATCGAGGCCGCCGACGCGGTGGTCTTCGTGGTCGACGCCAAGGTCGGCGCGACCGACACCGACGAGGCCGTCGTCAAGCTGCTGCGCCGGGCCGGCAAGCCCGTCGTCCTGGTCGCCAACAAGGTCGACGGCCCGTCGGGCGAGGCCGACGCCGCCATGCTGTGGTCGCTGGGCCTGGGTGAGCCCCACCCGGTCTCCGCGCTGCACGGCCGCGGCACCGGCGACATGCTCGACGCCGCGCTGGACGCCCTGCCCGAGGCCCCCGCGCAGACCTTCGGCACCGCCCTCGGCGGCCCCCGCCGGATCGCGCTGATCGGCCGCCCGAACGTCGGCAAGTCGTCGCTGCTGAACAAGGTCGCCGGCGAGGAGCGGGTGGTCGTCAACGAGCAGGCCGGCACCACCCGCGACCCGGTCGACGAGATGATCGAACTCGGCGGCAAGACCTGGAAGTTCGTGGACACCGCCGGTATCCGCCGCCGGGTGCACCTCCAGGAAGGCGCCGACTACTACGCCTCGCTGCGCACCGCGGCGGCCGTCGAGAAGGCCGAGGTCGCGGTCGTCCTGATCGACGCGTCCGAATCCATCAGCGTGCAGGACCAGCGCATCGTCACGATGGCCGTGGAGGCCGGACGCGCCCTGGTCATCGCCTACAACAAGTGGGACACCCTCGACGAGGAGCGCCGCTTCTACCTGGAGCGGGAGATCGAGCGGGACCTCGTGCAGATCCCCTGGGCGATGCGGGTGAACGTCTCCGCGCGCACCGGCCGGCACATGGAGAAGCTGGTCCCGGCGATCGAGACCGCGCTGGACGGCTGGGAGACCCGGATCCCCACCGGCCGGCTGAACGCCTTCCTCGGTGAGATCGTCGCCTCCCACCCGCACCCGATCCGCGGCGGCAAGCAGCCCCGCATCCTCTTCGGCACCCAGGCGGGCACCAAGCCGCCGCGCTTCGTCCTGTTCGCCTCCGGCTTCCTGGAGGCCGGCTACCGCCGCTTCGTCGAGCGGCGGCTGCGCGAGGAGTTCGGCTTCGACGGCACGCCGATCCACATCTCCGTGCGGGTGCGCGAGAAGCGCAGCAAGAAGAAGTAGGGCGGCGCCCGGGCCGCGCGGACCGCTCAGTGTCCGTGCGGACGGGCGTCCCGCTGCGCCGGTGGCAGCGCCGCCGGTACATGGCCCCGCGGGTGGTACGGCTGCCGGCTCACGACCTCCCAGTGGCCCGCGGACGCCGCCGTACGGTTCCAGTTGACGGCACCGCGCAGCGACTCCGGGAGCTCCGGCTCGTCCGTACGGTCCCCGGGCAGGGCCCGGAAGGCGCGGCGGTACTCGGCGTACAGCGCGTCATAGATCGGCGTGGCCGAACCGTGGTCCGTGGTGTGCGCCGTCCGGTGTTCGTAGGACGGGCGCATGCCGGGGATCGGGTGGGTGTACGGGGCGCGGGAGGAGGGGTCGTATGCGTGCACGTCTGTGCCAACGACCCCGACGGCCGTGGGATGCGGCTTTCATGCGGAAATGGCTGATCGCGAGGGCGTGACCGTCCGGAATGGCGGTCTCGCCCCCGCGATCGGGCGCCGGGGACTGTCAGGTGCCGGCCAGCGGCATCTCCGCGGCGACCACGATGCCCTTGGCCGCGGCCTTCTCCAGCGCCTCGCGCATCAGGTCCTCGCGGGGCTGGTGGCCGATGGAGCCCGCGGGTGCCGCGTACATCAGCACCGACTGCGCCTTGTTGGCCGCGGCGCGCCAGCCGTCGGAGACGGCCAGCGGCTGGTGGGCCTGCCACCAGGCGGCCTGCTGGCCGGCGCCGCCCGGCTGCAGGACGGCATGCAGTTTGCCCATGGCCAGCAGCGCGGACCAGCCCGGGTTCGGGCCGGGGAGCTGGTCCATGTCCGTCACCGGGTGGAAGCCCTGCTCCAGGAGCAGCGGAAGGAAGGCGTCGTCCGGGCCGGCCGAGCCGGGGCGGGCGATCGGGCCGTCCGGCTCGACCACCAGGGCCGGGTGCAGGTCGCCCTCGACCAGCACCAGACCGCAGGTGATCCCGAGCGTCGCCTGACGCGGGGTGGTGGGGAGCGGGACGGCCGGTGCGGGAGTCTCGGGGGCGGCGTCCTCGCCGGTGATGGAGCGCACGGCTCCCTGGAGCTGCTCCTCCGACACCGGGACGACCTGCGAGGGGATGCAGGTGGCATGGGCGAACGCGAGTACCGCGGTCTCCTCGCCCACGAACAGGACGGTGCTGGTGCGCTCCTGCTCGCTGTCCCCGGGGGTCCGGCAGGAGGTGCAGTCATAGCTGCCGGGGGCGTCGCCACCGGCCAGCAGGCGGTCGGCTTCTTCGTCGCCGATCTCGGCGCGAACGTCGTCGCTGACGTCGAGCATGCGCGGCACGGGTGGCTCCTCGATCTCTGTGCGTCTGCCGGGTGGTCTCCCGGCTCGTACAAGGACAACGGGTGACCTGCGGCAGGAGTCACGCGAGGGCGGGAACGGAATCGAACCAATCCCCGCACAGCGGAAAACCGTGGAAAGTCGCCCCAGAAGCGGTCACATAGCGCCAACTTTTGCGCAGAGCCTGGCGCAGTCGGCGGTGTTCCGTACACCGGACCGGGTGGGTGCGGGGTCCTCGGGGCGTGGCGCGCTGGTCAGCGGCCGGCGGCTGCTTACCGTCACCGGCTATGTCGGACAACTCTTCGGCGCCTCGGCGCTTCGTGGGATCCGTCGGGCTGCTCACCGCGGCGGCCACCGCCCTGGTGCTGTGCCTGCCCGGCGACGCAGCCGCCGACGGGACCGGCGGCGGCCCCGGCGGCAAGGCCACACACGCCTGCGCCGCCGACCAGTGGCCGTGGGGCTGCCTCGCGGAGTGCGAGAGCAGCGGGGACTGGCACGTCAACACCGGCAACACCTTCTACGGCGGGCTGCAGTTCTGGCAGCCCACCTGGGAGGCCTTCGGCGGCCTCGACTTCGCGGAGCGGGCCGATCTCGCCACCCGCAAGGACCAGATCAAGATCGCGAAACGGGTGCAGGCCGCCCAGGGGTGGGGCGCCTGGCCGGTGTGCGCCCGGCGCTACGGGCTGATCCCTCCCGCGCGGACCCATGTCGTACGTCGCGGGGAGACGCTTGGCGAGATCGCCGAGAAGTACCAGGTGAAGGGCGGCTGGCGGGCGCTGTACAGCGCCAACCGCTCGACCATCGGACCGGACCCCGGCAAGCTCTTGGCCGGCACCGAGCTGCGGCTCCCCGAGAGCCCGAAGAAGCACTCCCGGCCGGCGGACGACGACTGACGGGCGGGCGGCCGGCCGGAGTCGGCAGGGAGCGGAGGGGATCCGGGGCCGGGAGGCCGAGGGGATCCGGTGCCGGGAGGTTCCGTGCCCTTGCTGCCGATGACCTAACTTTTACGGAACAAGTTGGCGAAAGGCCCAACCAGGAACCCGCTTTCGCGGTCCTACCGTTCGCAGGGGGATGTGTCGCGCCGTCGGGAGGGGGGCGCGACGCATCCCACGGGGAGACCGGAACGAAAGACCAGGGGACACGGGGACGGATGCACATCTCATTCCTGATTCACAATGCCTACGGCATCGGGGGGACGATCCGGACGACGTTCAACCTCGCGCGGACGCTCGCCGAGCAGCACGACGTCGAGATCGTGTCCGTACTGCGCCACCGCGACGACCCGGTCTTCGACCTCGGCCCGCACGTCGCGCTGCGGCACCTCGTGGACCTCAGGGAGAACAGCCCCGCCTACGAGGGCGCGGACCCGGCGCACGCCCGCCCCGCCAGGATATTTCCCGCCGCCGAGAACCGGTTCGGCCAGTACAGCGAGCTCACCGACGGCCGGATAGCCCAGCATCTGCGCCGGATGGAGACGGACGTGGTGGTCGGCACCCGGCCCGGCCTCAATGTGCACATCGCCAAGCAGGCGCGCCGCGGCCCGGTCCGGATAGGCCAGGAGCACCTGACCCTGGACACCCACAGCAGGGCGCTCAAACTCGCGCTGCGCAGCGCCTATCCGCGCCTCGACGCGGTCACCACCGTCACCGAGGCCGACGCCCGTGCCTACCGCCGCACCCTGCGGCTGCCCGGTGTGCGGGTCGAGTCGGTGCCCAACAGCGTGCCGGCGCCCGCTCTCGCGCCCGCCGACGGCAGCGGCAAGTGGGTCGTCGCGGCCGGCCGGCTCACCCGCGTCAAGCGTTATGACGTCCTCATCCGCGCCTTCGCCCATGTCGTCGCCGAGCGCCCCGACTGGCGGCTGCGGATATACGGCGGCGGCGCCGAGAAGACCGCGCTGCGCGCCCTGATCGACGAACTCGGCCTGTACAACCACGTCTTCCTGATGGGCCCGGCCAACCCCCTGGAGCCCGAGTGGGCCAAGGGCTCGATCGCGGCGGTCTCCTCCAGCCTGGAGTCCTTCGGGATGACCATCGTCGAGGCCATGCGCTGCGGCCTGCCGGTCGTCGCCACCAACTGCCCGCACGGCCCCGGCGAGATCATCGACGACGGGGTGGACGGCAAGCTGGTTCCGGTCGGCAATCCGCAGGCGCTGGCCGGCTCGCTGCTCACGCTGATCAACGACGACGCCGCCCGCAAACGGATGGGCGGGGCCGCGCTGGCCTCGTCGGCCCGCTTCGACCCCGCCACGGTCGCGGAACGCCATGAGGAGCTCTTCGCCGAACTGCTCGCCCGCAGGCGGGGCCACCGGCTGCACGGCAGCCTGCATCGCGCCAGGGGAGCCCTGCTCGGCGGCGCATACGCCACCAAGGATGCGGCCCGCGCCGCGATGAGAGGGGTGCGGACGGCATGACGGCGTCGAGGCAACTGACCGTGACCGGAGACGAGATGAAGGAGTCCTCTGCCATCGATCAGGAACCCGGAGTTCCGGTGACCGCGCACACCCCGGGCCCCGAGCGGACGGGGGAGCGGGGGACGGAGGCGGAGCCGGCCGCGCTGCGCGCCGACTGCATCGCGGACTCCGCGGGCGGCCTCACCTTCGACCTGAACGTCCCCCGGGACACCCCCACCGCCTGGAGCGCGGCGCTGGTGCTGCGGCTGCGCGGCGGCGACGGTGCCGACGACGAGGTACGGCTGCCGCTCGGCCCGAACGGCGCCGGACGCCTGCGCGCCGTGCTGCCCAGCACCGTCTCCCTCGCCGAGGGCCGCTGGAACGCCTACGCCGACCTCGGCGACGGCCGGGACCCGCGCCGCCTGCTGCCGGGCGTCAACGACCTGCGCTCACTGGTGGACCGCAGACCGCTGGCGGGCATCGGCCGGCTCGGTGTGCGCATCCCGTACGCGACCAAGTTCGGCAACCTCGCGTTGCGCAGCTGGCTGCGTGGTCCGCACGCCGAAGCCGGTGACATCCTGGTCAGGCCCGACGGCATGACGGTCTCCGGGCGGCTCTACGGCACCGTGCCGGGCTCCGGTGCCCGCGCCGAGGCACGGTCGCGCCGCGCTCCGGACTCCCCGGACGCCGCACCGGCCACGGTCACCGTCCCGCTGACCGTCGAGGGCTCCGGGTTCACCTTCACGCTGCCCTACGAGGAGCTGGCCGGCCGGTGGCAGCAGGGCAGCGAGCCCTGGGACCTGTGGCTGCGCCCCGCCGAGGGCGCCCGGGCGGTGCGCATCGCCCGCCTCCTGGACGACGTGGCCGACAAGAAGCAGGTCTTCAGCTACCCCGCGCTGCCGGTGCCGGCCGCGTCGGAACAGCTGTGGATCGGCCCGTATTACACGCTCGACAACGACCTGGCCGTCCGGGTCGCGGGACCTGCCGGGAACTGACGGAGCGGCGCCCGCGGTCCCGGTGGCGCATCGAGGACCGCGGCTGTCCGCAAGGGCTGCGAGACTCGGGCCATGTTGGAGACCTCGGCACGTCTGCTCCGCCTGCTCTCGCTGCTGCAGGCCCACCGGGAGTGGTCCGGTGCGGAGCTCGGCGACCGGCTCGACGTCACCCCGCGCACGGTGCGCCGGGACATCGACCGGCTGCGCGAGCTGGGCTACCCCGTCCACTCCGCGCCGGGGACGGCCGGCGGCTACCGGCTCGGCGCCGGTGCCGAACTCCCGCCGCTGCTGCTCGACGACGAGGAGGCGGTGGCGGTCGCGGTCGGGCTGCGCACCGCCGCGGTGGGCGGTGTCGAGGGCATCGAGGAGTCCTCCGTACGCGCGCTGGCCAAGCTGGAGCAGGTGCTGCCGCACCGGCTGCAGCGCCAGGTCGGTGCGCTGAACGCCTTCACGGTCCCGCTGCCCGGCGGTGGCGGCCCCCGGGTGGACCCGAGCCTCCTCACCGAGCTCGCGCACGCCTGCCGGGACTGCCGGCAATTCCGCTTCGACTACACCACCCACGACGGCACCGGCTCCCGCCGCATCGTGGAGCCGCACCGCCTCGTCTGCGCCCGGCGCCGCTGGTACCTCGTCGCCTGGGACGTGGACCGCGCGGACTGGCGCACCTACCGGGTCGACCGCCTCACCCCCACCCCGCCGCACGGGCCGCGCTTCACCCCCCGCCCGCCGCCGGCCCCCGACCTCGCCGCGTATGTCTCCCGGGGCATCTCCACCGGGGTCTACGCCCGGCAGGCCACCGTGCTGCTGCACGCCCCGCTGGAGCGCGCCGCGGAGCGCATCGGTCCGGCCGCCGGGACGCTCGAAGCCGTCGACGACCGGTCCTGTCTGCTGCGTACGGGGGCGCACAGCCTGGAGCTGATGGTGCTCCACATCGTGCTGACGGGATTCGACTTCGAGGTCCGCGAGCCGCCGGAACTGCAGAGCCGCATACGGGAGATCAGGGACCGGCTCTCCCGGGCACTGGCGGCGCCGCCGTCGGCTGCTTCCCCACCTCCGGATGGTGCAGATCGAAGGCGGGGGCCTCGGAGCGGATCCGCGGAAGGGTCGTGAAGTTGTGCCGCGGCGGCGGCGAGGAGGTCGCCCACTCCAGCGAGCGGCCGAAGCCCCAGGGGTCGTCCACGGTGATCCGGGCGCCGTGGCGGGTGGTCTTCCAGACGTTGTAGAGGAACGGCAGCGTGGACAGGCCCAGCAGGAAGGAGCCGACGGTGGAGAGGGTGTTGAGGGCCGTGAAGCCGTCGGCGGCCAGATAGTCGGCGTAGCGCCGCGGCATGCCCTCCACGCCCAGCCAGTGCTGGACGAGGAACGTGGTGTGGAAGCCGACGAACAGTGTCCAGAAGTGGATCTTTCCCAGCCGCTCGTCGAGCATCTTGCCGGTGAATTTCGGCCACCAGAAGTAGAAGCCCGCGTACGTGGCGAAGACGACCGTCCCGAAGACGACGTAGTGGAAGTGACCGACCACGAAGTAGGAGTCGGTGACGTGGAAGTCCATCGGCGGGGAGGCGAGGATGACGCCGGTCAGCCCGCCGAACAGAAAGCTCACCAGGAACCCCACCGACCACAGCATCGGCGTCTCGAAGGACACCGAGCCGTGCCACATGGTGCCGATCCAGTTGAAGAACTTCACCCCGGTCGGCGCCGCGATCAGGAACGACATCAGGGAGAAGAACGGCAGCAGCACCGCCCCCGTCGCGAACATGTGGTGCGCCCAGACCATCACCGACAGGGCCGTGATGGCCATCGTCGCCCCGATCAGCATGACGTAGCCGAAGATCGGCTTGCGGGAGAAGACCGGGATGATCTCCGTGATGATGCCGAAGAACGGCAGCGCGATGATGTAGACCTCGGGATGGCCGAAGAACCAGAACAGGTGCTGCCACAGCAGCGCACCGCCCCACTGCGCCTCGAACACCACCGACCCGAACTGCCGGTCCGCCTCCAGCACCAGCAGCGCCGCCGCCAGGACGGGGAAGGCCATCAGCACCAGGATCGAGGTGAAGAGGATGTTCCAGGTGAACACCGGCATCCGGAACATCGTCATCCCGGGCGCCCGCAGCACGATGATCGTGGTGATGAAGTTGACGGCTCCGAGAATGGTGCCGAAGCCGGCCAGCGCCAGCCCCATGATCCACATATCGGCGCCGGTGCCGGGGGAGCGGACCATCGAGTTCAGCGGGGCGTAGGCCGTCCACCCGAAGGCCGGGCCGCCGAACGGCGTGAGGAAACTGCCCAGCACGATCAGGCCGCCGAAGAGGAAGAGCCAGTACGAGAACATGTTCAGCCGCGGGAAGGCCACATCGGGCGAGCCGATCTGCAACGGCATGATCTCGTTGGCGAAACCGGCGAATGCGGGGGTGGCGAAGAGCAGCAGCATGATCGTGCCATGCATGGTCAGTGCCTGGTTGAACTGCTCCGCGTCGATGATCTGCAGCCCCGGACGGGCCAGTTCGGCGCGCATCACCAGCGCCAGCAGACCGCCCACCAGGAAGAAGCCGAACGCGGTGATCAGGTAGAGGTGCCCGATCTTCTTGTGGTCGGTGGTCGTCAGCCAGTCGACCAGCACCGACCCGCGGCGCCGGGCCCCGGTGGGCCGCAGGTCCGTCTGGCCGGTGTCCGTAACCATCCGCTGCACCCCGTTCGTCGAAGGTGTACTGGGCCCGGCACATGATGCTCGCGCGGGGGGCGCAGAGCGAGGTGGCGCTCCGGTCCGTTCCGGTGGGATCAAGCGGCCCGGCGGACGGCCCGGTGGACGGCCCGGCAGGTGGTCCGGTGCACGGCCCGGCGGGCGGGGCCGGAGCGGGCGCGGAAGCGGCAAGCGGGGCGATGTGCGGGAAATGTGTGCGGAGTGTGTCTCGTTGGACAATTTCCCGGTGACCGATAAAGGGCGCCGGGTACGGGAAATCCGAAACTTGCGGGGATTATTTTCGGACGGCTCGCCGCGATGTGCCGAGTGGTCAATCCCGTTTCGCATTTGATCAAGGCGGAATTCCGGCCGCTTAATGTTCCACCCGATTGCACCATCACGCGGCGCGTACGGGTGACGGAAGTTGCGGCAAACGCACCGGTGTTCGCTGTGACACAAGTGTGACCAAGGCCGGACCGGGAGGTCACCGAGGTGTGCGAAGGCCGGGCTTCCACAGGCCGCCCCGGACGCCTACGGTGGCTGTCATGGCTGACGTACCGAACCTTCCGGACAACCCTCAGGACGACATCGAGGCGTATGCCGGCCTTGCCCAGCAGGACGCCGAAGAGCAGGCGAGAGAGCGCGGCTGGACCACGGTCCGCTCACTGCCGCCGGGCGCGATCATCACCATGGAGTACCTGGCAGGACGCCTCAATTTCGAGGTCAAGGACGGCACGGTGCACCGCACCTGGCAGGGCTGAGCGCCGTACGCACGACGAAGGCCCCGGCCGCTCCGAGGGGAGCGGCCGGGGCCTTCGCCGCGGGGCGGGGGTGTGCGTACCGGCCCCGCCGGGCTCAGCCGTTCGCGTTGCGGCCGCGCCCGGTGACCGGGCTGAGCGGCGTGCTGCGCGACCGGTCCGCGTGCGGCGGCCGCCGGCTGCCCGCCGGGGTGGCCGGGGCGCGCTCCGAACGGATGGTGTACGGGCGCGAGGGGTGGTGCGGCCAGGAGTCCGGGTTGTGGGCGGCGGACCGGCCGCCCGTGCCCGCGGAGACCAGCACCTCGCCGTCGGAGGCGATGCGCTGCCGGGACACCTCGGGAGCCAGCGAGCCGACCGGCAGCGGGCCGCGCAGCGAATCGGGGCGCAGCCGCAGCCACAGCCGCAGCAGGATGCCCATGAGACGGTCCTCGAACCAGGTGATCCCGGGCTCCAGCCAGGGCATCGCCAGCAGCACCAGCAGCCCCGCGGCCCAGCCGAGCAGCACATCGCTGACCCAGTGGGTGCCGAGGTAGACGGTGGTCATGCCGACGCCCAGCGCGCCCAGCGCGGCGATCACCGACAGCGTGCGGCGGCGCAGCGAGGTGGTCGCCAGGTAGGCCAGCACACCCCAGGTGACCACGGCGTTCGCGGTGTGACCCGAGGGGAATATGTCGCCCCCGAGCCCCATCTCGTTGGCGCCGACCACGGTCGCGTAGTGCGGGCCGAGCCGCCCCATGCCGAGCTTGGCGGCGCCCACGGTGATGTTCAGCAGCAGCAGCGAGGCGCCGAGCACCAGCAGCGGGTGGAGGTTGCGCTGGCGCCAGCAGCGCCAGCCCAGCCATGCCGCCACCGCCACCGCGGTCGGTCCGCGCTGCCCCAGTACAACGAAGTAGTCGAGGAAGGCATGGATCTCGGGCCACTGCTTGTACGGCCTGAAGAACATGACTTGCCAGTCGAACGTGACCAGCCATGTAGTAGCCAGCACGCCGGCCACGATCGCGAGGTACACCGCCAGCGTTCCCCAGAACAGCCACAGGCGGGTCCGGGTCATGCTGGGCGGCCGGACGCGATCGGTCGGGCGCTGCTCCTCCATCTGGTCGAGCTTGTCATCGGTACGCACTCAATCGACGTTACCGCGTGTGATGTAGGCGCTTGGTCAAACTGTGCGCTTTGTAATGACGATGTGATGTGGAATGTGTCTCAATCGAGGCTTCGGAGCTGGGATTTGGCGGGGAATTCCCGGCGATTCTCAATCGCTTCCCGGAGTCCGCGTGTCGTCACCATGAGCGCCTTATCTGCTTTTCTCCGGCGGAGTTTATCCGCCCGCCGTCCGGGGGGCGCGCGACGTTCCCCCGGGAGAGGGTGTCACGCAAGGCGTTCGTACGGTCACGAAGGGTTTGTGGATGTCACGGCGGGCCCGAACCGTTCAGCCAGAACGCCCCGTACACCGCGGAGCCCGCCGCCGCCAGGCCGACGATCAGCCAGGACCGGACCGGGTGCCGGCGTGCGAGCCCGGCCGCCAGTGGCAGCAGCAGCGGATAGGCCGGCAGCATCAGCCGCGGCTTGGAACCGAAGTAGCCCTTGGCGGTCAGTGCGAGCAGCAGCACCATGCCTCCGTACACCGCCAGCGGCAGCGGCTGTCCCTGCCGTACGCCGCGCAGATACAGCCAGATCACCAGGCCGACGCCGAGGAGCAGCCCGAGTCCGGCCGCGAACGAGGGGCCCGACAGCAGGCGCCCGACGAAGGCACCGAAGGCGATCCCCCCGTCGAAGCCGTTGCCCCAGCCCGCCTGGACGTCCAGATAGCCGGTGAACGAGCCCTTCCGCGCCGCCACCCACAGGAAGTACCCGCACCAGCCGAGCGGGGCGAGCAGCACACCGGCCACCAGGCCGGGGCATGCGCGCAGCGCCGCGTGCCCCCGTACGCCGCCGGCCCGCTGCCGCCGCAGCGTCACCGCCGCGGTGACCCACACCGCCGCGACCACCGCCGCACCCACCGGCCGGGTCAGCCCGGCCAGCGAGGCCAGTACCCCCGCCCACACCCAGCGCCCGGTCAGCACGGCATACAGGGCCCAGGCCGCGAGCGCGGTGAACAGCGACTCCGAGTACGCCATCGACTGCACGATCCCGACCGGCACCGCGGCCCACAGCGCCGCCAGGACGACCCCGGCCCGGTGCCCGTGCAGCCGCTCACCGGTCGCGTACAGGGCCCAGGCGGCGGCCGCCGACGCGAGCCAGGACACCACCAGCCCGGCGTCGGCGGGCGACAGCGGCACCAGGGCCGACAGCCCCCGCTCCAAGGACGGCAGCAGCGGGAAGAACGCCAGATCGGAGTGCACGGCGCCGTGCGGCAGCCGCACCGTGAAGCCGTAGCCCTGCTCGGCGACCCGGGTGTACCAGAGCGCGTCCCAGCGGGCGGTCAGCAGGGTGTGCCAGTCCTTGCCGTTGACCGTGGACCAGACCCCGAGGACGACGAGCCCCAGCAGCCGGATCGCCGCGAAGGCCGCCAGCGCGGGCACGGCCCGGCGCAGCGCGGCCCGTGCGGCGGGCACGTCGCACAGGGCCCGGCCGGGAACGGCCGCGGAGGCAAGATCGTTCATCAGGGAGATTATCCAGGTGGCCGAAGAACGAGGGCCGACGGCGGGGTGGGGAACGCACGGCGCTGCGATGTGCGTCTCTTCGTGAGGTGAGCCACGCGGCACCCACCGGGACTCGCGTAGTCTGACGTCTCTACTCGCTTGTGCCGCCGGTTCCACCGGGGCGTTTTCGCGCCCTGATCCGTGGCCGCGAGAGCATGACTGGAGGTGCTGCATGTCCGGGACGACCGCGTCCGGCAGTGGACGGACGGCTGGTGTTCCCCGGCTCACCGGCGGCGGCGCGAACCGCTGGACCGTGCTGATCGTGCTCTGCGTCAGTTTGCTCTTCGTCGCACTGGACACCACGATCCTCTACGTCGCCGTGCCCTCCGTCACCGAGGACCTGCGGCCGGGCCCGGTGGAGCTCCTCTGGATCGTCGACGTCTACCCGCTGATCGCGGCCTCGCTGCTGATCCTGTTCGGCACCCTCGGCGACCGTGTCGGCCGCCGCCGCATCCTCCTTCTCGGCTACGGCCTCTTCGGCCTGGCCTCGGCCGCCGCCGCGCTCGCGCCCAACCCGCAGATCCTGATGGTGGCCCGCGCCCTGCTCGGTATCGGCGGCGCCATGATCATGCCGGCCACGCTGTCGATCCTGCGGCAGGTCTTCCCCGACCGGCGCGAGCGCGCGGTGGCCATCGGCGTGTGGAGCGCGGTGGCCGCGGTCGGCGCCGCGGTCGGCCCGGTCCTCGGCGGCTTCCTCGTCGAGAACTTCTGGTGGGGCTCGGTCTTCCTCATCAACATCCCGATGATGGCCGCGATGCTGCTGATAGGCCGGTGGCTGCTGCCCGAGTCGCGCGGGGAGCGCAACGGTCCCTGGGACGTGATCGGCGCGGTCGTCGCGGCGCTCGGTGTGCTGGGCATCGTCCTCGGCGTCAAGCGGATCGGCAGCGGCGCGGCCGTGCTGGGCCCGACCACGCTTTTGCCCATCGTCCTCGGCGTGCTGCTGCTGGTGCTGTTCGTACGCCGCCAGCGCCGGCGCACGCACCCGCTGATCGATGTGCGGCTGTTCGCCAGGCCCGCCTTCGGCACCTCCGTCGGCTGCATCGTGCTGGCCATGCTGGCCCTGGTGGGCCTGCAGCTGATCGCCGTCCAGTACCTCCAGCTGGTGCTCGGACTGAGCCCGCTGCAGACCGGTCTGCGGATGCTGCCGCTGGTCTTCGCCGCGATGGCCGCCGGCCTGACCGGCTCGAAGATGCTGCAGGCCCTCGGCCCGCGCGCGATGGTCTCCCTCGGCTTCGTGCTGACCGCCGTCGCGGTGCTCTGTCTGACCGCGATGAGCAGCCAGGACCGCCCCTGGCTGCTGTCCGGGGGCTTCGTCCTGCTCGGTTTCGGTTTCCAGTCCACGCTGTTCGGGGCGTACGAGTCGATGCTCAGCGAGGCGCCCGCCGAACAGTCGGGCGGCGCCGCCGCGATCGGGGAGACCTCCTACCAACTCGGCGCGGGGATCGGTGTCGCCCTCCTCGGCAGCGTCATGAACGCCGCCTACGCCCCGGGCCTGACGCATGTGGACGGCGTTCCCGGGCGGGCCTCCGCCTCGGCCGCGCACTCCCTCGGTGAGGCCTACAAGGTGGCAGCCGGCCTGGGCGAGGGCGCGAAGGCGGCGCTGCGTGAGGCCGCCCGGGAGTCCTTCGTCCACGGGCTGCACGTCACCCTCGTCGCCAGTGCCGTACTGCTGCTGGTCGGTGCGGGGATCGCGCTGCGGCTGCCGCGCCGGGCGGCGGAGTCCACGGAGCGGGCGGAAGCGGACGGGGAGCCTGCTCCGGGCGGCACGGCCGGTGCCGGCCGCGGCAGCGGTGAGCCCGCCCCGGCGAGTTCCGGCCGCTGACCGGCGCTCCTCCCGCCGGGTGCCGCTGCCCCGCCTTGCGCGTGCCTGCCTGACCGGTGTCCGCCGGCCCCGCCGCGCGGCGGTGACCCTTGCCGCGCGGCACCGCGGCCCGTACCGTCGGAAGCGAATAACTACCGCTGCTAGTTTTTCGCGCGCTGAACCCGCCGGAGGCCCCGCCATGCCCGCAAAGCCGTCCGCCACGTCGTCCCCGGGGTCCGCAGTGCCCTCGGCGGTCCCACCGTTCGACCCCCGTGACCTGCTGGGCCTCGACGACCTGCTGACCGACGAGGACCGTGCCGTCCGGGACACCGTCCGGGCGTGGGCCGCGGACCGCGTCCTGCCGCACATCGCCGACTGGTACGAGCGCGGCGAGCTTCCCGGCATCCGCGAACTCGCCCGCGAACTCGGCTCCCTGGGCGCCCTCGGGATGTCCCTGACCGGCTACGGCTGCGCGGGCGCCTCCGCCATCCAGTACGGCCTGGCCTGCCTGGAGCTGGAGGCCGCCGACTCCGGTATCCGCTCCCTGGTCTCCGTCCAGGGCTCGCTCGCCATGTACGCGATCCGGCGTTTCGGCTCCGAGGAGCAGAAGCAGCAGTGGCTGCCCCGGATGGCGGCCGGCGAGATCATCGGCTGCTTCGGCCTGACCGAACCGGACATCGGCTCCGACCCCGCCGCGATGCGGACGCACGCCAAGCGCGGCGGGAGCGGCGGCGACTGGGTGCTCAACGGGCGCAAGATGTGGATCACCAATGGCTCGGTGGCGGGCGTCGCGGTGGTCTGGGCCCGTACCGACGACGGCATCCGCGGCTTCCTGGTCCCCACGGACACCCCCGGGTTCTCGGCCCCGGAGATCAAGCACAAGTGGTCCCTGCGGGCCTCGGTGACCAGCGAACTCGTCCTGGACGACGTACGGCTGCCGGCTGACGCGGTGCTCCCGGAGGCCATCGGGCTGCGCGGCCCGCTCGGCTGCCTCAGCCACGCCCGCTACGGCATCATCTGGGGCTCCATGGGGGCCGCCCGCACCAGCTTCGAGGCGGCGCTGGAGTACGCGACGACGCGGGAGCAGTTCGGCAAGCCCATCGGCGGCTTCCAGCTCACCCAGGCCAAGCTCGCCGACATGGCCGTCGAACTGCACAAGGGAATCCTGCTGGCCCATCACCTGGGGCTGCGGATGGATGCCGGGCGGCTGCGTCCCGAGCAGGTCAGCTTCGGCAAGCTGAACAACGTACGGGAGGCGATCGAGATCTGCCGTACGGCCCGGACGGTCCTCGGGGCCAACGGGATCTCGCTGGAGTACCCCGTCATGCGGCATGCGACCAACCTGGAGTCGGTGCTCACCTACGAGGGCACCGTCGAGATGCACCAGCTGGTGCTCGGCAAGGCGCTCACCGGCCTGGACGCCTTCCGGTGAGCGGGCCCGCCCGCTCGGGCCGGTCGCCGCGTGATCCGGGGGCCCGCACACCGGCGGCTGCCGCCGCGAGCCCCCGGACCCCCGGCGGAAGCACGCGGGTCGCGCTCAACTCTGGTTGAAGAAGCCGCCGTTGCGGTGGGCGCGGGCCTCGCCGCTGACGACCTGGTAGTCGGCGGGGGTCAGCAGGAACACCCGGGTGGCGACCCGCTCGATCGAACCCCGCAGACCGAACGTCAGACCCGCCGCGAAGTCCACCACCCGCTTGGCGTCGGAGGGCTCCATGGCCGTCAGGTTGACGATCACCGGGACACCGTCCCGGAAGAGTTCGCCGATGCCGCGGGCGTCCCGGAAGCTCTCCGGGGTGACCGTGGCGATGCGGGTGCCCTGGTCCTGGGCGGTCTCGTCGGCCACCCGGACCCGGGGATCGGTGACCCAGGGGCCGTCGCCCGAGTCGCCGGCATCGGGTCCCTCGGCGTAGTCGTCGTCGTAGTAGCGCTCGTCATCACTGTCGTCGACGAGGCCAAGCCAGGCGCTCGCCTTGCGCACCGATCCCATTGACGCCTCCTCTCACCCGCGGTGTCTGTGTGTGTACCCCTATCGTCGTCCATCAGGCCGACAGTGTGCCAAGTGGATAGCCGCCGCACGGGGGGTTCGTGACACATCTGGTGCAAAGAGGGTGGCGTGTCATCACCTTTCGCGCCCCGTAAGGAAACTGACAGTATGAAGAGCCTCACGGTCGGTACCTGACCCTCCCCGGAGGGGAAACGGTCAGCGGCAGGCGGACCGGACCGGCGGGTAGGTTCATGCGCGGGACCAGCGCACATGTCCTGTCGTTCGACGACCTCGGATCGGCGGGCCTCCGGCGGGGCGATCCGAGGTGCGGTCAGGGCGGAGGGTCCGGTGCCCCACTTCTGAGGGCCCTGTGCCCCACTTCTTGAGGGTCCGGTCGTAGCTGCCGGCCCTCCGAGGCCGGCCCTCCGCTGCCGTCCTTCTGCGGCCGGCCCACTGCGGCCTGCGCGACGGGCGGCGGAGGGGCGTCCCTCCTGAACGGGAAGCCGGCGTCCAGCCGCTTGAGCACCGCACGCCGCCGGCACCGCCCGCCCTGTCGTCCCGCCGGCCGGGCGCCGGGGGCGTGGAACCGTGTCATCCGCCGATCCGTCCCATCCCCGACCGAGGGGTCGGCGCCGCCCCGGCAGCCGTCAACGAGGCTGCCGGGGCGGCGTGTTGCGGTGGTGCGGCCATGGAGTCATGAAGCACGTGTATCCGGCACAAGGCAAGCGTGTGGACCTCTTGCGCTGTGGGGGCGGCGGGCCCGAAACTCCGCTCAGCGCTTGTCAGGGGCACGCTGAAAATGAACGTGCGGATTCTCGCGTGCCCTTCGGCTGCGCCTCACGGGCTGCCCACCGGCGGCCCCCCGATCCCCCTCGGAGGAATCAGTGAGGAACGAGCGCACCACCCCCCGCAGCGGCGTGGCGAGACGCACCCGGCTGATCGCCGTGGCGTCCGGACTGGTGGCCGTCGGTGCCATCGCCATCCCCACCGCCAACGCGCAAGGCCCCGCCCCCGCAAGGACGTTCAGCGCCACCCAGCTCACCGCCGTCGGCCAGGCGGTGCGCGGCGCGGATGTCGCGGGTACCGCCTGGCGGGTCGACAGCAAGAGCCACACCCTGGTCGTCACCGCCGACCGCACCGTCTCCCAGGCGGAGATCGCCAGGATCGAGCGGGCCGCGGGCGGCAACGCCGATGCGGTCCGCATCGACCGGATCGCGGGCACCTTCCGCAAGTTCATCTCCGGCGGCGACGCCATCTACGCCCCCAGCTGGCGCTGCTCGCTGGGCTTCAACGTCCGCAGCGGCAGTACCTACTACGCCCTGACCGCCGGTCACTGCACCGACGGCAACCCGCCGTGGACCACCGGCTCCGGTGCGGGCATCGGCCCGACCGTGGGCAGCAGCTTCCCCGGCAACGACTACGGCATCATCAAATACACCGGCTCGGTCTCCCACGAGGGCACGGTCGGCAGCCAGGACATCACCAGCGCCGGCACCCCCTCCGTCGGTCAGTCGGTCACCCGCCGGGGCTCCACCACCGGTATCCACAGCGGCAAGGTGACCGCACTGAACGCCACCGTCAACTACGGCGGCGGCGACATCGTCTCCGGACTGATCCAGACCACCGTCTGCGCCGAGCCCGGCGACAGCGGCGGCCCGCTCTACTCCGGGACCAAGGCGCTCGGCCTCACCTCCGGCGGCAGCGGTGACTGCACGTCCGGAGGTACCACGTTCTTCCAGCCGGTCACCGAGGCGCTGAGCGCCTACGGGGTGAGCGTCTACTGACGCCGGCCGGCTGACCTCCGTACGGACCGGTCCGCGCGCACCGGGACCCGTACGGCGGGGCGACCGAACCGATCGCCGGACCCGGCTCCGGCAGCACACCGGACCCGCGGACCCGGCTCCGGCGGCACAAGGGCCCCCGTCCACCGGTGGACGGGGGCCCGGCCGCGCCCGGTGGCGCCCGGTCGCCCCGGTGTGAGCCTCCTCGCCCGCCTTCCCTGGCCGGGCATACCATGGTAAACAGCGCGATTCGGACGGCGTGTGGCACATGTCAGGGAGCCGTGATGGTCGAAGAACTGGTGACGGCCGGGGTGGCGCTGGCCTCCGTCGGGGCCGTGTATCTCGTGGCCGCGGCGCGGGTGGTCAAGCAGTACGAGCGGGGTGTGGTGCTCCGGCTGGGGCGGCTGGCCTCCGAGGTGCGCGGGCCGGGGTTCACCATGATCGTTCCGGGCATCGACCGGATGCGCAAGGTCAATATGCAGATCGTCACGATGCCGGTGCCCGCCCAGGAGGGCATCACCCGGGACAACGTCACCGTGCGGGTCGACGCGGTCGTCTATTTCAAGGTCGTGGACGCCGCCGACGCGGTCATCCGGGTCGAGGACTACCGCTTCGCGGTCTCGCAGATGGCGCAGACGTCACTGCGGTCGATCATCGGCAAGAGCGAACTGGACGACCTGCTGTCCAACCGGGAGAAGCTCAATCAGGGCCTGGAGCTGATGATGGACAGCCCGGCCATCGGCTGGGGGGTGACCGTCGACCGGGTCGAGATCAAGGACGTCTCGCTGCCGGAGACGATGAAGCGGTCGATGGCCCGCCAGGCGGAGGCGACCCGGGACCGGCGGGCCCGGGTGATCAACGCCGATGCCGAGCTGCAGGCGTCCAAGAAGCTGGCCGAGGCGGCCCAGGCGATGTCCGACCAGCCCGCGGCGCTGCAACTGCGGCTGCTGCAGACCGTGGTGGCGGTCGCCGCCGAGAAGAATTCCACCCTTGTCCTGCCTTTCCCGGTCGAACTGCTGCGGTTCCTGGAGCGCTCCGGGCTGCAGGCCCAGGCGCAGACCGCGGCGGCCGAGGCGGACCGGGCCGCCGAGCGGCGCCCGTCCGGTCCGGCGCGGTCCGGGGCCTCGGACGCGGCCGTCGAGGGCGGCGAGGTGGGCGCGCCGCCCCCGGAGCTCGAGGAGCTTCCGGACGCCGAGGAGCTTCCGTAGTGGCGGAGTGGGAACTTCGTCCCTGATGTCTGTCTCATCGCCGTATGTGCCTGCTTAAGTAGTCACTTACGGCGTTTTCGGCTGTGTGGGGGCCGCTTCCCGGCCGCCGTTTTCCGGCCAGCTATAGTCCTCACACGTTGCCGTCCGCCGCGTGTCTGCTCTGCTCGCTGATGTCCGCACTCGGGGTCGAGAGGTGCGGACACCGGTGTGACCCTCGTGTGGCGAAATCGTGAACTCCCGTATGTGAGACCGGAACCCGGTCTTGTGCGCGAGTGAGGCGGATGGCAATACTCGGCTCCGCACGTCGGCATGGGCGCACCTCCCGGGATCCGCTACCCCGGGCAGATCCGTTCCTGCCCTGATTCCTCACTCTCCGGGCCCGGACAACTCCCCACAGTTTCCGGGCTCTTCCCCCCACGGAGGCTCCGACTTGAAGCACCGTCGCATACCCAACCGGCGTGTCATCGTCGCAGGTGCGGGAGCCCTTGCGCTCGCCGCCACCGCCACTGTCACCCTCGCCAACGCCAACGCGTCCACGGCCCCCGCGCGCACCCCCGCGCTCGCCAAGCTGACCTCCACCGCGGCGACGGCCCTCGCCTCCCACCTCAAGACGGACACGGCCGGCTCCTTCTACGACGCCAAGGCCAAGAAGCTGGTCGTCAACGTGGTGAACAAGGCGCAGGCCCAGGCCGTGCGGGCGAAGGGGGCGGAAGCCAGACTCGTCAAGCACACCTTCGCCCAGCTCGACTCGGCCCGGCAGACGCTGAAGTCGAAGGCGACCATCCCCGGCACGTCCTGGGGCATCGACCCGCAGAGCAACAAGGTCGTGGTCACCGCCGACCGCACGGTCAAGGGCACCAAGCTGGACCGGCTCACCAAGGTCGCCAAGGCCCTCGGCGACAAGGTCGAGGTGCGCCACAGCAAGGGTGAGTTCAAACCCTTCATCGGTGGCGGCGACGCGATCTGGGGGAGCGGGGCCCGCTGCTCGCTCGGCTTCAATGTCGTCAAGGACGGCAAGCCGTACTTCCTGACGGCCGGCCACTGCGGCAACGAGATCAAGAGCTGGTCCGACAAGCAGGGCGGCTCGGCGATCGCGACCACCGAGGACTCCAAGTTCCCGGGCAACGACTTCTCCCTCGCCAAGTACACGGGCGACACCCCGCACCCCAGCGAGGTCGACCTCTACAACGGCAGCACGCAGAAGATCACCAAGGCCGCGGAGGCCACCGTCGGCGAGAAGGTGCAGCGCAGCGGCAGCACCACCCAGGTCCACGGCGGCACCGTCAAGGCCCTGAACGCCAGCGTCAACTACCAGGAAGGCACGGTCGAGGGTCTGATCCAGACCGATGTCTGCGCCGAGCCCGGTGACAGCGGCGGCGCGCTCTTCGACGGCGATGCGGCGATCGGCCTCACCTCCGGCGGCAGCGGCGACTGCTCCCAGGGCGGCGAGACCTTCTTCCAGCCGGTCCCGGAGGCCCTGAAGGCCTACGGCGCGCAGATCGGCTGACCCCCCCCGGCGGCAGCACACCCCCCGGCGTACGGCACCGCTTGCGGCGTACGGCACCGGCTCCCGGACGCGCTCGACGTCCGGGGGCGGGTGCCGGCCCACGGCGCCCGCCGCACACGACGATCCCCGGGCACCATCCACCGGTGCCCGGGGATCTGAAGCAGCTCGGCCGAGCTCAGATCGGATCAGATCGGATCAGCTCAGAACGCGAAGACCGCGTCGCTGTCGCTCTTCATCGCGCAGGGGTTGGCGAAGGTGTAGCTGTACGAGACCCGCTTGCCCTGCCACACGCCGTCCGCGGTGACCACGAAGGGGTTCCACTCCTTGGTGCACAGGCGGTCCGAGGTGGCGCCGGTTATCGAGTTGAAGTCGCCGGCCACCGCCCGCAGCTGGGTGCAGGCGGCCATCGGGTCCGGGTGGCTGCCCCTGGCTCCGGGCATACAGCTGAGCGTCACGGCGCGTTGCACCGTGGCGGTCGCACGGCTTTCGCCCTGGCCCACCGTCAGCACCAGTTCCGTCGGGGCGTACAGACCACCGCTCCGCGACGGCTGCGCCGGTGCGGCGGCCTGTGCGGTGGTGGCCAGCGTGCCCAGGACCAGTGCCGCGCCGAGCGCGACCGCCCCAGTGATGTACCGCATGACGAACACTCCCTTGCTCGAAGGTGCAGATACCGGACGGGAGTCTGGCCCAACCGCACCCCGAAAGCATCCTGAGTGGGCATAAGGCGATCGCTTTGAGTCATTAGGTGAAAGCTTAGAGTAATGGCGCGAACATGACCGGAGACGGTGCGGGCCGCCCGGAGGAAAGGCGGGTTCGGCCAGCGCGGATGCGGTGCCGGTCATGCCCCCGGCAAAGGTCACCCGCACCCGGAAGGGAGGAATCCGGCCGCCGACCGGCCGTTCGGGCGGGTTTCGATCTCCGGCGATTGGCCGAAGAGGGGGGCCCGATGCGTCCTCCGTGCCGCCCGGACCGCCCCCTGAGGTAAGAACCGGCCACCGCCGGCTCGGCTTACCGGGCCGCCGGCCGGTGCTCCCGGTCGCGCGCCCCGTCGAGCTGCGGCAGCCCGGCGGTCAGCGCCCGCAGGCACCGCACCACCAGCGCGCCGGGCCCCCGCGGGCCGTCCGGCGCCGCGTCCCCCGCCGCCCACTCCTCCACCGCGACCCGCATCGCGGTATTCGCGGCGGCCGCGGCCAGCCGCACCTCCAGCCCTCCTGCGCCGGTCAGCCTCGCCAGGAGCGGCACCAGCGCCTCCTCGGCGTCGTGGTGGACCCGGTGCCAGACCGCGCGCAGCGCGGGATCGTCCGGCATCGCCCGCAGCAGTCCGCGGGTCCAGCGCAGCGCCTCCGCGGCCGGTTCGTCGGCGGGGGTCAGCGACCGGCGGGCCGACCGCTCCAGCGCCTCGCGTACGGGAGGCGCGCCCGTCCCGGCCGGTGCGGCGGCCAGCTCGTCGGTCCACTGCCGCACCCCGTCGGCGAGCAGCGGCCTCACCGCCTCCTCCTTGGTGCGGAAGTAGCGGTAGAAGGTGCGCAGCGCGACTCCCGAGGCGCGTGCGATGTCGTCGGCGGTGACGGCGGCGCCGCGCTCGGTGAAGAGCGCCGCCGCGGTACGGGCGATCTCCAGCTGGGTCTCGGCCTTGCGCCGTTCGGTGAGCGAGGTGCGGGGGAGCGGGGCCGGAGCCGTGCGGGGTGGGGTCGGCATGGCGTCAGCCTACGGAATCCCGTGCCGCAGTGGCACGTAACGCGAGGCTGGCACGATGTGTCATGCAGGCGTACGGTGCCAACACTCCACCGTGCCGACGCACGCCATCGCATCGCACGCCGATGCACCAACGCACACCAACGCACCAACACACGCCAACGCACCAACGCGCATCGAGAACGGAACGCGACCATGAACCGCTTCGACGGCCGCCGCACCCTGATCACCGGAGCCGGTTCGGGCATCGGACAGGCCACCGTCCACCGGATCCTGGCGGAGGGCGGCCGGGTGGTGGCGGCGGACATCGACGCGGCGGGTCTGCGGGTCACCGCCGACCGTGCGGCCGCGGAGGGCGCCGCCGGACGGCTGGAGACCACGGTGCTGGACATCGCCGACGAGGCGGCGGTCCGCGCCGCCGTCCCCGCCGCGGTGGCCGGCCTCGGCGGCCTGGACGTCCTGGTCAACGCGGCCGGCATCCTGCGCGCCTCGCACACCCACGAGACCGCCCTGGCCGACTTCCAGCAGGTCATCTCGATCAACCTGACCGGCACGTTCCTGATGATCCGTGAGTCGCTGCCCGCGCTCCTGGAAGGCAGCGCGCCGGTCGTGGTCAACTTCAGCTCCACCTCGGCCGCGTTCGCGCACCCGTACATGTCGGCGTACGCGGCGAGCAAGGGCGGCATCCAGTCCATGACGCACGCCATCGCGAGCGAGTACGGCAAGCAGGGGCTGCGCGCGGTCTGCGTGGCGCCGGGCTCCATCGCCAGCGGCATGACCGGCGGCGGCGTCCCCGGCCTGCCCGAGGACGCCGACATGAGCCTCTTCGACAAGCTCACCCCGGCCCTCGGCGAGGGCTTCGCGAGTCCGGACACGGTCGCGGGCGTCATCGCGATGCTCGCCTCACAGGACGGCGCCTTCATCACCGGCACGGAGATCCGGATCGATGGTGGGACGCATATGTGAGCCGTGGGGCGGCGGGGACATGCCCTCATAGGGCGTCCCCCGTAGGACAGCGGTGACGAAGTGGCTGCGGGGGACGGGGCTGTCGGCGAACCACGCGCCGAGTCGGTGGTCGGCTTCGGGGTGGATGAAGCGGGTGAAGTGGGCGCGTGAGGTGCTCAGGGCGGCGGTGATGGCTTTGGTGACTGCTGGGGGATCACCGCGTCGTTGGCCGGTGTGGTGAGTACCGCCCGGGTGGACAGGGAGCGGAAGACCTCGAAAGCTGGGGAGGTGCGCCAGTTTCCCGGGGTGCGGATGATCTCGGTGAAGCCCGAGCCGAAGGGCACGGTCCATGCGTCGGCCGCGTAGACCGCCGGGGCGCACAGGCCGATGGACACCACGCGTGAGCCGTAGTGTGCGGCGCGGTCGGCGACGGTCTGCCCGCTCATGCTGAATCCGATCAGCGCCAGGTCGGCACCGGCGGGGACGGAGTGGTCGATCACGGCGCGGGCCTGGCGGAAGCGGCGTTGCAGGCTGAGCTCCCTGAGCCGGCCGGTGCTGGTGGCGTGCCCGGAGAAGTCGCAGGCGAGAGCGTGGTGTCCGCGGGCGGCGGCTCGATGTCAGTGGTCTGCCGGCGGGGGCCGGAGCCGTGCCGGAAAGGTCCCCTGCCGGCCGGAGCGGATACCGCCCCGGCTAGCCGGCCGCCCTCTTGGTCTGGACGTCCTCGGCCGTCAGGGCCTTGCCGCCGATCGCCCATGCGCCGCTGGGCGTTTCGGTGATCACGACATGTGTCACCGGTCGCAGTGCCTCGCCTTCGATGGCGATCAACGCCTCGGAGACGTCTTCGACCATCTTCTGCTTCTCCTCGGGGGTGAATACCCCTGCGATCACCTTGATGTCGATGAAGGGCATCGGATGCCTCCCACGTGATGGTGAGATCCGGCCGTCATGCCGCTCTTCTCCCCGCTCTTCTCCGCCGGGCCGTGACGTTGATGCGCTGATGCTGTCAACGACTGCTTGAGCAGGCATGTTGCTACCAGTGTCGCAGATCGGCCCCGGGGCGACCTGGGGGAGCGCGGGCCCCTGCGCCCCGCCGGGTATCACGTCTGCCCCGTTTCGAATCTCGTTTCGAAGGGGTGGTGGAGGGTGTGCAGAGCGGGTGAGGGCTGGTCGATGGCGGGCGGAGGCGGCCCCCGGCACGGCTTCGTACGAATGTTCGATGGGCGGGTTATGGTGGAGGGGAAGAATGAGGGACACGAGGGATACAAGGTCGGCCGGGGGCGGGTGAGGTGCAGGAGGTGCGGATGTCCGGGTTCACGCATCTGCACACCGCTTCGGGATTCTCCCTGCGCTATGGCGCCTCCCACCCGGAGCGGCTGGCCGAGCGCGCCGCCGAACGCGGGATGGATGCCCTCGCGCTGACCGACCGGGACGGGCTCTCCGGGGCCGTACGGTTCGCCAAGGCCGCCGCCGAGGCCGGGATCCGCCCGCTGTTCGGTGCCGAGCTCGCCGTGGCGGAGTACGAGGCGGGTCCCGTCGGCACCACTGCCGCGCGGCGGCGCACCCCGGTGCGCGGCGGCGCCTTCCTCGACGAGTCCGCCGCCCGCGTCGTCTTCCTGGCCCGTGACGGAGCGGCCGGCTGGGCCACCCTGTGCCGGCTGGTCTCCGCCGCCCACGCCGGGCGGGCCGAGCGGCCGGTCCTCCCGTGGAGCGCCCTGGAATCCGCCGCGGACGGGCTGACCGTGCTGCTCGGTCCTGACTCCGAGGTCGGCCGGGCGCTGGCCGCCGGCCGCCCGGACCGCGCCGCCCGGCTCCTCGCCCCCTGGCGCGAGCTGTACGGCGAGGCGCTGCGTCTGGAGGTCGTCGACCACGGGCGGCCCGGCAGCGGTCCCGGATCCCCGCGGCTGGCCGCCCGCACCCTCGGCTTCGCCGTCGACCAGGGCGTCCGCGCCGTCCTGACCAACGCGGTCCGCTATGCCGACCCCGGTCAGGGGCCGGTCGCCGACGTCCTGGACTCCGCCCGCCGCCTGGTGCCGGTGGACCGGCACCGGCCCGAGTCCTGGGACAGCGGCGAGCGCTGGCTCAAGGATGCCGCCACCATGCGCCACACCGCCGAGCGGATCGCCGAGGCGGCCGGATTCCGGCGCGGCCTGGCCCACCGGCTGCTCACCATGACCGAGGAGACCGCCGGCGCGTGCCTGGTCGACCCGCAGGACGACATCGGGCTCGGCCGGGTCCACTTCCCCGAGCCCCGGCTGGTCGGGGCCGGCCGCCGTACCGCCGCCCGGGTGCTGCGCTCGCGCTGCGCCGCGGGGATGGTGCTGCGCGGCTACGACCGCGACCGCGGGCGCTGGGCGCGGCTGGACGACGAGCTGCGCACGATCGAACGGCTCGGCTACCCCTCGTACTTCCTGACGGTTGCTCAAGTGGTGGACGACATAAGGGAGATGGGAATCCGGGTCGCGGCCCGCGGGTCCGGCGCCGGGTCCCTGGTCAACCACCTCCTCGGCATCGCCCACGCCGATCCGGTCGAGCACGGGCTGCTGATGGAGCGCTTCTTGTCCGAGCGCCGGGCGGCGCTGCCGGACATCGATATCGACGTCGAGTCCGCCCGCCGGCTGGAGGCCTACCGCGCGATCTTCGACCGCTTCGGCGCGGAGCGGGTCGCGACCGTCTCGATGCCCGAGACCTACCGCGTACGGCACGCCGTACGGGATGTGGGTACCGCCCTGGGCATGGACCCGGCGCAGGTGGACCGCCTCGCCAAGGCCTTCCCGCACATCCGCGCCCGCGACGCACGGGCGGCGCTGGCCGAGCTGCCGGAGCTGCGCGGGGTCCGGGAGGCCGGCGACGAGCGGCTGTGGCAGCTGGTCGAGGCGCTGGACGCACTGCCGCGCGGGATCGCCATGCACCCGTGCGGGGTGCTGCTCTCCGACGCCACGCTGCTGGACCGTACGCCCGTCGTGCCCACCAGTACCGAGGTCCCGCACGCCGGGGGAGGGGAGGCCGGCCAGCCCGCCATGTCCCCGCTCCCCATGTCCCAGTTCGACAAGGAGGACGTGGAGGACCTGGGGCTGCTCAAGCTCGATGTGCTGGGCGTGCGGATGCAGTCCGCGATGGCGCACGCGGTCGCCGAGATCGGCCGGGCCACCGGGCACCGGATCGACCTCGACGACCCCGCGCAGGTGCCGCCCGGCGACGAGGCGACCTACGACCTGATCCGCTCGACCGAGACGCTCGGCTGCTTCCAGATCGAGTCGCCGGGCCAGCGCGACCTGGTCGGCAGGCTGCAGCCCGCCACTTTCCACGACCTGGTCGTCGACATCTCCCTCTTCCGGCCGGGGCCGGTCGCCGCCGATATGGTGCGGCCCTTCATCGAGGCCCGGCACGGCCGCAAGGCGGTCCGCTATCCGCACCCCGACCTGGAGGGACCGCTGCGCGAGACCTATGGGGTGGTGGTGTTCCACGAGCAGATCATCGAGCTGCTGCGGATCATGACGGGCTGCGCCCGGGACGAGGCGGACGAGAAGCGGCGCGCCCTGTCGCACCCCGAGCTGCAGGGCCGGCTCCGCGCCTGGTTCGCCCGGTGCGCCGAGCGGCGCGGCTATCCGCCCGATGTCATCGCGCGCACCTGGGAGATCGTCGAGGCCTTCGGCTCGTACGGCTTCTGCAAGGCGCATGCGGTGGCCTTCGCGGTGCCCACCTACCAGTCCGCCTGGCTCAAGGCGCACCACCCCGCGGCCTTTTACGCCGGGCTGCTCACCCATGACCCCGGGATGTATCCGAAGCGGCTGCTGCTCGCGGACGCGCGGCGGCGCGGGGTGCCGGTGCTGCCGCTGGACGTGAACCGGTCGGCGGTCGCTCACCGGATCGAACTGGTGTCCGGTTCCGGTGGTGACGGGCCCCGCTCCGGCGCGGTCTGGGGCCTGCGGCTCGCGCTCTGCGATGTGCACGGCATGAGCGAGGCCGAGGCGCGGCGGATCGCGGCCGGGCAGCCCTACCACTCCCTCCAGGACCTGTGGCAGCGGGCCAGGCCGAGCCGCCCGGTGGCCGAACGTCTCGCCCGGGTCGGCGCGTTGGACGCCTTCGGCGCGAACCGGCGGGATCTGCTGCTGTACCTCGCCGAGCTGCACCGCCACGGACGGCAGGCGTCCGGCGGTCAGTTGACGCTGCCGTCCGGGGCCCTGGACGGCGCGGGCGCACAGCGGGCGGCGCCGGCCGATCAGGTCGAGCCGGCGGGGCTGCCCGACCTCGGCGATGTCGAACGGCTCAGCGCCGAGCTGGGTGTCCTCGGCATGGACACCTCCCGCCATCTGATGGCCGACCACCGGGATTTCCTCGCCGAGCTGGGCGCGCTGCCGGCCCGGCTGCTGCGCAGCGCCCGGCACGGCGAGACGGTGCTGGTCGCCGGGGCCAAGGCGGCCACCCAGACGCCGCCGATCCGCTCCGGCCGCCGGGTCATCTTCACCACGCTCGACGACAGCACGGGACTGGTCGACTGCGCCTTCTTCGACGACTCCCACGAGGCCTGTGCGCACACCGTCTTCCACTCCTGGCTGCTGCTGGTGCGCGGTACGGTCCAGCGGCGCGGGCCGCGCAGCCTCAGCGTGGTCGGCGCCGCCGCCTGGAACCTCGCCGAGCTGGCCGAACTCCGCCGCGAGGGCGGGCTGGAGGCGGTCGTCGCCCGCCTCGCGACGGGACCGGAGAAGCCGGAGGGACGGGAGAGTCAGGAGGGGCAGGAGAGGCAAGATGGGCAGGGCGAGCCGGCGGCCGGGACGGACGACGGGAAGGGCGAAGGGCAGGACGGGGCGGGCCGGGAACCCGCGCCGGCGGACGCCGCACCGGGCCGGACCATCCGGCTGGAGACCGGCTATGAGCTGCACCCGTGGGCCGACCTCCAGCCCGCGGGCGAACGTGCCGCCACCGGACGCAAGTTGTGGCACTCCAGCCCGGGGAGCGCGGGATGACCCCCGCGCCCATGCCGAGGCTGCCCGCCGCGCCGCCGGAGCCGCCCGTCGCGCCGCCGGAGCCGTCCGCCGCGCCGCCGAGGCCGTCCGTCGCGCCGCCGGAGCCGTCCGCCGCGCCGACGGATCCGTTCGCTGCCCCGCGGCGGCCAGGCATGCTCCACATACGCTTCCGGGCCGCCGCCGGCGCCCCCGTGAGCGCCGGAGAGTTCGAGCAACTGCTGTGGCTCCTCGCGCAGTTCACCCCGGTGATCGAGGCGCTGCCGCCGGACGCCGCGCTGGCGGATGTGCGCGGTGCGCTGCGCTACTTCGACCGGGACGCGGCGGGCATCGCCGAACTGGTGCGGCTGCGCGCGCTGGCCTGGTACGGCGTACGGTGCACGATCGGGATCGGCGCCAACCCGCTGCTCGCCCGGATGGCGGTGCAGGCGGCGGCACCCGGGGAGATCCGGGCCGTCCCCGAGGACCCTGAGGCCGTCGCCGCCTTCCTCGACCGCCGTCCGGCCTCGGCGCTGCACGGCGTCGGCCCGGCCACTGCCCGCGCCCTGTGCGCGTACGGGCTCGACAGCGTCGGCCGGATCGCCGCCGCACCGCCCGCGACCCTGCAGCGGATCCTCGGCGCGAAGACCGGCCGCCTCGTGTACGAGCGGGCCCGTGGCATCGATCCGACGCCGGTGACGCCCAACGCCGCGGCCCGTTCGATGGGCGCGGAACACCGCTTCGCCCACGACGAACTGGACCCGGCCAGGCGCCGCAGGGCACTGCTCTCGCTCGCCGACGACCTCGGTGCCCGGATGCGCGCGAGCGGGCAGGTGGCCCGTGCGCTCACCCTCACCGTCCGCTACGCCGACCGCTCCACCACGACCCGCACCCGGCGGCTGGACGGGCCGACCGCGCACGGGCCCGCGCTGACCGGGGCGGCCTATGCGCTGCACGCCGCGCTCGGGCTGCAGCGGGCGCGGGTACGCTCCGTGGCGCTGCGCGCGGAGGATCTGTGCCGTGCCGAACTCGCCGCGCGGCAGCTGACCTTCGACCCGTCCGACGACAAGGCGCACCGCATCGAGGCGGCCGTCGACCGGGCCAGGGCGCGCTTCGGCACCGGGAGCGTACGCCCCGCGGCGACCCTCGGCCCGCACGGCCGTACGCCTCCGCACGGCCGTACGTCTCCGCCTTCGGGCACCAAGCCCCTCGGCCCCGGAGCCGTCCGCCCGTAGGGGCCTCCCCGAGGGCGTGCCCCCGGTGCCTCAGCCGTAGAGCTTCTTCGCGTACTCCGGGCCGTAGTGCCGCTCCAGCTCCTCCAGCGGCATGTCCCGGAGCTCGACGCCCTTGACGATCCGGGCCCGCGAGGGCAGGGCGTCCGGCTGCCAGGTCTCCGGATTCCACAGCTCCGAGCGCAGGAACGCCTTGGAGCAGTGGTAGAAGACCTCCTCGACCTCCACCAGCAGCGCCAGCCGGGGGCGGTTGCCCTTCATGATCAGCTCGTCGAAGAACGGGGCATCGCGCAGCAGCCGGGCGCGGCCGTTGATCCGCAGGGTGTCACCGCGCCCCGGGACGAAGTAGTCCAGCCCGACGTGTGGATTGCCGAGGATGTTCCGCATGCCGTCCAGGCGCTTGTTGCCGGGGCGGTCCGGGATCACCAGGGTGGTGTCGTCCAGGACATGGGTGAAGCCCGCCGGGTCGCCCTTGGGCGAGACATCGCACCGGCCCTGCGCATCCGCGGTGGCGATCACGCAGAACGGCGAGTGGGCCAGCCACCGGCGGTCCAGGTCGTGCAGCCGATGGCGGGTCTTGTTCGCCGCATGGGAGTTGGGCTCGCCGATCAGCTCGCGCAGTTCCCCCTCCGACGAGACCTCCACCATGCCGGCCGGATCCGCCGTCCCCGCTGTCCCTGCCGTCTCCATCGGTGTCATCGGTGTCCCCTCGTGCCCTTCATACCGCGGTCACTGGTCAAGGCGCTGTCGGCTGTGATGTCACTGGTCAAGGCATTACTGACTGTACGGGACGGCTTCGGTCCCCGGCGGCCGCACGGGCGGACCGGGCACAGCACACCGCCGGCGCTCCGCGCCCCGGACGTCCGGTGAGGGTCATGTGTGGCTTCCTTCACCGTCACACCGCTGGCACGCTGTGCTTACCCGGCCGTAACTTACTTGCCAGTCAACTGCGTTGACCCTTGCGATCCGGATCGCGTGAACGGCTCACCGAGCACTTCGGAGTCCCCTCACCCCGCAAGGAGCATCGTATGAAGCTGCGCTGGTCAAGAACGCTCACCCTCCTTCCCGCCCTCGCGCTGGCCCTCGGCGTCACCACCACCGCGCCCGCTGCTGCCCACCCGTCGCCCGCCACCACCCCGGCCGGAGACGCTGCGCGCCGCCCCTCTGATTCCACCGTCCGCAGCGGCTGGAACAACTACTCCTGCAAGCCCTCCGCCGACCATCCGCGGCCGGTGGTCCTGGTGCACGGCACCCTGGGCAACGCCGTCGACAACTGGCTCGGCCTCGCGCCCTATCTGGTGGCCCGCGGCTACTGCGTCTTCTCCCTGGACTACGGGCAGCTGTCCGGCGTCCCGTTCTTCCACGGGCTGGGGCCGGTCGACGCCTCCGCCCGGCAGCTCGCCGACTACGTCGACCGGGTGCTGGCCGCCACCGGCACCTCGAAGGTCGATATCGTCGGCCACTCGCAGGGCGGCATGATGCCGCGGGTGTACATGAAGTTCCACGGCGGCGCGGACAAGGTGAACACGCTGGTCGGGCTGGCTCCCGACAACCACGGCACCGACCTGGACGGGCTGACCCGCCTGCTGCCCTACTTCCCCGGTGCCAAGCAGTACCTCGACAAGGCGACCCCCGGCCTGTCCGACCAGATCGTCGGCTCGGACCTCCTCAACCGCCTCAACGAGGGCGGCGACACCGTCCCCGGAGTGCACTACACCGTGATCGCGACCAAGTACGACGAGGTGGTCACCCCCTACCGGACCGAGTTCCTGAGCGGCCCCGACGTGCACAATGTCGTGCTCCAGGACCTGTGCGCCCTTGACCTCTCCGAGCATGTGGCCATCGGCCTCACCGACCGCGTCGCCTTCCACGAGACGGCCAACGCCCTCGACCCGGCGCACGCCACCCCGACCACCTGTGTGTCGGGCTGACCGGGAGCCGGTGCGGCCCACCGCCCGTACGGGGGGCTCGTCCCGTACGGGCGGCGGTGGAGTACTGCCGTCAGTCGCCCCGTACGGACGGCGGGCCGCTGTCCTCGTCGCCCGTCAGCAGGGCGTCGGTGCACTGTTCCGCCAGGTCCTCGGCGTGCGGGGGCAGCGGGCAGCCGCCGTGCAGATGGCGGCGCACCAGCGACAGCGGGAGATCGATGACGGCGAGCGTCACCCGGTCCAGGCCCGCCCTGCCGTGCAGTCCCAGCGCCCCCGCGAGCGCCGCCATGGCCGCCCGCACCTGGATGTTCCCCTCCTCCGCACGGAGCAGATGCTCGTCGGACCAGTTGTCCCACCCGAAGTCGTGTTCCCCGTACAGCAGCAGCGAGGCCTTCGCCGGGTGGGTGCGGCTCCACGCCACGATGTGCCGGGCGGCCGCCCGGCCCCCGGCGCGTGGGTCCTGTGACGATTCAAGGGCAGCGAAGTAGCCCTCCTGGAAGTCCTCGACGGTACGCAGCCACACCTCGGCGAGCAGTGCCGGGCGGCCGGCGAAGCGGTGGTAGAGCGAGCCGCTGGGCGCGCCGACGGCCGCGGCGACCGCGGACATGGTGACGCCCGACGGCCCGGACTCGGCTGCCAGCCGTACGGCGGCGTCGAGCAGCTGCGAGGTAGCGAAGCGGGAGGGCCTGGCCATGTTCTAGAGGCTACTCTCCACTACGGCGGAGGGCATCCTCCGGGACAGAGCCTCCTCCGGAACAGGGACACCCCCCGGAACCGGGGCCCCCGGAACGGAGCATCCTCCGGAACGAGGCGGACGGCTCGGCGCACGGCCCGGCGCACGGCGACGCCGCCCCCGGGGCGAAGGGGGCGGCGTCGGTTCCGGGACGGTCGCGGCGCGGGCGTCAGTCAGCCCCTGGTGCTGGCGTCAGCCCGGTGTGGTCGTCAGCCGCGGTGCCGGGCGGCCTTGCGGCGGGTGGTGGCGAACAGCACCCCGGCGCCCATGGCCAGGACGGCGGCGCCGCTGATGGCCAGCGGGGCGGTGGAGCTGTCGCCACCGGTCTCCGCCAGATGCTGCCCGCCGGCCGGCTTGCCGCCGCCCTGGGCCTGCGGGGCGTTGCCGCTCTGCGAACTGCCGCCCGGCGCGGGGGTATCGGCGTCCGCCTGGGTGACGGCACCGGTGTGGGCGCCGGAGCCGGTGTGGGTGCCGGAGCCGCTGCCGTCGTGGTCGTGCCCGCTCATGTCCATCGACGACTTGCCGGCGCCCGCCGCGAGCTGGTGGGCGGTCGGCGCCGAGGCGGTCGGCGCGGGCTTCGCCGCCTGGCCGCTGTCCTTCCCGAAGACGACGTCCGAGCAGGTGTAGAAGGCCTCGGCGCTGTCCGAACGCTGCCAGATGCTGTAGATCAGGTGGCGCCCGGACCGGGCCGGCACCTTGCCGTTGAAGACGTACTCCCCGTTGGTCAGCTTCGGGTCGCTGACCTTCACGAACGGCTTCGACTCCAGGTCGGACCACTTCAGCGGCTTGGCCGGGTTGTAGCTGCTCTTGGTGAGGTACAGCTCGAAGTATCCCTTGTGGGGCGCGGTGGCCTTGTAGTGGAAGGTGTGGCTGCCCGCCCGCATCCTGGAGGAGGGCCAGTCGGCACGGGGCAGGTCGAGGCCCTTGTACTCGGGGTTGTTGGCGCTGCACAGCTTGCCGTCGGGGATGCGCGACTTGGACCGGCCGCCGGCCTCGCCGTCCCGTACACCGTTCCAGTCGTAGAAGGCCTGGGTGCCGCCGGCCTGCACGGCCGCCTTGCACGCCGCGGACTTCGGGCTCTCCGGCCCCTCCGCGAAGCATGCCGACACCCGGCTGACCGGGTCCGTCATCGAGCCGTGCGCGGCGGCCGGGCCCGCGGCGAGCAGGGTGAGCGCGAGCGGGCCGATACCGGCCAGTGCGATCCCGGTGGCCTTGCGACGAGCGGTCATGGTGGGGGTCTCCTTCATCCGTTGCATCGAGCGGGAGCGAGGCGGCACCGCTGTGGGGGGTCGGGAGACGGGCCACGGCGCCGTCCCCCGGAGAGCGGCGCCGGCGGCCCGCAGCGCCGCCTTACGAGAAGCACGCTAGCCCCGCTGAACAGCGGATTTGCCCCGGGAGAGCGGTTCCTGAGGATCTTTATGGCGGGCTTAAGGAGCCACTAAGCGGGGGCACAGGCAGGCGGGGAGGAAACGGGCACTCCTCACCGCCGCTCTCCTCACCGCCCCCTCTTCACCGCCCCTCCGCGCCCGTGAAGTCCGCCTGGTCGTCGAGGTCTTCGAGGAGTGTGCCGAGGTCGGCCGGCGGGGCGGTCCCGGTGGTGGGGCCGAGCGGGAGTTCGGCCCAGATGATCTTTCCCTGGGCGGTGTAGCGGGTGCCCCACCGCTGGGCGTAGCGGGCGATGAGGAACAGCCCGCGGCCCCCCTCGTCGGTGGTCCGCGCATGGCGCAGGTGCGGGGTGGTGCTGCTGGCGTCCGAGACCTCGCAGATCAGTTCCCCCGCGCGGATCATCCGCAGGCCGATCGGCCCGGAGGCGTGCCGGATGGCATTGGTGACCAGTTCACTGACGATCAGCTCGGTGGAGAAGCCCAGTTCTTCCAGGCCCCATTCGCGCAGCAGGCGGGCCGCGGTCCGGCGGGCCTCGCCGACCGCGGACGGGTCGGCGGGGATCTCCCACGTGGCCAGCCGGGTCCGGGGCAGGGCCCGGGTACGTGCCAGCAGCAGCGCCACATCGTCGACCGGCCGCCCGCCCGGCAGACCACTGGTCACCGTCTCGCAGATGTCCTCCAGCGGAGCCTGCGGATCGGCCAGCGCCTGCCGCAGCCTGGTGATCCCTCCGTCGAGATCGAGGGCCTTCCCCAGCAGCAGCCCGTTGGTGTAGAGGGCCAGCAGACTCCCTTCCCGCAAGGGCAGTTCGACGGATTCGAAGGGCATACCGCCCAGTCCGAGCGGCGGGCCGGTCGGCAGATCCAGCAGCTTTCCCGCGCCGTCGGGATCGACGAGCAGCGGCGCGGGGTGGCCGGCCCGGGCCAGGGTGCAGCGGCAGCTGACGGGGTCGTAGACGGCGTACAGGCAGGTGGCTCCGATGACCCCGTCGTCGGCGTTCGCGTCGTGGGCGACCCGGTTGAGCATGTCGTCCAGATGCGCCAGCACCTCTTCCGGGGACAGGTCCAGGTCCGCGAGCGCCTGCACCGCGGCGCGCAGCCGCCCCATGGTGGCCGCGGCATGCACCCCGTGGCCGACCACGTCACCGACCACCAGCGCGACCCGGGCCCCGGACAGCGGGATCACATCGAACCAGTCGCCGCCGACCCCGCTCAGCGAATCGGCCGGCAGATAGCGGTAGGCGGCCTCCACCGCGCACTGCTCGGGCAGATCGCGCGGCAGCAGGCTGTGCTGGAGGGTGAGGGCCGCGGTGTGCTCACGGGTGTACCGGCGGGCGTTGTCGATGGATATCGCGGCGCGGGCGACGAATTCCTCGGCGAGCACCAGGTCGTCGGGCTGGAACGGCCCGGTGGCCTGCCAGCGGGCGAACGTGGCCGCTCCCAGGAAGACGCCCCGGGCCCGCAGCGGCACCACCATCAGCGAGTGGAAGCCCAGAGTCCGCAGATGCGCCGCCTGGACCGGGTCCTCGTCCGGCCGGTCGCCCTCGGCGGGATCCAGCGTCCGGAGCAGCGTGGACTCGCCCCGGGTGAGGCTCGCCACCACGGGCGCCGACGGGGGATAGGCGGCCGGCTCCCCGATGGCGACCACCGCCTCGGGGCAGCCCTCGTGGACGGACTGTGCTCCCGCCCGGCGCATGGTCAGCAGCTCCGCCGCATCCAGCGGGCCGGGCGCCGCCTCCTCCCCGGAGAGCAGCGCATCGAGCAGATCGACGGTGACGAAGTCGGCGAGGTCCGGCACCGCCGCATCGGCGAGTTCCTGTGCGGTCCGCCAGACGTCCAGTGAGCTGCCGATGTGCTCCCCTGCCTTGTTCAGCAGCGCCATCCGCTGCCGGGCTCGGTAACCCTCCGTGACATCGAGGACCATGTAGCAGATGCCGAGCACCTGCCCCGCCTCGTCCTCCATCCGGAAGAACGACGTGGAGTAGGCGTGCTCCCGCTCGGGATCGGACTGCGGGTGCCCCAGGTACTCGTAGCCGACCGAGGGGGTGCCGGTGCGCAGCACCCGGCGCATCTCCGCCTCGATGGCCTCCACGGCCAGGCCCGGCTGCACCTCCCCCAGGCGCTTGCCGAGACGCTGCTCGCGGCTGGTACCGCCCATCCGCTCCAGGGCGTCGTTCAGCCAGATGAACTGCAGATCGGCGTTGACCATGGCCACACCGATCGGCGACATGCCGAGAATGCCCTCCAGAAACGACCGGCTCGCCCCTGACCACGGCGTCCGGTCCATCTCTGCGGCAAGGACGAGACGCGAGAAGCCGTTGTGGGCATCCATCACCGGCAGCACACGGAACTCCAGGTCGAGCCGGTGCCCGTCCTTGTGGCGTACGGCCTCCAGCCCGCTCCAGCCGTCCGCCGACGCCAGCCGGCTCTGCCACCTGCTGTGCTGTTCCGGGCCGGCGCCCACCCCGGCGAAGAGGTCCGCCAGCGGCCGGCCGACGGCCTCGGACACCGGATAGCCGAGAAGCCGCTCGGCGCCCGCGGTCCAGCCCTGCGCCACCCCCGCGCGATCGGCCATCACCACGGCCGTCCGTGTGAGGTCGAAGACTCCGTCTCCGGAGAGACGGCTGCTCTGGGAAGCATTCATCTGACCGGTCCAATGCCGGTCCCACCATGCGGCAGACGCTCTGTCCGGGGCGGCGCCGCCGCATCCGACCGGCCCCTACAACGGTACTCCCTCACCCTGTCCGGGCGCTCTTCCCTGCGCCCGCCGCAGGGCGTCCCCGGCCCGGCCGGAACGCGTCCACCCGGCGTTGTCAGTGGTCCCTGGCACCATCGGCGTATGAGCACCGAAGCGCCCGCCGAACCGGCCCGCCGGCCCTCCGCCGACCTCTCCAACCTCCCTGCCGGAGAGGGGGAATCGGCCCTGCCGACCACCGACGCCGCCTACTGGGAAGAGGCCGCCGCCTCCTTCGACGACGAACCCGACCACGGCCTTCGCGACCCCGCCGTCCGCTCCGCCTGGGCCGCCCGGCTGCGCTCCTGGCTCCCGTCCGCTCCCGCCACCGTCCTCGACCTGGGATGCGGCACGGGAAGCCTGGCCCTGCTCGCCGCCGAGCAGGGCCACCGGGTCACGGGCGTCGACCGCTCCCCGCGCATGATCGCGCAGGCGCGCGGCAAGCTCGCGGGCCACGACGCCGCATTCCTGGTCGGGGACGCCGCCGAACCACCCGTGGGAGAGCAGCGGTTCGATGCCGTCCTGGTGCGCCATGTGCTGTGGGCGCTGCCCGGTCCTTCGGCCGTCCTGCGCCACTGGGCCGGGCTGCTCGCCCCCGGCGGGCGGCTGGTGCTGGTCGAGGGCCGCTGGGGCGAGGCCGAGCCGATCGGCATCCCGGCCGCCGAACTCACGACCCTGGTGGAGCCGTTGGCGGCGCACACCCGCGTCGAGGACCTTTCGCACGATCCGGTGCTGTGGGGCAAGGAGGTGGCTGACGAGCGGTATGCGCTGATCGCCGGGTTCCCGCCCGGCATACCGAAGTGACCGGGCGGCGTGTCAGGGCGCGTCAGTCCGCCGCCCTTTCCCGCACATACTGCCAGGTCGCGGCGAACGGCCGGTAGCCGAGGGTGTGGTTGATGGCGAGCATCGCGGTGTTGCCGGCGTCGTTGTGGGTGAAGGCCTCGGCGCAGCCCGCGTCCCGGGCGCGGCGGAGGGAGAAGACCTTGGCCAGATGGGCCAGGCCCCGGCCGCGGAAGGCGCGGCGGGTGCCGGTCATGGCGGAGAAGTAGCGGGTGTCACCGTCCGTTGCGGCCAGGGCGAAGGAGGCGATCTCCCCGTCCACGGTCACCACCGAGGTCAGGTCCGGATCGAGATGGGGGTGTTCCCAGATATGCAGCAGCCAGTCCTCGTAGGCCATGGCGCCGGGGGGCACCTCGCCCGGTTCGTCGACGCTGACCTCGGTATCCGCGGCATGCAGCGGGCGCGGGTCGGCCTCGAAGTCCGCGCCGGTGTGCAGCCGGACGCCGGAGGGCAGCACGGAGGGGAGCGGCGGCGGGCCGCCCGCCGTGAGGTCGAGGCGCAGGTAGTGGGCCGGGCGGGCGCGGCGGTAACCGTGGCGCTCCGCGAAGGCCGCGGTGCCGGGCTCGTCGGCCGCCCAGGAGAAGATCCGGTCGGCACCGGCCGCGAAGAGGTGGTCCTCGGCCGCGGTCAGCAGCGCATGGCCGATGCCCCGGCCGCGGTGCCCGGGATGGACCTGAAGGGACACCGCGGCCCGGCCGGGGACCTCGGCGTCGTGCAGCACCCCCGCCTGGACCGCGCCGACGATCCTGCCGTCCCGGTGCGCGACGCACAGCCGCAGGCGCTGCGCCGCGGGGGCGGTGGAGACCTCCCAGGCGATGCCCTGCGGGGTGGCGAGCCGGCAGGGCAGAACGGCCCGCCGCAGGTCGGCGACTGCCTTGCCATCGGCGGGGCGGTAGTCGCGCACGGTAACGGCAGACGTCATGACGGCGGACGGTACGCGCCGGTGCGCCGCTGTGCCACTTCTTTTTCCGCGCCCTCGATGGCTCTGCCGGGCGGTGTGCTCGCGAGCGGTGTGATTGCTCGTACCCGTCCGTCGGTGCGCTTCCGAGCGCTGCGCTCCCGACCGGTGCCGCTCCCGAACGGTGTCACCCCCCGATCAGCGCCATCCCTCCGAGGAGTGACACCTTCCCGCACGCCCCGTGTGCCTGACGCACAATGGATGCGACAAAACCGCGCACCGACGGACGGGTACGAGCACGGCAGGTTTCCCGGGGCCGAGACCCCAGGGCGACGGCCGCCACGTATCCGGCCGCCCCACCCACCGCACCAGGAGCGCCACCGTGTCCCCGCAGACCTTGACCCTCACCATCGATCCGGCGTCGGCCGCCGCGCCGTTCGAGCAGGTACGCACCCAGATCGCGGACCAGGCCAGGGAGGGCGGCCTCCCGGTCGGCTACAAACTCCCCACCGTCCGCGGCCTGGCCGAAGACCTCGGCCTGGCCGCCAACACCGTCGCCAAGGCCTACCGCGCCCTGGAGACCGACGGGGTGATCGAGACCCGGGGCCGCAACGGCAGCTTCATCGCGGCGGCCGGGGAGGCCGCGGACAAGGAAGCCGCCGCGGCCGCCGAGAGTTACGCCCACCGTGCCCGGCGCCTCGGCCTGGACCACCGTGCCGCCCTCGCCGCCGTCGAGAATGCCCTGCGCGCCGCCTACCCCGACGCCTGAGCCGCAGCCACCACGCCCCACGCCCCACGTTCCACGCCCCACGCCCACCGCCCCACGCCCGAAAGGATCCGCATGCCCAGCACGCACGCGCTCGTCCGCCGTCCAGGACCCCGCCTCGCCGAGGGGCTGGTCACCCATATCGAACGGCATCCGGTCGACCCCGTGCTCGCCCTGCGCCAGTGGGAGGCGTATGTCCAGGTGCTGCGCGACCACGGCTGGCACACCGTCGAGGCCGGCCCCGCCGACGACTGCCCCGATGCGGTCTTCGTCGAGGACGCCGTGGTGATGTTCCGCAATGTGGCGCTGCTCGCCCGCCCCGGCGCCGGTGTCCGCAGGGCCGAGGTGTCCGGCGCCCGCGCGGCCGTGGAGGCGCTCGGCTGCTCGGTCAACGAGATCCGGGAGCCCGGCACCCTCGACGGCGGTGATGTCCTGAAGGTCGGCGACACCCTCTACGTCGGCCGCGGCGGCCGCACCAACGCCGAGGGCATACGCCAACTCCGCGCCGCCTTCGAACCGTTGGGCGCCCGGGTGATCGCCGTACCGGTGAGCCGGGTGCTGCACCTCAAATCCGCGGTGACCGCCCTCCCGGACGGCACCGTCATCGGCTATCCGCCCCTGGTCGACGACCCCGCCGCGTTCACCCGTTTCCTGCCCGTCCCCGAGGAATCCGGCGCCCATGTCGTCCTGCTCGGCGGCGGCAGCCTGCTGATGGCCGCCTCCGCCCCCAGGAGCGCGGAGCTCTTCGCCGACCTGGGATATCAGCCCGTCGCCGTGGACATCAGCGAGTTCGAGAAGCTGGAGGGCTGCGTAACCTGCCTGTCCGTACGGCTCCGCGAGCTGTATGTCTGACGGGGCGTCACCCCGGGTGGCTCGTGTGCCTGCCCAGGCCGTACCCCCGGCCGTGCCTATCGTGGCGCCATGAGCAACCTCGACCTCAGACCCGCGCCCCATCCGTGCGGCGGCAACGGCCGTACGGGCCCGGTCCGCGATGTCCAGCCCGGCAAGCAGGTGCCGCTCGGCGAGAGCACCGTCGTCCGCAGACTGCTGCCGAACCTCGGCCGGCGGATGGTCGGCGCCTGGTGCTTCGTCGACCACTACGGTCCCGACGACATCGCCGGTGAGCCCGGGATGCAGGTGCCGCCGCACCCGCACATGGGCCTGCAGACCGTCAGCTGGCTGCGCGAGGGCGAGGTGCTGCACCGCGACAGCCTCGGCAGTCTGCAGACCGTACGGCCCGGGGAGCTGGGCCTGATGACCTCGGGCCGGGCCATCGCCCACTCCGAGGAGTCACCGTCCGGCCATGGCCGCCTTCTGCACGGCGCCCAGCTGTGGGTGGCGCTGCCCGGCGGACACCGTGACACCGCACCGGCCTTCGAGCACCACACCGAACTCCCGGTGATCACCGGCGGTGGCGGACTGTCCGCCACCGTCGTCCTGGGCGAGCTGGCCGGCGCCACCTCACCCGGCACCACCTACTCCCCGCTGGTGGGTGCCGACCTCACGCTCGCCGCGGGCGCGGACGCCCGCCTGCCGGTCGACCCCGACTTCGAATACGCGGCGCTGGCCATCTCCGGCGAGAGCGAGGTCGACGGGGTGCGCCTCGCCCCCGGCGCCCTTCTCTACCTCGGCTGCGGACGCGGCGAACTGCCCCTGCGCGCCGACTCCGACAGCAGCCTGATGCTGCTCGGCGGCGAGCCGTTCGAGGAGCGGATCCTCATGTGGTGGAACTTCGTGGGGCGTTCGCAGCAGGACATCGAAGAGGCCCGCGACGCCTGGATGTCGGGCTCCCGCTTCGGCGAGGTGCACGGCTACGACGGCGAGCGGTTGCCGGCCCCCGACCTCCCCGCGGTGCCCATGAAACCGCGGGGCCGGGTGCATTGACGGGGCGGGCGGCACACACCCGGTCAGAGGTTCACAGGTAGAGCCCCGCATCGGCACCCGAGTCCTGGGGCGGGACCGAGGCGGGCCGGGTGCCGCGCCGCAGTGCGTACAGTTCGGCGAGCGAGGCGCCCTCGCGTCCGATGCCCTGCTCCGTGCCGAGCCAGCGCACGGCCTCCGGGCGGGTCAGCGGCCCGACCTCGATCCGGGCCAGACAGCGGCCGGGGCGGACCACCGCCGGATGCATCCGTTCCAGATCCTCGTTGGTGGTCACCCCGACCAGGACGTTACGGCCCTGGCCCAGCAGTCCGTCCGTCAGATTGAGCAGCCGCGACAGCGCCTGGCCCGCGGCGTGCTTGGCCTCGCCGCGGATCAGCTCGTCGCAGTCCTCCAGGAGCAGCAGCCGCCAGCGGCCCTTGCCGGTGCTGTCGTCCTCGCCGATCGCGATGTCCATCAGATAGCCGACGTCGTGGAACAGCCGCTCCGGGTCCAGGACGCAGTCCACCTGGCACCAGTCGCGCCAGGAGCGGGCGAGCGTGCGCAGCGCGGAGGTCTTGCCCGTACCGGGCGGGCCGTGCAGCAACAGCAGCCGTCCGGCGATCTCCTCGGGCGCCACCTTCATCAGCCGGTCCATGGCGTCGGCCACCGGCGCGGTGTAGTTGGGCCGGATCTCCTCCCAGGTGCCGGCCGAGATCTGCCGGGACGTGCGGTGCGGTCCGCGACGCGGTGAGAAGTACCAGAAGCCCATCGCCACGTTCTCCGGCTGTGGCTCCGGTTCGTCCTGCGCACCGTCGGTGGCCGCGCCCAGCACCTTCTCGGCCAGCTCGTCGGTGACGGCGGTGACCGTCACATCGGCGCCGCGGTTCCAGCGCGAGACCAGCAGGGTGAAACCGTCGCCCTCGGCGAGCGTGGCGCTGCGGTCCTCGTCCTTCGCCGAGCGCAGGACCCGTGCGCCCGGCGGCAGCAGTGTCAGGCCGGACTTCACCCGGTCCAGGGACCGGCCGCGGGCGAACGGCTGTTCTCCCTTCGCGAATCGCCCCAGGAAGAGCGCGTCGACGACATCGGCGGGCGCATCGCTGTCGTCCATGGTCAGCCGGAGCGGAAGGGACTCCTCGGCGGCGGACGGCTGGACGTGATCGGCACACATGCCGCCATGATCTGTCACAGCCGTCCGCCGCGTACACGGATTATCCCGGTGTTTTCCCCGCACCAGAACAGAACTGTTACTCAGAAACTCGGGCGTAGCGGGTGGTTCGCTGGCTAATCTGCCCATTGTGCGACGCCATGGTGGGGAACGTCAGGGCCGGGGCTTCACGATCGCGGCCGGGGTGGCGGTGCTGGCGATACTGCTGGCCCTCTGCTCCCTTCCTGGCGACGAGGGCGGGGATGCGAAGCGGCCCGCGCGCCCGCGCGTCGCCGGCCCCGCGGTGGGCTGGGGGTTCACCCACACCCAGTTCAGCGCGGACGACGGCACCGATGCGGCCACCGCACGGGCCGCCCGGCTGCTGTCCGCCCATCCGATGCCGCAGAACCAGCACCTGATGGGCTGGGGCGCGGACAACCCCGAACCGAGTCCGGGCCACTATGACTTCGCCGACCTGGACCGCAGGCTCGCGCTGATCCGGCAGACCGGCGGCACCCCCGTGCTGACCCTGTGCTGCGCACCGGACTGGATGAAGGGCGGCACGGCAGGGCACACCGACTGGAGCGCCCTGGAAAAGGCGCCCGACCCGGCGCATTACGCGGACTTCGCCGCGCTCGCCGGAAAGGTCGCCCAGCGCTATCCGGACGTCCGGCACTTCGTCGTCTGGAACGAATTCAAGGGATTCTTCGACGACGCCAAGGGCCGCTGGAATTACGAGGGGTATACCCGCCTGTACAACCTGGTCTACCGCGCGGTGAAGAAGGTGGACAGCGCGAATCAGGTGGGTGGTCCCTATCTCGTGATGGACAGCTATGTCCCGGGCGACGACACCTATGCCTCCGCCCTCAAGGGCCCCTGGGGCAGCGTCGACCGGCGCACCCTCGACGCCTTTGCGTACTGGAACCGGCACAAGGCCGGCGCGGACTTCCTGGTCGTCGACGGCTCCAGCTACAGCAAGGACAACCGGTACGCCCCGGACGCGTTCGCCGCCACCCGGAAATTCGCCGATGTGGGGCGGTGGCTGCGCAAGGAGAGCGGACTGCCGCTGTGGTGGGCGGAGTGGTACGTCGAGATCCCGGATGAGAGCGACGACCGGGCCGGCTGGAGCGAGCGCCGCCGCACCGCCACGCAGGCCTCCGCCCTGATCGAGATGGCGTCCGGCGGCGCCGCCAGCGGGTTCTACTGGAACCCGGAGACCGAGGGGGCGCACTGCCCCGGATGCCTGTGGACCAGCACCGAGCGGGACGACGGGGGAACGGAGCTGCCCATGATGGACCTGCTGTCCCACTTCTCCCGCGCCTTTCCGCCGGGGAATCGGCCGCAGGACCTCGACACCGGCGGGACGACGGTCCGGGGGCTGGCCGATGACCGGACGGCACTGCTGGTCAACACCAAGGACCGCCGCGCCGTGGTGAAAGTGGATGGTAAGGACGTCACGCTCGCCGGATACGAGGTGCGGTGGATCGACCGGACCTGACCTACATCTGACTCGCGCGTGCCGCGTTCCGGACGGCTCCTGGCGTGCGCGCGGCATCCCTCACGACACCGTCAGGAACCGCTGCACCAGCGACGCCAGAAACACCGCCAGAAGCGGCAGCGAGAACCAGAACAGCCCCTGGATCCAGTGCAGTTGCCGCACGCCGGGGGCGACCGCGACCCGCAGCACCTCGCGGGCCGCCAGCGCCACGATCAGCGCGAGCGCCGCCAGCGCACCGAGCACCGACCACGGTGTCCAGGTCACCTGCGGACCGGCCCTGCCGGGCCGGGGCGGCGGGACCTCGCCCGCCGGGCGCCGCGTCAGCTCGTACACCGCCGCATGCCGGTTGGCCAGCACCCGCCGCAGCTCGGGGCGCCGGTCCAGGGCGGCCCGCAGCCGGGCCTCCCAGCCCTTGCGGTACCCGGAATCCAGCCGCAGCGACTCCGACTGACCGTGGTTGACGATGAGGTACGACTGCGGCCCCGCCTTCCGCAGGGCGGTCACGACCGGGCCCACCCGATCCGGAACGCGGGGCGCCAGGACCGGTTCGTACTGCACCCGCTCCATGTCCTTGGCGCCCCAGGGCATCGCCGGGGTGACGCTGTTGACCGGGTCGCTGCTCAGCCACAGCACCCGCGCGGTCGGCTTGTCGTGCGCATAGACGTAGTCCATCGCCGCGACCTCACCCGGCCGGATCCGCTCGAACGGCTCGTTGCCCCAGCGGGCGACGAGGAAGCCGAAGGTCAGCAGCAGGCCCGTCAGCAGCGCGGCGAGCGGCCCCAGACCGCGCCGGGCGCCGGTCTCGCGCGGGAACAGCGCCAGCGCGGCCAGTACGGCGGCGCCGGGCAGCGCGAACAGGAAGACCCGCAGCGCCATTTCGCCGCCGTAGGACTGCATCCCGAACGCCAGGAAGGGCACGAAGGCCAGCACCGGCAGCGCGCGTTCGGTGAAGCCGGCCCACCGCCGCCGCAGCACTCCCCAGCAGGCCAGCGCCAGCACCCCGCCCGCCAGTGCCACCCGGGCGTAGAGCACCAGCTTGTGGGTGGGATCGCCGCCGCCGATCCGGTCCGTGACGGACGAGGCGACGTTGCCGCCGACGCCGCCGAGCCCGCCGAACAGCTCGTCGAAGTGGCCCGACCAGTAGGGCTCGGCCAGGAACCCGATCCAGGCCAGGACCAGGACGCCGCACAGCAGCGGCAGGCCGTAGAGGTTGGAGCGCCGGACGAGCACCAGGAACGTCAGCACACCGAGCATCACGAACGGAGTGAGCTGATGGCCCGCCACCGACGCCGTGAACAGGGCGATCAGCACGCCGAGCAGCGTCACCAGCTGACCGCGGCCGGCCGGCCGCACCTCCGCCTCACCCGGCCGGCGCAGTCCCCACGTCGGCCGGGGGTCGCGGAACCACACCAGCAGGACCGCCACAAAGGCCAGGTAGAGGAGGTACGTGAACCCCTGCGGCGAGAAGTAGTCCTGGCCGACCCAGCCGCACAGCGCGAACAGCCACAGGGCGCACCACTTCGCCCGCCAGCTCGCCCGTACCGCCCGCAGCAGGAGGAACAGCGGCGCCAGGTAGAGAAGTTCCACGGTCAGCGGCCACCAGCGCAGCACTTCGGTGAAATCCGTGACCCCGCAGGCCCCGGCGACGAACTGCACCGCGGCGAAGAAGCCGGGCCAGCTCCAGCGGGCGTCCAGGTCCGGTACCGCGGTGCCGGTTCTGCCGAGGTAGTCCAGGAACCCCAGATGCTGCCAGGCCGTCGGGAAGCGCGGCTCGGTCTCCAGGACGGCCGGCAGGGCATGCAGCGCCACCACCGTCAGCAGCAGCACCGCGGCGAGCAGCGCCCGCCGTGGCCGGGCGAGCGACAGCGCCGCGCCGAAGGCCGCCACCAGCAGGACGGTCCCGGCGAGCGTCGCCACGGGCAGCACCGAGATCAGCCCGAGCCCGTTCATCCGGTCCAGCGCGGCGTCGCCCATCCCGCGAAGCGGCAGCCAGAACAGCGCGAGCGCGGTGGCCAGCAGCGCCCAGACGGCGAGGTCGGGGCGGCTCCGGAGGCGTACGAGGAGCGCGGGGCGGCGGCCCGGCGGCCTGCCCCCGGGCAGTGGGCGGGGCACGGTGGCGACCGCGGGCTCGCCCTGCGCCTGGTCCCCTCGCACCGCATCCCCCAGCTCCCCGTGGACGGACAGGCCCGCCGGAACCCCGCCGGGGGCGGGTCCGCCCGCCGGTGTGCGGGCGGCCGGCACGGGCACCGTCCCGCGCAGTACCCGGCTCAGCCGGACACCGGCGACCGCGACGATCACCGCCAGGCTGGAGATCTCGGCGACACCGGCGCCGGTCAGCCCCATCCGCGGCAGCAGCACCAGTGTCAGCCCGAGCACCAGCACACACAACAGGCCCTGCAGAGCGGCCAGTCCGGACGTACGGCTCTGGGCACGCAGCACCGCGAAATGGACCTCCATCACGACCCGCAGCAGCGCCCCCACCGCGAACCAGCGCAGCAGCGGCGTCGCCGCCTCCGCGTACCCCGGGCCGAAGATCCCCAGAATATGGGGCGCGCCGAGGAACAGGACGGCACAGACCGGGAGCATGATGCGGGCCATCCGCCGCAGCGCGGCCCGGGTGTGCCGGGCCAGCTGCGCCGGGTCGTGCGCCCCCTCGACGGTCAGCGAGGCGCCCATGTTGAGGGCGAGCAGATTGACCGTGCCGCCGATGGTGGTGGTGATGTAGAAGTACGCATTGTCCGCCGCGCTGACCTGCGAGGCCACCAGGACCGGCACGAGGTAGACCACGGCGAGCGAGAACAGCGACCCGGTGGAGTCGCCGGCCACGAAGCGGCCCATCTCCCGGAGCGACGGCGGCCGTGCGGTGCGGTGCGTGGCCCGTACATGCCGGGGCACCAGCCGCCGGAACACCAGCCAGCCCAGCGGAACCACCGATACCGCGATCGCCGCGGCCCAGGAGACGAAGACCCCGGCGGTGGGCAGCGCCGCGGCGAAGACCACCAACAGCCCGAGCTTCACCGTGGAGAACGAGAGGTTGCCCACCGGCACCCACAGGGCACTGCGCAGTCCGGTCAGTACCCCGTCCTGCAGGGTCAGCAGCGACCAGGCGACCACGGCCAGCAGGAAGCCGAGGCCGGTCAGCGGGCCGTGCAGAAAGCGGTACGAGGGCCCCCACAGACCGAGGGTGAGCAGGAAGACGGCCGCGGCGGCGGCCACCACGGCCGAACTGACCGCGTAGGTCCGCAGCACCAGCCGGCCGGTGCCCCGCCCGGCGACCGGGATGAAGCGGGCCAGCGCACCGGTCAGGGTCACCGCCGTCAGCCCGGCCAGCAGCTTCATCGCGGCGATGGCCGCCGATCCCTGGCCGACTGCCGACTCCGTGTAGTAACGGGCCGCGACCAGCCAGAACCCCAGGCCGAGCAGCCCGGAGACGCCGGTGTTGAGCATCAGCGCATAGGCGTTGCGGAACAGCGGACTCCCGCCGCCCCGCCCGGGGAGCCGGCGCGCGCGGCCGCCGCCTCCCCGGGGCTCCGGTTCCGTGTGCTCCTCGGCCTTGGTGGTGGTGTCAGACACCGGTTTCGTTGCCCCTTCCTCCGCCGCGGGCGTGCCGCGGCGTGCTCAGCCGCCCGGCGTGCACAGCCGGACCGCCTGCCGCGCTCTGCGGACCACCGCGTACCCCTTGGTGAGCACCCGGTCCCGGGCGAAGGCGCGGAGCAGCCCGCGGCCCTCGATGATCCGGGCGAACTCCTCGGTGCCCGTACGGCGCCGCACCGTCAGCCGGGCCAGGGCGTACGGCCCCTGACGGCGGGCGGCGAGCGCATTGCCCACCACCAGCGCCTGCGAGAAGCCCAGCGCGCGCACCGTCCGCCGCACCCGCCGGCTGGAGTGACCGTAGGGGTAGGCGAAGGATTCCGGCGGTGTGCCGATCTGCTCGGCGATGATCTCCTTGCACCGCAGCACCTCGTGCCGCAGCCGGGCGTCACCGACGCCGTCCAGCTGCGGATGGCTGTGGCTGTGCCCGCCGATCTCGACACCCGCCGCGGCCAGCTTCCGCACCTGGTCCCAGTCGAGCATGGTGTCCAGGGCGCCACCGGTGTCGTACGGGCCGGGCAGCCAGCCGGTGCAGACGAAGAGGGTGGCCGGGAAACCGTGCCGGGCGAGAGCGGGCAGCGCGTGCCGGTAGACGCCTTCGTAGCCGTCGTCGAAGGTGATCAGCACCGGCTTGGCCGGCAGCGGTCCGCCGCCCCGCCAGGCCGCGGCCAGCGCGGCGGTGGTCAGCGGGGTGAATCCGGCGTCGGCCAGCACCGCGAGCTGTGCGGCGAAGGCCTCCGGCGGCACGGACAGCTCCCGCACGGCGGGGGCCGGAGCCGCGGTCACCGCGTGGTACATCAAGATCGGCACCACAGGCGGCCGTTCGCTCATGCCGCCGCCCCCTCGCGCTCCGGTCCCGCACCTGCGGCCGCATCTTCCGCCGGCCGGTCAACTCCCTCTCCCCCCACGGGCTTTCCGCGTTCCCGTGACCGCGACCGGGTCTGCATCCGGGCCCGTGCGGTGCCCCACGCATAGCCGGCCGCGGCGGCGGCCACGCCGGCCACGATCGCGCCCGCCCGCCCGGCGCCGCCCGGCCGTCGCAACAGCGCGTCGCGTACCCCGCGCAGCACCCCCGCGGGCAGCACCCGGGTCGTGTAGCGCCGCTCGGCCGACAGCCCGTCCCGTGCGCCGACACTGCGGGTCACCAGCGCCTTGGACAGGCCCTCGGCGTACGCCCGGCTGCGGAAGTAGCCGAACCGCTCCCGTACGGCCGGGACCCGGTGGTGGATGACCGACCGGTCGTCGATCAGCAGCACGGCATCCGGCAGCGAGCGGCTGATCCGGATGCACAGCTCGGTCTCCTCGCAGCCCAGCGGGCGCCGCCCGGCATCCCGGCCGATCCCGACGGCGAATCCGCCGACGAGATCGAACGCCACCCTGCGGAAGGAGGCATTGCCGCCCAGGACATTGCGCACCCGCACCCTGCCCGGCGGCAGACCGCGGTACGTACAGCCCACCACCCAGTCGAACTCCTCGGGGAACCACGCCGGGCGGCGGCCGGACGCCCAGACCGGCTCGGTGCGCCCGCCGACCGCCATCACCGCCGGGTCGGCGTAGGCCGCGGCGAAGTGGCGCAGCCAGTCCCGCTCGGCCACCGCGTCGTCGTCCAGGAAGGCGACGATCTCGCCGCCGGCCACGGCGACACCGGTGTTACGCCCCGCGGACAGCCCCTGGGGTCCTGAATTGGCCATGATCCGTACGGGAGTTGCGGGCGTACGGGAAGCGGGTGCGCCCGCGTGAGCGCCCCTGAAGTGCTCCCTGAGCCGGGTCAGCAGGACGGGGTGATGGTCCACCACCACCAGCACCTCATGCGCGGGGTGGGACTGGCCGTGCACCGACGCCACCGCGGCGAGGATGTCCTCCCACCGGTCCTCGGTGTGGACGCAGATGACGACGGAGATCCGTGGTGCCGGGCCGGCCGCCGGTCTCGCCGCGCTCACCGCGCGTTCCCGGTGATCAGCGCGGGCCGGGCCACCCGGTTCTTCCGGGAGCCCCGCTCGCGCAGGATCACCCTCAGCACCCGCAGCCCGTCCCGCACCGCCCGCAGATTGCTGACGCCGTGGATGCGGTTGTACTCGTGGCTGGGGATCTCCTGCACCCGCAGCCCGGCCTTGACCACCCGGATGTTCATCAGCGTCTCGACCTCGAACCCGGCGCAGTCCAGGGCTATTTCGTCCAGGCAGTGCCGCCAGAAGGCGTTGTATCCGTAGCAGAGATCGGTGTAGCGGGCGCCGAACTTGGTGTTGACCACGGCGGTCAGTACACGGTTGCCGAGCTTGCGGACGGGCGTCATGTCGTCCGTGCCGCCGCCGTTGGCGAACCGCGAGCCCTTGGCGAAGTCGGCCCCGGAGACCAGCGCCGAGACATAGCTGACGATCTCGCCGCCGTCGGCCGACCCGTCCGCGTCGATCATCACGATGATCTCGCCGGTGCAGGCCGCGAAACCGCTGATCAGCGCGTCGCCCTTGCCCTTGCCGCGCTGCGGTACGACCGTGACGTCCGGCCACAGGTCACGGGCGACCCGGACCGTGTCGTCGGTGGAGTTCCCGTCGACCAGGATCACCTCATGGATCCAGTCCGGCAGGGTCTTGAAGACATACGGGAGATTTTCCGCTTCGTTCATCGCCGGGATGACGACACTGACCGGTGGAGCGATGGCCAGATGCGAGGAAACGGGACGGTAGACGGCCTGGTCCGGCAGCAGCGTCAGCGGCGGTTCTTCCGCGTCGGCCGGGCGAAGGAACGAGCTCATCGGGTTTCATGCCCTCTCGTCCGGTGGACCGCCCACCCCCGGGCGGTCCGTGTGGTTATCCGGGTCGAAAGGGGGGTTCACACCCCGGTCGCACGGCAGGGTTCACCGTGCGGACAGGGCGAGCAGGCACGCGTGATTCCGGCTGCGCGGCTCGTGCTCCGGCCCTCGGCAAGCTGTGATCGGCAAGCGAAGACCGTGCGCACGGGACCCCCCCCACCGCGCACCGCACCGGTCGTTCCATCGGATCGAACGGGCTCTCCCCGGAGCCGTCTTGCGATGATCGTCCGGTGCGGGTGGATGTGCGTCGGTATTGATGTCAGGGACTGTAGGGCACGCTCTTCGGCGTCAAATACCCTTTGCGGCAACTGGCCGGTGCACTCGGGGGCACGCCCGTATGAATGCACCGGCGCACGCCCCGTTGCGCCCTGGGGAACTCCGCAAAACCCCGGCACGGACCGCCGCTGCCGGGTTATGCGTCACCGACCCGACCGGATCCGGCCCACCCGCTTGAGCAGACGGTCGGCGGGCGCGAACAGCTCCGGCCTGGCCAGCACCGCATTGCGCAGCGCACGCACCGGCGCGCGCCGCGCCCGGTGCCCCAGTGCCACCGGATGCCGCCGCATCACCCACCCCTCGGACACCATGAGTTCACGGGTCTTGAGGGAGTCCTTGTAATCCTTCGCGCCGCGCCCCAGGTCGAGATGGCCGACCGATTCCGCGGCCGCCGCCTGCGCCATCCGCAGATGCAGCACCAGCCCCGGGGAGAACTTCGCGAACCGGGGGTCGTAGGCCGGGAACCAGCAGGCGAGAACGGACTCCGAACGCAGCCCGAAGTGCGCCGCGACCGGCCGCTCGCCCGCGTACAGCACCGACAGCAGCCCCGCGAAGGAAGCGCTGCGGGTGTGGAAGAGGTGCTGTACGAGCCGGACGATCCAGGGGTGTGCGAAGCGGTCGCTGCGCCCCGTCCTGCGGTACTGCGCCGACTTCCACTCCATGAGCGTCCGCAGCGCCGCCGGGTCGCGCTCGTCGTGGACATAGCGCAGCGGCCCGATGTCCCGGCCGAGCTTGCGTTCCTTGGCGAGCGTGGTCCGGGTGAACTTCGGCGACCGGGCCCGCAGCCCCGCCAGATAGGCCTCGAAGCCCTGGTCCACCTCGATGACGGGTGAGCCATGACCGCTGAACGAGGCCGTCTCGAAGGGCTTCTGGCCCTCCACCAGATGATCGAACTCCAGCACCGACAGCCCGCAGGCCCGCAGCAGCTCCCGGGCGTCCCAGCGGAACCCGGGCCGGTGCACCAGCCCCTGGGCATCGGAGACGCCCAGGCCGACCGCCCGCCCGGTCCCGAGCACCGAGCGCTGGAAGGGCAGGAACGCGGCCGGCTCACCGTGCTCGTGGAGCACCGCGATCCGTACGCCGCTTCGGCAGTGGCCGACGGCCAGGGTGAACTCGGGGGAGAGGAAGGGGTTCGCCAGTTGCGGCGTCCCCAGGGACCGTGCCCGGGACTGCAGGGCGGTCCAGGCACTTCGGTCGGCCCCGGTCAGTTCGCCGGGGCGGTACACCGCCACGTCCATCTCAGCCCGCCCGGCTTCCGGGGGCCCGGCCCGTACGCCGCCGCACCGCGCCGGCCAGCAGCAGGGCGCCGCTGAGCCCCGCCACCGCCAGCACGCCGCCGCGCAGCGACCACAGATGCAGCGCCAGCATGGTCTGCGCCACCAGCAGATCGACGGCCAGCGCCCCGGCCCCGGCGGCGACCGCGCGGCCGAGCGGATCCATCCGGCCCAGCGCCACGGCGAGTGCGCCGGCGGGTGCCATCAGGAGGAAGAAGAGGGTGAACGGCGCACGGAGGGGAGAGCCGATATCGGCGAGCGCGAGGACGGCGCCCATGATGCCGATGCCGACCGCCATCCCCGCGACCAGCGAAGCGGTGGCGCTCGCCGGCCGCTCCCCGGGTGGTGGCGGGTCGTGCGAGCCGTGCTGAGCGATGGTCTCGGTGTGCATTGGCAGCTTTGCCCCCCATAAGCGCCGGATGCCGGGCCTCAATGTCGCGCAACGCTCCGAGCACCGTCAAGACATGACGAAGGCCAAAAACCTACGCAACCGTGCGGGGCGGAAGCGGTGGGCCGCGGCGCCGGGCCGCCCTCGGACGGCGCAATGGCGGCAGCGGAGGCCGGCCGTCCGGAGACTGGGGGGACGTGCCGCGAGGTGAGGTGACCGCCGGAAGGAGCCGTGTCCGTGGAGCCGCCGAGCGGAATCGCCCTGACGGTGATCATGGTGTGCCTGACCGTGGCCACCGGGGTGCTCGACGCCGTCAGCTTTCTGTCGCTCGGTCAGGTCTTCACCGCCACCCAAACTGGCAATCTGCTCTTCCTCGGGTTCGGTATCGCAGGCCAGGGCGGCCTGCCGGTCCTGGCGACGGTGGTGTCGCTCGGCGCCTTCGCCCTGGGCGCGGCGCTCGGGGCGCGGTGGGAATCGGCACTGGCCGTGCGGCAGCGCCAGTGGTTCCCGGTCGCACTGGCCACGGAGGCGACGCTGCTGGCCGGGGCCGCGGTGGCCGCATGGGAGTGGGGGCCGGTCCGGGGCCTGCCGCCGGGCCGGCGCCTGGTCGTCGTCGGGCTGATGGCGGTGGCGATGGGCATACGCAATGTCACCGCCATACGCACCGCCGCCCCCGACTTCACGACGACGGTGGAGACCCGGGCGATGACGGCCCTGGTCAGCGGGTCACCGCTGGGGCGCGACAAGCGCCTGGGCTACGGCAGCCATGTGGCGGGCCGCCGGCTGGTCTCGGTCTCCGCGATGTTCGCCGGGGGCCTGCTCGGCGCCGGACTGCTCGGCCTGGGGACGCGTCCGACGCTGGTGATCCTGCTGGTGGCCCTCGTCATCGCGGCCACCGCCTTCCTCGTCCCCGGCCTCGCCGGCCGCCTGGACCCCACCGAGGAATGACCGGCCTTTCCCGCACCGGCCCGGACGGGACCGGAGAGAAGCGGCGCCGGAGAGAAGCGGCACCGGAAACGAGCGGCACCGGAAACGAGCGGCACCGGAAACGAGCGGCGCCGAAGAGGGGAAGCACCGGAGAGGAGGAACATCCGTGCCCCCGCGGGCAGAGACGCGTGTCGGGAGGGCGAACATCCCCTCGTATCAGGATATTTGCCGTGAGCTGTCGATGACTTTTGGCATGGACACTTCCGGCTACCCGCGAGTTTTGCTACCACGAATGTGGCAGAGACCCTGCCAAGGGAGGTTCCATGAGACTGTCCCGATGTGCGGCCCTGACATCCGCCTTCTTCGTCACCATGGCGCTCGCGCTCACCGGCGCGAGCGCCGCCGTATCGGCCCAACTCCCCGACGCCACGGGCTATGTGGCCCTCGGTGACTCCTACTCCTCCGGCGTGGGAGCCGGCAGCTACGACAGTGCCAGCGGCTCCTGCAAGCGCAGCACCAAGGCCTACCCGGCTCTGTGGGCCGCCGCGCACTCCCCCTCCTCCTTCCGGTTCACCGCCTGTTCCGGCGCCCGAACGGGTGACGTTCTCAGCGGCCAGCTCGCCCCGCTCAACAGTTCCACCGGCCTGGTCAGCATCACCATCGGCGGCAACGACGCGGGATTCGCCGACACCATGACGGCCTGTGCGCTCCAGGGCGAGAGCGCCTGTCTGGCCCGGGTGGCGCAGGCCAGGACCTACATCGACACCACCCTGCCCGGTCAGCTCGACGGGGTGTACAGCGCCATCTCCCAAAAGGCCCCGGCCGCACATGTGGTGGTCGTGGGCTACCCCCGCTTCTACAAGCTCCGCGGGAGCTGTATCGCCGGCCTCTCCGAGAAGTCCCGTGCCGCGATCAACGCGGCCGCCGACGACATCAACGGCGTCACTGCCAAGCGGGCCGCCGACCACGGCTTCACCTTCGCCGATGTCAACGCCACCTTTTCCGGCCATGAGCTGTGCTCCGGCAGTGCCTGGCTGCACAGCGTGACCCTCCCCGTGCTGGAGTCCTACCACCCCACCGCCACCGGGCAGTCCGGCGGCTATCTGCCGGTGTTCGCCTCCGCTGCGTAATCATCCGCTCGCCGGCCGCCGGGGGGAGGCAGGGAGATCCCGGTCTCTCCCCGTGCGCCCTGGCGGCCCGTCAGGCGCCCCGTGCGGCCCCCGTGGCAGCCCGATGACCCTCAACTCGCCCTGGCCCATGCGGTGTAGGTGACATTCCGTATGGTGTTTGTCAACGTCAAGGCGAGGCAGGTGAACCCGTTGACCGGTCTGCACGCGTGTCCTCCGAGAGAGATAGGGTTACCCTGCCCGGGCCGGGTGCCCTCGTAGGGTGGGGAGAGTCATGGAACAGATAACAGTGCGTAGCAGGGCGCGAGTCCCTGCCATCAATTGCGGGAGCGGTGCGTCCAGTGCGCGTCTCGACCGCCATTTCGCGGTGCTGGGTGGTCCCGCCATCCCGCAGCGTGAGGTGGAGGGCGCGACCTCGCTGATGCAGGAGCTCACCGCGCGCGATCGCTCGCGCGCGAGGAACAGCCGCGGCGCCAGGGTGTCGTTGTTCGCGCCGCTGCGCAGGCTGCGGCGCTCGCTGTTCGGGGGTCACGGCTGATCCGCTGCTGAAGCGGCATCTCGGGCGATCACACCGTCCCGGCGCGGCACCGCGGTCCGATCGCTCGTCAGGCCCAGGGCGCCGGCAGCTCGTCGGTGTGCTCGCCGGGGCGGGACCCTGCCCCGAAGATGCCGTGAGGCACCCGCTCGATTGCCCCGGCCCCGTCCCCCACCCGGTCGGCGCAGCACTCCCCACCACCCGTTGCCCGGCAATGGGTGGTTTTGTGTGTCCACGGGGCCTCCGGGGCCCTTCGCCAGGCCCACGGCTCACAGCAGCGCGAACTGCCCTTCCGGGCCCTCCTCGTGGTGATCGAGCACCGAAGCCGGACGGTGAGCGGAGACCGGCGCCGGGAGGACACCGGCTGCGCGTAGTTCGCCGGCCGTCAGCTGCGGGCCGACGCCCTCGCTCTGCCGTCGCAACTCCTCGTACTGCGGCCGCAGTTCTGACAGCAGCGCCAGTACGGTGATCAGCTCCAGCAGCTCGGAGGTCCACTCCTGCGGCCAGTCGGCGGGGCGCAGCGCCGCCAGCGAACCGGCCTCGGGTGCTTCCGCCCCCGCCGCGGCCGTGTCGGTGCGCTCGGCCAGCCACGCCTGAAGGACACGTACGCCGCCCGCGTGGAAGTCCCAGGCGCCCGGCGGCACCGGCGAGATCCGGCCGCCGCCGAGCAGCAGCGCCTCCTCCGCCGGGTCGTAGGCGACGTCCTGCGGCAGCCCGCGGGCGGGGAGCGCGGAGCGTACGTACGGCCGCCGGCCGCCCGGCATCCGGGGCCGCTCGCCGCCGCGCCCGCCGTCCGCCCCGGGTGCGTAGGCGCCGCGGGTGGTGAGCCAGAGCAGCCGCTCGCCGAGGGCGACGCCGCGGTCCCAGAGCTCCGGGTCGGCGGTGAGCGGCACCGTGCAGCCCTCGGGGGAGTGCCGGGCGTTCGTGACGAGCCAGGCCAGCAGGTCCGTCGGCGCCACCGGGCGGTCCAGGCGCCGGCCGAGCAGGGTGAGCAGGCCCGGGGCGAGATTGGGCTCGTGTCCGGCGGGCCGCCGGTAGAACGGGCGGATCCGTCCGGGGCGGCCGGCCGGCGAACGCCCGTCGGGCGGCAGCGCGGAGCACACCACCGCGGGGCCGGGCACCTGCGGCACCTGCCCCCACTCGACCACGAACAGCTGCCGGTCGTCCGCCACCCGCCACAACTCCGGCCGCGCGCCGTCGATCAGCCGGTGATCGGGCAGCAGCCACTGCTGGTCGAACGGGCCGTGCGTCACCCGTACCGGCTCGGGGCACGGGCCGCCCGCACGGTACAGCCGTTCGGTCGCCGTGGCCTGGCCCGGCAGCTGGCCGACGGCGGAGTGCAGGGTCCGGGCCCGGGACGGCCGGAACAGCCGCTCGCGGGCCGCCGCGTCCTCGGCCGCCACCAGTGCCGCCCAGCGGGCCCGCAGCGTGGCCGGATCCGGCGCCAGCACCCAGGAGCGGCCGAGCCGCAGCGGCGCCACGGACCAGGGCATGAGATCGGACAGCCGTGGCGCGTCCTGCTTCGCCGTCACGCGGAGCCCCTCCCGGACCGTTCGGTTGACCCCGGCATGGTATCCACCGGGCCTGCGGCGGTACCGAATCCGCAGGCCACGTTCGCCGCCGGGGGTGGTCGGGCAGGCGGTCTTCCGCTTGCTGATCTTGGAGGAGTACGGTCCTCGCCGTACGCCCGACCACGCGGTGCGGACCTGGCTCCGTCCCGCACGCCGGGAACTGCTCAGGGGAGGACCGCCATGACGGACACCACCTCTCCCACGCCTGAACGGCGCGGGGAGACCCCTACCGGCATCCGGGCCGCCGCACGGCTGGACCGGCTGCCGCCGTCCCGGTGGCACCGCCGGATCACCCTCGTCGTCGGCATCGGGGCTTTCTTCGACCTCTACGAGATCTTCCTCGGCGGGGTGCTGGCCGCGGCCCTCGCCGAACAGTGGCACCTCGGGCCCACCGCGAAATCCTGGGTGATCGCCACCGGCTTCCTCGGGATGTTCGTCGGGGCGAATGTGCTCTCGGTGCTCGCCGACCGCTTCGGGCGGCGCCGGATGTTCCTGATCAACCTGGCGGCGTACTCGTTCTTCTCGCTGCTGTGCGCCTGTGCCCCTGATCTGTCCTGGTTCCTCGCGCTGCGCTTCCTGGCCGGTCTGGGGCTGGGCGCCGAACTCGTGCTGGTCGACACCTATCTCGCGGAGTTCCTGCCCCGCGCGGTACGCGGCCGCTATATCGCCCATGCGTACACCTTCGGGTTCCTCGGCGTTCCGGTCGCCGCGCTGCTCGGTGCCCGGCTGGTGGCCGCCCATCAGCCGCTGGGCGTCGAGGGGTGGCGCTGGCTGCTGATCGCCGGCGCGCTGGGCGCCGGTTTCCTCCAGGTGATGCGCCGCCAACTCCCGGAATCCCCGCGGTGGTTGGTGGTGCAGGGGCGTGGTGAGGAAGCCGAACGGATCGTGGCCGGGCTGGAGGAGCGAGTGGCCCGGGAGCGCGGCGGCAGCCTGCCCTCGGTGCCGGAGGCGGAGACCGTACCGGAGCGGAAGGTGCCGCTGGCCGAGATGTTCCGGGGCGATCAGCGGCGGCGCACCGTCATGTGGTGGATCTTCCAGGTGCTGCAGACCGTCGGCTACTACGGCTTCGGGTCGCTGGCACCGGTGGTGCTCACCGCGAAGGGCCACACCGTCACCGAGTCGCTGCTGTACGCGGCGCTGAGCTTCTGCGGCTACCCGGTCGGGTCCGCGCTGTCCGTCCCGCTCATCGACCGGATCGAACGCCGGACGCTGATCATCGCCTCGGCACTGGGTATCGCCGGCTGCGGTCTGGCCTTCGGTTTCGCCACCGCCTCCTGGGCCATCGTCACCTTCGGCTTCCTCCTGACGGTGTGCAGCAATGTCTTCTCCAACGCCTTCCACGTCTACCAGACCGAGATCTTCCCGACCGGCCTGCGCAGCAGCGCGATCGGCATCGCCTACTCGCTGTCCCGGCTCACGTCGGTCGTGCTGCCGTTCGTGGCACTGAGCGTTCTCAACGACCTGGGCCCCGCCGCGGTGTTCACCGGCTCGGCCGGGCTGATGCTGCTGCTGTGCGCGGACGTGGCGCTGCTGGGGCCGCGGAGCACGGGGCGGAGCCTTGAGAGGATTTGAGCCCACGTTTTCGGCTGCCCCGCCGTGGGGGTTCTCGCCGTGTTTCGCCCGCTAACGCGGTGCGCTCGCCGTGGCGCCTGGCGGCGGGCGTTGCCGCTGCGCGGGGCTGTCGGGTGCGGTGACGGGCCTCCGCGGGTGGGGTGCCGGACTGCTTCGCTTTACGCTCCGCTGCGCTCCGCCTTTGCTCCTCTTATTTGGGCCTTTGGAAGCAAAGCCCGGACACCCACCCGCTCCGGCCCGTCCCCTCCCGTTGAGGGGTGGGAAGAAGGCCGGTGGGGGTGGACCTGAGCGGTCCGGTGCACCTTGCGATCACACGGAAACGGGCCACGCCGTAATAGCCAGTAGGGGCCGCAGGGCTACGACCGTGGCCCGCCCCCACCCACCTTCACTTACTCCCCCACGGGAGGGGACGGGCCGGAGGGGGCGGTGTGTGGGACGTAAAGCGAAGCAGTCCCACACACCGCCCCCGGAGGTCCGTCACCGCACCCACAGCCCCGCGCAGCGGACCCCGCCCGCCGCAGGCGCAACGGCGAGCGGACCGCGCAGCGGGCGAAAAACGGCGAGCAACAACCACGGCGGGAAAGACAAAAACGTGGGAAGCCGCTACGCGTCCAGCGTCACCGTGAAGGAGAACCTGTCGCCCCGGTAATGAATCCGGGCGACATCGACCACGTCGCCCCCCTCACCGTAGGTGACCCCCGTGTAGTGCAGGATCGGGCTGAGCAGTGGAACCTGTAGCAGGCGGGCGGTCTCCGGGTCGGCCAGGCGGGCCTCGACGCTGTCGGTGATCCGGCTGATCCGGACGCCCACCTCGTCCCGCAGTACCTTCGTCATCGGCCAGCGCAGCAGATCCGCCGGATCGATCAGCTCGGCGATCTCGGGGCGTACGTAGTTGTGGGCGTGATTGGTCGGCTCGCCGGTTTCCTCGTCGCTGCGCAGTCGGCGGAACCCGGCCACCTCTGTCATGTCCGGGAAATACTCGGACAGTTCGGACGGTACCGGGGTGGGGCCGTGCTCCAGCAGTTCGGTGCTCATCCCGGACTGCTGGGCAACGATCGTGTCCACCGAGCCCAGCAGCCGCACCGGCGCACCGCGCTGGGCGCTCGGCTCGATGAAGGTGCCACGGCGCCGGTGCCGGCTGATCAGGCCCTCCGCCTCCAGCTCCTTGAGGGCCTGGCGCATGGTCAGCACGCTCACGCCGTAGTGCGCGGCGAGCGCGTCCTCGGTGGGCAGCCGCAGCGGCGCCTCGGGCGAGCGGCCGAGTATGGAGGCGCGCAACGACTGCGAGACCTGGTACCACAGCGGCAGCTTGCGGTTCAGGGCGAGCGAGTCGGGAGCGAAGGTGGTCACGAGGCGTTCCCCGGTGTCACGGGCGGAAATGACGTTGCAGACCCTGCCATACGTCGTCGTAGCCATGCTGCAGATGGCCGGCGTCCCTGGCCTGTTCGGTCAGCGTCAGCGGCCAGCGGGTCTCGAACATGAAGGCCAGCCCGTCGTCGATCTTCTGCGGGCGCAGCTCGGCGGCGCTCGCCCGGTCGAAGGTCTCCCGGTCGGGCCCGTGCGCGGACATCATGTTGTGCAGCGAGCCGCCGCCTGGAACGAAGCCCCCTTCTCCGGCCGTCTTGGCGTCGTAGGCGCCCTCGATCAGTCCCATGTACTCGGTCATCACATTGCGGTGGAAGTACGGCGGCCGGAAGGTGTCCTCGCCGACCAGCCAGCGCGGCGCGAACGCCACGAAGTCCACGCCCGCCAGCCCCGGGGTGTCGGAGGGGGCGGTGAGCACGGTGAAGATCGACGGGTCGGGGTGGTCGTAGCTGATCGAGCCGATGACATTGAAGCGGCGCAGGTCGTAGACGTAGGGGACATGGTTGCCGTGCCAGGCGACGACGTCCAGCGGCGAATGGTCGTAGGTGGCAGTCCAGAGCCGGCCGCAGAACTTGTTCACGACCTCGACGGGGCCCTCGACGTCCTCGTAGGCGGCGACCGGTGCGCGGAAGTCCCGGGCGTTGGCCAGACCGTTGGCGCCGATCGGGCCCAGGTCGGGGAGCTGGAAGGGGCGGCCGTAGTTCTCGCAGACGTAGCCGCGGGCGGCCGGGCTCTGCCCGCCGTCGGGCGCGGTGTCCAGCAGCTCGACGCGGAAGCGGATGCCGCGCGGGATCAACGCCACCTCGCCCGGTTCGGCGTGCAGCAGGCCGAGTTCGGTGCGCAGCAGCAGTCCGCCGCGTTCCGGCACGATCAGCAGCTCGCCGTCCGCGTTGCCGAACACCCGCCGCTCCATGGAGGTGTTGGCGCAATAGAGGTGGACGGCCATGCCCGTGCGCTGGGTGGCGTCGCCGTTGCCGCCCAGCGTCCACAGCCCGTCCAGGAAGTCGGCCGGGCCGGCGGGCGCGGGCAGCGGGTTCCAGCGCAGCCGGTTGGGGTCGGGGGTGCAGTCGGTGAACGGCGCCGAGCGCAGGGCGCCCTGCGCGGCGCGGACGAACGGCGGATGCGCGGCGGAGGGGCGGATACGGTAGAGCCAGGAGCGGTGGTTGTGGCTGCGCGGTTCGGTGAACGCGGAGCCGCTGAGCTGTTCCGCATACAGGCCGAGCGGTGCGCGCTGGGGGGAGTTGCGGCCCACCGGCAGCGCGCCCGGGGCGGCCTCCGAGCTGTGCTCGTTGCCGAACCCGGTGCTGTACGCCAGCCCTTCGGCCGTCTTCCTCGCCTGCTCGTTGCCCGTGCCTGCCATCGCGTGCTCCCGCCGCTCAAGGAATCCTATGCAGGACCTTAGGATTGCTATCGGGGGGCGTCAACGGAGGCTCCCGGCCGCGTCGGCCGGATCGCGGCGGTCGGTCGCATCGCAGCGGTCGGTCGGACCGGGGGCGGTCGGACCGGTGGCAGTCGGACGGCGGGGGACGGCCGGACGGCGGGGGTGGTCGGACAGGGGGCCGGTTCGCGGCGGGTCAGCAGGCCGGCTTCAGCAGTCCGGTTTCGGCGGGCAGGCTTCGTGCGCCGGTTTCGGCGGGCCGGTTTCGGTGCACCGGATCGCGGCGAGGGCGCTCACGCCCGTCGGGACGGCGGGCAGGATGGACAGGTGCAGCAGCCGCCCCCTCGCCCCGGTCCTCCGCCCCCTCGCCCCGGCTCCCCGTCCACGTCCCTGCGCCGTGCACCCGTCCAGCAGCGCAGCGCCCAGCGCCTGGCCAGAATCCTCGACGCGTGTGCCGAGGTCTTGGAGGAGACCGGATACGACGAGCTGAGCACCCGGACCGTGGCCGGCCGCGCCGGTGTCCCGATCGGCTCCGTCTACCGCTTCTTCCCCAACAAGCGCGCCATGGCCGAGGCCCTTGCCCGGCGCAATCTCGACGCCTACGCGGACCGCATCACCGCCCGGCTGACCGCGCAGGCCGGCCGGCCGCTCCAGTGGCGCCATGCGATGGACGTGGTGGTCGACGAATACCTCGCCATGAAGCGGACCGTGCCGGGCTTCGCCCTGGTGGAGTTCACCGTCCCCGCTCCGCAGGCCTCCCGGCAGGCCAATTACGAGGTAGCCGACCGGCTGCGTGCCCTCTTGGCCGGTCCGCTCGGCCTGGACACCGCCGACGAGCGGCTGCGCACCGCCTTCCTGGTCGGTGTCGAGACGGCCGACGCGCTGCTCCAGCTCGCCTTCCGTACGGACCCGGCCGGCGATCCCGCCATCGTCACGGAGGCCAAGGAACTGCTCCGGGCCTATCTGGCGCGTTATCTGGACGGGGCGGGGGCGGGGGCGGGTGCGGGCTCGGGGGAGGGGTGAAGGGGGAGGCGGGGAAGCGCGCGTGGTTGCCGGTTGTGCGCACGCCCGTCCGGTGGGATCCGTATTGACCTGGGGTTTTGCTCGTATTGCTCGCGTGTCAAGGCCTTGTTAACAAAAGTTAAGGGCACCTACCGTCGCCTGAACTGCCAGCCCCCGGCAGATGTTCAAGGGTGAACGTGAGGTACCACTGATGCTGACAATCCTCGGATTCGTCATGATCGCCGCCTTCCTGGCGCTGATCATGATGAAGAAGATGTCACCGATGGCCGCGCTGGTGCTCATACCCGCGCTGTTCTGCGTCCTGGTCGGCCAGGGCGCGCACCTGGGCGACTACGTCCTCAAGGGCATCGGCGACCTGGCCCCCACGGCCGCGATGCTGATGTTCGCCATCATCTACTTCGGGGTGATGATCGATGTCGGACTCTTCGACCCGGTCGTCCGCGGCATCCTGAAGTTCTGCAAGGCCGACCCGGTGCGGGTGGTGCTCGGCACGGCCCTGCTCGCCGCGATCGTCTCGCTCGACGGCGACGGCTCCACCACCTTCATGATCACCGTCTCGGCGCTCTACCCGCTCTACAAGCGGCTGAAGATGAGCCTCGTGGTCATGACCGGTGTCGCCGCCACCGCCAACGGCGTGATGAACACACTCCCCTGGGGCGGACCGACCGCCCGCGCCGCCACCGCCCTCAAGCTCGACGCCGGCGACATCTTCGTCCCGATGATCCCGGCCCTGGCCGTCGGCCTGGTCGCCGTGTTCGCCCTCGCGTACGTCCTCGGCCGGCGTGAGCGCAAGCGGCTCGGCATGCTGACCCTCGGCGACACCCGGCTGGTGACCGAGGCCGCGGAGGAGAAGGAGACGACGAAGGAGACCGAGCAGGTGCTGGTCGGCGCGGGTGCCGGTGGTGCGGGACTCGTCGGCGGCGGTGCGCAGCGAGGCACCGGTGGCGCGGGCGCGGGCTCCGGCGGCCAGGCCGACGCCGATGCCGAGAGCGACAGCGGCAGTGGCACCGACATCGGCACCGAAGGCGACGACGACGGCCTCCAGGTCCTGGACCCGCAGCGGGCCACCCTGCGCCCCAAGCTCTACTGGTTCAACGCCGCGCTCACCGTCGCGCTGCTCACCCTGCTGATCGTGCAGGCCCTGCCGATCCCGGTCCTCTTCCTCCTCGGCGCGGCCCTCGCCCTGACCGTCAACTTCCCGCACATGAAGGACCAGAAGGCCCGGGTCGCCGCGCACGCCGAGAACGTGCTCAACGTCTCCGGAATGGTCTTCGCCGCCGCGGTCTTCACCGGCGTGCTCACCGGCACCGGCATGGTCGAGCACATGGCCCGCTGGCTGGTCAGCGGCATCCCCGACGCACTCGGCCCGCACATGGGCATCGTCACCGGCGTCCTCAGCATCCCGCTGACCTACTTCATGTCCAACGACGGTTTCTACTTCGGTATCGTGCCGATCCTCGCCGAGGCCGGCGCCGCCCACGGCGTGGCCCCCATCGAGATCGCCCGTGCCTCCCTCGTCGGCCAGGCCCTGCACATGTCCAGTCCGCTGGTCCCCGCCGTCTACGTCCTCGTCGGCATGGCCAAGGTCGAGTTCGGCGACCACACCAAGTTCACCGTCAAGTGGGCCGCGCTGACCTCCCTGGTGGTCCTGGGCGCCGGTGTGCTCTTCGGCATCCTCTAGCTGACCGGTACCGGCAACGGCGCCGGCGCTCCGTCTGACCGGCAACCGGCCAGGCCAGGTCGCCGCCCCCGCCCCCGCCGGCGCCGGCGGGGGCGGGGGCGGCCGGACTCGCGGGCACTGCCGCGCCCTAGGGTCGTGGTGACCGCCACAGCGGGAGACTGCGGGCCCGCCCTGCCCTCGTCGGCGTCGTCGTCGTCCCACACGGTGTGGCGGATTCCTGGCGCGCGCAAAACTACCGGCGCTAGTTTGGGTGGACGACCAGCAGCCGGCTCGGGAGGACCACGACGTGACGCAGCACGACGCGATGTACATCGACGGAAGCTGGCGGCCCGCCGCGGGCAGCGGCACGATCGAGGTCGTCAACCCGGCCGACGGGCAGGTCATCGCCACCGTCCCGGCCGGCTCGGCGCAGGACGTGGACGCCGCGGTCCGTGCCGCCCGCGCGGCGCTGCCGGGCTGGGCCGCCACCCCGCCCGCCGAGCGTGCGGCCCACCTGGCCGCGCTGCGCGACCAACTCGCCGCGCGCACCGCGGAGATCGCCGAGACCGTCACCGCCGAACTCGGCTCGCCGCTCGACTTCAGCACGGCGGTGCACGCCGGGGTGCCGCTCGCGGTCTGCGGCTCGTACGCCGAACTGGCCGGCATGTACTCCTTCGAGGAGAAGATCGGCAACTCCACCGTGCTGCACGAACCGGTGGGTGTGGTGGGTGCGATCACGCCCTGGAACTATCCCCTGCACCAGATCGTCGCCAAGGTCGCCCCGGCGCTCGCGGCCGGCTGCACGGTGGTGCTCAAACCTGCCGAGGACACCCCGCTGGTCGCCCAGCTCTTCGCCGAGTGCGTCGACGCGGCCCGGATACCTGCCGGGGTCTTCAACCTCGTCACCGGACTCGGCCCGGTCGCCGGGCAGGAGCTTGCCGGGCACGAGGGGGTCGACCTGGTCTCCTTCACCGGCTCGACGGCCGTCGGCAAGCGGATCGGTGCCCTCGCGGGTGCCGCGGTCAAGCGGGTGGCACTGGAACTGGGCGGCAAGTCGGCCAATGTCATCCTGCCCAGCGCCGATCTGCCCAGGGCGGTCGCGGTCGGCGTCGCCAATGTCATGGCCAACTCCGGCCAGACCTGCAGCGCCTGGACCCGGATGCTGGTCCACCAGGACCAATACGCCGAGGCCGTCGAGCTGGCGACGGCGGCGGCCGCCAAGTACGTCCCGGGGGAGCGGGTCGGCCCGCTGGTCAGCGCCAAACAGCGGGACCGGGTGCGCGGCTACATCGAGCAGGGCATCGCCGAGGGCGCACGGGTCGTGGCGGGCGGACCGCAGGCGCCCGCCGGGACGGGCTTCTACGTCACACCGACCGTCTTCGCCGATGTCACCCCGGAGATGACCATCGCCCAGGAGGAGATCTTCGGCCCGGTCCTGTCGATCCTGAAGTACGAGGACGAGGACGACGCCGCCCGGATCGCCAATGGCACCATCTACGGGCTGGCCGGCGCGGTCTGGGCGGGCGACGACGCCGAGGCGGTCGCCTTCGCCCGCCGCCTGGACACCGGGCAGGTCGACATCAACGGCGGCCGGTTCAACCCCCTTGCCCCCTTTGGCGGTTACAAGCAGTCCGGCATCGGCCGCGAGCTGGGCCCGCACGGACTGACCGAATATCTGCAGACCAAGTCGCTGCAGTTCTGATCGGGCGGAGGGCGGGGGCCATGCCGGCCCCACCGGCCCCACCACCCCTGTCACCCCTGCCACCCCCGTCAGTCCCGCCAGTCCCGCCAGTCCCGCCAGTCCCGCACTCCGACTCCGCACCGAGGAGACTCCTTCCGTGGTCCGCGCCGCCGTACTGTCCGCCGTCAACGCCCCATTGCGGGTCACCGAGATCAACCTGCCCGAGCCCGGCCCCGGCCAGGTGCGCATCCGGCTCGCCGCCGCCGGTGTCTGCCACTCCGACCTGTCCCTGTCCAACGGCACCCTGCGCCAGCCGGTCCCGGCCGTCCTCGGTCACGAGGGCGCGGGCACCGTCACCGCGGTGGGCCCTGAGGTGACCACGGTGGCCCCCGGCGACCAGGTCGTCCTCAACTGGGCGCCGTCCTGCGGTGACTGCCACTTCTGCGGGCTGGCCGAGCCGTGGCTGTGCGCCCGCTCCGGCCATGCCGCGGACGCTCCGTACGCCACCCTCGCCGCCGACGGCACCGACCTCTACCCCGGCCTCGGCACCGCCGCGTTCGCCGAGGAGACCGTGGTGCCCGCGCGGGCCGCGCTGCCGCTGCCCGACGGGGTGCCGCTCGCCGACGCGGCGCTGCTGGGCTGCGCGGTGCTCACCGGCTGGGGCGCCGTGCACCACAACGCCCGGGTACGGGCCGGGGAGTCGGTCGCGGTCTTCGGCGTCGGCGGGGTGGGCCTGGCCACGCTGCAGGCCGCGCGGATCGCCGGTGCGGGACCGATCGTTGCCGTGGACGTCTCCCCGGAGAAGGAGGAGCTGGCCCGCGCCGCGGGCGCCACCGAGTTCGTGGTGGCGGGCGACGACACCGCCAAGCGCATCCGCAAGCTCACCTCAGGCGTGGGCGCCGATGTCGCCGTGGAGTGTGTGGGCCGCGCCGACACCATCCGTACGGCCTGGTCGTCGACCCGCCGCGGCGGCCGCACGACGGTCGTCGGCATCGGCGGACAGGACCAGCAGGTGACCTTCTCCGCCCTGGAGCTCTTCTACTTCGGCCGGACCCTCTCCGGCTGCGTCTACGGCAACAGCGACCCCGCCCGCGATCTGCCCGTCATCGCACAGCACATCCGCTCCGGCGCCCTCGACCTGTCCGTCCTGGTCACCGAGCGCATCACCCTGGACGACATCCCTTCCGCCTTCGACGCCATGCAGGCGGGTAAGGGTGGGCGGGCGCTGGTGGTGTTCTAGGCGGCGGGGCGGGCAGGGCGGGGCCGGGCCGTCAGGAAGGCCGGCGGGAAGGTTCGAGACCCCGTACTTCACCGGCTCCCGCGTAACCGCTCACCGGCATCGAGGCGTTGGTGCAACTTACCGGTCGAGTGCTTTGCGTTGCGCCGGGCTGAGGCGGTCCGCTCTCGCGGCGAGCGCGTACGTCCGGGGCCCGACGGTCCTCAGGACGAGGGGATCGGCGATGGCCGGCTGCCGTTGGATCGCGTCCAGGGCCGCGGTGGCGCGGTCCCGGGGCCAGTCGAGCGCGGTGGCCAGTACGCCCAACGTCAGCGGGCGGCCGGTGTGTACGAGGGCGGCGAGCACGGTCAGCGCGTCATACACGGCGGATTCGGTGAGGGCGCTGCCGCTCATCTGTTGGCTGAGTTGGGCGAAGAACCGACCCATCGCGCCGAGTCGGTCGCCGGCGGCCGACTCGGCGCCGAAGATCCCGATGCCCCGCTGTGCGGCGGTCGCGATCTTGGCGTGTGCGCCGGTATCGGCTTTCCACGCCCGGAGCCAGGCGTCGTCGTCGATCACGTACCGCTCGCGGCGCCCGCCGGGATCCGGCCGGCGCAGCACCAGTGCCATGGTCTCCAGATAGCCGATGGACTTGGATACCGAGGCAGGGCTGACGTGTAGCCGGTGCACCAGGTCGGCCGCCGTCAGGCCGTCGGCGTCAGCGGTGAGCAGGCACACGAACACCCGGGAGGTCATGCGAGGCAGGCCGGTCGCGGCCAGCAGCGTCGCGAACTCGTCCACGAAGCCGCGCACCACCTCGGCCGGCTGGACGTCTGTCGTCGTCTCTGCGGTCCGGGGCGGCTTGCGCCGGCGGGCACGGTCGTTGGAGACCTGCTGCGCGTGGTCGGCCAAGTAGGGGGCGGATGCCCCGTTGTGTGCGACCTCGCGACTGATCGTGGACGTCGGTCGGCCGAGCCGTCGGCCGATCTCGGCGTACCCGAGCCCTTCGGCCAGCCACGCCGCGATCCGCCGGCGGTCCTCGTAGGTCAGCCTGCCCCCTGGCACCGATGCAACCCCTTTCCTTGCGTTCAGCGACAGTACATTGCAACGACCCGAATGAGGAAGTTGCATTCATTCACAACTCTGTTGCAACGATGCATGGTTGGCGGGAATTTGCACGCCTGTTTCGTTGACGCAATCTGAAACGCAACGTAGCTTTTCCTCATTCGGAAAGAGAGGGTCAAGATGTACGTGATGGTCGTGTCGACAGTCTCGGATGACGGCAAGTTCTGGAGCGGGCTGAAGAAGGCACACGCCAAACTCCCCAAGGGCGCCACGTGGAAGCTGGCAGTCGCGAGCCAGGACGGAGCCAAGGCGGTGAATGTGATCACCCACGACTCCATCGACGGTGTCCGGGACTTCTTCGAGGCATACGCCGGCGCTTACGCCACGACGGAGTACTTCGAAGCGGACGCCGCGAACGCGGTCGGTCTCCCGCGATGACGCTCGACCTACCGCGGATCCAGGCCCGGGTCGCCGAACTCCTGGCGGAGTACGCGATCCCGAGCGCCGCGATCGGTGTGCTCCGCGATGGAGAGCTCACCGAATTCGCGGTCGGTGTCACAAACGTGGAAACGCTAGAACCCGCGACGACGGACACCGTCTACCAATGTGGCTCCATGACCAAGACCTGGACCGCACTGGCCTTCATGCAGCTCGTCGACGAAGGGAGAGTTGACCTCGACGAGCCGGTGCGGACGTATCTGCCCGGCTTCACGGTGGCCGATCCCGGGACGAGCGCAAGGGTCACCCCTCGTCACCTGCTGCAGCACACCAACGGTATCGAGGAAGCCTATGGCGACCCCGGCGAAGACGAGGACGTCTACGCCCGCATGGTCGAGAACATCGCCGACGCACCCCAGGTTTTCCCGTTGGGTCACACCCACGGCTATAGCGCGGCGCTGGGTTACGCGATTCTCGCGCGGATCCTGGAGGTGCACGACGGCGCACACTGGGACGACGTCATGCGGCGGCGCCTCTTCGACCCCATGGGTCTTACCAGCACGAACAGCTGGCACGAGCAGACGGACGAAGCCCGGGCCGCGACCGGGCACCTGATCCGTTCTCCGGAAGAGGGGCCCATCGTCACACCGGTGCGCCACTTGCCACGCGCATTCGGCCCCGGCGGAAACATCACCTCGACGTCCAGGGACGTGCTCGCCATGGCGCACGTCCTCCTCAACAACGGCACGGCGCCGAGTGGAAGGCGAATCGTCTCAGCCGAGAGTGTGCGAGAGATGCTGTGTTCGCGGGTACCCGTACCGGATCCGCATGCGTTCGGGCCGGCCTGGGCACTCGGCCTCATCGTAGGTGACTGGCACGGTGAAACCGTCTATGCGACCGACGGCAGCACGATCGGCCAGAATGCCCGGCTGCGGATCCTGCCGGACTCGAACACCGCCATTGCCATGCTGACCAACGGCGGACCGCGGGAGAACTTCTTTCACACGGTGTTCAACGAGATCCTGACCGGCCTCGGCATGGTTACCATTCCGGACCTGCATGCACCGGACTCCACGCTGAACCTCGACCTTCCCAGGTACGAGGGGGTTTATGAGCGCCCCGGCGCACGGTACGAGGTGTCAGCCGAAGACGGAAAGCTGTACCTGACCCTGGTCCTTGACCCGATGCACGCAGAGTTCCTCCAAAAGCCGGACCGCATCAGATATGAGCTGCTCCCGGTGAGCGAAACCCATTTCCTGATGCCACCGGCGGATCCTTTGGAAGACACCCAAACGGTCGCGATCTACGACTTCACGAACGGCGTCGCCCAGTACCTCCATACCAACTGCCGGGTGAACCCGCGGCAAAGGTGACCATACGGTCTCCGGCGTCGCGGCAGCCGGATCGAGAATTCCCAGGTCGCCGTGCATTTCGTCTATGCAGGCAAGCACGGGCACGCGGCGGCGGACCGGGAGTTGTACGTCCCCCGCTCGTGGACGCCGGACCCGGAGCGCTGCCGGGCGGCAGGCAATGATGATCGTGGCCAGGCATACCGAAAAGCACAGAGGATGGAGCCTGGACGTGCAAGCTCCATGCCTCCTGCCGACCTCGACGTCGGGGTCGGCAGCGGGTGGCGCTGCTTACGGCAACCATCGCACTGGGGTCACTCGGCGGATGTGGATGAGCATGTCGAATGCATCGGCAAGGGAAGCAACGGCGAGGTGCTCGTCGGCGTCGCGGGACGGGTCGTAGACGCCGCTGATAACGCGGGCCTTCGCCGGTCCGTCCCATTGGCGACGCACCGCTTCGCGGCGCAGATCCAGCCAGTGGGCGGGCAGATCCGTCTCACCGAGCCTCGCGTCGATCAGATCTCCGGCCGGCTCCGGGACCACGGCGACACCGAGGTCTCTGTGATGGAATCCGATCGCCACGGAGACGTACTGCGCGTCGTACCACTTGCGCAGCAGACTGCCTTCGCTGGGCTGGGGACCACGCTCGGGAGCGAGCGGACTGGTCACCGCGGCTGCCGAAGTGTGGCCGATCCCGTCCCAGTAGACCACCCGCAGACCGGTCCGACGCTGGTAGTCGCCGATGGCACCAGCCCGTACGGCGATATCGTCCGTGGACAACCCTTGCCCGGCGACGCTGCGTTCGTGGAAGTCGACGATCATTCGCATCCGCGCCAGGATGCCGTCGGCGTGGTCGGCGTGGTCGGCGTGGCCGGCGTCGGGCAACGACCGGATCAGCGCGAGCGCGTCGCGGGCATGGTCGGCGAACGGGCGCCCCGGGTGAATTCCCCGGGCGCGCTGCACATGCTCCGCGGTGTGGTGAGCTGTCCGGATCGGTGCCAGGTGAGACGCCACCTCCGCCAGCCGTTCCGGCGCCGACCCGCGTACGTGGTCCAGGACGGCGTCGTAGTCCTCGGGCTGCGCCTGCACGGGACTCACGCCGAAGATCCGGATGGGGTCGTTCGGGTGCTCCCGGTTGAACGCCCGAATCCACTCCAATGCCGCGGCCATCTCGACGGTGCGCCAGGGGCGCCAGGCGCTGCCGAGGGCGGATGCGGCATCACCTTCGTCTGCGTGCACGTACCTGTCGAGGCCGGCGGCGATGCTGACGCTGTCCTGTAGGGCCAGCGCCCGGAACCCGTGTTGCTGGACCAGCCTGCGGAAGAGTTGGTCCCGTACCCCGAAGGTTTCCCGGGAGAATCGCGTGGACTCCCCGATGCCGACGATCGTTGTCGCGGCGGCGATCCTCTCGGCAAGCTCATCGAGCGCGGCGTCGGACAGTGGGCCGACGTCGGCTTGCTGCGGATCGGAGAACCCGGTGTGGGAAGGAGAGGAGCCGCGGGGAGCGGCGGTGTCGTTGTTCATGCCTCCCAGGCTCCTACCTAAAGTTCAGTTGAGGTCAAGGAGATTGGTGTGGCCGGCCTCCGGGTTGGCCCGACGGGTGTCGGCCGTCACGCCTGCCTGAGGTTCGAGAGTGGGCCGGGTTTCGCGGCTTGGGGGCGCGACGCTTCGTACCGGGCAGCCCACTTCGCGGACGCCGAAGAGCCGATCGCCCGGAAAGGGTGATAGGAGGTGTCCCGGCCCAGCGTGGCCCGTCCCGGCGCGGCGCGTCCCGCGCTCAGTCGCCGTTCGGCGCTGCGAGTTCCGGGTGCTGCAGGGCCAGGCCGTCCACCAGTGCCTGCAGTCCGGTCTCGAATGCGCCCTCGTCCACCTGGCGTTGATGCTCCGCGAGGAGGTGGGCCTGGCCCAGGTGCGGGTAGTCGGCGGGGTCGTAGGCGCTCGGGTCGTCCACGAAGCCGCGGGCGAACGAGCCCAGCGCGGAACCGGCCACGAAGTAACGGACCATCGCACAGACCCGGGTGGCCTGGGCGGGAGGCCAACCCGCCTCGACCATCCCGCCGAACGCCGCATCGGCCATCTTCAGTCCGGCCGGGCGGCGGCCGGGCCCCTGGGCGAGGAACGGCACGATCTGCGGATGCGCGGCGAGTGCCGCGCGGTAGGAGCGGGCCCAGGCGAGCAGCCCGGCGCGCCAGTCGGCGCCCGCCTCGAAGCCCGACACATCGACCTGGGCGATGACCGTGTCGGCCACCGCGTCGAGGATCTCGTCCTTGGTCGTGAAGTGGTTGTAGAGGGACGGCCCGCTCACGCCCAGCTCCGCCGCCAGGCGACGGGTGGAGAGCGCCGGCAGCCCTTCGGAGTCGATGAGCGCCAGCGCCGTGGAGACGATGCGCTCGCGGCTCAGCAGGGGCTTGCGGGGTCGGGCCATGACGCACATAGTAGGGGCTGCCCATCGAAAACTAGCAGTGCTAATTAAGTGTCATCGTGCGTGTGCTCGCCCACGGCCTCGTCCCCATGCCCACGTCCTCGTCCACGTGCGCGACCTCGTCCATGTCCACGATCTCGTCCACAGGGAGCCCGGGATGAATCTGGAACTCAGCGCGGAGCAGACCGCGGTACGGCAGCTCGCCAAGGACTTCGCCGACCGCGAGATCGCCCCGTACGCCACCGCCTGGGACCGCGCGGAGCAGGTCGACCGCGGCATCGTGAGGAAGCTCGGCGGCCTCGGCTTCCTAGGGCTCACCGTCCCCGAGGAGTACGGCGGTTCCGGTGGCGACCACCTCTCCTATGTCCTGGTCACCGAGGAGTTGGGCCGCGCCGACTCCTCGGTGCGCGGCATCGTCTCGGTCTCCCTGGGGCTGGTGGCCAAGACCCTCGCCTCGTGGGGCGACGAGGAGCAGAAGCGGACGTGGCTGCCGCGGCTCACCTCCGGCGAGGCGGTCGGCTGCTTCGGCCTGACCGAACCGGGCACCGGCTCCGACGCCGCGAACCTCGCCACCCGGGCGGTCCGCGACGGGGACTCGTACGTCATCGACGGCACCAAGATGTTCATCACCAACGGCACCTGGGCCGATGTCGTGCTGCTCTTCGCCCGCACCGGCGGCGCCCCGGGGCACCAGGGCATCAGCGCCTTCCTCGTCCCGGCGGACAGCCCCGGCCTGGAGCGCCGTGAGATCCACGGCAAGCTGGGGCTGCGCGGCCAGGCCACCGCGGAGCTGGTCCTGGACGGCGTACGGGTCCCGGCCGCCGCCATGCTCGGCCCCGAGGGCAAGGGGTTCTCGGTCACGATGTCCGCGTTGGCCAAGGGCCGGATGTCGGTGGCAGCCGGCTGTGTGGGCATCGCCCAGGCCGCCCTGGACGCCGCGCTCGGCTACGCGGGCGAGCGCGAGCAGTTCGGCAAGCCCCTCGCCCGGCACCAGCTGGTGCAGGAGCTGATCAGCGACATCGCCGTGGACGTGGACGCGGCGCGCCTGCTGACCTGGCGGGTGGCCGATCTGATCGAGCGCGGCGAGCCGTTCGCCACCGCCGCCTCGAAGGCCAAGCTGTTCGCCTCCGAGGCCGCGGTGCGGGCCGCCAACAACGCCCTCCAGGTCTTCGGCGGCTACGGCTACATCGACGAGTACCCTGTCGGCAAGCTGCTGCGGGACGCCCGGGTGATGACCCTGTACGAGGGCACCAGCCAGATACAGAAGCTGGTCATCGGCCGCGCGCTGACCGGGGTCTCCGCCTTCTGACCGGCCCGTCCGCAGGCGCCCCGGCCGCCTTGCCACCGATCCCTAAGCGCTTGCTCAGCAGCGCGATATGGTGTTCGATCCGTCAGAGGAGGGTCCCTGGCGGATCGAGGAGCGGGGTAGGCGATGGGTGCGGCGGCAAAGCGGGCCGAAGAGGAGAACCAGGAGTGGGCCGGGGTGACCCCGGACGCCGCGCGACGCCTGGTCAGTGCCGCCGTCGAGGCCTTCGCCGAGCGCGGCTACCACGCCACCACCACCCGTGACATCGCCGGCCGCGCCGGTATGAGCCCGGCCGCCCTCTACATCCACTACAAGACCAAGGAAGAGCTGCTGTACCGCATCAGCGGTATCGGCCATGAGAAGGCGCTGCGCATCATGGACGCCGCCGCCGGGGCCGAGGGCAGTGCCACCGAGCGCCTCCGCGACGCCGTGCGGACCTTCGCCCGCTGGCACGCCGAGCACCACACCACCGCCCGGGTCATCCAGTACGAGCTCCAGGCGCTGAGCCCCGAGCACTACACCGAGATCACCGGTCTGCGCCGCCGTACGGACCGGGTGCTGCGGCAGATCATCCAGGACGGTGCGGACAGCGGGGAGTTCCAGGCCGACGATGTGCCGGGCACCACCCTCGCGGTGCTGTCGCTGTGTGTGGACGTCGCCCGGTGGTTCACGGCCCAGGGCCCGCGGTCACCCGACGAGGTCGGCACCCTCTATGCCGACCTCGTGCTGCGCATGGTGGGCGCGTCGGTCGTCTGAACGGTGCGGCTCTGCAGGGTACGGCCGACTGCAGGGCGCCCCCTACTTCTTGTAGCTCCTTGCCCATTTCCGGAATGTGGCGACCCCCATCGCCAAGAGCCCCGCTCCGATGCAGAAAAACCAGATGGACAACAACGTCGCCCCGACACCGGTCTCCCGGAAGCGTGACCCGCTGCCGATCCAGGACTCGACCACGTCGAGCTTCTCGCCGGCCGGATAGTCCTCCGCGTTCTCGAGCTTTCCTCTCTGTCCATCGTCGATATCCCCGCCGCGAGGGGTGAAGGCGCCACCGCACTCGTAGTCGGAATTCTTCCTGCTGGGGTTGGTATCGGTGCAGTAATCGACCTTGAAGGTGCCGCGTGTGCCCACCAGGCCGGTGGCCTGCACGCCCTGGACGCCGTTGAGGACGACAAATCCGGCACCGACAAGGGTGAGCACGAGACCGAGCAACAGCCCGATGACCCGCCATCCCCATGCCGGCTTCGGCTCCTTCTGCTGTTTGTTGCTCGCCTTACGCGATATCGCACTGCGCATCCGAGCACCCTAGTGCGGTCGTGGCGCTTCGCCGCCCGCCAGGCGGGCGGACTGCTGCGGCCAGGCGCCCGCTACAGGTAGAAGCGGCTGACCGACTCCGCCACGCAGACCGGCTTGTCGCCGCCCTCGCGCTCGATGGTCACGACCGTGGCGAGTTGGACGCCGCCGGGCACCTCGGTGACCTCCGCGATCCTGGCGGTGGCGCGCAGCCGTGAGCCGACCGGGACGGTGGCGGGGAAACGGACCTTGTTGGTTCCGTAGTTGATGCCCATCTTCACGTTGTCGACCCGCATCAGCTGCGGTACGAAGGCGGGCAGCAGCGACAGCGTCAGGTAGCCGTGCGCGATGGTGGTGCCGAAGGGGCCGGCCGCGGCCTTCTCCTGGTCCACATGGATCCACTGGTGATCGCCGGTGGCCTCCGCGAACAGGTCGATCCGCTTCTGGTCGATCTCCAGCCAGTCGCTGGTGCCCAGCTCCTCACCGACTGCGTCGCGCAGTTCGTCGAGCGATCCGAACACTCGGGGCTGTGCCATTCTCGTCCGCCTCCTCGGGATCCATCCGCCGCCGCGGTGCACCGGCCGATGCTTACTAAGCGCTTGCTCAGCATGCTGAGTGCGGGTGCCCGCTGTCAACGGTCCGGCGAGTCCCGGAGGCCGGGAGACGCCGTCGACCACGGCGACCGCACGCGTCCCGTACGGAGCCAGTCCCGGAGGCCGGGAGACGCCCGCGAGGGTCGCCTAGGGTTGAACCGTGCCCCAGCTTCCGTACAAGGTTCATGAGCTCACCGTCGGCCAGCTCTCCGCGCGCAGCGGTGCCGCGGTCTCCGCGCTGCACTTCTACGAGTCCAAGGGGCTGATCAGCAGCACCCGGACGGCGGGCAACCAGCGGCGCTACACCCGTGACGCGCTGCGCCGGGTCGCGTTCGTGCGGGCGGCGCAGCGGGTGGGGATCCCGCTCGCGGTGATCCGTGACGCGCTGGCCGAGCTGCCCGATGAACGCACACCCAACCGCGCCGACTGGGCCCGGCTCTCCGCGGTCTGGCGCGCCGAGCTGGACGAGCGGATCACCCAACTCGTCGAGCTGCGCGACCGGTTGACGGACTGCATCGGCTGTGGCTGCCTCTCGCTGGAGACCTGCGCGCTGTCCAACCCGTACGACAACCTCGGTGAGCAGGGGCCCGGCGCGCGACGGCTGCGGGTCGACCGGAGGGTCAAGGACCCGGAGGGGGCGCAGCAGCGCGCGGGCGGTGAGCAGCGGCCTCCGCGGAGTACTCGGTCCGGCGAGTGGGACGGGCAGGGCTGCTCGCCGGACGACGGGCAGGGCTGCTGTACGGACGACGAGTCGTGAGGCGCGGAAGCGCCCGTCCCGTCGTGGTGCGGCTGCGCCCGTCCCATAGCGCGGAAGCGCCTGCCCCGTCATCCGGGTGCGCCCGCCCCACGGCGGGGCGGGCGCGGGTGTTCCGGCTCCGTCACCACATGGACGGGGTGCGGTCCGCCCATGGGCGGGCCTGCTCCAGCTGTGCCGACAGCGCGATCAAGGTGGCCTCGTCGCCGTAGCGCCCGGCCAGCATCACCCCGATCGGCAGTCCCTCGGCGTTCCACTGCAGCGGGACGCTCACCGCGGGCTGGCCGGTGGCGTTGTAGAGCGCGGTGAACGGGGTGAAGGCGCCGATGGCGGCGAACTCGGCTTCCGGATCGGCGTCGTTGCGCAGGGCGCCGACCGGCACCGGAGGAGCGGCCAGTGTGGGCGAGAGGATCACGTCATAGCCGGTTCCCGGCGGCATCAGGCCGTCCGCGACGGACTGGGCGAGGAGCCGGAACGCGTACATCGAGCGTGCGAACTCCGCGCCGGAGACCTCGGCGCCGCGGGCGCGCAGCGAGCGGGTGAGCGGCATCAGCAGCTCCTCGCGCTCCGGCGGCACGGGGCGGCTCGCGGCGAGCACCGACCAGACACGGGTGAAGGCGAGCAGGATGCCGTCGTCGGCCGGCAGGGACAGCTCCTCGACCTCGTGGCCGAGCCCGGTCAGCAGGGCGGCGGTGTCGGTGGTGGCGGTGCGGCAGTCGGCGTGGACCTCTAGGCCGGGGACGGGCGGCTCGGTGAGGCAGGCGATCCGCAGCCGTCCGGGGTCGCGGCGGGCATGGTCGGCGAAGGTCTCCCCGGGCGGCAGTGGTGGCGCGGCGAACGGATCGCCGGGCATCGTGCCCGCCATGACGTCCAGCAGGGTGGCCGCGTCCGCGACCGTACGGGCCAGCGGTCCCGAGGTGGCCAGGCCGGAGACGTCGTGCAGCAGCGGGCCGCCGCTGATCCGGCCGCGGCTGGGCTTGATGCCGAACAGCCCGCAGACGGAGGCCGGGATACGGACCGAGCCGCCGCCGTCGCTGGCGTGCGCGAGCGGTGCCAGGCCGCCGGCCACGGCCGCGGCCGCCCCGCCGCTGGAGCCGCCGGCCGAGCGCTCCGGGTCCCACGGGGTGCGGGCGGGCGGTGCCAGGTCGTTCTCGGTGTAGCACGGCAGCCCGAATTCGGGGGTGTTGGTCTTGCCGAGCAGGATCGTGCCGCCCGCCCGCAGTTTGTGGACGACATGGTCGTCGACGGTCGGCACATGCTCGGCCAGCGCCCGGGAGCCCATCGTGCAGCGCACCCCGGCGACCTGGTTGAGGTCCTTCACGGGGACGGGGACGCCGTGCAGCGGCGGGAGCGCACGGCCCTCCCTGCGGGCCGCGGTGGCCTCGCTCTCGGCGTCCGAGGCCTGCTTGCGGGCTATCTCCGGGGTGCGGGTGAGGAACGCGCCGAGTGAGTCGTCGAGCCGCTCGATCCGCGCCAGATAGTGCTCGGTGAGCTCCACGGGGGAGAGCTCACCCGACCGGATCTTCTCGGCCTGTGCGAGCGCGGTCAGATCGTGCAGGTCGGCCATGGACGTCCAGCCTCTCCTCAGGGTGCCCGCACGGCCCTGGTGTCGTACGGGCGGGAGGGCCGACGACACCAGGAGGGCGCGATGCCGGTATGGGTGGTCAGCCCGTGAACAGTTGTTTCAGCTTGAGGGCCGGCTCGTAAAGGCCGTAGCGGAACCGGATACCGAACCGGCACCGGATGAGGGCGGACAAGAGGGTGCGGTGGGCGGGACGAGCCGGCGGCTCCACCCCGGAGGGGCGACGATGCGGAAGCGGGCGAACGCGATCATGCGGCGGAGGTACCTCGCTGTCATCCGCCGGGAAGGCCGCTCAGCAAGGTCGCCGCGGCGGACACCAGCTGGGCATTGGCGGTAGCCGGCCGGCCGTCGGGCAGCAGCAGGGTGTCCTCGATGCCGATCCGGGTGGACAGGCCCAGCTCGCCGGCCAGCCGCAGCACGGGCCAGGCCCCGCCGTCCATCCCGTGCAGCAGCACCGGGCGGCCGGGCGCGGCGCCGGCCACAGCGGTCAGCAGCTCACGCGCGAGGGGCGGCGCGGACCCGGGGTCGGTGTCCATCACCTCGGCCAGCACCCGCAGCACCCGCGGCGCGAGCGGTGAGCGGGCGAACGACTCCGCGGCGTCCGTGCCCGACCAGATGCCGGCCTCGATGCCTATGCCGCGCTCCAGCAGGGCGGCGGCGACGGCTTCGGCGCCCGGCTCGTGCCAGTTCACCGAGGCATGGTCGGGCAGCACCGTCCAGGAGCGGACCCGCTCGGCGCGGACCGCGGGATCCGGCTCGCACCAGGCGCCGGTCGTCACCCCTACCGGGACATCCACCACCGCCCGGACGGCTTCCAGGGCGACGGCGACCACTCGCGGCGCGAGGGAGTCCTCGCCGCACGGGGTCTTGGGGTGGACATGGACATCGCGGGCACCGGCCGCCACCGCCTGCTGCGCAGCCTCGGCGAGGGCGGCCGGTGACACCGGAACCGCCGCGGAATCGGCCGCCGTACGGGGGGCCGTTGAGACAGACCTGAAGCATGCCCCGATGATGACAGCAGGGTATGACAGTGGCTCTGATTCCGGCCGTTCCGGTGTCACCGGCCGTACGGCGGCCCCAGGTGTATTGCCCTGTGAGGTGGGGACGCGGCCGGCGCCTCAGGCCGCCGCGAACGCCCCCGCCTCGTGTACCCGCACCCGGCCCGCCGTGGTCAGCGCCTCGTGCGTCAGCACGGACGGCGGGGCCAGTACGCCGCACTGCAGGCAGGCCGGTCCGGGGGCCGGTGCGTCCACCGCATCCGGGAGCCAGGCGAAGCGGGTGCCGCCGCACACCGGGCAGTCGCGGCGTGGCCGCCCCGCTTCCATCGCCACGATCATGCGGCGCAGCACCACCGCGAGGCGGGCCGCGGGGTGGCGCTGCGGTGACTCGCACGGCACGATGTCGCAGCCGCCCCAGGTCCGCCGGTGCCATTCGTCGATCGCGCCGGGCTGCCGGATGCCGTCGTGTTTCTCCTTGCGGCGCCGGGCGGCGAATTCCTCCTCGTACGCGAGCCAGAGGGTGCGGGCCTCTTCCAGCTCGGCGAGCGCGGCCATCAGCCGCTCCGGATCGGGGTCGCGGTCCTGGGTCGCGATACCGGCCCGGGTGCACAGGTGGTGCCAGGTCGCGCGGTGCCCGTAAGGGGCGAAGCGTTCAAGGCACTTGCGCAGGGCGGTGCGTCGCTGGGCCGCGACGAGACGTGGATTGCGGACCTGCTCTGCGAGGGCTCTGAAACCGGCCATTTCATCCCACCTCCGTGGGGAGGATCCGACTGAACGGAGATGGGACGTAGTCGATCGCCAACTGGATCCCTCGAACTTTCTTGCGGTTTCCGGGGTGATATTCCGGCTTTCCGGAGTCGCCCCGGCGCAAACTCCCGGCGCCAGAACAAAAGTTGACTGTTGTTCATCTTCCGGTCAGGGATAACCGGCGGTAACGTCCCGCCCGCCCTCCCCCTCGCTCGCGACGGGCAGGGGACCCCCAGCGAGGAGCAGGAATGCGACGACGTACCGGAAGGCTCAAGGCCGCCGCCGCGGCGGCCCTGTTCGCCTTGGGTGCCACGGTCTTGGCACCGCCCCCCACCGCGGCCGCGGCCGCCGCACCGAACGACGACTACTGCCAGGGCCAGTGCGCCGACATCCTGCCGCCCGGCGCCACCGGCAACGCCACCTTGGTGGAGATCCTCGGCAACAAGCTGTTCGGCACCCACCCCGAGCACTCCGCCGACCAACTCGGCCCGTACGGCGCGCTGGCGAGCGGCTACCAGTCGCTCACCGACGACACCCTCACCAAGTTCTTCAACGACGCCTCCTTCGGCGTCCCCCAGGACCAGGTCGGCAAGGTCACCACGCCCCGCAGCGACGTGACCATCACCCGGGACAAGAAGACCGGGGTGCCGCACATCAAGGGCACCACCCGCTACGGCACCGAATACGGCGCCGGCTACGCCGCGGGCCAGGACCGGCTCTGGCTGATGGACCTCTTCCGCCACATCGGCCGCGGCGAACTGACCTCCTTCGCCGGCGGAGCCCTCGCCAACCAGGGCCTGGAGCAGCAGTTCTGGCCGCAGGCGCCCTACACCGAGGCCGATCTCCAGGCCCAGGTCGACAACATCCGCGAGTCGAACGGCGAGCGCGGCAAGCTGGCCATGCAGGACGCCCAGGCCTATGTCGACGGCATCAACGCCTACCGCGAACAGTCCAAGAACGGCCGGTACTTCCCCGGTGAGTACGTCCTCACCGGCCATGTCGACGCGATCACCAATGCCGGTGAGATCCAGCCCTTCAAGCTCACCGACCTGATAGCCCTCGCCTCCGTCGTCGGCGGGCTCTTCGGCAACGGGGGAGGCGGCGAGGTCCCCTCGGCCCTCGCGCTGCTCTCCGCCCAGCAGAAGTACGGCGTCGAGAAGGGCACCCAGGTCTGGGAGTCCTTCCGGGAGCGCAACGACCCCGAGGCCGCCAAGACCCTGCACGACGGCAGCAGCTTCCCGTACGCGGTCAAGCCGGCCAAGGCCAAGGGCACCGCACTGCCCGACCGCGGTTCGGTCACCCCCGAGCCGCTGGTCTTCGACCGCACCGGCGCGGCCACCGTCAAGAGCGGGACACCGCCGCGGGACCCGGTCAAGGCGCCCAGGAAGTACAAGAAGCTGGAAGGCCTCTTCAAGGACGGGGTGCTGCCCAAGGGGAGCTTCGACCCCACCCAGCACCGCGGGATGTCCAACGCCCTGCTGGTCTCCGGCAAGCACTCGGCGAGCGGTCACCCGGTCGCCGTCTTCGGCCCGCAGACCGGCTACTTCGCGCCGCAGCTCCTGATGCTCCAGGAGATCCAGGGGCCCGGCATCAGCGCCCGCGGCGCCTCCTTCGCGGGCGTGGGGATGTACGTCCAGCTCGGCCGCGGGCAGGACTACGCCTGGAGCGCCACCTCCGCCGGCCAGGACATCACCGACACCTACGCCGTGGAGCTGTGCAACGCGGACGGCTCCGCGCCCACCAAGGACTCCACCTCCTACCGCTACCACGGCGCCTGCGTCCCCATGGAGAAGCTGGAGCGCACCAACTCCTGGAAGCCCACCGTCGCCGACCCGACGGCGGCCGGCTCCTACCGGATGCAGGTCTTCCGGACGAAGTACGGGACCGTCACCCACCGCGCCACCGTCGACGGCAAGCCCGTCGCCTACACCGCGCAGCGCTCCACCTACCGCCACGAGGCCGACTCGATCATCGGCTTCCAGATGTTCAACGACCCGTCCTACGTACGCGACGCCAAGACGTTCCAGCAGGCCGCCGAGCACATCGGCTACGCCTTCAACTGGTTCTACGCCGACTCCCGCGACATCGCGTACTACAACAGCGGCCTCAACCCGGTCCGCAACCCCGACGTCGACCCCTCGCTGCCCATCAAGGCGGACGACGCCTACGAATGGAAGGGCCACGACCCGGACACCAACACCACCGACTACACCCCGCCCGCCCAGCACCCGCAGTCCATCGGCCAGGACTACTACATCTCGTGGAACAACAAGCAGGCCAAGGACTACGACTCGGCCGGCTTCGGCAACGGGTCGGTGCACCGGGGCAATCTGCTGGACGACCGGGTGCGCGCGCTGACCGAGGCCGGCGGGGTGACCCGGGCCTCGCTGACCCGCGCGATGTCCGAGGCCGCGGTCACCGACCTGCGCGGCGAGGACGTGCTGCCCGAACTCCTGCGGGTCGTGGGCAGCAAGCCCGTCACCGACCCCCAGCTGAAGACCGCGGTCCAGCAGCTGGAGGCCTGGCGCAAGGACGGCGCCCAGCGCCGCGAGACCGCCGCGGGCTCGCACACCTACACCCACCCCGACGCCGTACGCCTGATGGACGCCTGGTGGCCGCTGATGATCGACGCGGTCTTCAAGCCGGGGCTGGGCGGCGACCTCTATGACGCGCTGCGGGCCAATCTCGGCATCGACGAATCCCCGTCGGCCGGCCACGGCCCGACCGGGGCGCACGCAGGATCGGCCTTCCAGTACGGCTGGTGGAGCTACGCGGACAAGGACCTGCGGTCGGTGCTCGGCGACAAGGTGGCCGGTCCGCTCGCGCAGCCGTACTGCGGCAACGGTGACCTGTCCGCCTGCCGCGACACCCTGCTGGCCACACTCCAGCAGGCGGCCGGGAAGACGGCCGAGCAGGTCTACCCCGGCGACGCCAGTTGCAAGGCCGGCGACCAGTGGTGCGCGGACGCGATCATCCACCGCGCGGTGGGCGGTCTGACCCACGACACCATCAGCTGGCAGAACCGGCCGACCTACCAGCAGGTCGTGGAGTTCCCGGCACACCGGTAACACCAGTAACACCGGTAACGCCGGCAGAGGGAGTGCGGCACGGCCAGGCCCCGGGGCATCACCACCGCCCCGGGGCCTTCGCGCGCGCCCGCCGGGTGCCCCGCCGTCCCCCTCCGTGACGGGAAGCGCCAACTCGCTTACCGGGAAGCCCGACTGCCCTCCGGGCCGGAATTCCGCGGGGTTATGCTGCAGGGTTCTGAACTCCAGGGAATGGGAAAGCGAGGCATGGCCTTGTCAGGTCCGCAGCAGTACCCGACGGAGCTGCTGGATACCACCATGGACCAGCTGCGCACGCTGATCGTCGTCCACGAGGCGGGCACCGCGCTGGGCGCCGCGCGGCGGCTGGGACGCGAACAGTCCAGTGTGCAAAAGCAGCTGGACACCATGAACCGCACCTTTGCCGCGCTGTGCGGCGAGGAGCTGGTCCTCAAGCAGGGGCGGGGCCAGGACGCCCTGTTCACCGCGACCGGTGAGGCGCTGGTCGAGCTGGCGCGGCGCACGCTGGGGGAGTGGTCGGACGGGGTGCGCGACGCCCGCCGCAGGCTCGGCCGGACGCTGTCCGTCGGCACCACCCGCTACACCCTCGGCTTCCTGCTGGACGCGGTGGAACGCGTCGCCGAGGACTATGAGCGCGACGACGTCGATCTGAAGGTCACCCACGTCCGCACCGGCGACCTCTTCACCAAGCTGCGCACCAAAGAACTCGACCTGGTCTGCGGCAGCGTCGTGGTCACCCAGGACGACGAAGCGGAGCTGCTGGCTCCGTACGAGGTCATGGAATGGCGGCGCAGCGGGCTCTCCCTGCTGACGAACCTGCCGCCGGAACGGCTCCCCGGCACCTCCTTCGGCGCCCACGACCTGCCCCGGCTGCCGCTGGTCGTCTCGACGCGCGGCCTGATCAGCCGTTTCCTGACCTCCTGGTACGGCCCCGACTACCGGAACAAGCTCTCCGTGGCGGCCGAGATCGAGGCCGCGCACTACGGCTTCGAACTGCTGCGGTCGGGCGTGGTCAGCGGGGCGATGCTGGTCACCCGGGGCATCGGGGAGGCCGCCGCGGACGGCCGCCTCCCGGAGGCCGGCGGGCTGCGCACCCTGGAGATCGTCGGGGAGGTGGGCCCCCGGACCGAGGTGCTGGTCGGCGTCTTCACCCGCCGCGGCGAGCGGGACTCCTACGCCCCCGGCCACCCCCTCAACCTCCTGTGGGAGGCGCTGTCCAGGGAGAGCGGGCGATGGTGGCTGAGCTCCTGAGCGCGCGGCGCCACCGGCACCTCAGACCAGGTCCCGCTCCCGGGTCTCCGGCAGCGCCAGCACGCACAGCAGCGAGACGACCGCCATCGCGCTGACGTACCAGCCCACCGAGGCCGACCCGTACGCCGACTGGAGCCGGGTGGCGACCAGCGGGGCCACCGCGCCGCCGAGGACGCCGCCCAGGTTGTAGGCCAGCGAGGCGCCCGAGTACCGCACCCGCGTACCGAACAGCTCCGGCAGATACGCGCCCATCGGGCCGTACACCACACCCATGCAGAACAGCGCGCCGCCGATGCCGAGGGCGATCAGCACCGGCGCCCCGGTGTCCAGCAGCGGGAAGAGCACCAGCCCCCACACCACCGCGAGACCGCTCCCGGCGAGGATCAGCTTGCGGCGCCCGGCGGCGTCGGAACGGGTGGCGGCCAGCCAGGTCCCGGCGGCCAGGAACAGGCAGGCGACGAGGGAGAGCCCCAGCATGGTGTTGCGGGAGATGCCGAGGGTGGCGGTGGCGTAGGACAGGCAGTAGGTCGTCGCGGTGTAGAAGAGGCCGTACGCGATGATCATGCCGCCCGCGCCGAGCAGCAGTTCGCGCGGATGACGGCGCAGCACCTCGACGGCGGGGACCTTGCTCGCCTCCTGGGCGTCCAGCACCTTCGCGAACACCGGCGTCTCACTGATCTTCAGCCGTACGAACAGCCCCACGCCGACCAGCAGGAACGACAGCAGAAACGGCACCCGCCAGCCCCACGAACGGAACGCCGCGTCATCGAGCACGGACGACAGCAGCCAGAACACCCCGGTCGCCGCGAAGAACCCCACGGACGGGCCGAGTTGCGGGAAGGCGGCATACAGCCCACGGCGTCTGCGCGGCGCATGCTCGACCGCCAGCAGCGCGGCCCCGCCCCACTCGCCGCCCAGGCCGATGCCCTGCAGGAAGCGCAGCACGAGCAGCAGCAACGGCGCCCAGACGCCCCAGGTGCCATAGCCGGGGAGCAGTCCCACGCACGCCGTCGAGAGCCCCATCAGCAGCAGCGAGACGACCAGCACGGACTTACGGCCCACCCGGTCACCGAAGTGGCCGAAGAGCACCGAGCCCAGGGGCCGCGCGGCGAACGCCACCGCGTAGGTGGAGAAGGACGCGAGGGTGGCGTTGACCGGGTTGAGTGTCGGGAAGAACGCCTGGTTGAGGACGAGCGCGGCGGCCGTCCCGTAGATGTAGAAGTCGTAGAACTCGATGGCCGTCCCGATGAAGGAGGCCACCGCCACCCGGCGCAGGCTCTCACCGCCGCCGGCCTCCCCCTTCGCCTCCGGGGGAGAATCTGCCGGGGTCTGCGCCGCTGCCTGCGCTGATGCCTGTGCAGATGCCTGGGCTGATGCCTGCGCCGCTGCCTGTGCAGATGCCTGCGCTGATGTCGCGTCACTACTCACCAGCGCACTTTCCGGCTCGGTGTAGGGGGCAGTCAAGAGGTGAAATGGACTGTCTCGGTTCCTGAGACCGGGTGCGGGCGGGGCAGGGTCCGGCCGGGCGGGCGCCGACCGGACCGGGCCAACACCCTTTACGAGTACCGCAGATACCGCCGTCGCACCGCCCGGAAGCGCTGCAGGCCCGCCCGCCAGGCGGCCGTGATCTCGTCCGGATCCGCGCCCGCGTCGATCATCTTCCGGACGGTCGACGAGCCGGTCAGCCGGTCGATGCCGTTGTCGGGACGCCAGGCGAAGCCGCTCCACACCCGCTTCGCGGTCACCAGGAGGCCGATGCCGGTACGCACCGGGTCGAACGCCTCGCGGTCGTGGACGTGCAGCTGGACGCCGCCGATCGTCTTGCCCTGGAACTTGGAGAAGGTGGGGGCGAAGTAGGCCTCCCGGAAGTGGACGCCGGGCAGGCCGAGTCCGGTGGCGGCCGCGGCCCAGCGCCGGTCGATGCCGTCCGCACCCAGCAGCTCGAAGGGGCGGGTGGTGCCGCGCCCCTCGGAGAGGTTGGTGCCCTCGAAGAGGCAGGTGCCGGAGTAGACCAGCGCGGTGTCGGGGGTGGGCATGTTGGGGCTCGGCGGCACCCAGGGCAGGCCGGTGGCGTCGAAGAAGTCGGTGCGCCGCCAGCCGGTCATCGGCACGGTCTCCAGCTCCACCGGGCGCCCGGCCGCCTGCGGCACGAACTCGCCGTTGAACAGCAGCGCCAGCTCCGTCACCGTCATCCCGTGTGCCTGCGCGATCGGCTCCCGGCCGACGAACGAGGCGTACGCCTTGTCGAGCACCGGGCCGGTGGCCGAGCGGCCGGTGACCGGATTGGGCCGGTCGAGGACGACGAAGCGCTTGCCGGCGAGCGCCGCCGCCACCATGCAGTCGTACAGCGTCCAGATGTAGGTGTAGAACCGCGCGCCCACGTCCTGGATGTCGAAGACGACGGTGTCCACACCGGCGGCGCCGAAGATGCCGGCGAGTTCCCCGCCGCTCTTGTTGTACGTGTCGTAGACCGGCAGTCCGGTGGCCGGATCGTCGTAGCGGCCCTCGGAACCGCCGGCCTGCGCGGTGCCGCGGAAGCCGTGCTCGGGGCCGAAGACGGCGGTCAGCCGCACCCGTTCGTCGGCGTGCATCACATCCACGATGTGCCGCAGGTCCCGGGTGACGCCGGTGGGGTTGGTGACGATGCCCACCGTGCGGCCCTCCAGGAGGCGGTAGCCGTCGGCGGACAGCCGGTCGAAGCCGGTGTGCACCCGCCGGCCGCCGCCGTGTGCCGGGCCCGCCGCCTGCGCGGGGCCCGCGCCCGTGGCCAGTGCCGCACCGGCCGCTCCGGCCGTCGCCAGCCGCCCGAGCAGAACGCGTCTCGACAGAGCCATCCGCACACCTCCGTGATCAGGGAATCCACCTCAACCGGGTACGTGTCGCGTGCACGCTAGCCCGCTCCGGGGCGCGGCGGAATGGACCCGGCCGGTGCGGCGGGCTCCTCCGTACGGACGCGGCGGGCTCCTCCGTACGGACGCGGCGGGTGCGGCGGGGACTCTTCCGTACGGACCCGGCGCCGGTATTGCAAGGAACGCAAGGACTCTTCCGCCGGGACATACCGACTGGTTAGTCTGCCCCCGTCGCATCGACACGACCGAGGGAGACCCAGGGTGGAAGCCGTACGGGACAAGACCGTTGTCGTGACCGGGGCGGGCGGGGGGATCGGTGCCGCGCTGGCCCGCCGGTTCGCCGCCGAGGGCGCCCGGGTCGTGGTCAACGATCTCGACGAGGCCAAGGCGGCGAAGACCGCCGGGGAGATCGGGGCGATCGCGGTCGCCGGCGACGCCTCCGCCGTCGTCCCGGCCGCACGGGCGGCGCTCGGCGGCGGTATCGACATCTTCTGCGCCAACGCCGGGGTGGGGACCGGCGGCGGGCCCGAGGCGTCCGAGGAGGACTGGACGCTGGCCTGGGACGTCAACGTCATGGCGCATGTCCGGGCCGCGCGGGAACTGCTGCCCGAGTGGCTGGAGCGCGGCAGCGGGCGCTTCATCTCCACGGTCTCCGCCGCGGGCCTGCTCACCATGGTCGCCGCCGCCCCGTACAGCGTCACCAAGCACGGCGCCTACGCCTTCGCCGAATGGCTCTCGCTGACCTACCGGCACCGCGGCATCGACGTCCACGCCATCTGCCCGCAGGGCGTCCGCACCGACATGCTGGCCGCCACCGGCGCCGCCGGGGACCTGGTCCTGACGCCCACGGCCGTGGAACCCGAGGACGTCGCCGACGCCCTCTTCACGGCGATGGCCGAGGGCCGCTTCCTGGTCCTGCCGCACCCCGAGGTCGCGGACTACTACACCGCGCGGGCGGCGGACCCCGACCGCTGGCTCGGCGGGATGAACCACCTCCAGCGGAAGTTGGAGCAGGCCGAGGGCGGCCGCTCCTGGGGCCACCCGCACGGGCAGCGCAGTGCAGGGTGACGGGCCGGCCGGGCCCGGCGCGTCACCGCACGTCACCGCCACCCCGCGTCACCCGGGCTTTTCCCCCGCAGGGATGATTCAGGCGATCAGGAAGAAAGGGCCGCACCCCGATGACCTCCTACCAGGACATGCCGTGGCTGGCACAGCTCACCGACGCCCAGCGTGCCCCCGTCCAGCCGCCCGCCTCGACGCTGCACGCCTTCCGGGCGGCGGTCGGCCGGGTCCCCGACCGTACGGCGCTCGCCTACTTCGACGGCCGGCTGTCCTACGCCGAGACCGATGCGCTCTCCGACGGCATCGCCGCCCACCTCGCCGAGCGCGGCTTCCGGCGCGGCGACCGGGCCGCGTTGATGCTGCAGAACACCCCGCACTTCGTGCTCGCCCTGCTCGGCGTGTGGAAGGCCGGCGGTGTGGTGGTGCCGGTCAACCCCATGTACAAGTCCGCCGAGATGCGGCACATCCTGGACGACGCCGAGGTCACCGCCGTCATCTGCGCCGACCGCACCTGGGACGGCTTTCTGCGGGCCACCGCCGCCGAGGCGCCGTCCGTACGGATCGCGCTCACCGCCTGGGAACGGGACCTGCAGACCCGGGACGACCGGCGGGTGCTGGGCGGTGAACGGCTCGGGCCGCAGGAGGGCGCCGACGATCTGCTGACCGTCGCCCGCACCGCAGGGAGGATACGGGCGGTGCCCACCGACCCGGAGCTCACCGCCGACGACCTCGCGCTGATCAGCTACACCTCCGGCACCAGCGGCACCCCCAAGGGCGCCACCAACACCCACGGCAACATCACCTTCAACGCCGAACGCCAGCGCACCGGCCTGGGCCTGCCCGAAGGCGCCACTTACTTCGCGCTCGCCCCGCTCTTCCACATCACCGGCATGGTCTGCGAACTGGCCGCCTGCGTCGCCAACTCCGGCACCCTCGTGCTCGCCTACCGCTTCGACGCCGGTGTCGTCCTGGACGCCTTCCTGGAGCACCGCCCCGCCTATACGGTCGGGCCCTCCACCGCCTACATGGCGCTGATGGCCCACCCCGGGGTCACCCGCGACCACTTCGCGTCCTTCCGCACGATGTCCTCGGGCGGTGCGCCGCTGCCGCCCGCCCTCGTCGAGAAGTTCCGCACCGACTTCGGGCCGTACCTCCACAACGGCTACGGCCTGACCGAGTGCACCGCCCCCTGTGCCAGCGTCCCGCCGGGCCGGGAGGCACCGGTCGACAAGGTCTCCGGCACGCTCGCCGTGGGCGTCCCCGGCCCCGACACCGTCGTGCGGATCACCGACGAGAGGGGCCGGGACCTGCCGTTCGGCGAGCAGGGCGAGATAACGGTCCGCGGCCCCCAGGTCGTCCCCGGCTACTGGCGCCGCCCCGACGCCACCGCCGAGGCCCTGCCGGACGGCGAGCTGCGGACCGGTGACATCGGTTTCATGGACGCCGGCGGCTGGCTGTACGTCGTCGACCGCAAGAAGGACATGATCAACGCCTCCGGCTTCAAGGTCTGGCCCCGCGAGGTCGAGGACGTCCTCTACAGCCATCCGGCGGTGCGCGAGGCGGCGGTCGTCGGGGTGCCCGACGCCTACCGCGGCGAGACGGTCAAGGCCTATGTCAGCCTGCGCCCCGGCACCTCCCCGGAACCCGCCGAGCTGGCCGCCTACTGCAAGGAACGCCTCGCGGCGTACAAATATCCCCGTGCGGTGGAGATCCTGGCCGAGCTTCCGAAGACCACCAGTGGCAAGATCCTCCGACGGGAGCTGCGCCACCGCGCATGACGAGCACGAAGGACAGGTGAGGGCGATGGCCGGCACGAAGGACGGCAACGGCAACGGCGGTGCGAAGCCGGTGGCCCAGCGGCTGCTGGCCACCGCCACCAGGCTCTTCGCCGAGCAGGGCTACGACCGCACCTCCGTCCAGGAGATCGTCGATGCGGCGGGCGTCACCAAGGGCGCCCTCTACCACTACTTCGGCTCCAAGGAGGATCTGCTCCACGAGGTCTACGGCCGGGTCCTGCGGCTCCAGCAGGAGCGGCTGGACCACTTCGCCGGGGCCGACGCGCCGGTGGAGCAGCGACTGCGGGACGCCGCCGCCGATGTGGTCGTCACCACCATCGAGAACCTCGACGACACCAAGATCTTCTTCCGCTCGATGCACCAGCTCAGCCCGGAGAAGGACAAGCAGGTACGCGCCGAACGGCGCCGCTACCACGAGCGGTTCCGGGCCCTGGTCGAGGAGGGCCAGCGCACCGGCGTCTTCGCCGCCGACATCCCCGCCGACCTGGTCGTGGACTACCACTTCGGCTCCGTGCACCACCTGGGCACGTGGTACCGCGAGGACGGACCGCTCAGCCCGCAGCAGGTCGCCGATCACCTGGCGGACCTGCTGCTGCGCGCCCTGCGGCCGTAGCGGGCGCCTCCCCGCTTCGGCGGGCACCGCACGCGGCGGCCGCCGCCCGTACCGGCCGGCCGCGGTGTTCCGTTGGCCACATGCGCGGGAGTGGCGCTCCTCACACACCCTCACCCTGGGTATCGGACCGGCCACATCGAGGCGGGCCGGACCGCCTCCCGCCGCGTCTTTGACGGCCTTCACCACATCTTCAGGAATTTATTGGATTGCGCGCAAGGCCTGCGGGAATGCGCCCCCGGGCCATGACACTCAAGGGGTGGTTACGGATCGGGGCTGTCCTCATCCGCCATCCGTAACTTACGGTATCGATAGTTCTGCTATCACTACCGATGTGGGTGGCCTTGTGGCTGAAGTGACGCTGTTTCTCCGGGAGTACGCACGGACGCGCCGGGAGGTGGGCGCGATTGCTCCGAGCAGTCCCCGGCTCGGCAAGGCCCTGACCCGCTACCTCGTCCCCAGCCCCGGCCGCTCCCGCGCGATCCTGGAGGTGGGCCCGGGCACCGGCGCGGTGACCCGCCACATCGCCGACGCGCTCGGCCGCGAGGACACCCTCGACCTGGTCGAGGCCAACCCGCGCTTCGTCGACATCCTGCACGGCGCCTACGGCGGCGACCCCCGGCTGCAGTTCCTCACCGGCCTGGTGCAGGAGCACGAACTCGGCACCTACGACACCATCGTCTGCGGCCTGCCGTTCGCGAACTTCGACGCCCCGACCACCACGGACATCTTCGACCGGCTGCTCGGCGCCCTGCGGCCCGGCGGCACCCTCTCCTTCTTCGGCTACGTCGGCGGGGCCACGGCGCGCCGCACGTTCACCGGCAAGGCCGCCCGCCCCCATGTCCTCGACGGCCAGAACGCGCTGCGCCGCATACTCGACCGGCACACCTTCCGCACCGAACTGGTGCTGGGCAACCTGCCGCCGGCCCGGGTGCACCACCTCGTGCCGGCCGGCGAGCCCGTTCAGCCCGTCTGAGACCGCTCCCGTACCCGCCGGGCCACGTCCTCCTGGGCGATACGCCGCAGTGCGGCCATCGCCGCGTCGCCCAGTACGGTCCCGAGCACCGCACCCTCGATCTGGGCGTCGAGGCTCGGGACCCCGTCGAACGCCGCCAGCTCGGCGGCGGCCAGGGACCCGGCGGCCTGTGCGTACCGGTCGAGCAGGCCCAGCAGCTCGCTCTGGTCGAGCTCGTGGTAGGCCACCACGACCTGTACCAGCGTCCGCCACCCCGGATTCTCCGGCCGCACCGCCCAGTCGTGCCGCCGCACCAGCTCCGCGACCTCGCGCTCGGCGTGCTCCCACATCTCGTCGGTGCCCCGCTCGGCGGCCACCTTGCTGACCGCCGACTGCGCGGTCCCGAGCATGCCCTGCGGGGTGGTGCCCGGAGAGTCGATGCCGGCCAGTACCTCGGCGGCTGCCGCGATGGACAGACCGCCCACTTCGGTCAGCGCCCGGATCAGCTTCAGCCGCCGGATGTGCGATTCGGCGTACTGGACCTGGTTCGGACTGATGCGCTCGCCCGGGGGCAACATGCCTTCCCGGGTGTAGTACTTGATCGACGGAACCGGCACCCCGGTCCGCCGTGCCAGTTCTCCGATACGCATCCCCCGAGGATAGCGGCGGGACCCTCCGGGCCGGGGCCCGCTCCGACCGGTGGACACGGAGCCCCGCTCGCGGCGTACGCAGGCCGTGCCCGAGGTCCCCACCCCCTCGGGCACGGCTGCGGTACCGGGGTCGCCCCGGGCCGTCAGGCCTACAGGTAGCGCTTCAACTCGCGGCGCGCCAGCGACCGTTGGTGCACCTCGTCGGGGCCGTCCGCCAGCTGGAGGGTGCGGGCGCCGGCCCACAGCTCCGCCAGGGGGAAGTCCTGGCTGACGCCGCCCGCGCCGTGCAGCTGCACCGCCTTGTCGAGGATGTCCACGACGGTGCGCGGGGTGGCGATCTTGATGGCCTGGATCTCGGTGTGGGCGCCCTTGTTGCCGACGGTGTCCATCAGCCAGGCGGTCTTCAGCACCAGCAGCCGCAGCTGCTCCACCGCCACCCGGGCATCCGCGATCCACTCCTGGACCACGCCCTGCTGGGCCAGCGGCTTGCCGAACGCCGTACGGGTCACCGCGCGGCGGCACATCAGCTCGATGGCGCGCTCGGCCATGCCGATCAGCCGCATGCAGTGGTGGATCCGGCCGGGGCCGAGCCGCGCCTGGGCGATGCCGAAGCCGCCGCCCTCTTCGCCGATCAGATTGCTCGCCGGCACCCGTACGTCGTGGAAGACCACCTCGGCGTGGCCGCCGTGGTAGTGGTCCTCGTAGCCGTAGACCTGCATGGCGCGCCTGACCTCCACGCCGGGGGTGTCCCGCGGGACCAGGATCATCGACTGCTGGCGGCGGAGGTCCGGGCCGTCCGGGTCGGTCTTGCCCATCACGATGAAGATCTGGCACAGCGGGTTCATCGCGCCGGAGATGTACCACTTGCGGCCGTTGATGACGTAGTGCTCGCCATCCCGTGCGATATGCGTCTCGATGTTGGTGGCGTCCGACGAGGCCACCTCCGGCTCGGTCATCGCGAACGCCGACCGGATCTCGCCGGCCAGCAGCGGCTCCAGCCACTGCTTCTGCTGCGCCTCGTTGCCGAACTGCGCCAGTACCTCCATGTTGCCGGTGTCCGGTGCCGCGCAGTTCAGTGCGGTGGGCGCCAGCTGGGGGCTGCGGCCGGTGATTTCGGCCAGCGGGGCGTACTGGAGGTTCGTCAGCCCGGCGCCGTGCTCCGCGTCGGGCAGGAACAGGTTCCACAGCCCCTGCCGCCGGGCCTCGGCCTTCAGCTCCTCGACGATCGCCGGGGTGTCCCACGGCGAGGCGAGCGCGGCCCGCTGCTCATGCGCGGTCCGCTCGGCCGGGTACACGTGCTCGTCCATGAACGCCAGGAGCTTTTCGCGCAGTTCCTCGGTCCGGGCGTCGTATGCGAAGTCCATGGGTGCCTCAGCCTTCCTTGAGGGTGGTGAGTCCGTGCTCGATGAAGACGGGGACGAGCTCGCCGATCCGGTCGAACCCGGCGCCGACGGTCTGGCCGAGCGTGAAGCGGTAGTGGATGCCCTCGAGGATCACGGCGAGCTTGAACCAGGCGAACGCCGTGTACCAGGCGATGGCGGAGGTGTCCCGGCCGGAGCGGGCGGCGTAACGCTCGATCAGCTCGCCCGGCGAGGGGTGGCCGGGGGCACCGCTGGTGGTGCTCACCGGCGACTGCGGCAGGCCCAGGTCCGAGCTGTACATCGCCAGCAGGCCGAGGTCGGTCAGCGGATCGCCGAGCGTGGACATCTCCCAGTCCAGGACGGCCTTGAGGGTGTCGTCGGCCCCGATCAGGACGTTGTCGAGGCGGTAGTCGCCGTGGACGACCGCAGGGGCGGGTGAGGCGGGCAGCGTCCGGCCCAGCGTCTCGTGCAGCTCGTCGATCCCCGGCAGGTCACGGTTCTTCGACGCGCTCAACTGCTTGCCCCAGCGGCGCAACTGGCGCTCCAGGAAGCCTTCGGGGCGGCCGAAGTCGCCCAGACCGACCGCCTCGGGGTCCACCGCGTGCAGGTCCACGAGCGTGTCGACCAGGGAGAGCACCACGGCCCGGGTGCGCTCGGGCCCGAGCGGGGCCAGTTGGCCGGTCGTGCGGTAGGGCACGCCCTCGACCAGCTCCATCACATAGAAGGGTGCACCGATGACCGACTCGTCCTCGCACAGCAGCAGCGCCTCGGGCACCGGCACCGGCGTCTCGTGCAGGGCGCTGATGACCCGGTGCTCGCGCCGCATGTCGTGCGCGGTCGCCAGTACATGGCCGAGCGGGGGCCGGCGGACGACCCAGGAGGCGGCGCCGTCGGTGACGCGGTAGGTGAGGTTGGACCGCCCGCCCTCGATCAGCTGTGCCCGCAGCCGGCCGCCGGCCAGCCCCGGCCGCTCCCGGTCCAGATGCTCGCGCAATCGCTCCAGGTCGAGACCGGGAGGATCCTCCCGGCCCGGGGCCTGCGGGGGAGGGGTGCCCTTGCTCATCGTGCTCCTCCGTACGGAGTGGACGGTCGGTCGGTCGATCGGTTGCAGCACGATCATGCCGACTAGTCGGTATGGCGTCCAGTGCCGGGGCGTGGGGTGTGGGTCACGCGGGGGTTTTCCGCCATACGGGCGGCCCGGGAGCCCCTGGGCCGGGCCTGGGCCGGGCCGGGGCCGGCTGCCCTATTGCCCCGGTCGCCCCTGCCCCCTGACCCCCGCCCCCCCGTCGCCCCCCCGGCCCCCTCTCAGGCCGCCGCCGCCCTCACGGCGTGATCAGGCGTGGCACGCCATCGGCACCCCGCCGTTCATCACCGTCATATCGCCGAACCCGGCCGCCACGTCGAGCGGAGCGCCCGGCGCGGTGCCCGCCAGCTCCGCGTACGCCCGGTGCAGGTTCGCCACCAGTCGCTCGCTCTCGGCCAGCTCCGCGAACGGGCCGAGGTCCGCCTCCCGGGCCACCTCCAGCGGCGTACGGCCGGCCGCCAGGCCCTCCTGCGCCAGCTCGCCGACGAACCGCAGATAGCGCTCGATGCCGTCGTACACCTCGGGGCCGGTCACCGGACCGTGCCCGGGGACGACGGTGACCGCGTCCAGGGTGCGCAGCAACTCCAGTGCCCGCAGCGATCCGGCCAGTGACCCCATGAAGACGAACGGGGTACCGCCGTGGAAGACCAGGTCCCCGGCGAAGACGATGCGCTGCCGGGGCAGCCAGACGACGGTGTCGCCGGGGGTGTGCGCCACGCCCGGGTGGATCAGCCGCACCTCGATGTCCCCGACGTGCAGGGTCAGCTCGTCGGCGTAGGTGACCTCGGGCGCCGTCAGCCGGATGTCGCCGTACTCCACCTCGGGCCACACCGCGTGCAACTGGCGCCCGGCGGCCAGCAGTTCACTGCGACAGGCGGCATGCCCGATGACCGTCGCCTCGGGCGTGAAGACGCAGTTGCCGTAGGTGTGGTCGCCGTGGTGGTGCGTGTTGACCACCATCCGGGGCGTGGGCGCGCCGCTCTCGGCGATCCGGCGGTGCAGCCGGCGCGCCCGGCTCTCGGTGGCGGCGGTGTCCACGACCAGGGTGGCGTCCCCGTCGGTGATGAAGCCCGCGTTGTTCAGGCACCAGCCGCCGTCCGGCTGGATGAAGGCGTGGACTCCGGCGGCCAGTTCGGTGAGGTAGGGCTCGGCGGCCGGTGCCTCCGAGGTGTGTGCTGCCGGGGTCTGTGCCGGTGTGTTCCGTGCTGCCGAGTCGCCCATGCGGGTGTGTCCCCTTGTCCGGTGGTCCCTTGTTCCCCGCTGCCGGGGGGAAGTCGGTCCCGACCCGGGACGGCGGGGGTCGCGTCACCGTACCTCTGCCGCCCGCCGCGGTGGCGCCGCACCCCGGCGCCGCACTCCGGTTCAGTGTTCCGGCCGTACCAGGAGCACCGCGCCGCACTCCGGTTCAGTGTCCCGGCCGTATCAGGAGCACCGCGCCGCACAGCGCCAGCCCGAGGGTGCAGCCGACCAGCAGCAGGGCCGTCCGCGGGGGCAGGCCCGGCGGGCGGCCGGTGACCATCGCCCGCATCCGGCGGTGCGCGAGCGCCACGAACGCGAGCCACAACAGGCCGGTCAGCGCCGCCAGCACCACCTCCACCGGTCCGGGGGCGGCGCTCCGCAGCAGCTGACGGGCGGCCAGCGCCGCCATCGCCGTGGCGGACAGCGTGGTGCGCCGCCACGCCAGCCTGGTCCGCTCCGGCTGCAGCCCGGGGTCCCGGTCGGGGGCCGGCCGCGGCATTCCCGCCGCCGGCCGTGTTCCGCCCGCCACCGGCTAGGTGGTCCGGCCCAGGAGGACCAGCACGACCACCGCCACCGCCAGGACGCCGACGCTCAGCGCCAGCGCCGTGGGGAAGCGGCTGACCGGCAGGTCCTCGCCGCGCCGCATCGCGCGCTCGCAGCGCACCCAGTGATTGACCGCCCGCAGCGCACACAGCGCGCCGCCCACCAGCAGGACGACGGTGAAGGACACCCGCAGCCCCTGGTGCAGCCGGGGCAGGAACTGGTCCACCGCGAAACCGCCGCCGATCAGCGCCAGCCCGGTGCGCAGCCAGGCAAGGAAGGTGCGCTCGTTGGCGAGCGAGAAGCGGTAGTCGGGGGTCGCGCCCTCCTCGCGGACCCGCGCGGGCGAGAACCACAGCCGTACGGCGGCACCGGCCGACCGCAGTCCCTCAGTGAGGATCATGGCCGAAACCCTATCGGCCGGCCGGTGCCCTGCCCGGGGCGCATCAGAGTTCCCCCGCCTCCCGCCGCGCCAGCACCTGCCGGTACGCGGCGAGCCCGTCCGGCGTCCACGGCCACTCGTCCAGCCGCCGGGCCAGCTCCTCCTCGGTCAGGAACGCGGACCAGTCGATCTCCGACTCCTGCGGGGCGACCGGCAGGGTGCAGCGCACCTCGTAGACCGCGGACCACCAGGTGTGCTCGGCCGTCTCGTAGAGGAACTTGAACAGCGGCCGGGGCGGTTCGAGCCCCTGGACGCCCAGCTCCTCCTCGGCCTCGCGCAGCGCCGCCCGGTCGTAGGTCTCGCCGGCGCCGACCACCCCGCCCACGAACATGTCGTAGTGCGAGGGGAAGACGAGCTTCTGCGGGGTGCGGCGGTGGACGAAGATCCGGTCCGCCTCGTCCCGGACGAGGACGAACGTGCTGCGGGTGCGCATCCTGCGGGCGTAGGTCTCACCGCGTGGGGCCTGTCCCACGACCTGATCGTTCTCATCGACGACGTCGAGGATCTCGTCCGCGTTGAGCGGTTGCTGATCGGTCATGCCAGCCATGCAACCACCCGGGCCCCCGGCACGGCCCACCGGGCGGCGGTATCCGGGCGGCGGTCCGCGAGGGTGTCCGCCATCGCGGGGGAGTGGCCCGGGACGACCTCCTCAGTGCGGCTGCAGCTCCCGTACGTTCTCGCGCCGGCCGGACCCCGGTGGCATCGCCGGATGGCTGCCGATCAGCACGATGCCCGCGACGACGGCCACGATCCCGGCCACCTCCCACGCCAGCGCCCCGGGCGTCACCCGCAGCTGGTCGCCGAGGAACCCCACCCCGCAGGCGATGCCGGCCAGCGGCTGGGCGGCGGTCAGCGCGGGCAGCGAGAGCCGCAGCGGCGCCGACTCGAAGGCGCTCTGTACGAGCACCAGCGCCAGCACGCCGAGCACCACGATGGCGTACGGCTGCCAGCTGGTGACCAGGGCCGACCAGCCGCCCTGGCCGAAGTGCTCCCCGCTGATCCGGGTCAGCGCGTCCTGCAGCCCGTAGATCAGGCCCGCCGCGATCCCCAGCAGGGCGGCCTCCAGGCTCACATGCACCCGCTCCCGCTTGGCGACCGCCGCCAGCAGCAACGCGGTGCCCAGCACCATGCCCATGATCAGCCACTGCCACAGATGATCCGTGCTGCGCTGCCCGCCCTGAGGGCGCCCGGCCACGATGAAGGCGGTCACCCCGCCCGCCAGCAGCCACAGCCCGGCCCAGCCGCTCCGGCCGAGCCGCTGCCGGGTCAGCCGCCGCGACAGCGCCATCGCGAACAGCAGATTGGTGGCCAGCAGGGGCTCCACGAGAGTGATGTCGCCCATCCCCAGCGCCATCGCACCGAGCGCCATCCCGACCACCATCAGACCGATACCGGCCAGCCACAGCGGCATCCGCACCAGATCGAGCAGCAGACGCACCGAGAGGAAGTCCTTCATCGGGGCGTGCTGGGCGGCGGCCTGCTGAAACACGAAACCGAGTCCCAGACAGCAGGCCGCTCCAAGGGCGAGCAGTATCACCGTCACGTCGCACCTCGTATCGGGGGGCGGGGGATGCGCCTGAGGATAGTCATCAGGCGGCGGCCGTGGGGTGGCCCTCGTCACCGACCATTCTCCCGCGCGCCTCTGTGTACTGCGCGGTAACCGGGTGGTTGACGCGGCAGTCGGGTGCGCTGAGGATCGTTCCACCAGGCGGCCGGGGCGCCCGGCGTGCCCCGTTGAGGAGTTGCTGAGATGGCGTACGACGCTGATGTGATCGTGATCGGAGCGGGGCTCGCGGGCCTGGCGGCCACCGCGGAACTGGTGGACGCCGGACGGAAGGTGATCCTCCTCGACCAGGAGCCCGAGCAGTCCCTCGGCGGACAGGCCCACTGGTCCTTCGGCGGCCTCTTCCTGGTCGACTCCCCCGAACAGCGCCGGCTGCGCATCCGCGACAGCCATGAGCTGGCCTGGCAGGACTGGCTGGGCACGGCCGGCTTTGAGCGGCCCGAGGACCACTGGCCGCGCACCTGGGCCGAGGCCTACGTCGACTTCGCGGCCGGCGAGAAGCGCTCCTGGCTGCACCGGCAGGGCGTACGGCTCTTCCCCGTCGTCGGCTGGGCCGAACGCGGCGGCTACGACGCGACCGGCCACGGCAACTCCGTCCCCCGCTTCCACATCACCTGGGGCACCGGACCCGGGCTGGTGGCGCCGTTCGAGCGCCGGGTGCGGGCCGGGGTGGCCCGCGGACTGGTGGAGCTGCGCTTCCGCCACCGGGTGACCGGGCTGTCGCGCACCGCGGGGAGCGTGGACACGGTCAGCGGCGAGGTCCTGGAGCCCTCGGACGCCGAGCGCGGCAGGCCCAGCAGCCGCGAGGTGGCCGGCGCCTTCGAGCTCAAGGCCCAGGCCGTGATCGTCACCTCGGGCGGTATCGGCGGCAACCACGAGCTGGTGCGCGCCAACTGGCCCGAACGGCTCGGCAAGCCCCCGCGGCGGATGCTGTCCGGGGTGCCCGCGCATGTGGACGGCAAGATGCTGGGCATCGCCGAGGCGGCCGGCGGCCGGATCATCAACCGCGACCGGATGTGGCACTACACCGAGGGCATCGACAACTGGAACCCGGTCTGGCCGCAGCACGGCATCCGGATCCTGTCCGGACCGTCCCCGCTGTGGCTCGACGCGCGCGGCAAGCGGCTGCCGGTGCCGCTCTTCCCCGGCTTCGACACCCTCGGCACCCTCGAACACATCATGCGGACCGGCCATGACCACACCTGGTTCGTACTCACCCAGAAGATCATCGAGAAGGAGTTCACCCTCTCCGGCTCCGAGCAGAACCCCGATCTGACCGGCAAGAGCGTCCGCGGGGTGCTGGGCCGGGCCAGGGGCGGCGCGCCGGGGCCGGTGCAGGCGTTCATGGACCACGGCGCCGACTTCATCGTCGAGCCGTCCCCGGACGACCTGGTGCGGCGGATGAACGAGCTGACCGGGGAGCCGCTGATATCCCCGGACGTGCTGCGCCGCGAGATGGTGGCGCGGGACCGGGAGATCGCCCACTCCTTCACCAAGGACCTCCAGGTCACCGCGATGCGCGGAGCCCGTAAGTACCTCGGGGACCGTCTGATCCGCACCGCCGCGCCGCACCGGCTGCTCGACCCCAAGGCCGGCCCGCTGATCGCCGTACGGCTGAACATCCTCACCCGCAAGACGCTCGGCGGTCTGGAGACCGACCTCTCCTCGCGGGTGCTGACCGACGGTGGCGCGCCCCTGCCCGGCGTCTACGCGGCGGGTGAGGCGGCCGGGTTCGGCGGCGGCGGGGTGCACGGCTACCGCTCGCTGGAGGGCACCTTCCTCGGGGGCTGTCTTTTCTCCGGACGGACGGCGGGGCGGGCGGCGGGGCGGGCGGTGTCCTGACGGGGCGGTGCGGTGCGGGGAGCGTGACGCGGGAGGGGCGGTTCGGGGGAGCGTGACGCGGGAGAAGCCTGGCCCCTCCGGCCGGGTTCCGGCGGCCGGCCGCCCCCTTCCGCAGACGAAGCAGAGGGGGCGGATCCGGCCATTCCCCTTCGCGCCTTGACGCGGAGCTCTGCGGGCCGCTTTGCTGTGCGTGATGACTGGTGCGGACCAAGTCATCACCCTCTGTAGAGGTGCGCGGAACCGGTCCCCGCTCACCGAGGACGACTCGGTGCGGCGAGACGGCCGGTGCGGCGCGCCATGGAGCCCCTGATGGAGCCCCTGACCCGTGATTTCGATGTCGCCACCGATGCCGCCACCCCTCCGACGCGCCCGCTGCCCCGGCGCCCCGGTGCTCACCCCGGCCCTGGAGGACGCCGAACTGGCCCTCGCGGCCGAGGCGCTGACGCTCGGCCAGTGGGCCAGGGTGCGTACCCTGCTCGCCGGGACCGGTGCGCAGTGGGATCTGCGCGGCCACCGGTTAACCGTCCTGGCCACCTGCCCCGGCAGCGCCGCATGGGCCGGCGACTGGCTGCTCGCCGAACCGGACAGCGGTGACGCCGCCACCCTCCTGGCCCTCGCCACCGTCCATCTCGCCCTGCGCGGCGAGAGCGGCACCGGGACCGCCATCGAAGCCTGTGCCACCGCCGCCCGGATGCTGCCCGACGACCCCACCCCCTGGCTCGGTGCGCTGATCCTCGCCCGCCGCACCGGCACCCCGGGCGAACGGGCCCACGCCTTCCGCCAGGTCTGCGCCCGCCATCGCGACCACCACCACGCACACCACCTCATGACCGCCTCCCTGGCCGAGCAGCTGCCGGGCGTCACCGACGACCCGCGGCACCCGGTCCATGTCTTCGCGGCCCGCGCGGCGGCACGTGCCCCCGCCGACTCCCCGCTCGCCCTGCTCCCCGTCGTGGCGTACGCCGAGCGCTACCGCGTCCTCGCCGCCGCGGGCCTGGCTCCCCCCGACCCCGCGGACTGGGGCCACTGGTCCACCCGGCGCGCCCGACAGGTGCTGCAGACCGCCGTCGACTGGTGGCTGGAGTGGGAGGGCGAGGAGCACCCGCGCCGCAAGATCGATCTCAACTTCCTCGCCCATGCCGCGTTCCACCAAGGCAGGACCGCCGAGGCCGCCACGCTGTTCCAGCGGATCGGTCCGCACGCCACCCGCGCCCCGTGGTCGTACCCGGGCCGCGACGGCACGGGGGCGTTCCGGGCCGCGCGGGCCACCGCACTGTGCCGCGCCCCGGACGCCGTCGCCCCGTGACCCGGCGGTGCTGATGACGAAAGTCTGACGCCGGGGCCGGGACGCTGGCCCCGGCGCCCGCGGGGTGTCCACAATCGAAGGGTGACCAAGGACGCGAAGAGGCCCCGCCCGGCGGGCGGCGGCGAGGACGGGCAGGGCACCCCCGTGGGCCGCCGGGTGGTGCTCGGCATGCTCGCCGCCGGTGCCGCCGGCGTCGCCGCCGCCCCCTTCCTGCAGAGCGCCTACGACAGCACCCTCGGGGCCGCCGCACAGCAGGACCCCACCGGCCTGACGGGGCTGCTCCCGGGCGGCGGCGGCTTCCGCTACTACTCCGTGACCGGTTCCGTACCGGCCAAGGACGCCCACACCTACCGCCTCACCATCGACGGCCTGGTCCGCCACCGGACCACCCTGAGCCTCGCCGGTCTGCGCCGGCTGCCGCAGACCCGGCTCGTCCGCGACGTCCAGTGCGTCACCGGCTGGCGGGTGCCCGCCACCCCCTTCGAGGGCGTCCGCCTCTCCGCCCTCCTCGATGCCGTGGGCGTCCGCCCCGAGGCCAAGGCCGTCCGCTTCACCTGCTTCGACGGCGCCTACAGCGAATCCCTCACCCTCGAACAGGCCCGCCGCGACGACGTCCTGGTCGCCCTGCGGATGCAGGACAAGCCGCTCGCGCACGCCCACGGCGGCCCGGTGCGCCTCTATGTCGGGCCCATGTACTTCTACAAGTCGGCGAAGTGGCTCTCCGGGATCACCGTCACCGACCATGTCCAGCCCGGCTACTGGGAGAACCTCGGATATGACATCGACGCCTGGGTCGGCCGCTCGAACGGACGCGACGATGCCCCGACCACCTGAGGGCCGGTCCCGGGCCACCACGGCGCGCCCCCGGATCCCGCGCTTCACCCCCGCCGAACACCGGGTGCACCGCGCCACCGCCACCCTGATGGCCGTCTGCGTCCTCACCGCCGGCTGTCTCTACCTCCCCTTCCTCGCCGAACTCGTCGGCCGCCGCCACCTGATGGTCACCGTCCACGAGTGGTCCGGCATCCTGCTGCCCGTCCCCTTGCTGCTGGGCCTCGGCTCCCGCGCCCTGCGCGCCGACCTCACCCGCCTCAACCGTTTCGGTCCGCACGACCGCCAGTGGCTGCGCGCCGCACTGCGCCGCCGAGGGGGCCGCCCGGCCGGCAAGTTCAACGCCGGGCAGAAGCTCTACGCCGCCTGGATCGCCGGCGCGGTCCTGGTGATGCTCGGCACCGGTCTGCTGATGTGGATCACAGGTCTGGCGCCCCTGGCCTGGCGCACCGGCGCCACCTTCGTCCACGACTGGCTCGCGCTCGCCGTGGTCATCGTGATCGCCGGCCATGTCGGGAAGGCGTACGGCGATCCCGAGTCGCGCCGCGGCCTGCGCACCGGCTCCGTCGACGCGCAATGGGCGCGGCGCGAGCATCCGCTGTGGGTGCAGGGGGAGGGGGAGACGACGGGGGACGGGGACGAGGGCGACGGCGTGGGAGAGCGCGAACGGGGGCTTTGACGGCCGGTCCCGGTATCCAACGGCGGGGCCGTTCCACCCGTTGCCAAGAATCCTCTGCAGGGAAATCGCTGCAGATGCAGGGAAATCTCTGCAGAGAACTCTATGCAGAGGAGTCTCTGCAACTCTAGGCTGCCGTTCATGTCTGACGCCTCGACACCACCGCGCCCGCCCCGGCCGACGCCGCCGGCCGCACCCCCGACCCGCCGGATGGACGCCCGCAGTCTGCGCGGGGTCGCCCACCCCTTGCGGATGCGCATCCTGGAGCTGCTGCGGCTCGACGGGCCGGACACCGCCACCGGGCTCGGGCGCCGTCTCGGCGAGAACACCGGTACGGTCAGCTGGCATCTGCGGCACCTGGCCGAACACGGCTTCATCGAGGAGGAGACCGGCCGCGGCACCAAGCGTGAAAGATGGTGGCGGGCGGTCCGGGTCGCCCACCGGCTCGACACCACCGAGTTCCGCGACGATCCGGATACCCGTGGCGCGCTGGAGCTCTATGTGCACGAGATCGTCCAGCAGCACTTCAACCGGGTCGTCAGCTACCTCACCGAGGACTGGGCCCCGGAATGGCGGGACGCCGGCACCCTCTCCCAGTGGCACGACCTGCGCCTGACACCCGCACAACTCGCCGCGTTGAACGAGGAGTTGGAACAGGTGGTCGTACGGCACCGGGCGGCGGCGCACGGCGGATCCGGCGGGGACGACACCCCCGAGGAGCGGCCCGTCGTCGTCCAGTTGCAGGCCTTCCCGCGCAAGGAGCGTCACGAGCGATGAGCGGACTGCTGCGCCGCCATCGTGACTTCCGGCTGTTGTGGTGCGGTGAGACGGCGGGGAAGTTCGGGGCGGCGGTCACCGCCGTGGCGATGCCGCTGGCAGCGGTGTCCACCCTGCACGCCTCCACCTTCGCGGTCGGGCTGCTCAGTGCCTGCGGCTGGCTGCCCTGGCTGCTCATCGGCCTGCCGGTGGGTGTCTGGGTGGACCGGACCCGCCGCCGGCCCCTGATGCTGGGCGCCGCCGGCCTGTCGCTGGTGCTGTTCGCCGCCGTACCGGTCCTCGCCCGGTACGGCGGGCTCAGCCTCGGCCTGCTGATCGCCGTCGCCCTGCTGGCCGGTGCGGCGGCGGTGGTCTTCCAGACCGCCTACAGCGCCTATCTCCCCACCCTGCTCGCACTGGCCGACCAGGCCGAGGGCAACGCCAAGCTGCACGGCAGCGCCTCGGCGGCACAGATCGCGGGGCAGGGGGCGGGCGGCTTCCTCGCCCAACTGGCCGACGCCGTCAACGCGTTGTCCGCCCAGGCGGCCACCTTCCTCATATCCCTGCTGTGCCTGCTCCGCATCCGGCACCGCGAGCCACGCCCTGACCCCCGCGACCACGCCTCGCGAACCCTGTTCGCGGACATCGCCGAGGGGCTGCGACTGGTCACCGGCGACGTGTGGTTCCGCACCCTGACGCTCTTCGGCGCCGCCTCCAACCTCGCGCTCATGGGGTACCAGTCGATCGCGGCGGTCTTCCTGGTCCGCGAGGCCGGTCTGCCGCCCGGCGCGGTCGGCGGACTGCTGGCGCTGGCCAGTACGGGCGGTATCGCGGGCGCCTTCCTGGCGCGCCGGGCCGCCGACCGGTTCGGTACGGCCCGTGCCATGCTGCTGTGCGAACTGGGCCTGTCCGGCACCGCGCTGCTCATCCCCCTCGCCACCCACGGCGCCGGGGCCCTGCTCTACGTCGCGGGCAGCTTCGGTGTCTCTGCGGGTGTGGTGGGCGGAAACACCCTCAATGCGGGCTTCCGGCAGCGCTACTGCCCGCCGGCCCTGCTCGGCCGGCTGATCGCCGGCAGCTCCTTCCTCAACTACGGCACGCTGCCCCTGGGCGCGCTGCTCGGCGGCGCGCTCGGCTCCGCCCTCGGCCTCCGCACGGCTATGTGGATCATGACCGCCGGGGTGCCGCTGGCCGCCCTGATCCTGCTCTTCTCGCCGGTCGGGGCCGTCCGCGACCTGCCGGTGCGCCGGACGGGGGACGAGGATCGCGAGGAGCGGACGGGCGGGCCCCGGGAGGAGCGGCGGGCTTAGGGGTGTCTCCCCGATCATGCCGGGCTCGCGGGGTCTGGCACGCACTCCCCCACGCCTGAACGGCGCGGGGGGGGGACCCCCATCCGCGTTGTCGTCACTCTTCCCCAAGCTCTCGGCTTCGCTCAAGCAGGGGAGACCCCAACCGCTCCGCGTCGACTCCCTCCTCCGCCTTGCGATCGCACGCACCAGACCCCGCTCCCTGATCCGGCCTGATCGGAGAGACACCCCCCCTAGCGCCGGGCCGAGAGCCAAGAGGGGCCCGGAGAGCGCGGCCCGGATCCGGAGGGCCGGGACGGGGTGGCCGCACGGCGCTGAAGCGCGCCGGGGTGCCAAGGCGTGCCAAAAGGCGCGTCAGACACACCCATACGTCCACGCCCGCGGACGGCTCGGCCCCACGCCGCCCGCCGGACCGTCCGCGCCCTCCGCCGCCCCTCCTACGGCTCCACCGCCACCTCCGCCGACGGCAGTTCGACCTCGAAGCGGCAGCCCGCCCCGGCATTCCGTACCGTCGTCCGGCCCTCATGGGCCGCCACGATCCCGCGGACGATCGCCAGGCCCAGTCCGGCGCCGCCCTTGCCGTCCGCGCGCGGGGTGCGGGCCGCGCCGCCGCGCCAGCCGGTGTCGAAGACCCGCGGCAGGTCCTCCGGCGGGATGCCCCCGCAGCCGTCCTCGACCGCGAGGATCACCCGGCCCTTCTCGTGCCGTGCGCTGACCGCCACGGTGCCGTCCGCCGGCGTCGCACGGATCGCATTGACCAGCAGATTGCCCAGGACGCGGGTGATCTGCTGGGCGTCCACCCGCACCGGCAGCGGCGCCACCCCGCCGTCCACCAGCCGCACCCCGCCCGCCCGTGCCAGCGGCCCGGCCCCGGCGAGGGCGTCGTCCACCAGGTCGTACACCGACACCCGCGACAGCGTCAGGGCCAGCGCGCCGGCCTGGATACGGGAGAGTTCGAAGAGGTCGTCGACCATGGCGGCCAGCCGGTCGACCTCGACCCGCATCCGTGCGTGGTAGCGCGCGGTGTCCTCGGCGACCCCGTCCTCCAGCGCCTCGGCCATCGCCCGCAGTCCGGCGAGCGGGGTGCGCAGGTCGTGCGAGATCCCGGCGATCAGATCGCGCCGGGAGGCATCCAGCGCCCGCTCCCGCTCCCGTGCCTCGGCGAGCCGCCCGCTGGTCTCCTCCAAGGCCCGCGACAGCGCGGCAAGTTCGGCGGTGGGCGGCTCGGCCGGTGCCACGAAGCCGCCCTCGCTGCCGACCGTACGGGCCGAGCGTGCCAGCTCCCGGCTGCCCGCCGCGATCCGGCGTCCGAAGAGCAGCGCGGCCGCCAGCGACACCACCCCGGAGACGGCCACCACGGCCATCACCACGCCCAGGTCGTGCCCGGACAGGAACATCGCCTGGGCGACCGCCACCGTGCCCGCCGCCATCGCGGCCACCGCCAGCACCGCCACCGCGAACAGCGACAGCGCGACCGAGCGCCGCCGCAGCACCCGTACCGCGGGCGCGGCGAGCAGGCCCGCCAGCGCCGCGCCCAGCGCCGCCAGCGCCACGATGACCAGGAAGTCCGTCATGAGAGCGGATCGCCTCCCGGCAGCGGTCCGGGCTCCGGCGGGGGTTCGTCCTCCTCGGGGTCGAAGCGGTAGCCCGCGCCCCAGACCGTCGTCACCAGCCGTGGCGCGGCCGGGTCCGCCTCGATCTTTTCGCGCAGCCGTCTCACATGCACGGTCACCGTGGACAGATCGCCGAACTCCCAGCCCCAGACGCGGGCCAGCAGCTCCTCCCGGGAGAAGACCTGTCCGGGGTGGCGCATCAGGAAGACGAGGAGGTCGAACTCGCGGGCGGTGAGGGAGAGTTCGCGTCCATCACGGTCGGCGCGCCGGCCGCCGGGGTCGGCACGGAGGTCCCCGGCGCACAGGACGGCCGAGGGCGCCGCGGCCGGCGGCGCGGCCTCGGCACGGCGCAGCACCGAGCCGATCCGCAGAACCAGCTCGCGCGGGCTGAAGGGCTTGGTCACATAGTCGTCGGCGCCCAGCTCCAGCCCCAGGATGCGGTCCGCCTCCTCGCCGCGGGCCGTCAGCATCACCACCGGGACCGCCGGGCCGTCGTCGGAGCGGCGCAGCCGGCGGCACACCTCCAGCCCGTCGAGGCCGGGCAGCATCAGATCGAGCACCACGAGATGCGGGCGGAACTCCGCGGCCCGGTCGAGGGCGGCGAAACCGTCGGCGGCGTGTCGGGTGGTGTAGCCGGCGCGGGAGAGGTAGCCGGTGACGACTTCCGCGACGGTCGGATCGTCCTCGACGACCAGAACACGGCGCGGCGGCCCGTGCAGCGGGACGGGCGGGGACGCGGAGGGCGGCGTTGCGCGGTGCACGGGCTCAGCGTGCCCTTCTGGAGAGAGACGTCATGGCTCCAGCCAACACCAGCGCGCGCGGTGCGGGGCGGGCAGGCCCGCGGTCGTAAGACTCCGGTAACCCATGGCCGGTGGCCGGTGGGCGCCTCAGCCCTCCAGCCCCTCCCGTACCCGTCGCGACACCTTGATCGCATAGAGGTCGAGCACACCCGGCGGTTCGGCCAGGCCGGGCCCGCCGGCGCGGATCCACGCGGCGATATCGGCCAGCGCCTCATCGTCGTTGACCAGCCCCAGCCACACCGGTCGCCCACCGGCCGCCCGGCCCGCGGGCGACGGCTGGACCACGACCACATTCGCCTGGTCACAGACGTCCAGACACTCCGAGGCCCGTACCGGCGCCGCGCCGTCGAGCGCCGCGCGCAGCCGCGGTATCTGCCCGGTGTGGTCGACGCCCGGGATCTTGGCCGCATCGCCGCAGCAGCAGCCCCGGCATACGGTGACCCGGCACGGGGCCGCGGTGGCTGCCCGTCCGGCACGCTTGTCGATCATCCGGCTCATGCTACGGGCGACGCCGCGCCCCCGATGCGGGAGGGCCGGGCGGGGGGAGAAACCCGGTTCCGCGCGAATGGCCCACCCCCGTGAACCTGCGGGCCCGGGCCGCCACCGACGAGCTGAACGCCCTGTGCGACCGCATCATCGCGGACCGCAGGGCGGCGCGCGGGACGGCCACGGAGGCGGCGGACGAGAGGGATGAGAGGGGCGAGAGGGACGCAGGGGACGACCTGCTGTCCCTCCTGGCCGCCGCCGGCAACGACGAGGACGGCTCCCTCGACGCGACCGAGGTCCGCGAACAGGTCCTGATCTTCCTACTGGCCGGACACGAAACCACCGCGACCTCCCTCGCGTTCACCCTCCACCTCCTCGCCCGGCACCCCGAGGAGCAGCAAAGAGTGCGCGAGGAGATCGACCGGGTGTTGGGCGAGCGCACCCCCACGGCCGCCGACCTGGACCGTCTGCCGTATCTGACCCAGGCGCTGAAGGAGTCCATGCGGCTGTATCCGGCGGCACCGGTCGTCAGCCGCCGGGCCGTGGCCGCCACGGAGATCGGCGGCTACCGCATCCCGGCCGGTGCCGATGTGCTCGTCGCGCCCTGGGTCACCCACCGCAGCCCGGAGCTGTGGGAGGACCCGGAACGCTTCGATCCGCGGCGCTTCGCACCCGAGCGGGAGGCGGAACGGCACCGCTACGCCTGGTTCCCGTTCGGCGGCGGGCCGCGCGCCTGCATCGGGCAGCACTTCTCGATGCTGGAGTCCGTGCTGGCGCTGGCCGTGCTGCTGCGGACGTACGAACTCGAAGCCGTGGACCAGGAGGTGCCGGTCGCTGCCGGAATCACCCTCCAGGCCACCGGCCCGGCCCGGGTGTGCCTGCGCCGGCGCGACGGAGCCGAGGAGTACGGGCAGCAGGAGACCGAGACCCGGGGACGCCGCACGCACAGCGGAAAGCCGCACGCACCAGCGGAAAGTCACACGCACACCGGAATGCCGTACGCACACCGGAAAGGCGAACGCGACCACAAGCGCACCCACCAACCCCGCACCCACCACCCCAACCACAAACGCTACGAAAATAGCGTTTGCATTTCGGCGGCGTCCCCCTTATCGTCAATCCCGGTCCCATTGCCGCCGATCGGAGAAGGCCGTTGCTCGTCTGAGGTCCTGAGGCACCGCGCCCGCGACGGTGATCCGCCCTGCGCTTCCGGTATCCGGAGCGGCGGTTCATGCCTCGCGCGGCCCGTCCGCGACCTCGGCGTACGTACGGCGTACCCGACGCACCCGGCGTTTTGACGACGCGCCGACGGTGCGGTGTCTCCAGCGCATTCCCCACACCCCCTTCGCGCCCAGGAGACCCCTGTGTCCATGCCACCCACCTCCGCGAACTCCGCGGCCATCGTCTGCACCGGCCTCGGCTTCAGCTGGCCCGACGGCAGCCCCGTCCTGGAAAATCTCCCGCTGGCCGTCGGCCCCGGCCGTACGGGCCTCATCGGCTCCAACGGGGCCGGAAAGTCCACCCTGTTGAAGCTGATCGCGGGCGACCTCTCGCCGACGGCCGGCAGCGTCAAGGTGGCCGGCGAGGTCGGCTACCTCCCGCAGCACGCCCCGCTCGACACACACCTGAGGGTCGACGAAGCGCTCGGCATCGCCGCCGCACGCGCCGCCCTGCACGCCATCGAGGGCGGCGACCCGAGCGAGGAGCACTTCACCGCCATCGGCGACGACTGGGACGTCGAGGAACGCGCCCGCGCCACCCTCGACCAGCTCGGGCTGCCCGGCCTCGACCTCGACCGCACCATCGGCGAGGTGTCCGGCGGCGAGGGTGTCCTGCTGCGGCTGGCGGCCCTGCTGCTGCGCCGGCCGGACGTCCTGCTGCTCGACGAGCCCACCAACAACCTCGACGGACCGGCCCGGCAGCGGCTGTACGACGCGGTCACCGGCTGGTCCGGCGTGCTCGTCGTGGTCAGCCACGACCGTGAACTCCTCGAACTCGTCGACCGGATCGCCGATCTCCGCGACGGGGAGATCCACTGGTACGGCGGCAACTTCAGCGCCTACGAACACGCCCTGGCCGTCGAACAGGAAGCGGCCGAGCGGACGGTGCGGGCCGCCGAGGCCGACGTGCAGCGCCAGAAACGCGAACTGGCCGACGCGCAGATCAAATTGGCCCGCAGAGTGCGCTACGGCAACAAGATGAACGCCAACAAGCGCGAGCCGAAGATCGTCATGAACGAGCGCAAGAGGGAGGCCCAGGTATCCGCGGGCAAGCACCGCACCCTGCACACCGAACGCCTCAAGGAGGCCAGGGAACGCCTCGACGAGGCGGCCGAGGCGGTCCGGGAGGACGACGAGATCCGCATCGACCTGCCGCATACCGCCGTACCGCCGGGCCGCACGGTGCTCACCCTGCACGCCCTGCGCACCCGTTTCGGCGCCCGCGCCGAGCTGGAGGTACGCGGCCCCGAACGCCTCGCGCTGACCGGCCGCAACGGCTCCGGCAAGACCACCCTGCTGAGGACCCTCGCCGGGGAGATCCCCCCACAGGAGGGCGCCGCACAGACCCATGTCCCCTTCCGCTTCCTGCCGCAGCGGCTGGACGTCCTCGACCCCGCGCTGACCGTGGCCGAGAACGTCGCCCGCTTCGCCCCGGACGCCACCAACAACCGCATCCGGGCCCGGCTCGCCCGCTTCCTGTTCAAGGGCGCACGGGCCGACCAGCAGGCCGGCACGCTCTCCGGCGGCGAACGCTTCCGCGCCTCGCTCGCCGCGCTGATGCTGGCCGAGCCGGCCCCCCAGCTGCTGCTGCTCGACGAACCGACCAACAACCTCGACCTCGCGTCGGTCCGCCGGCTGGTCACGGCCCTGGAGTCCTACGAGGGCGCGCTTCTCGTCGTCAGCCACGACCCGGCGTTCCTGAGGGACATCGGGATCACGCGCCGGCTCGTCCTGGAGGACGGTGAACTGACCGACATCGCAACCCTGTAGACGGAACGGAACGGAACGGAACGGAACGGAACGGGGCGGGGCGGGGGAGACGTCCCCCGCCCCGCCCCCCATCGACGGCTCCCGTCCGCGTCAGTCCCGCACCCGCCCGGCGCCGTCATGGCACACGAACACACAGGACACCCCGGGCCCCGCCACCGTCACCTCTCCCACCTCTCCCACCTTTCCCCCTTCCCCCCTTCCCGGACTCAGAAGTGCCGCAGCAGGTCACCGAACGCCGACAGTCGCAGCACCTTCTCGTCGGCGGGGTCGAGCTCCCCGTGCTCCAGGACCCAGGTGTGGTCGTGCGGGATGAACACCGCGTTCAGGCCCGCGGAACGGGCCGGCAGGATGTCCGACCTGGGGGAGTTCCCGATCATCCACGCCGAGCCCGGCTCCAGGTCGTAGGCGCGGGTCAGCTCCTCGTACGTGGCGGTGTTCTTCTCCGCCACGATGTGGACGCCGCGGAAGTGCCGGGTCAGCCCGGAGGCCGTGATCTTCCGCTGCTGCTCCTCGGTGTCGCCCTTCGTCAGCAGCAGAAGATCGTGCCGCCGGGCGAGTTCGGCCAGGGTCTCGGCGACGCCGGGAATCAGCTCCACGCGGTCCCCGTCGAAGGCCGCGGCCCACCCGGAGATCCGCGCCGCCTCCTCTGCCGTGGCGGCCCGGCCCCGCAGCCGCGCCACGCACTCGCCGAGGCTGTGCAGGAACACCTTGCTGCCGTATCCGAGGGTCACCGCGTTCGCCGCCTCGATCCCGTCGAGCACGGCCCGCACCCCGGCCCGGTCGAGTCCGGGGTGGGCCATCCACTCCAGGAACTCGTCGATGACCCGCTCGAAGACCACGTTGTTCTCCCACAACGTGTCATCCGCGTCGAAAATCAGCATGCGCCCGCCAGTCCCTCTCCCGCACCCACTCCACCGACCGGCGCACCTTAGGCACACCCGGCGGCCGCCCGCACCGCAAATTCCCCGAGGCTCGTCGCCGGCCCGAACGCGGCGATGCGGCGCCCACCTCCCGTCCGGCGGTCAGGCCACCGGGGCCGGGTCCCAGGCCGCCAGCCGCCGCCCGCTCTCGAACCGCCGCGCCCTGCCGTCCACCGGATCGGTGAACTCCAGCACCTTCGCCAACAGTTGGAGCGGTGCGCCGAAGTCGTCCGGGGCCGGGTCCCCGACCACCGGATAGACCGGATCGTGGAGGATCGGCAGCCCGAGGCCGTTCATATGGACCCGCAGCTGATGGGTACGGCCGGTCGCGGGCAGCAGCCGGTACCGGCCCAGCCCGCCCCGCCGCTCCACCAGCTCGATCCGGCTCTCCGCGTTGACCGCGCCGGCCTCCTCGCGCGCGGCCATCACCCCGCGCTCCTTCACGATCCGGCTGCGCACCGTCACCGGCAGCGCCACCGCCTCGTCGTACGGCGCCACCGCCTCGTACTCCTTGCGCACCCGCCGCCCGCCGAACAGGCCCTGGTACGCGCCCCGGTCCTCGGGCCGTACGACGAACAGCGCCAGCCCCGCCGTGAGCCGGTCGAGCCGGTGCGCGGGCTGCAGTGCGGGCAGCTCCAGCTCGCGCCGCAGCCGGGCCAGCGCGGTCTCGGTGATGTGCCGCCCGCGCGGCGTCGTGGCGAGGAAGTGCGGTTTGTCGGCGATCACGATCCGCTCGTCGCGGTGGACGATCCGCACCCCGAACGGCACCGGCACCTCCGGCGCGAAGTCCCGGTGGAACCAGATATACCGTCCGGGCTCGTACGGCTCCGCCCCGCTCAGCGCACCGCCGGTCCCGACGAACCGCCCCGCACCCAGCATCGCGTCCACCCGCTGCGCCCCGATCGCCCCCTGGAACCGGTCGACCAGATGCTCCCGTACCGTCCCCCACGCCCCGTCCGGATCGGCGGGCAGCCGCACCCGTACGGGATCGATGCCGTCGCGCTGGGGGAGCGGGGCGGGAGGAACCGGCGATCTGCGTCTCACCCGGCAAGAGAACCCCAGCCGGGCCGGCAACGCAAAACCCCGGCCGTGGCGCCGGCGGACCCGCAGCCACGAAAGCCGAACCACCGGCACCAGCCAGTCGATGTCCGCGCCGCGACCGCGCTCCGTCCGTCCGCCGCGGGACTCAGCCGACTTGCTCGAAGACCATCGACCACCAGCTGTCCGGCTGCGCGAACGCGTACCTGTCGCGGGCCTGGAGGTACTCCACGAGCTTGTCCGTGTACGGGCCTCGGTCCTGCGGTGCGGTGTGCTCCAGGTGCTTGGTGCGCAGCGCGAAGCGGTACAGGAACTCGACCAGGTCGGCGAGGGTCCGGTTCACGATCTCGGCCCGTGGCTCCGCATCGATGGACATGAGGATGACGTAGCCGCGCTCCATATCGAGGCAGTACCGCATCGCGGGGTCGTCGGTCGGCCCGCCCAGCACGAGGATGCGGGTCTCCTCACCGCCCGCAGTCACCGGCACCACGGTGAAGGGGTCGGGGCCCTCGTCGGCGGTGTCGAGGGTGAACAGGACGTCGACGAAGACCGGCACACCGACGTCGCACAGCACCTCGGCGTCGGCCTCGGACAGTCCGTGCTCCTCGGCGACGGAACGGTCCAGCGTGACTACGTGGTCCGCGCCGAACAGCTCCGTCATCTCGTCATGCGTGGCCATGCGTCCTCTACTTCCCCTTCGTCTTGCGTCCGGCTGAGTCCGGCCCTTTCCGGCCGCGCCGGCGGTTCAGCCGGCGAGACCGGCCCGTCGCAGCAGCTTCAGCCAGTCGTCGTACCCCACCAAGTCGTCGGCGATCGACGCGAGCCGTGCGTACTCCTCAGTGGCCAGCCGCTCCAGGAAGAACGCCTCCAGCCCGGGCGCGAGCTGCTCAAAGCGCTCCGCGTCGACCCACTCGCGGTGCTCGTCCGGAATGCCGAGGACGCCGCCGCCCGCCCGGTCGAGAAAGACCGGCGTTTCATGGATCATCCCGACGCAGAACAGCTTCTCCGGGGACAGCTCCAGCGGTGAGTCGACCACCGGCCCGCAGTAGAACTGGTGCTCTTCGGCTTCTTCCAGGCCGAAGAGCTGTACGGACGGCCCGCAGCTCGCGCCGTCCAGCACCCGGCAGAAGTCCAGAAACTCCCGCGGCACCCCGTCGGCCTCCGCGTCGGCCGCGGTCTCCTCGTCAATCGTCCCGCCGAGCGTGAACCGGAGCAGGTCCGTGCTCTCCGCCAGCGCCGTCCGCAGGGCGTCCACCGTTGCGATCAGACGGGACGATCCCGGGTTCGCGCTAGTCATCTGGCCACCACTTGATGTCGATGTTGATCGGATTGCCATCCGGAAGATTCTTGATCTGCGGGCGTATCTGCTGCGTGCCGATGTCGAAGTTCGTCGTCCGGTCGAGCATCCGCAGGTTACGCCACGCGTCCGGTCCACCGGTCTGGAGCTCGTTGACGTGGTCGGGTTGCATTTTACGGGCGGCCCCCGCAGCCTCCTCGGCGAACTCCGGGTCGTCCTTGTGGTTCCTGCGGATCAGTGCTTCCAGCGCGCCCTTGTACTGCTTGGTGATCTCCTTGTCGCGGTAGTCCTCGGTTTTGCCCTTGAACTTGAAGAGTTTCCCCTCCCCTCCGAGCCGCTGCAGCGCCGTCGCCTTCCGCTCGAAGGCCGGCTTGGGCATGCCGGGCTTCCACTCCAGGGTGACCGTGTGCGGACCCTTCGTCGGGTCCGGCCGGTCCTTGCCGATCCCGCCGCTGTCGCGGACTCCGTCCTGGGCACGGGAGCGGTTGACGATGTTGTTCAGCATCGTCTCGATGCTCTTGTCGTTGCGCGCGTGGTTGTCGCCCATGGCCCGCACGCCCTTGGACACATCGTGCAGGTGCTTGTGCAACTGGTCCTCAGCCTTCTCGATGGCCTGGAGGATCTTTTCCGCCCCGCCCCCGACGGCCGCCGCCATGGTGCCGCGGCCCCGTGTCCTGTCCAGCCCGGCGCGACTGCGGCGCAGGTGGGGGCGGGCGCCGGACTCGTGCTCGTCGGCTTGGGAGGTGATCCGATCTGCCAGCCGGTCGTGCAGGTCCTTGTCGTTGCGCACGGTGTCGCTCATGTGCCGCCTCCCCGCCCGGTGAGCGTCCCGCCGGCGGTGTCCAGGCCGTCGGAAAAGCCCTCGCCGCCTGCGCGCAGGGTCTTCCCGGGGCTGTAACCGTCCTGCAGACCGACGGCGTTGGCGCCTACCTGGATGACGAGGTCGGCGGCCATGCCGCCGAGTGCGGAGAAGACCGGGCCGGTAACGACGGCCATCAGCTCCTCGACGAGAAGGTGCTCCGCCTCCTTCAACAGCCGCCGGACGATGACGCGCGTGGCCTGGGTGGCGCCGAGCGCGCCGACCTCGGAGAGCCCGAGCGTGAACGGTGCAGCGGCCTGGGCGGCGATGATCTCCGCAGCGAGGATGGCCAGCTGGGCGATGGCCGCCACCTTGGCGCCGGCCACCGCGACGGCCGCGCCGTCCAGGGCCATCGCACCGAGACCGGCCGCCTCTGCGAGGCGTTCCAGATGGGTGCCGCTGACCTTGCCCCAGTGCTTCTCGAAGGCCGCGGTGGCCAGGCCCTCGTTGCCGTCCACGAACTCGCGGACGACGCCCTCCGTCGCGTCCTTGCCGTCCCGCACTTGAGAGGCGAAGGAGCGCAGGCTGTCGGCCATGTCGCGATAGTCGTCCTCGTCAACGTTGGGCCACTCAACGCCGATGAGGTCCAGCACCCAGGCCGCCTCGTCGGGCAGCACGACTCCCATCCCCGTTCCCCCTCCGCCTTGGCAGGACCACTCCGGGTCACCTCTGCGAAGGCCGGACTTTACTACGAATGCGGGGGGTACCCAAGCCGTCCGACTGTCCGGTTTGAAGCTGTGACCTGTGGAAACGACCCGGACAGCGCTAAGCGCGACTGTTCTGGCATTCCGGCTGCAGACGGCTCTAACGGGCACTGGCCGTTACCCAGAACCTTTACCCGGACATGCTCTGATCGCGGAGGCAGACGTGACTGCGACGTGATCACCACGGCGCCGCCGCCTCGCCAAGCCGGCCGCAGGGCCCGAAGACCCCCATGAACGACGAATTACCGGTGATCCCTAAGGATTCACCGGTAACTCATGAACGGGGCAGGGACGATCTCGTGAACGTCTCCGACCATCGATGGTGTCCGAGGGGGGACTTGAACCCCCACGCCCGATAAAGGGCACTAGCACCTCAAGCTAGCGCGTCTGCCATTCCGCCACCCGGACAAGGTGTCTGCCGGTGCGGCCTGGGCCGTTCCGACGTGGAAAACAATAGCAAACGTTCGCGGGTGCTCGATCACCCCCGCATTCGGCCGGAAGCGGGGCTGTGACCAGCGCATGTCGGGAGTATTGCGGCCTTGGGCACAGCGGGCGACGGGTGGAGGATGGCAGTGGACCCCGCCGTGGGCCGTGCCCTCGAGGTGCGTGACGCGGCCGTGAAGCCTAAGGAGGCACCGTGAGTCAGCTCCGCGAGCGAACCATGGAGAGGTGGGAGCCCCGCGCATGCGGGGCCGGGCGAAGCGAGGGCGCGGCATGAGCCAGTCGCAGTCGGGACGCGCGGTGACCGGTGAGGACGAGGTCGTCGACCTGTGCCGGGATCTGATCAGGATGGACACCAGCAACTACGGCGACCACTCGGGCCCGGGGGAGCGGGTCGCCGCCGAGTACGTCGCGGAGAAGCTCGCCGAGGTCGGCCTGGAGCCGCAGATCTTCGAGTCCCACAAGGGCCGCGCCTCGACCGTCGCCCGGATCGAGGGCGAGGACCGCTCGCGGCCGGGGCTGCTCATCCACGGGCACACCGACGTCGTCCCGGCCAACGCCGAGGACTGGACCCACCACCCGTTCTCCGGGGAGATCGCCGACGGGTGCGTCTGGGGCCGGGGCGCGGTCGACATGAAGGACATGGACGCCATGACGCTGGCCGTCGTCCGTGACCGGCTGCGCACCGGGCGCAAGCCCCCGCGCGACATCGTGCTGGCGTTCCTCGCGGACGAGGAGGCGGGCGGCACCTACGGCGCGCGCTACCTCGTCGACCACCACCCGCACCTTTTCGAGGGCGTCACGGAGGCGATCAGCGAGGTCGGCGGCTTCTCCTTCACCGTCAACGAGCAGGTGCGGCTCTACCTCATCGAGACGGCCCAGAAGGGCATGCACTGGATGAAGCTGACGGTGGACGGCAACGCCGGTCACGGGTCGATGATCCACAAGGACAACGCGATCACCGAACTGTCCGAGGCCGTCGGCCGGTTGGGCCGTCACGAGTTCCCGGTGCGGGTGACCAAGACGCTGCGCTCCTTCCTCGACCAGCTCGGGGACGCACTGGGCACCGAGCTCGACCCCGAGGACATGGACGCCACGCTGGCCAAGCTCGGCGGCATCGCCAAGCTGATCGGCGCCTCGCTCAAGAACACCGCCAACCCGACGCAGCTGGGCGCCGGCTACAAGGTCAACGTCATCCCGGGGCAGGCCACCGCCCATGTCGACGGCCGTTTCCTGCCGGGCTACGAGGAGGAGTTCCTGGCCGACCTGGACCGGCTCCTGGGCCCGCGGGTGAAGCGGGAGGACGTCCACGCGGACAAGGCGCTGGAGACCACCTTCGACGGCGCGCTGGTCGACGCGATGCAGTCGGCGCTGCAGGCCGAGGACCCGATCGCGCGCGCCGTGCCGTACATGCTCTCCGCCGGTACGGACGCCAAGTCCTTCGACGATCTCGGGATCCGCGGATTCGGCTTCGCCCCGCTGAAGCTGCCGCCGGAGCTGGACTTCGCCGGGATGTTCCACGGTGTGGACGAGCGGGTGCCGGTGGACGGACTGAAGTTCGGGGTGCGGGTGCTCGACCGGTTCATCGAACAGAGCTGAATTCGGCGCGGATTTCCTGCCGTTCGCGCCGGCTTCGCTGAAAAGGGTGAACCCGCCGATGTGTTCGTAGCTTCAACAGCATTTTTCTCGTTGCAGTGAGTGCGGTCCGCGGCTGGGATCGTATTGCCTACAAGGAGGAATAATGATCAAGAAGGTCGTCGCCGCTGCGGCAGTGGCCGGTGGTGTCGTGCTCGCCGGTGCGGGCCTGGCCGTTGCTGACTCGGGTGCCCAGGGTGCTGCCCTGAACTCCCCCGGTGTGGTGTCCGGTAACACCATCCAGGTTCCGGTGCACGTTCCGGTGAACGCCTGTGGCAACACGGTCTCCGTGATCGGGCTGCTGAACCCCGCGTTCGGCGCGGGCTGCGTCAACAAGTGACCTTCTGGCGTCCTTTGGCGTTGTATTTGCACCCGGTAAGGGTCTGACTCGGTCCGGCTCCGGAAGGCGCATCACGCATTCCGGAGCCGCTGGGTTTCGGCGGGCCGGTGGATTCTCCCGAGGATCCTCACCAGTCCGTATTCCTGTAAGGCACTAGGCAGGGGAACAACCTATGAGACAGGTCGCACGAAAGGGCCTGATCACCATGGCGGCCGCCAGTGGCGTACTCGCCATGGCCGCCGGCTATGCACAGGCCGACGCGGGAGCCGCCGGAGGCGCGGCGAACTCGCCCGGCGTGGGATCCGGCAACAATGTTCAGGTACCGGTGCACGTACCGGTGAACGCCTGTGGCAACACCGTCAATGTCGTCGGGCTGCTGAACCCGGCGTTCGGCAACCACTGCGCCAACGTCGGCGGTGGTCGGCACGTCGGCGGACACCAGGGTGGCCACCAGGGCGGTGCGAACGCTGCGGGCGGGGCGTCGAACTCGCCCGGTGTGGCGTCGGGCAACAGTGTCCAGGCTCCGGTCGACGTACCGGTGAACGCCTGTGGCAACAACGTCTCGGCGGCCGGGCTGCTGAACCCGGCGTTCGGCAACCACTGCGCCAACGGGTCGACGCCGGCCCCGGGCCGGCCGCACCACCCGGGCAAGCCCCACCAGCCCGGTACGCCGCACCACCCGGGCAAGCCGCACCACCCCGGTAAGCCCCACCACCCGGGCACGCCCCATCAGCCGGGCAAGCCCAGCCAGCAGTCGCCGCACACGCCGGGGACGAAGCCGCAGACCGGGGGGCACAGCCAGATCGTGACGCCCCCCAAGCCCGTCGGTCACCTCGCGCAGACGGGTGCCGGAGGGGTCGGCTACGCGATTCCGGCCAGCGCCGGACTGCTGCTCGGGGGCGCCTTGATCTACCGCAAGGCGCGCGCCGTCCGCCGGTGAGCAGCACGACATAGCGCACCGGCGCTCCATGGAGCGGGCCCTGCCCAGCGGGGCCCGCTCTGCCGTGCTCAGGCGCCGGTGGCGCTCACCATGTGGCACGGAGCTGGCGGATGATCCGGCGGCGCAGCCGCACCTTGCGGCTCCCGTCCGGGTTCAGGCGCAGTCGGTCCAACTCCCAGTGTCCGTACTCGGCATGGTCGGTCAGCAGGCGAGTGGCGGCCTTCCGGGACACTCCCCGGGGCACGTACACATCACAGAATTCGTATTCCGGCATCGCATCTATTGTGCGGGACCGGCCCCGGTACGGATAGCGTCTGCACTATGTCTGATGCTGCGCAGCCTTCCGCTGCCGAGGTACGTGCCGCCGCCGAGGCGGTCAAAGCCGCGCTGGACCGTCACCTCGACGCGGTCGAACGCCGCTCGGGGCAGGACGATCCGGCCGTCTACGCCGCGTTCGACGAGCTCGCCGCGGCGGCAGAGGTCTATGACGAGCTGCTGTACGACACCTACGACGAGGTCACCCCCTTCGAGATCCCCGGGAGCGACGCGCTGCCCGCCTACGCGGGCCCGGAGGAGCCGAGTGCGCTGAGTGTGCTGATCCGGCGCGACTACACCGTCGCCGAACCGCAGCGGCTGCTGCACCAGGCCCAGCGCGTCGCCGACCTCGATCCGGACGCCGCCGATGAGGCGGCGGGCAGCGGCGCCGACGCCGCCGCGGTCGTCGGTACCAGCGTGCATGCGGCGCTGGGCGTGCTCTTCGGGGAGTTCGAGCCGGACGAGATCGCCTCCCGGCACAAGGAATTCGGCCTGGAGGAGGGGGACTCCACCCTGTGGGTGGCGGCAGCCGACGATCCGGCCGAGCCGGGGGAGTGGCTGTCCGCGCCGTTCGATCAGGCGGACCCCCAGCGGGTGGTGTGCCGCTTCGATGTCAGCGCGGTCTTCGACGAGGAACTGGGCGACGACGACGATCTGGACGCGCCCGACCGCGGACGGTGAGGCGGGTGTGGTGGCGGGCCCTGGCTCCGCCACCACACCCGCTTCCGCAAGCCGCCGCCCCGGCTCCGCCAAAGCGTCCTGATCCGCGCACACCGACCGCTGCCCGGTCCGTCGGCCGCTGCCCCGGTCCGTCGGCAGGAGGCTGCTGAAGGGCCGGGGCGGCGGCTTGCGGGGCGTGCGGTGACGGAAGCGGCCGCGCGCTATCCGGTCAGTCGGCCGCCGGCGGCTCCTCGGTGCTCTGGACGCTGTCCCGCAGCAGGGTGCGCAGCCGGGTGGTGCGTTCCTTGACGGGTACCTCGGCGACGGCGCGGGGCAGCGCCTGGTCGACGCCCTGGACGACCGACAGATGGCGCTCGCCGCGGCTGAAGGCGGTGTAGACCCAGGCGCGGGTCAGGCCGCCGGCGGCGTCCCCGGGCAGCACGACCACCGCGGCGGGCCAGCGCATCCCGGCCGCCTGGTGCGCGGTGAGCGCCCAGCCGTGGCGTACGGCTCCGGTGCCGACCTGTTCGCGGGGTACCACGGCCGCGGTGCCGTCGCAGTCGAGATGCAGCCCGGACGCGTCCGCGCCGGTGACGGTGCCGGGCACCGTGCGGCCGGGCGTGGGGGCGTAGGCCACCCGGTCGCCGGGGTCGAAACCGCCGAAGCGGCCGGGGCCCGGATTGAGCCGTTCCTTGAGGGCGGCGTTGAGCGCGCGGGTGCCGGCCGCGCCGCCGTGGCCGACGGTGATGACCTGGGTCTGCTCCGCGGGGACACCGAGCGCCCGGGGCACGGAGTCGGCGACCAGCTGGACGGTGCGGTGCACCGCCTCTCCGGCATCCCGCGCCGGGACGATCACCACCTCCTTGCCGGGCGCCTCGACCTGGCTCAGTTCGCCGATGCCGATGCCCGACACCAGCTCGCCGATCGGGCCGAAGTCCGGGGTGCGGGAGGCGACCTGAGGGCAGAAGCGGGACGCGAGCAGATCGGCGAACAGCCGGCCGGGACCGGCGGACCACAGCACCCCCGGGTCGCCGCTGAGCACCAGGCGGGTCCCGTCGGTCAGCGACTCGACGAGCAGCGCGGCGGTCTCCAGATCCAGCTGCGGGGCGTCCAGCACGACCAGCAGGTCGAGCGCCAGCGCGCCGTCGGCGTCGCGGCCGGGGCCCTGGCGGCCGGACAGCAGTCCGGACACGGTCACCGCGGTCGCGCCGGGGTCCCCGGACGCGCCGGCGGCCTCCGGGGTGCTCGCGGCGAGCTGGGCGGCCAGGCGCCGGCGGCCGTTCTCGGTGTGCGTGGCACCGAACGCCCGCAGGCCCAGCGAGCGGGCCGCGGCGATCAGCGCGGCGGGCTCCGCGCGGGCCGCCTCGGCACCGGTGTGCGCCACCAGGCCGCTGTGTGCGGCCGCGCGGACGAGCTCCGCGGCCGACGGCGACGGTGCGGCGGCCGCCGCGGCCTCCCAGGCGGCGGAGGAGGGGCGTACGGGCCGGGGGGTGGCGGTGTCGTCGGCTTCGGCCTCGGCCTCGGCGGGTGCACCGGTACCTCCGGCAGAGGGTGCCGGGGCGTCGGCACCCTCTGTGGCCGGGCTACGGTCGGCGTCCGCCGGCTCCGCAGCTGCCGGCTCGATGGTCGGCGGCTCTGCGGCTGCCGTTCCGTCGCGGGGCGCCCCGGTCTCCGCCGGGGCGTTGTGCTCAGGACCGGCCACCGCTTCGAAGGTGTTCAGCAGCCGGGCCAGGCCGTCGGCGATGCTCTCCTCGGCCATCGCGAACCGGTCCAGGCCGAGCAGGATCCGGACCGGCTGCTCTTCCTCCTCGTCGTCGCCCGTGGTGGGGCGTGCCCGGCCCGGCTCCTCGATCGCGTCCTGGAAGACCAGCACGGCACCGTCCGCGATGGCGGTCTGCAGGGCCTCGTCGGGGTCGGGCACCGAGCGCTGGGCGAGCGCGGCGCGCAGCGCGGAGGCCTCCAGGGCGGAGTGCCCCGCGACGGCGGCCTGTTCCAGCAGCCAGCCGACCAACGCCTGCGCGCGCCGCTCGTCGCCGGGGCCGCAGGCCGGGCCGAGCAGCGCCCGGGCGAAGCCGTCGGCCTGTTCGGGGCGCACCCCGGGCACACCGAGCAACTGCCAAGGGTCCTCGCTCAGTGCCTCGGCCGCCCGCTCCCCGAGCACTTCCGCGGCGGGCTCCGCCAGCGCCTGGGGCGCGCCGCCCGCCGTGAGGACCTGCCGTACGCCCTCGATGCCGGGGGCCGCGGCCACGGCGGGGCGGGGGGCAGGGGCCGGACCGGCCGGAGCCGGTGCGGCGGCCGGGCTCATGGCGCCGGTGTCCGTGACGGGGGCACCGGCCGGACCGCCGGCGCCGGATGCGGTGCCGGGCCGGGCGGCCTCCGGGGCGGAGCCGGGGGAGGCGCCCTGCTGCGGGGCGCGGCCGGCGGTGTCCGGGCGGTCCTCGCGGGGCCGGGCGGCGGGGGTGGTCTGCGGGGCGGGGCGGGGAGCGGGGCGGGGTGCGTCGTTGAAGAACGAAGCGGCCGTGCGCTCGCCGGTCTCCACCGCGCGCACCGCCGCGGCCAGCGCGTCCGCGGTCGCCTTGGCCGACGCGGGCGCCTTGCCCGACGAGGGCACCGCGGTCTCCCGCGCCGCACCGGAGTCAGGAGCCCGGTCCTCGGAGTCAGGAGCCCGGTCCTCGGAGCCGGGAGCCCGGTCCCCGGCTCCGGGAGCCGCGGGCGCCGGCCCGCTCACCGGAACCGTCGCGTCCGCGGCCCGTGCCGGGGGGCTTTCCGGCGCCGTCGTGTCCGTATCCGCTGCCGCCGAGCCGGAGTCCGGTGCTGCGGCCTGCTCCGGTGCCGTTGTGCCGGTGTCCGGTGCTGTGGCGTTCTCCGGAGCCGTAGCGTCCGGACCCGGCACCGTGGCGTCGTTCCCCGGTGCCATGGGGGCCTCCGACGCCGCGGGGTCCTCCGACGCCGCGGGGTCCTCCCGTGCCGCCGTGGGGTCGTCGGGTGTCTGGGCATCCGCAGTCCCGGGCGCGGCCTCCTGCTCGGGCGGGGTTTCGCCGGCGAGGCGGTCGGTACTCACAGCGTGCTCCAGTCGTGATCGGGGTAGTGGTGCACCGGAGCCGAAACATCGTCCAGCGCCCGGCGGATCTCGTCAGGAAGACTAAGGGTCTCCACTGACAATGCGGCTCTGAGCTGCGCTTCCGTGCGGGCGCCCAGGATCGGCGCGGTCACTCCGGGGCGGTCGCGGACCCAGGAGAGCGCGACCTGGAGCGGGGTGACGGCCAGTCCGTCGGCGGCGGTGGTGACCGCTTCGACGACCCGGCCCGCCGTCTCGTCGAGGTAGGGCGCGACGAACGGGGCCAGATGCTCCGAGGCGCCCCGCGAATCGGCCGGCGTCGCATGGCGGTACTTACCGGTCAGCACGCCCCGTCCGAGCGGCGACGACGGCAGCAGGCCCATACCGAGATCGAGCGCCGCCGGCAGCACCTCCCGCTCGACGCCGCGCTGGAGCAGGGAGTACTCCATCTGCACGCTCGCCAGCCGGTTGCGTACACCGGGCGCGGCCAGCTGCCAGGTGCCCGCCTTGGCGAGCTGCCAGCCGGAGAAGTTCGACAGCCCCACATAGCGCGCCCGGCCGCTGGTGACGGCGAGGTCGAGGGCCTGCAGGGTCTCCTCCAGCGGCGTGTGCGCATCGAAGGCGTGCAGCTGCCACAGGTCGACGTACTCGGTGCCCAGCCGTTCCAGGGAGGCGTCCAGCGCGGCGAGGAGATGGCGCCGGGAGCCGTCGACCCGACGGTCCGCCGCCAGGACGCTGCCGGCCTTGGTCGCGATGACCAGGTCCTCGCGCGCAACGAGCCCTTCCGTCAGCCGGCCCAGGAGGTATTCGGCGCCGCCGTCGGCGTAGATGTCGGCGGTGTCCACCAGAGTGCCGCCGGCCTCCCAGAACGCCTTGAGCTGGTCGGCGGCTTCCTGCTCGTCCGTGTCGCGGGCCCAGTTCAGGGTGCCGAGCCCGAGGCGGGACACGCGAAGGCCCGTACGGCCGAGGTGCCTTTGCTCCATGGGCCTTGAGATTACTGGCCGGGAGCCGGGAACAGGGGACCTGTGGACAACCTGCCGATGACGGCCGGCGGGGGCGCGCGCTACAGTCCCCGGAACAGCGACGTTACCGATCGGTAAGGGGAGCGGCATGAGGCTTGGCATCAACCTCGGCTACTGGGGCGCCGGGATGGACTCCGACAATCTCGCGGTGGCGCAGGAGGCCGACCGCCTGGGCTATGCCGTCTGCTGGGCGGCGGAGGCCTATGGCTCCGACGCCGCCACCGTGCTCTCCTGGGTCGCGGCCCAGACCGAGCGGATCGACATCGGTTCGGCGATCTTCCAGATCCCGGCGCGTACGCCCGCGATGACCGCGATGACGGCCGCCACCCTGGACTCCCTGTCCGGGGGCCGGTTCCGGCTGGGCCTCGGCGTCTCGGGGCCGCAGGTGTCCGAGGGCTGGTACGGCGTCAAGTTCGACAAGCCGCTGGCGCGCACCCGCGAGTACGTGGACATCGTCCGCAAGGCCATGTCGCGCGAGCGGCTGTCCTACGACGGCGAGCACTGGACGCTGCCGCTGCCCGGCGGCCCCGGCAAGCCGCTGAAGCTCACCGTCCACCCGCAGCGCGAGCACATCCCGCTCTACATCGCCGCGATCGGCCCGAAGAACCTCCGGCAGACCGGCGAGATCGCCGACGGCGCGCTGCTGATCTTCCCCTCCGCCGACCACCTGGAGGAGACCGCGATCTCGCACCTGAGGGCCGGCCGCGAGAAGGCGGGCAAGACCCTGGAGGGCTTCGACGTCTGCCCGACGCTGCCGCTGGCCGTCGGCGCGGACAAGGACGTCAGCGCGCTGGCCGATATGTTCCGTCCGTACACCGCCCTGTACGTCGGCGGTATGGGCAGCCCGAAGCAGAACTTCTACAACCAGCTCGCCCAGCGGATGGGGTACGAGAAGGAAGCCGCCGAGATCCAGGGGAAGTACCTGTCCGGCGACAAGGAGGGCGCCGCCGCCGCGGTCCCGGAGCGGCTGATCGACCAGACCACGCTGCTCGGCTCCGTCGAGCGGATCGCCGAGCGGATGCAGGCCTACGCGGCGGCCGGCGTGACCACGCTGACGCTGGCCCCGGCGGGCTTCACCCTGGAGGACCGCCTCGCCTCGCTGCGGGCCGGCACCGAGGCGCTGGAGCGGGCCGGCCTGGCGTAGGCGGCAGGCGCGGCAGGCGCCCGTACCGGCACCCGTGTCCGGAAGTCCCGCACCCGGCCCGGCGCACCCGGCCCGGCGAACCCGGCCCGGCGCCCGCAGCGCCGGGCGGTCGGCCCCGCGGCCGTGGCGGGGGCTCGGGGGATCTTCCCCGCCGCGGCCGTCAGCAGCACAACGCGGTGACCCGCGCCCGGGTTACGCCTGTCACCAGGACGGACATCGACCGGACGGCCGTACGGACCGGCCGTTCCGGTTGCCGCCCGCGGAACACGCCCTTTGACTTTTCCTACGGGTGTGTCCGTTCGGAGGTGGCGCAGATGATCTCGGCCCGAAGCCTGTTCCAGGAGATCGTCGACAATGACGACTCCTACCGCCTGTTCTGCTCCATCGCGGCCAGCGGAGAGGCACAGGGCGGCTGGGAGAACGGCCGGATCGCCGCCCTCGTGCCCGCCTCGCTGCGCGAGCTGGCGCCCAAGGTCACCCGGCACGGCGCGGACGAGGACAAGCACGGCCGGATCTTCCACGCCCTGCTGCGCAAGCGTGGCCTGACGCCCGCCGCGGTCCCCGCGGAGACCGACTACACCGCGCTGCTGGAGCGGCGGGGCATCGGCCTGGCGCACGACAAGCTGCGCCGCGACGAACCGCTCACCGAGCTCGACATCATCACCTACCTCGCGCACAGCCGGGTCACCGAACAGCGTGCCGCCGACCAGATGGTGATGCTCACCAAGTACTTCGGCGACCACCCCGAGGTGGGCAAGGCGATCCGGATGATCTCCCACGACGAGGACAACCACCTGGCGTACTGCCACGAGGAACTGCTGCGGCTGGCCCGCCTCGGCCACGGCCGGACCATCCAGCGGATCCTGCACGACTGCGCCCATGCCGAGAGCGTCATCTACCGGGACGTCAGCCTGGCCGTGATGGACCACATGGGCCGCATCCTGCGGTGGCCGAAGGCGAAGAACGGCGGGATCACCACCGGGATCCGGACGGTGTACGGCTATGAGCGGCTGGGCGGCTGGCGGCGGATGGTCAGCCTCCGGATGCCCGAGCGCCGGAACGCGCTGGGCGGCCCGGCCACCTCGGCGCCGGAGTTCGCCTGAGCCCTGCGGGGCGCCCGGCCGCCCGGACCGCCCCCGTCACGGCCTGCCCCGTCGTCACAGCCAGCCGCGGCGTTTGAACAGCCGGTAGAGCGAGACCTCGATGACGACCATCACCAGCAGGATCGCCGGATAGCCCAGGTGCCACTTCAGCTCCGGCATGTCATCGAAGTTCATGCCGTAGATGCCGGCGATCAGGGTCGGTACGGCCGCCAGCGCCGCCCAGGCCGAGATCTTGCGCATGTCGTCGTTCTGCCGGACGCCCATCTGCGCCAGATGCGCGGCGAGGATGTCCGAGAGCAGCCGGTCCAGGCCCTCCACCGACTCGTTGGCGCGGGTGAGGTGGTCGTCGACGTCGCGGAAGAACGGCCGGGCGTGGTCGTGCACATACGGCACGCCGGCGTTCTGCAGCAGGGTCATCGGCGCGGCCAGGGGCCCGGTCGCCCGCCGGAACTCCAGCACCTCGCGCTTGAAGGCGTAGATCTCGGCCGCGGTGTTCTTGGTGTCCCGGCGTACCGGAGCGAACACCTCCGCCTCCAACTCCTCCAGATCCAGCTGGAGTTCGGAGGCCACGTCGATGTAGTGGTCGACCACCGCGTCGCAGACCGCGTACAGCACCGCGCCCGGGCCGTGCCGCAGGATCTCCGGGTGCTCCTCCAGCCGTCGGCGCACCGCCGCCAGCGGGCTGGCCTCGCCGTGCCGGACGGTGACCACGAATGCCTCGCCCAGGAAGACCATCACCTCCGACGCGGTCACCGTGGCGGCCGTGTCGTCGTAGGTGATGGGCTTCAGCACCATGAACAGCGAGTCGTCGTAGACCTCCAGCTTGGGCCGCTGATGCGCCTTGAGCGCGTCCTCGACGGCCAGCGGGTGCAGCCCGAATTCGCTGCTGACGAGATCGAACTCCCGCTCCGTCGGCTCGTGCATCCCCAGCCACAGGAAGGCGTCGCCCTTGGCCCGGGCCTCCTCCAGCGCGCGGGAGAAGTCGGTCGCGCACTCGGCGCGGCGGCCGTCCCGGTAGATGGCGCAGTCCACGATCACACCTGGCATTCTCGCTCGTCACGCCGCCGCCTGCCAGGATCACGGACCGGGAACGTAGGGTGGCGCCCATGCCCACGCTGATCCTGGTGCGGCACGGCCGCTCCACCGCCAACACCGCCGGAGTGCTCGCCGGACGGACCCCCGGTGTCGCCCTCGACGAGCACGGCGCCGCCCAGGCCGCCGGGCTGCCCGCCCGGCTGTCCCAGGTGCCGCTGACCGCCGTCGTCTCCAGCCCGTTGCAGCGCTGCCGGGAGACCGTGGCGCCGCTGCTGGAGGCCCGGCCGTGGCTCACGCCGCACGTCGAGGACCGGATCAGCGAATGCGACTACGGCGAGTGGTCGGGCCGCAAACTCGCCGAACTGGCCGACGAGCCGCTGATGGAGATCGTCCAGCAGCACCCCTCGGCGGCCGCCTTCCCCGGCGGTGAGTCGATGCGCGCGATGCAGGCCAGGGCGGTGGACGCGGTGCGCGACTGGAACGCCCGGATCGAGGAGGCGCACGGCCCCGAGGCGGTGTACACCATGTGCTCGCACGGCGACCTCATCAAATCCCTGGTCGCCGACGCCCTGGGCATGCACCTCGACCTCTTCCAGCGGATCTCCGTCGAGCCGTGTTCGGTCACCGCGATCCGCTACACCCGGCTGCGCCCCTACCTCGTACGGCTCGGGGACACCGGCGACTTCGGATCGCTCGTGCCCCGGGCGGACGGCGGCGGCGCGGCGGCAGACCGGGACGCGGCCGTCGGCGGTGGTGCGGGAGCAGCGTGATCAGTCGGCGCAGTAGGGTGGTGCGACGGCGCTGCCCGCCACGCCCCTGCGATCCGCGCAGTGACCGCAGGACGTGCAGCGACCGCAGTGACCCCGCAGTCGAGCAATCGGAGCAGGACGTTGTCCCGTCAGGTGTTCTTCTACGACGCGCCGGACCGCTTCGTGGCCGGTACGGTCGGGCTGCCTGGCCGCCGTAGCTTCTACCTCCAGGCCACCGCCTCCGGCCGCACCACCAGCGTCGCCCTGGAGAAGACCCAGGTCGCGGCGCTCGCCGAGCGGATCGACGAGCTGCTGGACGAGGTCGTGCGGCGCAGCGGCGGCAACGCCCCGGTGCCCGCCGTCTCGCCCACCGAGCTGGCCGACTCCGCCCCGCTGGAATCGCCCGTCGAGGAAGAGTTCCGGGTCGGCACGATGGCGCTCGCCTGGGACGGCGAGGACGAGCGGATGATCGTCGAGGCACAGGCCCTGGTCGAGCTGGAGGCGGACAGCGACGAGGACCTCGCCGACGCGGAGGAACGGCTGCTCCAGGACGACGAGAACGGCCCGCCGATGCTGCGGGTACGCCTCACCGGAACCATGGCCAGGGCGTTCGCCAAGCGGGCGCTCGAAGTGGTCAACGCCGGCCGCCCGCCGTGCCCGCTGTGCAGCCTGCCGCTCGACCCGGAGGGACACGTATGCCCGCGCCAGAACGGATACCGGCGGGACGCCTGAGCGCCGTGCCCGTCGAACCTGCCGGGCAGACCGTGCCGCTGCCCGGCCCCGTCGCCCCCCAGGACCCGCCGCCGGCCGCGCCGGACGCCGGGGACCGTCCTGACGCCCTGTTCACCGACGGCGAGCTGACCGTACGCGGCCGCATCCAGGAGGCGTCCAACGCCGTCCTCTACTGCACGGTCGCGCAGGACGGCCAGAGCGCCGCCTGTGTCTACAAGCCGGTCGCCGGTGAGCGGCCGCTGTGGGACTTCCCCGACGGCACCCTCGCCCAGCGCGAGGTCGCCGCGTACGAGATCTCCCGTGCCTGTGGCTGGGACCTCATCCCGGTGACGGTGCTGCGCGACGGCCCCTACGGCACCGGCATGGTCCAGCAGTGGATCGATCCGCCGGAGAGCAGCGACGAGGTGCCCGAGCTGCTGGCCCTGGTGGAGGACGAGGAGCCGGGGCCCGGCTGGAAGGCGGTCGGCCTCGCGCAGGTCGGCGAGGGGCGCACCGCGCTGCTGGTGCACGCCGACCATCCACGGCTGCGGCGGCTCGCGGTGCTCGACGCCGTGATCAACAACGGTGACCGCAAGGGCGGCCACCTGCTGCCCGGCGACGGCGGAGAGTTCTTCGCCATCGACCACGGCGTCACGTTCCACGCCGAGGACAAGCTGCGCACCCTGCTGTGGGGGTGGGCGGGGGAGCCGCTGACCGACGAGGCGCTGGAGGTGCTGCGGGGCCTCCAGGAGGCACTGGAGGACGCCGGGCCGCTCGCCGCCCGACTGGCCGAACTGATCACGGATGACGAGATCGCGGCGCTGCGGGCGCGGGTGGCGGGGCTGCTGCGCAGCGGCCGGCACCCGGAGCCGAGCGGCGAATGGCCCGCCATCCCCTGGCCGCCGGTCTGAGATTCCGCCGTGGGCGGGGCGGGACACTGCCCGATCCGCTTGCATGTTCGGCCACTGAACGCAAGACCGCCTTTCCGGCCAGACCTCTGATCCCGTTCGTAGACGGAACATCCGTCCGGTTAGGCTCATGGCATGCATGCATGGCCCGCTTCTGAGGTCCCCGCCCTGCCCGGTCAGGGCCGCGACCTGAGGATCCACGACACCGCGACCGGCGGACGGGTGACCCTCGCCCCCGGTCCCGTCGCCCGTATCTATGTCTGCGGCATCACGCCGTACGACGCCACCCACATGGGGCACGCGGCGACCTACAACGCGTTCGACCTGGTTCAGCGCGTGTGGCTCGACACGAAGCGCCAGGTTCACTACGTGCAGAACGTCACCGATGTCGACGATCCGCTGCTGGAGCGGGCCGTCGCCACCGGTGTCGACTGGACGGCGCTCGCCGAGCGCGAGACCAGCCTCTTCCGCGAGGACATGACGGCCCTGCGGATGCTGCCGCCCCGCCACTACATAGGCGCCGTCGAGGCGATACCCGGCATCGTCCCGCTGGTCGAGCGGCTGCGCGAGGCCGGCGCCGCCTACGACCTGGACGGCGACGTCTACTTCTCCGTGGCGGCCGACCCGCACTTCGGCGAGGTCTCCGGGCTGGACGCCGAGGCGATGCGGCTGCTGTCCGCGGAGCGCGGCGGCGACCCCGAGCGCGAAGGCAAGAAGAACCCGCTCGACCCGATGCTGTGGATGGCCGCCCGTGACGGCGAGCCGAGCTGGGACGGCGGCTCGCTGGGCCGCGGCCGGCCCGGCTGGCACATCGAGTGTGTCGCCATCGCTCTGGACCTCCTCGGCATGGGCTTCGACATCCAGGGCGGCGGCTCCGACCTAGCCTTCCCGCACCACGAGATGGGCGCCTCGCACGCCCAGGCGCTCACCGGCGAGCACCCCTTCGCCAAGGCGTATGTGCACGCCGGGATGGTGGGCCTGCACGGCGAGAAGATGTCCAAGTCCAAGGGCAACCTCGTCTTCGTCTCGAAGGTGCGGCGCGACGGCACCGACCCGGCCGCGATCCGGCTGGCGCTGCTCGCGCACCACTACCGCGCCGACTGGGAGTGGACCGACGCGGTGCTGGAGCAGGCCGTGGAGCGGCTGGCGCGCTGGCGTGCCGCGGTCTCCCGTCCCGACGGCCCGTCCGCCGACGCTCTCCTGGAGGAGATGCGTACGGCGCTGGCCGACGATCTCGACTCCCCGGCGGCCCTCGCGGCCGTGGACCGCTGGGCCGCGGCGCAGGAGTCCGGTGGCGGCAGCGACGAGGGCGCACCCGGCCTCGTCTCCCGCGCGGTCGACGCACTGCTCGGCGTGGCCCTGTAACCACCCGCCGCACCCGTCCTCAGGGGCGCCCTCGCCGGCCGGCGGGGGCGCCCCTCTTGTCATGGTTCCGGCGTGCCCGCCGGCCGGCGGGCACGCAGAAATCCAGCAACCCGGCCCAAGAGTCCATGGTGGCGCGGTCCGGGCGCGGACTAGAGCTGCGGGCATGAGGAAACCAACAGGACTGCGGGTGGCGGTCGTTGCCGCGCTGCTCGGGATCGTGGCGGCCGTCGCGGGCCCGGCGGGCAGCGTACGGGCGGACGGCCGCGCACCCGACCGGACCGTCGGCGACATCACCGGCTTTGCCGCGGACGGCCCCGGCTACCGTCTGCACGCGGGCCCGGCCGAGGCACGCGTCAGCTTTGTGACGGACCGGACCTTCCGCATCGAACTCGCCCCGGACGGCACCTTCACCGACCCGACCGGCAAGGACATCGTGCTGCCCCAGGGCGCGCCGCCCGTCACCCACTGGCGGGACGCCGGCGACGCCTACGAACTCAGCACCTCGCAGGTCACCCTGAAGGCCTTCAAGGCGCCGCTCCGCTTCGAACTGCGGCGGGCCGACGGCTCGTTGGTGTGGTCCGAGGCGAAGGGCCTGAGCTGGGACGACACGACCACCACCCAGACCCTGGCGCGCGGCGGCGAGGAGCAGTTCTACGGCGCAGGGATGCAGAACGGGCGCGGCAACACCTCACACCGCGGCCACACCGTCGAGGTCGGTGTCGACTACCACTGGGACGACGGCGGACACCCCAACTCCGTCCCGTTCTACCTCTCGTCCGCGGGCTACGGGGTCTTCCGCAATACGTACGCGCCCAATACGTACGTCTTCGGTCAGCCGGTGACGACGCGCGCCAAGGAACGGCGGTTCGACGCCTACTACTTCGCCGGGCCGAGCACCAAGGACGTCATCGGCCAGTACACCTCGCTGACCGGAAAGCCGTTCCTGCCGCCGCTGTACGGCCTGGAGATGGGTGATTCCGACTGCTATCTGCACAATGCGAACCGGGGGGAGCGGCACACCCTCGACGCCCTGAAGATCGCCGACGGCTACACCGCGCACGACCTTCCCAACGGCTGGATGCTGGTCAACGACGGCTACGGCTGCGGCTACGAGAACCTGGCGGAGACCTCCCAGGGTCTCGGCGAGCGGAAGATGAAGCTGGGGCTGTGGACCGAGGACGGCATCGGCAAGCTCGCCGACCAGGTCAAGGCGGGCCAGCGGATAGCCAAACTGGATGTCGCCTGGGTCGGCGACGGCTACAAGTTCGCCCTGGACGGCTGCAAGGACGCCTACCGGGGCATCGAGGACAACAGCGATGCCAGGGGCTTCACCTGGGCCCCCGAGAGCTGGTCCGGCGCCCAGCGCTGCGGGGTCCAGTGGTCCGGCGACCAGAGCGGCACCTGGGACTACATCCGCTGGCAGATACCCACCTACGCGGGCGCGACGATGTCCGGACTCGCCTACACGACCGGCGATGTGGACGGCATCTTCGGCGGCAGTCCCCGCACCTACGTCCGTGACCTGCAGTGGAAGTCCTTCCTCCCGGCGATGATGACGATGGACGGCTGGGCGGACAGCGACAAACAGCCCTACCGCCAAGGCGAGCCGTACACCTCCATCAACCGGAAGTACCTGAAGCTCAAGGAGTCGCTGCTGCCGTACATGTACTCCTACGCGGCCGAGGCGACCCGGACCGGCGTCGGGCCGGTGCGGCCGCTGTCGCTCGAATACCCCGACGACCCGAAGGCCGCCACCGACGCCGCCAAGTACGAGTTCCTGACCGGCCGGGACTTCCTCGTGGCGCCCGTCTACCAGGACACCGGCACCCGCGACGGCATCTACCTCCCGAAGGGCACCTGGGTCGACTACTGGAGTGGACGCACCTACCGGGGACCGGCCACTCTCGACGGCTACAGCGCACCCCTGGACACCCTGCCGCTCTTCGTCAGGGCCGGTGCCGCCGTGCCCATGTGGCCGGGCATCAGGTCGTATCAGGACCGGACCACACACGCGCCGCTCGCCTGGGACGTCTACCCGCAGGGCCGTTCCTCGTTCACCCTCTACGAGGACGACGGGGTGACCCGCGCGCACCGGAACGGCAGCAGCGCCACCCAGCAAGTGCAGGTGGCGGCACCGCGCTCCGGCGGCGGCGACGTACGGATCGGCGTCGGCGCCCTGCGGGGTGCGTACCAGGGCAAGCAGACGGCCCGGCCGTACCGCTTCAGCGTGCACACCGGGGACGCACCGCGCGGCGTCACCCTGGACGGCCGTCCGCTGCGGCGGCTGCCCTCCGCGGGCGCGTTGGAGACGGCGGACGAGGGCTGGTTCCACGACCCGGCCGACCGCGCGGGCGTCGTCCGGATCAAGACCGCCTCCCGCCCCACCGGCCGTGCGTTCACCCTGCTGCTGAAGGGCGCGAGCGCGGTCGGCGGCCGGACCCCGGGCGCGACGGTCGCGGTGGCCACGCCGGGCGGCCAGGAGGTGACCAAGGGCGTGCCGACGGCCGTACGGACGGCGCTCACCGCGGGCACCCGTACGGCACACGGGGTGTCGGTGTCCCTGTCCGCCCCCAAGGGCTGGACCGTCTCTGCGCCGGTGCGCCATGCGCGGATCGCCGCCGGAACCACCCGGCGTGACACGCTGACGCTCACCGCGCCTCCGGACGCCGGGAGCGCGGACCCGGTCACCGTCACCGCGACCGTCCGCTACCGCTCGGCCGGCGCGCCGCGGACGGCGGTGCACCGCTTCGAGGTGCGGGCCGTACCGCCCGCGCCCGCCGCCGACACCTGGGCGAGCGATCTGGAGTGGCTGAGCCAGGCCAATGGCTACGGGCCGGCCGAACGGGACCGCAGCAACGGCGAGTCGGGGGCGGCGGACGGCCATCCGCTCACCCTCGCAGGAAAGACGTACGGCAAGGGCATCGGGACACACGCCGACTCGGACCTGGAGTTCTTCACCGGCGGGCGCTGTACGTCCTTCACCGCGGACGCCGGGATCGACGACGAGATCGCCGACTACGGGCAGGTCGCCTTCTCGGTGGAGGGGGACGGCAAGGTGCTGTGGACCTCACCGAAGCTGACCGGTACTTCGGCACCGGTGGCGGTGGACGTACCGCTCGGGGGCGTCCGGCACGTACGCCTCAAGGTGACCGATACGGACGGCAAGAAGTCCGGTGATCACGGCGACTGGGCGTGGGCGCGCTTCCACTGCTCGGGGTGAGCGGGAACTGCCCTTCCCGCGGCAGGCGCTGCCCTTCCCGTGGCAAGCGCCGCCCCTCCCGTCCCGGCGGGAGGGGCAGCGCGGGGCGCTCAGCTTCCGGCGTCCTCCGGGCCGTCCTCCGGCCGCGCGGAGTCGGCGGGGTCTGCGCCTCCCGACGGGTCTTGCGACGAGCCGGGCGTGTCACCGGAGCCCTTGGTGCCCTTGCCGGTGTCCTTCGTGCCGCCGCCCGTACCGGTGTCCTTCGGCCCCGCGGCGCCGTCGTCGCCGGGCTTGGGCTCCCGCGGTTCCTTGGACGCCGGGCGGGGCGGGCGGTTGCGGCCGCCGGCGGAGTCGCGGAGGTAGGAGCCGTCGCGGCCTTCGGCGAGCCCGCCCTCGGTCGCGACACCGGGCGGGGCCTGCGGGTCACGGCGGCGCAGATAGCGCTCGAACTCGCGGGCGATGGCCTCGCCGGACGCCTCCGGCAGGTCCGCGGTGTCCCGCGCCTCCTCCAGCGACTGGACGTACTCGGCGACCTCGCTGTCCTCAGCCGCCAGCTGGTCCACGCCCAGCTGCCAGGCGCGCGCGTCCTCGCTCAGCTCACCGAGCGGGATACGGACGTCGAGGAGGTCTTCCAGGCGGTTGAGCAGCGCGAGGCTGGCCTTCGGGTTGGGCGGCTGGGACACGTAGTGCGGCACCGCCGCCCACAGGCTCACCGCGGGAACGCCCGCGTGGGTGCAGGCCTCCTGGAGGATGCCGACGATGCCCGTCGGGCCCTCGTAGCGGGACTCCTCCAGGTCCAGGCGGCTCGCGAGTTCCGCGTCGGAGGTGACTCCGCTGACCGGCACCGGCCGGGTGTGCGGGGTGTCGCCGAGCAGCGAGCCCAGGACCACCAGCATCTCCACGCCCAACTCATGGGCGAAGCCGAGGATTTCGTTGCAGAACGAGCGCCAGCGCATGCTGGGCTCGATACCGCGGACCAGGACGAGATCGCGGGTCCGCCCCTTGCCGTTCTTGTCGCCGACGCGGACCACGGAGAGGCGGGTCGTCGGCCAGGTGATCTTGCGTACGCCGCCGTCCAGGAAGACGGTGGGGCGGTTCACCTGGAAGTCGTAGTAGTCCTCCGCGTCCAGCGCGGCGAAGACCTCGCCCTTCCACTCCCGGTCCAGATGCGCGACCGCGGCGGAGGCGGCGTCGCCGGCGTCGTTCCAGCCTTCGAACGCGGCCACCATGACCGGGTCGATCAGCTCGGGCACCCCCTCGAGCTCGATCACCCAGCGCCTCCTTCCGACCGGTCCGGCCGCCTGGGGCGGCCGCCGGCAGCAGTTCCATTTGCGTGCGTTCCCAAGACTACGGCGTCCGTGGTGCCCCTTCGCAGCCCCTTTGCGCGAGGGGGGCGAGATTCATCCGATCTGTTGCGGGGGACGTTCGGTCAACTTCCGTACGGGGTCTGGACGGTGCCCGACGCGTGGGTCTATACATCGGATGACTGGCAGACGTCCGATGTTCTTCCGCAACATCACAGGGGGCATGCCCATGGCTGCGGCCGACACCGTCACCGGGTTCGAGGTCCACGACGTCCGCTTCCCCACCTCGGAGCAGCGCGACGGCTCGGACGCCATGAACCCGGACCCCGACTACTCCGCCGCCTACGTGGTGCTGCACACCGGCAGCGGACCGCGGGGCCACGGCCTCTGCTTCACGATAGGGCGCGGCAACGATGTCATGGCAGCCGCGATCCGGTCCCTCGCCCCGTACGTCGTGGGCCGCCCCGTACCCGCCACCGCCGCCGCTCTCGCCGCACTCCACCACGACCTCACCCATGACTCCCAGCTGCGCTGGCTCGGCCCCGAGAAGGGCGTGATGCAGATGGCGGCCGGCGCCGTGGTCAACGCCGCCTGGGACCTGGCCGCCGCCCGGGCGGGCCTGCCGGTGTGGGAGTTCCTCGCCGCGCTGACGCCCGAGGAGCTGGTCTCCCTCGTCGACTTCCGCTACCTCTCCGACGCCCTCACCCCGGCCGAGGCGCTGGCGATCCTGCGTGCCGCGGCGCCCGGCCGGGCCGAGCGCGCCGCCCGCCTCAAGGCCGAGGGCTACCCCGCGTACACCACCTCGCCCGGCTGGCTCGGCTACGACGACGCCAAGCTGGTGCGGCTGGCGAAGAGGGCGGTGGCCGAGGGATTCGGCCAGATCAAGCTGAAGGTGGGCGCCGACCTCGACGACGACAAGCGGCGGCTGCGGCTGGCGAGGGACGCGGTCGGCCCCGGCGTACGGATCGCCGTCGACGCCAACCAGCGCTGGGACGTGGCCGAGGCGGTCCGCTGGATGACCGCGCTCGCGCCGTACGCCCCGCACTGGATCGAGGAACCGACCAGCCCGGACGACGTGCTGGGGCATGCCGCGGTGCGCTCCGGCCAGCCCGTGAAGGTCGCCACCGGCGAGCACGTCGCCAACCGGGTGGTCTTCAAACAGCTGCTGCAGGCCGGCGCCGTGGACTTCGTCCAGATCGACGCGGCGCGGGTGGCCGGGGTCAACGAGAACCTGGCGATCCTCCTGCTGGCCGCGAAGTACGGCGTGCCGGTGTGCCCGCACGCCGGCGGGGTCGGGCTGTGCGAGCTGGTGCAGCATCTGGCGATGTTCGACTACGTCGCGGTGTCCGGGAGTTGGGAGGACCGGGTGATCGAGTACGTCGACCATCTGCACGACCACTTCAGCGATCCCGTCGTCGTCGAGCGCGGCCGCTACCGCGCCCCGGCCGCGCCCGGTTTCTCGGCCCGGATGAAACCGGCGTCGATCGCCGCCCACCGCTTCCCCGACGGGCCGGTGTGGCGCGCCCGCCGCTCCCCGCGCAGCCGGCACGGCGAACAGGAGGTCTCCGCATGAGTTCCGCACCGCTGAGTTCCGCACCGCACCACGCCCGGCCGCCGGCCGACTTCGCGGGGATGGCCGCGCTCGTCACCGGCGGCGGCTCCGGCATCGGCGCGGCCACCGCGGCCCTGCTGCTGGCGCGCGGCGCCCAGGTCGCCGTCCTGGACCGGGACCCCTCCGGCGCGCCCCCCGGGACCATCCCGGTCACGGCCGATGTCACCTCCGACGCCGCGGTACGCGCCGCCGTCGCCGAAGCGGTGGGGGAGCTGGGCGCCCTGCACACCCTCGTCGGCAACGCCGGCATCGGCGCCGTCGGCACGGTCGAGGACAACGACGACGCGGAGTGGGCCCGGGTCCTGGACGTGAACGTGCTGGGCCTGGTGCGCACCGCCCGGGCCGCGCTCCCGGCGCTGCGCCGCACCGCGGCCGGCGCCCCGGGCCGGGTCTCCGTCACCCACACCTGTTCCATCGCCGCCACCGCCGGCCTGCCGCAGCGCGCCCTCTACAGCGCCGCCAAGGGCGCGGTCCTCTCGCTGACCCTCGCGATGGCCGCGGATCACCTCCGGGAGGGCATCCGCGTCAACTGCGTCAACCCCGGCACCACCGACACCCCATGGGTCGGGCGGCTGCTGGAGCGGGCCGACGATCCGGACGCCGAACGTGCCGCCCTCAACGCCCGCCAGCCGATGGGCCGGATGGTCACCGCGGACGAAGTGGCCGCCGGCATCGCCTCCTTGGCGTCCCCGGCCGCCTCCGGCATCACCGGGACGGCGCTCGCCGTGGACGGGGGGATGCAGGGGCTGCGGCTGCGGCCCGCCACCTGACCGGCCGTGACCCGTATTCGTATCCGGTCACGACGGCTGTCCGGCCCGACCCCTGTCCGCTCCGACCCCTGTCCGGTGACGACCCGCATCCGGCCCGGCCCGTACAGCGCCCCGCACCAGCCGCACACCACGACCGAGGGACCGTCCATGAGACTGCGTACGACCGGCGCGGCGGCCTGTGCCGCGCTGCTCGCCACCGCCGCGCTCGCCGGCTGCAACCGCGGCAGCGACATGGCGGGCGGCAGGATCGGCATCGACCTGCCCCGTACGGACACCGACTTCTGGAACTCCTACCAGCAGTACCTGGAAAAGGACCTGGACCACGGCGGACCGGCCGCGCTGCCGCTGTCCAACTCGCAGAACGACATCGGCAAGGTCGTCGCCAATGTGCAGGCGCTGACCGACCAGGGCGCCAAGGCCATCGTCATGGCACCGCAGGACACCGGGGCCATCGCCGAGGCGCTGCGGCGCCTGGCGGCGAAGAAGATCCCGGTGGTGAGCGTCGACACCCGCCCCGACCAGGGCACGGTCTACATGGTCGTACGCGCCGACAACCGCGCCTACGGCGAGAAGTCCTGCGACTACCTGGGCAGGAAACTGGGCGGCAGGGGCCGGGTCGCCGAACTCCAGGGCGACCTCAGCTCGATCAACGGGCGGGACCGCTCCGAGGCCTTCGCGGCCTGCATGAAGAAGAAGTTCCCGAAGATCACGGTGCATGAGCTGGCCACCGACTGGAAGGGCGAGGTCGCCTCCGGCAAGCTGCAGAGCCTGCTCGCCCAGCACCCGGACGTGGACGGCATCTATCTGCAGGCCGGCGGCGCCTTCCTGCAGCCGACGCTCGCCCTCCTGCAGCAGAAGAAGCTCCTGCGGCCGGCCGGCACCCACGGGCACATCACCATCATCTCCAACGACGGCATCCCGGACGAACTGGACGCGATTCGCGCCGGAAAGATCGACGCCACCCTCTCCCAGCCCGCCGACCTCTACGCCGAGTACGCGCTGTACTACGCCAGGGCCGGCCTGGAAGGGAAGACCTTCACACCGGGCCCCACCGGCCACGGCTCGACCATTGTGAAGATCAAGAACGGTCTGGAGGACCAGCTGCCGGCGCCCCTGGTCACCAAGGACACGGTGGACGACCCGAAACTGTGGGCCAACCAGCTCGGGAAGAAGAAGTAGCGGTGTCGGCGGACGAGCGCGCGGTGGCGGAGGAAGGGACCGGGCCGGCGGCGGACGGGCCCGCGGCGGCGGTGCACGCCGAGGGGATCGTCAAGCGCTACGGCCCCACCGTCGCCCTCGACGGCGCCCACCTGACCGTACGCCCCGGAGAGGCGCACGCCCTCGTCGGCCGTAACGGCGCGGGGAAATCCACGCTGGTGTCCGTGCTGACCGGCATGGCACGCCCGGACGCCGGCCGGATCACCTTTGACGGCGTGCCCGCCCCCGGCTGGGGCGACACCGCCGCCTGGCAGCGCAAGGCCGCCTGCGTGCACCATAAGCCGATGACGGTCCCGGAGCTGACCGTCGCGGAGAACCTTTACCTGGGCCGCTTCCAGGGCGGGCACACCATCCGCTGGCGGGCGCTGCGCGAGAGGGCCCGCGAACTGCTCGCCGGGTACGGCGTGGAGGTCGACCCGGCCGCCCGGATCAAGGAACTCGGCGTCGAGCAGCGGCAGTTCGTGGAGATTGCCCGCGCGCTGTCCTTCGGCGCCCGGCTGATCATCCTCGACGAGCCCACCGCCCGGCTGGACGCCGCCGGCATCGACCGGCTCTTCGCCAGACTGCGGGAGCTGCGCGACCGGGGAGTGGCCTTCCTGTTCATCTCGCACCACCTCCAGGAGGTCCACGAGCTGTGCGACACCGTCACCGTCTTCCGTGACGCCCGGCATGTGCTGACCGCGCCCGTCCCGGGGCTGGCCAAGGACGCGCTGGTGGCGGCGATGACGGGCGAGGAGGCGGGCCCCGCGCACCGGCCGCGGACGGCCGCGCGCCCGCCCGGCGAGCCGGTGCTGCGCACCCAGCAGCTGGCCGCCGCAGGGCACTTCGCGCCGCTCGACCTGACCGTACGGGCCGGCGAGGTGGTGGGACTCGCGGGCGCCACGGCCAGTGGCACCACCGCGATCGGACGGACGCTGGCGGGGCTGCGCGCCCCCGACGGCGGCCGGATCACGGTGCGCGGGCGGCCGGTCCGTACGGGCAGCGTGCCGCACGCCCTCGCCGCGGGCATCGGTTACGTCCCCGAGGACCGGCACCACGAAGGGCTCGTCCCGGGCCGCAGCGTCGCCGAGAACGCCACCCTCACCGTCACCGGCCGGCTCGGGCCGGTGGGCACCGTACTGCCCTCCCGGACCCGCGCGTTCGCCCGCAGGATGATCGCGGCCCTCGACATCAAGGCCACCGGGCCCGGCCAGCCGGTGTCCGGGCTCTCCGGCGGCAACCAGCAGAAGGTCGTGATTGCCCGTGCGCTGGCCCGCGAGCCCGCCGTGCTGGTCGCCGTCCGGCCCACCAACGGCGTCGACGTCAAGTCCAAGGACGCGCTGCTGAACGTCGTACGGGAGGTCGCGGACGGTGGCAGCGGCGCCCTGATCGTCTCCGACGAGCTGGACGACCTGCGGGTCTGTGACCGGGTGCTGGCGTTCTTCCACGGCCGGGTGACCGCCGAATTCGCCGCCGGCTGGCGCGATCACGAACTCGTCGCCGCGATGGAGGGCATGCCGGCCGGCGCGGACGCCGCGCCCGCCCCGTCCGGCACGGGCCGCGACCCCGCGCACGGGGCCCGGAACACGCACGGGGCCCGGAACACGCACGGGGCCCGGAACACGCACGGAACGGAAGGGACCGCGCCATGACCGAGACCGTATCGCCGCCGGCCACCGACCTGGCCGAGCGCCCGCCGCGCCGCCGGCCCCGGACCGGTCCGGCCCGCTGGCGGGATCTCTCCCTGGTGCCGGTGATCTTTGTGCTGGGCGTCATCGGCTTCATCGTGTCGCCCGCGTTCCTCACCCGGGACAACCTCGTCGGCGTCATCCAGCAGTCCACGGAGCTGGGCCTGCTGGTGCTCGGCGAGGCGCTCGTCCTGATCAGCGGGCGGATGGACCTGTCGCTGGAGTCCACCATCGGCCTGGCACCGGTGGTCGCCCTGTGGCTGGTGATGCCCGCACACGGCGGCCGCTTCGCCGGGCTGGAACTCTTCCCCACTTGGTCCGCGATCCCGCTCTGCCTGGCCGTGGGCGCGGCGGTCGGCGCGGCCAACGGCTTCCTCATCCTCACCCTGCGGGTCAACGGCTTCATCACCACCCTCGGCATGCTCACCATGCTCCGCGGCCTGCAGGTGGGCCTCTCGGAGGGCCGGTCCATCGGCGATGTCCCGGCGTCCTTCGCCTACTTGGGCCAGGCCGACTGGCTGGGCATCCCGGCCGCCGTCTGGATCTGCCTCGCCCTCTTCGCGCTCGGCGGCGCGGCCCTCGGCTACCTCCGGCACGGGCGGGCGCTGTACGCCATCGGCGGCAACCCGGAGGCGGCCCGCGCGGCCGGCATCCGGGTGGACCGCCTCACCTGGATCGTGCTGACCGTCGGCGGACTGCTCGCCGCGTTCGCCGGCATCCTCTACACCGGCCACTACGGCGCGGTCTCCGCGAGCCAGGGCAACGGCTGGATCTTCCAGGTCTTCGCCGCCGCGGTGATCGGCGGCATCAGCCTCAAGGGCGGCCGGGGCACCCTCTTCGGCGCGCTCACCGGCGTCCTCACGCTCCAGCTCGTCATCAATGTGATGACCCTGGGCGGTGTGCCACCGCTGTGGACCCAGTTCCTCAACGGTATGATCATCATCGTCGCGCTGGTCATCTCCCGGTTCACCAGCGGCGAGAAGCAGGACTGAGGCCCGCCGTGGACCGTCCCCCGCAGGGGCCGAGGGAGCTGGGACGGACCGGTGTCACTGTCCCGCGCCTGGGCCTGGGCTGCGCGCCGCTCGGCAACCTCTACCGCGCCATCCCCGACGAGCAGGCGCAGCGCGTCGTCCACACCGCCCTCGCGACCGGCGCGAGCTACTTCGACACCGCACCGCACTACGGCGTGGGCCTGTCCGAGGAACGCCTCGGCCGGGCGCTGCGCGGCCGCGACCGCGCCGCCTACACCCTCTCCACCAAGGTCGGCCGCCGGCTGCGACCGCTCGCGCCGGGGGAGCGGGCGGCCGGCGAGGGCTTTGTGGACACCCCCGCCCGGGCCCGGGTACGGGACCTGACCCGCGACGGCATCCGCGCCACGCTGGACGCGTCCCTGCAGCGGCTCGGCGTGGACGCCGTCGACATCGTCTACCTCCACGACGTCGAGGACCACCTGCGCGAGGTGTACGAGACCGGCTTCCCGGCCCTTGCCGAGCTGCGCGCCGAGGGCAGGGTGCGCGCCATCGGCTTCGGCATGAACCACAGCGGGCTGCTGGCCCGCCTGGTCGCCGACCTGGACGTGGACGTGGTGCTCTGCGCCGGCCGCTGGACCCTGCTGGAGCGCACCGCCTTCGACGATCTGCTGCCGGAGTGCGAGCGCCGCGGCACCTCGGTGGTCGTCGGCGGCGTCTACAACTCCGGTCTGCTGGCGAACCCGTCGCCCGGCGCGCCCTACAACTACGCTCCCGCGCCGCCGGTGCTCCTCGACCGGGCACGTCAACTCGACGCCGTCTGCGCACAGTTCGGTATTCCCCTCAAGGCCGCCGCGCTCCGGTTCCCCTTCGGGCACCGTGCCGTCGCCTCCGCGGTCGTCGGTGCCGCCGGTCCCGAGGAGATGGCCGAGAATGCCGCGCTGTTCACCCGTCACATCCCGGACGAGCTGTGGCATACGCTCGTCGCCCGCGGCCTGCTCGACCCCGATCTGCCGCTGCCCCTGCACGACTGAGCCCTACGCCGATGCCGATGCCGACGCCGACGCCGGCGACGCCGGGCCCGTCGACGACCCCGAGTCCGACGGCCCCGAGTCCGCCGCACCCGACCCCTGGAGCGCGCCCCTGATGCGTATCGACGCCCATCACCACCTGTGGGATCCGGCCCGGCGCGCGCAGCCGTGGATGGACGGGCCGTGGGCCGACCCGATCCGCCGCGGCTATGCGCTGAGCGACCTCACCCCGCATCTGGCCGCGCACGGCCTCGACGGCACGATCCTCGTCCAGTCGTCGTCCTCGTACGAGGAGACCGCCGAACTGCTCACCCTGACGGCAGGGGAGGGGCCGGTCACCGGTGTCGTCGGCTGGGCCGACCTCCGCGATCCGGCGCTCGCCCGGGCCCTCGCGGCGCTGCCCGCCGGCCTGGTGGGCATCCGGCACCAGGTGCAGGACGAACCGGACCCCGAGTGGCTGCTCCGCCCGGACGTGCTCCGGGGCCTGGGCACCGTGGCCGACGCCGGGCTGGTCTACGACCTGCTGGTCACCCCGCGCGAACTGCCCGCCGCACACGCCGCCGTACGCGCCCTTCCCCAGCTGGCCTTCGTGCTGGACCACGCCGCCAAACCGGCGGTCGCGACCGGGGAGTGGCAGCCCTGGGCCGACGCCCTCACCGCGCTCGCCGGGCTGCCGAACGTCAGCTGCAAACTGTCCGGGCTGGTCACCGAGGCCGACTGGGACGCCTGGCGGCCGCAGCAGATCCTGCCCTATGCCCGGCACGTCCTGGAGGCCTTCGGCCCGGGCCGGGTGATGTTCGGCTCCGACTGGCCGGTGTGCACGCTGGCGGCCGGCTACGAAGACGTCGTGGCGCTCGCGGAGTCGGCGACGGCCCGCCTCGGCCCGGCGGAACGGTCGGACGTCTTCGGGGGAACGGCGGGGCGGGTGTACGGCGTCGGGGCGCCGGCCGGGCAGCGGGAGCCGGGCCGCTGAAGCGGCGTCCGTGATTCCGCCCGGCTGCGGGGCGGCCACCGCCTGCCGAGGGGCGGCAACCGCCGGGCGAGGGGCGGCAACCGCCGGGCGGCGGCCAGGCCTCACAGCGACGCGCGCAACCACTGCTCCACACTGGCGATATGCACCGTCGCCCACGCCCGCGCCGCCTCCGCGTCCCGGTCGCGCAGCGCGCCGAGGATCGCGCGGTGCTCGGTGAGGGTGCGGGCCACCGCGTCCTTCTGCGTCAGCCCCCGCCAGATCCTGGCCCGGGTGGTCGGCCCGGACAGCCCGTCCAGCAGTGAGCAGAGCACGGAGTTGCCGGACGCCGCGACGATCCGGCGGTGGAACTCCAGGTCGCAGGCGACCAGATCCTCCACCGAAGGGCTCGGCCCCAGCGCGTTCAACTGGGCCTCCAGGGAGTTCAGTTCCTCCACGCCTACCCGGCCGGCCGCCATGGCCGTGGCGGCCGGCTCCAGGATCCGGCGGACGGCGAGGAACTCCAGCACGGTGTCGTCGCGGTGGAAGTCCACCACGAAGCTCATGGCCTCCAGCAGGAGTTGCGGATCGAGGCTGGTGACATACGTGCCGTCGCCCTGGCGCACATCCAGGATGCGGATCAGGGAGAGCGCGCGGACCGCCTCGCGCAGCGAGTTGCGGGACAGGCCGAGCTCGGCCGCCAGCTCGCTCTCCTTCGGCAGCCGGTCGCCCGGCCGCAGCGCGCCGGAGATGATCATGCCCTTGATCTTTTCGATGGCCTCGTCGGTGACCGCCATGCCGACCTCCCCGTTCGCACCCGCCCGGATACCGCCGCCCGGATACCGCCGCCCGGATACCGCTGCTCGGATGCCGACACCCGGGTACCGCCGCCCGGATGCCGTCACAGACATCCGATGTCTGAGCCCATTATGGCCCGGTACGCCGCCCCCGTCCGCTCCTGTACGCGGTGCCGTCCATGGGTACGACGAAGGGGGCGGCCCCGTGGACCGCCCCCTCGTCCTGCGCTGTACGTCACCGTGAGGCGCCGTCAGCTTTCCGGCCGCCGCCCGCGGCGCCCGGGTGCCGCCGTCAGCCGGCCAGCATGTCCTTCACCTTGGCCCGCACGTCCTCCGTGTCCAGGCCGCGGATCATCAGCGTGGTGCGGCGGCGCAGCACATCGTCGACCGTCTCGGCCCACTCGTTGTCCCGGGCGTAGGCGACCTGCGCCCAGATCTCCGGCGCGTCCGGGTGGATGCGCTCGGCCAGCGCCGGGTTGTCGTTCGCCAGCCGGGCGATGTCGAAGGACAGCGAGCCGTAGTGGGTGGCGAGGTGCCGGGCGGTCTCCGGGGCCATCCGCGGGCCGGGCGTGCCGCCGTCGACGAGCAGCCGGTGCGCCACCGCGTTCGGGTTGGCGATACCGGGCAGCGGGAGCTTCTTCGGCAGGTGCGCGATCGGCTCCATGTCCTCGGCCAGCGGGTGGCCGGGCAGCGCCGCGAGCTTGTTCATGACCGTACGGCCGATGTGCCGGAAGGTCGTCCACTTGCCGCCGGCCACCGACAGCATGCCGCCGCTGCCCTCGGTCACCACCGTCTCGCGCTTGGCCTTGGAGGTGTCGCCGGGGCCGCCGGGCAGCACCCGCAGACCCGCGAAGGAGTACGTGATCAGATCGCGCGACAGCTGCTGGTCGCGGACGGAGAAGGCCGCCTCGTCCAGGATCTGGGCGGTGTCCTTCTCGGTGACCGCGACATCCGCCGGGTCGCCCTCGAACTCCTCGTCCGTGGTGCCCAGCAGCAGCATGTCCTCCCAGGGGAGGGCGAAGGTGATGCGGTACTTGTCGATCGGGGTGGCCAGCGCGGCCTTCCAGGGGGCGGTGCGCTTGAGGACCAGGTGCGCGCCCTTCGACAGCCGGATGGAGGGGGCCGCGTTCGCGTCCTCCATCTTGCGCAGGTGGTCCACCCACGGGCCGGTGGCGTTGAGCACCAGGCGGGCGTTGACGCCGAACTCCGCGCCCTCCATCCGGTCCTTGAGCTCCGCGCCGGTGACCCGGCCCTGGGTGAAGCGCAGGCCGGTGACCTCGGCGTGGTTGAGGACCGTGGCACCGGCCTCGACCGCCGCACGGACGGTCATCAGGGCCATCCGGGAGTCGTTCATCTGGTCGTCGCCGTACACGGCCACGGCCTTGAGGTTGTCCGTCCGCAGCTCCGGCACGTCACGCTGCGCCTTGGCCGGGGATATGACGTGGCCGACGCCGTCGCCGAACGCGGACAGCGCCGAGTAGGCGAAGACGCCCGCGCCGAGCTTGGCCGCGCCGTGCGGGCCGCCCTTGTAGACGGGCAGGTAGAAGGTCAGGGGGTTGGCCAGGTGCGGTGCCACCTCACGGGACACCGCACGCCGCTCGAAGTGGTTCTCCGCCACCAGCTTGACCGCGCCGGTCTGCAGGTAACGCAGACCGCCGTGGAGCAGCTTGGAGGAGGCGGAGGAGGTGGCGCCGGCGAAGTCACCGGCGTCCACCAGGGCAACCCGCAGTCCGGCCTGAGCGGCGTGCCAGGCGGTGGAGATGCCCAGGATGCCGCCGCCGATCACCAGGAGGTCGTACGTCGCCTTGGAAAGCTGCTCCCGAGTCTCGGCGCGGCTCGCGTGCGAACCACTGGCCGGGTGCGTCCCGAGTGCCGGGGCGCTCTGCAGGGTGCTCATTTTTACTCCTCGACAGTGCTGTCATCGAGCCAGCCCATGGAACGTTCCACAGCCTTGAGCCAGCTCTTGTACTCGCGGTCACGGGTGGCCGCATCCATCCGGGGGGTCCACTCGGCGGCCCGGCGCCAGTTGGCGCGCAGCTCGTCGGTGCTGGACCAGAAGCCGACGGCCAGTCCGGCCGCGTAGGCAGCGCCGAGGCAGGTCGTCTCGGCGACCATCGGGCGCACCACGGGCGCGTCCAGGAAGTCCGAGATGGTCTGCATCAGCAGGTTGTTGGAGGTCATACCGCCGTCGACCTTGAGCGCGGTCAGCTCGACGCCGGAGTCCTTGGTCATGGCGTCGGTGATCTCGCGGGTCTGCCAGGCGGTGGCCTCGAGCACGGCGCGCGCGATGTGCGCCTTGGTGACATAGCGGGTCAGGCCCGCGATGACACCGCGCGCGTCCGAGCGCCAGTAGGGGGCGAACAGGCCGGAGAAGGCCGGCACGAAGTAGGCGCCGCCGTTGTCCTCGACCGTGCTGGCCAGGGTCTCGATCTCGGCCGCGCTGTTGATCAGGCCCATCTGGTCGCGCATCCACTGGACGAGCGAGCCGGTGACGGCGATGGAGCCTTCCAGGGCGTAGACCGGCTCCTGTTCGCCGATGCGGTAGCCGACGGTGGTCAGCAGGCCGTTGTAGGAGTTCACCGGCTCGTGGCCGGTGTTCATCAGCATGAAGGTGCCGGTGCCGTACGTGGACTTGGCCTCGCCCTGCTCGAAGCAGGTCTGGCCGAACAGCGCGGCCTGCTGGTCACCGAGCGCCGAGGCGACCGGGACACCGGCCAGCACGCCGCTGGTGGTGCGGCCGTAGACCTCGGCGGACGACTTGATCTCCGGCAGCACGGCCGCCGGGATCTCCATCGACGTGAGGATCTTCTGGTCCCACTCCAGGCGGTGGAGGTTCATCAGCATGGTGCGCGAGGCGTTGGTGACGTCGGTGACGTGCACGCCGCCGTTGACGCCGCCGGTCAGGTTCCAGATGACCCAGGAGTCCATGGTGCCGAAGAGGATGTCGCCGCGCTCGGCGCGCTCGCGCAGGCCCTCGACGTTGTCGAGCAGCCAGCGGATCTTCGGGCCGGCGAAGTACGAGGCCAGCGGCAGGCCGGTCTCGCGGCGGAAGCGGTCCTGGCCGACGTTGCGGCCGAGCTCCTTGCAGAGCGCGTCGGTGCGGGTGTCCTGCCAGACGATGGCGTTGTGGACCGGCTCACCGGTGGTGCGGTCCCACAGGAGGGTGGTCTCGCGCTGGTTGGTGATACCGATCGCCTTGACGTCGGCGGCGGTGAGACCGGCCTTCTCGACGGCGCTGTCGACGACCTGCTGGACGTTGTTCCAGATCTCGGTGGCGTCGTGCTCGACCCAGCCCGGCTTCGGGAAGATCTGCTCGTGCTCCTTCTGGTCGACCGAGACGATCCGGCCGTCCTTGTCGAAGACGATGCAGCGGCTGGACGTGGTGCCCTGGTCGATGGCCGCGATGAACGGACCGTGGCCGTGCGAGGCGGTGCTGGGGGTGTCGCTCATGGTGTGCTCCAAGAAGTCGGTGCGGGCGGAGTCGGGGCGGTCAGGCGGCTCAGGCGAACGCCACCTGGTAGATACCACCGGCGAGGGCTCCGCCGATGAGCGGGCCGACGACCGGGATCCAGGCGTAGCCCCAGTCTGAACCGCCCTTGTTCCGCAGCGGCAGAAGCGCGTGCACGATGCGCGGGCCGAGGTCGCGGACCGGGTTGATGGCGTACCCGGTCGGACCACCGAGCGACAGGCCGATGCCGGTGACGACCAGCGCGACCAGCAGGGTGCCGATCACGCCGACGCCCTTGCCGTTGTCGCTCAGACCGAGCGTGAGGATCGACAGCACGAGCACGGTGGTGGCGATGATCTCGGTGGCCAGGTTCTGCACCGCGTTCCGGATCTCCGGGCCGGTGGAGAAGATGCCGAGGACCGGTCCGGCCGACGGGGCGGCGGACTGGTCGACCAGTCCCTCCTCGCCGGTGTGGTCGGCCAGCACCTCGGGGTCACTCAGATGGGCCTGGAACTGCCCGTAGTAGGTGATCCACACCAGCACCGCGCCGATCATGGCGCCGAGCATCTCGCCGCCGAAGTAGACCGGCACCTGGCTCCACTCGATGGCGCCCTTGATGGCGAGACCGATGGTGACCGCAGGGTTGAGGTGTGCGCCGGACTTCGCGGCGATGTAGGCACCCGTGAGGACGGCGAAGCCCCACCCGAAGGCGATGGCGACCCATCCGGCGTTGAACGCCTTGGAGCGCTTGAAGGTGACGGCGGCGCAGACGCCACCGCCGAGCAAGATCAGAACAGCGGTACCGATGGTCTCGCTGATGAAGATGTCGGAGCTGGACACCCGCGACTCCTTTGTCCTTCGTCCAGGGGAAGACGAACCCCGGGTCCCGTCCGGTGGTCCGCGCCCTCCGAGAGGGCGGTGGTCGGCCCGCGGCAATGCCCCACCATAGCGAATATTGCCGTTAGGTGTTCGACAATGCCGACCGACGAACGGCAGTTTTGTTCACCGGTAGAACCCCGTCAAGGGTTCCGTGGCGAAAAACTTAGGTGAACTTATGGGGTGAATCAGGTCAGAATCGCCCTGCACCAAGATCCCGGGACACGGCGCGTGCGCAATCCCTCACAGCAGCGATGATTTCCGGCCGCAGATCGCCCTCCTGGCAGACCCTCTCGACCGCCCCCGTGACGCCCACCGCGCCCACCGGCATCCGCCGCCGGTCGTGGATCGGCGCCGCCACCGACGCCACCCCCTCCCAGGTCTCCTCCACATCCGCGGCCCAGCCCCGCGCCCGGATCAGGTCCAGCAGCCGCTCGAAGTCCCCCAGCCCGGTCACCGTGTGCGGGGTGAACGCCGTCCGGTCCGCCTCGACGATCTCGCTGTGCGCCACCGGGTCGTACGCCGAGAGCACCTTGCCCAGCGCCGTGCTGTGCAGCGGGTGCATCGCGCCCACCTCCAGCACCTGCCGGCTGTCGTCCGGACGGAAGACGTGGTGGACGATCAGCACCCCCTGCTGGTGCAGGACGCCCAGGTAGACGGCCTCGCCGCTGGAGCGGGCCAGATCGTCGGTCCATACGAGGGCCCGGGCGCGCAGCTCGTGCACGTCCAGATAGCTGTTGCCCAGCCGCAGCAGCTCCGCGCCCAGCTGGTAGCGGCCGGACGTGGCGTCCTGCTCGACGAAGCCCTCCTGCTGCAGCGTGCGCAGGATCCCGTGGGCGGTGCCCTTGGCCAGTCCCAGTGAGGAGGAGATGTCGGAGAGCCCCAGCCGCCGTTCCCCTCCTGCGAGCAGCCGCAGCATCGCTGCGGCGCGCTCCAGCGACTGGATGGTGCGTGCCATCGGGCAACCTCCGAAGTGAGCGGTTCGACAATGCTGAACGATATCGGTCCATGCCGACTTCGGTCAGCGTTCCGCAACCTTTTGCCGGGCGAACGGAGTCTGCCAACGATCATGGATGGTGCGCGCAGGGGGGTGAGGGGGGCCGAGCGGTGCTGTCCACGGCGTGGAACGGGGAACACGTGTACCGGACCGGCAGCTACGCTGGCCGGGTGCGCCCTCTGAAGGCGGGTGCAAAGCCGACAGCCGTCGCAACCACGGGAGCATCTCCATGGCCTCGAACACGCCAACGTCCGACAACACGTCTCGCGTCGCATCCCTGCGTGAGGCGCTTGCCTCGCGGGTGGTGGTCGCCGACGGGGCGATGGGCACCATGCTGCAGGCGCAGGATCCGTCCATGGAGGACTTCCAGCAGCTCGAGGGCTGCAACGAGATCCTCAACATCACCCGCCCCGACATCGTGCGCTCGGTGCACGAGGAGTACTTCGCGGTCGGTGTCGACTGCGTGGAGACCAATACCTTCGGTGCGAATTTCGCCGCGCTCGCGGAGTACGACATCCCCGAGCGGGTCTTCGAGCTGTCGGAGTCCGGTGCCCGGATCGCCCGTGAGGTCGCCGACGAGTTCACCGCCTCCACCGGACAGCAGCGCTACGTCCTCGGCTCCATGGGGCCCGGCACCAAGTTGCCGACGCTGGGCCACGCCCCGTATGTCACGCTGCGTGACGCCTACCAGCAGAACGCCGAGGGCATGATCGCCGGTGGCGCCGATGCCCTGCTGGTGGAGACGACGCAGGATCTGCTGCAGACCAAGGCCGCCATTCTCGGTGCCCGCCGGGCGCTCAAGGTCACCGGCACCCACCTGCCGGTGATCTGTTCGGTGACCGTGGAGACGACCGGCACCATGCTGCTGGGCTCGGAGATCGGTGCCGCGCTGACGGCGCTGGAGCCGCTGGGCATCGACATGATCGGCCTGAACTGCGCCACCGGCCCCGCCGAGATGAGCGAGCACCTGCGCTACCTGGCCCGGCACTCCCGCATCCCGCTGGCGTGCATGCCGAACGCGGGCCTGCCGGTGCTGGGCAAGAACGGGGCGCACTACCCGCTGACGGCGGCGGAGCTGGCCGACGCCCAGGAGACCTTCGTCGCCGAGTACGGCCTCTCCCTGGTCGGCGGCTGCTGCGGTACGACGCCGGAGCATCTGCGGCAGGTCGTCGAGCGGGTCCGCGGCACCGCCCCCACCGCCCGTGAGCCGCGCCCCGAGCCGGGCGCCGCCTCGCTGTACCAGACGGTGCCGTTCCGCCAGGACACCTCGTACCTGGCGATCGGCGAGCGGACGAACGCCAACGGGTCGAAGAAGTTCCGGGAGGCGATGCTGGAGGGCCGCTGGGACGACTGCGTGGAGATGGCGCGCGACCAGATCCGCGAGGGCGCGCACATGCTCGACCTGTGCGTCGACTACGTCGGCCGGGACGGGGTGGCCGACATGGAGGAGCTGGCCGGCCGGTTCGCCACCGCCTCCACCCTGCCGATCGTGCTGGACTCCACGGAGCTGAACGTCATCCAGGCCGGCCTGGAGAAGCTCGGCGGCCGTGCGGTGATCAACTCCGTCAACTACGAGGACGGGGACGGCCCGGAGTCGCGGTTCGCGAAGGTCACCGCGCTGGCCGCCGAGCACGGCGCGGCGCTGATCGCGCTGACCATCGACGAGGAGGGCCAGGCCCGCACCGCCGAGCACAAGGTCGCCATCGCCGAGCGGCTGATCGAGGACCTGACGGGCAACTGGGGCATCCACGAGTCCGACATCCTCATCGACTGCCTGACCTTCACCATCTGTACGGGCCAGGAGGAGTCCCGCAAGGACGGCATCGCCACCATCGAGGCGATCCGCGAGCTGAAGAAGCGCCATCCGGACGTCCAAACCACGCTCGGTCTGTCCAACATCTCCTTCGGCCTGAACCCGGCCGCCCGCATCGTCCTCAACTCCGTGTTCCTGGACGAGTGCGTCAAGGCCGGCCTGGACTCCGCGATCGTGCACGCGAGCAAGATCCTGCCGATCGCTCGGCTGGAGGAGGAGCAGGTCAAGGCCGCCCTCGACCTCGTCTACGACCGGCGCAGCGAGGGCTATGACCCGCTGCAGAAGCTGATGGAGCTGTTCGAGGGCGTCAACACCAAGTCGATGAAGGCCGGGCGGGCCGAGGAACTTCTCGCCCTGCCGCTGGAGGAGCGCCTCAAGCGGCGCATCATCGACGGCGAGAAGAACGGCCTCGACGCCGACCTGGAGGAAGCCCTCCAGGACCGCCCGGCTCTCGACATCGTCAACGACACCCTGCTGGAGGGCATGAAGGTCGTCGGCGAGCTGTTCGGGTCGGGGCAGATGCAGCTGCCGTTCGTGCTGCAGTCCGCCGAGGTCATGAAGACCGCGGTGGCCTACCTTGAGCCGCACATGGAGAAGTCGGACGACGAGGGCAAGGGCACCATCGTGCTGGCCACCGTCCGCGGCGACGTCCACGACATCGGCAAGAACCTCGTCGACATCATCCTGTCCAACAACGGCTACAACGTGGTCAACCTGGGCATCAAGCAGCCGGTCTCGGCGATCCTGGAAGCCGCCGAGGAACACCGCGCCGATGTCATCGGGATGTCCGGTCTGCTGGTCAAGTCCACGGTGATCATGAAGGAGAACCTGGAAGAGCTCAACCAGCGCAAGATGGCGGCCGACTTCCCCGTCATCCTCGGCGGCGCCGCGCTCACCCGCGCCTACGTCGAACAGGACCTCCACGAGATCTACGAGGGTGAGGTCCGCTACGCCCGCGACGCGTTCGAGGGCCTGCGCCTGATGGACGCCCTGATCGCCGTCAAGCGCGGCGTGCCCGGCGCCACCCTCCCCGAACTCAAGCAGCGCCGGGTGCCCAAGCGCGATACGGCGGTGCTGGAGGTCGAGGAGCCCGAGGGCGCGGTGCGCTCCGACGTCGCCATCGACAACCCGGTCCCCGAGCCGCCGTTCTGGGGAACCCGCGTCGTCAAGGGCATCCAGCTCGCCGACTACGCGTCCTGGCTGGACGAGGGCGCCCTCTTCAAGGGGCAGTGGGGCCTCAAGCAGGCCCGCACCGGAGACGGCCCGACGTACGAGGAGCTGGTGGAGACCGAGGGACGCCCCCGGCTGCGCGGCTGGCTCGACAAGCTCCAGACCGAGAACCTGCTGGAAGCCGCCGTCGTGCACGGCTACTTCCCGTGTGTGTCCAAGGGCGAGGACCTGATCCTGCTGCACGAGGACGGCACCGAGCGCACCCGCTTCACCTTCCCCCGCCAGCGCCGCGGCCGCCGCCTGTGCCTGGCCGACTACTTCCGCCCCGAGGAGACCGGGGAGAGGGACGTCGTCGGGCTCCAGGTCGTCACGGTCGGCTCCAGGATCGGCGGCGCCACCGCCGAACTCTTCGAGGCCAACTCCTACCGCGACTACCTCGAACTCCACGGCCTGTCCGTCCAGTTGGCCGAAGCCCTCGCCGAGTACTGGCACGCCAGGGTCCGCGCCGAGCTCGGCTTCGCGGGCGAGGACCCGGCCGACGTCGAGGACATGTTCGCGCTCAAGTACCGCGGCGCGCGCTTCTCGCTGGGCTACGGCGCCTGCCCCGACCTGGAGGACCGCGCCAAGATCGCCGACCTGCTGCGGCCGGAGCGGATCGGTGTGGAGCTCTCCGAGGAGTTCCAGCTGCACCCCGAGCAGTCCACCGACGCCATCGTCATCCACCACCCGGAGGCGAAGTACTTCAACGCGCGGTAGCGGGCCACCCCGAAGCGGACCCGGAGGCCGGGGAGCGCTACTGGGGGCGCCGTGACACTCGGTAATTCTGCGTGCGCGGGTCAGGGCCGGCCCCGGAACGGCCCTGACCTCGGTCACCACGCATTCCGGCCCGTACCGTCGTACACTTATCGGTCCGGTAGTGGCCGGTCGTTTCCCCAGCCGGGGAGGGCGACCGGCCCTTTCGTCCCTTCGGGGACGTCGCAACGGAGGTGGATGGATGACCAGCAGCATCCCCGCAGTCGGCACCCGAACGGCCGAAGCCGCGACCCTCCAAGCCGTATTCCTCGATCTGGACGGCACGCTCGTCGACACCGAGGGATTCTGGTGGGAGGCGGAGGCGGAGGTCTTTGCCGAGCTCGGCCACATCCTCGACGACACCCACCGCGAGGTCGTGGTCGGCGGCCCGATGACCCGCAGCGCCGGGTATCTGATTCAGGCCACCGGTGTCGACATCACCCTGACCGAGCTCAGTGTGCTGCTCAACGCCGCCTTCCTGGCCCGGATCGGGCGTGGCGTCCCCCTGATGCCGGGCGCCCGCCGCCTGCTGGCCGAGCTGGCCGCCCATGAGGTGCCCACCGCCCTGGTCTCCGCCTCGCACCGCGCCATCGTGGACCGGATGCTGCACTCCCTGGGCCCGGAGAACTTCCGGCTGACCCTCGCGGGCGACGACCTGGAGCGCACCAAACCGCACCCGGACCCGTATCTGACGGCCGCCGCGCGCCTGGGAGCCGACCCGGCGTGCTGCGCGGTCATCGAGGACACCCTGACCGGGGTGAGTGCGGGGGAGGCCGCGGGCTGCCCGGTCGTCGCGGTGCCCTCGGTGACGCCGATCCCGCCGGCCGCCGGCCGTACGGTGGTGCCCTCGCTGGAAGAAGTGGATCTCCCATTTCTCCGTACGCTCATCACGGAAAGCCGGGGATCCGTGCACTGAGCGTGCGCCGGAGAATGCCGCTCAGAACCGAGGGGAGCGGCCCGCTCATTTTCCGTGACGAATGCGATGACCGAATTCCGGCCTCACCGCGTTCCCTTGAGCGCGTGACGTTTCTCACGTGCCGGGCCGTCGACAGGGGGGCCCTTGGGTGTTCCAGAGGGGCTGACGGGGGGTTCGGGCGGGGGTAAGTGTCCGGATTGGTGGAGCAACGCGCGAATCGTTCCACCGTCCGGATATCGATCGCCCGCCCGCCGTTATCCGGAGCCCATATCGAATCAACTCCTTTGTGTCTGAGAGTGGCTGGCCGTTCCTACTAATGTCGACGCGAGCAACACCTCTGCGCTGATAAGGAACCTGCCGACGATGAATCGCAAGACCCTGGTGCTGCCGGCGCTGGCCGGTCTCCTCGCCCCCGTTCTCGCAGCCTGTGGCAGCACGGACGGCGCGGGCGAAGGCGGCGATCCGATCGTCGTGGGCGTCCCCACCGTGATCGAGGCGACCAAGGCGGCGCCCGCGCCGCTCGACCCGGCGCAGGCCTACGACGTCGATGCGTGGAACATGCTGCGCGGCACCCTCCAGACGCTGATGCGACTGCCCAGGACCGGCACCGCGCCGGTGCCCGAGGCGGCCGAATCCTGCGGGTTCCGCGACACCCAGAACGAGCAGTACCGCTGCACCCTGCGCAGCGGTCTGAAGTTCTCCAACGGGCACGCCCTGACGGCACAGGACGTCAAGTTCTCCCTCGACCGCATGCGGACCATCAACAACACCAACGGTCCGGTCGCGCTGCTCGACGACATCGACAAGGTCGAGACGCCCAACGACAAGGAGGTGGTCTTCCACCTCCGCAAGCCGGACGCCACCTTCCCGCAGAAGCTCGCCACCCCCGCCGCGGCCATCGTCGACAGCGAGGTGTACCCCAAGGGCCGCCTCTACAGCGGCTTCGACGTGGTCGGCTCCGGCCCGTACACGCTGAAGACGGAGCGCAAGAACAACCGCATCACCAAGGCCACCTTCACCAAGAACCCCACCTACAAGGGCGGGGTGAAGGTGAAGAGCGACAAGGTCGAGATGCGCTTCTACGCCGACTCCACGGCCACGGAGCAGGCGCTGCGCAAGGGTGGGGTCGATCTGATGTACCGCGGGCTGTCGCCCGACCAGATCAAGGGCCTGCAGAACTCCCAGGACAAGCACGTCATGATCCAGGAGATGCCGGGGCAGGAGATCCGCTACCTGGCCTTCAACACCAAGGACCCGGCCGTCTCCAACAAGGCCGTGCGGAAGGCGATGGCGCAGATCGTCAACCGCTCGGAGCTGGTGCGCGACGTCTACTCCTACACCGGCGACCCGCTCTACTCGATGGTTCCCACCGGCCTCACCGGCCACATCAACTCGTTCTTCACCAAGTACGGGAACCCCAGCGCGACCGCCGCCCGTAAGACGCTGCAGCAGGCGAACATCTCCACCCCGGTGAAGTTCACCCTCGCGTACACCACGAACCACTACGGCTCCAGCACCGCCAAGGAAGCTCGTGCGCTGCAGAGCCAGCTCAACAGCACCAAGCTGTTCGACGTCAGCGTCAAGGGCGTCGACAGCTGGCAGCAGTACCGGACCGACGCCCTGCACGGCAAGTACAGCGTCTACAACATGGGCTGGTTCGCGGACATCCCCGACCCGGACAACTACATCGCGCCGTTCATCGGCAAGCAGAACTTCCTCGGCTCCCCGTACCGCAACCCCAAGATCGAGTCGCAGCTGATCCCGGACAGCCGGCAGCAGAGCGACCGCAACGCCGCCGCGGCCAACTTCAAGCAGGCGCAGGACCTCATCGCCGACGACGTACCGCTCCTCCCGCTGTGGCAGGGCAAGCAGTACGTGGTCGCCCGCGATGACGTCACCGGCATCGAGTGGGCGCTCAACTCCTCCTCGTCGCTGCAGATCTGGGAGCTCGGCCGCGGCGTCGCCGACTGAGCCCGCCGATCCGGCCGATGCAGTACACCCCCGCCACGGCCTCCCCGCCGCGGCCCGACAGGCACCACCCAGAACGTGAGGACCGTTTAGTGAGGAAGCGTGACCAGTGGCTGGCCGCACCGATCGGAGCCGGGCTGGCCACAGCCCTGCTCGCGGTCGCCGGGTGCGGCACGGACGACTCGGGGGCGGCCGGCACCGGCGAGCCCGTGGTCATGGGAATGACGGACAAGGTCCAGTCCACCGACCCGGCCTCCGGCTACGAGCCGGGATCGTGGCTGTTGTTCAACAACGTCTTCCAGTCCCTGCTGAGCTTCCCCAAGGGAAGCACCACCCCCGAGCCGGAGGCCGCCGAACGCTGCGGCTTCACCGACGGCGCCAGCAAGGTCTACCGCTGCACCCTCAAGGACGGCCTCAAGTTCAGCAACGGTGACCCGCTGACCTCCAAGGACGTCAAGTACTCCTTCGACCGCACCCGGCGCATCAAGGACCGCAGCGGCCCCGCCGTGATGTTCTCCGCGCTCGACACGGTCGAGGCACCGGACGCCAAAACCGTGATCTTCCGGCTGAAGTCGCCCGACGCGACCTTCCCGATGAAGATAGCCTCCGGCGCCGGCTCGATCGTCGACCACGCCGACTACCCCGCCGACCGGTTGCGCACCGACGGCAAGGCCACCGGCTCCGGTGTCTACACCCTCAAGGAGTACAGCTCCCAGAAGGCCGTCTTCGGCGTCAACGGCTCGTACAAGGGTCCCGCCAAGGTCAAGAACTCCGGGATGACCGTGAAGTTCTTCGACCGCCCCGACAAGCTCAAGACGGCAGTCGAGAAGGGCGATGTCGATGTCGCCTACCGCGGCCTGTCCATGAAGGACATCGCGGCGCTCGACAACGCCTCGCTGAAGCAGCAGCACGGCACCCAGGTCGTCGAGGGCGCCAGCGCCGAGGTCATGCACCTGGTCTTCAACCTCAAGGACCCGGTCGCCGGCAAACTGGGCGTCCGCAAGGCGATCGCCTACCTCCTGGACCGCTCGACCCTGGTCCGGGACGTCTACCGGCGCACCGCGGTGCCGCTGTACTCGATCGTCCCGGCCGGCATCACCGGCCACAGCACCTCCTTCTTCAACACCTACGGCGACAGCCCGAAGCCCGCGAAGGCGAAGGACGCGCTGCGCCAGGCCGGCTACAACGGCAAGGTGCCGCTCACGCTGTGGGCCACCCCCGACCGCTTCGGCCCCGGCACCGTCCCGGCCTTCGAGGAGATCGCCCAACAGCTCAACGCCAGCGGCCTCTTCGACGCCAAGGTGCGCACCCTGCCCACCAAGGAGTACGAGCAGGGCGTGGCCGCCGGCCGGTTCGGTGTCTACGTCAAGGGCTGGATCCCCGACTATCCGGACCCCGACAACTTCACCGCGCCGTTCTTCGGCAAGGACAGTGTGGTGGCCAACCACTACAGCTCGCCCACCATCACCGGGCACCTGCTGCCCAAGACGGCCGACCAGCCGGACCGGGGCGCCACCAAGGCCCAGTTCCGGCAGCTGCAGGACATCGTCGCGCAGGACGTGCCGATGATCCCGCTCTGGCAGGGCAAGCAGTACGCGGTGGCCCGCGAGGGCGTCTCCGGCCTGGAATGGACCCTGGACCCCTCGACCGTCTTCCGGTTCTGGGAGATCAGCAAGCCGACTCAGGCCTGACCTGACCTGTCACACGGCGGCGGGGCCGGCCCGGGAATCTCCCCGGGCCGGCCCCGCCGCCGTCCGTCTGCCAGGCCGTCAGGAACCCGCCGGCTACTGGGCGCCGGGGCGCACCAGCCCGCTCTCGTACGCGTACACCGCCGCCTGCACCCGGTCGCGCAGCCCCAGCTTCGTCAGCACATGTCCCACATGCGTCTTCACCGTCGTCTCGCTCACGAACAGGTCCGCGGCGATCTCCGCATTCGACAACCCGCGCGCCACCAGCTTCAGCACCTCCACCTCGCGTTCGGTGAGGGTGTGCAGGGTGTCCGGCACCGGCTCCTCGCCCGAGGGCAGATGCCCGGCGTACTTGTCCAGCAGCCGGCGCGTGATGCTCGGCGCGAGCATCGCCTCGCCGCCCGCCACCACCCGGATCGCCTGCACCAGCTCATGGGCCGGCGCGTCCTTGAGCAGGAAGCCGCTCGCCCCCGCCCGCAGCGCCTCGACGACATACTCGTCCAGATCGAACGTCGTCAGCACCAGCACCTTCGCCGGCCCGTCTTTCGCCGGCCCGGTGATCTGCCGGGTCGCCTCGACGCCGTCCATCCGGGGCATCCGGATGTCCATCAGCACCACATCGGGCTGCAGCGCCCGCACCTGTTCCAGCGCCTGCAGACCGTCACCGGCCTCCCCGACCACCGCCAGGTCCTGCTCCGCCTCCAGAATCATCCGGAATCCCGTACGCAGCAGGGGCTGGTCGTCGACCAGCAGGACGCGGATGGCCACGAGCTCTCCTTTGATAGGCCTGTCCGGGCGAACAGCGCCTGGTAGGGCAACTGCGCTAGATCTCCCCCATTCTGCCCTGCGGCACCCCACCGCCCTCCGGCGGGCGGATCTGCAGCGGGTACACCGGGGGAGTGCCGCCGAATTCCGGACAGTGCGCCTGGTGGTCGCACCAGCCGCACAGCTTCGTCGGCCGCGGCCGCCAGTTGCCGGTCTCCGTCGCCAGCCGGATCGCCTCCCACAGCGCCAGCAACTTCCGCTCCACCGCCCGCAGATCGGCCTCACCCGGGTCGTACGTCACCACATCGCCGCTGCCCAGATAGACCAGCTGCAGCCGCCGCGGCACCACCCCGCGCAGCCGCCACACCACCAGGGCGTAGAACTTCATCTGGAACAGCGCGCCCTCGGCGAACTGCGGCCGCGGCGCCTTGCCGGTCTTGTAGTCGACGATCCGCACCTCGCCCGTCGGCGCGACATCCACCCGGTCGATGAACCCCCGCAGCCGCAGCCCCGAATCCAGCTCCGTCTCGACATAGAGCTCACGCTCCGCCGGCTCCAGCCGCGTCGGATCCTCCAGCGAGAACCACCGCTCCACCAGCGCCTCGGCCTCGGCCAGCCACTGCGCCAGCCGCTCACCCTCCGCGTCGTCCGCGAACAGCTCCGCCAGCTCCGGCCGCTTGCCCAGCAGCTTCTCCCACTCGCCCGGAACCATCGCCCGCGCCCCGACGGCCGTACGCTCCGCCGCCGGCGCGTCGAAGAGCCGCTCCAGCACCGCATGCACGACCGTGCCGCGGGTCGCCGCCGGGCTCGGCTTCTCGGGCAGTCTGTCGATCACCCGGAAGCGGTAGAGCAACGGACACTGCATGAAATCGCTCGCCCGCGACGGCGACAGCGCCACCGGCGGCCGCGGCTGCTCCCCGACCCGCGCTCCCGACCCGGCAGTCTCACCGCCCGCCCCGGCAGCCTGTGTGCCCGTCCCGGCTTCCCCGCCCTGTGTGCCCGCCCCGGCCTGCTCCGTGCTCCATCCCATGCCACAAAACCCTACGGCCCGCCACTGACAGGCGCGGACGGGTCAGCGCCGCAAGGGCCCCGCAGCGGAGCGGGCCGGGGCACTCCGCATACCATCGACCCTGGACCCCTGCGCCCTGCATGATCGAGATATCAGGCCGAGCAGGGGCGAATGCCGTATTCGATGAGGGGACGCCGTGGACGAGAGCGGGAAGTCGCAGGACCCCGAGGAGTCCGTGCGGCCCCAGCCGCCCGAGCCGCCCGAGGGCGGCAACGGGCCCAAGGCACCCGCGCCGGGCAAGCGGAGGCCCGGGGGCGGCATCCTGATGGGCCGTCCCTTCGGCGTGCCCGTCTACGTCGCGCCCAGCTGGTTCCTCGTCGCCGCCCTGATCACCTGGGTCTTCGGCGGCCAGCTGGAGCGCGTACTTCCCGAGCTCGGCGCCGCCCGCTACCTCGTCTCGCTGTTCTTCGCCGTCGCCTTCTACGCCTCGGTGCTCGTCCACGAGCTGGCCCACACCGTGGCCGCGCTCCGCTTCAAGCTCCCCGTACGGCGCATCCAGCTGCAGTTCTTCGGCGGCGTCTCGGAGATCGAGAAGGAGACCGAGACCCCCGGCAGGGAGTTCGTCCTCGCCTTCGTCGGCCCGCTGCTCTCCCTCGTCCTCGCCGGGGTCTTCTACGCCGGTATGCAGCTGGTCGAACCCGGCACCGTCCCCGGTGTCCTGCTCGCCGGCCTGATGATCTCCAACCTCATCGTCGCGATCTTCAACCTGCTGCCCGGGCTCCCCCTGGACGGCGGCCGGATGCTGCGCGCCGTCGTCTGGAAGATCACCGGCAAACCCATGAGCGGCACCGTCGCCGCCGCCTGGGTCGGCCGCGCGCTCGCCGTCACCGTCCTCATCGGCCTGCCGCTGCTCACCCACACCGGCGCCCTCGGTACCGCCCGCCCCGAGATCGGCGGCGCCGACTCGCTCACCGACGCCCTGCTCGCCGCGATCCTCGCCGCGATCATCTGGACCGGCGCCGGCAACAGCCTGCGCATGGCCCGCCTGCGTGAACGGCTCCCCGACCTCACCGCCCGCACCCTGACCCGGCGCGCCGTCCCCGTCGAGACCGACACCCCGCTCTCCGAGGCGCTGCGCCGCGCCAACGACGCCGGCGCCCGTGCCCTGGTCGTCGTCGACCGCCAGGGCACCCCCACCGCCCTCGTCCGCGAGGCCGCCATCATCGGCGTCCCCGACCACCGCCGCCCCTGGGTCGCCGTCGGCACCCTCGCCCAGGACCTCAAGGACGGTATGCGGGTCTCCGCCGAACTCGCCGGCGAGGACCTTCTGGAGTACCTGCGCGCCACCCCCGCCACCGAATACCTCGTCATCGAGGAGACCGGCGAGATCTACGGCGTCCTGTCCACCGCCGACGTCGAGCGGGCCTTCGTCTCCGCCATGGCCCGCAAGCCCTGACCCCGCGCCGGCCGTCTCCCGGCCGCCCACTGGTCCGCGGCGTCCCGACGGGCCGGTAGGCTGGTCACATGTCCGAACCGACCGGTGCCGCCCGCCGTCGCGGGCCCTTCAAGGTCGGGGACCAGGTCCAGCTCACCGATCCCAAGGGACGCCACTACACCTTCACGCTCGAAGAGGGAAAAAGCTTCCACACCCACAAGGGAGCTTTCCCCCACGACGAGCTGATCGGTGCTCCCGAGGGCAGCGTTGTCCGTACCACCGGGAACGTCGCCTACCTCGCGCTGCGCCCGCTGCTCCCCGACTATGTCCTGTCCATGCCCCGCGGCGCCGCCGTGGTCTACCCCAAGGACGCGGGGCAGATCCTGGCGATGGCCGACATCTTCCCCGGCGCCCGCGTCGTCGAGGCAGGTGTGGGCTCCGGCTCGCTCAGCAGCTTCCTGCTGCGCGCCATCGGCGACGACGGCATGCTGCACTCCTACGAGCGCCGCGCCGACTTCGCCGAGATCGCCACCCAGAACGTCGAGCGTTACTTCGGCGGCCCGCACCCCGCATGGACGCTCACCGTCGGTGACCTCCAGGACAACCTCTCCGACACCGACGTCGACCGCGTCATCCTCGACATGCTCGCCCCCTGGGAGTGCCTGGAGGCCGTCTCCAAGGCCCTGGTCCCCGGCGGCATCCTCTGCGCCTACGTCGCGACCACGACGCAGATGGCCCGCACGGTCGAGGCGATCCGCGAACACGGCACCTTCAACGAGCCCTCGGCCTGGGAAACCATGGTCCGCACCTGGCACGTCGAGGGCCTGGCCGTCCGCCCCGACCACCGCATGATCGGCCACACGGGCTTCCTGCTGACCGCCCGCCGGCTCGCCGACGGCGTCGAGCCCCCGCTGCGCCGCCGCCGCCCGGCCAAGGGCGCCTACGGCGAGGACTACACAGGACCCGGCAAGGACCAGGCGGCCGCCCCCAAGGGCAGCTCCGCCGAGCGCGGCTGACCGGCCGGATCCGGCCACCGAACCACCCGGCGCCGCCGACGAGTTCCCCACCGGGAACCGCCGGCGGCGCTCCGTCGTTTCCCCCACCGGATCTGCACGGAAAACTCCGGCCCGGCCGGTTCCTTGGCGCACCCTCCTGTGGAACGATGCTGGGCACTCCCACCGGTACAGCACTTCACAGGAGTTACCCCGCGTGCAGCCCATGGCAGGCCAGGACCTTTTGCACACCCAGCCGCGCCCCGTGCACTGGCTCGCCACCGCCACCGCCATCTCGGCGGTCGTGGCGGCCGCGTCCTTCGTCCAGCCCCCCGACGCCAAGGCCACGACCACCCCCGTTGCCGCGGCCGACGCCCGTCCCACGGCCGCCCCCGACCCGGGCAAGGTGACCTTTCCGGTGGACTGCGGCCCCCACCGCCTCGACGTGGTGAAGAAGGCCTCCGGCGACCTCGACGGGGACGGGACGACCGAGACTGTCGCCGTGGTCCGCTGCCACAGCCAGACCGGCACCCCGCCCAGCGGCGTCTATGTCCTCGCGCAGCCGTCCGACCCCGAGGCCGCGCCCCGGATCGTGGCGACACTCCTCGACCCCGCCCGCCGCCGCACCGTCCAAACCCTCACGGTCAAGAACGGCGCAATCTCGGCGGCCCTGCTGGGCTACTCCACGCTCGACGTCCCGCGCTGCTGCCCCGATGTGCACCGGAGCGTCAAGTGGCAGTGGAAGGGCGGGAAGTTCGTCCAGAGCGAACTCCCCGCGGCCATGCGCACCCAGGGTCTGTGATCCGTCACATCATGTGTCCGGCCGGCGCGGTCCGCGCCGCGCCGGCTACTCCGCGTCCGGGCCGTAGACCTCGACCAGGTCCTTGACACGGCGGACGTGGATGCAGTCCCCGGGGCACTCCTTCGCGGAGTCCCGGACGTCATCGAGCAGCTTCAGCGGGACGGGGGTTGTCGCCCCCTTGTCCTGCAGCAGCTCGTCCTCGGTGCTCTTCACATAAGCCAGCCCGTCGATGTCGAGCTCGAAGACCTCCGGCGCGTACTGCGCACAGATGCCGTCCCCGGTGCACAGATCCTGGTCGATCCATACTTCCAGCTCTGGGGCTTCGTCCTGTGCGGTCATCTCGCCTGCCGTTCCTGCGTACGTGAACCGTTTTTGTCTAAGTGGCGCCAGCCCTGACGGGTGTTGACCGACTCGACGATACAACCGCTCGCTTTCCGATGTTGTTGGGTGGGTATTCCCTTGGCGTGAGGACGTGCGCAAGGGTGAAGATCGGACACGCCCCGACAGTCTTTTCGATCTAGGGGTTTCAACCTGCACCGGCCCAGGTAGGGTCAGGAAGCGTCCAGCTCCTTGGAGGAGGTGAGGACCGTGGCAGCCCACGACGACGACATCAACCGCGGCATCCGGCCGGGGCGGGGGTCTGAAGATCCCGCCGGCCAGGTTGCCTATCTCGAGCAGGAGATCGCCGTCCTGCGACGCAAGCTCGCCGACTCTCCGCGTCACACGAGGATTCTCGAAGAGCGGATCGTCGAGCTGCAGACCAACCTGGCCGGCGTCTCGGCGCAGAACGAGCGTCTCGCCAATACTCTCCGCGAGGCCCGCGACCAGATCGTCGCGCTCAAGGAGGAGGTCGACCGGCTCGCACAGCCGCCGGCCGGCTTCGGTGTCTTCCTGCAGGCGAACGAGGACGACACGGTCGACATTTTCACCGGAGGCAGAAAGCTCCGGGTGAATGTCAGCCCCAGTGTGGAGACCGGGGACCTCCGGCGAGGCCAGGAGGTCATGCTCAACGAAGCGCTCAACGTGGTCGAGGCCATGGAGTTCGAGAGCGCCGGCGACATCGTCACCCTCAAGGAGATCCTCGAGGACGGCGAGCGCGCCCTGGTGATCGGGCATACCGACGAGGAACGGGTGGTCAGGCTCGCCGAGCCGCTGCTGGACATCACCATCCGCCCCGGCGACGCCCTGCTCCTCGAGCCCCGCTCCGGCTACGTCTACGAGGTCATCCCGAAGAGCGAGGTCGAAGAGCTCGTCCTCGAAGAGGTCCCGGACATCGACTACACCAAGATCGGCGGTCTGGGCGGCCAGATCGAACTGATCCGGGACGCGGTCGAGCTTCCGTACCTCTACCCCGACCTCTTCAAGGAGCACGAACTCCGCCCGCCCAAGGGCGTCTTGCTCTACGGCCCGCCGGGCTGCGGCAAGACGCTCATCGCCAAGGCGGTCGCCAACTCCCTTGCCAAAAAGGTCGCCGAGGTGACCGGGCAGCCCGCGGGGAAGAGCTTCTTCCTCAACATCAAGGGCCCCGAGCTGCTCAACAAATACGTCGGTGAGACGGAGCGGCACATCCGGCTGGTCTTCCAGCGGGCCAGGGAAAAGGCGAGCGAGGGCACCCCCGTCATCGTCTTCTTCGACGAGATGGACTCCCTCTTCCGCACCCGGGGGTCCGGAGTCAGCTCGGACGTGGAGAACACCATCGTCCCGCAGCTGCTCTCCGAGATCGACGGTGTCGAAGGCCTCGAAAACGTGATCGTGATCGGTGCCTCCAACCGTGAGGACATGATCGACCCGGCGATCCTGCGGCCCGGCCGTCTCGACGTCAAGATCAAGATCGAGCGCCCGGACGCGGAGGCCGCCAAGGACATCTTCTCGAAGTACCTCACGGAAAATCTTCCGCTGCACTCCGACGACCTCGCCGAACACGGCGACTCGCGGAAGGCCGCAGTGAGCGGAATGATTCAATCCGTCGTCGAGCAGATGTACGCGGAATCCGAGGAGAATCGCTTCCTGGAGGTCACCTACGCCAATGGTGACAAGGAAGTCCTCTATTTCAAGGACTTCAACTCCGGTGCGATGATCGAAAACATCGTAGGACGCGCAAAGAAGATGGCCATCAAGGCCTTCCTCGAACACAATCAGAAGGGGCTTCGCGTCTCCCACCTCCTCCAGGCCTGCGTGGACGAGTTCAAGGAGAACGAGGACCTGCCGAACACCACCAACCCGGACGACTGGGCCCGTATCTCCGGAAAGAAGGGCGAGCGGATCGTCTACATCCGTACGCTCGTCACCGGAAAGCAGGGCGCGGACACCGGTCGCTCCATCGATACGGTGGCGAATACCGGCCAATACCTGTAACACCGCTCTCCGGCTGCGGATGTCCTGCACGGGGCGTCCGCAGCCGGACGCTTTTCCGGGGGTGCCACGACTGCACCCGATAAGGGCGCGGCGGACCAGGGAAAACCGGACTGGAGCAATGACTGTAATGATCTCCCCAGCGCCGCAAAGGCGTTCTAGGCTCTTCGGTACCGCAGCGTCACCCTGTGCGGGCGCGGGGCACGCGCACGGACCGGAGGCACCGCGGTACTTGAGCGCCGACCCCATCCGGGGGCGCCGCCGGGCAAGGAGGGCCGCATGACCGTACGGCGAGTAATGGGAATCGAGACGGAGTACGGGATCTCCGTCCCCGGTCACCCGAACGCCAATGCCATGCTCACCTCGTCCCAGGTCGTCAACGCCTACGCGGCCGCGATGCACCGGGCACGCCGTGCCCGCTGGGATTTCGAGGAGGAGAACCCGCTGCGGGACGCCCGTGGCTTCGACCTCGCACGCGAGAACGCGGACGCCAGCCAGCTCACGGACGAGGACATCGGCCTGGCGAATGTGATCCTCACCAATGGCGCCAGGCTGTACGTCGACCATGCCCACCCCGAATACAGCGCCCCCGAGGTCACCAATCCATGGGACGCCGTGCTGTGGGACAAGGCCGGCGAGCGGATCATGGCCGAGGCGGCCGAACGGGCCGCCCAGGTCCCCGGCGCCCAGCCCATCCACCTCTACAAGAACAACACCGACAACAAGGGCGCCTCCTACGGGACGCACGAGAACTACCTGATGAAGCGGGAGACCCCCTTCTCGGACATCGTGCGGCACCTGACGCCGTTCTTCGTCTCCCGCCAGGTGGTCACCGGCGCCGGCCGGGTCGGCATCGGCCAGGACGGCCACGAGCACGGCTTCCAGCTCAGCCAGCGCGCCGACTACTTCGAGGTGGAGGTCGGGCTGGAGACGACGCTCAAACGGCCCATCATCAACACCCGCGACGAACCGCACGCGGACGCGGAGAAGTACCGCCGGCTCCATGTGATCATCGGGGACGCGAACCTCTCCGAGATCTCGACGTATCTGAAGCTGGGCACCACCTCCCTGGTGCTGTCCATGATCGAGGACGGCTTCATCGCCGTCGACCTGGCCGTCGACCAGCCCGTCCGCACTCTGCACCAGGTCTCGCACGACCCCGGCCTGCAGCATCTGATCACGCTCCGCAGCGGCCGCACCCTCACGGGCGTACAGCTCCAGATGGAGTACTTCGAGCTGGCCCGCAAATATGTCGAGGACCGCTACGGAGCGGATGCGGACGAGCAGACCAAGGACGTCCTGACCCGGTGGGAGGACGTGCTCGGCCGGCTGGAGAACGACCCGATGAGCCTGTCCGGCGAGCTGGACTGGGTCGCCAAGCGGGAGCTGATGGAGGGCTACCGGCGCCGCGACGGCCTGGAGTGGGACGCCGCCCGGCTGCACCTCATCGACCTGCAGTACGCCGACGTGCGGCCCGAGAAGGGCCTGTACAACCGTCTGGCGGCCCGCGGGAAGATGAAGCGGCTCCTGGACGAGTCCCAGGTCGAGCGGGCCGAGCAGAAGCCTCCGGAGGACACCAGGGCCTACTTCCGCGGCCGCTGCCTGGAGCAGTACGCGGACGATGTCGCGGCCGCCTCATGGGATTCGGTCATCTTCGATCTGCCCGGGCGTGACTCCCTGCAACGGGTTCCCACACTGGAGCCACTGCGGGGGACCCGGAAGCACGTCAAGGAGCTTCTTGACCGCTGCCGTACCGCGGAGGAGCTGGTGAGGACGCTGTCCGGCCGCTGAGTTTCGGCAGGTGCACGACAGATTTTCCCAAGATCCACAGTCGATCCGCGGCTGAAATCGCCGCGGTGCGGGAATCAATGAGGTGACTCCCGGGCGTTGCAGCAACTGCAGGGCCGATGTCGGACCCTGCTTGTAGGGTCGGATCTTGAAGGTCACATCGAGCGGGGCGAACCGAGCGGGGTGAGGGACATGGCGACCAAGGACAGCGGCGGCGGACAGGCGAAGGCCACGCGTTCCACGGAAGAGGTCGAGGAGCGGACAGAGGACGCGCAGGCCTCCGAAGACCTCAAGGAACGCCAGGAAAAGTTGTCGGACGACGTGGACTCGGTGCTGGACGAGATCGACGATGTACTCGAGGAGAACGCCGAGGATTTCGTGAGGTCATTTGTCCAGAAGGGTGGGCAATAGACCCCGGGTTTCCTTGGGATCGAAGGCTTACGGGCGGCGGGGGCTTCGAGTGTCGGAAGGCCAAGGGGTGAAGTTCTGTCCGCGGCGCAAGGAGACAAGCCGCGGACAGCCTTCGCGAGGAACAGGGCGATGCGTGACCGGCAGCAGGCCTGCTGCCGGGGGTGCGCGGCGGCGTACCACCACGACGGTCCGGCGGCACCCTGCAAGTCGCGCAAGGCAGTGAAGGGGCGCGCAGGCCACCTGAAGCGCCACTGCGGCATGAGCGAAGCCGAGCGCAACGCGCTCATGAAGGAACAGCGCCGGATGTGCCCGCTCTGCCTTGCCTGCCCCGTGCATGTGGATCACGATCACGGGACGGGTAGGGTCCGAGGCGTACTGTGCTTCAGTTGCAATGCAGCCTTGGGTCAATTCAAGGATCGGCCGGACGTATTGAGGCGGGCGGCCGAGTATCTGGAAGGAAACGTGTGGAAGCCAATATTCGAAGCACCGGGCGTCTACCAGCTGCCTTCCTGACGCCTGGATCCTCGTCCTTCATGGATTTCCTCGGTGAGCACTCGCCCGCTCTGCTGCCGGGCAACCGCCCGCTGCCGCCGGTGCAGGGTGCCATCGAGGCGCCGCACGGCACGACGATCGTTGCCGCGGCGTTCCCCGGAGGCGCGGTGCTCGCCGGCGACCGGCGGGCGACGATGGGCAACGTCATCGCGCAGCGTGATATCGAGAAGGTCTTCCCGGCCGACGAGTATTCGGCGGTCGGCATCGCGGGCACGGCCGGTCTCGCGGTGGAGATGGTCAAGCTCTTCCAGCTGGAGCTGGAGCACTTCGAGAAGGTCGAGGGCGCCCAACTCTCCCTGGAGGGCAAGGCGAATCGTCTGTCGACGATGATTCGCAGCAATCTGGGAATGGCCATGCAGGGCCTGGCCGTGGTGCCGTTGTTCGCCGGCTACGACCTCGACCGCGAGAAGGGCCGTATCTTCTCGTACGACGTGACCGGCGGGCGGTCGGAGGAGCACGGCTTCGCGGCGACGGGTTCCGGCTCGGTCTTCGCCCGCAGTGCGCTGAAGAAGCTCTTCCGGGAAGATTTCACGGAGGATCAGGCCGTCACCGCCGTCGTCCAGGCCCTGTACGACGCGGCCGATGACGACTCCGCGACCGGCGGGCCCGATATGGCGCGGAGGATCTACCCCATCGTCACCGTGATCACCGAAGACGGCTTCAAGCGGCTCAGCGGGGACGAGGTCTCGGAGACCGTCCGTGCGGTGCACGACCGCCGCCTCGAACAGCCCGACGGCCCGCGCGCCGCGCTGCTCTGACGGGACGGATGGTCCGCAGTGCTCCCCCAGCTACCGAGAGTGCTTTTGACAGGAAGGGACGGATAGCCGGTGTCGACGCCGTTCTATGTCTCACCCCAGCAGGCCATGGCGGACCGCGCCGAGTACGCCCGCAAGGGCATCGCGCGCGGCCGGAGTGTCGTGGTGCTGCAGTACACCGACGGCGTGGTCTTCGTCGCCGAGAATCCCTCCCGCGCCCTGCACAAGGTCAGCGAGATCTATGACCGGATCGCCTTCGCGGCGGTCGGCAAGTACAACGAGTTCGAGAACCTGCGGATCGGTGGCGTGCGCTACGCCGATCTGCGGGGCTACACCTACGACCGTGAGGACGTGACCGCGCGGGGCCTGGCGAATGTCTATGCCCAGACGCTCGGCACGATCTTCTCCAGCGCCGCCGAGAAGCCCTACGAGGTCGAGCTGATCGTCGCCGAGGTCGGCGCGGGTCCCGAGGACGACCAGATCTACCGGCTGCCGCATGACGGCTCGATCGTCGACGAGCACGGCTCGGTGGCGGTCGGCGGCAACGCGGACCAGATCAGCAGCTATCTCGACCAGCGCCACCGTGACGGTATGACGCTGGCCGAGGCGCTCAAGCTGGCCGTGGAGTCGCTGTCGCGGGACAACAACGGCGGCGAGCGCCGGCTCACCGCCGAGCAGCTGGAGGTCGCGACGCTGGACCGTACGCGTCCCCAGCAGCGCAAGTTCAAGCGGATCCTGGGCCGGCAGCTGTCCCGGCTGCTGGACGAGAGCGGCGGGGCGGACGCCGGCGAGGCGGCGGACGCGGATGCGGGCGCCGGTGCCGGGGAGTCCGGGACCACCGCCGGGGAAAGCGGCGGCAAGGGCTCGAAGGACAAGGGAAGCAAGCCGGACAACGGCAAGGGGACGTCGGGCGAGGAGGGCTCCGACGGGGAGCCCCTGCTCTGACGTCAGGCTGTGCGGGGCATGTCCCCGGTCGCGCGCGCCCCGGTGGGTCACTGCCCGCCGGGGCGCGCCGCGTTGCCCGGGGCGTCCGCGGCCGGGGCGGTGGAGCCCCGGGTGATCAGTTCGACCGGCAGGGTGGGGGCCGCGGCCGGGTGGCCGTCGAGCACGCTCATCAGGGCCCGCATCCCGGCCGCGCCGAACTCCTCGGCGGGCAGCCGTACGGTCGTCAGCTCCGGCTCGACGGCGAGGGCCAGGGCCAGGTCGTCGAAGCCGGTCACGGAGACGTCCTCGGGGATCCGCAGGCCCAGTCGGCGTACGGCTTTGCAGGCACCCGCGGCGATGATGTCGTCGTCGCAGAGCAGGGCCGTGGGGCGGGGGCCGGGGGCGGTCAGGGCGGCGTGGGCGGCGTGCAGCCCGGCGTCGACACCGAAGGCGGCCGGCTCCCGGCGCAGCAGCGTGCCGGGGGTGCGCTCCAGGGCTTCGGTGACGGCGCGGGCGCGCAGATCGAAGGTCCAGGAGTCCACGTCGGCGGCGAGGTGGGTGATGCGGCGGTGGCCGAGGGCCGTCAGATGGCTGGTCAACTGCCGGACGCCGTCGGCGATGTCGAGGTTGACGGTGGCGGTGGCCCGGTCGTCGTCGGGGTCGCTGTCCAGCATGACCAGCGGCAGGTCCGCATCGCGGAGCGCGCTGAGGGCTTCGGCGGCCATCGATGAGGCGATCACGCCGTCCAGGGTGGCCGCCGCGGAGTCGAAGGGGTCGCGGGCCGGGCCGATGCCCTCGGGGGAGGGGTAGAGGACCACTCCGAAGCCGTGGTCGGCGGCGACCCGGGCCGCGCCGGTGTAGACGCGGGCGAAGAATTCGGTGGTCAGGGCGGGGACGACCAGCAATGCGGTGCGGGTGCGGCCCATCCGCAGGCTGCGGGCGGCGAGGTTGGGGCGGTAGCCCAGCTCGCGGGCGGCGGTGCGGACGGCTTCGGCCTTGGCGGGGGAGACCCGGCCGCGCCATTTGTCGCCCAGCACGAGCGAGACGGCGGCCTGGGAGACCCTGGCGACCCGGGCCACGTCCCGGCTGGTCGTGCGCGCGCCGGCCGGGCGCCGGCCGGGTGTGCTGGTCTCGTTGCTGGTCACCGGGGGTTTCGCTCCTTGCGCACGGCGATGGCGGGTGGACTGCGGGTGAGGGTCATGATACGTATAACGGCGAACGTTATACGTAACATGTCCGGCCGGTCCGGACGGAAAAGGGGCAGGGATGGCCGCGGGATATGCGGAGCTGCTCAGAACCCGGCACGCGGCCCGGCTTCTGGCGGGGACGCTGGTCGGCAGGCTGCCGAACGCCACCGCGGCGCTGGCCGTGGTCCTCTTCGTACGCGCCGACGGCGGCAGCTACGCCCTGGCCGGTGCGCTCTCCGCGGTCTACGGCGTCTGCAACGCCATCGGCCAGCCGCTGCTGGGCCGGGCGGTGGACCTCTACGGCCAGCCGCGGGTGATGCTGCCCGCCTCGGTGCTTTCCGCGCTCGGTATGTCGCTGCTGGCGGCCGTCGGCCTGGATGTGCTGTGGCTCGCCTACGCCGCCATGGCGATCGCCGGTTTCTTCACCCCGCCCCTGGAGGGCGGCCTGCGGGCGCTGTGGCCCGGGGTCCTCAAGCGCGCGGACCGGGTGCACGCCGCCTATGCGCTGGACGCGGTGGCGCAGGAAGTCATGTTCGCGGTGGGACCGTTGCTGGTGACGCTGTGCGTGGCGGCCTGGTCGGAGGGGGCGGCGCTGCTGGTGATCAACCTGCTCGGGGTCCTCGGGGCGCTCTCCGTCGTGGTCTCCGAGCCGTCCCGGCAGTGGCGCAGCGGGCCACGGGAGGCGCACTGGCTGGGTGCCCTGCGCTCGGTCGGGATGCTGGTGCTGATCGGGGCGTTCTTCTTCGTGGGGCTGGCGCTGGGCTCGATCGCGGTCGCGGCGGTGGCGTACGCGGAGGAGCACGGCGGGGGGATGGTCTCCAGCTGGCTGCTGTCCGCGCTGGGCGTCGGCGCGCTGATCGGCGGCCTCGGCTACGGCGCGCGCGAGTGGCCGGGGCGGCCGGAGAGCCGGCTGCGGCTGCTGATCGGGCTGCTGGCACTGGGCTATCTGCCGCTGGTGCTGGTGCCGGGGGTGGCCGGAATGACGGTGTTGACCGGCGTCGCGGGGGTGTTCCTGGCGCCGGCGCTGGCCTGTGCCTTCGTGGTGGTGGACCGTCATGCGCCCCGGGGCACGGTGACGGAGGCGTTTTCCTGGCTGGTGACGACGTTCGGGGTCGGATCGGCGGTGGGCGCTTCCGTGGCGGGGCCTGCGGTGGAGGGCGGCGGCGCGGTGGCGGGTTTCGCGGTGGCCGGCGCCGGCGGACTCGCCGCGCTGGTCGTCCTTTTGTCGACGAAGCGATTCCTCGGGGATCCCGTGCCGCGTACGGCGGGTGCGGCCCCGGCGGAAAATGATCGAAACGGGGCCGTCGAACCCGGTTTCAGAGCAGGCCGTCAGGCGTAATGTTCAGTCATGGACCGCCGCATTTTCGGGCTGGAGAACGAGTACGGCGTCACGTGCACGTTCAGGGGACAGCGCCGACTGTCGCCTGACGAAGTGGCGCGGTACCTCTTCCGCCGTGTCGTGTCATGGGGCCGCAGCAGCAATGTCTTCCTGCGGAACGGCGCCCGCCTGTACTTGGACGTGGGCTCGCACCCGGAATACGCAACTCCCGAGTGCGACAACGTGACCGAGCTGGTCACGCACGACAAGGCCGGCGAGCGCATTCTCGAAGGCCTGCTCGTCGACGCCGAGCGCCGCCTGCATGAGGAGGGAATCGCGGGCGACGTCTATCTCTTCAAGAACAACACCGATTCGGCGGGAAACTCCTACGGATGTCACGAGAATTACCTCGTGGCCCGGCATGGTGAGTTCTCCCGGCTCGCGGACATCCTCATTCCGTTCCTCGTCACCCGTCAGCTGCTGTGCGGCGCGGGCAAGGTGCTGCAGACTCCGCGGGGCGCCGTCTACTGCGTCAGCCAGCGGGCGGAGCACATCTGGGAGGGGGTCTCCTCGGCGACGACCCGTTCCCGGCCGATCATCAACACCCGCGACGAACCGCATGCGGATGCCGAGCGCTATCGCCGGCTGCATGTCATCGTCGGTGACTCCAACATGTCCGAAACGACCATGATGCTGAAGGTCGGGGCCACCGATCTCGTGCTGCGCATGATCGAGGCGGGCACGGTCATGCGGGATCTGACGCTGGAGAACCCGATCCGGGCCATCCGTGAGGTCAGCCATGACATCACCGGGCAGCGCAAGGTGCGGCTGGCCAGCGGGCGCGAGGCATCGGCGCTCGAGGTGCAGCAGGAGTACTACGAAAAGGCCGTGGATTTCTGCGACCGCCGCGGAATCCGTACGGGCACCGTCGAGCGGGTCCTGGAGTTGTGGGGCCGTACGCTCGAGGCGATCCGGGAGGAGGAGCTCGACCGTATCTCCACCGAGATCGACTGGGTGATGAAACATCAGCTGATCGAGCGGTATCGCACAAAGAACAACATCACCATGTCCCACCCCCGGGTGGCGCAGATAGACCTCGCGTATCACGACATTCATCGCCGCCGGGGGCTGTACTACCTCCTGGAGCGAAAAGGGCAGGCGGCGCGGATCTGTAACGACTTGAAAATCTTCGAGGGCAAGTCGGTACCGCCGCAGACCACCCGCGCCAGGCTGCGCGGTGACTTCATCCGCCGGGCGCAGGAGCAGCGCCGTGATTTCACGGTCGACTGGGTGCACCTCAAGCTGAACGACCAGGCGCAGCGGACGGTGCTGTGCAAGGACCCCTTCCGTTCGGTGGACGACCGCGTGGAGAAGCTGATCGCCGGCATGTGACCGGACGCGCCGGATGCGGGGGCATGCCGCCGCCGGTGCCGGGCCGGGCCCCTGTGTCACTCACGGTAGGGACTCCGGTCCGGTCAAGTGAGGGCGTTCCTGGCGTGTGGTGCCGGTGAAGGGACCGGTGGGATGGGACAGTGGCGGGGTCCGTGTGACACGGGCCCGCCATTGTTGTGTGGCGTGGCTAGAGTGGATCTGTCCATTCACTGATCGCAGCCCGTTTTGAGGGATATACGTGCGCCGACGCCCCATCACAGCCCTGATCGCCGTTCCCCTGCTTCTCGTCTCTGCAGCGGCCTGCGGCAATGACGACTCATCCAAGGCAGGCTCCGTGCCGGCGGTGAGTGGCCAGGCGGATGCCAAGCCCAAGGTCGACAAGGGCGAGGGCACCCCTCCCAAAAAGCTTCAGGTCAAGGTCCTCAAAAAGGGTGACGGGCCGGAGGTGAAGAAGGGCGCGGCCCTCAACGCCAACTACCTCGGCCAGACCTGGGACGGCAAGGCGTTCGACAACAGCTGGGACCGCGGCGCGCCGGCCACCTTCGAGATCGGCAGCGGCAAGGTCATCAAGGGCTGGGACGAGGGCCTGGTGGGCCAGAAGCTCGGCAGCCGCGTCGAGTTGGTCATCCCGCCGGACAAGGGATACGGCGCGCAGGCGCAGCAGAACATTCCCGCTAACTCCACGCTGGTCTTCGTCGTCGACCTCAAGAAGATCATGCCGAGCAAGATCGAGGGCAAGCCGGTCGCGCAGACCGACTCCGATCTCCCCAAGGTCGGGACCGCCATCGACGACAAGGCGCCGAAGATCACCCTGCCCAAGGGCCAGGACGCGCCGAAGGACGTCAAGAGCGAGACGATCATCCAGGGGAAGGGCGCGACGATCAGTGACAAGAGCATCGTGCGTGCCAACTACACGGTGGTCACCTGGAAGGACGGCAAGGTGATCGCCGACACCTGGGCGCCGGGGCAGCCCGGGGCGCAGGATGTGCCGGTCGCGCAGCTGCCGGGGTGGAAGGAAGGCCTCAAGGGGAAGAAGGCCGGCAGCCGGGTGCTGATCGTGGTGCCCAAGAGCAAGCTGACCGAGCAGCAGCAGAAGTCCATCGGCTCCGATCTGGTGTTCTCCGTGGACGTGCTCAGCGTCAGCTGACGCCGATCTGCGAGACTGACGCCGTAATCGTAAAGATTCGTAAGTAGGAGCACATTCGTGAGCATCGACAAGCCCGAGATCGACTTTCCTGAGGGCCCGGCTCCCACCGAGCTCGAGATCGTGGACCTGACGGAGGGCGACGGGCCGGTCGCCAAGGCCGGGGACACCGTCTCCGTCCACTACGTCGGCGTGTCGTTCAGCACCGGCGAGGAGTTCGACGCGAGCTGGAACCGCGGCAAGCCGCTGCAGTTCCAGCTGGGCGCCGGCCAGGTCATCGCCGGCTGGGACCAGGGCGTGCAGGGCATGAAGGTCGGCGGCCGCCGCCGGCTGACCATCCCCGCGCACCTCGCGTACGGCGACCGCGGTGCCGGCGGTGGCCGGATCGCCCCGGGCGAGACGCTGATCTTCGTCTGCGACCTGGTCTCCGTCTGAGACCGTTGCCGGTCGCGGTGCGCGGCCGCCGCTGACGTTTCCGAGGGCCCGTGCCGTGATGGCACGGGCCCTCGGGGTGTCTGCCCGCTTCCCCGTCCGGCTTTGCCCTGACCTCCCCGAGCGGTACGGTCAACGATCGGGAGTTCAACGAGAAAGGGCGTCGATGGCCATTGCCAAGGCCGAGCGGCTGATGAATCTGGCGCTGTGCCTGCTGGGGACGCGACGCCCGCTGACCAAGCGTGAGCTGAGGTCGTCCATCGAGGCCTATATCGAGGCGGGCAGCGACGACTCGTTCAACCGCATGTTCGAGCGCGACAAGGATGATCTGCGCGAGCTCGGCCTGGTCATCGAGACCGTCGAGGGCATCGAGGGCGACATCGGCTACCTCGCCCGCCGCGACAGCAACCGCCTGCCCCCGATCACCCTGGATGCCGAGGAGGCCGCCGCCCTCGGGCTCGCCGCGAAGATCTGGCAGCAGGCCCGGCTGGCCGGCGCCGCCAGCGGCGCGCTCCAGAAGCTGCGCGCGGCGGGCATGCCACTGGCCGGGGACGGCGCGGACTACGACGCCGGACAGCCGCACAGCGCGCTGGAGCCCCGTATCCCCGCCCATGAAGCCGCCTTCGAGCCGTTGATGCTGGCCTGCCGGGACCGCCGCCCGGTCGTCTTCGACTACCGGAAGTCGAATGCCGCCCGCCCCGAGCAGCGGCAGGTCGAACCGTGGATCCTGGAGTGCTGGCGGGGCCATTGGTACGTCGCGGGATGGGACCGCGAGCGCGAGGCGGAGCGGGTCTTCCGGCTCTCCCGGATCACCGGCAAGGTCCGTTCGCGCCAAGGGGCGTTCACCGCGCCGGTGCCCGATCACGTCACCGTCCGCGAGACCGTCGAGAGCTGGGCCGGGGAGACCGCGACCGGCACCGCCAGGATCAAGCTCCGCGCCGAGCACGGCTATCCGCTGCGCGCCCGCGCGCTTACCGTCCGCGAGCTGGGCGGCGGCTGGGACGAGCTGGAGATCCCCAACGGCCATGGCCTCGACGCCTGGCTGGTGGAGTTCGGGCCCGATGTGGTCGTACTGGAACCCGCCGAGCTGCGCGCCGAGGTCATCGACCGGCTGCGTGCCGTGGCCAAGGGCTGAGAGGAACACGAGACCCATGGCGACGAACGCGATCGACCAGACCCGCCGGATGCTGTCCCTGGTGACCTATCTGCGCGAGCGCCCCGGCGCCCGCGTCGGGGACGTCGCCCGCGCCTTCGGCATCACCGAGGACGAGCTGATCGCGGATCTCGACGTCCTGCCGATGTGCGGGACGAGCTTCCGCGGCGGTGACCTCCTCGACATCGACACCGACGGCGACCGCATCTGGTGGCACAACCCCGACGATGTCGCCGAGCCGCTGCGGCTGGCCGCCGACGAGGCGACCGCGCTGCTGGTCGCGGCCCGCGCGGTGGCCACCCTCCCCGGACTGCGCGAGGGCGACCGGCAGGCGCTGCTGCGGGCCACCGCCAAGCTGGAGGCGGCGGCGGGCGAGGCGGCCGGTGCCAGTGCCCGGCTGTCGGTGACCTTCGAGTCCGAGGGCGGGGTCTTCGCCGACGTGGACCGGGCCATCGCCGAGCGGCGGCGGCTGTGGCTGCGGTACTACTCCCCGGCCCGCGACGAGCTGACCGAGCGTGAGGTCGACCCGATCCGGCTGTTCGCCGTCGGCCACACGTATATGGAGGCGTGGTGCCGGCTCTCCGAGGCCCGGCGCACCTTCCGGCTCGACCGGGTCGCTGAGATCAAGCTGCTGGACGCCCCCGCCGACCCGCCGCCGGTCGAGCTGCGCGATCTGTCGGAGGGACTGGTGCAGCCCGCGGCCGAGGACCCCGAGGTGTCCATCGAGGTCGGTCCCGGCGGTCGCTGGGTCGCCGAGTACTACCCGCACGACAGCGCCGAGGAGCTTGCCGACGGCGGACTGCGCATCACCCTGCGCACCCCCGATCCGGCCTCGCTGCGGCGGCTGGCGCTGCGCCTGGGCCGCGACGGCCGGATCGTGGCGCCGCAGGAGCTCGCGGACAGCGCGCGGCAGGCCGCCGACCAGGCGCTCGCGGCGTACGGCGAGTGAAGGCGGGGCACCCGGGTGGCGCACCGCCTTGTGCAGGGAGCAGGAGACGGCAGCGAAGGATGACGACCACGATGGTGACCACCACTCTGGCGGGCATGGCCGCGCCGGTGCTCTTCAAAGCGGCCTGCCCGGACTGCCGGGGCCGCTTCGAGCTGGCCTCGGACGCCTTCCGGCTGGCGATCGGCGCCAGCAGCCGCACCACCTTCTACTCCTTCACCTGCCCCGACTGCCGCCGCGCGGTGCGCCGACCGGCCGGTGAGCGGATCGTCGAGCTGCTGACCGGCGGCGGGGTCCGCACGCTGCGGCTGCACACGGGCTGACCGATAGGCTCGTCCCCATGCTCTGGCCCATGATCGCAATCGCCTTCGGCTTCGCCGGGATCGCCGTGCTCGGTGTCCTGGCCGTACGTGTCTTCGCCGAGGTGCGGCGGCTCGCCCGCCAGGTCGGAGCGACGTCCGAGCGGATCCAGCGGGCTGCCGAGGATCTTGAGCGGGCGGCGGCACCGTTGGCCGCATCGGCGCAGTGGCGAGAAACGGAGTAGCAGGTGTGACGGGCCGAAACGCGCGTACGTGTGGACGGTAGGCTGTTCCGCAGGGCCGAAGCGCGCGGCGCGGCCTGCTACCGGGAGTGCGCACAGGGGTTGCCCAGCGTTTACCCGTGAGCGTTACGATCGCTGCTAGTACGGCGGGCGGACGGATGTCCGGCCAAGTCAGATAGCTCCATCCCAGCCGCCTCGGTGAGAAGGTAGACGCTTATGTTGTTCGGAAAGATCGGCGCTCCCGAGATCATTCTCATTCTCGTCGTCGTCGTCCTGCTGTTCGGTGCCAAGAAGCTGCCCGACATGGCCCGCTCGCTCGGCAAGTCCGCCCGCATCCTCAAGAGCGAGGCGAAGGCGATGAAGTCCGAGGGCAGCCAGCAGCAGGAAGCCCCCTCCGACCCGCCGAACCCCGACGCGCAGAGCGCACCCCGGACGATCAAGGCGGCGCCTGGTGATGTGAACGGCGGTCGACCGGTCGCCGAGAACGATCACAGCGTGCAGCGCTGAACCAGGGCTTGACTGTGGCAGTGGCGCGGGCCGCTGCCCGTCGCATGAGATGAGGACGTGGGTTGCTCAAGTCTGCCCCCAAAAAGCAAAACGTGAAGGACCCCGAGGGGCGGATGCCTCTCGTGGAGCACCTGCGTGAGCTCCGCAACCGGCTCGCCAAGGGCTTGCTGGCCGTCGTCCTCGCGACGATCGTCGCGGCCTTCTTCTACGAACAGATCATCAACTTCTTCACGAAGCCGGTGCTGCAGTCGGTGGGCTGTGACTCACTCTTCACCGACCTCGCCAAGCAGGAGAAGGGGTCGCGCTGCGCCAGCATCGTGATGATGGACCTGCTCGGCCCCTTCACCCTCGCGCTGAAGGTCTCCCTGGTCGCCGGCGTCATCCTGTCAGCGCCGGTCTGGCTCTACCAGCTCTGGGCCTTCCTCGCCCCGGGGCTGCACCGCAATGAGAAGAAGTACGCGCTCAGCTTCGTCGGCGTGGGTTTTCCGCTGTTCATGGCCGGCGGCTACTTCGCCTACCGGGTACTGCCCACCACGGCGGAGGTCCTGCTCACCTTCACCCCGGTCGGCATCGGCAACCTCCTCACGCTGGACAAGCTGCTCGACATCATCGCGCGGATGGTCATCGTGTTCGGCCTGTCCTTCGAACTGCCCCTGCTCCTGGTCATGCTGAACTTCGCCGGCATCATCACCGGCAAGCGCATGCTCGGCTGGTGGCGGGCGATGGTCATGGCCATCACGGTCTTCTCGGCGATCGCGACACCGAGTACGGACCCGCTGACCATGCTCGCCCTGGCGGTGCCGATCGTCCTGCTGTACTTCGGTGCGGTCGGCGTCGCGCTGGCCAACGATGCCCGGCGGCGGCGACGGCTCGCGGCGGGGCCGGCTGACGACGAGGCGTCCGACCTCGATCTGACGCCTGAGGACATCGGAGAGATCGAGCCGGTGCCGGCGACCGCGGCGCTGCCGGAGCAGGCAAGCGGAGACGGCGACGCGAGGCACCGCGGCTTCGACGACGTCACCTGACGAGGGCGCGGGCTCCTCCCCGCGATAGCTGCTGCGAACCGAAGGCCCCGTGCTCGTCGAGCCAGGGCCTTCCGCACGTCCGGTGCAGGGTCTGCGCGGAGTGAATTGAGCGCGAGCAGCAGAAAGCCTTGGGTGGGTGGCTCTGCGGAGCCACCCACCCAAGGCTGCTAGGTGCGAGCGCTCAGCACCTGCCGTAGTCCTTGATGGCGGTGGGCCCACCGACGGCACGGGAATTGAAGTGCGCACCTCCGGCAACGCACTGTTCATAGTCGGCGGCGACGGACCAGCTTATGTGGATCTTGTGCGCCGAGGAGCAGGTGTTGTGGCTGTACACCGCCGTGGTGACGTTGCCGTCTGCGCACGACCAGCTGAAACAACCGGACGTGCCGCGGTGCGTGCTCATGGTGGTGGCCGTGGCGGCTGCCGCCGGCCCGGCGGTCGTCATGATCGCCACGGCCGCGGTGCCTGTCACCACAGCGATGGCGCGCTTCGTGATGCTCATTTTCTCCACTCGATGTCGCTCGTTCCTCTTGTCACGGGCGCGACTCGCGAAATCACCAAAAATAGCAAATTCGTTCGAGTGTGTGCCGATCGCTATCTTATGGACGGGCAAACGGGGTGATCAAGGAGAAAACCGGCCACGGGTAAGAGTGCGTGGCCGTATGTCTCCGCGTTCTTTTCCGTGCACTCTGCGGTGGGGGTAGGCGCGCGGGGACCGACCTGCTAACCGTTCTCTTGCGGTCGGTAATGGCGTGGCGGGGTGGCGAGCGTCGTGGGACGGGGGGAACTGGCAGGGCGGGGAGCCGTGCACGGCTCCCCGCCCTTCATTGCGAGCTGCCCCTCTCCCGGCGGTGCGGTGTCGGGCTCATGAGGCGCTCCCCGGCCTCAGCAGTATTTGGCACCCTGGAGTTGGCCGGTGCCCTGGTAGTGGATCTTGCGCTTCGGCGGGATCGTGAAGCAGTCGCTGTCCGGCCACCAGCGCTCGGCGATCTGCACCTTGATGGTCTTCTTGCAGCCGTTGTAGATGTCCACGGAGTTCTTGCTCGGGTGCCACGTCGCCTGGACGCACTTGCCCACGCCCGCGGCTGCTGCCGGACCGGCCGTCGCCATCGGAATCCCCACCGCGGTCACGGCCAACGCCGCGGTCACCGTTGCTGCCTTGAACTTGTTCATCGGTCCCCCTTCGTCTTCGGGAGGCATGAGTGGCCTCCTTCGTTCCACCCGCGGGTGACGCCCCTGGTCACAAGGCGTCACTAACATGCCGCGGAGGCAGGAGATCATGACAGCGATATTGTGCCGTCCCGCGCCCGGCCGCCCGCCACCTCGTGCGTGAGCGCTCCGGCGATCTGGGTTCCAAGAGGAGCCGGGCAAAGGCTGCGCATAAAGATCCGGTCGTTGTCAGAGGTGGCCGGTAGGCTCGTAAGCACGATGACCGAGGACATGTCCCCTGCTGAGCGCTATGCCGCCGCCAAGCTCCGGGCGGCCGAGCAGGCCACCGCACTCGCCCCTTTCCGAGAGATGTACGACTTCGGCCTGGACCCGTTCCAGGTCGAGGCGTGCCAGGCCCTGGAGGCCGGCAAGGGCGTGCTGGTCGCGGCCCCCACCGGATCCGGAAAGACGATCGTCGGCGAATTCGCCGTCCACCTGGCCCTGGAGCAGGGCCGAAAATGCTTCTACACCACGCCCATCAAGGCGCTGTCCAACCAGAAGTACCAGGATCTGGTGAAGCGGTACGGCGCCGAGAAGGTCGGTCTGCTGACCGGCGACAACAGTGTCAACTCCGAGGCTCCGGTGGTCGTGATGACCACCGAGGTGCTGCGGAACATGCTCTATGCCGGCTCCCGGTCGCTGGTCGGCCTCGGCTATGTGGTGATGGACGAGGTGCACTACCTCTCCGACCGCTTCCGTGGCGCCGTCTGGGAAGAGGTGATCATCCATCTGCCCGAATCGGTGACCTTGGTGTCACTGTCGGCGACGGTCTCCAACGCCGAGGAGTTCGGCGACTGGCTGGACACGGTCCGTGGTGACACGGCCGTGATCGTCTCCGAGCACCGCCCGGTGCCGCTGTGGCAGCAAGTCCTCGCCGGCCGTCGGATATACGACCTGTTCGAGGAGCGGGACGGGCAGAGCGGCGGCCGCCGCGAGGTCAATCCCGATCTGGAGCGGCTGGCCCGGATGGAGAACAGCCGGCCGACGTTCGGCCGGGACAAGCGCCGGGGCCGCAATCTGCGCGAGGCGGACCGTGAGCGCGAGCGGCGCCAGCGCGCCCGGATCTGGACGCCCAGCCGGCCCGAGGTCATCGACCGCCTCGACAACGAGGGTCTGCTGCCCGCGATCACCTTCATCTTCAGCCGCGCCGGCTGCGAGTCCGCCGTCCAGCAGTGCCTGTATTCGGGCCTGCGGCTCAACGACCAGGAGGGCCGTGAGGAGGTCCGCCGCATAGTGGAGGCGCGGACGGCCGGCATCCCGGACGACGACCTCCATGTGCTGGGCTACTTCGAGTGGCTGGAGGGCCTGGAACGGGGCATCGCGGCGCACCACGCCGGCATGCTGCCGACGTTCAAGGAGGTCGTCGAGGAGCTGTTCGTCAAGGGTCTGGTCAAGGCCGTCTTCGCCACCGAGACGCTGGCGCTGGGCATCAACATGCCCGCGCGTTCCGTGGTGTTGGAAAAGCTGGTGAAGTGGAACGGCGAGCAGCACGCCGACATCACCCCCGGCGAGTACACCCAGCTGACCGGCCGCGCCGGGCGCCGCGGGATCGACATCGAGGGCCATGCGGTGGTGCTGTGGCAGCGGGGGATGAACCCGGGCGCGCTGGCCGGGCTCGCCGGGACGCGTACGTATCCGCTGCGGTCCTCCTTCAAGCCGTCGTACAACATGGCGGTCAACCTCGTCTCGCAGTTCGGCAGGCACCGTTCGCGGGAGCTGCTGGAGATGTCCTTCGCGCAGTTCCAGGCCGACAAGTCAGTGGTCGGGATCTCGCGGCAGGTGCAGAAGAACGAGGAGGGGCTGGAGGGCTACCGCGGCTCGATGACCTGTCACCTCGGCGACTTCGAGGAGTACTCCCGGCTGCGGCGGGAGCTGAAGGAGCGGGAGACGGAGCTGGCCAAGCAGGGCGCGGCACAGCGGCGGGTGGCGGCCTCGGCGGCGCTGGAGAAGCTGAAGCCCGGCGATGTCATCCATGTGCCGACCGGCAAGTACGCGGGCCTTGCGCTGGTCCTCGACCCCGGTATGCCCTCGGGGCGGACCAACGGCCATCGCGGTTTCGAGGCCCAGGACGGCCCGCGTCCGCTGGTGCTGACCGCCGAGCGGCAGGTCAAGCGGCTGGGGTCGATCGACTTCCCGGTGCCGGTCGAGGCGCTGGACCGGATGCGGATCCCCAAGTCCTTCAACGCCCGCAGCCCGCAGTCGCGCCGTGATCTGGCCTCGGCGCTGCGGACGAAGGCCGGCCACAGGGTGCCGTCGCGGCACCGCAAGCCCCGCTCCGCGGCGGCCGACGACCGCGAGATCGCCCGGCTGCGGACGGAGATCCGGGCGCATCCCTGCCATGGCTGTGCCGAGCGCGAGGACCACGCCCGCTGGGCGGAGCGCTATCACCGGCTGCTGCGCGACACCCGCCAGTTGGAGCGCCGGATCGAGGGGCGGACGAACACCATCGCCCGTACCTTCGACCGGATCTGCGCCCTGCTGACCGAGCTGGACTACCTCGAGGGCGACACGGTCACCGACGAGGGCCGCCGCCTGGCCCGGCTCTACGGCGAGCTGGATCTGCTGGCGAGCGAATGCCTGCGCGACGGCGTCTGGGAGGGCCTCGGCCCGGCGGAGCTGGCGGCCTGTGCCTCGGCGCTGGTGTACGAGGCACGGCAGGCGGACGACGCGGTGGCACCCAAGCTGCCGGCCGGGAAGGCCAGGGACGCGCTGGGCGAGATGGTCCGCATCTGGGGCCGGCTGGACGCCCTGGAGGAGGACCACAAGATCAACCAGGCGGAGGGCGTCGGCCAGCGCGAGCCGGACCTCGGCTTCGCCTGGGCCGCGTACCGCTGGGCCTCCGGCTTCGGCCTCGACGAGGTCCTGCGGGAGGCGGAGATGCCCGCCGGCGATTTCGTCCGCTGGTGCAAGCAGCTGGTCGACGTCCTCGGCCAGATCGCCGCGGCGGCCCCGCCCGGCGGCACGGTGGCGCGTACGGCACGCAAGGCCATGGACGGTGTGCTGCGCGGCGTGGTGGCGTATTCGTCGGTGGGCTGAGCGGCGGGGCCGCGACCGGCCCCGCCGTGCGACGGCGCCGCGCCCCTTGTTCGGAGGGGTGCGGCGCCGTCTGCGTGGAGGCAGGCGCCGTCAGCCAATTCCTGCTGCGACGCGGTGAGTTCGCGGCGGTGCGGACGGGGCTGGGTGCGGCCCCCGGGCGGCGGGGGAGGATGGCGGTATGTCGGAGACCAGGGACGAGGGTGCCGCTCCGGTGCGGCGCTTCGGGAAGCTCATCAGGCTGCGCCCGGAACACCGTGAGGAGTATCTGCGGCTGCATGCGGAGGTCTGGCCGGAGGTGCTGGAGATGATCACCGCCTGCCATCTCCGCAACTACTCGATCTTCCTCAAGGGCGATGTGCTGTTCTCGTATGCCGAGTACGTCGGCGAGGACTACGCCGCCGATATGGCCAGGATGGCCGCCGACCCCGTGACCCGGCGGTGGTGGCAGCTCACCGATCCCTGCCAGGAGCAGACCGGCGGCGCCGTACCGGGGGGAGTGGTGGACCCCGATGCGGGAGGTCTTCCACCACGACTGAGCCGGCCGGCGCACCGTTCCGCGTTCCCGGGCGGGGCTGCCATCGGGTTCTTCGGCGGGGCGCCGACGGGGCTCCCGCCGTGATCGCCGCGACAGACTCCCGGTCCCGGTGGAAGGCTGACGGCAACAACATCGAGGCGGTCTGTCATACGCCGTGGCGCGGGCCCCTTCCGCCGCCGGGAGGCGCCCCGGGCCGAAGGGCCGACGGGCCGCAAGAGACGCTGTGGAAGGGGCCGGTCGGGCCGTGCCGCGGGGTCAGGAGGCCGTCGCCGGAGCGGACTCCTGCTCGGCCTCGACCTGCTGGTTCCACTCGCGCTTACCGGCCTGCCAGCCGTCCTCGTCGTGGCCGGTGCGCCAGTAGCCGGAGACGGACAGGGCCTCACGGGGGATCGCGTGCTCGACGCGGAGCAGGCGGCGCAGTTCCTTCACGAACCCGGCCTCGCCGTGCACGAACGCCTGGACCCGGCCGGCCGGGAACTCCAGCGCCCGTACGGCGGCGACCAGTTCACGGCCGACCGGCGCGGCACCGCGGTACAGCCAGCGGACCTCGGCACCCGGCGGTACCTCCAGTTCCTGACGCTCCTCCGGGCCCGCCACCTCGATGAAGGCGTGCACCGGCACGCCTGCGGGCATCCGGGCCAGGGAGGCCGCGATGGCGGGCAGCGCGCTCTCGTCGCCCGCCAGCAGGTGCCAGTCGGCGCTCGCCTCGGGGACGTACGCACCGCCGGGGCCGGACAGGTAGATCTCCTCGCCCGGCTTCGCCGCGGCCGCCCACGGCCCGGCCAGGCCCTCGTCGCCGTGCACCACGAAGTCCACGGTCAGCTCGCGGGCCGCGGCGTCCCAGGCGCGGACGGTGTAGGTACGGGTACTGGGCCACTGGTCGCGCGGGAAGTCGGCGCGGATCTGCGCGATGTCGAACGGCTCGGGGTAGTCGACGCCGGGCTGCGGAAAGACCAGCTTCACGTAATGGTCGGTGTACTCACCGGCCGTGAACTCCGCCAGCCCGTCACCGCCCAGCACCACACGGACCATGTGCGGGGTGAGCTGCTCGCTGCGCTGCACCCGGGCGCGGTGCACGGTGGGCTTCTTGCGGGACGGACGCTCTGCTGCCACGGCAATCTCCCCTGATACATGAATTATTAGGCTTACCTAACCTAGCAGGTGTCAGTGGCGGAGGGTCAGGAGCAGACGCTGCAGGGCACCGCCGAGGCCCCACTGGGCGGCCAGTGCCTCCAGGCGCTCGGGGTCGGCCGGTTCGGCCGGCAGGGTGTGGTCGACGGCCGGGACGGGCACGTCGGTGGCCACCTTCACGACCGTGGGGGCGACGGCCAGGTAGGGGCGCGCCTCCAGCAGTCGCTTGCGCTGGGCGGGGGTCACCTTCGAGGCCGGGTCGTCGGCGGCGGCCATGATGCCCGCCAGGTCGCCGTAGGTGTCCAGCAGTTTGGCGGCGGTCTTCTCGCCGATGCCCGCAACGCCCGGCAGACCGTCGCTGGGGTCGCCGCGCAGCAGCGCCAGATCGGCGTAACCGGGCCCGTCCACCCCGTACTTCTCGCGCAACAGGGCCTCGTCGGTGATCTGGAGGGTGCCGACGCCCTTGAGCGGATACAGGATGCGGATGCCGCGCCGGTCGTCGACGAGCTGGAAGAGGTCGCGGTCGCCGGTGACGATGTCCACCGGGCCCTTCGCCTGTGCGGTCAGGGTGCCGATGACGTCGTCGGCCTCGTAGCCGGCCGCGCCGATGCGGGCGATGCCCAGGGCGTCCAGGACGTCCTCGATGACCGGGACCTGCGGCGAGAGGGTGTCGGGGATCTCCTCCTCGTCGGGCTCCGCGGAGCCGGCCGGGGCTTCCCCGGCGACCCGGTGTGCCTTGTACGAGGGGATCAGATCGACCCGCCACTGGGGGCGCCAGTCGAAGTCCATGCAGGCGACCAGGTCGTCGGGGTGGTGGTCCTGGACGAGCCGGGCGATGAAGTCCAGCAGGCCGCGTACCGCGTTCACCGGGGTGCCGTCCGGGGCCTTGACTGATTCCGGTACCCCGAAATAGGCGCGGAAGTAGAGAGAGGCGGTGTCGAGGAGCATCAGGCGTCGAGTCACATCCCGCATCTTGCCGTATGCCCCATACGTCACGCGGATGTGAGGTGAATCACTGGCTTGTTTGAGCCAGATAAAGACGGGCAGGCGCGCAACCGGAGTGGACCCGGTCGAGATTCAACCTTTCGACCGGTAAAGGCGGGCGGAACCCGTGCCGCTCCGCGACCTGGCTACGGGGGTGGCAGGTCGTCCTCCGATCGACAAGAGAGGCATATGTGGCCAGGCTGCAAGCCGAGAACCTGTACAAGGTGTTCGGCAGACGACCCGAGGACGCGGTCCGCAGACTCGAAGCCGGCGCCGACCGGGACGAGCTGCGGGCCGAAGGCACCACCGCCGCGGTGATCGACGCCTCGATCGAGGTCGACGAGGGCCAGATATTCGTCGTCATGGGGCTGTCCGGATCGGGCAAGTCCACGCTGCTGCGCACGCTCAACGGGCTGCTGGAGCCGACCTCGGGGACTGTCCGTTTCGACGGCCAGGACCTGACGTCGCTCAGCGACAAGGAGCTGCGCAAGGTCCGCTCCCAGAAGATCTCCATGGTCTTCCAGCACTTCGCGCTCTTCCCGCACCGCAGTGTGCTGGAGAACGCCGCCTACGGCCTCGAAGTGCAGGGCGTACCGCGCGCCGAGCGCATCGCGCGCGCCACCGAGGCGCTGGAACTCACCGGGCTCAAGGGCTGGGAGAAGTCCTGGCCCGACGAGCTGTCCGGCGGTATGCAGCAGCGCGTGGGACTGGCGCGTGCGCTGGCCACCAACGCCGATCTGCTGCTGATGGACGAGTCCTTCAGCGCGCTCGACCCGCTGATCCGCCGCGATATGCAGGACCAGCTGCTGGAGCTGCAGAAGTCGCTGAAGAAGACCATCGTCTTCATCACCCACGACCTGAACGAGGCCATGCGGCTCGGGGACCGGATCGCTGTGATGCGCGACGGCCGGATCGTGCAGATCGGCAGTGCCGAGGACATCCTCGTCACACCGGCCAACGACTATGTCGCCTCGTTCACCCAGGACGTGGACCGCACCCGGGTGCTGACCGCGGGCGCGATCATGACCGAGGTCGGGACGGTGCTCGGCGCCACGGCCGCGGACGGCAGGAAGCTCACCACCGCGGCGGAGTTCCGGGCCGCGGCGCCCGCCGTGGTCGGGGTCGACACCCCGCTGGTCGAGCTGTTCACGCCCTGTTCGACCGGCAGCGTTCCGGTCGCGGTGACCGATGAGCAGGGCGCTCTGGTCGGGGCCGTCACGGCCGAGCGGCTGCTGGCCGTCCTCGGGGAGGCCGCGGAGCAGAGCCCGGCCCCGGCCGGCGCCGTACCGGCCGCTGTCGACGGCGGGACGGCCGCGGAGAAGACGGCCGCGGAGAGGACACCGCTGGAGAAGACACCGGCGGAGAAGACCTCCGAGGCCACCTCCGAGACCACGTCCGGGAACACGTCCACGGACCACGACCCCGAGGACAAGGTGAACGCCGGTGCCTAGGATTCCGATAGGCAGCTGGGCCGACAGCCTGGTCGAATGGCTGCGGGACCACGCCGAGTGGCTTTTCCACTTCGTCACCACCGTGCTGGGCGGCTTCTACGACGGCATCCTCACGGTCCTCTCCGGCCCCACGCCGCTGCTCCTGACGGGCATTTTCGCGGTGATCGCCTGGTGGCTGCGGGGTCTGCCGGCCGCCGTGCTGACCTTCATCGGCTTCGCCCTGATCGATTCGATCGAGCAGTGGCACCAGACCATGCAGTCGCTCTCGCTGGTGCTGGTGGCCTGCATCATCACGGTCGCGGTCGCCGTCCCGCTCGGTATCTGGGCGGCCCGCAACCGTGTCGTCAGCGGAGCGGTGCGTCCGGTACTGGACCTGATGCAGACGATGCCCGCGATGGTCTACCTGATCCCCGGCATCCTGTTCTTCGGCCTGGGCGCCGTCCCGGGCATCGTGTCCACCATCGTCTTCTCCATGCCGCCCGCGGTCCGCATGACCGAACTGGGCATCCGGCAGGTCGACGGTGAACTGGTCGAGGCCGCCGACGCCTTCGGTACCCATCCGCGGCGCACGCTCTTCCGCGTACAGCTGCCGCTCGCGCTGCCGACGATCATGGCCGGTATCAACCAGGTCATCATGCTGGCGCTGTCCATGGTCGTCATCGCCGGCATGGTCGGCGGAGCCGGTCTCGGCGGCACCGTCTACCTCTCGCTCAGCTCGGTCGATGTGAAGCTGGGCGCGGAGGGCGGTCTCGCGGTCGTCATCCTCGCGGTGTACCTGGACCGGATGACCAGCGCGCTCAACCAGCGGGTCTCCCCGCTGGGCCGGCGCGCGCTGGCCAAGGCGCAGGCCGCGCTCGGCGGCCTGAAGTTCCTCCGGTGGAAGCCCGCGACCTCCCTGGCGACGGTCGCCGTGGTGGTGCTTGCGCTGGTCGCCGGCGGGATGAGCGTCCTCGGCAAGGACAAGGGCAGCGGCTCCGGGGGCACCGACGGCAACGGCCGGCCGATCAGCCTCGGCTACGTCAACTGGGACGAGGGCAAGGCCACGACCTTCCTGTGGAAGGAGATCCTGGAACAGCGCGGCTACAAGCCCCGGGCCCAGGCCCTGGACGCCGGGCCTCTCTTCACCGGCCAGGCCCGTGGTGACATCGACGTCCAGACCAACGCCTGGCTGCCGACGACCCACGCCGAGTACTGGAAGAAGTACAAGGACAAGCTCGAGGACCTGGGCGCCTGGTACGACAAGACCTCGCTGGAGATCGCGGTCCCGTCCTACATGAAGGACGTCAAGACCCTGGACGACCTCAAGGGCAAGGGCGGCACCTTCGGCGGCAAGATCGTCGGGATCGAGCCGGGCGCGGGCGAGATGAAGATCCTCAAGGACAAGGTCCTCAAGGATTACGGCCTGGGCGGCGAGTACAAGGTCATGGAGTCCAGCACCTCGTCCATGCTCACCGAGCTGGACCGCTCGATCCACGACAAGAAGCCGATCGCCGTCACGCTGTGGTCCCCGCACTGGGCCTACGACAAGTACAAGCTGACCAAGCTCAAGGACCCCAAGGGCTCCTTCGGCTCCGGGGACAGCCTGCACATGCTGGGCCGCAAGGGCTTCTCCCACGACGAGCCGCAGGTCGCCGGCTGGATGAAGAACTTCCACCTGGACGAGAAGCAGCTCACCAGCCTCGAAAGCGCGGTCAAGAACGCCGGTACGGGCCATGAGCAGGAGGGCGTGCGCGCCTGGCTCAAGCAGCACCCGGGCATGGTCAACAAGCTGGCGCCGTCCGCCAAGGCCCAGTACGCCAAGGGCAAGGACGCGGGCAAGACCCCGACCATGGGCTACCCGGCGTGGGACGAGGGCATCGCCACCACCTACCTCTGGAAGAACATCCTGGAGAAGCGGGGCTACAGGCCGAAGCTGCAGAACCTCGATGTCGGCCCGATGTGGACCGGGTTGTCGACGGGACAGATCGATGTCGAGACCGACGCCTGGCTTCCGGTGGCGCAGAAGCAGTACTGGGACAAGTACAAGGACGATCTCGTCGATGTGGGGGCCTGGTACGACAAGACCTCCCTGGAGATCGCCGTCCCGTCCTACGTCAAGGGCGTGAAGACCCTGGACGATCTGCGCAAGCACAAGGACACCTTCGGCGGCAAGATCATCGGTATCGAGCCGGGCACCGGCGAGATGAAGCGCCTCAAGAGCGTGGTGTCTCCCGCGTACGGCCTGGACGGCTTCGACGTCACCGAGGCCGGGACCAGCGCCATGCTCACCGAGCTGGAGCGGGCCTACGCCAAGAAGGAGCCCATCGCGGTGGTCCTGTGGTCCCCGCACTGGGCGTACAGCAAGTACCACCTCACCAAGCTCAAGGACCCCCAGGGCACCTGGGGCGCCAACAACCAGATCAAGACGATCGGCAACAAGAGCTTCCCGGACAAGTTCCCGGAGTTCCACCGCTGGTTGAAGAACTGGAAGATGAGCTCCGCTGAGCTCGGCAGCCTGGAGAAGGACATCCAGGCGGCCGGCAAGGGCAACGAGAACAAGGGCGTCCAGAAGTGGATCGACGCCCACCCGGGCATCGTCGACAAGATGGCACCCGTGAAGTAGTCCTCATCGGCGCCCACGTCGGCGCGGCGAGCCCCGCCACCGGATCCTTCGGTGGCGGGGCTCGGGCGTTTGGGTGCGCACGGATCCGGTCATGCGCCGGGTGCGGTCCGGCCGGGGCGGGCCGGTCCGTGCGAGGCTGGCGCCATGATGAGCCGCACTCCGCCGCGCCGCGTGGTCTCCCTCGTGCCCTCGCTGACGGAGGCGGTCGCCCGCACCGCCCCCGGCCTGCTGGTGGGGGCCACCGACTGGTGCAGCGAGCCGGCCGGACTCGATGTCGTCCGCATCGGCGGCACCAAGAACCCGGACACGGAGCGGATCGCCGCCCTCGCCCCCGACCTGGTCCTCGCCAACGAGGAGGAGAACCGGGAGCCGGATCTCGCCGCGCTGCGCGCCGCCGGGATCGCGGTGCTGGTCACCGAAGTACGGACCCTGCCGCAGGCGTTCCGGGAGCTGGAGCGGGTCCTCGTCCACGGCTGCGGGCTGGCCCGGCCCCCGTGGCTGGACGCCGCCGAGGCCGCCTGGCGCGAGCTGCCGGTCCCGGCGGCGATTGGGGTCTCCCCTGCTCGAACGGAGTTGAGAGCTTGGGGAAGGACGGCGGTGGTGCCCGTCTGGCGGCGGCCGTGGATGGTGCTGGGCCGGGACACCTTCGCGGGCGACCTCCTGGCCCGGCTGGGCGTCCGCCATCACTACGCGGACCACGCCGACCGCTACCCCCGTGTCCCGCTCGACGCGCTCCTCGCCTGTGCCGCCGACCTCGTGGTGCTGCCCGACGAGCCGTACCGCTTCAGCGCCGAGGACGGTCCCGAGGCGTTTCCGGGCCTGCCCGCCGCGCTGGTCAGCGGCCGGTATCTGACCTGGTACGGGCCCTCCCTGGTGCGCGCTCCGGGCGAGCTGGCCGAGGCCCTGGCCGCGGCGCGGTGAGGGGGCGGGAGACCTCGCCCGCGGCCGGGTGAGGCGGCGTACGACGGCCAGGCGGTCGAACGGCTGAGGACGACGGCGCGGTCGAGCGGCGTGCGACGGGTGGGGAGACACCCCCTACGACTACGCGGTCGAGCGGCGCACGACGGCCGGGGGAGACACCCCCTACGACGTGACCGGCCGCGGCGGCGCGAGCAGGCGGCCGTGGACCAGGCCGGCGGCGGTGCGGGTGGCGGCCACCGCCACGGCGGTCACCAGGAGCGCGAACAGGCCCACCGCGAGCCAGTCGAAGGCGATCAGCCCGGTGCGCCGGGCCAGCCCCGCCGCGCCCGTGACGCAGGTCCCGAGGGGGAAGGTGAAGCCCCACCAGGTCATCGCGAAACCCATGCCGTTGCGGACGGCGCGCACCACCAGCGCGGTGGCGAGCGCCAGCCAGAGGAGGGCGAAGCCCATGACCGGGACGCCGTAGAGCACCGCGAAGGCGCCCATGGCGTGCGCGGACGAGGCGTCCACGACGCCGGGTGCGGCATGGGCGAGGTTGGCCACGGCGGTGGTGGACTGCCCCAGGGGGCCCAGGACGAGGAACAGCGTGGGGGTGAGCGCGAGGGGGAGCGGGCCGTGGTGGATCAGCCGGGACAGCACGAGCGGCAGGACGAGCAGCGTGGCCAGCAGCGACATGCCGAACAGCGCGTAGCAGGCGAACAGCAGGGACGCCTGCCACTGGCCGGCCGGCAGATACGGCACCAGGGCCGGGCCCAGTGCCGCCGACACCATGGGAGCGACCAGCGGCAGCAGCCAGACGGGAGAGGCGCTGCCGGGCTCGATGCGGTGCCTGGCCACCATCAGGTACGGGATGCCGGCGGCGCAGGTGAGGCCGACGAGGGTGCCCAGGATCCACAGGGCGGCGTCGGCGGCCACCGCGGCCGGTTCGCCGATGACCGTGCGGCCCACGGCGAGCGTGCCGCCGCCGACCGCCAGCAGGGCCATCGCCAGACATCCGTAGAAGGGGGCGACGGCCGGGTCGAGCAGCTGGCGGCGCGCCTGGTCCCCGTGGCGCGCCCAGTGCACGGCCCGCGCGGCCAGCAGCGTCAGCAGCATCAGCGCGGACAGCGCCCAGACGACCTGGTAGGCGGTGTGCAGGCCGGGGGCGGTGAGCGGCAGGACCGTGCCGGCGTTGGCGACGATCGCGGTGCCCATGACGGCGGCGTACCAGTTCGGGCCGAGATGGCGGACCGAGGGCGCGGTATCGGGTGTGCTGCCGCGGCCGGCGGCGGGGCCGGTGCCGGGGTCGGGGTCGGCGGCGGTGCCGGGGCGGGAAGGTGCTTGCGCGGGAGATGCCATGAGAACAGCGTCGCCGCCCGGCACGGCCGCCACCAGGGACCTCGTGTCTATGAGGGCATAAGCTGGGGTTATGTGCAGGGGGACTTATGAGTGGTGAGGCCGGGCCCGTCGCCGTATCGCTGGCGCACCGGGTACCGGACCTCGGTGCGCTGGAGCTGCTGCTCGCCGTCGCCCGGCTCGGCAGTCTGGGGCGGGCCGCCCGGGCGCGGGGCATCTCCCAGCCCGCCGCCAGCAGCCGTATCCGCTCGATGGAGCGGCAGTTGGGAGTGGCGCTGGTCGAACGCTCGCCGCGCGGCTCCCGGTTGACGGACGCCGGGGCCCTGGTGACGGACTGGGCGCGCCGGGTGGTGGAGGCCGCCGAGGCCTTCGACGCCGGTGCGCAGGCGCTGCGGGGCCAGCGTGATTCCCGGCTGCGGGTCGCGGCCAGCATGACCATCGCCGAGTATTTGCTGCCGGGGTGGCTGATCGCCCTGCGCGCGCGGCGGCCAGGGACCGCCGTATCGCTGCTGGCGGGCAATTCCGGCGCGGTGGCCGAGCGGCTGCTGGGCGGCGACGCGGACCTCGGCTTCGTGGAGGGGCTGGAGGTACCGGCGGGGCTGGACGGGACGGTCATCGGGCAGGACCGGCTGGTCGTGGTCGCGGCTCCGTCGCACCCGTGGGCCCGGCGCCGGGGGGAGCTGACCGTCGCCGAACTCGCCGCCACCCCGCTGATCCTGCGCGAGCGGGGCTCGGGGACCCGCCAGGTGCTGGACGCGGCGCTCGCCCGGCACGGCGGGCTGGCCGAACCGCTCCTCGAACTCGCCTCGACGACCGCCGTGAAGGCGGCCGTGGTGAGCGAGGCGGCACCGTCCGTCCTCAGCGAACTCGCGGTCGGTGAGGAGCTGACCGCGCGCCGGCTGGTCGAGATTCCGGTGCGTGAGCTGCGGCTCGGCCGGGAGCTGCGGGCGGTGTGGCCCGCCGGTCAGCGGCCGGCGGGCCCGGCCCGCGAGCTGCTGGGGCTGACCCGCGGGGCGTCCTGAGACTGCGGGACCCGCGGGGGCCTTGAGCGTGCGGGGCCCGTGGGACGTCGTGCCGGGTCCGTGGGGGGCCTGAGCGTGCCGGGCCCGTGCGCGTCCTGAGCGTGCCGGGCCCGCGGGCCGCCGGCGGCCCGGCACGCCCCGTCACTTGGCGGCGGACGCCTCGCCTGCCGCCGCCACCAGGGCCTCCATCACCCGGGTGTCCTCCCCGGCCTCCGGGTGCCACTGCACCGCCAGGGTGAAGCCGTACGCGCCCGGGAGTTCCAGAGCCTCGATGGTGCCGTCCTCCGCGTAGGCGGACGGCACCAGCCCGCGGCCGATCCGGTCCACGGCCTGGTGGTGGTAGGTCGGCACGGAGACCGGCTCGGGCAGCGTCCGGCCCAGCAGCGTCCCGGGGACCGGCTTGATGTCGTGCCGGTCGAAGACTCCGGGGGCGCCGGCATGCCCGTCGAGGTGCTGGACCAGGGTGCCGCCCAGGACCACGTTCAGCAGCTGGAGGCCGCGGCAGATGCCCAGCAGCGGTACGCCGCCCGCCAAGGCGGCCTCGATCAGGGCCAGTTCCCAGGCGTCCCGGTCCAGGGCGGGCGGACCGGTCCTGGGGTGCGGCTCCGCGCCGTAGCGCGCCGGCTGCACATCCGCGCCGCCGGCGATCACCAGCCCGTCCAGGCGGGCCACGGCCGCGGCCGCGGTGTCCGGATCGCCCGGTGGCAGCAGCGCGGCCAGCCCGCCCGAGCGTTGCACCAGCTTCGGATAACCGGCGGGTACCAGGGCGGCGGGCAGGGCCCACACCCCCCACCGGGCCTCTTCCTGGTACGTGCTGATGCCGATGAGGGGCTGGGACATGGGGTGCGGTCCTCCGTGGGGCGGTGGGTGGGTTCGGGCGCGTGAGTGAGTGAGTGGGGGAGCGGGGGAGTACGGGCGGGTGCGGGGACGGACGGGGCCGGCCGGGAGTGCCCGGCCGGCCATGGCTGCGTCCCGGGGGCCGGGCCGGTCAGTCGCGTTCGAGCTCCGCCTCCGCCGCCGCGAGCGCCGCGAACTCCTCCTCGGGGGCCGTGGCCACCAGCCGGTGGCGGGAGTAGAAGGCGAAGTAGGCGAGCGCGACGACATAGACGCCGAGGGCGATGAAGGCGGCTTCCTTGTCGACCAGGAACGTCGCCACCAGCGCCGAGCAGGCCAGGACGAACGCGACGGACGAGGTCAGCATGCCGCCGGGGGTGCGGTAGGGGCGGGGCAGACCGGGCTCGCGGCGGCGCAGCACGAGGTGCGAGAGCGCCATCAGCGCATAGGAGATGGTGGCGCCGAAGACCGCGACATTGAGCATCCGGGCGCCGTCGCCGGTGGCCGCGGCGAGCGCGAAGCCCAGCGCCCCGGGCACCAGCAGCCCCAGGTAGGGGGCCTTGCGGCGGCTGGTCAGGGAGAGGAAGCGGGGCAGGTAACCGGCCCGGGAGAGCGCGAAGAGCTGGCGGGAACCGGCGAAGATGAGGGAGAAGAAGGACGCCACGAGGCCCGCGAGACCGGCGTAGTTGACGATCCGGCTGACGGTGGTCGGCGTGCCGTGCGGCTGCAGCGCCTGGACCAGCGGGTCGCCCACCGACTGGATCGCCGCCGAGCCGCGTGCCCCGGTGGCGGCGGTAAAGGTGATCAGCGCCAGCACCAGCAGGATGCCCATCGCCGCGGCCATCGCCTTGGGCAGCGACCGGGCCGGGTCCTTGGTCTCCTCGGCCGCCAGCGGGACGCCCTCGACGCCGAGGAAGAACCACATGCCGAACGGGAAGGCCGCCCAGATCCCCAGAATGCCGAACGGCAGCCAGGAGTTGGCCCCGAAGGCACCGGCCTTGACGGGGATGTCGTTGAGCGTGTCCACATGGAAGTCGGTCAGGGCGGCGATCGCGAAGACGACGATCGCGGCGACCGCTATGGCGGTGACGATCAGGCTGAAGCGCAGCGCCTCGCCCACGCCCCACAGGTGGATCCCGATGAAGATGGCAAAGCAGGCGAGATAGACCGGCCAGCTGGAGTGGAGTCCGAAGAGGCCGAGCGATTCGACGTAGTCACCGATGAAAATGGAGATCGCGGCGGGCGCCAGTACATATTCGATGAGGATGGCGGTGCCGGTCAGAAAGCCGCCCCAGGTGCCCAGGGCGCGCCGGGCGAAGCCGTAGCCGCCGCCGGCCGTCGGCAGGATCGAGGCCAGCTCCGCCAGCGCGAACACCAGACAGGTGTACATCAGGCCCATCAGGACGGCGGCGATCGCCAGGCCGCCGAAGCCGCCCTGCGCCAGACCGTTGTTCCATCCCGAGAAGTCGCCGGAGACGACATAGGCGACGCCCAGGCCGGTCAGCAGCAGGGGGCCCGCGCTGCCGCGGCGCAGTGTCCGCCGCTCCAGATAGCTCTCGTCGGATGATGCGCCGCCGTCCGGGGAGCTGCCGCCCGGTGACGCGGTGGGCGGTGCGGTCTGCGATTCCGTGCTGTCGGCCATGAGCCGCTCCTGCCTCGCCGAGGGGATAACGAGCAAAGGTTTAGCGGCATACCTTTGCTGGCGAGGTCGGCTCAGCGCAAGACCTGGAGGTAAAAGAATGGTGAACGCGCGCCCACCGTCCCCGGGCGGGCGCTCAGGGTGACGGAGCGGTCGGGGTGACGGAGCGGTCGGGGTGACGGAGCGGTCGGGGTGACGGTGCGGTCAGGGAGAGGGGGCGGTCAGGAATCCCCGCAGCAGCGCCGCGGTCCCGCAGCAGTGCTCGCGCATCACCTCGCGTGCCCCGTCCGGATCGCCCTCCAGCACCGCCTCCACCAGCGCCGTGTGCTGGGTCTGGGAGTGCTCCAGGTTTCTGACCAGCAGTGGAATGCAGTCCAGGAGATCGTTCACCCGCGCCCGCACCGCCGCGTACTGCGCCGCCAGCGACGCCGACCCGGACAGTTCCGCGAGGGTCAGATGCAGCAGGGTGTCGCGCCGGCGGTAGTCGGCGAGCGGTGCGTCCTGGGTGGCGGCGAGCGCCGCCCGCAGCCGGTCGCTCTGCTGGTCATCGAGCCCGTGGGCGGCGCACAGCCCGGCCGCGCCCACCTCCAGCACCTCCCGGAAGCGCAGGGTGTCCTCGACGTCGATCTTCCCGATCCTGCGGCGCAGCTCCGCCTCGTCCGGATTCTCCGAGCGCATCCGGACGAAGGTGCCGCCGTAGCGCCCGCGCCGGCTCTCCACCAGGCCCTCGTCCTGCAGCACCTTCAGGACCTCGCGCAGGGTGACCCGGCTGATCTGCAGCCGCTCGGCCAACTCGCGCTCGGCGGGCAGCCGTTCGCCCCGGGGTACCAGACCGAGCCGGACGATCTGGAGTATCTGCTCCAGCGCCTCCTCGAAACCGTTGCCCGCCCGCACCGGTCGCAGTACGGGTGCCAGTCGGTCCGCCGCACCGTCCATCGATACCCCTTCCCAATCAATGGTTCGTGTGCCTACCTTATGACCTCCGGATGCAGTGACAGGAGGCAACACCGTGGCAGACCGCACGCCCCCACTCTCCGTCGAGGAGCTCAGGGTCCTCGTCGACGCCGGGGAGATCGACACTGTCGTCCTCGCCTTCACCGATATGCAAGGCAGGCTCCAGGGCAAGCGGTTCGCGGCCCGATACTTCCTCGACACCGTCCTCGACCACGGTACGGAGGGCTGCAACTACCTCCTCGCCGTCGACGTCGACCTCAACACCGTCGAGGGCTATGCGATGTCCTCGTGGGAGCGCGGCTACGGCGACTTCGCCATGCACGGCGACCCCGGTACCCTGCGCCGCACCCCCTGGAACGCCGGCACCGCCCTGATCACCGCCGACCTCGCCTGGCACGACCGCTCCCCGGTCGCCGCCTCGCCCCGGCAGATCCTGCGCCGCCAGCTCGACCGGCTCGCCGAGCGCGGCTGGAGCGCCTACGCCGGCACCGAGCTGGAGTTCATGCTCTTCAAGGACTCCTACGAGGACGCCTGGTCCCGCGGCTACCGCGAGATGAACCCCGCCAACCAGTGGAACGGCGACTACTCCGTCCTCGGCACCGGCCGCGTCGAGCCCGTCCTGCGCCGCATCCGCAACGAGATGGGCGCGGCCGGCATGACCGTCGAGTCCGCCAAGGGCGAGTGCAACCTCGGCCAGCACGAGATCGTGTTCGTCTACGACGAGGCGCTCACCACCTGCGACCAGCACGCCATCTACAAGACCGGCGCCAAGGAGATCGCCGCGCAGGAGGGCATGTCGCTCACCTTCATGGCGAAGTACGACGAGCGCGAGGGCAACTCCTGTCATATCCACCTCTCGCTGCAGGACGAGGACGGCCGGCCGGTGCTGGCCGACGACGACGGCCCGTACGGCATGTCGAAGACCATGCAGCACTTCCTGGCGGGCCAGGTCGCGGCGATGCGGGACTTCACGCTCCTCTACGCCCCCAACATCAACTCCTACAAGCGCTTCCGCCCCGGCTCCTTCGCGCCCACCGCCGTCGCCTGGGGCCCCGACAACCGCACCTGCGCCCTGCGGGTGGTCGGCCACGGCCGTGCCCACCGGCTGGAGAACCGCCTGCCCGGCGGCGATGTGAACCCCTACCTCGCGGTCGCCGGCATGGTCGCGGCGGGTCTGTACGGCATAGAGCACGAGCTGGAACTCCCCGAGGCGACCACCGGCAACGCCTACAACGGCGATGCCGCGCATGTCCCCACCACCCTGCGCGAGGCCGCCGAGCTGTGGGAGCGCAGCCCGATCGCCCGGGCGGCGTTCGGCGACGAGGTCGTCGACCACTACCGCCACATGGCCCGCGTCGAACAGGACGCCTACGACGCCGCCGTCACGGACTGGGAGCGCTTCCGCTCCTTCGAGCGCATGTAAGGAACCGCACGTGTTGCACGAGCTGAAGATTCTCAACCCGGCGACCGAGGAGGTGGTGGCCACCGTCCCCACCACCTCTCCCGAAGAGGTCGACGCGGCGGTCCGCCGGGCCGCGGCCGCCCAGGAGGCCTGGGCGGCGGTGGCACCCGGCGACCGGGCCCGCATCCTGCGCCGCTTCGCCGACGTCGTCGATGCGCACATCGAGCCGCTCGCCGCCCTCGAACTCAAGGAGGCCGGCCACCCCCTGGGCAACGCCCGGTGGGAAGCGGGCAACGTCCGCGATCTGCTGCACTACGCGGCGGGGGGAGTGGAGCGGCTGACCGGCACCCAGATCCCGGTCGCCGGCGGCCTGAACCTCACGGTCCAGGAGCCGCTGGGCGTGGTCGCCGTCATCGCGCCCTGGAACTTCCCGATGCCGATCGCCGCCTGGGGCACCGCCCCCGCGCTCGCGGCCGGCAACGCCGTTCTCCTCAAGCCCGCCGAGACCACCCCGCTCACCGCACTCCGGCTCGGCGAACTCGCCCTGGAGGCCGGGCTGCCCGAGGGCCTGTTCCAGGTGCTGCCCGGCGAAGGGCCGGTCACCGGCACCGCGCTGGTCGACCACCCCGGCGTCGCCAAGGTCGTCTTCACCGGCTCCACCACCACCGGCCGGCAGATTGCCGCCCGCTGCGCGGCACAGACCAAGCGGCTCACCCTCGAACTCGGCGGCAAGAGCCCCAACATCGTCTTCGCCGACGCGGACATCGAGGCCGCGGCGGCCGCCGCCCCCGGCTCCTTCCTCGACAACACCGGCCAGGACTGCTGCGCCCGCAGCCGTATCCTCGTCCAGCGCTCCGTCTACGACCGCTTCCTGGAGCTGCTGGAGCCCGCGGTCAAGGCGTTCACCGTCGGCGACCCGGCGGACCCCGCCACCCAGATGGGGCCGCTGATCTCCGCCGCCCAGCGCGAGCGCGTACGGTCCTTCGTCCCCGAGGACGCCCCGGCCGCCATCCGCGGCGAGGCCCCCGCCGGCAAGGGCTTCTGGTACCCGGCTACCGTCCTGGAGGGCCGCCCCGAGGACCGTACGGCAGTCGAGGAGATCTTCGGCCCGGTCGCCGTCGTCATGCCCTTCGACGACGAGGCCGACGCCGTCCGGCTCGCCAACGCCGGTGACTACGGCCTGGCCGGCTCGCTGTGGACCCGTGACGTCGGCCGCGCCCTGCGGGTCTCGCGCGGCGTCGCGGCCGGCAACCTCTCCGTCAACTCCCACAGCGCCGTGCGCTACTGGACCCCCTTCGGCGGGTTCAAGCAGTCCGGCCTCGGCCGTGAGCTCGGCCCGGACGCCCTGACCGCCTTCACCGAGACCAAGAACATCTTCATCAGCACCGAGGAGACCAAGTGACCGACCAGACCGCAGTGTGCCGCCGCCTCGTCGGCCGTACCGCCGTGATCACCGGTGCCGGCAGCGGCATCGGCCTGGCCACCGCCCGCCGACTGGCCTCCGAAGGCGCCAACGTCGTCTGTGCCGACATCGACGAGACGGCGGGCAAGGCCGCGGCCGCCGAGGTCGGCGGCCTCTTCGTCCAGGTGAACGTGACCGACTCCGACCAGGTCGAGGCGCTGTACAAGACCGCCTTCGACACCTACGGCTCGGTCGACATCGCCTTCAACAACGCCGGGATCTCCCCGGACGACGACGACTCGATCCTCACCACCGGCCTGGACGCCTGGAAGCGCGTCCAGGAGGTCAACCTCACCTCGGTCTACCTCTGCTGCAAGCACGCCCTGCCCTACATGCGCGACCAGGGCCGCGGCTCGATCATCAACACCGCGTCCTTCGTGGCCGTGATGGGCGCCGCCACCTCGCAGATCAGCTACACCGCCTCCAAGGGCGGCGTGCTGTCCATGTCCCGCGAACTGGGTGTCCAGTTCGCCCGCGAGGGCATCCGGGTCAACGCCCTGTGCCCGGGGCCCGTCAACACCCCGCTGCTGCAGGAGCTGTTCGCCAAGGACCCCGAGCGCGCCGCGCGCCGCCTGGTGCACGTCCCCGTCGGCCGGTTCGCCGAGCCCGAGGAGATCGCCTCCGCCGTCGCCTTCCTCGCCAGCGACGACTCCTCGTTCGTCAACGCCGCCGAATTCCTGGTCGACGGCGGTATCGCGGGCGCCTACGTCACTCCCGTCTGACGCGCCCCTCCCGCCCCTCGGGAACGGGCGGGAACCGCAGGTAAAGTCCGACCTCCACACCGGGACCGGCACCACCGCGTGCCGGTCCCGGCGTGCTTCCTGACCCCCACCACGGAGGACATATGGGTACCACCGGCTCCAAGAGGTACGCCCTCGCCCTGGGACTGGCCGGGGCCGCCACCCTCTCGGCGCTCACGGCCACCGCGCCCGCCACCGCTGCCACTCCCGCAGACGCCCCCGCCAAGACCCCGGCGCGCGCCACCTGTCCCCAGCTCTCCCCGCACATCTCGTGGTACGGCCACAACCGCGCCAAGCTGCAGAAGATGATCGACGAGCGCGGGCTCTGCTCGCACCCGGACGGCCACTTCGCGCACCGCCCGGTCGCCGCCTTCGACTGGGACAACACCGTCGTCAAGAACGACATCTCCGACGCCACCCTCGCCTGGGCGCTGCGGCACGACAAGATCCTGCAGCCCAGGAGCTGGCGGGCCACCAGCCCCTGGCTGACCCCGGCCGCCGACCGCGCGCTGACCAAGGCCTGCGGCACCCGCGTCCCGGCCGGACGGCCGCTGCCCACCGCCGAGAACACCGCCTGCACCGACGAGATCATGGAGATCCGCGGCGAGGCGAAGACCATGAGCGGCGCCGAGGCCTTCGCGGGACACTGGAACCACCGCCGTACCGTCCCCGAATACGCCTGGGTGCCCCAGCTGTTCGCCGGCCTGCGGCCCGCCCAGCTCACCTCGTACGCCAAGAAGGCCCGCGCCGAGAACCTTGCCGCACCCGTCGGCACCCAGCAGACCGTCGGCACCCACAAGCTGGCCGGCTACATCCGCTACTACGACCAGCAGAAGGACCTGATCCGCACGCTGAAGGCGGCCGGCTTCGACGTCTATATCGTCTCCGCCTCCGCGGAGACCGTGGCCGAGGCCTGGTCCGGCGGCGTCGGACTGGACGCCGCGCACACCCTCGGCGTCCGCAGCATGGTCCACCACGGCAGGTTCACCACCGGCATCCGCGGCTGCGGCGATGTCAAGGACGGCCATGGCGAGGTCATTCCGTACATCGACGGCAAGCGCTGCTGGATCAACCAGGAGATCTTCAAGATCAAGGGCGCCAAGGCCTGGCGGCAGCAGGACCCCGCGCACCGCATCGCACTCGGCGGCGGAGACGCCGACACCGACGTGACCTTCGTGAACGACGCCACCGGGGCGCACCTGGCCGTCAACCGCAACAAGAGCGAGCTGATGTGCCGTGGCTACGACAACGCCGACGGCCGCTGGGTGGTGAACCCGATGTTCATCGACCCGCTGCCCCGCAAGTCCGGCGCCTACCCCTGCGCCACCGAGGCCCACAACAACCCCGACGGCAGCTTCGGGCCACTGCGCCGCCCCGACGGGAGCGTGGTGCCCGACCAGCAGGACCGCATTCACGGCTGAAGGCACGGCCGACGCGCACCGGCCCGCCCGGGAGTTCTTCCCGGGCGGGCCCATCGGAGGGGCCTATAGGGAGGCCCATCCGGCGGGCCTCCCTTACGGGCTCCCGGACGCCCCCTTCGCGGTGACCGGGACCGTCCGCCTACAGGAACGTGTGCCCCTCCCCCCGGTACGTCGGCACCGTTTCCACCACCCGCTCCCCGTCGATCAACCGCAGCTGGTCGAACCGCTCGCACAGCTCACCGGCCTTGGCGTGCCGGAACCACACCTTGTCGCCGATCCGCAGCCCGTCGGCGGCCGGACCCAGCAACGGCGTCTGCACCTCGCCGGGGCCCTCCTGCGGGTCGTAGCGCAGCCCGGCCGGCAGATACGGCACCGGCAGCCGGTCGGGACCCGCCACCCCCGACGCCGGATAGCCGCCGCCCAGCACCGTGACCACCCCGGGGCCCGGGCGGCGCACCACGGGCTGGGCGAACAGCGCCGCCGGACGCCCGCTGAACGAACGGAAGTTGTCGAACAGCCGGGGCAGATAGAGCCCCGACCCGGCCGCGACCTCGGTGACCGCCGCCTCCGCCGCGGTGTGCTGCACACTGCCGGTCCCGCCGCCGTTGACGAACTCCAGGCGCGGCGCCACCTCCCGCACCGCCCGTACCGCCTCCCAGCGGCGCTGCGCCAGCTCCTTGCGCGCCGCCGCCTGCATCATCCGGATCGCCCGCGAGAACACCGGCTTACCGGCGACGTCGTCGCCCACACCGGCCACATGCCCCTCGTACGCCATCAGCCCCACCAACCGGAAACCGGGGCGGCGCACCACCGTCCGGGCCAGCGCCGCCAGCCGGTCGGGCGTCCGCAGCGGCGAACGGCGGGCACCGACCCGCACCTTCCCGCCCAGCAGCCGGTAGGAGGTGTCGAGTTCCAGGCATACCCGCACCTCCTCGCCCGCCCCGCCGGCCGGCCGGGCCGCATCGATCAGCTCCAGCTGCGCCGGGTCGTCGACCATCACCGTCACCGCGGCCGCGAGCTGCGCGTCGCCGGTCAGTTCGGCGAAGCCCGCCCGGTCCGCCGACGGGTAGGCCAGCAGGATGTCCGTGAAGCCCGAGCGCGCCAGCCACAGCGACTCGGCAAGCGTGAAACTCATGATCCCCGCGAAGCCCTCGCGCGCCAGCACCCGCTCCAGCAGCGCCCGGCAGCGCACCGACTTGCTGGCCACCCGGATCGGCTTGCCCTTCGAACGGCGTACCAGATCGGCGGCGTTGGCGTCGAACGCCTGCAGGTCGACGACGGCCAGCGGCGCGTCGAGATGGGCGGTGGCCCGGTCGAACGGGGTCTCCCCGGCCGGATGGAGCGCCTGGGGAGAAGCCGTGCCGTCATGGGTAGCGACTGTCTGCGGGGGCATGGCCGCAGCCTGCCAGAGCTTCCCCACCGCCAAAAGGGTGTGGGAGGCGCCCCTACCGATGGGTAGAGGGGAGTTTGCGACAGAGCGGACATGGGTTGGAGCACCGACGGCGTCAGCGCTTACAGTGACTCGAACACCGCAACCAGCAGGTCAGCGGCGTGTTGTCCGGATACGAACCACCGTGCCCCGATTGCGGATCGGGCCCGGAGGTCAGCGGCGCAAGGGGGAGCGCGGGTGAGCACCGACGCGGAATTCGCCGATGCGCAACCCGTCCCGCCCATACCCCCCGGGCCACCACGGCGGCCCGCCGCGGCCGCGGCACCGGGGCCGCAGCCGGCCGAGGACCCGCAGACGGCCGTGCTGCGCCGGGTGCCGCCCATGCCACCCCTGCCGCCGTCCGCACCCGCCGCCCCGGCCGCCACCGTCCCGCCCCGCCCCGCCGCCCCGCCCCGTGCGCAACCCCCCGCCGACGGCCCGCCGCTGCCGCCCCGCCCGGACCGTGCCCCCGGCTCCCCAGCCCCCAACGGACCGGCCGCCCCCGGCCCCGCGCAGCCCGCCGCCTTCCGCGACACCGCCGCCTTCCACCTGGCCCGCAGCCAGGACCTGTGGAGCGGCCCCGGCGCACGCACCGCCGGGCGTCCGTCACATGTGCCGTGGCCCCGTAGTCCCCTCCCTCGCCAGGGAGCGGCGCACGGGACCGGCGCACCGGCCGCCCCCGTCCGCCGCCCCGGCGCCCGGGTGCTCACCGCCGCGGCCTGCCTGATCCTCGGCATCGGCCTCATCGGCGGTGCGGCGGCGGGTGGTTGGCTCACCGAGGACGCCTCCGGCGCCGCGCCCACGGCCGAGGCCGTCTTCGCCAAGGGCCGCGACGTCTGGCACGACACCCCCGTCGACACGCTCTTCCCCCGCACCGTCAAAGGCCTGGGCGCCGGCCCCGGCGGCGCCGACCGGACCTGGACCCGGATCGCCGTCGCCCCCGACAGCGGCTGCTCCGGCGCCTACGACACCGAGCTCGCCGCCGCGCTCGCCCCGGCAGGCTGTGTCCGGCTGCTGCGCGCCACCTACGTCGACGCCACCCGCAGCGCCGTCATCACGGTCGGCGCGCAGACCGCCAAGGCCGCCCCGGCCGCGATGACGGCGCTCAACACCCGCTTCAGCAGCAAGAACCTGGGCACCCGCACGGACTCGATGCCGCTGCCGTACGCGGCCAAGGGCACCGCGGCCGAGGACTTCGGCCCCGCCCAGCGGGTCAGCTGGACCGTCCGGGTGCTCACCGACATCCCGGCCGTCGTCTACGCCGTCTCCGGTTTCGCCGACGGCCGCACGTTCACCGGGCCGCAGCCCGCCGAGGCCGCGGTCAGGGCCGGCACCACCACCGCCCCGGCCGAATCCGGACTGGGCCACGACGCGAAGGACCTGGCGGACCGCATCGAGGCGGACTTCCGCAAGGCGGCCGGCAGCCCGACTCCGACAAGGCAGGCCTCGTCATGACGCAGTCCGTGCGGCGCGGCACCGCCCTCGCGCTGGCCTCGGCGGTGCTCGCCGTACTGCCCGCCGTCCCCGCCCGGGCCGACACCGTCCGCGCCCAGGAGTGGGCCCTCCAGGCCGTCCACGCCCAGCAGGCCTGGCGCACCACCAAGGGCGAGGGCATCACCGTCGCCGTCCTGGACACCGGTGTGGACGCCAACCACCCCGACCTGGAAGGACAGGTGCTGCCCGAGCAGGACCTGGTCGGCTTCGGGGCCGGTCCTGGTGACTCAGCCTGGGCCCGGCACGGCACCGGCATGGCCAGCATCATCGCGGGTCACGGCCACGGTGCGAACGGCCGTGACGACGGAGTGCTCGGGCTCGCCCCGGCCGCCAGGATCCTGCCGGTCCGGGTGATCCTCGAAGACGGCGACTCCCAGCGCGAGCGGGCCCGCACCGAGAAGGCGGGGGCGCTGGCCGACGGCATCCGCTGGGCCGCCGACCACGGCGCCGACGTGATCAATATGTCGCTGGGCGACGACAGCGAGTCCGCGCACCCCGAACCCCGCGAGGACGCCGCCATCCAGTACGCCCTCGGCAAGGGCATCCCCGTCGTCGCCTCCGCCGGCAACGGCGGCGAGAAGGGCAATCACGTCTCCTACCCCGCCGCCTACCCGGGCGTCATCGCGGCCACCGCCGTCACCCACCTGGGGGGCCGGGCCCGGTTCTCCACCCGGCACTGGTACGCCACGGTCAGCGCGCCCGGCTTCGACATCGTCATGGCCGACAACGACGACGGCTACCTCTCGGGCTGGGGCACCAGCCCCGCCGCCGCGTTCGTCTCCGCGGCCGTCGCCCTGATCCGCTCCGCACACCCCGGCCTGAGCCCGGACCAGATCCGGCGGCTGCTGACCTCCACCGCACAGGACCACCCCGAGGGTGGCCGTGACGACGACTACGGCGCCGGCCTGATCGACCCGGCCGCCGCCCTCAAGGCCGCGGCGGACCTCAAGCCCGCCCCGCAGAAGCCGGCCCCCGCCGGCTACGCCACCCGCTACTTCGGCCCCGGCCCCACCGCCGACGACGGGGACACCCCCGTGGGCTGGCTGCCCTGGGCCGCCGGCGCCGCCGGCCTGACCTTCCTCGCGGCCGCCGTCGTCCTCTGGCGCCGCCGCCCCGCGCACCACTGACCGGCACCCGCCCACCGCGCCGCACCCCACCGGACCGCACGTCAAACGCACCGCCCCCGAAAAGGCACCACCACCGGCCGATACGCTCACCCCGTGCAGAAGAACATCCCGGACCCCGGTTTCTCCGACGACGACGGCTCCGCCGACCCCGCGCTCGCGGCAGCCCTGGCGGCGTACGGGGCGGACCGGGCCGCCGAGCCCCAGCTCCTGTCGGCGCTGGCCGGCGCGCGCGTCCTGGTGCCCGTGGTGGCGGTCCTCGGCGAGGTGGAGACCGGCCCCGACGGTCTGCGCCGCGAAAAGACCAGCGATATGGCCGTCCCCACCCTCCAGGCCCCCGACGGACGCCGCGCCCTGCCCGCCTTCACCTGTATGGAGTCACTTCAGCGCTGGCGCGCCGACGCCCGCCCCGTCGCGGTCCCGCTGCAGCAGGCGCTGCTCGCCGCGTCCCACGAGAAGGCCGACACGGTCGTCGTCGACCTGGCGGGCCCGGTCACCTACCAGCTCACCGGTCCGGCCCTGCGCGCCCTGGCAGAGGGCCGGACCAGCGCCGACCCGCTCGCCGACCCGGCGGTCACCGACGCCCTGCGCGCCCTGCTCGACGCCGAGCCCGGTGTGCTCCTCGCCCGTCTCGCCCCGTCCGGGGAAACCGACGCCACCCTCGCCCTCGGCCTCGCCCCCGATGCCCCGGCCGCCGAGGTCGCCCAGCGGCTGGCCCGGGCGCTGGCCGCCGACGAGATCCTGCGCGCCCGGCTCGTGAAGGGCCTGGACCTGGCCCTTCTGCCGCCCGGCGCCACGACGGCCGGAGAACCCCTCTACCGGCGCTGACCCACCACGGCCGGGGCCCGGGTGCGACGAGCGGGCTCCGGGCCGCCGACGGGCGCGTTCGTCTCCGGGGACGCACAATGCGAGGAGAGCTCAAGATCCACGCGAGGAGAGCCCCCATGGAGAAAACGGAGATCTCGAAGGTGCTGACCCGCACGGTCGTATCCGAGTTCCTCGGCACGCTGCTCCTGGTGTTCTTCGCCGTCGGCTCGGCCGTGCTGGCGGGCGAATACATCGGCACCTTCGGCATCGCCCTGGCCTTCGGCTTCACTCTGGTGGCGCTTGCCTACGCCCTCGGCCCGATCTCGGGCTGCCATCTCAACCCCGCGGTGACCCTGGGCATGCTGCTGGCCCGCAGGCTCACCCTGCGGACCGCCGCCGAATACTGGATCGCCCAGGTGGTCGGCGCCATCGTCGGCTCGGCGCTGCTCTTCCTGGTGGCCCGGCAGGTCCCGGGGCTGCAGACCCACGGGTCCTTCGGCACGAACGGCTGGGGCGACCGCTCGGCGGTGCACCTCAACCTCGGCGGCGCGTTCGTCGCCGAGATGGTGATGACCTTTCTGCTGGTCTACGTGTGGCTGTCGGTCACCCACAAGGTGGCCGTGATCGGCTTCAACGGGATGGCGATCGGACTGGCCCTGGCCACCGTCCACCTCATCGGCATCCCCCTGGACGGCACCTCCGTGAACCCGGCGCGCTCCATCGGCCCGGCGCTGTTCGCGGGCGGCGCGGCCATCACCCAGCTGTGGCTGTTCATCGTCGCCCCGCTGATCGGCGGCGCCATCGCGGCAGCGGTGCACCAGGTCACCCACCCGCCGCACGAGCCGGTCCTCGTCGCCGACGACGCGGTGCCGCCCGAGGCCACCACGGAATCCCGGGCCGAATCCGACTGACCGCCCGGCGCCCCTGGCACGCGACGAGCCCCGGCCCTTCCCGGGCCGGGGCTCGTCGTCGGTACGCCGTCGTGGCGCGGCTCAGCCGTAGACCGGCCCGGTGAACTTCTCCCCGGGGCCCTGGCCCGGCTCGTCCGGCACGACCGAGGCCTCGCGGAACGCCAGCTGCAGCGACTTCAGTCCGTCCCGCAGCGGCGCCGCGTGGTACGAGCCGATCTCGGTGGCGCTGGCGGTGATCAGCCCGGCCAGCGCCTGGATGAGCTTGCGCGCCTCGTCCAGGTCCTTGTGCGCCGCGCCCTCCTCGGCGAGCCCGAGGTTGACCGCCGCCGAACTCATCAGATGCACCGCGACCGTGGTGATCACCTCGACCGCCGGCACCTCGGCGATGTCGCGGGTCATGGAGTCGAAGTCAGGGTTCGCCGCGTCCGGCGCGTCGGGCTGCTGCGGTGTCTGGTCGCTCATGTCTTCGGGCTTCTTCCTGCTGAGGGGTCGGCTCCAGCCTATGGGCAGGGCGCCCGGTCCCCGCGTCCGGGAGTGTCATCCTGTCCCCGGGACCAGGCCGTACCGGCACAGGAGTGGGTGCCACCTCTTGACTCGTGTATTCTGGTGTTCCGACCGGCCGGACACGCATGTGACCGGCCCACAAGTGGAGGCTCCGATCTCCCACCCGACCGACCTCAGGTTGGCGGGTCAACGGTCCGGCTGCGCCCCGCGGAGACTTCGCGACGGTGCTCCAGATCTATGTGGAGCCCCGCCTGTGTCCCGTCCGGGGCATTTTTTCATGTACCGCGCGGTTGGTCACACCGAAAAGACGTTACGCGGCAGTCCGCCAGGCCGTCGCGTGGTGCTACCGAGGAGGATCCATCAGCGCCGAGCCCCGCATCAACGACCGGATTCGCGTTCCCGAAGTGCGACTTGTCGGTCCCAGCGGCGAGCAGGTCGGGATTGTTCCGCTTGCCAAGGCCCTTGAGCTTGCTCAGGAGTACGACCTCGACCTGGTCGAGGTGGCGGCGAACGCTCGCCCGCCCGTCTGCAAGCTCATGGACTACGGGAAGTTCAAGTACGAGTCGGCCATGAAGGCCCGTGAGGCGCGCAAGAACCAGGCGCACACGGTCATCAAGGAGATGAAGCTCCGGCCGAAGATCGACCCGCACGACTACGACACCAAAAAGGGTCACGTCGTCCGGTTCCTCAAGCAGGGTGACAAGGTCAAGATCACGATCATGTTCCGTGGTCGCGAGCAGTCCCGCCCCGAGCTGGGCTTCCGGCTGCTGCAGCGGCTCGCGTCCGACGTGGAGGACCTCGGCTTCATCGAGTCGAATCCGAAGCAGGACGGCCGAAACATGATCATGGTTCTCGGTCCGCACAAGAAGAAGACCGAGGCGATGGCCGAGGCCCGCGAGGCGCAGGCCGCCCGCAAGGCGGAGCGCCAGGGCGGAGTCGCCGCGGACCAGTCCGTGGACGAGCCCGCCGAGGAGCCCACCGAGGAGCACGCCCAGGCGTGATCCCCGAGGCGTGAGCCCCGGTTCACGCCGGGGCACCCCGCCCCGGACAGCAATCGAAATACATGACGCTCCCGCTCGCCGGTTCACGCCTGCGGGAGCGCCCCTGACGAGGAGAGAACGGCGCATGCCGAAGAACAAGACGCACAGCGGTGCCAGCAAGCGCTTCAAGATCACCGGCTCCGGCAAGGTGCTGCGTGAGCGCGCCGGCAAGCGCCACCTGCTCGAGCACAAGTCGTCCCGTGTGACGCGTCGCCTCACCGGCAACGCCGAGATGGCCCCGGGCGACGCCGCGAAGATCAAGAAGCTTCTCGGCAAGTGAGCCGCCGCGCCCCACGAACAGGAGGGGTGCGCGACTCGGACCGGGACCCAATCGATTCGGGCCGTGTGACGACAACCACGGCCCCGCTACAAGGAGTTAACAAGTGGCACGCGTCAAGCGGGCAGTCAACGCCCACAAGAAGCGCCGGGCGATCCTCGAGCAGGCCAGCGGCTACCGTGGCCAGCGCTCGCGCCTGTACCGCAAGGCGAAGGAGCAGGTCACCCACTCCCTCGTCTACAACTACAACGACCGCAAGAAGCGCAAGGGCGACTTCCGTCAGCTGTGGATCCAGCGCATCAACGCCGCTGCCCGCGCCAACGGCATGACGTACAACCGCTTCATCCAGGGTCTGAAGGCCGCCAACATCGAGGTGGACCGCAAGATCCTGGCCGACCTCGCGGTGACGGACGCCAACGCGTTCGCCGCGCTCGTCGAGGTCGCCCAGAAGGCGCTTCCGAGCGACGTCAACGCCCCGAAGGCTGCCTGAACTTCAGCCTGACGACGTTGTATGCGGACCCGCAGGCCCCGGCCTGCGGGTCCGCCGCTTTTCCGGACCGGCCGCGTCTCGTCCGCAGACCGGCCCCCACGCACCGAACCACAGAAGCGAGCCGCCGCCCATGGGCACCCCCGAGCTGATCTCCCCGCGTTCCCCGCGCGTCACCGCCGCCCGGCGGCTGGCCCGCCGTGCCTTCCGCGGCAAGGAGCGCCGGTTCATCGCCGAGGGCCCGCAGGCCGTGCGGGAGGCGATCGCGCACCGCACGGGCGGGGTGCCCACCCTGACCGAGCTGTTCGCCACGGTCGAGGCAGCGGAGCGGCACACCGAGATCGTCGAGGCGGCCCGCGCGGCCGGAGTGCGGGTCCACTTCGCCGACGACCGGACCGTCGCCGACATCTCCCAGACCGTCACCCCGCAGGGCCTGCTCGGCGTCTGCGACTTCCTCGATTCGCCGTTCGAGGAGATCCTGGCCGCCCGCCCGCAGCTGATCGCGGTGCTCGCCAACGTCCGTGACCCCGGCAACGCCGGTACGGTGCTGCGCTGCGCGGACGCCGCGGGCGCGGACGCCGTCGTGCTGACGGACGCCTCCGTGGACCTGTACAACCCCAAGTCCGTTCGGGCGTCGGTGGGTTCGCTCTTCCACCTCCCGGTCGCGGTGGGCGTACCGGTCGAGCGGGTGGTGAGCGGGCTGCAGGCCGCGGGCGTACGGATCCTCGCCGCGGACGGTGCCGGCGACCGTGACCTGGACGCCGAGCTGGACACCGGCTCGATGGGCGGGCCCACCGCCTGGGTCTTCGGCAACGAGGCCTGGGGGCTGCCGGAGGAGACCCGGGCGCTGGCGGACGCGGTGGTACGGGTCCCCATCCACGGCAGGGCCGAAAGCCTCAACCTCGCGACGGCCGCCGCGGTCTGCCTCTACGCCTCCGCACGGGCCCAGCGCAGCCCCGGCGGCTGCCGCGCGGTGTCACCCGCCTGAGGGGCGTCCTCGCGAACTCCGCGGCGGCATCGAGCCGAACTAGTAGGCTTGCGTGCTCGGGGGCCCGGAAGGGGGTAACGGGGATGGATGTGAGGACTTCCGGCACCGCAGTCACCGCTGACAGCTGCCCGTCCGGCGGAACGGCGCGCGAGCCGTCGTCCACCGCTGACGCGGGACCGGGCGCCGTGGACGCCGGTCTCGGGCTGGATCCCGACGATCTGCCCGACGGCCTGGTGGTCGCCGACGAGAGGGGCCGGGTGATCTGCTTCAACGCCGCGGCGGCCAGGATCACCGACATCCTCCCCGGCGACGCGCTCGGCCGCCCCCTGGAGCACGCCCTGCCGCTGCAGGACATCGAGGGCCGCCGCTGGTGGCGGCTCACCGACCCCTACGGCGGGCTCGCCATCCGCCGCGGCCAGCCCGAGCGCAACCTGCTGCTCGGCGGCCGCGAGGTGCTGGTCTCCGCCCGCTATGTCCGCAGCCGGCCGACCGGGCCGGTCCGGCGGCTGGTGATCGCGCTGCGCGGCACCGAGGCCCGGCGCCGTACGGAGCTCAGCCACGCCGAGCTGATCGCCACCGTCGCCCATGAGCTGCGCTCACCGCTGACCTCCGTCAAGGGGTTCACCGCCACCCTCCTCCAGAAGTGGGAACGCTTCACCGACGACCAGAAGCGGCTGATGCTGGAGACGGTGGACGCCGACGCCAACCGCGTCACCCGTCTGATCGCCGAGCTGCTGGACATCTCCCGGATCGACTCCGGGCGGCTGGAGGTGCGCCGCCAGCGGGTCGACATGAGCGCCGCGGTCCGCCGGCACGTCCAGGCGCAGACCACCGCGGGCCAGCGCCCGGACCGCTTCCTGATCCGGATGCTGGAACCCCTGCCCGATCTGTGGGCAGACCCGGACAAGGTGGACCAGGTGCTGGGCAACCTGCTGGAAAATGCGGTGCGCCACGGCGAGGGAACCGTCACCATCGAGGTCGGACCGGTAGCGGACACGACCAACGGAGAGGGGACGAGCGTCACCGTGAGCGACGAGGGCCCCGGCATCCCGGAGGAATCGATGAGCCGCGTCTTCACCCGCTTCTGGCGGGGCAGCAAGCGCGGCGGCACCGGCCTGGGCCTCTACATCGTCAAGGGCATCGTCGAGGCCCACGGCGGCACGATCACGGTCGGCCGGGCCCCGGCCGGCGGCGCGCAGTTCCGATTTAGCCTGCCCGTCGCGGCCCCGGCCTTCATGGCCTGAAGCGGAAGCGGCGGGCGCCCCGCGGGGGCGCGGACCTGCCGCGAGGTCCGTCCCCCTTAGACTTGACCTTTGGCACCTTTGGCGCACAGGCATCGCGGGCAGACGCGGGCTCGGCATCCCCCGTTCGTGATCGACGTTCGTCATCGACGTTTGTGAGCGAAGAGCCGAGGCGACGCGAGCCGAGCCAAGCCAGTCCACCGGAAGCACGGGAAGAGATGTCCGCACCCAATAAGTCGTACGACCCTGTCGAGGTCGAAGCCCTGAAACCGGAAGCGATCGCCGCACGGCTGGACGAGGCGCTGGCCGCCATCGCCGCCGCGGACGATCTGGAGGCGCTGCGTGAGGTGAAGGTCGCGCACACCGGCGACCGCTCGCCGCTCGCGCTCGCCAACCGTGAGATCGGTGCCCTGCCCCCGCACGCCAAGGCGGACGCCGGCAAGCGCGTCGGCCAGGCCCGCGGCCGGGTGAACCAGGCCCTCAAGGCCCGCCAGGAGGAACTGGAGGCGGAGCGCGACGCCCGCGTGCTGGTCGAGGAGGCGGTGGACGTCACACTGCCCTACGACCGCACCCCGGCCGGCGCCCGGCACCCGCTGACCACCTTCATGGAGCGGGTCGCGGACGTCTTCGTGGCCATGGGCTACGAGGTCGCCGAGGGTCCCGAGGTCGAGGCGGAGTGGTTCAACTTCGACGCCCTGAACTTCGTGCCCGACCACCCGGCGCGCCAGATGCAGGACACCTTCTTCGTCCAGGGTGCGGGCACCGAGGGCGACGAGTCCGGTGTCGTGCTGCGCACCCACACCTCGCCGGTGCAGGCCCGCACCCTGGTCGACCGCGAGCCGCCGGTCTACGTCGTCTGCCCGGGGCGGGTCTACCGCACCGACGAGCTGGACGCCACGCACTCCCCGGTCTTCCACCAGATCGAGCTGCTGGCCGTCGATGAGGGCCTGACCATGGCCGACCTCAAGGGCACCCTCGACCACATGGTCCGGGCGCTGTTCGGTCCGGACATGAAGACCCGGCTGCGGCCGAACTACTTCCCGTTCACCGAGCCGTCCGCCGAGATGGACATGGTCTGCTACGTCTGCCGTGGCGAGTCCGTGGGCAACCCCGACCGCCCCTGCCGCACCTGCTCCAGCGAGGGCTGGATCGAGCTCGGCGGCTGCGGCATGGTCAACCCTAAGGTGCTCATCGCCTGTGGCGTCGACCCGGAGAAGTACAGCGGGTTCGCCTTCGGGTTCGGCATCGACCGGATGCTGATGTTCCGGCACAACGTGGAAGACATGCGTGACATGTTCGAAGGCGACGTCCGGTTCACCCGGCCGTTCGGGATGGAGATCTGATGCGGGTCCCGCTTTCTTGGCTGCGGGAGTACGTCGACCTGCCGGCGACGGAGACCGGCCGTGACGTACAGGCCAAGCTCATCGCCGTCGGCCTGGAGGTCGAGACCGTCGAGCGCCTCGGCGAGGGCCTCAAGGGTCCGCTCGTCGTCGGCCAGGTGCTGACCATCGAGGAGCTGGAGGGCTTCAAGAAGCCGATCCGCTTCTGCACGGTCGACGTCGGCCAGGCCAACGGCACCGGCGAGCCCCAGGAAATCGTCTGCGGCGCGCGGAACTTCGCGGTCGGCGACAAGGTCGTGGTGGTCCTCCCCGGCGCCGTGCTGCCCGGTGACTTCAAGATCGCCGCGCGCAAGACGTACGGCAAGAAGTCGCACGGCATGATCTGCTCGGGCGACGAGCTGGGCATGGGTGATGACGGGACGCACGGCATCATCGTGCTGCCGCCGGAGTACGAGGTCGGCACCGACGCCATCGAGCTGCTGGAGCTCGTCGACGAGGTGCTGGACATCGCCGTCACCCCGGACCGCGGCTACTGCCTGTCGATGCGCGGGGTGGCCCGCGAGACCGCCACCGCGTACGGCCTGCCGCTGCGCGACCCGGCGCTGCTGGACGTGCCGCCGCCGAACTCCGCCGGCTACCCGGTCCAGGTCTCCGACCCTCTCGGCTGCGACCGCTTCACCGCCCGTACGGTCACCGGTCTGAACCCCGAGGCGCGCTCCCCGCTGTGGATGCAGCGCCGGCTGCAGAAGGCCGGGATGCGTCCGGTCTCGCTGGCCGTCGACATCACCAACTACGTGATGCTGGAGCTCGGCCAGCCGCTGCACGCCTACGACCGCACCAGCGTGGACGGCCCGATCGGCGTCCGCCGGGCGACTGCGGGCGAGAAGCTGACCACCCTGGACGGCACCAAGCGGGTGCTCGACTCCGCCGACCTGGTCATCACCGACAACCGCGGCCCCATCGGCCTCGCGGGTGTCATGGGCGGCGCCAACACCGAGATCGCGGGCGGGGTCACCGACCCGGAGACCGGCGAGCAGCGCGGCACCACCGACGTCGTGATCGAGGCCGCGCACTTCGACGCGCTCTCCATCGCCCGTACGGCCCGCCGGCACAAGCTGTCCTCGGAGGCCGCCAAGCGCTTCGAGCGCGGGGTGGACCCGGAGGCCGCGTCCGCCGCGGCGCAGCGCACCGTCGATCTGCTGGTGCTGCTCGCGGGCGGCACCGCCGGGGAAGGCGTCACCGAGGTCGTCACCCCCCGCGGGCCGCGCACCATCACCCTCTCCGCCGACCACCCCGACAAGGTGGCCGGTGTTGCCTACGGCCGGGAGACCGTCGTCCGCCGCCTCCAGCAGGTCGGCTGCGATGCCTACGGCCAGGACGAGCTGGTCGTGACCGTGCCGTCCTGGCGTCCTGACCTCAGCGAGCCCAACGACCTCGCCGAGGAGGTCATCCGGCTGGAGGGCTACGAGAACCTGCCCTCCACCCTGCCGAAGCCGCCGGCCGGCCGGGGGCTGACCGAGCGTCAGCGGCTGCACCGCAGGGTCGGCCGGGCGCTGGCCGGTGCCGGTTACGTCGAGGCGCTGAACTACCCGTTCACCGGCTCGCACGTCCTCGACCAGCTGGGCATCGAGCAGGACGACCCGCGCCGTGACGCGGTCACCCTCGTCAACCCGCTCTCCGACGAGGAGCCCGACCTCCGCACCACGCTGATCCCGGGCCTGCTGAACGCGCTGCGCCGCAACCACGGCCGCGGCTCGCACGATCTGGCGCTCTTCGAGACCGGCCCGGTCTTCCGGGCGACCGGTGACGAGAAGCCGGCCACCCGGCTGGTGGTCGACCGCCGGCCGACCGACGACGAGATCGCCTCGCTGGACGCCTCCCTCCCGCAGCAGCCGCGGCGCGCCGCCGTGGTGCTCGCCGGGGGCCGGGAGCAGGCCGGCTGGTGGGGCGGCGCACGTCCCGCGATCTGGGCGGACGCCATCGAGGCGGGCCGGACCGTCGCACGGGAGGCGGGTGTGGAGCTGATCGTCCGTCAGGACCAGCACGCCCCGTTCCACCCGGGCCGCTGTGCGGCGCTGCTCGCCGTCGCCGACGGCGAGGAGATCCTCGTCGGCAACGCCGGTGAGCTGCACCCGCGGGTCATCAAGGCGCTGGCCCTGCCCGAGCGCACCTGCGCGATGGAGATCGACCTGGACCGCCTGGAGCGGGCCGGGGCCGGCCCGCTGCGCGCACCGAAGATCTCGGCCTTCCCGGTCGCGACCCAGGACGTCGCCCTCGTGGTCGACGAGGCCGTCCCGGGCGCGGAGGTGGAGGGCGCGCTGCGCGACGGCGCGGGTGAACTGCTCGAATCGCTGCGGCTGTTCGACGTCTTCACCGGCGAGCAGGTCGGCGCGGGCAAGAAGTCGCTGGCGTATGCGCTGCGCTTCCGTGCGGCCGACCGGACGCTGACCGCGGAGGAGGCCTCGGCGGCCCGTGACGCGGCGGTCGCGGCGGCCGTGGAGCGGACCGGCGCGGTGCTGCGCGGCTGAGCGTGGGCATGGCCCGCGACGGCGTGTCGTGAAGGCTGAGGGCGCGGACGGTGAGACCGTCCGCGCCCTCGTCGTGTGCGGAGGGCGGCGGGCGGTCGTCTTCGTTCTGCCCGGCCTGTGGGTGCTCGGGGTGGTGGCCTGGGAGCTGTGCCGTCCGACCGGTGGCCGGCTGCTGCGTGCGGTGGAGCCCGCGGCCGGGGTGGGTACGCGCGTGATGACCTGCGGTGCGATCCTCGCGGTGATCGGTGCCGGCTGTCTGACGGCCGGGCGGCGGCTGCGGCTGGTGCGGGAGCTGGAGCGCACCCGGGAGGTCGCCGTCGCCGCGCAGCGGGTGGTGCTGCGGCCGCTGCCCCGGCGGGTCGACGGGGTGCTGCTGGCGGCCGACCACCTCTCAGCGAGCGAGGGGGCCATGGTCGGCGGGGATCTGTACGAGGTCGTGGCGACCCGGCACGGGGTGCGGGCGGTGATCGGGGATGTGCGCGGGCACGGTCTCCAGGCGATAGGCACGGTCGCCGCGATGCTCGGCAGCTTCCGCGAAGTGGCGCACGACGAACCCGAACTGGGCGAGGTATTGCGGCGGTTGGAGCGGGCGCACCGGCGGCATCTGCGGGAACGGGCGCTCGTGGAGCGGCCGGCGGCCGGAGAAGGGGACCCGGTGAGCGCGTTCGCCGTCGGGGGTGGTCGGGGGTGGTCGGGGGTGGTCGGGGGTGGTCGGGGAGGTGCGGGAGGCGCTGCTGCGGCATGCGGACGGGCGCCTCACCGATGATGTGGCGCTGGTGATGCTGAGCAACGACCGGGTGCGGGTGCCGGCCCGGTGGGCCCGCGCCACACCTCCCGGCGCCCGCCTTCCGCGCTGACCTGCCGGCCGGTCGGTGGGCCGGTGGGTCGGTGGGTCGGCGGCGGAAGTGACGCCGGTCGGCCCCCGGACGCCTGCCCAAGGCGGCCGGCACCCTTCACACCCCGTGTGAGGGACGCTTCACTACGCTCGACGGACACAGTGGTGAAGTCGACAAGGCCATGAGCTGATGGTCCGTGGGCGGGCCCGGCTCACCGGGAGGCCGGTATGGAGCCCAACACCCTGCTCGACGCGCTCCTCGACGAGGCCGGTATCTCGCATGCCGGGCTCGCCGCGCGGATCAACCGTCTCGGCCGCTGCCGCGGCCTGGCGCTGCGGTACGAACACACCGCGGTGGCCCGGTGGTTGAAGGGACAGCGGCCGCGTGGGCAGGTACCGGACCTCATCTGCGAAGTCCTCGGCGAACGGCTGCACCGGCCGGTCGGGCTCGATGACATCGGGCTCAGCGGGCCGGGAGCGGGGCGTGCCGCCGGCACCCCGCTCTCCGGTTTCGTCGAGCGGGCCACCGCGCTGTGGCGCTCCGACGAGCAGCAACGGCCGCACATCCTCGACGCCCCGGCGCTCACCGGCACCTCCGCGGTCATCCCCGTATGGGAGTGGGAGAACCCGCCCGAGGACTCCGATGTCTCGCGCGACGGGCTGACGAGGGTCGGCAGGGCCGACATCGAGATGCTGCGCGCCGCGCGGACGCACTACGAGACGATGTACCGGAAGGCGGGTGGTGTCGCTACCAGAGCACGCATCGTGGGATTCCTCAACGCCGAGGCGGCGCCGCTGCTGCGGGGCAGCTACAGCGATGCGACGGGGCGTCAGCTCCACCGGGCGACCGGCGGACTGGTCGCGGTCGCGGGCATCTGCGCGTACGACTCGGACGCTCTCGGGCTGGCCCAGCGCTACTTCCATCAGGCGCTGCGGCTGGCCAAGGCCAGCGGGGACCGCGGTCTCGGCGCGTATGTCATCGCGCTGCTGGTCAACCAGTCCCTCTTCGTGAGGGAGTACCGCCAGGCGGTCGCCTTCGCGGAGGCGGCGCTGCGGGCCGCGGGTCCGCAGATCACCCCGGCGCTCTCCGCGGACCTCTACGCGATGCAGGCCAAGGCCTACGCCCGGCTCGGCGACGGCGCCGGCGCGCTGTCGTGCATCCGGCGTGCGGAGGCGGCCGCGGAGCGCATCCGGCCCGGACAGGAGCCGGCCGAGACGGGCTATGTCCAGCCCGGCCTGGTGAACGTACAAGTGGCGGAGGCGCTGCTCAGCCTCGGTGACCTGCGGGCCGCCCGGGAGCAGGCGGACGCCGCCGTCGACACCCCCGCACACGACCGCGGCCGGGTCCACCGGCTGGCCATGCTCACCCATATCGAGCTGCGTCAAGGCGATGCGGACCGGGCCGTGGCCAATGCCGCGCAGATGACGGAGCAGGCTCGGGGCATGGAGTCGCAACGGCTGCGGGACCGGCTGCGGGCGGTGCGCGAGCATCTGGCGGAGACCGGGAGCTCCGCGACGGACGAGGCTGCCGATCTCATCGACGAGGTGCTGCGCGTTCCGCTGTGACCGGGCTCGTGTCACCTTGCCGGCTCCTCAGCGGAAGGTGGCAGTTACGTGCGTTGGAACAATCTCAGCGAAAAGCCCGTCTATGCGAATCCGTGGTTCCGGGTCAATCTGGCCGATGTGGAACTGCCCGACGGCCGTCACCTGGATCACTATCTGATCCGGATGCGGCCCGTCGCCGTGGCCACAGTGGTCAACGAGGCCAATGAGGTGCTGCTGCTGTGGCGGCACCGGTTCATCACCGACACCTGGGGCTGGGAGCTGGCCGCCGGTGTCGTCGAGGACGGTGAGGACATCGCGGCGGCGGCCGCCCGGGAGATGGAGGAGGAGACCGGGTGGCGCCCGGGGCCCCTCCACCACCTCCTCACGGTGGAACCCTCCAACGGCCTCACCGACGCCCGGCATCACGTCTACTGGTCCGAGGAGGGCGAGTACACCGGCCTGCCCCAGGACGGTTTCGAGTCCGAGCGGCGGGAGTGGGTGTCGTTGAAGCTGGTGCCCGACATGGTGGCACGGGGGGAGGTGCCGGCCGCGGGCATGGCCGCCGCGCTGCTGATGCTGCACCACCTCCGCCTGGGCTGACGTGACCCGGCCGGTGACCGCGTCCTGCGGTCACCGGCCGATCGCCTGCCACAGCGCGACCAGCAACGCCGCGAGGCCCGTGAGTGCGGCGAGGGACGGCAGCGGCCAGCGGGTGTGCTCCAGCCGTGCGACACGGGCCTGCACATCGTCCGCGTCCCGCACCTGCTGCTCGGAGCGCTGGGCGAGCAGGGCGAGTTGACCGTCGACCCGGGCGGTGCGGACGTCCAGGAGACGCCTCAGCTCGGCTAAGTCGGCGGTGACCAGATCGGGTTCGGGGTGGGCGGTCACGGTCCGCTCCTCATTCCTTCAGTCAGCGATGACGTGGTCCGTACGGGCCTCAGTCAACTGCGCTGCGGTGAAGGGCGGGAGCGTGTGCGGCGGGGATATGCGGGTCTGCGGTTCACACCCCGTGTGAGGTGACGGGGGGTGACGGGCGGAGGGCGTGCGCACGGGGTGTGAAGGGCGCACCCGGGACGGGGCGGTTCACACGCTCCCGCGGGCGCCCGCAGGGGAGTTGACTCGGCAGTGCCACGGGGGGCCGATGCCGGCGGACGGGCGCCCGCCGGCCCGGAGTCCGCCCGCCGGCATTTCCCCCGAGCGGCGGGCGGACAGCCACCCTCACGTGCGGCTCCGGCTACGTGCTGCCCTGGGCATGGGCGTTGGCCACAGCTGCCGGCCGGAAAGACCCTCTCCGAGACAGCTCGCGAGCTGTTCGCCGTTGCCCTTCGCCGCGGTCGTTCCTCCCACCGGCTGTATGCCCTCCCGAGGCCCGGCTGAGTGCTGCCGACGAGTTGACGGCCTCTCACGAATTGTCGAGGTCGGTGTGTCATACAGTTTTCACGGCTGTGTTTCCGCTACCGCCCGACATACGGAGGAGCATGCTTGTGAAGGCACACGATGAGGTGTTCATCGGAGGGCACTGGCGACCTGCGGCAGGAACAGACGTCATTGAGGTCATCAATCCGGCGGACGAGCGAGTTGTCGGGGCCGTCCCGGCCGGTTCTGCAGCCGATGTTGATGCCGCGGTCAACGCGGCTCGTTCGGCACTGCCGGGGTGGGCGGCCACCACGCCCGCTCGCCGTGCCGAGTTACTGGCTGCGTTGGCTGACGAACTCGCCGCCTGCCAGGATCGGATGGCCTCACTCATCACCGCCGAGGTGGAACCACCATCGGGTTCTCCCGCAGGGTACAAGCCGGTCTGCCGGTCACCATGACGCGCCGGCATGCTGAGCTTGTGGCCGACTTCGCCTTCGAGGAGCGCGTGGGCAACTCGCTTGTCCTGCTTGAACCCGTCGGAGTCGTGGGCGCCGTCACACCGTGGAATTACCCGGTGCACCAGATCGTCTGCAAGGTTGTTCCCGCACTCGCCGCGGGCTGCACGGTGGTGCTCAAGCCTGCGGAGCTGACTCCTCTTTCGGCCCAGATGTTCACCGAGTGTGTGGCGGCCGCGGGCCTCCCTATGGGGGTCTTCAACCTGGTCACCGGCAGGGGCACGGAAGCCGGGGAGGCACTCGTACGCCACCCTGGCGTCGACATGGTCTCGTTCACGGGGTCCACGTCTGTCGGCAAGCGTATCGGGTCACTTGCCGGCGCCGATGTCAAGCGGGTAGCCCTGGAACTCGGTGGCAAGTCCGCCAGTGTCATCCTCCCCGGAGCGGACCTCGCACAGGCTGTCCGCGTCAATGTCGCTGACGTGATGCGCAATGCAGGACAGTCCTGCAATGCGTTGACGCGCACGTTGGTGCATGCCGATGACTATGAAGAGGCGGTTCGGATCGCCGTCGAGGAGATTGCTTCCTATGTTCCCGGCGACCCGGCCGATCCCGACTGCCGCCTGGGCCCGGTGGTGAGCAGCGCCCAGCGGGAGAAAGTCCGCGACCACATCCGTCGTGGCATGGCAGAGGGCGCCCGTCTCGTCGCGGGGGGGACCAGAGGCCCCCGAAGGACGAGACAAGGGCCACTACATCCGCCCGACAGTCTTTGCCGACGTCACTGCCGAGATGAGCATTGCTCGCGAGGAGATCTTCGGCCCGGTGCTCTCGTTCATGAGGTACGAGGACGAGGGGGACGCTCTGCGCATCGCCAATGACTCCGACTACGGCCTGGCAGGGGCCGTGTGGGCGGCCGAGGAGGGGCAGGCGATCACCTTTGCGCGCTCGATGGAGTGCGGCCAGGTGACGGTCAACGGCGGGGCGTACAACCCGCTCGCTCCCTTCGGCGGCCATAAGCAATCAGGCGTCGGGCGAGAACTCGGCAAGCATGGGCTCATGGAGTTTCTCCAGACGAAGTCGCTGCAACTCTGACAGTGATGATGTGCCTGGCGACGCCACCGGCGGCTCTGCCCCGCACTCTGCGTGAACCCTTTTCGGCCCATAACGGAAGGGTGAAGAGAGCAGCGCAGGCGGGGTGACGTGGCGAAGCCCCTTCTCGATGGTTCCGTGATTCCGCTCGGTACACCAACGACAAGGGGATTCGTCAGTTCCCTGCCCTGCCACACTCAATGCCGCGTACGAACTGGTTGAGGATATCTGCCGGCTCGCCTACGTCAGACGGCGTGAACTCGGCCCGCATGGGTGGAGTTCGATCTGCTTCGATCACGGCGATGCCGAATTCACTCCCTGTCGGATGTGTTCGGATGGATCGCGAAGTTCCGGGCCGGGGCCGAGGCGTAAGCTCGCGCCATTTCGAGGAGGAATGCCTTCTCGCCTTCCAGGTCGTCGTTTTCGAAACCGACGAGACTGCCGGCGGACTGCTGCTGGGGCAGACCGGCGAGCTTGGCGCTGCGTGCCCCTGACATCACACACGCGAGGACCGTCGCATCGACTTTGGCGTGAGCGACACCCACGGCGGCCACATGGCGGCGCGCGCGAGCCCACGCACCGGCGGCGACATAGTCGTTGAGAACGAGGATGGCGTCCCGGGTCTCGATGATTTTGCGGTAGGCCAGCAGCCGCCAGGACGCCTGCGGCCACACGATTTCCAGCAGTCGGTGGCGGGGTTTGATGAACGCGACGTGTGGCACGGCCTGTACCAGGTCGCGCCACAGCGGCCACAGGCGCCAGATGGTGCAGATCTCCGTGGTGGTGCCCTGCACGGCCCACAGCGAGGGCGTCAGGAGGGCGATCGCGCGCAGCAGCCCGTGCATGTCCATGACGTACGGGAGGAGCGGCAGTATCCGATCGGTGCGGTGCAACAGGTTGATGAGCTGGCAGAGCCAGAACAGGCAGGAGAGCGCGGTGCCGATTCCGAACATCCGCAAGCTTGCCCGCAGGACAGGGTTGGCCGTGCGTCTGCCGTACTGGCGGCACAAGGCGGTGCAGGAGATGTCCGCGGCGAGATGGTCCACGATCAGGACGAGCCAATAGGCAGTGGAGGGAGCCGGCCCACCGTGGCTCGTCACGGCATGTTCCTGGTGTGGTGGAGCCAGGGAATCCAGGACCAGGAGGGACACTATGGCCAGGCTCGTCACGTAGCACGCGCCCAGGCGCAATCGGCGGCCGCCGGCGGCCGCCGAGACGAAGTACAGGACCGCGCCCGACGAGAGCACTCCGCTCATGTTCCTCACCAGGGCGATGGCGTGGACCCCTCCGGTTGCCTGGAGGGCGAGCTGGGTCGTGATGGGGAGCGTGAGCGTCATGGCCACCGAAGCGGTGGCCACGGCCAGCCACAGTCCGCGCTGTTCAGGGCTGCGCATGGCGGCGGAGGCACGTATCGCCAGAGCCAGCCACAGGCAGCCCACGCACAGGTACGCGAACCAGCGCAGCGCGTCGGAGGGTTCAGCGTTCATCCGCGGCACGCGCGCCCAGTGCGGCTTCCAGTCGGCCCAGCACGCCGTGCGGAGCTCGGCCGGCGGACTGTGAAGCACGGATGCGCAGCAGACTGGCCAGCATCTCCGCCTCCTCTTCCTGACGGTTGGTGTAGCTGGCGCGGCCGAGCACCTGCTGAACCAACTGCGGGTTCAGATCGGGGAACAGGACCTGAGAGACCTCGCCGTGCCCCAGGTCCGTGCCACGGTGGTCGAACAGCATGTGCCCGATCTCATGCAGCACGATGTGCTCCTGGTGCACGCGGCTGGTGCGCTTCTCGAAAAAGATGTGGTCGTCGGTCTTGGTGGCGAGCCACATGCCGCAGATGCTGTTCCGGGCGGCCTGTTCCGGCAGCGGATGCAGATGCAACGGACGTCTGCGCTGTGCGGACAGCTCCTGGCACAAAGCATCGACCGTGAAAGGGCGTGGCAGACTGAGTTGGTCAAGAGCCGACTGGCAACGCTGATGCAATTGCGCGTACTTGTTGGGCATTCCTCTCCCAATAGCTGCAACTCGGCCAGCGCCTCAACAAGCTGATCGAGACGCTCTATCCCGACGAACGCACCCCAACCCGGCGTCTGCCAAGAGGGGAGAGAGAGTCTAGTCCTGCCAATGGTGTTGCCCTACGGAAACTACCCTGGCGCATCGGCCACCTCCTGGCGGGGGTGTGCGGCCGCCGTGGCAGCGCGCCGGGCGGACGTCAGGGCCGGCAGACAGCAGGCTGACAGGGCGGCCAGGAACGCCTGGTAGAGGGCCACCGGCCACAGCGAGCCGTGCCCCACCGAGACCAGGGCCTGGGCCAGGGCCGGCGCCGTGCCCCCGAACACCACACCGGCCAACTGCTGGGCCAAGGAGATCGCGGTGTAGCGCACCCGGACCGGGAAGGCATCGACGAGCAGGGCGGCGACCACCGCGTAGACGACGGCGCTGGCGGACTCCAACGCGCACACCCCCAGTGCGATCCGGAGCAGCGAACCGCTCCCCAAGGCCAGGACGGTGAGCGGAATGGCGAGCACGTACATGGCCAGCCCCAGGGCGCAGATCCTTGCGGCCCCCAGGCGTTGGGCGGCTAGCGCAGCGACGGGCTGGACCACGAACCGGGCGACAGCCGCGCACAACACCACGCCCAGCACCTTCTCCCGGGGAAAGCCGATGTGCACGGTTGCCCAGGACAGCACGAAGGTGCCGGCCAGATACGTCCCGGCAACCGGAACGGCGCAGGCCCCGACGCACACCGCCATCTTCGGGAAGTGCCGCCGCAAGGTGTCGCGCACCGGGGCGGGCGCCACCCGCCCCTGCGCCGACAGTCCCTCGAACTCCGGGGATTCGGGCACCTTCAGCCGTATGACCAGGCCGACGGCCATGAGGACGGTGGCGAGCAGGAAGGGGACCCGCCAGCCCCAGGCGAGGAATTCGCCGTCGCCCAGTCGCGAGAACGGGATGAAGACCGCGCTGGTCAGGATGGAGGCCAGCGGGGTCCCTTGCTGCACCATGGCCGTCAGGATCACCCGCCGCCCCTTCGGCGCGTGTTCACCGGCCAGCAGTACTGCGCCGCCCCACTCGCCGCCCACTGCGATCCCTTGGACGAGCCGCAGGACGCACAGCAGCACCGGAGCGGTGACCCCCGCCTCGTCGTAACTGGGCAGCAGACCGATGCCCGTGGTAGCCGCCCCCATCAGCAGAAGCGTCCCCACCAGACTGCGTTTTCGTCCTAGCCGGTCCCCTAAATGGCCGAAGAGCGCTGCACCGACAGGGCGGCCCAGAAAGCCGACCCAGAACGTCGCGAACGATGCCAGCAGACCGGTGGCCTGCTGTGCTCCGGGAAAGAACAACTCTGGGAAGACCAGGCTGGATGCAGTGGAGAAGACGAAGAAGTCGTACCACTCGACAGTGGTTCCCACCAGGCCGGCGAGTCCCGCCTTGTGGGCGGCGGACAGCCGGGGGCGTCCGGTAGGCGTGCGCGGGGTCCGGCGCATCATGCTCCAAGAGATCACTATGAGGGACGGGTTGTTCGTAAGGGAACCAACGAATCAGCAGGGTGCGGACGCGAAGACCAGTGCAAACAGCGCGGCCGTATCGCCTGGCATGATTCCGAACTGCCGTTCCGGCGGCTGACTTGACGGTATCTCGTCCGCTCCGCAGTGCCCGCGGCCGTCTCGGGTCGCACGCCCCCCGTGTCCCGGGATACGGTCCGCACCTGACGCCGGAGATCTGTTCCTGGCAGGGGTCCGGGCACTGCTTCCTGCGGGCCGGCGCCGGCCGCATCCCCTGGATGGCCCGGTCGCGCTCCTGGACGCCGGCTGAGCTCGCTGTCGGTGAGCCGGGCGACGCAGACGCCGGCAGGGTGCGCGATGCGGCGGCCAAGGCGGACGCCAGTCCCCCTCAGGGCATGGTCGAGATCGTGTACGGCCTGCGGGTCGGCCCCGACGAGCAGCGCATCGTGGGTATCGGCGGCGACACCCGTCGGCCGGCGAAGCTCCGGGGCGCGGCGGCCCTCGGCGCCCATGGCGGACTGCCACAGGGCTGTTCGGCGTCGGCGGTCGAGCGCCGTGAGCAGGCCGGCGGCGAGCAGCGGGGCCTCCACGAGGTCCTAGTACTCCAGCAGCGGTTCGCTATCTGGCCTGGTCAGAGGCATCGTCGGGAGTGTAGTTGGCTGCTGGCATGCCAGGGGCGGTCTTGCCGGACCGCCCCTCCAACGAATGACATCGAGAACTGTCTGCGCGGTGATGAGGGCAGCCTCCTCGTGTGATTGACGACCTTGCCAACTCGACCTGGGACCGTGAACTCGACGACCTCTCCTGCGCATCGGCCACCGTTTCGGCAGCGCCGACCTGCGACGCCGCATGCGTGACTACGTCCGCGCCCTGCTCGGCCCGGTCGGCCGCAAAAACGGCTGGCAACTGGCCGAACACGCAGGCCACCGCACCCCCGACGGCCTGCAACGACTACTGAACGCAGCCACCTGGAACGCCGACGATGTCCGCGACGACCTGCAGACATACGTGGCCGACAAGCTCGGCGAGGCCGACGGAGTCCTCATCCTCGACGACACCGGCTTCATCAAGAAGGGCACCACCTCCGCGGGGGTGCAGCGCCAGTACTCCGGCACCGCCGGCCGCACCGAGAACTGTCAGATCGGCGTCTTCGCCGCCTACGCCACCACCCGCGCACGCGCCCTGGTGGACCGCGAGCTGTATCTGCCCAAGTCCTGGACGGACGACCGTGAGCGCTGCCGCGCCGCCAAGATTCCTGATGAGAGGGGCTTCGCCACCAAACCAGAGCTGGCCAGGGCAATGGTGCTGCGCGCACTCGCTTCCCCGCTGCCGATCGCCTGGGTGACCGCGGATGCCGCCTACGGCCAGGAGTGGCGCTTTCGCCGGATGCTGGAAGAAGCCGCAGTCGGCTACGTGCTCGCCGTCCCCAAGTCCCAGCCGGTGCCCCGCTTCGGCCGGATCGACTATCTCTTCAGCCAGGCACCGGATGAGGCATGGGAGCAACGTTCGTGCGGCGACGGCGCCAAGGGCCCGCGCGTCTATGACTGGGCGGCCGTCCAGCTCCCGGTGATTGAGGACTTCGACGGTGAGCGGCCCACCCATCACCGCTGGGCGCTGGCCCGGCGCAGTATCAGCAGACCCGATCAGATCGCCTACTACCTCGCATACGCGCCGGTGGGCACCAGCGTCGACCGGCTCGTGCGCGTTGCCGGGCGCCGGTGGGCGATCGAGGAATGCTTCCAGGCCGCGAAGAACGAGTGCGGCCTGGACCAGTACGAAGTCCGCCGCTACGTCGGCTGGATGAGGCACATCACCCTGGCCATGCTCGCGCATGCCTTTCTCGCGGCCACAGCGGCACAGGCGGCGGCAAAGGGGGATGCAGAAACGGTTCCACCCTGGTCCCGCTCACCGTGGCAGAAGTCCGCCGGCTCCTGGCAACTGGTCCCGCACACCGGACCCGCACGCCACTTCGCATCCATGCGCTGAGATGGTCGCGATGGCGGCGAAGGCGTCAGGCCGTGGCCAGGCATTGTCACTACCGACGACGATGTCATTCGTTGGAGGGGCGGTCCGGCAAGACCGCCCCTGGCATGCCAGCAGCCAACTACACTCCCGACGATGCCTCTGACCAGGCCAGATAGCGAACCGCTGCTGGAGTACTAGGCCAGGCCGCCTGACCCGCTGCGAGTCTGCGTGGGTGCCGTTAACGAGCGGTGAGCCAGGTGACCCGCGGGGTGGCCAGGGTCATGGAGGGGTTACTGGTCGCGGTCGTGTCCTCGGTAGGCCTGCATGGAGGCGGTCATCTTGCGCTTGAGCGGGGGCAGATGGTTGACGGCGCGCATGGCGGTGCGCGTGCCCGCGAGTACGGCGCGGCCGATGACGGGTTTGTGGATGGGGTCGGTGCCGCGCATCTGGGCCAGGGACTTTTTGACGGCGTCGAAGCCGTAGTCGGTCATCTGGGTCTCGTAGTCGCCGACGGCGTCCAAGAGGCTCATTGTGCCGTCGCGGTGGGCGGTCAGGTTGCGGCACAGCAGTTCCGCGTCGCGCAGCGCGGTGTTGGCGCCGACCCCGCGGCCTGGGGTCATGGTGTGGATGGCGTCGCCGATCAGGGTGATGTTGCTGGCGGGCCATTGCTCGATCGGCACCGAGGTGCGGATGTTGATCGGGAAGCAGGTGGAGGGGTCGACGAGCTCGGCGAGTTTGCGCAGGCGCGGGTCCCAGGCCCGGGTCAGCTTCCGGAACAGGGCGTGGACCTGGTGCCCGTCCATCTGCAGCACGTCGGCGGGGACTTTGTGGGCGGCGGCGTTGATGCCGATCCCGATGTAGTCGCGCGTATTGTCGAACTGCAGGCCGGGCCAGTGGTTGATGAGCTCGGCGTCGCTGGCGCCGATGCCGCTCTTGGGTGCGCCGTCGGTGTCCCAGGGGAACTGCATGACGTGGATGACCTGGGAGTAGCCGCCCGGGGCCTGGACGATGTTGACGCCGTCGATCGTCCTGTCAGTCAGCAGGGCACGGGTCTGGTCGGTGAGCGGCACCTTGCCGCCGAGTGCGATCACCCCGGTGTCCTTGAGCCGGGCGTGGGGCAGGTACTGGCGGCGGACCCGGGAGTTGGTGCCGTCCGCGGCGATCAGCACGTCGCCGGTGGTCGAGGTGCCGTCCTCGAAGTGCGCGGTGACCGTGCCGTCGGGGTTGTTGTCGTAGCGGGTGAAGACCTTGTCGAAGTGCACCAGGTCTTCCAGGCCGGTGAGCAGGACCTGGCGCAGGGTCATGCGGGACACGGAGCGCTCGGCGCCGGCGCCGTCGGCGCTGGCGCGGGCGAAGCCGCTCAGCGACAGCACCTCCTGGTATTTCTCGGTGAAGATGTTGAAGCGGTCTGGAGTGCGGGTGCAGGTGGCGGTGAACGTGTCGAACAGCGGCGGGGGCAGCAGGCGGGACAGGGCGCGGCTGCCGTCGTGGTCGATGCCGACCCGGTAGCCCTGCAGGCCGCCGCCACGGGTGCGGTCTCGCTCGAAGACCGCACAGCTGATCCCGGCGCGTGTGAGGCCGTGGGCCAGGGCAAGGCCGCCGGTGCCGGCACCCATGATGATCACGTGCATGGTGGTTCCCTTGTGTCGTATCGCTTCGCGGTGGCGAAGGGCGGGGGTGTGAGGTTTTCGGGGGCCGGCCCCGCGGTTCAGGCGATGTCGCTGTGGTGGGCGGCGCGCTGGGGCATGAGGAGGGTGGCGGCCAGGGCGGACGCGAAGGCGGCGATGGGCAGCCACAGGGTGTGCTGGAGGGCGGGGTTGTAGGTGGCGGGGCTGGGGATGGCGCGGCCGGTGTGGCTGAAGAAGAACGCGCCCAGGCCCGCGATGCCGATCGCGCCGCCGATCTGCTGGATGGTGTTGTACAGGCCGGAGGCGGAGCCGGCGTCGTTGACGGGGACGTCGGCGAGGGTGAAGTCGAGGAGTGGGGCGACGACCAGGCCCATTCCGATGCCGCCGATGGCGAGAGCGGGGATGAGCGTGAGGGAGGTGCCGTTGCCCTGGTGGACGGTGAACATCAGGGCGAACATCGCGATGATGTCGAGGGCCAGGCCGGTCTGCAGGACGGGGCGACCGAGTTTGGGCGCCAGTGCGGCTGCAGCGACGCCGGCGAAGACGGGGACCAGCAGGCCCCAGGGAATGTTGGTCAGCCCGGAACGCATCGCGGAGAAGCCGAGGCCGGTCTGGAGGTAGATGGTGAAGACCAGGAAGTAGCCGATGACGCCGCCCATGAACAGCAGGTTCACGAGCAGCCCGCCGGTGAAGGACTTGTAGCGGAACAGGCTGAGCTCGACCAGGGGGCTCGGTGGTGCGGGTGCCGCGCCGCTGGTGGGCGATGAAGGTGGCGACGACGATGAGGGAGCCGCCCATGGAGGCGAAGGTCCAGGCGGGCCAGCCCGCGTCCTGCCCCTTGATCAGCGGGTAGATCAGCATCAGCAGGGCGAGCGAGGACAGCAGCATCCCGGCCAGGTCCAGGCGGGTCGCTGCGGGGGCCTTGGACTCGGGCAGGTGCTTGACGGCGAGGGCGACGGCGATGATGCCGACGGGCACGTTGACCAGGAAGATGGAGCGCCAGCCGAGGCCGGCGATGTCGCCGCTGGTGAGCAGTGCGCCCAGGATGGGGCCGCCGACGGTGGCCATGCCTCCCAGCGCGCCGAACATGCCCACGGCCTTGCCGCGGCCCTTGGGCGCGTACATCGTCTGGATGACCGCGAGGACCTGGGGGACCATGAGGGCGGCCATGATTCCTTGCGCCACCCGGGCGGCGATCAGCTCGGTGGAGTTCTGAGAGATGCCGCACAGGGCGGAGGCGATCGTGAACCCGGCGGCGCCGGTCAGGAACAGGCGGCGGCGGCCGAAGATGTAGCCGAGGCGGCTGCCGGTGATCAGGGCAAGCGCGAAGGCCAGGGTGTAGCCGGCGGCGTTCCACTGCACGGCGGAGTAGGCGCCGCCGAGGTCTTTGTGTATGGAGGGCAGCGCGACGTTGATGATCGTGTTGTCGAGCAGGTCCATGAACATCGCCAGCAGAACGACGAACAGGGCGATCGAGCGGCGCCGGCCGGTGGCTGCCGGGACGAATCCGGTGGCTTCACCGGACGGGGCGGTGACCATGGGAGATTCTCCGGAAAAGGGGGCTGGGCGGTGAGGGGGAAGGGCTCGTGGCCGGGCGGACACCGGGGCGGGCAGAGGCCGGCGGCCGGGCCCGTCCACCGCGTGGACGGGCCGTGTCTGGTGGCGGCCCTTCGGCTGTTGCGGCCTGTCAGACAGCGGCGTCGAGGGTGGCGGTGATCTTGCGGATCATGGCGGCCTCGGCGGGACCGGCCTGGCCGCGGTGGGCGCGGGACGCGGCGTCCATGATGACCGTGAGGGTGTCGCGGAAGTTGCCGACCTCCCCGGGCGCCTTCGCCTTCAGCAGGGCCATGGAGTCGGTGAGGGCGGCGAAGACCTGATCGGCGATGTCGGCGGTGGACTTGCCAGCGAACTGCAGTCCCTTGGGCTTGTCCGCCAGGACGCGGCCGACGGCTCCGGTCGCCGAGGACAACGCCTTGCCGCCGGCCATGCCGGAACGGGTGGAGGAGATCATGCCGGGATCGGCGGACGCCATCAGGTTGACGACGCCGTGCGCGGCCGTCTGCAGGGTCAGCTTCTCATCGGAGGTGAACGTGGTCTCAGACATGGGACTGCTCTCTTCTGTGCGGTGCGGGCAACGGGTCGACCTCCGGACGCCGCCGCCCTCTACGGGGGCCCGCCCGGGCCAGTGACCCTTCCGGATTGGCTCGAAACTCATGTATCTTGAATGTCGAGCAACTGATTTCCACGATGAACGGAGATAACTCGAATGTCAAGCGAACAGGAGCCGATCAAGTCGAAGCTGGGAAAAGCGGTGCAGAGCTACCAGGCCGCAGTCGACGACTTCGACCGCGAGACGGCCCGCCTGATGGGGGTCAACGAGACCGATCTGCGCTGCTTGGAGATCCTGCTGGCCACCGAGGACATCGCCCCCAGCGCGCTGGCCGCGCAGCTGGGCCTGACCACCGGCAGCGTCACCGCAATGCTCGACCGCCTGGAGAAGCTCGGCTACCTCACCCGCACCCCGCATCCCACCGACCGGCGCCGCACCCTGGTCCGCGCCACCCCCGAAGCCGCCCAGCGTGCTTTCGCCCTGCTCACCCCGTTCGTCGACGACTCGGCACAACAGGTCTTCGCCCGCTACAGCGCCGGACAGCTCGAACTCATCGCCGACTTCCTCACGTTCACCCGGAACATCCAGGAGCAGTACACCCAGCGCCTGCGCGAGATGCCTTCCCCCCACCCCGCCCGCTCCGGCGGCCGACAGGCCCCCGGTCGCCGGAACGCGACCGGTGCACGGGCGCAGTGACGGCAACCGGGATACGCCAGCCCGGCGCGCTGCCGATTCGCAGCCCTGGACCGGGTACGGCCCTCTACGCGCCCTCTTTGCCACCGCCGGAGCCGGGCTGGAGCAGGTCGACGATGGTCCCGCCTGGGCGCGACTCCTGATTGCCGCGATTCGGTCGCCAGTGAGATAGCAGATCCGGGGAAGGCGGCGGGTGGATACGGGCGGGTCAACCGGATCTGGCATGGCAAGTGGGTGATCGTGGCACTCCAGAGTTGACCGCCTTCTCTCTGGGCAGGGTGCGAAGGAACATCGACGCAGCACTCGCAGCCAACCGCCAAGCAGAGACCACCATGCAGGCACTCCGAAACGTCAACCAGAGGCTGATGATTGAGAACAGCCGACTGATCGCCGCCGATGCTCCGGAAGCACCCCGGACAGGCGCAGCCACCCCCGAGCCGCCCGACGCTTGAGAAAGGCCCGCCACTGACCGACGTGCCGGTTCATCCGCGGCCGAGTCGCCGAACCCGTCCAGTCCATCAACACGTCGACTCACAGATCACATGCAGCATGAGCTGCGTCAATGACTGTCTTCGGTGCGTAGAACCCATCGTATTCGGAGACGTCGGAGTGGTAGCGGTTGCGAGCCCTCCGAGGGCTGATGACGCCCCGGGACGGCGTTGCCGATCTCGGAGTTGTAGTCGGGTTGCGAGCCCTCCGAGGGCTGATGACGACCCGACGGTAAAGCGACAGGTCAGTCCGCGTCCAGAGCCTGGTCTTCAAGGTGCTACTGCAGCGACTCCGCGGTAGTGCATCTGTGCAGGTCAAAGCACTTTGTTGACGGGCGAGCGGAGGGGACAAGCTATGAGTCGGCCGCGCATGGCGCTGCGGTAGGCCAATCGTGGCCGTTGTCAGTGGTGCCCGCTAGCTTGCGTCTAGCCGTTGCGCTCCCTAAGACCGTGTCCTATGTGGTGAGGCGGACGTATCGCTTGTAGCAGCAGATGGCGGCGGCGAGTCCGAGAAAGGCCAGGTAGTTGCGGTGGTGGCGTTCGTAGCGGGGGCTGAGTCTGCGGTAGCCCGACAGCCACGACATGGTGCGTTCGATCACCCATCGACGCCGCCCTAACCGTTCGCTGGACTCGATGCCCTTGCGGGCGATGCGCACTCCGATCCGCTTACCACGCAGCCATTTCCGCAGGTCGGGTCTGTCATACGCCTTGTCGGCGTGCAGGCGCTCGGGTTTGAAGTGGCGGCCGCGGTGAGGGTCGTGTCTCGTTTGGTGACACTCGACCATCGGCTTCAGCCCTTGGCTGTCGTGGGTGTTCCCCGCCGAGACGCCGATGGCCAGGGGCAGTCCGTTCGCGTCCGACAGGATGTGCATCTTGGACCCCGGCTTGCCCCGGTCCGCGGGGCTCGGACCTGTGAGTTCGCCCCCTTTTTGGCCCTGACGTGGGCTGAGTCCAGGACCACGCGGGAGACGTCGATCAAGCTGGCATCGTCGAGCCGGTGCAGGATCGCTTTCGTGCGGCCGGCCCCACACGCCGGCCCGCGACCAGATCAGAAACCGGTGGTGGGCGGTCGACTTCGATATCCCGAAGCATGGCGGCAACGCACGCCAGGAACAGCCACTGACCAGCACGTAGATGATGGCCGCGAACACCGTTTCATCAGGCGTGTCCTGGGTCCCACCACCCTGCGACCGCACCTTCGACGGCGGGATCAACGGCTTCGCGATCTCCCACAGACCGTCCGGAACAATCCAACTCCACGTACCCCGCCCCATACACAGGCCAACGTCCGCCTCACCACATAGGACACGGTCTTAGGCCGCTTCGAACGCCTGCCGGATCAGCGGGCCCGCCCTCTCCAAGTCGGACGCCGAGGAGATGCGTACCTCCAGGTCCCCGGTTCCGAGGTGTCCGATGCCGCGCATGTCCCGGGTGAAGCCCTGCTCCAGCGTGACGGTGTCCGGGTCGAGTCTGAGATAGACCAAGATCGCCTCGTGCTTCGGACGGAAGATCACCGACGCCACGTTCACCAACCGCCGGTAGGCTGTGTAGTGCCGCAGAGGGGCCACCTCGACCTCGCCCCACGCCGTCAGAGCGTCGTCCAGCTCCGCGTACAGGTCCTGTAGGCACTCCGGAACGAAGCCGGCACCCGCCGGCGGAGGAGTCACCGGTGCTGGCGCGCTGCCGACCACCGTTTCTCGGCTTCGCCGAGACGAAGCGGCGGTCGGGAAGCCGGGCGAGGAGTCAACGAGCAGCAGGCTCAGCAGGCCCCCCTCGAAGATCCGGTAGCGCACCAGGTCGATCCGCTCGGGCAGCCGCTGCACGGCCACGCGGTCGTGATGGGAGAAGCCGGCCGCGATGCAGACCATCCGCGGACGACGCCAGTTGATCGACTCGGCGGCCTCTGCGCCCAGCACCCTCTGGACAAGCGCCTCGAACTCGTGGTGCGCCGATTCCAGCCAGGACAGATAGGAGACGGCCTGCGACAGAACCTGTTGACTGAACTAATGGCGGAGTTTCTGCAGGTCAGTGACCTTGTGGTGGAGGCATCGTTGAGTCCGCCATGGAGGCATCGAGAGATCTGGCAGCCCTTTCCTTTCCACTGATCGGTGAGCTGGTGGCCATGGACGATCCGTGGGATCCATTCCGGCTCATCGACCCAGCCGGGCAACCGATCGAGGGAGCTTGCGCCTTCCTGCGCGATCTGCAGGGGGCCGGTCGTTCGGCGGCGACGGCCCGTTCCTACGGGATGGATCTGCTGCGCTGGTTCCGCTTCTTGTGGGCTGTCGAGGTGCCATGGGACCGGGCAAGTCGGCTCGAGGCGAGGGACTTCTCCCGCTGGCTTCAGATCGCGGGCCAGCCGAGGCGTCCGCACTGGCGGCGGCCGAGTGAGGTGGGCCGGTGGGCCGCGGGCGGGAAGCCGTACGCGGCGTCGGTGCGAGCGCACAGCGAGACGGTGCTGCGGAGCTTCTACGACTTCCACCGCGACATCGGAACCGGGCCGCTCCTCAACCCGTTCCCGTTGGACCGATCACGTCGAGGCCAGCGGGCGTACGCCCACCGCAACCCGATGGACCTGCCCCGCAACGAACGCGCCGGGCTCTACCGGCCAAGAGTGCCCAAGCGGGTGCCCCGCAGCGTCCCGGACGAGGAGTTCAACGAGATCTTCGCCCGGCTCCCGTCGCACCGGGACCGGGCCCTGGTCGCCTTCTACATCTCCACCGGCGCCCGGGCCAGCGAACTGCTCAGCACATGGCAGGCTGGCGTCGATCCGGGGCGCCAGCTGATTTCGGTGGTACGCAAGGGCACGCGGGAAGTCCAGGAACTCCCTGCCTCGACCGACGCGTTCGTCTGGCTGCGGCTCTACCAGGTGGAGATGGACGATGCGATCCCACGGGGGCGGCGCCTCCCTCTCTGGTGGACTTTGCGCTCGCCGTCGAGACCGCTGACCTACCACGCGGTTCACCGCATGTTCGAGCGGGCCAACATCAAGGCCGGGACCTCTGCGACGCTGCACGCGCTGCGGCACACCGCCGCCTACCGCATGGCCGAGGATCCCAGCCTGCCCCTCACTGATGTCCAATTCGTCCTCGGTCACGCTCAGTTGACCACGACACAGCTTTACCTCACGCCCCGCAAGGAGGTGGTGATCCGGCGGCTGCTGGCCCACCATGCCGCCCAGACACGGCAGGCAGCCGCCTGCATCGCACCCCCTCCCGCAGCCGACTACCGGCCGGAGAGCCTCGATGTGCTGTTCGGGGCCGGTGCTCGGTGACCACCACCGTGTCGGCACACGCGAACCACGCACTGGCTCCCGGGGGTTCACCTGGGCGTATTCGCGCGCTGGCGGCCCAGCAGCGTTTCCCCGCCCGGACCGTTCCTGCCAGCTGGCCGGGCACCGAGCGCTCACGCGCCGAGGCGGCCCGATTGCTGTCCCGTCCGCCCTACACGCTGAAGAACGCCGGCAGCGAACTGCATCACAAGCACGGCATCGTCATAGTGCTGGACTGGCTGGAAGAGCAGCCCGGACAGACCTGGCAGGAACGGTGGCAGGCCAGTGGCATCGAGCAAGCCGGTGCCGCCTGGCGGCCGGTGATCAAGCAGTGGCTGCACGAGCGCGGTCTGAAGGCAGCCTGGCGCATGCCGGTGGTCGGCCGGGCCCTGACGACGGTGATCAGCGCTGAGTTGCTGCGGCCCTCGGTGGACTGGCTGGCCGCCGGAGCCAGCCGTCAAGGAGTGCTGGTCCGCTCCATGGCACACAGTCGAGACCCCGACGGATTTGAGCGCCTGCGGGAGCTCGGCGCTCAGGCCCAGGGCGTGCGGCCAGGAGCCGTCAGCACGACGCTCTGCCGCAGCGCCCTCATCCTCGCGGCGAAGGGCGGCACGCTGGCCGACATCACCGTCGGTGACGTCCTGGAACTCCTCGAGACCCAAGCAGTAGTGCTCAAGCGGGCAATGGTGGGGACCGAGGTGTTCTACCGCCTGCTGCACCGGCTCGGAGCCCTCGGAGAGGACGCCCCGCAGAATCTGCGCGAGGTCCGCAACCAAGGACAGCGGACGCCGGAGCAGCTGATCGATCGCTACGGACTGACCTGCCGTCCTATCCGTGACCTGCTGGTGGACTATCTCCGGGAACGCCAGCCCGCACTGGACTACAACAGCCTGAGGTCCCTCTCCTACCACCTCGGCAAGTGTTTCTGGCAGGACATCGAGCACCACCATCCCGATACCGACAGCCTCCGCCTCGCCCCGGACGTCATCGGCCAGTGGAAGCAGAGGATTCGCACGAAGGACAAGACCGTCACCGGTCCTGAGGGCCGGCGTATGAGCGCAAAGGTCGAGAGGCTCAACCACCGGGACACGCTCACCCAGGTGCGGGCCTTCTACCTCGATATCGCCCAGTGGGCACTGGAGGATCCCGGCCGCTGGGGCCCGTGGGTGGCACCGAGCCCGGTGAGGGCTGACGAGGTGGAACACCGCAAAGTACAACGACGGCGCAAGGCGCGGATGGACGCCCGCACCCGGGAGCGCCTGCCGGTGCTGCCGATTCTTGTCAACTCGGTTGATCAGCGTCGCAGGGATGCCGCCGCGGTACTGGAAGCCGCCCGGCACACCAGCCCTGGCGAGGCGTTCACCGCTGCTGGTCAGCAACTCGTACGCGCGGTCGTTCCCCATGGAACGGCCGGCCGGATCTGGGCCGAGGACCCACAGACCGGCAAACGCCGCGATCTGGGACTTGAGGACGAGCGGGCCTTCTGGACCTGGGCCGCAGTCGAGGTCCTGCGGGCCACCGGTATCCGCATCGAGGAACTACTCGAGCTCAGCCACCACAGCCTGGTCCAATACCGTCTGCCCACCACCGGAGAACTCGTCCCCCTCCTACAGATCGTCCCGTCCAAGACGGATACCGAGCGCCTGCTTCTGGTCAGCCCCGAGCTCGCCGACGTCCTGAGCGCGATAATCTGCCGAGCCCGGGACAGCACCGGCGCGGTTCCCCTGGTCCGTTCCTGGGACCGCCGCGAGTGCGCGTGGCAGGCGCCGGCCCCGTTGCTGTTCCAACGGCGCATCTCCGGCGAGGACCGTGCGTTCACCGACGAGACCGTTCGCACAATGCTGGACCAGGCCCTCATTGCCACGGGCCTGACCGACACCACCGGCGACCCACTGCGCTACACACCGCACGACTTCCGCCGGCTCTTCGTCACCGACGCCATCATGAACGGCCTGCCCCCGCACATCGCCCAGGTGATCTGCGGGCACAAGAGCATCGACACCACGATCGGATACAAAGCGGTCTATCCCACCGAAACGATCGAGGCCCACCGGGCATTCATCGCCCGCCGTCGATCCACCCGCCCCAGCGAGGAGTACCGGACCCCGACCGAAGAGGAGTGGGACGCCTTCCTCGCGCACTTCGAGAAGCGGAAGGTGTCCATCGGCACCTGCGCACGGGCCTTCGGGATCCAGCGCGTTCATGAGCACGCTTGCGTCAGATGCTCGCTCCTTCGACCTGACCCGGCCCAGCGGGCGCGGCTTGCCGAGATCCGTGACAACTTGATCGCCCGAATCGCCGAAGCCGAGACGGAAGGCTGGCTCGGCGAGGTGGAGGGTCTCCAGGTCAGCCTGGCTGGCGCCGAGGAGAAGCTCAGCCAACTCGACCGGGGCCACGGGCAGCATACGGCCGTGGACCTTGGCATCCCCACCATGCGTGGTGATCGATGAACCCACGAAAGCGGGCTACCGCATGACCCTCAACCAAGATCGAGAACAGGTTTATAAGAAACCTCCCTCAAACGCCCTTAAGAACACGGTCAAGTGCCGCCCGGCCTGCAGGTCCCCAGTGCGGCTTGCCGCCGGGAAGGCCACGATCTCCGTTCTGTCCCATGAGCATCAGGAACAGGCTCTTCATAGCAGCCAGCCCGCGGGCGCGCCGGATCGCCGCCTCGTCTGCATGCGCGTACATGTCGAAGAACCGTGAGGCCATGCCCGCAGGTAGCAGCACCCATGCGGCGGCGAGGTCCCACGCGGGGTCGCCGGCGAACATGGCACCGAAATCGACGATGCCCGAGAGCGTTCCGTCCGAGACAACAACGTTCGCGGGATGGAGGTCGCCGTGCACCCACACCGGCGGGCCCTCCCACGCATCGGCCGCAACGGCATCGTCCCAGACGGCCCGGACGTCAGCAGCGATGTCGTCGGGGACAACGGCCTGGAAGAAGTTCTCGAAGCCGTCCGTGCAGTTCCTGGGATGGGCACCGAAGTCCGTGGAGATCGGTGCCTCGGCGGGCGCCTCCACATGGAGCGCCCGGAGGAAGCCCGCCAGCGTGTCGGCCGCGTGGTCGCCGCGGCTGATCGAGCCATGGTCCAGCGGCTCGCCGGGAACCCACGTCATCACGGTCCAGTGCTTGGGAAAGCGCTCGGACGGGTCACCGAACCGCACTGGGAGCGGCACCGTGAGCGGCAAGCGCGGGGCCAGCACCGGTAGCCACCGCCGCTCCTTCAGCTGGAGCTCCGGAGTGGGGTCCATGCGCTGCATGCGCACAGCCAACTCATCCCCGAGACGCCACATTTGGTTGCCCCAGCCGCCCGCCACCTCCCGGATGGCCAGCCCTGCAAGGTCTGGATGTTGCTCCTGCAGCAGGTCGCGAACCAGGTCGGCGGTGATCTCGATCTCGGTGTCGGTCATGCGACGTCACACTACTGAGGCAGCTGGCAGAGCGGCTCTCGCTCCCCGGAACATCTCGCTGTGATGCCTCTCAAATCGCCGATTCGGTTTCAGAGAGCTATAGAGCAGAGGCTTTGGGACAGGCCAGCCCCAAAGTTCAGGGAACACCCCGCTGTCGGAGCCCTTCTTGAACTCGATCACCACGGGGCTGCCGTTCTCGTCCAGACCGAGCGTGTCAATCCGCCCCCGGTGCCACGGACCGGTCGGGTACTCCGACGCCAGGAACCGGATGCCGAGCATCTGCTCCAGACCGGCCTCGACCCGCCGCTGCAGCGCCACCTCCAGCGCCACCGTCGAACCGGGCAGCTCCACGTCCCGCCCGTCCGCGTCCCGCCGGAACAACATCAGCTCAGCCACCAGCAACCCTCCCGTGATCTCTGCAGAAGACCAATCGACGGAGGGCGCTGGGTATTCCGCATCCGGGCAGTAGAAACGGCTGTTCGCCCAGCTCTGTGATCTGCCCCACCCGAGAGCTACGGCGGCCGACGACCTCATGACGGGGAACCACGGATTGAACGGTTGTTGATCCCCGACAAGCGTGTGGGCCCACGCCGGGCCGAGTTCCATGTAGGTGTCGGTGTGCCGGCAGGTGGTAACCACGTGCTGAGCAGCGAGGGGTGTCGGTGGACAGGCGCTTTTGGACGTGCAGCACGGGGTAGTACGGCCCAACCCAGCGCACGGACGCTGATCAGCGAAACGTCACGAGGCGGCGCCACGCGGAACCGGGCAGCATGATCGCTCACGGCTTGTAACAGCGGAGGCGAGCCTGGTCGGCACCACCGCCATATCGACGAAGCGTCACGCCCCAGGAGTGACCATTGGCATGGATGGTCAGTAGCCGTGTGACGTGTCTACCAAGGAACCGGTGCCTCGCACGGGAAGTCGTTCCACAGCGCGATGGCATCGGTGCACCGTGTGGCTGCGTGATGCAGCCGTTGGACGCGGCCAGCAACGGACCTTGATCACATCTGGCGACAGCAGTGACCTGGGGAATCCCCAGTTCGCGTGTCGTTGGCATCACAAGCGGAAGACGGCGACTGAGAGCACCGCAGCACGTCGGGCGGTTCGCGGACAGCGGTCGACATCGTCCAGATGAGGAGCGCCCAGGCTTGCACCCGTCGGAGGAAGGCGAAGCATCACGTCAACTGCACCTGCACGACGTCACGTTCTGTAGCTGCGAGCGCTGGAGCCCCTGCACCACGCTCCGGCCCCTCGTCCGCGTTGGAAGAGAATCAAGCCTGAGACTGCTACCGCACATCTGCGGTTTCGTGACAACATCATGCTGTGACACAGGGAGATCCAACCTCAACGAGACCAACGTGCGCGCGAGATGGGTGTGACGAGCAGCTCCCCGGTCCGGCTGGCTCCGTGGCCAGACCCCCTTCCGTGGGGAGGACTCGTGGCGGTCGCAGACGCCGCTTCTGCTCTGATGCCTGCCGCAAGGCGGAGCAACGCGTCCGGGAGCGACTTCTCCTTCTGGCGCCCGGGCACACCCGTGATCGGTGGCTGCCAGCGCGAAGCAAGGTCGTACGCACTGCGGTCGATCTCGCTGAGGAGGCCAAGGTGGCGGCGCAACGAGTTCCGAAGCCCAGCGATCGATCCCGTCTCGGCAGCGTGGAGGCCGTAATTGAGCTGAAGGAGATAGTGGATCAGCTCATCACCGATGCTGTAGCAGCCGATCGTGCTGCTGGTGCTACGTGGGATCGCATTGCCAGACCGCTTGGTACGTCCGCTGATACAGCCCGAAGGCGGTTCGGGTAGATACGCGGGTCTACGTCATCAGCTCCTGCGGCCGCAGTTCTGCGCAGGCGAAGAGAGCATGACCAGCAGACGAGCTGTGCGTCTGTGGGCAGTTGGAGTGCAGCCTCGTGCAGCTGGCTGGCGACGTGGAGCAGGAACGCGGGGTGGGCGCCCGCCGGCATCCGCGGTGAGCGCTGGATCGCCGCTTGTACTCGGGCCGCGGACCGTGTGTCGTGCCATGCGCCGTGCCGGACCGTGTGGCGGACCGTACCGCCCCGGACCGTACCGCCCCGTACCGTACCGTGCCGGACCGTGTGGCGGACCGTACCGCCCCGGACCGTACCGTCCCGGACCGTGTGGCGGACCGGACCGTCCCGGACCGTGTGCCGGACCGGACCGGACCGTACCGTGTGCCGCGCCGTGCCATGCCGGACAGGACCGGGCCGTGTGCCGGACCGGCCCGTGAATCGGGTGAGACCCGTAGGTCTCACGAGACCGTGAGCCCGGTGAGACGTGAGCCCGGTGAGACGTGAACCGGGTGAGCCCGGTGAGACCGTGAGCCCGGTGAGCCCGGTGAGACCGTGAGCCCGGTGAGACCGTGAGCCCGGTGAGCCCGGTGAGCCCGGTGAGCCCGGTGAGCCCGGTGAGCCCGGTGAGACCGGTGAGCCCGGTGAGACCGTGAACCGGACCGGTCCGGCCCGCGCTCGTCTGGTGCACCAGAGTGAACTGTTTCCGGGTACGGCGCGGTACCGGAACTGGCAAGGGGAACCGCGCCAGGAACTGGAAACCCACACCGGGCGGAACCTGGAACTGGCACCGGTTACCGGCACCGGTAACTCCGGTGACTGTGACCCGGTTACCGGTAACCAGCTACCGACGGTTCCGGTAACCAGGGCCGGCAACTGGTACCAGCGTGTGAACACGTACGGGTACGGCGAACCCGAACCGTACGGGTACGGCGAACCCGAACCGTACAGGTACGGACAGGCACCCGTACGACGAGACGGCTACCGCCGAGACCGATCGCTTCCGCGCCCTTCCGAGCGCGCTTTCCGATCCTTCCGGGCGCGCTTCCGCGATCGCTTCCGCGCCCTTCCGAGCGCGCTTTCCGATCCTTCCGGGCGCGCTTCCGCGATCGCTTCCGCGCCCTTCCGAGCGCGCTTCCCGATCCTTCCGGGCGCGCTTCCATGATCGCTTCCGCGCCCTTCCGAGATGCAGATCCGTACCCGTACGGTTCGCCGTACGGGTGCCTGTCCGTGCCCGTACGGTTCGGGTTCGCCGTACCCGTACGTGTTCACACGCTGGTACCAGTTGCCGGCCCTGGTTACCGGAACCGTCGGTAGCTGGTTACCGGTAACCGGGTCACAGTCACCGGAGTTACCGGTGCCGGTAACCGGTGCCAGTTCCAGGTTCCGCCCGGTGTGGGTTTCCAGTTCCTGGCGCGGTTCCCCTTGCCAGTTCCGGTACCGCGCCGTACCCGGAAACAGTTCACTCTGGTGCACCAGACGAGCGCGGGCCGGACCGGTCCGGTTCACGGTCTCACCGGGCTCACCGGTCTCACCGGGCTCACGGTCTCACCGGGCTCACCCGGTTCACGTCTCACCGGGCTCACGTCTCACCGGGCTCACGGTCTCGTGAGACCTACGGGTCTCACCCGATTCACGGGCCGGTCCGGCACACGGCCCGGTCCTGTCCGGCATGGCACGGCGCGGCACACGGTACGGTCCGGTCCGGTCCGGTCCGGCACACGGTCCGGGACGGTCCGGTCCGCCACACGGTCCGGGACGGTACGGTACGGGGCGGTACGGTCCGCCACACGGTCCGGCACGGCGCATGGCACGACACACGGTCCGCGGCCCGAGTACAAGCGGCGATCCAGCGCTCACCGCGGATGCCGGCGGGCGCCCACCCCGCGTTCCTGCTCCACGTCGCCAGCCAGCTGCACGAGGCTGCACTCCAACTGCCCACAGACGCACAGTGTTGCGCCTGGGCCCTGCTGATTGCCATCCGGTCGTAGCGAATTGGTTCTGTGTGCAGAGGTGCAACACTCTCGCATTAGTAATTGCCGCTCATGAAGTGGCGCGGGTTTAAGCTGACTAACGCTTTCAGTGATGAGGAATAAGTACTCGGCGCCGCAAATAGTGGTGATCCATGATGCAGATGCGAGGCAGGGCTTAATTTATTCACCCAGAAGCTGTATCCTTATCGCGCTCGGTATCCGAGCAGGGCGGCATTTACGTCGCTCAAGCTAGTCGACATGAAGAAGGCCCCGCGCTCTCCTGTAGGAAGAGTCAGCGCGGGGCCGAGACGTGGACTAGCTGGCGGGTCCGGTCGCTGTAGGGGCGATCGGGCCCGCTGACCTGCGGCTATCCCCAGATACGTAGTGCGTAGTACGCCCCTTGCAGGGCACGTGCTACCACCGTGGTGATCTGAGAAATCCGCTCGAGCTTCGTCCGCGTCGGCTCGTTCTTCATTCGGTTGAAGATCTTGCCGAGCACCTCATCACCCCCCATCTCGGACTGATCAGTCCGGCCGGGCCTGATCAACTCTGGGGTGTGCGTGAGAAGACAATATCAGCGGGCAAGTCCCTTATTGGGGCGGCGAGATGGTTCGCGAGAGAAGCGGGCGGCTTGCTTTTTGGAAAGGGCATCGGTGCTCCGGCTGAACCCATGAGGCCGCGACGTTGCGTGATCGCCTATCCCGCGCGTGTGCGGTTCCGGCGAAGCGAATTACCGGCCCATGCCGTAGGTCCGGGCTACGACTGCGGACCTGCAAGCCGTCGTGGCAAGCAAGCTGATCTTGCAGTACCGGGTTTCAGGCCCGGCTTGAACAGCTCGACCGCGACGCGACCCAGTACGTCGAGGACAACCGGCCCGAGAAGGCGCGCAGCGGCTACGGCGACTGGCGCGGATGGGAACGATTCTGTGCCGGGACGGGCTGCCGCCGTTCGCTGGGCAAAGCGGTCCGGCAGCGATGGCGCAACCAACTGGCTGACGCGCCAAGGCATGACGCCCGTGTGTCCCTCCGCAGGCACCACGTGTGGCGGGACACGCATCGGGTTCCGGCGTACCGCCCGCCGAGCGTTGTCACAGGCGTAGTTGATCGGCGACGAGCGCCACCCCCGCCGGTAGCGGTCCGCGCAGGGCGAGGGCGGTCTGGATACCAAGGTGCCTAGCCGGCCCGTGAACTGTGCAGATGCGGTCGCGTCAGCACTACGTATCGGGCCACCGAGGCCATGCCGAGGGGCACGCCGAGCCGCAGGCAGCAGCCACCCTCACGGCACAGTGCCAACATAGGCGGCGCTTGTTAAGTCTCTACAAGCGCACGACGCTGGGGAGTCGAAGGAGCTTGGGCGCTGCCAACGAGTCAGCGGGTGGCCACTGCGTGGTGCGTAAGGAGGGGCGGCGGTGGACAGCTGGTGGACAGACGCCTTTGGACGGTGCGGCACGGGGTGGCACGCCCCAACCCGGTGCACCTGTTCTGATCAGCGGAAACGTCACGAGGCGGCAGCACGTAGCACCAGGCAACATGACTGCTCACGGTCTTGTAATGCGTAGGTCTCGGGATTGCCCCTGTCTCTGCGGCACCGGGCGCGGGGCTCGAAACCAGCTGGTCGGGCCGCTCTGCTCCAGGGACTTTTCAGGGACTTTCAGCTCTGTCCCAGGGACTTTCCAGGGACTTTCCGCTGAGTAAGCGGGAAAGGCCCTGACAGCTTCGAAAGGCGCAAAGCCCCAGGTCGGGAAGGTTTTTCGTCGGTCGAGGGCACTCGCCAGACCGTGTCCCGTGCAATCCCCATCGACCAGGCGGCGATTCGCGACTGAGGGGCCGGGGGCATCGCGGGAGTCCACCCGACGGCAGGCATGCCGCTGGCGCTGCCCCAGGTGAACTCTCCCCGGAGCAGCGCCAGTTGGTGGAATTGCCGGAAGGTCTAGTACGCGTAGAACCCCGACCCGGACTTTCGGCCCAGGCGGCCCGCGTCGACCATCCGGGCGAGCAGCGGGGGAGCGGCGTACAGGGGCTCCTTGTACTCCTCGTACATGGAGGCGGCGACCGAGGACACGGTGTCCAGGCCGATCAGATCGGCCAGCTTGAGCGGGCCCATCGGGTGGGCGCAGCCCATCTCCATGCCGTTGTCGATGTCCTCGCGGCTGGCGATGCCCGACTCGAACATCCGGATCGCGGAGAGCAGATACGGGATGAGCAGGGCGTTGACCACGAAACCCGAGCGGTCCTGGGCGCGGATCGCATGCTTGTCCAGCACGCCCTGCACCAGGGCCTCGGCGCGCTTGATGGTCTCCTCGCCGGTGGTCAGGGCGGGGATCAGCTCGACGAGCTTCTGCACCGGGGCCGGGTTGAAGAAGTGGATCCCGATGACCTGGTCGGGCCGGGAGGTGGCGACCGCCAGCTTCACCAGCGGGATCGACGAGGTGTTGGACGCCAAGATGGCGTCCGGCCGGGTGATCACCTGGTCGAGGACCTGGAAGATCTCGGTCTTGACCTGCTCGTTCTCCACCACGGCCTCGATGACGAGATCGCGGTCGGCGAACTCACCGAGGTCGGTGGTGAAGCTGAGCCGGTCGAGCGTCGCGTCGCGCTCCTCGGCAGTGATCTTGCCGCGCTCGGCGGCCTTGCCGAGAGAGTTGGTCAAACGGGTACGACCCAGCTCCAGAGCTTCGCCGGTGGTCTCCGCGACCATGACGTCCAGTCCGGCGCGGGCGCACACCTCGGCGATGCCGGCGCCCATCTGGCCGCAACCGACCACTCCGACGCGTTCGATGTCGGTCACATCGTGCCTTTCGCTGATCTTCAGGACCGGCGATACGCCGTTACGCCGTAAGGGTCCGGCGGCCGCCTCGGCCCCGACGTTACTCCGCGCGGTGCTGTGCCAAGGCCGCCGGGGCGGGCATTGTGAACCCCGAGGACGGGACGAACCGGACAACCTGGGGAATTCTTGATGAGGCATATCACACGCAGAGGGTTTGCCGTGGCCGCGCTGGGGGCGGCCTCTTCGCTGGTCACCGTGGGGGCGGCGACGCCCGCTGACGGTGCGCCGCGGCGCGAGATGCGCGGCATGTGGCTGGCGACCGTGGCCAACCTGGACTGGCCCTCCAGCACGAAGCTCCAGCCCGCCGCGCAACAGCGCGAACTGCGCGCCCACTTCGACACGGCCGTCGCCCGCAAGCTGAACACGGTGTTCTTCCAGGTGCGGCCCACCGCGGATGCGCTGTGGCCCTCCCCGTACGAGCCCTGGGCGCAGTGCCTGACCGGGCAGCAGGGCCGCGACCCCGGATGGGATCCGCTCGACTTCGCGGTCCGCGAGGCCCACCGGCGCAATCTCGAACTCCACGCCTGGTTCAACCCGTACCGGGTCGCCAACCACACCGACCCCGGCAGGCTCACGGCGGAGCACCCCGCCCGCCGGCACCCCGACTGGGTCCTGCCGTACGGCGGCAAGCTCTACTACAACCCCGGCCTGCCGGAGGTGCGCGGCTTCGTCCAGGACGCGATGTTCGACGCGGTGCGGCGCTACGACATCGACGGGGTGCACTTCGACGACTACTTCTATCCGTATCCGGTCAAGGGGGAGTACTTCGACGACGATGCGGCGTTCGACGAGTTCGGCAGCGGTTTCAAGAGCCGGGCGGCCTGGCGCCGGGACAACATCGACCGGCTGGTCTACGAGATGGCGGCCAGGCTCCGGGACGGGAGGGGGCGGGCCGGGCGCCGGGTGCGGTTCGGCGTCAGCCCCTTCGCGGTCTGGCGCAATCGCGCCACCGACCCGCAGGGCTCCCGCACCCAGGCCGGGGTGCAGACCTATGACGACCTGTACGCCGACACCCGCCGCTGGGTGCGCGAGGGGTGGCTCGACTACCTCGTGCCCCAGGTCTACTGGCCCCTCGGCTTCGGCGCCGCCGACTACGCCGAACTCGTGCCCTGGTGGGCGCGGACCGTCAACGGCACCGGGGTGGACCTCTACATCGGCGAGGCCCTTTACAAGGCGGGCGAGGCCGAGCCCCCCGCCTGGAGGGACCCGGCCGAACTCTCCCGCCACCTCACCTTCGCCCGCGACTATCCGCAGGTGGGCGGCCATGTCTACTTCTCGGCGAAGGAGGTGGCCAGGGACCGGACGGGTGCCATGGCGAGGGTCGTGCGGGACCACTACGCGGCCCCGGCGCGGACGTAGCGGCGGTCGGCGCCGACCGGGAGGGGCCGCGCCTGCCGGGGGAGCGCCTACGCAGGACGGTTCCGGTGTCTTGTCTACCGGCCGGTGTCGATGTCGGTGGTCTTGCCGTGCCGGACGACCGAGTCGGGGCCGGGGGACATGATCGCCTCATGTCCGTCCTCGGCGCGGACGCGGTAGGGCGGATCGCCGTTCGGGCCCAGGACTTCGACGATTTCGACGACCTTGTCGTGATGCCCGACGGTCCTGCCGTGCACCACCAGCCGGTCGCCCCTGTTTGCGTGCATCAGGGTCCTCCCCGCCTCGGGGCGGCCGTACGACCCGCGGGCCGACCGGTGCGACGGCCGGCGGTTGAACGGCCAACGATTTCCACGGTTTACGGGCCTGGCGATGAGCCTGGCAATGACCCGGACGGCGGTACCTGCCGTCGCGGCAAGTTTACGTCCGCGGGCCGTGGCCGCACCCCGGAAAGTGTGGCTTCATCCCTTCCCGGTGGCCCGGTGGCCCGGTGGCCCGGTGGCCCGGTGGCCCGGTGGCCCGGTGGCCCGGTGGCCCGGTGGCCCGGTGCCCCATGGCCCGGTGTGCCCCGGTGCACTCCGCCGTCATCCACGGGTCCGCTGGGTGACCGCGATGCACGCCAGGACCGCCAGCGCCGCGGCGGGGGCGGCCGGCGGCAGCCGCTCGCCCAGCAGCAACACGGACCAGAGCAGGGTCAGCAGCGGCTGGGCGAGCTGCAGCTGGCTCGCCTTGGAGATGCCGATCGCGGCCATCCCGCGGTACCAGGCGACCATCCCGAGGAACTGCGAGCCGAACGCCAGCCACAGCACTCCGCCGACCGAGTGCACCGTGAGCCGCAGCGGCTCCGCGGACAGCGCCAGCGCCGCGCCCGTCACCGTGACCGGAAGCGCCAGCACCAGCGCCCAGCCCATCACCTGCCAGCCCGGCATATGGCGGGCGAGCCGGCCGCCCTCGGTGTAGCCGGCCGCGCACACCAGCAGCGATCCGAACAGCAGCAGATCCCCGCGGCCCGGAGCCCCGCCGCTCTGCTGCACCGCGAAGCCGATGACCACGGCGGCGCCGACCAGCGAGGCGATCCAGAACGTCCGGGAGGGCCGGGCGCCGGTCCGTACGGCCGAGAAGGCGGCCGTGGTCAGCGGCAGCAGGCCGACGACGACGGCCGCGTGCGAGGTGGTGGAGGTCTGCAGCGCGAGGGTGGTCAGCAGCGGGAAGCCGAGGACCACACCGCCCGTGACGACCGCGATGCCCAGCCAGTGCCGCCGTTCGGGAAGGCGTACCCGGAACACGGCCAGTGCGCCGCCGGCCAGCACGGTGGCCAGCACACTGCGCAGCATCACCACCGTCCACGGCCCCATGCCCTCCAACGCCCAGGCGGTCGCGGGGAAGGTGAGCGAGAAGGCGGCGACGCCGAGCGCGGCGAGCAGTGCGCCCCGGCCGGCGGGGGTGCCGTGGGCGGGGCCGGTGCCCGCGGCCTCCGGGATCTCCGCGGCTTCCGGGGTCTTCGGCGGCTGCCGGGTCTCCGGGGCGGCGGTGACCGGGGAGGCGGTGACCGGGGCGCCCGGGCTGCTGACCGCTATCGTCGCGGTGTCGGTAGCGCTATCGTTGTCTCTCATGCAAGAGCGTAGCAGCGGCGCTGGGCTGGCCGCGATCCTGCGGGCGGAGCTGAACCGCTACTCTCCGGGAGAGAAGCTGCCGTCAAGCCGTGCCCTCGTGGAGCGGCACCGCGTCAGTCCGGTGACCGTCTCCCGGGCGCTCGCCGAACTGGCGGCGGAGGGCCTGGTCGTGACCCGGCCGGGCGCGGGGGCCTTCCGGGCCGAGTCGCGCGGCGAGGCGCCCCGGCCGATCGACACCTCCTGGCAGGAGATCGCGCTGAGCGCCGAACCGGCCGGCGACCAGGTGCCGCGCAGTGTCGACGCCTCGGGTGTACTCGCCACGCTCGCCACCCCGGCGCCCGGCGTCATCGAACTCATCGGCGGCTATCTGCACCCCGATCTGCAGCCGGAGCGCGCCCTCGCCGCCGCGCTGGCCCGCGCCGGACGGCGGCCCGGCGTCTGGGGGCGGCCCACCATCGCCGGGGTGGCGGAGCTGCGGGCCTGGTTCGCCCGCGAGATCGCCGGCCCCGGCGGCCCACTGGCCGCCAGCGATGTCCTGATCACCGCGGGCGGCCAGAGCGCGCTGAACGCCGCCCTGCGTGCCCTCGCCGCCCCCGGCGCCCCGGTGCTCGTCGAGTCCCCGACCTACCCCGGCATGCTGGCCGTGGCCCGTGCCTCCGGACTGCGGCCGGTGCCCGTACCGGTGGACGCGGACGGGGTCCGTACGGATCTGCTCGCGGACGCCTTCCGGGTCAGCGGCGCGCGGCTGTTCGTCTGCCAGCCGCTGTTCCAGAACCCGACCGGCGCGGTGCTGGCCGACGACCGGCGGCGCGAGGTGCTGCGGGTGGCCCGTGCGGCGGGTGCCTTCGTGATCGAGGACGACTTCGCACGGCTGCTGGTCCACGGCGACGCCCCCGCGCTGCCGCCGACCCTGATGGCGGACGACCGGGACGGCACGGTCGTCCATGTCCGCTCGCTCACCAAGGCCACCTCGCCCAACCTGCGGGTGGGCGCGCTGGCCGCCCACGGCCCGGTCCTCGACCGGCTGCGCGCCATCCAGGTCGTCGACAGCTTCTTCGTGCCGGGCCCGCTCCAGGAAACCGCCCTGGAGCTCGTCGGCTCGCCCGCCTGGCAGCGCCATCTGCGGCTGATCTCCGGCGAGTTGACCGTCCGCCGCAATGCCCTGACCGCAGCCCTGCACCGGTACCTGCCGGCCCTCGCCGGGCCGGGCGCGGGGCACGGGGCGGCATACGGCCACGACCCCGCGCCGGGCGGCCGCTACGTCCCGCCGGGCGGCTACCACCTCTGGCTGCGGCTGCCGGACGGCACCGACGAGGCGGCGCTGACCGGTGCGGCACTGCGGGCGGGCGTCGCGGTCGCGGCCGGCCGGCCGTACTTCGCCGCCGAGCCGCCGGCCGCACATCTGCGGCTGAGCTTCGCGGCCGCGTCCGGCACGGCCGAGATCACGGAAGGCGTCCGCAGGCTCCGCACGGCGTGCGAGGAACTGGGGGTCGCGGCGGACTGACCGGGCGGGGGCGAGGCGAGGGCGGGGCTGGGCGGGGGAGGGGTGCGCCGGTTCCCGCCCGCGCAAGTACGGGGGGCGGCCGGCCCCGTGAGAGGGATGGCCGCCGGACCTTCCCGAAAAGGCAGGCTTCCGCCCCCTGTTCTCCCCGGAGCAGCGGAAAACCCTCGGGCTGATCGACCCGGATGCTGTCGAGATGTGATCAACAAGGGTCATTGCGGCGTTCCTGCTCTTACCATCGGCGGATGAGCGTCCGACTGAAGCTGCTCGCCGCCGGCCGCAGCTCCGCGCTGCTCGGAACCCGGTTCGGCGACGACCGCCCGCTCGACGCCGCGGGCTGGCACGAGGCCGAGCGGGCCGCGCCCGTCCTGTGCCGGCTCGCCGCCGCCGAACTGCGCTACTGCTCGCCGTCGGCCCGCTGCCGGGACACCGGCGAAGCCCTCGGCCTGCGCCCGCTCCCGCAACCGGCGCTGCGCGACTGCGACATGGGGCGCTGGCACGGCCGCACGCTGGGCGAGGTGGCGGCCGCCGAACCGCGCGCGGTGGAGGCCTGGCTGGCCGATCCGCGCGTGGCGCCGCACGGCGGGGAGTCCCTGCTGGCCTTCATCAGGCGCATCGGCGGCTGGCTGGACACCCGGCCGGTCGAGGACGCCGACGGACTCCTCGCGGTCGCCGAGCCCGGTGTCGTCCGCGCCGCCCTGGTCTATGCGCTCCAGGCACCGCCGCACGCGTACTGGCGGATAGATGTCCAGCCGTTCTCGGTGACCACCCTCACCGGCCGGTCCGGCAAGAAGTGGGACCTCCAGCTGGAGGCATGAGGCGATCCCGCACTACGGCGTACCGCCCGCCGGACCGCGGCGCAGCCGCACAGCGGTCAGCACCCCCTGGAACACCAGCGCGACCAGCCCGGCGCACGGGATCTGCCAGGCGAGGGCCCCGGCCGCGGCGAGCGCACCGCAGGCCGCAACGGCGAGCAGGGTGGGCAGCGTCGAGGCCACGGCGAGACGGGTACGGGTGCGACGGTGCATGACGGGCTCCTTGAGAGGGCGGGCTTCATGGTGCGGGGCTTCAGGGGCATGGACTTCACGGCATGGACTTCCGGCAAGGGCTGCAAGGGCTGCAAGGGCTGGAGGGGCTCCAGGGGCGCGGCGGGCCAGGGTGTGGCGCGCCAGGAGCGCGCTGCGGGGCGGGCGAGGAGGTGGCCCGCCGTCAGGACCCGGCGGCGCGTGCCCGGTCCAGGTAGGCGGTGAGGTCCGGGTAGGCGGTGCGGTCCGGCAAGCCGGCGTCCGGCGCCGCGCCGTCTCCGGACCTGGCGACCGGGTCCGCACGCCATGCCGTCCGGACGGCGTCGGACACCGCCGTGTCGCCGCCGGTGAACAGCGTGCTCAGCTCGTCCATCCGCGCCACCAGCCGCCGCACCCGCGGATCGCCGGGCGCGACCCCTTCGGCGCGCAGGCGCTCCGCCCGGCGGTAGAGCTCGGGCCACTCCACCTCCAGGAGGTAGTGCGCCAGGGAGCCGAGCGCGGTGGCCTGCGTCTCCAGGGTCCGCAGCTGGTCTGGCGCCAGACGGTGGCGGAGCGCGGTGCCGGCTCCCGCCCCGCCGGCACCGGTCGCCCGCAGCGCGTCGAACAGGGCGGTGACCGTCGGCGTCCGTGCGGCGGCCAGTTCGCCGTCGAGCCGGCTCAGGGTGTGCCGCAGCGTCTCCAGCGCCGCGATCGACGCCTCCACCCCGGCCAGGTGGTCCCGCACCACCCGGGCCGGATCGACCCCGCTGTCCAGGCAGACGCCGATGGACTCCAGTCCGAGCCCCAGGTTCCGCAGCGCGAGCACCTGATAGAGCCGTACGGCATCGTCCTCCGTGTACTCCCGGTGTCCGCCCGCCGTGCGCTGCGAGGGGCACAGCAGGCCGATGGTGTCCCAGTGGTGCAAGGTGCGTACGGTCAGTCCGCTCGCCTCGGCGAGGGCACCGACCTTCCAGGTGGCGGCGTTCATGGAGCAACGATGCATCCTCACGCGGCGTGAGGTTCAAGTGCCGGGAGCCGCCCGCGGCCACCACCCGGAAAGCCCATCCGGCGCGTTCCGCCGTCCGGGGCGTACGCACCCTTGTGACCTGCGAGAAGAGGCGGCGAGCCGGTGTCTCCCGCGGAAGTTGGCCTTGCCGGGGCCCGCCATCGAGGTGCGCGCCGCCGGGCCGGACGCTTCTCTCGGGTTATGCCCATACGTCAGATTCCTCTGTACGCGCTGGCGGCCGGCGCCCTGGCGGTGTCCGTCCTGCTCTTCGGCGACGACGGCGGGGCCGATGCCGCCGCCGAGGCCGTCAGCGGGACGGTGACCGGAGCCGCCGCCGAGGCCGGCTCCGCGCCGGACACCGCGAATGCGGTGGTCGTACAGCCCGACCCGGTGACACCGGGCGCCGCCTTCTCCGTCTCCGACGGCGGGCAGTGCTCCGGCGACACCGCGGAGGCCACCTTCGACGACACGGACATCCCCGCGCTGGAGCTCGCCGACCGGAGCGGGCAGCTCGGCGGCACCGCGATCCTGCCGGCGAACACCGCGCCCGGCTCCTACCGGGTCACCCTCACCTGCGGCGGCACCTCCCGGGCCCGGCAGAGCGCCCTGGACACCGGCCGGGCTGGCGACGAGGAAGGCGGCGCGGTGCGCGGCGGGGAGGGCGCCGAAGGCCGCGGCAGCGGACGCGGCGAGGAGTACGGGGAGCAGGCCGGCGACGGCCGGAAGACCCTCACCGGCACCATGACCGTCTCCGGCGGTGCCGACGAGGTCGTGCCCCGGGGCGGCGCGGACACCGGCCTCGGCGGCGCGGCCGGCACCGGCCGGGCGGCCACGACCGCGGGCGGACTGCTGTTGCTGGCCGCGGCCGGCTGGGGAGCCCTGGCCCGCCGGCGGCACCCCCGCGGCACCGGGAGCTGACGGCGGTGACCGCAGATCCACCACGGCGCGGCCTGGTCATCGGCCTCGCCACCGCGCTCACCACGGCCCTCACCCTCGCGGGCGTGTGCACGCTCGCCGCCGTCCATCTCCGCGCCCGCGACGCCACCAGCGAGGTCGACGACGGTACCCACACCGTGCTGCGCACCGAGATCGCCAGAACGCTCAGCGGCCAGCTCACCCTGCCCTTCCGCAAGGGTCCCGATGCGGTGCACTGTTCCGGCGACCTCCGGCCCGTGCCGTACGACGAGGTGCGCTGTACGGCTCACTTCCCCCTCGGCCTGGACCGGCAGCTGAGCGTCGAGGTCACCCAGGTCCGCCACAACAAGGTCACCTACCGGCGCCACGCCCTGCCGCGGTGAGCGGCCGGGCCGCGCCGAGCGGCGCCCGGCACGGTCCCTGCCCTACGGCGCGAGCCGCAGCGCCGTCGGTCCCCGGGTCAGCCACGCGTTTGCCGCCTCGACCCGGCCGCCCACCTGCAGCTTTGCGTAGGCGTGTTCCAGATGCTTGTCGACCGTGCGCGGGCTGATCGCCAGCCGGCGGGCGATCTGCTGGTTCGTCAGACCGCGGGCCAGCAGGGTGAGTACGGCGGACTCGCGGCGGGTGACGGGGGACGGGGCGGGCGCGGGCGTGGGCGGGGCGAGCCGGTTGAGGACGCGGCTGAGCCGGGTGCGCAGCAGGGCCGCGGCCGCCACGTCGTCGTCGGAGAAGTCGCCGCCGCTGCGGCTGATCGCCACGCACACCTTCCGCGGCACACCGGCCGCGTAGCCCGCCGGGAACGACATCGCGAGCTGCTGTTCGGCGTTCAGCGGCCGGTAGACGTCGGCATAGGCGGCGAGGGCGTGGAAGGCGCTGCGGGTCTGCAGGGTGGAGCGGCGCATCGGGGTGCCGGGGCCGAGGGTGGTGTGGGTGACGAGGGAGTCGGCCGCCGACTCCCGGGCGAACGCCTCCCGTATGTCCGGGGTCAGCAGACCGGCGGGCAGGGTGAGCGGCCGGTGGGCGCAGCCGGCGCGGGGGGACCAGATGATGCTGTCGCCGGGAACGGCACCGAGCAGCAGCGGCAGCAGCGCCGGGACAAGGGTGTCCTCGTCGACGGCATCGATCAGGAGGTCCACGACGGCGAGAATGCGCCGCAGGCCGGCCTCCGCGGCCGCGCTCATACTTCCAGCGTGCCGAGATGGCACGGGCCCGTCAAACGCGTGCACGGGGCCCACCCGGCCGGCCGGGGGAAGACCGGCCGGGCGCGTCAGGCGGCTCAGCGCCCGACGGCATAGACGCGGTTGACGAGGCTCTGTGCGGCGAGTCGCCAATGATGGAGTCCGGCCTCGTCGGCGAGCTGCCGCATCACCTCCTCACCCGCGTGGTTTCCCAGTGCCTGCGGGCCGTGCTGGGCCAGCGCGGACGGCAGACAGATGGCAACCGAGCCTGCGGTCAGCGCCCGTCCGACGGGGTTGGCGTTCTCCTGGGCGTTGGCCGAGGCGTTCGGCTCGACGACCATGCAGGTGCCGCCGTCGGCCAGGGCCTGCTCGGCGTGGTGCAGTGCGCCGCCCGGGTCTCCGGTGTCGTGCAGGCAGTCGAAGAACGTGATCAGGTCGTAGTCCTTGCCAGGGAAGTCCTGGGCGGTGGCGACCTGGAAGCTGACCCGGTCGTCCAGTCCCCGCTCGGCCGCGATGCCGCGGGCCGCTTCGACGGACGGACGGTGGAAGTCGAAGCCCTCGAAGCGCGACCGGGGGAAGGCCTGTGCCATGAGCGTCGTGGAGTAGCCGTAGCCGCATCCGACGTCGGCGACGCGCGCGCCGCGCTCCAGCTTCTCCACCACACCGTCCAGCGCGGTCAGCCACTTCGGTACCAGCGCGGCCGAGTAGCCGGGACGGAAGAACTGCGCGGTGCCGGCGAACAGCGCGTTTTTGTGTTCCTCCCAGCCGACGCCCTCGCCGGTGCGGAAGGCCTCCACGAGGAGGTCCTCGGTGGCGTAGATCGCCTGCAGCACGGTGGAGAACCCCGCCGCGTACGTCGGCAGATCCGGGTCCGCCAGGACGGCGGCGTGCTCATCGGGCAGCAGGTAGGTGTCGGCGCCGGGCGCGTAGCTGACGTATTCGCCGGCGACCTGGGCGGTCAGCCATTCGCGGACGTAGCGTTCGGCCAGCCCCGTGCGGGCGGCGAGTTGTGCGGAGGTGAGGGGGCCGGCGCCCGCCATGGCCCGGTACAGGCCGAGCCGGTCACCGAGCGAGGTGCACAGGCCGGCGACCGCGGCGCCGCTGTCGGCGATCACTCTCTCCAGGAACTCCTGCACCCGGTCCTCGTCCACCGCGGCGGCGGGGGTGAGATCGGCGGAGGCCGTCATGTCTCTCATCTCTCACCTCCTCGTCCTCCTCTCACTGCAGCAGGACGGTCACCCCGCGCGCCATACGGGATTCGCCGTATACGGCGAATGGTGACCCCGGACGGCACCGGGGCCGACACTGGGGGAGGAGGGGACAGGAGGTGCGCCATGCGCAAGAAGATCGACTGCCGGGATCAGCCCAGCGAGATGAACTGCACCCTCGTCATCGCCGGCGAGGAGGAAGAAGTGCTCCGCGCCGCCACCGAGCACGCGGTATCCGTCCACGGACACCAGGACAGCCCGGAGCTGCGGGAACAGATCAGGACGGCCATGAAGGACGAGGTTCCGCAGCACGCCTGAGCATGCCTGCAACATGCCTGGACGAATATGCCTGCATATGCCTGAAAGCGCCTGAGCACGTCTGAGGCGCGGGAGCCGTTCCTCCCGGGCGCGGTGTCCGTACGCCGTCCCCGGGGTGCCGGGACGGCTGCTCCGGCCTGTCCGGACGTGGTGGTGCGACTGCCCCGTGCGGCCCCCGCGGGCTACGACCGGCGCCGGGGCTTGCCGCGCTTGGCGCCCCTCGCACCGCCGGAACCACCGGCACCACCGGAGGCGCCCCGTGGACTCTTCCCGGACGGCTTCCCGGCCGATTTCCCCGCGGGCTTTCCGCCCGTCTTCCCTGCCGGCTTGCCTGCCGTGGGCTTCCGCCGCGCGCCGCCCGTCTCGCCGCGCTTGCCCTTGGGCTGCGCCGGGTCCGGGTCCGGGCGGCGCCCGCGTGAGCTGTTGACGGTCCGCCCGCGGACGATCCCGATGAAGTCCTCCACCAGGTCGGTGGTCTCGTCCTGCGGCCACGACAGCGCGACCCGGGACGCCGGGGCGTCCGACACCGGCCGGTAGGTGAGGTCCCTGCGGTGGTGCAGACGGGCGAGCGACTGCGGGACGACGAGGACCCCCACCCCTGCCGCCACCAGCTCCACGGCGTCCGCGGTCGTGGCCGGGCGCTCGTTCGCGGGGCGCCCCGGCCGCTGCTCCCAGTCGAGGGTGTCGTCGAGGGGGTGCAGCACGATCTCGTCGGCCAGGTCCTCGGCGGACACCTCGTCGGCGGCCGTCACGAGGTGGTCCTTGGGGACCACGACGACGGTCGTCTCGGTGTAGAGGGGGATCGCGCTGAGGTCCGCCCGGTCCACCGGCAGCCGCACAAAGCCCGCGTCGGCGTCGCCGCCCCGCAGAACGTCGCACGCCGTGGCGGCGGACACCGGGACGAGGGTCAGGGGAACGTCGGGAAGCCGCTCGTTCCAGATCCGCACCCACTTCGTGGGCGTCACCCCCGGGACATACGCGAGACGGAACGAAGGGGATACTTCCGAGCCAGTCACGTGCACAGGCTACCGGTCGTGGTCGGAGGTAGCGCACACGATCGATACCCTGGACACCATGACGTCGCACCAGACCACCCAGACGATGAAGCCCGCGACCGCGGCGAAGAAGCTGGGTGTGTACCTCGAGGCCACCCCCGCCGAGTTCCAGGAGGGTGTCGTCTCGCGCACCGAGTTGAACGCCCTGCAGGCCGATCCGCCCCAGTGGCTGCAGGACCTGCGGCGCAACGGCCCGCACCCCCGGCCGGTGGTCGCGGCCAAGCTGGGCATCTCCATCTCCGGCCTCGCGCGGGGCGGGGTCACCGAACCCCTCACCACGGAGCAGATCGACGCGCTGAAGAAGGACAGCCCCGAGTGGCTGCAGAAGGAGCGCGCCACCCAGGCCGAGGTCCGCAAGGAAGCGGCCCGCATCAAGGAGAAGAACGCGGCCCGGGACGAGCAGCCCGGCCGGCCGCAAGCCTGATCCCTCTCTTCCTCCCCCTCCTTTCCCACCGGGCCGCCCCGGTCACCTGCACGTAGCGGCAGCGGGGCGTGCTCAGGCGCCCGTCGGGGGAAGGAGGTCCGCCAGCCCCTCCGCACAGTCCTTGGCCGCCTCGGCCGAGCGCGGCAGCATGACGCTCTCGTACGCACGGACGGCATCGTCGATGCCGGGTTCGGTGACGAGGGCCTGGGCGAGTTCGCTGCCGTCCAGCATGGCGAGATTGGCACCCAGCCCGAGCGGCGGCATCAGATGCGCGGCGTCGCCCAGCAGCGTGACACCGGGGACGTGCTCCCAGGTGTGCGGGGCGGGCAGCGCGAAGACGGGCCGGGGGATGAAGCCGCCGTCGTTGTCCCGCAGCAGAGCGAGCAGGCGCTCGTCCCAGCCGTCGAACATCGTCAGCAGGTGCGCCCGCACGGCCGCCGTGTCACCGGGCTCCACACCCGCGGCGGCCTGCCCGTCCTCCGGTCCGCGGAAGCCGATGTAGACGCGGATGCGGCCGTCGCCGTTGCGCTGGGCGAACAGCACCTTGCTGTCGGCCATGGCCACCATGGTGCCGGCGCCGACCATCCGCGCAAGGCAGGGATGACGGGTGTCGCAGTCGTCGAAACCGGCCTCGACGAAGGTGACACCGGAATAGCCGGGTACCGCGTCCGACAGGGCCGGGCGCACCCGTGACCAGGCGCCGTCGGCGCCGATGACCAGGTCGAAGTCCTCGGTGGTGCCGTCGCCGAAGAGCAGGCGGCCGGTGCCGTCCCCGAGCGGGGTGACCGAGCTGACGGCACGGTTCCACCGCACGCTGCCCGCGGTGAGGGAATCCAGGAGCAGGCCCCGCAGCTGACCGCGGTCGATCTCCGGCCTGTCCTCCTCGCCGTGGTCGTCCGGCGGGCCCTGCGCGGGCAGGACGGCGGCGGTGGCGGGATCGAGCAGGCGCCACTCCTGGCCTTCGGGGCGGGCGAGGGCGCGGAAGCGGTCGAGCAGTCCCGCCGCGCGCAGGGCGGCCTGACCGGTCCCGGCGTGCATATCGAGAGAGCCGCCCTGCGCGCGGGCTCCGGCGGAGGCCTCCCGTTCCCAGACGGTGACGGAGCGACCGTGGCGCTGCAGGACGCGGGCGCAGACAAGACCCCCCAGGCCGGCGCCGACGACGGCGATACGGGGGTCACGCGTGGAGTTCATGGGGTTTGTCCCCTCGGGAGTGGACGATCCGCCGGGAGGTCCGGCACCACCAAGAAAGCACACCCACTAAATAAGTGCAATGAGTTAACTTTCGCAGGGAGTGCGCTTCGTGATGCCCTTCGGGATACGCTGCGACGGTGACCGAACCGACCGGGCGCCGTGAGCGCAAGAAGGCCCGAACCCGCAAGTCGCTGGCCGATGCCGCGCTGGAGCTCTTCCTCGACCGCGGCTACGACCAGGTCTCCGTCAAGGACGTCGCCGACGCCGCCGATGTGTCGGTGACCACCTTGTTCAAGCACTTCCCGAGCAAGGAGGCGCTGGTCTTCGACGAGGAGGACGACATCGAGGCGGGGCTCGTCGCCGCCGTGCGGGAGCGCGACCCCGGCCAGTCGATCCCGCAAGCGCTGCGCGAGCACATCCTGCGGACACAGGACCTCGCCAAGGATCCGCGGTGCGCCCCGTTCCTGCGCATGGTGGAGGCCACCCCGACGCTGCGGGACTACTCCCACCGCATGTGGATGCGGCACGAAGCGGCCGTGGCACGGGCCATCGCCGAGGAGGCCGGCGCCCCCGAGGGTGACGTCACCTGTGCCGCCCTCGCCCGTTTCGCGCTGGAGACCCGTGGGCTCGTCCAGCGGCACCCCGACCCGCGACGCGCCGCCGAAGAAGCCTTCGCCCTGCTCGAACACGGCTGGGCGGCCGCCCACCCCGAGGACTGACCAGGACCGGCCAGAACCAGTCGGAACCGGCCAGGACCGGCCAGGACCGGCCAGGACCGGCCAAGGTTGCCCCGCTCCTGGCCGCGAGACGTGGGGGAATCCCGCACGGGCTGCGTCCCGCACGGAAGACTCCGGCGTCGCACACGAAATATCTGAGGCCCTTGAGCCGGAAGTTACTGGGGGTACACATGGAAGCCGGTCAGCCGAGCCGTACCGCGATGATGACCGCGCACGCTCGTGCGCATCACCAGGCCGATCCCCAGCGGGTCTTCACCGACCCGCTGGCGCCGAAGATCCTCCACCTCGACCGCGACGCGCTGCTGCCGCCGCCCGACGACCCGATCGCCCGGCACAACATCCGCTTCGTCGCCGCGCGCAGCCGCTTCGCCGAGGACTCGCTCGCCTCCGCGGTGGCCGCCGGCACCCGGCAGGTCGTGGTCCTCGGCGCGGGCCTGGACACTTTCGCCTGCCGCAACCCCCACGCCGGCCTGACGGTGTTCGAGGTCGACCATCCGGACACCCAGGAGTGGAAGCGGCAGCAGCTGGCCGCGGCCGGGATCGCCCTCCCGCCGTCCATGACCTTCGCCCCGATCGACTTCGAACGCGACACCCTCGCCGAGGCCTTGGACGCGGCCGGGCTGGACCGCACCCGGCCGGCGTTCTTCATCTGGCTCGGGGTCACGCCCTACCTGACACGGGACGCCGTCCTCGCCACACTGCGCTGCGTGGCCGGGCACACCGCACCCGTCGAAGTGGTCTTCGACTACTACCCCGAACCGTCGCCGGCGATGGCGCCGGAGCTCCGGGCCGCGTACGAGGCCTCCACACGGCGGGTGGCGGCGTTCGGCGAACCCTGGCTCAGCCACTTCACCCCGGACGGCATCGCCGAGGAGCTGCGCGCGATGAAGCTGGACGACATCGAGGACCGCACCGGGCCGGAACTGCTCGCGCGGTACCTCGGCGAGCACACTCCCGACGCCGGTGCCGCTGCCGACGCCGATGTGTTCAGCGGCCATGTGCTCCGCGCCGGGCGCACCACCGCCCGCTAGGCAGGAACCCGCCGTACGCTCGGCGCTTCACGGTCCAGTAGGTACTCCACCGCCCGGTAGGTGCTCCGCACCCCGGCTTCTTCCGGCCGGGTGGGCTCCTGGCGTCCGGGGCCGTGGCGCCGGCGCACCCTTCGCGCCCGATGGGTCACCCACCGGGCGGAGCACGGCCCGGTGGGCCAGGCTGAGCCTGGAGGTGGGTCGTGGAACAGGTGCGGGCAGACGTGTGCGTGGTGGGCGCCGGGTTCGCCGGACTCGCCGCCGCGAGACGGCTGGTCCAGGCCGGCCAAGAGGTGGTGGTGGCCGAGGCGAGGGACCGGGTGGGCGGCCGGGTGTGGAACCGTGAACTTCCCGACGGGACCGTGGTGTCGGCCGGCGGGACCTGGCTGGGCAAGGGGCAGAACCGGATGTTCCAGCTCTGCCGGGAACTGGGACTCGAGGTGTACCCCCAGTACGAGCAGGGCGATCACCTCCTGCGCCTCGATGGAGTCAACCACCGGTACCACGGCGCCCTCCCCTCCACCGGCCCCAAGACACTCCTCGCCCTCGGCCTGGCCCTGGCGCGTCTGCAACTGATGACGCGGCGCCTCCCGGCGGATGCCCCGTGGTCCGCCCGGGGCGCCCGGGCATGGGACGCCCGCACCCTCGGGCAGTGGCTCTCCGACCCGCGCAATGTGCCCTCGGCCACCGCCCGCACCCTGCTCGGATCGACCATGAACCTGCTGTTCTGCGCCGACCCGGCGGAGGTATCGCTGCTGGGCGCCCTCACCCTGGCCCGGGGCGGCGGCGGTTTCGGCTACTACACCGACACCAGAAAAACCGAATCCCACCTCGTGGACGGCGGTGCCCCCGAAGTGGCGGGGCGGATGGCCGCGCAGCTGGGACCAAGGGTGCACCTGTCCAGCCCCGTTCAGCGGATCGCCCACGACGCCACCGGCGTCGAGGTGGTTTCCCCCTCGCTCACCGTGCGGGCGCAGCGGGTGATCGTGGCGGCGCCCCCGGTGCTGGCGGGGCGGATCACCTTCGATCCGCCGCTTCCCGCGCGCCACAGCCATCTGCTGCAGCGCGTGGTGCCGGGGGCGGTCATCCGGGTGCACATGGTCCACCCACAGCCGTTCTGGCGCGAGCAGCACCTGTCGGGACAGACCCTCGCGCCCCGGTCGCCCGTCCCGATCACCATCGACCAGACGCCACGGTCGGGACGGCCGGGAGTGCTCAGCAGTTACGCGTTCGGCCCCGGAGCCCTGCGCCTGGGGCGCTTGGACCCGGCCCGGCGGCGGGAGATCTGGCTGGACGCGCTGACCGAGCGGTTCGGTCCAAAGGCACGTCACCCCGCCCAGTACCTGGAGACCGACTGGTCCTCCCAACAGTGGTCACTGGGCGGGATGATCGGCTACTTCCCGCCGGGCACCCTGACCAACTACGGCAGCGCGCTGCGCGAGCCGGTCGGCCGGATCCACTGGGCCAGTACCGAGTCGGCCACGCTGATGCACGGCCTGATGGAGGGAGCGGTGCGCTCCGGCGAGCGGGCAGCCCAGGAAGTCCTGATCGCACTGTCCCGCGCCCGGCACGCCGCCGGCCTGTCCGGCGGTCCTCCCTGACCTGCCTGCTCACCCCTCTGCGTGCCGACGTCAAAGGAACCGCCCGGCGAACGGAAGCACGATCATCATCACCAGCCCGGCGGCTGCCGCGAACGCCGCACCCACGGACAGTCTGCTCAGCAGCCACAGCAGCGCACCCCAGGGCTGCGGATTCGAGCCCAGCCGTGTGCCCTCCCCGAAGGAGACCCGCAGAGGCATCAGGCACAGGAAGAGCAACAGCGCCGCCGCGCCGCTCACGATGCCGAAGACGACCGCGAGATCCATCGCGGCGGCCGAGGAACGGGGCTGGGTGTAACCGCCGTCGGACCGGCGCTGCAGCCGTATGGCGTCGTCGTCGATGAGCGCGACCTCGTAGGCGTGTGCCGACGTATCGGTGAAGGTGCCGTTCAGGGCGACGAAGGTACCGGTGCAATCGCGCATGCGGTACTTTCCGCTGACGGTGACGTGGCAGTGGGGCGCGGTGAGGGTGCCCGGAGTGCCGGCCAGGGCCGCGTGGTAGCTGAACGGGCTCCAGGCCAAGGAGACCAGCCATGCGGCAAGGGTGATCACACCTGTGGCGAGGAGCAGGCCGAACAGGGTCAGTGACAGGCTGGCCTTGACATCCATTCCTGCGTTATATCCGCTGACCGCCGAGTGCCGCGGCGGTCGCGTTGCGGATCTTTACACGACACTAACGCGCGCTTCCGTGAGGCGGCGCGGAAGGGGCCGGTCCGGCGGCCCGACGCCCCTCCCACGGCCGCACAGCGCTAGCGTGGGCCCATGATCGTATGGCTCAACGGCACCCACGGCGCGGGCAAGACGACGACCAGTGGACTCGTACAGCAGCTGATCCCGGATTCACGGGTGTTCGACGCCGAGAAGGTCGGCGAGACACTCATGGACATCACGCCGGGGCTGCCCCGGACGGACAACTTCCAGCACTGGCCGCCGTGGCGGCCGCTCGTGGTCGAGACCGCCCGCCGCGTACTCGACTACACCGGCGGCACTCTGGTAATGCCCATGACTGTCCTGGTCGAGCAGTACTGGCGCGAGATCAGCGCGGGCCTCGCCCACCATGCCATTCCGGTACGGCACTTCGTCCTCCACGCCGACCAGGACACCCTCCGCGGGCGCATCGCGGGCGACACCGTTCTCGGCCCCAACTCCCCGTTCCGTCTCCAATACCTCGAGCCCTACGCCGAGGCGGCCCGCACATGGCTGCACGCCGAGGCCGAGGTCGTCGACACCACGCACCTCACGCCCGCCCAGGCCGCCCAGCAGATCGCGGAGGCCGTCAAGAGCTGAGCTCCGCCCGCTGCGCGCAGAACGAAGAATCGCCGCAGGGTGGCGGGGCCATCCGGGCCGCCCGGGCCGCTCGGGCCACGCCGCCCCGGCCGCCCGAGCCGAGGCCCCCATCTCCGGTCAAGCGGTACGGGCGGCCGCCGTCACCGCCGTGGGGACACCCGCCCGCCGACGAGCACCGCGCAGGCCCCGCACGTCAGCAGCCGGTAAGCCTCACCGCATCTCCCTCGCACCCCCTGTGACCGGGAGTATTCGTTGGCAGGTCTTGGGGGGCCGGGGAGGGCTGCCGCCGTCGGGCCGCGACGGCGGCAGCGCTCCCCGCGGGGTTTCAGCCCTTGCGGGGGGAGAAAGCGCCGTCCTCGTGGACCTGGGCCGTGCAGTCCGTGTCACGGTAGCGGTCGGTGAAGGCGCCGGTGATGCCGGTGAAGGCGTCGTACGCGTGGTCCATGGGCAGGTCCTTGCTCACCCTGAACCGCAGCTGCGCGTGGACGGACTCGCGGGGCTTCAGCGTCGTCGGGCCGGGGATGGTGCCGCCGGCCTTGCCGTCGGCCTGGCGCAGCGTCTTCCAGGCGTGCTGCGAGGTGTCCCAGTACTGCAGATCGCCGTACGGGCTCAGGTCGCGCTCGCCCTCGTTGTAGACGTAGCTGCCCAGCTCCGCGCTGAGTTCGAACGACTTCAGCTCCTTCGTCGAGGCGTTGGTGAGCGTGGCGGTGTAGGTCGCCCACTGAGGGCCGAGAGCGATCGAATTGGGTATGCCGAACGAGCGGCCCACTAAGGTGTTGTGCTGCTCCCCGGTGTCGAGGTCGGAGCACTTCGGGAGTTTCGCGGCAGGGGCCGCCTGGGCGGCGGGCGCAGCGGCCATCGCCAAGGGGAGCAGGGCGACCGTCGCGGCCGAGACCGACAGGGCGCGGCGCAGTTTCATGAAGATCTCTTTCCTGGTTCGTCGGACCCTTGGAGCCTGGGATTCCCATGTCGTTGGGTTTCCCGTGTCGTTGGGTTTCCGTGTCGCTGGGTTCCCAGGCCGTGGATCCGTGGGTTGACAGTTTCTTGGGGAAAGGGCTGGGCTTACGCGGTGACGTCCGTGGCGCCCGGACCGGCCATGCTCTTCCGGCGGCGCACGCCGATGACCGCACCCGCGCCGGCCACCATCGCGGCTCCGCCGGCGAGAGCGATCGACGGGAGCGCGGACGAGGCGCCGGTCGCGGCGAGCTCGCCGCCGCCCTGCGGGCTGAGGCCACCGGTGGAACCGGAACCACCCGTACCGCCCCCGGACGCGGCGCTCTGGCCGGGCCCGGCCGTGCCACCCGGCTGACCCGGCTTGTCGGTCGGGGGCTGCGTCGGCTTCGCGCCCGCGCGCAGGATGGTGAAGTCGTACCAGGCTTCCTTGGCCGAACCACAGGAACCGTCGTGGTTGCGGTAGTCGCCGGCGGCGAGCGCGTACCCGGCGCCGGGCTTGGCGTTCTTGACCGCGTGGGTGCGCAGTTGGAGCGTGATGCTGCTGTGCGGACCGATGGCGAAGAAGCCGAACAGGTTCTGGGGCAGGGCGTCGTGGAAGGTCTTCCACTTCCCCGTCTTGGCGTCGCGGTACTCGGTCTCCAGCTCCCAGTACGGCCGGTCGACATCTTGGGCGGAGGACACGAGCAGGGAGGGCTGGACCTCCTCCAGGGGTTTGCCGGTGGTGTTGGTGAGCGTCATGGTGAAGGGGGTCCAGGCGCCGCCCGCAGCCAGCTGGCGCGGCAGCCCGTGGACGGCCGCCTGCAACTGGTCGGACTCGAACGCGCAGGACTGACCCGCACCGTCGGAGTCACCGGTGTCCTTGCCTCCACCGGTGGCACCACCCGTGCCGGTGGTCCCCTTGTGCGTCCCTTCGGCGGTCCCGGCGGCTTTCGTCGGCTTCGCCGGGGCCTGACGGGTGGCCCCGTCGCGGTCCGGGGAAGCCGGGCCGCCGTCAGCGGCGAATGCGGCGGCGGGCGCGGTCAATACGGCAACGGGCGCTAATACGGCAGCCGCTGCGGCGGCCGTCAGAGCGCGGCGAATCTTCATTCAGCAGACCTATCGTATCCCAAGTGCCGCCTGGACGGCACAGGTTGACGTTCGTGATGCTCGGGCCGTGCATGACTCTGGTGTGCGTGAGTGCGCATGCAGATGCACACATGCGCACCCTTGCGCCCCATATAAGAGGACTCGCGCTGCGAAGGGGTTCCACACTCAAGTCACTGAAGTGGCGCATATGGTGGGAGGTGTCCTGGATTTTCATCAGGGTCCGTCTTTGAAGATCATTGAGGTAGGCGGCTGGAAGGAACGGGGCCGGCACGGTGACCCATCGCGATGAGGCGGCGGCTGTCCGGCCGTTGACGCTGGCCTGGGTGAGCCGGCACCTGGAGGCCGGTGAACGGATCGTCGGAATGGAAGCGCTGCACGGCGGCATCACCGCCGAGATGCGGAGGCTGACCGTCGGCACGCGGGACGGAGGCACCCGTGACCTGGTGCTGCGCACCTTCGTCAACAGGGAGCACGCCGAGGACTGGCTGTACCGGGAGGCCGGCGCGCTGACCCTGCTCACAGGGACCGACGTGCCGGCTCCTGGACTGGTCGCGGTTGATCCGGCCGCCGCGCATTGCGAGTATCCGTCGCTCCTCATGACGCATCTGGCGGGCCGGGCCGTCCTCGGCGACGAGGGATTGGAGGCGCGCGTCCCTGCGCTGGCCCGTCAGCTCGTGGCGATCCACGCGTTGCGACCCGCCGAGCGGCCCCGGAGGTATGTGGCGCGGACGACCGCCGAGACCGTCGTCGTTCCGAAGGGCGCCGACGCCGCGGCATGGGCCGCGGCCGTCGACGTGATCCGGCGGCCGGCGCCGCCCTGTGAGGGGCGATTCCTGCACCGGGACTTCCATCCCGGCAACGTGCTGTTCGACGTGCCGTCCGCAAGGCCGGCAGAGGCCCGGATCACCGGCGTCGTCGACTGGGCGGCGGCCTCCTGGGGCCCGGCGGATCTCGACGTGGCGCACTGCGCTGCCAATCTCGCGCTGCTGCACGGCCCGGAGTGGGGTCTGCGGTTCCCCGAGGCGTATGAGGAGGCCGGCGGGGTGTTGGCCGCGGCCGCGAGCGAGCGGCTGTACTGGCTGGTACGGGACGGGCTGGCGCTCTCGGAAGAAGTGCGGTGGGTGTCGCAGCCATGGCGGGAGGCGGGGCGGGCGGAGCTGACGACGCGAGCCGTGGAGGAGCGGCTGGATGCGTATGTCACCGCCCTGATGGACACCCTCGGCTGAGCCGGGACCAGGATCCGCTAGCCGGCGTGCTCGTCCGACGGCTGAAAGTCTCGGTCGCAGCTGTGACCGAGACTTTTAGTTGGCGGATCTTGGTCCGAGCCATGCAGGTCAGACGAGCTTGGAGAATTTTTGTTGGCGGATCTTGAGAGAGATAGTTGGCGGATCATGACCGTGGATGCTCACTGTGCGTGAGGGTGGTGGGCAGCCCTGAAGCCCGATCGAACTGCGACTGAGCGGCCGATTTCGGCTCTTCAGCGCTTGAGTCGGCCCCGCTGTGCGTTGGTGTTGGCACGCAGGGTAGCGGCTGGTGCGGGGCAATTTTCACTTGGCCAACCGGCGGCAGTGAACTCGGCATCCAGCCGGTGAACCAGGCGAATTCCAGGGCTGTCAGGGTGGCACCCTTGTCGGTCCACCTCCAGGTCCCTGCTCCTGCGGCGCGACGTCTGGCCAAGGCATAGGGGCTCCGGAGCATTTCCGCCGCGCCGGGTCCTGCTGCACCGTTTCCGGGTCACGGGGCCGGGGCGCAGTGGGGCTCAGGCTTGCGACCTGTGTTTGTCCCACGCGGTGAGGACCGCGTCGTGCTTGTCCTTGTCCAGGCCGACGGGAATCTTCCCCTGAAGGTACTTAGGCCGCGGATACTCGCCCTCGCTGAGCGCTCGCCAGGTGTCCGCGACGGTTTCGGCGACCGGGCGGCAGCGCAGGCCTGTGGCCAGGGCCTTGGCCGAGGAAGCGGTCCAGGTGCCGACCACCTCGGGAAGGTCAGGGGCCCACAGTGGTACTTCGGTCCACGGGGCCACGCCATGATCCTGAAGGAACTGCTCGTCTGTCCAAACGAGTTCGGTCTCGGCGCCGGTGGCGTCGACACAGGCGCCCAGCAGTTCACCCATGGTGGTGTTCTCGCGGACGCCGGTGGTCAGGTATCGGCCGGTGCCGCCCTCGGAGAGCCGGTCGAGCATGAAGTTGGCGATGTCACGGGCGTCGATCAGCTGCATCGCGCGGTCCGGGGACCCCGGAGCGAGGACACGGCCGCCACGCGCGACGGTCTCCAGCCACCACGGGAGGCGCCCAATGCTCTCTCCGGGACCGACGATGATGCCGGGGTTGACGATCAGGGCGCGCTCGGGGAAGCCCTCCTCGACCGCCCGCTCGCATCCGGCCTTGAGTGCGTTGTAGGGCACATCGTCCGGCAAGGCGTCCGGAGCGCAGGGGTGGCGAGGGAAGGACTCGTCCACCCCCTTGGCCGGCCAGTCCGCGTAGGCATGGAATGACGAGACGAAGGCGTATATTTCCGCGTGCCCGGCCAGCGCCCGGACCGAACGCTGCACGATCTGGGGCTCGAACCCGCAGGTGTCGATCACACAGTCCCAGGTCCGCCCGTCCGCCAGCGCATGCAGGGCGGCTTCGTTGCCCCGGTCGCCCTGGACCCCCTCCGCGCCGGAAGGCGTCGGGCCCGCCTGTCCGCGATGGAACAACGTCACCTCGTGACCACGTCGCAGCGCCTCGTCGACGAGCGCACGGCCCAGGAAGACGGTTCCACCGATGAGAAGGATCTTCATGACCACAAGATTTTCATCATGCAACGGACTTGCCAAGATCCCCATGCATCGGCGTTGAGCAGGCTCCGTGTCGACCGACCCGATCAAAACGTCATCCATCTCGAAGGTCGCGGTGGGCCAACGCCAACGCTCAGCGAACCAACTCAAGCGCTGAAGGGCCAACTCGGCTGCTCAGTCTCAACAGCGGCGCCCACGCTCCCGGCAACCCATTGCATAAAACTGCCGCTATCCGTATAGTCATGCCATCGAGGAGGAGAGGTCCATGACGGTACGAGCAGCAGTGGCCGGTGCGAGCGGGTATGCGGGTGGTGAAGTGCTGCGCCTGCTTCTGGGGCACCCGGAGGTGGAGATCGGGGCGCTGACCGGGCACTCCAATGCCGGGCAGCGCCTGGGCGGACTGCAGCCGCACCTTGCCCCGCTGGCAGACCGGGAGCTCCAGCCGACCTCCGCCGAGGTGCTGGCCGGGCACGACGTCGTCTTTCTCGCGCTGCCGCACGGCCAGTCCGCCGCGGTCGCCGAGGAGCTGGGGCCGGATGTGCTGGTCGTGGACTGCGGCGCCGACTTCCGGCTCAGCGATTCCGCCGACTGGGAGGCCTTCTACGGCTCGGCCCACGCGGGCACCTGGCCGTACGGCCTCCCGGAGCTGCCCGGGGGCCGCGCCGCGCTCCAGGGGACCCGGCGCATCGCGGTCCCGGGCTGCTACCCCACCGCCGTCTCGCTCGCCCTGTTCCCCGCCTACGCGGACCGGCTCGCCGAGCCCGAGGCCGTGATCGTCGCGGCCACCGGCACCTCCGGCGCCGGCAAGGCCCTCAAGCCGCATCTGCTGGGCTCCGAGGTCATGGGCTCGATGAGCCCGTACGGCGTCGGCGGCGGGCACCGGCACACCCCCGAGATGATCCAGAACCTGAGCGCGGTGGCCGGCGAGCGGATCAGCGTCTCCTTCACCCCGACCCTGGCCCCCATGTCGCGCGGCATCCTCGCCACCTGCTCGGCGAAGGCGAAGCCCGGCGTGGACGCCGCCGCGGTACGGGCCGCGTACGAGAAGGCGCTGGCCGACGAACCGTTCCTGCGGCTGCTGCCCGAGGGCCAGTGGCCGTCGACCGCCGCCGTGTACGGATCCAACACCGCCCAGGTCCAGGTGACGCTCGACGCGGCCGCCGGCCGGATCATCGCGATCAGCGCCCTCGACAACCTCACCAAGGGCACCGCGGGCGGCGCGGTGCAGAGCATGAACATCGCCCTCGGCCTCCCCGAGGAGACCGGGCTTTCGAAGGTCGGGGTGGCTCCGTGACACACACGGACCCGGGGCAGCACAGCGTGACCGGCGGGGCCGGCGAAGCGACGGAGGAGAAGAAGCAGTGAGCGTCACGGCAGCACAAGGGTTCACGGCGGCGGGCATCGCCGCCGGGATCAAGGAGAACGGCAACCCGGACGTCGCCCTCGTGGTGAACAACGGGCCGCGACTGGCCGCCGCCGGTGTCTTCACCTCCAACCGCGTCAAGGCCGCTCCGGTCGTCTGGTCCGAGCAGGTCCTCAAGGGCGGCACGGTCTCCGCCGTCGTCCTCAACTCCGGCGGCGCCAACGCCTGTACGGGCCCGCTCGGCTTCCAGGACACCCACGCCACCGCGGAGAAGGCCGCCGAGGTGCTGGGGCACAACGCCGGTGAGGTGGCGATCGCCTCCACCGGGCTGATCGGCCTGCGGCTCCCGATGGACAAGCTGCTGCCCGGAGTCGAGCGCGCCGCGGCGGAGCTGACCGGGCACGGCGGCGAGAAGGCCGCCATCGCCATCAAGACCACCGACAGCGTGCACAAGACCGCCCAGGTGAGCCAGGACAACTGGACCGTCGGCGGGATGGCCAAGGGCGCCGGCATGCTCGCCCCTGGCCTGGCCACCATGCTCGTCGTGCTGACCACCGACGCCGATCTGCCGGCCGCCGCCCTCGATACGGCGCTGCGCGACGCGACCCGCACCACCTTCGACCGGGTCGACTCCGACGGCTGTATGTCGACCAACGACACGGTGCTGCTGCTCGCCTCGGGCGCCTCCGGCGTCGTACCGGACACCGCCGCGTTCGCCGAGGCGGTGCGCACGGTCTGCGACGACCTGGCCCGGCAGCTGATCGGGGACGCCGAGGGCGCCAGCAAGGACATCCGGATCGAGGTCGTGGGCGCGGCCGGCGAGGACGACGCGGTCGAGGTCGGCCGCTCCATCGCCCGCAACAACCTCCTCAAGTGCGCCATCCACGGCGAGGACCCCAACTGGGGCCGGGTGCTCTCCGCGATCGGCACCACCTCCGCCGTCTTCGAGCCCGACCAGCTCAACGTCGCCATCAACGACGTCTGGGTCTGCAAGAACGGCTCGGTGGGCGAGGATCGCGACCTGGTCGACATGCGCTACCGGGAGGTACGCATCACCGCCGACCTCGCGGCCGGCACCGAGTCCGCGGTCATCTGGGCCAACGACCTGACCGCCGACTACGTCCACGAGAACAGCGCGTACTCCTCATGAGCGAGCGCATCCATCACCGGTGCGTGCCGGGCTCCCGGCACGCACCCAGAAGCGAGGCCGCAGCATGAGCACCCGCAAACACACCGCGCTCCCCAAGGCCCGCACCCTCATCGAGGCGCTGCCCTGGCTGACCCGGCACCACGGCAAGACCGTCGTCATCAAATTCGGCGGCAATGCCATGATCGACGAGGAGCTCAAGCGCGCCTTCGCCCAGGACGTGGTCTTCCTGCGGCACGCCGGACTGCGCCCCGTCGTCGTGCACGGCGGCGGCCCGCAGATCAGCGCCCAGCTGGACCTGCTCGGTCTGGAGTCGGAGTTCAAGGGAGGCCTGCGGGTCACCACGCCCGAGGCGATGAACGTCGTCCGGATGGTGCTGGCCGGCCAGGTGCAGCGCGAGCTGGTGGGGCTGCTCAACGAGCACGGCCCGCTCGCCGTCGGCATGACCGGCGAGGACGCCCATCTGATGACCGCGACCAAGCACTTGGCCGACATCGGCGGCGAGCGGGTGGACATCGGCCGGGTCGGCGAGATCACCGGCATCGACCCCGGGGCCGTCCACGCCCTCCTGGACGACGGCCGGATCCCGGTCATCTCCTCGATCGCCCGCAGCAGCGACGAGGACGATGCCAGCGGTGTCTTCAACGTCAACGCCGACACCGCCGCGGCCGCGCTGGCCGCGGCCCTCGGCGCCGAGACGCTGATGGTGCTCACCGATGTCGAGGGGCTGTACGAGGACTGGCCGCAGAGCGACGAGGTGATCTCCCGCCTCACCGCCACCGAACTGGAGAAGCTGCTGCCCGACCTGGCCAGCGGCATGGTCCCCAAGATGCGGGGCTGCCTGCACGCCGTCCGCAACGGCGTCCACACCGCCCGGGTCATCGACGGGCGGGTCCAGCACTCGATTCTGCTGGAGATCTTCACCGACGAAGGGATCGGCACGATGGTCGTGCCGGACGCGAACACGATCGAGGGGACGGCATGAGCGAGGCGGCACACGGCCACGGTCCGGTGACCAACGCGGACCTCACCGGCCGCTGGCAGGGCGCCATGATGGACAACTTCGGCACCCCCCGTATCCCGCTCGTCCGGGGCGAGGGCGCCACAGTGTGGGACGCCGACGGCAAGGAGTACCTGGACTTCCTCGGCGGCATCGCGGTCAACGCCCTCGGCCACGCCCACCCCGCGGTGGTCCGCGCCGTCTCCGACCAGGTCGCCACCCTCGGCCATGTCTCGAACTTCTTCGTCACCGAGCCCACCGTGGCCCTCGCCGAGCGCCTGCTCGCGCTGGCCGGACGTCCCGGCCGGGTCTACTTCTCCAACTCCGGCGCCGAGGCCAACGAGGCCGCCTTCAAGATCGGCCGGCTGACCGGGCGCACCCACATGGTCTCCACGGCCGGCGGCTTCCACGGCCGCACCATGGGCGCCCTCGCCCTCACCGGCCAGCCCGCCAAGCAGGCGCCGTTCGCGCCGCTGCCCGGCGACGTCGACTACGTCCCGTACGGGGACGCCGACGCGCTCCGGGCCGCCGTCACCACCGACACCGCCTTCGTCATCCTGGAGCCCGTGCAGGGCGAGAACGGCGTCATCGTCCCGCCGCCCGGCTACCTCCGGGCCGCCCGCGAGATCACCGCCGCCACCGGCACCCTGCTGGTCCTGGACGAGATCCAGACCGGCATCGGCCGGACCGGACACTGGCTGGAGTCCCGGGCACAGGGCATCGAGGCCGACATCGTCACCCTCGCCAAGGGCCTGGGCGGCGGTCTGCCGATCGGTGCCACGCTGGCCTTCGGCCCGGCCGCCGACCTGCTCACGCCCGGATCGCACGGCTCGACCTTCAGCGGCAACCCGGTCGTCTGCGCCGGTGCCCTCGCCGTCCTGGACACCATCGAGGCCGACGGCGTCCTGGAGAACGTCCGGCGGGTCGGCGAGCGGCTGAGGAAGGGAACCGAGGCCCTGGGCCACCCGTTGGTCGCTCAGGTCCGCGGTGCGGGCCTCCTCCTGGGTATCGTCTTGACGGAGCCGCTCGCGCCACAGGTGCAGCAGGCGGCTCAGGACGCGGGCCTGCTGGTGAACGCGGTCGCGCCGGACGTCATCCGGCTCGCCCCGCCGCTGATCGTCTCCGAAGACGAGGCGGAAGTGTTCCTCCACAAGCTTCCCGGCGTCCTGAACACGGCCCGCCAAGGGGCCGACGGGGAACGACGAGCCGGAGACTGACGACAACGATGAGCGAGCCGCAGGACAACGAGGCGCAGGACAACGGGGCGCAGGACAACGAGGCGCAGAACGGCGGCCAGGCCGTACCGCAGACCCGCACCGCCCGCCACCGCCGGATCGTGGACATCCTCAACCGGCTGCCGGTCCGCTCCCAGAGCCAGCTCGCGAAGCTGCTCGCCGACGACGGTCTGTCCGTCACCCAGGCGACGCTCTCGCGCGATCTGGACGAGCTGGGCGCGGTGAAGATCCGCAACACCGGGGGCGAGCTGATCTACGCGGTGCCCAGCGAGGGCGGCGACCGCAAGCCGCGGGCGCCGCTGGGGGAGTCGGCCAAGGAGGAGCGGATGCGCCGCCTCTCCGGCGAACTCCTCATCTCCGCCGAGGCCTCCGCCAACCTCGTGGTCCTGCGCACCCCGCCGGGCGCCGCCCAGTTCCTGGCCTCGGCCATCGACCAGGCCGAACTCCACGACATCCTCGGCACCATCGCGGGCGACGACACCCTGATGCTCATCAGCCGCGACCCGGCGGGCGGCCAGGCCCTCGCCGACCATCTGCTGCGCCTGGCGCAAAAGGCGCACTGACACCGCCCGGTTCGCTCCCCGCGCCCCTCGTCACCCAGGGGAGCGCACCGCCCCGCCCCCGGCGGCGGCCGTGCGCACCGTGCACCATTCCACCCGAGCCACCCGCTGCCTGCCGAACCCCATACGGCAGGATGGCAGTTCGCGCCGGGACGTCCGCGGATGTCCCGGCGCCTTCGCAGCCCTAGAGACGAGCAGGTGGCATGGTGACGAGACATCACATCCGGCTGATAGCGAGGCCGCTCCTTCCGGGCGCAGGGGGAGCCCGCCGGTGAACCGCGCTGTGACACTGCACGATCTGATCCTGGCCGGAGCCGCGCTGGCGGCCGGCATCGTGGCAGCCGTGCTGCTGCGGGTCGTCCTGCGGTGGCTGGGCAAACACGCCCTCAAAACCCGGTGGAGCGGAGACGACATCCTCGTTGACGCGCTGCGGGCGGTGGTGCCCTGGGCGGCGGTCACCGGCGGCCTGGCGGCGGCGGCCGCCGCACTCCCGCTGACGGAGGCGGTCGGACGTACCGTCAACCGGACGCTGACGGTGCTGCTCATCCTGGTCGTCACGCTCACCGCGGCCCGGGTGATCACCAGGGGGGTGCGGTCCTTCGCGCAGTCCCGGTCCGGGGTGGCCGGATCGGCGACCATCTTCGCGAACATCACCCGCATCATCGTCCTGGCGATGGGTTTCCTCGTCGTCCTGCAGACCCTGGGCATCTCCATCGCCCCGCTGCTCACCGCCCTGGGCGTGGGCGGCCTCGCCGTCGCCCTGGCCCTCCAGGACACCCTCGCCAACCTCTTCGCGGGCGTGCACATCCTCGCCTCCAAGACGGTGCAGCCCGGCGACTACATCCGGCTCAGCAGCGGTGAGGAGGGCTATGTCGTCGACGTCAACTGGCGGAACACCGTGGTGCGCCAGCTCTCCAACAACCTGGTGATCATCCCCAACACCCAGCTGGCCGGCACCAACATGACCAACTTCACCCGGCCGGAACAGAAGCTGACGATCCTGGTGCAGGTGGGCGTCGGTTACGACAGCGACCTCGAGCATGTCGAGCGGGTCACCACCGAGGTCGTCGAGAGCGTGATGAAGGACATCGACGGCGGCGACCCCGACCACGAACCGGCCGTCCGCTTCCACACCTTCGGCGACTCGCGGATCAGCTTCACGGTGATCCTGGGCGTCGGCGAGTTCAGCGACCAGTACCGGATCAAGCACGAGTTCATCAAGCGCCTGCACCAGCGCTACCGGGCCGAGGGCATCCGCATCCCCTCCCCGGCCCGGACCGTGGCCCTCCAGAAGCCGGACGAGATCGCGATACCGCATCAGCGGGACCTTTCGGACCAGCGCGATCTCTCGGACCGCCGCGACATGTCGGGCCCGGTCCCGCCGGTGCCGTAGCCCCTGGCCGTGAACCCGGCCGCGGACCTGGCCGCGAGCCCGGCCGTGAACCCGGCCGCCCCGCGCGGGCCTTCCCCCGCCGCCGGTGCGGCCGGGTCCGCACCGCACTGCACCTCACCTCACCCGGGCTCAGCCGTCACGCCGCTCTTCCCGCGGAACGATCACCGTCAGCCGCCCGGGGACGTCGCAGAGCCAGTGGCCCGGACCGTTCTCCGGCCGCAACACATAGACGCCGTCGCGCACATCGCTGACGACGCCGGCCCGGCCGGTGCCCTCGTCGCGCACCAGATCGCCCACCCACGGTTTGTCCGCACCGTTCACCGGCTGTCCTTCCTGTGCAATTCGCCCCAGACCCGTTTGCCCCAGGGGAGCGGGTTGATACCCCAGGCGGCCGTCAGCCCGGCCACCAGCACCAGGCCCCGCCCGCTGTCGCCCTCGTCCCCCGGAGGGCGGTGCCGCGGCGGAGCCTTCGACTTGTCCACCACCCCGATCCGCACCGTTGCCGGACCGGGCCGGCTGACCACCAGCCGGATCACCTCGCTCCGTGCGTGCCGCACGGCATTGGTCACCAACTCGGAGACCACCAAGGCCCCGTCGTCGGCCAGTTCCTCCATGTCCCAGGCCGTCAGCGCACAGCGCACCAGCCGGCGGGCGACAGCCACGCTCTCGGGTCTGCGCAACAGCGTTTCGCTGTATCCAGGATGTCCGGTGGGACGGGATGCGGTCATGGTCATCGGGACCTCGTCGGTGGTGGGCGGTGAGGTACGGCCCGCTGCCCCGACGCCGGGGGTGAAAGCGGGCTTCCCTCCTTAGGGGCCGCCGCACCGCCTTGGCCGACGACTCCCTGTACGCATCCAACGACGGGCTGTCATATGCCGTACGGAAATTCTGCTGCCACGTGCCGTACGGCGGACCGGAAATTTCGCCGCCGTCCGGGACGGCGGCGCGCGCGATCTGGATACCGTGCAGGGGTGAAGGCAAATGAGAGCCTTGCCGGTGCCCTCGGCGAAGCGGGCCTCACCCAGACCGAGTTAGCCGACGCGGTGAACGACTACCTGCGGTCGCTCGGCCGGGCGGGCACCGTCAGCGACCGCACCGTGCGCCACTGGCTGACCGGAAAGACACGATGGCCGCACCCTCGGCAGCGGGAAGCCTTGGAGGCAGTATTCGGATGTACCGCCGAGGAGTTGGGCTTTGCTTCTCCGGCGGGTAGATGTGGCCCTCACAGGACGGAGGATCCCGTGCGTCGCAGGAACTTCCTCACCGCCGCCGCCGGAACGACGGCCGCCGCCGTACCCTTGGTCGCCGCCCGGCCGTACGCGGTCGGCACCTCCGAGGTCATCCGCCTCCGCAGCGGCCTGGACGCCCTTACCGCCCTGGACGCCTCCAAAGGCGGGCACGGGGAACTGGAACGGGCTGCCGTGGCGGGCGCCGCCGAAGCGCTGGAGCTGCAGAAGCGGGCGGCATCCCAGCGCATCCGGCAGCGGCTCTTCAGCGTGGCCGCGAACTACACCGCGCAGGCAGCTTGGTCAGCCGTGGACGCGCGTCAGAGCGACCGTGCGCAGGCTCATCTCAATCGGGCGCTGTATTTGGCGGGCATGGGAAATGACCCTGTGGCGGAACTGCGGGTGTGGAACTCGCATGCCATGCTCGCGGTCCATCGTGGGGAGTATTCGCAGGTCGTGGATGCGGGCCGGGCTGCGCAGGCGACAGCCGTCACGCGCCGCGACCCGCTGTTTGCCTCCCTGGCCCACGCGCGCACGGCGATCGGGCACTCAAGCGTCGGGGACCGGCGGGGTGCCCTGCGGTCCCTGGGGTGCGCGGAAGAGGCGCTGGCGAACGCGTCCATGGACGAGCCCCGGCCGTCCTGGGTGGCCTTCTACGGCCCGGCCGAGTTGATGGCCATCACATCCATTGTCCGGGATCACCTCGGGGACGCCACAGTGGCCGAGGCGGCGTCACACCGTGCCTTGGCGGCCATCCCACAGCAGTTCCGCCGGAACCGCGCTCTGGCCACGCTCCGGCTCGCCCTCGCGCAGCTCCACCAACGGGACGAGGAGCAGGCGTGCGCCACGGCGGAGCAGGTGTTCGTACTGATGGGCGGCGATCCCCTGCCGGGCCGGATGCGTTGCTACCTAGGGGATTTCTACCGCGATTTGACCACCCTCGCGCCGGACTCAGGCATCGCGCGCGAGTGGAAGGACCGCTACCGATCGGAATGGAGCAACACCTGATGACATCCGCTTTGGAACTGCGCCACTACGGCCACGGCGACCTGCCGGAAATCCGGCAGACGCTGCTCGACGTGCACGCCGATGTGCACGCCAACGAGATTTCGGACGACGAGTTCCGACAGAAGTTCCCCTGGTTCGTCGACCACTGGGGCGGACACCCCGAGTTCTCCTGCGTGATCGCGTACGACGGTGAAGAGGTGGTGGGCTTCGCCTACGGAGCCCCCGGCGCCGAGGGCCGTGAATGGTGGCGTGAGTACCTGGACGCGGCGCCGGAGAAGAGCCGCACCTTCCACTTCTCGGAACTGATGGTGCGCGAGCGGTGGCGGAAGACGGGCACGTCCGAGCGGCTGCACCGGGCATTGATGAACGCCAAGGAAGCGGACCTCGCGGCGCTGCTGGTGGACGTGACACACCCCAAGGTCCAGGTCCTGTACGAATCTTGGGGGTACCGAAAGGTGGGCGAGCGCCAGCCCTTCCCCGACTCCCCGGTGTTCGCGGTGATGCTGGTGGACCTGCCGCTCTCGTGACCGGGGGCGGCCGTGCAGAGCCGCCCGCCCGCCTGATTCCGTACTTCCGGCCCCTCCCCGAGGAGTTCCGCCCCATGACAGAAGCGTTCACGGTCGTGCCCGTCGCCCACGTGGTGGGCGGACGTGCCGAGCCCACGGATGACTACTGGGGCGGCACCCGCTCCGTCATCCGTATCGACCCGGACCAGTTCACCGAGGAGTCGGTCGTCGGTCTGGAGGCCTTCTCCCACCTTGAGGTCGTCTTCCGCTTCCACCTGACCGACCCCACGGATCTGCCGCCCGAATCCCGGCACCCCCGTGGCAACCCCGACTGGCCGGCCGGCGGCTCCTTCGCCCACCGCAACATGCGCCGGGTGAACTGGCTGGGCGTCTCGCGGTGCCGCCTGGTCAAGGTGGACGGTCTGGATCTGCACGTCGAAGCGCTGGATGCTGTGGACGGCACACCGGTGCTGGACATCAAGCCGTGGTTCAGCGTGATGGGACCGCAGGGCGACGTGCGCGAGCCTGCCTGGCCCTCGGAGATGCTGGCTGACTACTACACGGATCCTCGTGAGTAGAGGGGCGTGGGGAAGGGCTCAGCAGCAGCGCACGGTCGCCTCGGCTCTGCTGAAGTCTCCCGCCGCGAAGGCCTTCGCCGGGATCGTGAAGTACAGCGACCCGGCGTCGCCCCAGCCCCATCCGAGCTGTGTGTCCCCGGCGAGCTGGAGCAGGTGGACGGCCGGACCGTCGGCGTCGCGAGGGGTCACCTCGGAGGCATAGGAGGTGTCGGGCCAGCCGAAGGCGCGATGGCCGTTGGCGGTGTTCCCGTCGATGTCTTCCCACCCGAGGAGGAAGAGTGACGGCGCTCCCCAGTGTTCGTCCGGGTCGAAGTCGATGTCGTCGTCCGCCAGGTCCCAGCTGTCCGGGAGCATGGTCACCCCGGCTGCGTGGACGGGTACGGCCGGATAGCTCCTGGCCGGTGCGGGTGTCGCTGTCTCGACCGCCCGTGCCGGATCCGCGGTCAGCACGAGGCCGTCTTCGGGCGACAGGCCCAGACGCTGGTACTCCTCGAACGGCACGTCCGGATCGAACGAGAAGAAGTTGAGCAGGCCCGGCCGGGTGGGCAGTTCGTCCCCGAGCCAGGGGGCGAGGGCGTCGGTGTCGAGTACGGCGTGCAGGGACAGCGGGCAGCCGCCGAGTTCGGGCCAGGGAGTCCCGGATTCGAGCAGAGCGGGGCCGCCGAGACGGCAGCGGCCGGTGGCCTGGGCGCCGTCCGTCGAAGGGACGAGCCGGAAGCCGCGCCGGGCCATGGCCGCGAACTGCCCGCCGGACTTCTCACCGAGGCGATCGGTGCATACCCGGTGCAGGGTGGCGGCGTCGTCGAATTCCATTGTTGGATCTTCTCAACGTCCGCTTCGGGCGAGGAGCGGGGTTGCCGCAGTGCGGTGAGCAGCCGCTTGAGCTGTGGATACGGAAGCCGGCTCGCACGCGGTCTGCGGCATCGCGAGCCGACGGTCCCTGAGAACGATCGAGGGCCTTGCTCCCGCCGAAGCGGGAGCAAGGCCCTGACCTGGGCTGAAAGCCCGTACTGCACCGTCGGGACGACAGGATTTGAACCTGCGACCCCTTGACCCCCAGTCAAGTGCGCTACCAAGCTGCGCCACGTCCCGGTGCCCGTGCCGACCGGAGGAACCCCGGTCGGGGCGTGCAGAAGAAAAATACCCTGTCCGGGGCCATGAATCCAAAGCGGGACCCGCGGGCGGCGCTTCCCGGCCTCCCGGCGGGGCTCCGGTGGTCATGTTTCGATGGGGTATGGGTGAAAAATTCCCCGCGAGCGCCCTCCGGGTGCGCCGGGTCTACGAGGCGCCGGAGCCGGCGGACGGGGCGCGGGTGCTGGTCGACCGGCTGTGGCCGCGCGGGTTGTCCAAGGCGGACGCGCAGCTCAGTGAGTGGTGCAAGGACGTGGCGCCCTCGTCGGAGCTGCGCCGCTGGTTCCACCACGAGGGACCGCGGTTCGCGGAGTTCGCCGAGCGGTACCGCGAGGAGCTGGCGCGGGAGGCGGCGCGGCCGGCGCTGGAGGGGCTGCGGGAGCGGGCCGCGCGGGGGCCGCTGACGCTGCTGACGGCCACCAAGGATGTGTCGGTGAGCCATGTGAACGTCTTGATCGAGGTGCTGCGAGAGGGGGACTGACGGCCCCACCGCGTCGGCGGCCCGCCCGCTGACCTGCGTGTT